>NZ_BDIY01000007.1 GCF_002072155.1 Roseovarius sp. A-2 | reverse complement strand
AGCCCCAGAGGACATTGCCGTCCGCCGTTAACCCGGACGCAGATCACGCTCGAGCTCGTCATGGCACCCTCGCGCAAAACATGGTCTCACGGCCGATCATACAGGTGTCGTGAATTATCCGGGTTAACCGCAACCGATGCCACCGCAGTTGGCACGCCCGGCGGCGGCCAGTTCGGCGAACTTGTTGACGTCTTCCATGCTCATCGCCGAAATTGCTTCCTTGTTGGCGAGCAGAGTACGGACAGGCCCACCGGCAAGCGCCTCCGCGACTTTCTCAAGGTCGCGACCGCTCAGGTGGGTAAGATCGGGGGTATCTCTTTGGGCCATATTATCCTCCATAAGCTATAAACAATGAATGGCTGCAGGTCGTCGAAATTTTGTGAAATGCAACCAAGAGAAGAATAACACAAAAGTGACCTTACGTGAAGTAAAGTTATATTGACAGGTAGGCGCTTGTTTTCGCAACGGTTTACCAAAGCAATACCGCGAATCAATTCGGGGTTGCACAATGCAGAACGGTGCAACCTTTATGTACTCGGCGTTTGCCGAAGGAACGCCACGATAAAAAAACGGGTCGGCAAGACGACCGCGCGCGGCGCTTTCGGCTCGTTAACCCCTATGACCTGATCCTTGTCGGCGATGTTTCACGCGAGAAAATAGGGCAGGCGGATGCAAAGCATTGAACAGATAGCCGAAGAGATCGTCGCGCGCGAGGGCGGCTTCGTGAACGACCCTGACGATCCCGGCGGGGCCACCAATTTCGGGGTGACGATCCACACGATGCGGCGGCTGGGGCTTGATCTCGACCGCGATGGCGACGTGGATGTCGGCGATGTGAGGGGGCTCAGCCGGGGGCAGGCGGTGGCCATCTTTATCGATCATTTCTATCGTCGGCCCGGTATCGCGGGTCTGCCTGAGGCGCTGCGCGCCAGCGTCTTTGACATGTATGTCAATGCCGGTGCCAACGCGGTGAAGATCCTGCAACGTCTGCTGCGCGAAATGGGCGAGGCGGTGGATGTGGACGGAATCATCGGACCGCAGACGCAGGCCGCGGCGGCGCGCGCGGCACATGCGGCCCCGGATCACATCGCCGATGCCTATGGGATCGCGCGGCGCAATTATTACTTTGCCCTGGCCGATGCCCGCCCCACGAGCCGCAAGTTCGCGCGGACGCGCTCGGGCGGCAAAGGCGGCTGGATTCGCCGCGCCGAAGAGTTCATTGCGCCGCGCTTTCACCTTGGCGATCGGGCATTTCAGGAAAGGGTGGCGGCATGGTGATGGATATCCTGCGGGCATTGTTTGGTGCCGGTGGCAACGTGGTGCGCGACACTGCCGAGGTATTTCGCGTCAACGCCGAGGCCGCCGATCAGCGCCGGTTCGAGACGCAGCGCGCCGCGCTCGACCAGATGGCGGCGGAGTTTCGGGACACCGGGCGCGGGCTGTTCGACCGGATCATCGACGGCATGAACCGCGTTCCGCGCCCGGCCCTGGCACTCGGCACCCTGGCGCTTTTCATCGCGGCGATGGTCGACCCCCTGTGGTTCGGCGAGCGGATGGCGGGGCTGGCGCTGGTGCCCGATCCGCTCTGGTGGCTGTTGGGCGCGATCGTCAGTTTCTATTTCGGCGCGCGCTATCAGGTGAAGGGGCAGGACTTTCAGCGCTCCATCGCCGCCACGCTGGCGCGCGCGCCGCAGGTGGTGGAGAGCGTGGCGCACCTGCGTGCCTTGCGCGCGGACAGCCCCGGTGCCGCCGACCCCGGCTCCAATGCCGATATCGCGCTGCACGTGCTCAACCCCTCAGGCAATCCGGCGCTGGAGGAATGGCGCGCGAAAGGATGAACTCGCCCGCGACAATGTGAACCGCGCCCTGCGCCGATTACGATTGGCGCGGGGGCGAGCCTGCGTTATCTCTGACGCATGATTACAGAACTCGGTCACTTCGCCCTTATCCTGGCTTTTCTCGTCGCCTGCGCGCAGGCGGTCATCCCTCTGATCGGCGCGCATAAACGCTGGCCAGGGTGGATGGCCTTTGCCGAACCTGCGGCGACGATACAATTCCTGCTGACGGCGGCGTCTTTTGCGGCGCTCACATGGGCCTTTGTCACCTCGGATTTCTCGTTGCGGCTTGTCACGCTGAACAGCCATACCGACAAGCCGATGCTCTACAAGATCACCGGCGTGTGGGGCAATCACGAGGGCTCGATGCTGCTTTGGGTGCTGATCGTCACGCTCTTTGGCGGGGCGGTGGCGTGGTTCGGCGCGAACCTGCCGCCCTCGCTCAAGGCGCGGGTGCTGAGCGTGCAGGCGATGATCGGGGCCGCGTTCTTCGCCTTCATCCTGCTCACCTCCAACCCGTTTTTGCGGATGGGGACACCGCCATTCAACGGGCAGGATCTCAACCCGCTGCTACAGGATCCGGGCCTCGCGTTTCACCCGCCGTTCCTCTATCTCGGTTATGTCGGGCTTTCGATGACCTTCTCCTTTGCGGTGGCCGCCCTGATCGAGGGGCGGGTCGATGCGGCCTGGGGCCGTTGGGTGCGGCCCTACACGCTGGCGGCGTGGATATTCCTGACCATCGGTATCGGCCTTGGGTCCTGGTGGGCTTATTATGAATTGGGTTGGGGCGGCTTCTGGTTCTGGGACCCGGTCGAAAATGCCAGCTTCATGCCCTGGCTGATTGCCGCCGCCCTGCTGCATTCCGCCATCGTGGTGGAAAAGCGTGAATCCTTGAAAAGCTGGACCATCCTGCTGGCGATCATCGCCTTCGGGTTTTCTATGATCGGTGCCTTCATCACCCGCTCGGGCGTGCTGACAAGCGTACATGCCTTCGCCACCGACCCCGAGCGCGGCGTGTTCCTGCTGGGCATCACCGCGGCCTTCATGATGGGGGCGCTCACGCTGTTCGCGGCACGCGCCAATGTCATGCAGGCGCGGGGCGTGTTCAGCATGGTCAGCCGGGAATCGGTGCTGGTGCTCAACAATATCCTGCTGGCGGTGGCCTGTTTCGTCGTGTTCATCGGCACGATGTGGCCGCTGATCGCCGAGATGGCGTTCGACCGAAAACTCTCGGTCGGCGCGCCATTCTTCAACGCCGCATTCACCCCGTTCATGGTGGCTCTGGGCCTGGTTCTTCCGGTCGGGGCGATGCTGGCATGGAAGCGCGCGACGGTGGGCCGGATCGTGCGTCAGCTGATCCCCGCCTTCGCGTTGGCCGTGGCCATCGGGGCGCTGGCTTGGGCGATGCAGTCCGGGCGCTCGGCGCTCGGGCCCATGGGTCTGTTTCTGGGGGCCTGGCTGGTTGCGGGGTCTGCCGTCGATATCTGGGCACGCACCGGGCGCGGCACCGGGCGGCTGGCGCGCCTGACCCGTCTGCCACGCGCTGACTGGGGCAAGGCGGTGGCGCATGGCGGTCTGGGCGTGACCATGGCCGGGGTCGCCGCGATGATGGCCTGGGAGGCCGAGGATATCCGGGTGCTTCAGGTCGGACAGGATTTCGAGATTGCGGGCTACGGGCTGCGCCTCGACGAGGTGCATCAGGAGCAGGGTCCGAATTACGTGGCCACCAAGGCCACCTTTACCCTCAGCCAAAACGGCCGCGAGATCGCCGAGATGCAGCCCGAAAAGCGCGTCTATCCGGTGGCGCAGATGCCTACGACCGAGGCGGCGCTCGATAACGCGTTCCTGCGCGACATCTACGTGGTGATCGGCGATCCGCAGGAGGGCGGAGGATGGGCCGTGCGCAGCTATTACAAACCGCTGGCGAACTGGATCTGGGGTGGTTCGATCCTGATGGCGCTTGGCGGATTCCTGTCGCTCAGCGACCGCCGCTACCGGGTTGCCGCCGGGGCGCGCAAGCTGCCGCAAGGGGTGCCCGCGGAATGAAACGCCTGTTCCTTGTACTCTGTGTGATCACGGCCCCGGCGTTTGCGGTGCAACCGGACGAGATTCTCGACAATCCGGTGCTGGAGGATCGCGCGCGCGATATCTCGGCGGGCCTGCGCTGTCTGGTCTGTCGCAACGAAAGCATTGACGATTCCAACGCCGAACTGGCCCGCGACCTGCGCCTTCTGGTGCGCGAGCGGCTGGTGGTGGGGGACACCAACGAGGAGGTCGTCGATTTCGTCGTCGACCGTTACGGCGAATACGTGCTGCTCAAGCCGCGCACCGGCGGCTCCAACCTGCTGTTGTGGATGGCTGGGCCGATCATGCTGGGCGCGGGCCTGCTGATGGCAGGGATATACCTGCGCGGCCGGGCGCAAACACCCGAACGCGCGGTCGCCCGTCTGAGCGAGGCAGAAGAGCGCCGCCTGCGCGAGATTCTCGACGACTGACGCGCCGTTGCCCTTGGCCCGGGGGCAACGATAGGGTTTGATCCCCGAGACCATGTCAGGAGGGCCGATTCCCGTGAAAGATTACCAGACCATCACGCTTGAGATCATCGAGGGCGTTGCCGTCCTTTGCCTCGACCGGGCCGACAAGATGAACGCGCTCAATACCCAGATGCGCGCCGAGATCACCGATGCGATGACCCATGCCGGACGCGCGGCACGCGTCGTGGTGCTCACCGGCAAGGGCAAGGCGTTCTGCTCCGGTCAGGATCTCAGCGACGGCGGCAATGCCGCGACCCTCGATCTGGAGCGCGTGCTGCGCGAGGAATACGTGCCGATGCTGCGCGCGATCACCGACTGCCCGGTGCCGACGATCAGCGCGGTCAACGGGCCTGCGGCGGGGGCAGGGGCCAACCTGGCGCTCTCGGCGGATGTGGTGATCGCGACAGAGGCGTCCTATTTCCTACAAGCCTTTACGCGGATCGGCCTGATGCCGGATGCGGGCGGTACATGGGCGCTGCCGCGTCAAATGGGCATGGCCAAGGCGATGGGAGCCGCCCTATTTGCCGAGCCGATCAGCGCCCGGCAGGCCAGCGATTGGGGGATGATCTGGGAATGCGTCAGCGACGAGGGCTTCGAGGCACATTGGCAGGCGCGCGCCGCGCATCTGGCCAAGGGTCCGACACAGACGTATCGCGCCGTCAAGCAGGCGATCCGGGGCACCTGGGATAACACTATGGATCAACAACTTGATCTTGAGGCCAAGCTGCAAGGTGCCTGCGGCCAGAGCCGCGACTTTCAGGAGGGCGTCATGGCGTTTCTCGAAAAACGCCCGGCGCAGTTCGAGGGGCGTTAAGGCAGCGGACGGCCGCGATCGGCTATCCGCCCCCTTGGGCAGCACCCTCTCGAACCGGTCGCCCTCGGTATCGGTGGCCATCACGCGCAGGTCGGTCGATCCGTTGTCGTCATATGAAAATCGGAAGACCGGGTTTTCCGAGATCGAGATGCCGCCATCCTTGGTAAAGAGCATGTCGTTGCCCTGCCAGACCTCCATATGGTCGATGAAAGGGGCGGGGATGAAAAGCTGGGTGATCTGGTCGCGCTACAACCCGGAATAGTTGGCGTGGCGCACCATGCTCTGAGCCTCGCGGCGAGGGCCGAACAGCCGCCCGACGCCTTGTCAAAGCGCCCGGTCATGTGCAGTCCATCGTCGGTTTCGGCGATGACACGGACGTTGGAATACTGGTTCACGCGCACGCGCAGTTCGAAATCGAGCGGGGCCATCGCCTCGGAAAAGCCCGACTCCGCAGCCATCGGGGCGGGGTTTTCGTCAATCACCACGGTCGCCTTGTGGATGCCGGCGCTGGTGGCGGTCTGTTTGTGCAGGAGAAGCAATCCTTACCCTGTGCCTGATTGAACCGCTCCGGGAAAACCAGGGCGGTTCAGATGTCTATAGCGGGTATCTGCGGCGCAAGCTGTCTGCCGGTGATTTTGGATTCGAGATTAGGTCCAGACGCAGCAAGGGGTTTTGCGTTGAGGGCATTCCCCCCCGCATCGCCCCCCCTTGATGCCGACCAAAGTCGGCATATCTCTTAAAAAAATAAGGGTAGCCCGAGTACCAGTGATCTGGCAGTCTGGCACTGTCATAAGGACATACCAATGAGGAGGACCCCTGTCATGGCATGGACCAAACCCACGCTCCGCGAAATCGAGTGCGGCATGGAAATCAACATGTACGGCCCGGAATTCGAAGACGACCGCGAAGTGCTGTTCTGAATACGAGGGTGCGCGCGACGACATGACCTTCCGCGCGCGCATACTCGGGGCGGCTGCCGGTGGCGGCCTGCCGCAATGGAATTGCGGGTGCCCGAATTGTAATCTCGCGCGAGCGGGGGACATTCCTGCTCAAACACAGTCATCGCTGGCCGTGACGGCCGATGGCGTCAGTTGGGCGATCCTGAACGCTTCTCCTGATATCAGGGAGCAGTTCGCGCGTGCCCCGTCTCTCCATCCAAACGGGCTGCGCGAGCTGCCGCTGCGGTCTGTCTTGATCACGAATGGTGATATTGATCATGTGGCGGGGCTGTTAACGCTGCGCGAAATGCAGGCCTTTACCCTCTACGCGACGCCGGGCATTCACGCGGTGCTGGACGCCAACCCGATTTTCGATGCGCTGAACCGGTCGGTCGTGGACCGGGCGGCGATTGCGCTGGATACGCCGTTCGAACTGGTGCCGGGTCTGCGCGCGACGCTGTTCGCCGTGCCGGGCAAGGTGCCGCTCTATCTGGAAGCGGGCGAGGTGCAGACCGATCTGATCGGTGAGCAGACCGTTGGGGTGGAATTGTGCGCGGGCGAGACGCGGGTTTATTACATTCCGGGCTGCGCGAGGCTGAGCGACACGCTGGCCGAGCGGCTGGACGGCGCGGATACGGTGTTTTTCGACGGCACGCTGTGGCGCGACGATGAGATGCAGCGCGCGGGACTGGGCGAGAAGACCGGCAAGCGCATGGGGCATATGTCGATGAGCGGGGCGGACGGCTCGATCGCCGCCTTTGCCGGGCGTACCATCGGGCAGAAGGTTTTTGTGCACATGAACAACACCAACCCCGTCCTGCGCCCCGGATCGAGTGAGCGCGCCGAGGCCGAGACGGCGGGATGGATCATCGGTCAGGATGGAATGGAGATCACGGCATGACCCCGTCGAAAGAGGAATTCGAGGCACGCCTGCGGCAGATCGGGGCGGAGCGCTATCACGACCGGCATCCGTTTCACGGAATGTTGCACGGGGGGGACTGCACCCCCGATCAGGTGCGGGCCTGGGTGATCAACCGGTATTACTATCAGCATTCGATCCCGATGAAGGACGCGGCCTTCATGAGCCGGGTCGAGGACCCGGACCTGCGGCGCATCTGGCGGTCGCGGATCGAGGATCACGACGGCACCGACACCAACGAGGGCGGCATTCGCCGCTGGCTTCGGCTGGCCGAGGCGGTGGGGCTCGACCCCGATTACGTGGCCTCGACCAATGGCGTGTTGCCCGCCACGCGGTTTGCCGTCGATGCCTATGTGCGCTTCGTGCGCGATAAGACCCTGCTGGAGGCGGTCGCCGCCTCGCTGACCGAGCTTTTCGCGCCCAAGATCCACGCGCAGCGCATCGAAGGGCTGTTGCAAAATTACGAGTTCGCCGATGACAGTTCGCTGTCCTATTTCCGCAATCGGTTGAAAGAGGCACCCAAGGACGTGGCATTCGGGTTGCAATGGGTGCTGGACCACGCCGACACCGGCGAAAAACAGGAGGCCGCCGCCGCCGCGCTGATCTTCAAGACCGATGTGCTATGGGCGCAGCTGGATGCGCTTTACGCGGCCTATGTGGCACCCGCGTGCATCCCGCCCGGCGCGTGGCAGCCGGGTGAGGGGCTGATTATGCAGAGGGCGTCGTGATGAAACCTGCCGACATCCCCGCCCTGCCGCGCGGTGTGCGGCTGCATTTCGACCGGGTGCGCGAAACCTGGGTGCTGCTGGCACCCGAGCGTGCGCTGACGCTTGATGCGGTCGGGCATGCGATCCTGTCCGAGGTGGACGGGCGGCGCAGTTTCGGAGAGATCACGCAGATGCTGGCCGCGAAATACGAGGCGCCGCTCGAGCAGATCGTCGAGGACAGCGCCGGGTTTCTGTCCGCATTGCGCGACCGTCGGTTTCTGGACGTGACTGCATGATCAAGGTCAATCCACCCATAGCCATGCTGGCCGAGTTGACGCATCGCTGTCCGCTCTCATGCCCCTATTGTTCGAATCCGCTGGAACTGACCCGGCAGGAGCGTGAGTTGGATACGGCGACATGGGTGGACGTGTTCCGGCAGGCGGCTGATCTGGGGGTGTTGCAACTGCACCTGTCGGGGGGTGAGCCCGCGTCGCGCCGCGATCTGACAGACCTCGTTGCCGGAGCGCGCGAGGCGGGGCTTTACACCAATCTGATCACCTCGGGCATTGGCCTGACCGAGCGTCGGTTGAAGGACCTGGACGCTGCCGGGCTCGATCATGTGCAGCTGTCATTGCAAGGCACCGATCCGGCCATGGCCGACGAGATCGGCGGCTATCGCGGCGGCTTTGCCCGCAAGATGCAGGTGGCCGAGTGGATCGGTGCGATCGGCTTTCCGCTGACGCTGAACGCCGTGCTGCACCGGCGCAACCTGCATCAATTGCCACGCGCCATCGAGATGGCCGAGGAAATAGGCGCGCGCCGGATCGAGGTGGCGACGGTGCAATTTCACGGCTGGGCGCTGGAGAATCGCGATGCGTTGATGCCGACGCGCGAACAGGCGCACGAGGCGACACGGCTGGTGGCCGAGGCGCGGGCGCGCCTCAAGGGGCGGCTGGTGATCGACTATGTGCCCGCCGATTATCACGAGGACCTGCCCAAACGCTGCATGGGCGGCTGGGGCAGCAGCGGCCTCAACGTCATTCCCGACGGGCAGGTTTTGCCCTGCCACGCGGCCCAAAGCATCCCGCATCTGAGCTTTGACAACGTGAGCGAGCGGCCCCTGTATGACATCTGGTACAAGGGCGCGGCGTTCAATGCCTATCGCGGCACCGACTGGATGCAGGAGCCTTGCCGGAGCTGCGAGCGCAAGGAAATCGACTTTGGCGGTTGTCGTTGTCAGGCGATGGCGATCCTCGGTGATCCGGATGCGACCGATCCGGTCTGCGTGAAATCGTCCCATCACGGCGTCTTGCAGGCCAGTGCCGATGCCCATGCCACGCGCGACGACGCGGCACTGACCTATCGTGTCTCGCCGGATCGTGCGAAGCTGTCTACGCTAGGCTGACCACGCGCCCCTTGCGATATTCGCGTGGCGGGGTACATCTAGGGAACCAGGCAAGGGGGGCACGGGATGGAGGCACGGTTACGCGCGGGCGAGCGGCTCACGGATCTGCCGGACGCCAGCGACGCGCAGCTTTATTTCATCGGGCGCATCCGCACCCCCTGGGCCCGTCGCGAGGATTGCCCGCGACAGGGGCGGCTCGACGGCTCCGATTGCCGGATCGAGATTTTCGAGCCCTGGCACGCCGCCCTGGAGGGGGTCGGGGCCTATGCGCATCTGGAAATCCTCTACTGGCTCGATCGCGCGCGCCGTGATCTCGTGCGGCAGAACCCCAAAGGCGATGGCACCCGCTATTTCGGCACCTTCGCGCTCCGCTCGCCGCAGCGGCCCAACCCCATCGGCACCTCGCAGGTGCGGCTGGTGTCGGTGGAGCCGGGGGCGCTGGTGGTGCGCGGGCTCGATTGTCTCGACGGCACGCCGCTGATCGACATCAAGCCCGACCGTTGCGAATTCACCCCCAAGGCCCCGGCGAAACCGGCGGGCAGATGAGGTATATCTTGTATGAGGTTGATATTATTTCTTCTCCTGATGATGTCATGGCCGGTCATGGCGCGCGAGGTGACCGATAGCGCGGGGCGCGTGGTCGAGGTGCCGGAGCGGGTCGAACGGGTCTTTGCCGCCGGTCCGCCTGCGTCGATCCTGCTCTACATTCTCAAGCCCGAGGCGATGACCGGCTGGCCGCGCGCGCCGCATGACTATGAGCGCCCGTATCTGGCAGCGCCTTACCGCGACCTGCCCGAGACCGGGCGGCTCACCGGGCGCGGCGGCGAGGCCAATCTGGAGCGGGTGTTGCAGATCGCGCCCGATCTGATCTTCGATTTCGGCTCGGTGCGCGACACTTATGTCGATCTCGCGGACCGTACGCAGGCGCAGACCGACATTCCTTATGTGCTGATCGACGGACGATTCGAAAATACGCCCACCGCGCTACGGCTGATGGGCGATATCCTCGGCGTGCCGGAGCGGGCGGAGCGGTTGGCGAGCCACGTGGAGGGGGTCTTTGCCCGGATCGACGCGATCCTGGCCGACGTACCTGAAGTGGCGCGCCCGCGCGTCTACCTTGCGCGCGGCCCCGAGGGGCTGGAAACGGGGATGAAAGGCTCGATCAACACCGAGATCATCGAGCGCGCAGGTGGGCGCAACGTGGCCGATGACGGGGGTGCCACGCGGGGATTGGTGCGCGCCTCGATGGAGCAGGTGATCGTCGCCAACCCCGAGATCATCGTGACGTGGGATCGCAATTTCTTTGCCTCCGTCTTCGACGATCCGCTCTGGCAGGGGATCGAGGCGGTGCGTGAGGGGCGCGTCCATCTCGCCCCCACAGCCCCTTTCGGTTGGATCGACCGGCCGCCCTCGCTCAACCGTATCATGGGGCTCATCTGGATGGCGGGGTTGCTCTACCCCGATCGCTGGCGGGGTGATCTGCGGGCCGAGACGCGGGAGTTTTATGAGCTTTATTACCACGTGCGCCTCGACGATCCGGCGCTGCAGGAGGTGCTGGAATGGGCCGAGGGACGACCGCCCGGATAAGCGTGCTGCCGCTCGGCCTGAGCCTGACCACGGGGCTTTGCGCGGGCGTGCTGGCGCTGTGTTTCCTCGCGCTGATGATCGGGCCCTATGGCCTGTCGCCCGGCGAGGTTCTGGCGGCGCTGATGGGGCGCGGCGAGGCGCAGGCGCAAATAGTTGTATGGAACATCCGCCTGCCGCGGATCGGCGCGGCGCTGCTGGTGGGGGCGGCACTGGCGGCGGCGGGGGCGAGCTATCAGGCGCTTTTTCGCAATCCCCTGGTGTCACCGGACATCCTTGGGGTCTCTGCCGGGGCAGGGTTGGGGGCCGTGGCAGGCATCTTTTTGTCGTTGCCGGTGGCGGCGATTCAGGGCGCGGCCTTTGCGGGCGGCATGGCGGCGGTGGGGGTCGTCACCTTGGTGGCGGGGCTGGTGCGCAATACCGACCGCACGCTGACGCTGGTGCTGATCGGCGTGGTGATCGGGGCATTGGCCGGGGCGGCGACCTCGTTGTTGAAGGTGCTGGCCGATCCCTATGACCAATTGCCCGCGATCACCTTTTGGCTTCTGGGCTCGCTGGCCTCGGTCACCTCGGCGGATATCGGGCCCGCGCTGCCTGCGGTGATCCTCGGCCTCGTGCCGCTGGCGCTGCTGCGGTGGCGGATCAATGTGCTGTCGCTGGGGGATGAGGAGGCGCGCGCGCTTGGCGTCGAGGCGGGGCGCACGCGGTTTCTGGTGATCGCTGCGGCCACGCTGATCACCGCGAGCGTGACGGCGCTGGCCGGGGTCGTGGGCTGGGTTGGCCTTGTCATCCCGCATATCGCGCGGATGCTGGTGGGGCCGGGTTTCGGTCGTCTGCTGCCCACCTCGGTGCTGATTGGCGCGGGCTATCTGTTGGTCGTGGATACCGCCGCGCGCAGCATCGCGGCGATCGAGGTGCCCTTGGGCATCCTCACAGCGGTCATCGGCGCGCCCTTTTTCGTCTGGCTGCTGGCGCGCGGGCGGCGCGGCTGGTCATGAGGCTCGAGGCGCGAGATCTGAGCATCGGTTACGGACGCGAGACGGTGGGGGCGCGGCTGTCGCTCACGGTGGCACCGGGGCGCGTTACCTGTCTGCTTGGGCCGAATGGCTGCGGCAAGACCACGCTGTTCCGCACGCTTCTGGGCCTCCTGCCGCCGCTCTCGGGCGAGGTTCTGCTTGGGGGCGAACCGATTACACGGCTGAGGCGCACCGAGATTGCGCGCCGCATCGCCTATGTGCCGCAGGCCCATGCGCCGCCCTTTCCCTTCGAGACGCTGGAGGTGGTGATGATGGGGCGCACCGCGCGGTTGGGGCCCTTCGCGCAGCCGGGGGCGGCGGACCGGGACGCGGCGCAGGCCGCACTCGACCGGCTGGGGATCGGCGATCTGGCATCGCGCGACTATTCGCGCCTGTCGGGCGGGCAGCGGCAGCTGGTGCTGATCGCGCGGGCTTTGGCGCAGGCGGCCCCGCTGATCGTGATGGACGAGCCAACCGCAAGCCTCGATTTCGGCAATCAGGCACAGGTTCTGGCGCAGATCGCGGGGCTGGCGGGTGCGGCCGGGCAGGGGGTGATCCTGTCGACGCATGACCCCGATCAGGCCTTCGCGCTCGGGGCCGATGTGGTGCTGATGAGCGACGGTCGGATCATCGCGCAGGGGGCCGCCGGGACCGTTCTGAGCGGTGCGGCGCTGAGCCGGGTCTATGGCCTGCCGGTCGCGGTGGAGGTGACAGGCAGTGGGCGGCACGTCTGTCTGCCCGCGCTGCGCGGCTGAACGGCGCGGCTTTTGCGTGTTTTCAAGGCGGCGCGAAGTTGCTAAGCCCGCGCAGGACAGGCGCATGAGGCGAAAATGACGACGATCAAGCTGCACAACACCCGCACCCGCAAGAAGGAGGTGTTCGCGCCTCTCGATCCCGAGAATGTGCGGATGTATGTCTGTGGGCCGACGGTCTACGACCGGGCGCATCTGGGCAATGCGCGGCCCGTGGTGGTGTTCGACGTGCTGTATCGGCTGTTGCGCCATGTCTATGGGCCGGAGCATGTCACCTATGTGCGCAACTTCACCGACGTGGATGACAAGATCAACGCGCGCGCGGCGGAGAGCGGGCGCGCGATTGGCGAGATCACGGCGGAGACGACGCAGTGGTTTCTGGATGACATGGCGGAACTGGGCGCTTTGGAGCCTGACCACATGCCGCGCGCGACGCAGTATATCCCGCAGATGGTGGCGATGATCGAGGATTTGATTGCCAAGGGTCATGCCTATGAGGCGGAAGGCCATGTGCTCTTTGCCGTGGATTCGTGGCGCGAGGGCTATGGCAAGCTATCGGGGCGCACGGTCGATGACATGATCGCGGGCGCGCGGGTCGAGGTGGCACCCTATAAGCGCAACCCGATGGATTTCGTGCTTTGGAAGGCGTCGGATGAGGGGCAGCCGGGCTGGGACAGCCCGTGGGGGCGAGGGCGGCCCGGCTGGCATATCGAATGCTCGGCGATGGCGGAGAAGCTGCTATGGGAGGACGTAGAGGCCAAACTTTCGCCCGAGGCACGGGAGCATCCGCATACTTTCGACATCCACGGCGGCGGCAACGATCTGATGTTCCCGCACCACGAGAACGAGATCGCCCAAAGCTGCTGCGCACATCCTGAGGGGGAGTTCGCGCGCTACTGGCTGCATAACGAGATGTTGCAGGTCGAGGGCAAGAAGATGTCCAAATCCTTGGGCAATTTCTTTACGGTGCGGGATTTGCTGGATCAGGGGATACCGGGGGAGGTGATCCGGTTTGTGTTTCTCTCGACGCATTACCGCAAGCCGATGGACTGGACGGCAGAGAAGTCGCGGGAGGCGCGCGTGAAATTGGCACATTGGCGTGCGCTTCTCGACGAGGTCGGTCCAATTAGTACATCACGAGATGCAGTTGATGAAAGTGTCGTTATCAATTTGGCGGAAGATCTGAATACGAAACCAGCAATCGATAACGTAGCAAGCCTTGCCAAACGTCTAGAGGCTTCGTTGAAAGCTGAACGGCAAAGAGCGGACGGTGATGTGAACTATCCTAGACCCGCAGAGGGAAGATTCGAACTCGCATTGAAACTAAAGTCCACTGCCGAGTTACTAGGTCTGCTCACGGACGACATCGGACTGTGGGCAAAAGATAGCGAGAAGAAATACGCACCAGTATTGAGCCAATTCACCGAACGCGTTGCGACAGAACGCATGGCGGCCATGGTGTCGAAGGATTTTTCGGAACTTGACCGCCTGAAGGCAGAACTTGTTGAAGCTGGCGTCGAGGTGCGTATGTCCAAGGAAGGCGTCGACCTGATCCCCGGTCCCGACTTTGACCCCGTTAAGCTGGAGGCGTTGAAGTGACGCGCCGTTTCGCACACCGCCTGCCTGCCGCGCAGCGCCCGTCCGCGGGGGGGCGCTACTCGGGTCGTGGGGAGCGCTTTACGGCGCCGACCACTGCGACGTCGTTTCGGATTGCGACGTTGCAGAAGCGCCCGCCCGGGGGGCGGTCGGGCGCTGCGCGGCGGCGCGCCGAGGCGCGCCTTGATTCCGCGCGGGGAGCGTGCTGCGACATTGCAAAAGCGCCCGCCCGTCACGCCAAAGGCGTGCCGACTATCAACGGCGCACCTCTGGTGCGACGGGCGGTCGGGCGCTCGCGCGGCGGCGCACAAGTGCGCCTTGATTCCGCGCGGGGTGCCTTATGACCAAGGAACGCCTTTACCTCTACGACACCACCCTGCGCGACGGGCAGCAGACCCAGGGCGTCAGCTTTTCCACGTCCGAGAAAATCCAGATCGCGCAGGCGCTTGACCGACTGGGCGTCGATTATATCGAGGGTGGCTGGCCCGGCGCGAACCCCACCGACAGCGCCTTTTTCGACGCCGTGCCGCAGACCCGCGCCACCCTGACCGCCTTCGGCATGACCAAGCGCTCGGGGCGCTCGGCGCAGAACGACGAGGTGCTGGCGGCGGTGATGAATGCAGGCACGCAGGCCGTCTGCCTCGTCGGCAAAACCCACGATTTCCACGTCACCGAGGCGCTTGGCATCACGCTCGACGAGAACGTCGAGAACATCGCAAAATCCGTGGCCCATCTGGTGGGGCAGGAACGCGAGGCGCTGTTCGATGCCGAGCATTTCTTTGACGGCTACTGCGCCAATCCCGAATACGCGCTGACGTGCCTGCGCGCCGCATACGAGGGGGGCGCGCGGTGGGTCGTGCTATGCGACACCAATGGCGGCACCCTGCCCACCGAGATCGGGCGCATTGTGGGCGAGGTCATCGCTGCGGGTATCCCCGGCGACCGTCTGGGCATACACACCCATGACGACACGGAAAATGCCGTGGCAGGGAGCCTCGCCGCCGTCGATGCGGGCGCGCGGCAGGTGCAGGGCACATTGAACGGGCTGGGAGAGCGCTGCGGCAATGCCAACCTCACCACGCTCATTCCGACGCTGATGCTGAAGCCGCCCTATGCCGACGCCTACGAGATCGGGGTGAGCCGCGAGGGGCTGAAAAGATTGACGGCGGTTAGCCGACAACTGGACGAGATCCTCAACCGCGTGCCGCTGCGGCAGGCGGCCTATGTCGGGGCCTCGGCCTTTGCCCACAAGGCGGGGCTGCATGCGAGCGCGATCCTGAAAGACCCCAGCACCTACGAGCATATCGACCCCGAGACCGTGGGCAATGCGCGCATCATCCCGATGTCCAATCAGGCCGGGCAATCGAACCTGCGCCGCCGGCTGGCGGAGGCTGGGATCGAGGTGGCCCCGGGCGATGCGCGGCTCGCGCGCCTCTTGGAGGTGATCAAGGAGCGCGAGGATCAGGGCTATACCTATGACAGCGCGCAGGCGAGTTTCGAAATCCTCGCGCGCACCGAACTGGGGCAGATGCCAAAATTCTTCGAGGTCAAGCGCTACAAGGTCACGGTGGAGCGGCGCAAGAACAAGTATGACCGGATGGTGAGCCTGTCAGAGGCGGTTGTCGTCGTGAAGGTGGGGGACGAGAAGAAGCTGTCAGTGTCGGAGTCGATGGATGCAGAGGGCCATGACCGGGGGCCGGTCAACGCGCTGGCCCGGGCCTTGGCCAAGGATCTCGGCCCCTATCAGGATCAGATCGCCGATATGCACCTGGTGGATTTCAAGGTGCGCATCACCCAAGGCGGAACCGAGGCGGTGACCCGCGTGATCATCGACAGTCAGGACAGCGCCGGGCGACGCTGGTCGACGGTGGGGGTCAGCCCCAATATCGTCGATGCCTCATTTGAGGCGCTGCTTGATGCGATAAACTGGAAACTGGTGCATGAGGGGGCGGTTTGAGCGCTGCGTTCGACGCCGATCTGACCGCCTGTGCCGATCTGGTGCGCCGCGCGGACCCCGCGAGGTTTCAGGCGGCGATGGCGGCCCCGGTGGCGGCGCGCGTAGTGCTATTTCCGGTCTATGCCTTCAATGTCGAGGTGGCGCGCGCGCCCTGGGTGACGCAGGAGCCGATGATCGCCGAGATGAGGCTGCAGTGGTGGGTGGAGGCGCTCGAGGAGATCCGCGCAGGCAATGCGGTGCGGCGGCACGAGGTGGTCAGCAGGCTGGCGCAGGTGCTGGATGCGGAGGGGGCCGCGTTGCTGATTGACCTGATCGAGGCGCGGCGGTGGGATATCGAGCGCGCGCCGTTCGAGGACGAGGCGGATTTTATCCGCTATATCGAGGCCACATCGGGCAATCTGATCCGCGCGGCGGCACGCGCGCTTGGCCCCGCCGAGGAGGACGTGCTGTGCGACGCAGGCTTTGCGCTTGGCCTTTCCAACTGGTTCCGCGCGATGCCCGCGCTGGAGGCTGCGGGACGCAAACCCCTGCCTGACGGACGACCGGAAGCGGTGCGGAATCTCGCCGGCGAAGGCTTGCGGCGGCTGGCGCGGGCACGGGCGGCGCGCGCACATGTGTCATCCGCGGCGGCCCCGGCACTTTTTCCTTTGTGGGAGACAGGACCGGTCCTGCGCGCAGCGATGCGCCGCCCGGCATCGGTCGCCGAAGGCACGCTCGACCTAGCCCCGGTGCGCAGCAGGCTCGGCCTCATGCTGCGGGTGATGTCGGGGCGTTGGTAACTGCGCTCACTCCACCACCGCGACCAGATGCCAGCGCAGGGCATCGTTTGGCACCGGGTCAAAATGCGCCACCCGATTGGACAACACCACCAGCTGCGTGACGTGGAACGGGATCAGCGTGCCCGAGGTCATGGCAAGATATTCCTGCGCCTTGACGTAGAGCGCGCGGCGCTTGCTGAAATCGAGCTCGGCGCGGGCGGATTCCAGAAGATGGTCGAATTCGGGGTTTGAATAATGGCTTTCGTTCCACTTGGCCGAGGAATGGAACGCCTCGTTCAGTGCCTGATCGGCGGGGCGCTCGCCCCAGCTCGTGGTAAAGGCCGGTTTCTTCATCCACACGGTGGACCAATAGCCATCGGCGGCGGCAGTGACGACGTTGACCCGGATTCCGGCCTCGGCGGCCTGTTCTTGATAGGTGACGCCGATCACCGGCCAGCTTGGATCGAGCGAGGAGACATAGACATCCACGTCGATGCCGTCGTACAGCCCGGCCTCCGCCAGCAGGTCGCGGGCGCGGTCCGGATCGGCCGGGCAGCGCATTTCGGCGCGGTACTGATCATTGGGCGCAACCGGCGTGTCGCAGGAGATCACGCCGCCGCCGTCAAGTGCGAGATCGAGCATTTCATCGCGATCCACCACGAGGCGCAGCGCCTGCCGCACGCGCGGATCATCGAAAGGCTCGATATCGGTGCGAAAGGCCAGCCCCATCCAGTTGCCGGTGGGGATTTCCAGCAACTGATAGCGCAAGGATTTGTCGAGCGCGCGGCGCAGAACCGGGGCGATGCCGCGTTCCATGTCCAACTGACCGCTGAGGAACGCCTGAAGCCGCGCCTGCGCGTCGGGCACGCCGATCACCTCGATCCGGGCAAGCGCGGGCGGGCCTTCCCAATACTCCTCATAGGCGGTCAGCACCGTGATTCCGTCGGGGTCGAATTTCTCGACCCTGAACGGTCCGGTGCCGATGCCGGTCTGGTCCACCGTCTCGCCCGAGCCTTCGGGGATGATGCGCAGCCGTGGATCCATCAGTTGCAGCGGAAGATCTGCGAAGGTTGACTCAAGCTGCATCCGCACGGTCAGCGGGCCGGTGGCCTCGACGTGTTCGATCATCTTGACGGCGGCGCGCGCCGGGCTGCCATAGTCAGGGTCGATCACGCGGGCGATTGAATAGACCACGTCGTCGGCATCGAGCGTGCTGCCGTCATGAAACCGCACACCCTCGCGGATCTGAAAGGTCCAGACCGTGCCGTCCTCATTGGGGGTCCAGCGTGTCGCAAGGTCCGGCGCGGGCTTGCCATCCCGCCCCGGACGCACAAGACGACTCTGGATTTTCTCGATGATCTGGAGCACCCGACCCTTGGAGGCCGGATCGAGGCTGGATTGCGCGCCGAAGCCCACGTTATGCGCGTGGCGAAAGGTGCCGGTCGGCGCGGCGAGCGCCGGTGCGCTGAGCAGTGCGAGGCAGAGGGCGATCAGGATGTGCCGCATGTGGTCTCCTGTCCGGTGCACGATACCGACAGTCTTGCCAAGACGCACAGGGGAAGGCAAACATTTCCTCTCGGCGACGCGATCACGATTGAGCGCCATGCCCTGCGCGGCGTCTCATCCCGGCAGGACCGCCAGATCGTCGCGCAAGGCGCTGTACATCGCTTCCGCATGGCGGATGCGCCCGCGCTTCATGCTCCGGTTCTCGACCCGGATCAGCGCCTCGATCCCGATGAAGAATGGCAGAGTGCAGCGGCGCTCGGTCTCGGTCAGGGCAAAGGTTTCGGCAAACTGGTCGAGCGCGGCCGCATCGACCCCGAGCCGCCGCCGCTCCGAGGAAAACAGGCCCCGTCGGCCCATATGCGCCAGACAGCGTGCGATATCCTTGCAGACCGGCATCTGCGCCGACCCGCCAAGGTCGATCCCCGTGAGGCGCTCGCCGCGCAGCACGAGATTGTTGGGGTGGAAATCGCCGTGGCAGATTGCCATCCGCCATTCCACGCCCTGCTGCCGCGCCGCGAGACGGGCCAGATGCCGTGCGATCCCGGCCTCGATCTGGCGCAGCCGCGCGAAGGGCTGCTTGCCGCGCGCCCGCTCTGCACGCGCCAGCCAGCCTTCGGGCCGCGCAGCGCGCCAGCTTTCGCTGACATCGGTATAACGCCGCAGCCACGCGGCGGCCTGCTGCATCGGCGCGCCGCGCGCGCCCGGCACAAGCGACCACAGGTGCTCCATCAGGGGGGTGCCCGCCACCCGTTCCACAACCATGATGCACACCTCGGGTAGATAGGCCAGCGGCTCGGCCACCCGGTAGCGCAGGCCCTGCATTTGCGGCCAGATCCGCGCCACCTCGGCCCACTCGCGGGCCTGCCAGTCGGCCTCGGCCCGTTCCACCATCCGAAACACCGCCGGTCGCCCTTGCCAGTGCCCCGCCAGCACCGCGCGCTTGCCGGGCACGATGCGCAGCACCTCGTCGATTTCTGCCGCCTCCAGTGCGGGTGCGACGGCGCGCGCCTCGTCCAGCCGTGTTTGCACGGCCATCAATGCCTCGGGATCGGGCGCGCGGCTGGCGGTCGGATAGGTGGGCGGTGACATGTCCGTAATCTTTCTCAGCCCCCGGGCGGCGTCAACCGAATTGCACCCCTCGCGCGCCGCGTCTATGGTGTTGCGGAAAACGTCAGCAACAGGATCTTTCATGCCCGATACCCCCGTCAACGAGATGAGCTTTGAACAGGCGATGAAGGAGCTTGAACAGGTGGTCGGGCGGCTGGAACGCGGCGATGTGGCCTTGGACGAGTCGATCACGCTCTATGAGCGAGGCGCGGAGTTGAAGAAGCGCTGCGAGACCAAATTGAAAGAGGCCGAGGAAAAGGTCGCCGCGATCACCCTCGACAGCGATGGTCAGCCCACCGGCACGCGCCCCGTTTCGGGCGATTGAGACAGATGCAGCGCAGGCTTGCCGCCGATGCCGCTGCCATTCAGGCGCAGCTAGATCTGGTGATCGGCGCCTTTCCGGCGGGGCCGGTGACCGAGGGTATGGGCTATGCCACGCGCGGCGGCAAACGCATTCGCGGCTTTCTGGTGATGGAGAGCGCGCGGCTGCACGGCGTCGACGCGGGGGCCGCGCTCTGGCCCGCCTGCGCCATCGAGGCGCTGCATGCCTATTCCCTCGTGCATGACGATCTGCCCGCGATGGATGACGATGATCTGCGGCGCGGGCAACCGACGGTGCATGTCAATTGGGATGAGGCGACGGCTGTTTTGGTGGGCGACGCGCTGCACTCATTGGCCTTCGAGATGGTGAGCGATCCGAATACCGGGCTGAGCGCGGAGGTGCGTGCCGAGTTGACCCATACGCTGGCGCGGGCCGCGGGCGGGCAGGGCATGGTGTTGGGACAGGCGCGTGATATCGCCGCCGAAAGTGCCGATGTACCACTGACGCTCGATGAAATCACCACGTTGCAAGAGGGCAAGACCGGCGCGCTGATCGAATGGTCGGCCACGGCGGGGGCGCGTATGAGCCGCGCCGATCCCGCGCCACTGCTGGCTTATGCGCGGGCGCTTGGTCTCGCCTTTCAAATTCAGGATGATGTGATCGACGTGACCGGTGATGCCGCGCAGGTCGGCAAGGCGGTGGGTAAGGACGCGGCTGCGGGCAAGGCCACCTTTGTCTCGCTTCTGGGGCTGGAAGGGGCGAAAACCCGCGCCGCCACCCTTGTTGAGATCGCCTGTGACGCTCTATCTCTATATGAGGCACGTGCCGACAGCTTGCGGGATCTCGCCCGCTTCGTTATTTCGCGCCAGAGCTAGCCATTTCCCCCAAGGAGGGGCCCTATGCCAGACCGCCCGACCACACCGCTTCTCGATCAGGTGCACAGCCCCGCCGATCTGAAGCGATTCAGCGATAGCCAGTTGGAGCGGCTGGCGCATGAGCTGCGCGCCGAAACCATCGCGGCGGTGTCGGAAACCGGCGGGCATCTGGGGGCCGGGCTGGGCGTGGTGGAACTCACCGTGGCGCTGCATCACGTTTTTGACGCGCCGCGTGACAAGATCATCTGGGACGTGTCGCATCAAAGCTATCCGCACAAGATTCTCACCGGGCGGCGCGACCGTATGCGCACCATCCGGCAAAAGGACGGGCTGTCGGGCTTTACCAAGCGCTCGGAGTCGCCCTACGATCCGTTCGGTGCCGCGCATAGCTCCACCTCGATCAGTGCGGCGCTCGGTTTTGCTGTTGCGCGTGATCTGGGCGGGGCCTGTCCGACCGGGCACGGGGATGCCATCGCAATCATCGGTGACGGCGCGATGTCGGCCGGCATGGCATTTGAGGCGATGAATAACGCGGGCCATCTGGGTAAACGGCTGATCGTCATTCTCAATGACAACGAGATGTCCATCGCGCCGCCTGTCGGCGCTCTCTCGTCCTATCTCTCGCGGCTTTATGCCGGTGAGCCGTTTCAAGAGTTCAAAGCCGCCGCCAAAGGAGCGATTTCGCTGCTACCGCCCCCCTTTCAAGAAGGCGCGCGGCGCGCCAAGGACATGCTCAAGGGTATGACGGTGGGCGGCACGCTCTTCGAAGAGTTGGGCTTTTCCTATGTCGGGCCGATTGACGGGCATGACATGGACCAGCTTTTGCCGGTGCTGCGCACGGTCAAGGCGCGCGCGACAGGGCCGATTCTCATCCATGTGCTGACCAAGAAGGGCAAAGGCTATGGCCCGGCCGAGCGCGCCCGCGATGGCGGCCATGCCACGGCCAAGTTCGATCTGGTGACCGGCGAGCAGAAAAAGGCCCCCTCGAACGCACCTAGCTATACCAAGGTGTTCGCCAATGCGCTGCTCGATCACGCGGCACGCGATGACAAGATCTGCGCGATCACAGCGGCGATGCCGGATGGCACCGGCCTTGATCTTTTTGCCGAACGCTACCCGTCACGCTGTTTTGATGTGGGTATTGCTGAACAGCACGCGGTGACCTTTTCCGCTGGCCTCGCGGCGGGGGGAATGAGGCCGTTCTGCGCGCTTTATTCGACGTTTTTGCAACGCGGTTACGATCAGGTGGTGCATGATGTGGCCATTCAGCGCCTGCCGGTGCGCTTTGCCATTGATCGTGCCGGGCTGGTGGGGGCGGACGGGGCCACCCATGCGGGGGCGTTCGATGTGGCTTTCCTTGCCAACCTGCCGGGTTTTGTCGTGATGGCCGCTGCCGACGAGGCGGAGCTTGTGCATATGGTGGCCACGGCAGCGGCGCATGACGACGGGCCGATTGCCTTTCGCTATCCGCGCGGCGAGGGGGCCGGCGTGACGATGCCGGAGCGCGGCGAGCCTCTGGAGATCGGCAAAGGGCGGATCATTCAGGAGGGGAGCCGCGTGGCGATCCTGTCCTATGGCACGCGGCTCAAGGAGGTGATGGAGGCCAGTGAAGCGCTGCGCGCGCGCGGGATCACGCCGACCGTGGCCGACGCCCGTTTCGCCAAGCCGCTCGACGAGGCGCTGATCCTAGATCTGGTCGAAAACCACGAGGCGATGATCACGATCGAAGAAGGCGTTATCGGTGGTTTTGCAAGCCATGTCAGCCACTTGCTGAGTGAAGCTAATGTTTTTGATGAAGGGTTCAAATTCCGCTCCATGGTGTTGCCGGATATCTTCATAGATCAGGCGAGCCCGGCGGATATGTACGCAGTGGCCCGGCTGAACGCGTCGGATATCGAGGCGCGAGTGCTCGATCTGCTCGATATCGCGCAAGTGAGTGGCAAACGCGCCTGACGTGCGTATCTTGAGACGGGAAAGGAGATCTCCATGACCCGTCTTGCCGTATGCTTGCTCGCCCTAGGTGTAACCGCCATTCCTGCCCATGCGCTTGAGACGAGCGTCGGCAATGTGACCGTGACCAAGATGGTCGACGGGCTCGATGAGCCTTGGGCGCTGGACTTCCTGCCGGGTGGCGAGATGCTCATCAGCGAGCGCGATGGGCGGCTTTTGCATATCGCTGACGGGCAAAGCCGCGCGATCAAGGGACTGCCAGAGATTGCCGTGCGCGGGCAGGGTGGCTTGCTCGACCTGCTGGTCCCGCGCGATTTCGCGCAGAGCCGAGAGATCTATTTCACCTATTCCAAGCCCCAATCAGGCGGGGCGGGCACCGCCATCGCGCGGGCGCGGCTGGACCCCGGTGCGGATCGGCTGAGTGACCTCTCGGTGATTTTCGAGATGGTGCCGGGCTCCACCGGCGGGCGGCATTTCGGCTCGCGGTTGGTCGAGGGGCGCGATGGCTATTTCTACGCCACCACAGGTGATCGCGGCGATAGGCCGTCAGCGCAGGATCTGGGGCGCGAGAACGGCTCGGTGATCCGCATCGCACGCGACGGGGCGGTGCCGTCGGACAACCCCTTTGTCGATACGCCAGGCGCACAGCCGGAAATCTGGTCCTACGGGCACCGCAATCCGCAAGGCGCGGCGCTGGACGGGTCCGGCGCGCTTTGGCTTGTCGAGCATGGCGCGCGTGGTGGCGACGAGGTGAACCGCGTCGAGAAGGGCGCAAACTACGGCTGGCCGGTGATTTCCTACGGTCGGCACTATTCCGGTGCGAAGATCGGTGAGGGCACCCAGAAGGAGGGCATGAAACAGCCCGCGCATTACTGGGATCCGTCCATCGCACCCTCTGGCATGATGATCTATCAGGGCGACATGTTTCCCGACTGGCGTGGCGATATCTTCGTCGGCTCGCTCAAGTTTGACATGATCTCACGGCTGGACGGCAGTCCGCTCCGAGAGGTCGAGCGGCTCGAATCCTCCGAAACGTCCCGCGTGCGCGATATCATCGAAGGCCCTGATGGGGCGATCTGGTTCCTCAGCGTCGGGCAGGGTGCTGCCTATCGGATCACCCCGAACTAACGGCCCGACGCCTCACGACGGGCTGAGATAGTCATTCGGGTCGACGCTGTCGAACCCGTCACGCACCTCGAAATGAAGCGCTGCCGTACCGTCGCGGCGAATCTCGGCGACCTTCTGGCCGCGGCTCACGCTGTCACCCTTGGCAACGTTCAGCGCGCCGACATTGGAATAGACGGTCAGCAGATTGCCCGTATGCTTGATGACTATGATCGGGATGCCGTTGGTATCTTCGGTGATCGCGGCCACCGTGCCGCTATCGGCGGCCTTCACGGCGGCACCGGGGGCGGCGGCGATGTCGATCCCGTCATTGCTGCCCTTGGCATAATCGCGGATAATGTCGCCCTCCACCGGCACCACCATGCGCGCCGCCCCGGCGGTGGCTGCCGCAGTTTCGGTGCCGCTGTCGCTCAGATCCGGGGCCGCAACCGTTTCCACGGGTTCCGAGACAGGTACTGTCTTCTCGTCGGGCAGGGGTTTTGACGCGCTTGGTGGGGTCGGCGTGGGCGATCCCGCGCCGGGAGGCGTCACGGCAGCCACCTCGGCACTGTTGAAATTTTCGGTTCCTTCGCCTGGCATGGCTACCGGGATCAGTAGATACTGCCCCTCGCGCACCGAGAAATCCGGGCCGAGTCCATTCCATTCCGCAAGGCTGCGGATCGACACATCGTAGAGCCGCGCGATGCTGAACGCCGTCTCGCCACGCTCCACCTGATGGCGGACCGGTTCGACGCCGACCTTGGTGGCGGGCTCAAGCGGCGTGGCCTCGACGTTCTGTGCATCGGCACGTCGGATAGCATCCCCGGCGAGTGCGTCGATGTCCACATCCTCCGGCGGCTGAATCGGGCCGCCGGTCGGCTCGGATACGCGGCCGGGGAGGACGATCACCTCGCCCTCGCGCAGAGGATCGCCGGTCTGCATGCCATTGTAGCGCGCCAGGTCCTGCGCGTCCGCACCGATCCGGGTGGCAAGCTGCGCCAGCGTGTCGCCGCGCCGCGCCACCGCCACCTGATAGCCGGGATATGAGATGATGCCGCGCGCATCCGGCTCGGGCCGGGGGGCGGTGGCGTTGCGCGCCGCCTCGGCGGTAGAGGGGGCATTGCCGAATGCCCCGCGCATGTCGAGATCGAGCGGCCGGTCGCAAGCCGCCAGGGCAAGGGCCATGCCCGTCCCAAGGATCAGGTGTCGTGGAAAGTGACGCATCTCGATCATCCTCATATCCTGCCCCTTGTTGGCCGGGGCCCAGTTCAAAACACTTCCTTACCCGTCGCGTCCCAGCCCTTCGACCAGCGGCACGAACCGCACCGGGCGTAACTCGTCGTAATCGAACCCGGTCTCGTGCCGGGTTACGCGGATCAAATGCTGCACCGCGTCCGACTGGCCTACGGGCACCACCATGATACCGCCGATTTTCAACTGGGCCAAGAGCGGCCCCGGCGGGTCTTCGGCGGCGGCCGTGACGATGATCCGGTCGAACGGGGCCTGATCGGGCAAGCCAAAGCTGCCATCGGCGGTAATCGCGGTGATATTGGTCAGATCATGGGTGCGGAAAATCTCGCTCGCCTCGGTAACCAGACGCTTGTGCCGGTCGACGGTATAGACGCGCCGCGCAAGCTGGCTGAGGATCGCCGCCTGATAGCCGGAGCCTGTGCCCACCTCCAGCACCTTGTCGCGGCTCGAGACCTTTAGCGCCTGCGTCATCAGCCCCACCACTGAGGGCTGGCTAATGGTCTGGCCGCAGGCGATGGGAAGCGGCATGTCCTCATAGGCGCGCTCGGAAAAGTAGCCGCGGATGAACGGGCCACGATCGACCTTTTCCATCGCCGTCAGCACCGCCTTGTCCGTCACCCCGCGAGAGCGCAGTGCAAAGAGGAACTGCATCTTGCGTTCCGCGATATGATCGGCATCGTCACTCATTCGATGGCCTTGAGCGCCTCCAGCGCGTCATGCGCGGTCAGGTCCGCGCGCATCGGCGTGACGGAGATATAGCCTTGCAGGTTTACATCCGCATCCGAGCCAGGGCTGGTCGGCTCGTGCTGGGGCGCGCCGGTGACCCAGAGAAAGCGCCGCCCCGAGGGGGATGAGTGTGGCTGAACCCCGAAGCCCATGTCGCGGCGAAAGCCTTGCCTTGCGGCGCGCAGACCCTTGACCTCCGCGGCGGGCAGGGGCGGAAAGTTGATGTTGTAAAAGATGCCGTAATCATCCCTGGTCCAAACGCCCTTGTCGAGCAGGCGGCGCAGGGTGGGCAACCCGTGCACGCGGGCGGCCTCGAACGTGTCGTCGAGATCGCGATTGGCGGGCCCGTAATACTGGCTGAGCGCCACGGCGGGCACGCCTTGCAAGGCGGCCTCCATCGCGGCCCCCACGGTCCCGGAATAGACCGCGTTTTCAGCCGCGTTGTTGCCCCTGTTCACGCCCGAGAGCACGAGATCGGGGGGCGTATCCTTCATCACGTCATGCAGGCCCGCGAGGACGCAATCGGCGGGACTGCCTTCGGCGGAATAGCGGCGCTCGGCCATTTTCGAGATCATCATCGGGCGGGTGTAGGAAATGCAGTGCCCGACGCCGGATTGCTCGAAGGCGGGGGCCACGACCCAGACTTCGCCATCGTCACCGGCAAGGGCTGTGGCGACCTCCTCCAACACGGCGAGGCCCGGCGCATTGATGCCGTCGTCATTGGTAATCAGAATTCGCATGCCCGTGCCCGCCTGTCGCTGTTTCGCCCCTGTGTAGCGGCGCGCTGCCACAGGGGCAAGGCGCGCAAGGTCCTTCAGATCAGGGCAAGAAGACGGGTGGCCTCATCTCGCGGATGCGCGAGGTCCTCGCGATCCTCACCGGGGTGAAAGCGCGCGCGGGTGGCGGTGACCATTGGCGCGGGCGTCAGGATATGCACGCGCGGCCCAAACTTTTCGCTCTCGGCCTGCCAACTGCGGGCAAGCGCGATTTGCGCGGCCTTGGTGGCCCCGTAGGCACCAAAGAATTTCTCGCCCGCCTGTGGGTCGTCAAAAAACATCGCCTGTCCCGCCTCGCCCAGAAGCGGGGCTATGAAAGGGATGAGGATGCCGGTGGCGGTCACGTTGCAGGCCACGGATTTGGACCAGTCACCATCGGAGATATGGTTGGCGGGGGCCAAAGGCGCGGCATGCACCGCCGCGTGCACCCAAAGCGCCAGAGTGCCCCAGCGGTCGTGGATCGAGCGGCAAAGCTGCGCCATTGCCTGCGTGTTGGTAATGTCCATCGGTGCCAGCGTTGCGTTGCCGCCGCGCGCCTGAATGCGGTCGTCAAGCTCCTCGAGCGCGCCGGTGGTGCGCGCCACGGCGATGACGTGATGGGTGTCGCTCAGCGCTTCGGCCATGGCGGCCCCAAGGCCGCGCGAGGCTCCGGTTACGAGGGCAAGGGGAAGATCGGTATCCTGTGTCATATGCGGGAAATCCCACCTGTCGCAGGGCAAATCAAGGGCAATCGCTTGACTTTCGCCGCCGTGCAGCGAAAAAGTCGAGACTTAGATACATAAACGGAGGGACGCGACATGACGCGCGACACAGTTCTAGCCAAGGCCGTGATCGGCCAAGATACCCTGCTGCGCAAGATCGGCCTCGTTCTGACCGGCACGCTCTTTGTGGCGCTTGCCGCGCAGGTCAGCGTGCCATTCTTTCCGGTGCCGATGACGCTGTCGACGCTGGCGGTGTTGATCGTCGGCCTGACCTTTGGCTCGCGTCTGGGTGCGGCGACGCTGCTGGCCTACCTGGCCGAGGGGGCCATGGGGCTGCCGGTCTTCGCCAACGGGATGAACGGGGCGTCGCTGGTCGGGCCGACCGCCGGGTTCCTTTACGGCTATGTCGGCATCGCGTGGCTGGCCGGTCTGGCGGTGGAAAAGGGACTGGCACGCGGTGTCGTCTCGACGGCGCTGTGCGGGATCGCGGTGTCGGCGCTGCTCTATATCCCCGGCCTTGCATGGCCCGCTGCGGTGATGGGCAAGACGGTCCCCGAGCTTTGGGCTCACTGGATGGCACCCTTCCTGATCGGCGATGCGGTCAAGGCCGTGATCGCGGCGATGGTCGTCTATGGCGGCTGGAAAGCGCTGGAGGCGCGTCGCGGCTGAACCCGCACGGCGTTTGACTGAAATTCAGGCCGCGCCCGGGTAACCGGGGGCGGCCTTATGCTATGCCGAGTCAGGCGCCCGGCAGGCGGAGTTCCTCAGCACGACCGCCGCGCGACAGGATCACGACGCCCTCGCCGATGGCCGCTACGGTGGCGCGGTCGAGCGTGTCGCCGATCTCGACCCGGGCCACCTTGCCACCGCTCACGCGCACCAAGGCGCGGGCATTGCTGGGGCCGTGCATCGTGCCGAGCAACGTGATCCGGCGCAATGGCAGGGCACCTTGTTGGGTCGCTGCTGCCAGTGTGGCCGCAGGGGTGGATGTTTCGTTTGCCATGAATGCCTCGGGAGTTTCTTTTCTCTGCCCGCGCGTCTATGCGGCGCGCGCGGCAGAGAAAAGCCCGTTTTCTGCACTGCGGCAGGAATTTGCCAGAGCGCGACACTGGGCTGCAAAACCCCGCTTATCCGGCGGGTTTGATCCCGATCACTCGGCGGCTTTCAGCTCGAATCCCTTGGCAATCATGTCCGAGGGTTCAACGGGGTATTCGCCGGAGAAACAGGCATCGCAATATTGCGGGCATTTGGCATCGCGGCCCTGCGCCTCGCCGACGGCGCGGTAGAGCCCGTCGAGCGAGATGAAGCGGATGCTGTCCACGTTGAGATGCTCGCGCATCTCATCCTCGGACATGGTAGCGGCCAGCAGCTTTTCGCGCTGCGGCGTGTCGACACCGTAGAAACAAGGCCAAGCCGTGGGCGGGGACGCGATGCGAAAATGCACCTCGGCGGCCCCGGCATCAAGGATCATTTCCTTGATCTTGCGCGAAGTGGTGCCGCGTACGACGCTGTCATCCACCAGGATTACGCGCTTGCCCTCGATCAGGGCGCGGTTGACGTTGAGTTTGAGACGCACGCCCATGTTGCGGATCTGCTCGGTCGGCTCGATGAAGGTGCGGCCCATATACTGGTTGCGGATGATACCCATGGCGAAGGGAATGCCCGATTCCTGGCTGTAGCCGATGGCCGCAGGCGTGCCGCTATCGGGCACCGGACAGACGAGATCGGCATCGACAGGGGCCTCACGCGCCAGTTCCACGCCGATCTGGTGGCGGGTCTCATAGACCGAGCGGCCGCCGATGATCGAATCGGGGCGCGAGAAATAGACATGCTCGAAGATGCAGAATCGCGAGGATTGACGGCGGAAGGGATAATGGCTCTCGACGCCGTCCTTCTCGGAGATCACCACCATCTCGCCGGGGGCGATTTCGCGCACGAAGGTGGCCCCGATGATGTCGAGCGCGCAGGTCTCGGAACTAAGCACCCAGCCTTCGCCCAACTGGCCCAGCACGAGCGGGCGCACGCCCAGCGGATCACGGACGCCAATCAGCTTGCTGCGGGTCATGGCGACGACGGAAAACGCCCCCTCGACCCGGCGCAGCGCGTCCTCCATCCGCTCGGGGATGTTGCGTTGCAGGGACCGCGCCATCAGGTGGATGATGCATTCGCTGTCGGAGCCGGACTGGAAGATCGAGCCGCGCTCGATCAGTTCGCGGCGCAGCTCGTCTGCATTGGTGATGTTGCCGTTATGGGCAATCGCCGCCCCGCCCATCGAAAACTCGCCGAAGAACGGCTGCACGTCGCGGATCGCGGCCCCCTTGGCGCCGGCGGTGGAATAGCGCACATGCCCGATGGCCAGTGGCCCGGGAAGCGTCTCCATCAATGATTGGCGGGTGAAGTTGTCGCGCACGTAACCGAACCGGCGGACCGAGTTGAACCCCTGTTCGGGATCATGGCTGACGATGCCGCCAGCCTCCTGTCCGCGATGTTGCAGGGCGTGCAGCCCGAGGGCTACGAAATTCGCGGCATCGGACAGGCCGATGACGCCGAATATACCGCATTCTTCCTTCAGTTTGTCGTCGTCGAAGGGGTGAGCGGGGGGCATTTGAGTGGACAAGGCTGGCAGCTCCGAATCCCGTGTCTGTCACTTGCGCCCCTCATACGCGCTCAGATCGCGTATGTCACGAAACTATCACAGAAACCGACGCGCGCGCCGGGCCTGTGCCGCTTTACGCTACGTCACTGACTGCGGGCATCGCAGGCGCCGATCAGCTGCTCGTATTGCTGCGTGATCCAGCCGAGCGCCTGTTCGGGATTGCCATCCTCGACCTTGCCGGTCAGCTGCGCGAAGACCCGCGCCGAGCGGCTGTCGTCGATGATCGCGATGCTTTGCGAACTGATCACCGTCTCATAGACGAAATAGGCAATGGCAATCAACAAAACCCCGCGCGCCACGCCAAAGACAAAGCCCAGCCCCTGGTCGAATCCGCCCAGAACGGAACGCTGCACCAGCGATGAAAAAAGCGGCGTGATCAGTGAGGCCACGATTAACCCCACGGCAAAGACCACAGCGAAGGCACCGATCATCGAGAGTTCGCAGCTGTCGGCGATGAACTCTCCCACGACCGGGATTTCCTTGACCAGCGGCTCGACCTGCGGCGCAAAGATGAAGGCGAGGATACCGGCCACGACCCAGCCCGCGATGGCCAGCGCCTCGCGTACGAAGCCGCGCGAATAGGCCAGCAGCGCCGAAAGCACAATGAAAAGCGCCACGACGCCGTCGATGATGGTGAAACCTTCCATGGCCCTGTCCTGTCCCTCTGGGCGCCTCTAACCTGCGCCGAAAATATCGCCCACGAACGCGGTCAGATCGCCCATCCGGGTGAGGCTGAGGCCGCTGGTGCCGCCGGTCTTGCCTCCGGACGGAATGATTGCCGATGTGAAACCAAGTTTTTGCGCCTCTTTCAACCTGTTTTCGGACTGTCCTACCGGACGCAGTGCCCCCGAGAGGCTGATTTCTCCGAAAATCACCGTTTCCGCGGGCAGGGCCGCGTCTTCGCGCGCGCTGAGCAGGGCCGCCGCGACTGCGAGATCGGCCGCCGGTTCGCTGATCCGCAAGCCACCGGCCACGTTGAGATAGACGTCGAGCCCCGCAAAGGGGATGCCGCAGCGCGCCTCGAGCACAGCAAGGATCATGGCCAGCCGTGCGCCGTCCCAGCCCACGACAGCGCGGCGGGGCTGCGCATGCGGCGTGGGGGCGACCAGCGCCTGCATCTCGACCAGAACGGGCCGCGTGCCCTCGATGCCGGAAAACACCACCGAGCCGGGCGAGGGCGCGCCGCGCCCCGAGAGAAACAGTTCCGACGGGTTGGCGACCTCGGCCAGCCCGCCGCCGGTCATCTCGAACACGCCGATCTCGTCGGCAGGGCCAAAGCGGTTCTTGACCGAGCGCAGGATGCGGAATTGATGGCCACGCTCGCCCTCGAAATAAAGCACGCAATCGACCATGTGCTCGACCACACGGGGGCCGGCGATCTGGCCGTCCTTGGTGACATGGCCGACAAGGATCACGGAGGTGCCAAAGCGCTTGGCGAATGTGGTCAGCTCATGGGCCGCGGCGCGGACCTGAGAGACACTGCCGGGTGCTGCCTCGACGGTGTCGGACCACATGGTCTGAATGGAATCGATGATCACCAGATCGGGCTTTTCCGCCTCGAGCGTGGTCAGGATATCGCGCAGCGATGTGGCGGCGGCGAGTTTGACAGGCGCGTTTTCCAGCCCGAGACGCTGCGCCCGCATCCGCACCTGCGCGCTGGCCTCCTCGCCCGAGACGTAGAATGTCTTGAGGCCCGCACCCGCGAAGCGCGCGGCGGCCTGCAACAAAAGCGTGGATTTGCCGATCCCTGGATCGCCGCCCACCAGAACCGCGCTCGACGGCACCAGACCGCCGCCCAGAACCCGGTCAAGCTCGCCGATGCCCGAGAGGGTGCGCGGCGGCGGGGCCTCTTCCGTCGACAGATCGGTGAGTGTCAGCTGCGCGCCGCGCTTGCCGCTGAGCGTCTTGCCCCTGGGACCGGTCGAGAGCGGCGCCTCCTCGACGATGGTGTTCCATTCGCCACAGGCATCGCAACGGCCCGACCAGCGGCTATGCACCGCGCCGCAGGCCGAACAGGTGAAGGTCGAGGATTTCGCCATGCCCGGGTCATGCCCCAAGGGCGGACCACGGTCAAACCCGAAAATGCAGCGCGGTTACTCGGCGGCCTTCTTGTTGAGGTCGATCACCGTGCCATCGGCGCGCAGCATCTCCTCCAGACCCAGTTCCGGCAGCACCTCGCGCAGGTCATCGCGCAGGCGGGTCAGCTGGCTCGCCGCGACGCTTTCCTCCAGATCAACCTCATGCGCCCAGTGCTTGAGGTCGCGGCTGATCTGCTTGGCCTGATCCAGCCGCGCATTGAACGCCTCGACCTCCTGCTGCCTCTGATGCAGGAATTGCCGCGCGCGGGCGACCTTCTCGTCGGAATAGACCTCGGCCAGTTCGCGGCTGATATGCGACATCTGGGCCGCCACTTCGAGCAGGTCCGGCTCCAGCGTGCCCAGATCGGGATGCTCACGCAGATAGGCCAGCCGTTCGCGCACGGCGTCGAACTCGGATGAGAGCTGAAACAGCCCCTCGCGATCCGCCGCATGGGCGGCGTGATAGGCGCGGGCCACGTCCTGCATGCCAATATTGAAGCGCCGGTGCGAGGTCTCCAGCGCCATGATCCGGGCATTCGAGGGCAGGAAAAAGCACAAGAGCACCGCCAGAATGGTCAGGCCCACCTGCGCAATCTGCCCGGCATTGTGGTAAATCGCACCGCCGAACCCGGCCTCGAATTCAAGCCATGGCAGCAGGCCAATCGCTGCCCCGACGCTGGCCGCGCTCAGCGCGAGTGCGGCGAAAAGAAATAAAGCAACGGCAAGCCGTTGGAACAAAAACTGGGTCAGCAGCGCAAAGGTTTTCAACTGTGCGGGCATGACTTCCCCCCTGAAAGATCATATCCAATATAGGCGAGTTTACGCCGATTGCGGCAAAGGCAAAGGGTTAATTCGTTCAACACCGGCTCAACAATGGAGGAGTGTTGCGTGACTGCGCCGGGTTGTTGCCGAAATGGCGACAGTTCAGGTGGCGCGCGGCGCTTTGTTCGCCAGATGGCCAAAGGCGATCGAGGCCAGCACGCAGACGGAAAAGAGATAGAGCCCCCAGGCTACCTCGACCCGCGCCAGTCCGACGCCCTTGACCACGATTACATAGAGCGCGATCAGAAACACGTCGGCCATCGCCAGCTTGCCCAGCAGATGCAGCGTGGGCAGGGCACGCGGGGCCAGCAGGTCGAACTGCACCAGCGCCAACCCGATGGTCTTGAGATAGGGCGCGAAGAGCGCAAAGAAGGTGACCAGCAGGGCCAGGACGACGTCGCTCTGCCATAGCGCCTGCAACCCGGAGACGATGCTGATTTCACTAAGGCCGAAGAGCGGCAGGGCAATCCCGGCGCGCAGAAGCGGCGCGAACCATGCGACGGGAAAGAGGATCAGAAGGAAGAGATTGGCGTATTTCAGCATGTTATGCGCCATACCGCCGAGGCTCCGCGCAAAAATCTTGCAAGATTTTTGCCAAGAATTTTCGAAAATTCTTGGCGCGGGACGTCACCGGACCGCCTCGATCGGGCCGTCGGCGCGACCGTGGATGAACTGGTCAAGGTATGGATCGCCCGAATTGTCCATCTCGGCCACCGGGCCGGTCCACTGTATTACCCCATCATGCAGCATCGCGACATTATCGGCGATGGCGCGCACGCTGGTCATGTCATGGGTGATGGTCATCGCCGTCGCGCCCATCTCGACCACGATCTCACGGATCAGTTCGTTGATCACGCCCGACATGATCGGATCGAGGCCCGTCGTTGGCTCGTCGAAAAAGATGATTTCTGGTTCTGCCGCGATGGCGCGGGCAAGGCCCACACGCTTTTGCATGCCGCCTGAGAGTTCCGCCGGGAACTTGTCGGCCACGTCGGGTTTCAACCCGACCCGGCGCAGTTTCTCCACTGCGATCTCGCGCGCCTCGGTGCGGGGCCGCTTGAGTGAGCCGCGCAGCAGGCGGAAGGCGACATTCTGCCAGACGGGGAGCGAATCGAACAGCGCGCCACCCTGGAACAGCATGCCGAACCGCGCGAGAAAGGCGTCGCGGTCGCCGGTGGTGACGTCCTTGCCGTCCAGCGTGATCGATCCGCTGTCCTGCCGGATGAGCCCCAGAACGCACTTGAGCGCCACCGATTTACCAGTGCCAGATCCACCGATGATCACCATGGAGGAGCCCGACTCGATGGTCAGGTTCACGCCCTGCAGGACGCGGTTCTCGCCAAAGGCCTTATGGACGTCGCGCAGTTCGATCATGCCGAAAAGAACACCTCTGTCAGGATATAGTTGGAGGCCAGAATCAGCACGCTTGCCGCGACCACCGCCGTCTTGGTGGCGCGCCCGACGCCCTGCGCGCCGCGGCCCGAGTTCATCCCGTAATAACAGCCCATCAGCGCCACGATAAAGCCAAAGACCGCGCCCTTGATCATGCCGGAGACGACATCCCATGTCTCGAGGAAGTCAATCGTGTTGTGCAGGTAGGTCGCCGCGCCGAAATCGAGCCGTCCGACGCCCACCAGAAACCCGCCCATGATGCCGATCACGTCGCCCACGCCCACGAGCAGCGGCACGGCGAGGGTGGCGGCCAGCACGCGGGGCAGGGTGAGGTATTTCATCGGATTGGTGGAAAGGGTGGTGAGCGCGTCGATCTGCTCGGTCACTTTCATCGTGCCGATCTCGGCGGCGATGGAGGAGGCCACGCGCGCGGCCACCATGAGGCCGCCCAGCACCGGGCCAAGCTCTCGGGTCAGGCCGATGGCGACGATCGAGGGCACCACGGTTTCGGCGTTGAAGCGCGCGCCGCCGGCGTAGATCTGCAGCGCCAGCGCGCCGCCGGTGAAAAGCGCGGTCATGCCCACTACGGGCAGGGACAGCCAGCCGATTTGCACCAGCGCATGGCCAAATTCGCGCCAGTAGAAAGGAGGCCGCGCCAGATGGCTGACCGCGTCCGAGGCGTAGAGCGTGATCCGTCCCACGCTCGCCAGTCCCGCCAGCACCATGCGTCCGATGGACGCCAGAAAGCCCAGGATAAAACTCATCCGCCGATATAGCGCCGCATGTAACGCGCCCCCAGTAAGGTCAGGATTTCATAGCCGATGGTTCCCGCATTATCCGCCAGCACGTCGATGCCCTGATGCGGCCCCAGCAGTTGCAGATGGGACGGATCATATCCGAGATGGGTAATGTCGATGCCGATCAGATCCATCGAGATGCGGCCCGTGATGGGGCAGGGGGTGTCGCCGTCCCAGAGGCTGGTTTTCGGCCCCACGGCGCGCAGGATGCCGTCGGCATACCCCGCCGCGCCTGTGGCAATGCGCATGGGGCGCGGGGCGGTGAAGTCGCAGCCATAGCCCACCGTCTCGCCCGGCGCGATGTCGCGGCACTGGATCACCGGAATGTCGAGCGTCACCACCGGGCGCGCGTCGGTGTAAGGCCGTCCGCCATAGAGCCCGATACCCGGACGGGCGAGGTCGAAATGATAGTCGGAGCCCAGCAGGACGCCGCCGGTATTGGCGAAACAGCGCGGCACATCGGTGTCGTCGGTCATCGCGCGGAAAGCGGCCAGTTGCTGCGCGTTCATCGCCTGATCGGGCTCATCGGCGCAGGCCAGGTGGCTCATCAGCATGACCGGGTTCTGCGCGAGCGCGATCTGGCGCACCGCCTGCCATTCCGTGGGCTCCATTCCAAGCCGGTTCATGCCGCTGTCCAGCTGCACGCCGAAGGGGTGGCCCGGCAGCGCCTCGGCATGGCGGATCATCTGATCGAGCGAATTGATCATCGGGATCAGGTCCATGTCGCGGATCATGTCCGCATCGCCCGGCATGTGCCCGGAAAAGACGTAGATCGCTACATCGGGGCCAAGCGCCCGCCGCAGGGTCACGCCCTCTTCGGCGATGGCCACGAAAAAATGCAGCGCACCCGCGCGCGCCAAAACGCGCGCTACCCGCTCGACCCCAAGCCCGTAGGCATCGGCCTTGACCACGGCGGCGGTCTCGCCGCCGGTCATGGCATCAAGGGCGCGCCAGTTGGCGGCGATGGCATCAAGGTCGATAGTCAGGGTCGCGCTGCTCATGCGGGCGGTTTTGACAGGATGCGCGGGGGCGTCAAGGGGAAAGGCGTGCGGTCTGTCGCCGAACCCCGCACAGCAAAGACCATTCCTGCGCCGCCACAGGCGGGCAGGGGCCAAAACACCCTCGGTCCTGTTGCTGAAAGCCGCGCTCAGAACCAGCTCTGAACGCCGCGCGCAGCACCCGATATGTCACGTCCCACACCGTCGACGGTGGCACAGCCTGCCAGCGCGGCGATGAGGACAAGCGCAATCAGTTTTCGCATGCTCCTGCCTATGGTTGTTGCCTGTTTTTATTCTTCTGCCTCGAACCACCAGACCTCGGGGAGGAACCCTATTCCGTCCCCGTAAATCGGCAATCTGTCGCGAGGATACTTCAACTGCGCCTTATGGGCAATACGGCCGACGCTGTATTGGTGGATCGGGATTACGTAGCGCCCCGCCGTCAATATCCGGTCAAGTGCGCGCGTGGCGGCGACGAATTCCTCGCGGTCGCGCGCGCCCAGCATGGTGCGGATCATCGTCTCTGCCGCCTCGGAGCGCATGCCCATCAGGTTGCGACTGCCGGGATCGTCCACCCCTTCGGAGCCCCAGTAATACATCTGTTCGTTGCCGGGGCTGAGCGACAGCGACCTGCGCATCATCGTCAGGTCGAAATCATACTGCGCCTCGCGCTCGGCATATTGCGCCTTGTCCACCGTCTCGACCTCAAGCGTGATCCCCAGCCGATCAAGCGCGCGGGCATAGATATCCATCATTGCGCTGGCCTGCGCGATCAACCCGTCCTGCTGCAAGAGCACCGTCAGGCGCAGCGGTGCACCTTCGGCGTTCACCAGCCGCCCGTCCTCGACCCGCCAGCCTGCCTGCGTCAAAAGCTGCATCGCGCGGCGCAGCGCGGTGCGATTGCGCGCGGTGCCGTCGCCCTCTGGCAGGCTGTAACCCTCCAGCGTGCCGGGGGGCAGGGTGTCGGCGTAAGGCTCCAGTAAAGCGCGCACGCGGCCTGTGGCGGGGCCGTGATCCATGCCCAGTTCGGAATTGGAGAAATACGAGGTAATGCGCGGCTGTCGCCCGCCGGTGAGCGTGTCGTTGATATAGTCGAAATTGAACGCGGTGATCAGCGCCTCGCGAACGCGCCAGTCATCCAACGGGGCACGGCGGGTGTTCATAACGAAGCCGGTCATGCCCGAGGGTTTCTGATGCGGGATCTCCGATTTTACGATTTCGCCGCGCTGCACGGCGGGAAAATCGTATTCCTCGGCCCAGGCCTCGGCGTTGAATTCTCGGACATAGCTGATGATTCCGGCCTTGAACGCCTCTTTCAGCACGGTGTCGTCGCCGAAAAACTCGATCCGGATCTCGTCGAAATTGCTGGTGCCGCGCCGAAAGGGCAGGTCGCGGCCCCAATAGTCTGGGTTGCGGCGCAGGGTGACGTGGCGGTTCACCTCGTAATCCTCGATGACATAGGGTCCGGTGCCAATCGGGATATCGTCGATCCCCGCCTCGGCGATGTCGCGGCCCTGCCACTGCGCCTTTTGCAGGATCGGGCGCAGACCGGCCAGAAGGGCGAGTTCGCGGTCCGCCTCGGTGAACTCAAGGCGCAGGCTGCGCGGCCCGGTCTGCGCGATGCGGCCCACCTTGGACCAGAAGCCGCGATAGCGCGGGTGGCCCTTGCTGCCCAGGATCTCAAAGGACCAGATCACATCTTCGACCGTCACCGGGCTGCCGTCGGAGAATCGGGCGTCCTCGCGCAGGGTGAACTCGACCCATGTGCGGGCCTCGTCCGTATCGACCGATTCGGCCAGAAGCCCGTAAAGCGTGAATGGCTCGTCCCAGGATCGCCCCATGAGGGTCTCATGCGTCAGATGCGCTAGTTGCCAGGGTGGGCTGCCGCGCAGGATGAACGGGTTGAGCGAATCAAAGCCGCCGACATTGCCAGTGACCACGCGGCCACCCTTGGGGGCATCCGGGTTGGCATAGGGCAGGGACACAAAATCAGGTGGCAGGACGGGGGTGCCATACATAGCTATGCCATGCGCGGGTTGCGACAGTGCCTGTGTGGCCGCCCCTGCAAGGATTATCGCGCAGAGGGCCCCCCGTATTTTGTGGAAAAATTCTGATCCCATTTTGGCGACAATCCTCAATGATCCTTGTTTATCAGACGCTGAGGGTAGAGGCGGATTCACGTCTTTTCAAACTTTTAGCTTGGACTGCGGCGCAGGATTGCTTATAACGGATGCACTGCTCGATAGGTTTCTTGCCTGTATGAAACCTGCCTCAATAACTTGACGCCCGCCTCGTGCGGGCGTTTTTTTTGGCCCGCTCGCCCCCTCGTGATCCTCATTCCCCGTGCAATTTGCAGATGCGGCACATATGCTGCGCGTGCATTCTAAACAAGGGAGAACGCGCATGAGCGTCAAAGGCAAAACCGCAGTCATCACCGGATCGAATTCCGGTATCGGTCTGGGCATCGCGTGGGAACTGGCGCGCGCGGGGGTCAATGTGGTGCTGAACTCCTTTACCGATTCGGATGAGGATCACGCGCTGGCCAAAAAGATCGCCGACGAGACCGGCACGAAAACGCGCTACATTCAGGCCGACATGTCCGATGGCGACCAGTGCCGCGCGCTGATCGAACAGGCCGGGACCTGCGATATCCTGATCAACAACGCGGGCATCCAGCACGTCGCCCCAATCGACGAGTTTCCGGCAGACAAGTGGAACGCGATCATCGCGATCAACCTCAACTCGGCCTATCACACCACCGCCGCCGCGCTGCCCATGATGCGCAAGGCGGGCTGGGGCCGGGTGGTCAACATCGCCTCGGCGCATGGTCTGACCGCGAGCCCCTACAAATCGGCCTATGTGGCGGCCAAGCACGGCATCGTCGGCATGACCAAGGTGGTGGCGCTGGAAACCGCGAAAGAGCCGATCACCGCGAATGCGATCTGCCCGGGCTACGTGCTGACTCCGCTGGTCGAATCGCAGATCCCCGACACGATGGAGAAATACGGCATGGACCGCGACGAGGTGATCGAGAAGGTCATGCTGGAGCGTCAGCCATCGAAGGAGTTTGCCACCACAGAGCAACTGGGCGGCACGGCGCTGTTCCTGTGTTCCGACGCAGCGGCGCAGATCACCGGAACGACGATCAGCGTCGATGGCGGCTGGACTGCGCTCTGAGTAATCGCGGGGGCCCGGTTGGGCTTTGCTTTGAGATCAGGCGACCGCCGCGCGGCGGCCACCTGATTTACTATTGCTTACCGTACTGAAAACAGATCACTCTTTAAATCACTCACGTCACTAAATGCGCGGGTCGCTCGCGGTGCGGCGAAGCGTGACCGGCGCAAGAGTAGATAACACCTGTAATGTGGCGGAATTTGGCACGGGCACGGGTAAGGTTTTGTCATTTGGCCGGGTTCGCCCGCCTGTGATTGCGCGCCACCACAGGCATGTCGCGCAGAGGTTGCAAGGCTCTGCCCTGGACCGCGATACGCAGTAGACCAATGGAGACGGGCATGCAGATGAACCTTGGAATGCGGGCCGAGATTCGTGCGCTGCTGGAACGCGTTGAGGCAGTGGTGCGCGACGAGATCATGCCGCTGGAGGCCGAGTATCACGCCGAGGTGGGCCAAGGCGACCGTTGGACCTACACCCCCCGCCAGGCCGAGATTCTCGAAGGTCTGAAGGCGCGCGCCAAGGCTGAGGGGCTGTGGAATTTCTGGCTGACCGACAGCGCGCGCGGCTTTGGCCTGACTACGGTCGAATATGCCTATTTCGCCGAAGCGATGGGGCGCACGCCAATGGGTGCGGAGGTGTTCAACTGCAACGCCCCCGATACCGGCAATATGGAAGTGTTCGAGCGTTACGGTACCGAGGCGATGAAGGCCCAGTGGCTGGTGCCGCTGCTGGAGGGAGAGATCCGCAGCGCTTACCTCATGACCGAGCCGGAGGTCGCCAGTTCTGATGCGACCAACATTGCCATGTCCTGCGTGCGCGACGGCGATCACTACGTGCTGAACGGCCAGAAATGGTGGGCCACCGGGGCAGGTGATCCGCGGTGCCGGGTTTACATCGTGATGGTCCGGACGGGGGGTGATGACCTGCCCAAACATCAGCGTCATTCGATGATCGTCGTGCCCGCCGACACGCCCGGCATCAAGAAGCTGCGCCCGATGGAGGTCTACGGCCATGACGACGCGCCGCACGGTCATATGCATTTCAAGTTCGATAATGTGCGCGTACCCGCCCGAAACATGCTGTTGGGCGAAGGTCGCGGGTTCGAGATCGCGCAGGGACGTCTCGGGCCGGGCCGCATACATCATTGCATGCGAGCGATAGGGCAGGCCGAGGCCGCGCTAGAGATGATGTGCAAACGCAGCATCGCGCGCGAGGCGTTCGGCAAGCCGCTGGCGCAGCTGGGGGCGAATTACGACATCATCGCCGAATGCCGGATGGAAATCGAGCAGGCGCGGCTTTTGTGTCTCAAGGCCGCGTGGGTGATGGATCAGGGTGACGCGCGCGCCGCGGCGCCGTGGATCAGCCAGATCAAGGTGGTGGCCCCGCGGGTAGCGCTCAGGGTGATCGACGAGGCGGTGCAGATGTTCGGGGCACAAGGCATTTCACAGGATGTGCCGCTGGCCTCGATGTGGACCCATGTGCGCACATTACGGCTGGCCGACGGGCCGGACGCGGTGCATCGCCGCCAGGTGGCCCGCGCGGAACTGCGCAAGCACACGCAGGCGCGGGTGTGACGCAGGGATCAGCCGCGTGCAGACAGCCGCCGCGCGAAAACCCGGATCCGTCGCGTTTGGCGCAGCGGAATGCCTCAAACCCGGCGGATTCGCCGCTTGCCCCCACCGGCGTGGCGGGGCATTCTGCGCCACATCCGTTGAAACGGGGCCGGGTCTGCCCCAAGTAAGACCCAAGCGAAACGGAGAGGGCCGGGGCTGCCGCGAAGCCGGGGCCGGTGTCCTCTTGCCAAGAACAGGAAAACGAGCATGCAAGACCCACTCAACGCATCCTATCCCGTGCTGCCGCTGCGAGATATCGTGGTGTTTCCACACATGATCGTGCCGCTTTTCGTGGGGCGCGACAAGTCGGTGCGCGCGCTGGAGGAGGTGATGCAGGACGACAAGCAGATCCTGTTGTCGAGCCAGATCGACCCTGCCGATGACGACCCCGCAGAAGGCGATATCTACCGCGTCGGCGTGCTGGCCAATGTGCTGCAATTGCTGAAATTGCCCGACGGCACCGTCAAGGTGCTGGTCGAGGGCGTGGCGCGGGTGCGCATCACCGAGTACCTGGAGAATGACGATTTCTTCGAAGCGCGCGCCGAATATGTGAACGAGACGCCCGGTGACGCGACCACCATCGAGGCGCTGCTGCGCAGCGTCGGCGACGAGTTCGCACGCTACGCCAAGGTCAAGAAGAACATCCCCGACGAGGCGCTGGCCGCTGTGACGGATTCCGACGAGGCGGCGAAGCTGGCTGATCTTGTGGCCGGGCATCTGGGCATCGAGGTCGATCGCAAGCAGGACCTGCTGGAGACGCTGAGCGTAAGCGAGCGGCTGGAGAAGGTTTACGGCCTGATGCAGGGCGAGATGAGCGTTTTGCAGGTCGAGAAGAAGATCAAGACGCGCGTGAAATCCCAGATGGAGCGGACGCAGCGCGAGTATTACCTGAATGAGCAGATGAAGGCCATTCAGAAGGAACTGGGCGATGGCGAGGACGGCGAAGGCGAGATTGCCGAACTGGAAGAGCGCATCGCCAACACCAAGCTGAGCAAAGAGGCCAAAGACAAGGCCGCGGCCGAACTCAAGAAGCTCAAGAACATGAGCCCGATGAGCGCCGAGGCCACCGTGGTGCGCAATTACCTCGACTGGATGCTGGGTATTCCGTGGGGCGTGAAAAGCCGCGTGAAGAAGGACCTGCACAAGGCACAAAACATTCTCGATGCCGATCACTACGGGCTGGAGAAGGTCAAGGAACGGATCGTCGAATACTTGGCGGTGCAGCAACGCAGCAAAAAGCTGAAAGGCCCGATCATGTGCCTTGTCGGCCCGCCGGGCGTGGGCAAGACGAGCCTCGGAAAATCCGTGGCGCGATCAACGGGGCGTGAGTTCATCCGTATTTCGCTGGGCGGCGTGCGCGACGAGAGCGAGATCCGTGGTCACCGCCGGACCTATATCGGCTCGATGCCGGGCAAGATCATCCAGGCGCTGAAGAAGGCCAAGACCACAAATCCGCTGATTCTGCTCGATGAGATCGACAAGATGGGGCAGGATTTCCGGGGGGATCCGGCGAGCGCGATGCTCGAGGTGCTGGACCCGGAACAGAACTCGACCTTCGTCGATCACTACCTCGAGGTGGAATACGACCTGTCGAACGTGATGTTCCTGACCACGGCCAACAGCTACAACATGCCAGGCCCGCTTTTGGACCGGATGGAGATCATTCCGCTGGCAGGCTATACCGAGGATGAAAAGCGCGAGATTGCCAAGCAGCATCTGCTCGACAAGCAAATCAAGAACAATGGCCTGAAGAAGGGCGAGTTCGAGCTGACCGACGCGGCGCTGACAGATATCGTGCGTTACTACACCCGTGAGGCCGGGGTGCGGAACCTGGAACGCGAGATCGCCAAGATCGCGCGCAAGGCGGTGACACGCATCATCAAGGGCGAGGACAAGGCGATCACCGTGACGCCCGAGAACCTTGAAGATTTCCTTGGGGTGCGGAAATACAAGTTCGGTCTGGCCGAAGAGAGCGATCAGGTCGGCGTGGTCACCGGGCTGGCCTATACCTCGGTGGGGGGCGAGCTGTTGAATATCGAGGCGTTGCGCCTGCCGGGCAAGGGCCGGATGAAGACGACCGGCACACTTGGCGACGTGATGAAGGAATCGATCGACGCCGCGTCAAGCTATGTCCGCTCGGTTGCGCCCGAAATCGGGGTTAAACCGCCAAAGTTCGAGAAGTGGGACATCCACGTCCACGTGCCCGAAGGGGCGACGCCCAAGGACGGGCCGTCGGCCGGTCTGGCGATGGTGACTTCGATCGTATCCGTCTTGACCGGCATCCCGGTGCGCAAGGATATCGCCATGACCGGCGAGGTCACGCTGCGCGGCAACGCGCTGCCCATCGGCGGGCTCAAGGAGAAACTGCTGGCGGCGCTGCGGGGCGGGATCAAGACGGTGCTTATCCCGCGCGACAACGAGAAGGACCTGACCGAGATTCCCGACAACGTGAAGGAGGGGCTCGATATCATTCCGGTCGATCATGTTCGCGATGTGCTGAAACTGGCGCTGACGCGCACGCCCGAGCCGGTGGACTGGGACGAGGAAGCCGAAGAGGCCGCCGCCGCCGAGACGGCGCTCAAATCCGGCAATGAAGGCCGGGGAGCGGTTGCCCACTGAGAGAGATGAAAATGCCCCGGATCATGTCCGGGGCATTCTTTTGACCGGGATCAGTTGTGCCAGGTCAGTTGTGTGAGGACCGTGTGTTCAATCGGGCCTTATCGGCCGCGCGCCCTATTCATCCACATCATCCATATCCGCCTGACCCGAAAGTCTTCGGCGCACGTGGCTCCAGCTTAGCCCGATGCCGAGCACCAGCGACAGCGCCACGAGCGCCAGCCAGACATTGAGCGTCGGATCGTCGAAGCTGATCAGTCCGAAATCGTGCAGCACCCAGATCAACGATGCCGCGATCGCCAGAACCAGCCCCATTCCGACCCCGCCGATGGAGCGCAGCGTGGCGCGCAGGTATATGATGTAACCCACCATCAGCAGCAGCCCAAGCAGCACAGTGAGCGGCAGTTGCGTGCTGACATTCGCCCGTGCCCAGCTGATGAAATTCAGCTCAGTCGGGTTGAAGGTCGACGCCAAAAGCCCAAAGGCCACCACCCACCTTGCCAGAAATCCCATGTCTTATACCCCCATCGCCCAATACCTTGCCAAGATGTGCCGCAGGGCGCGCGGGCTGTCCAGTGGGTCGTCACCATTTAGCTGTTTCGCCCGGGGCCGCGCACCGTTATACCGGCGTGCGGTTTGGACCAAATGCCGAGGGGTAAATCATGGCAAATGTCGTCGTCGTCGGGGCCCAGTGGGGGGACGAGGGAAAAGGCAAGATCGTGGACTGGCTGAGCGAGCGCGCCGATGTGATCGCGCGGTTTCAGGGTGGCCACAACGCGGGCCATACCCTCGTGATCGACGGCAAGGTCTACAAGCTCAACGCGCTGCCTTCGGGCGTAGTGCGAGGCGGTAAGCTGAGCGTGATCGGCAATGGCGTGGTGCTCGACCCGTGGCATCTGATGAATGAGGTCGCGCAGATCCGCGAGCAAGGGGTGGAGATCACGCCCGAGACGCTGATGATCGCCGAGAACACACCGCTGATCCTGCCGATTCACGGCGAATTGGACCGGGCCCGCGAAGAGGCGGCGAGCAAGGGCACCAAGATCGGCACCACCGGGCGCGGCATCGGCCCCGCCTATGAGGACAAGGTGGGCCGCCGCGCAGTGCGGGTGGCCGATCTGGCCGATGAGGAGACTCTGATCGCACGGGTTGACCGGGCGTTGCAGCATCACGATCCGCTGCGCCGGGGACTGGGGATCGAGGCGGTGGACCGCGAGGCACTGATTGCGCAGCTGATCGAGATCGCACCGCAGATCCTGCCCTATGCCGCACCGGTCTGGAAGGTGCTCAACGAGCAGCGCCGGGCGGGCAAGCGCATCCTGTTCGAGGGCGCGCAGGGCGCGCTGCTGGATATTGATTTCGGCACCTACCCCTTTGTCACCTCGTCGAATGTGATTGCGGGACAGGCGGCGACGGGTGTCGGGATCGGGCCGGGTTCGATCGATTACGTGCTGGGCATCGTCAAGGCCTATACCACCCGTGTGGGCGAGGGGCCGTTCCCGACCGAGTTGCAAGACGCCGATGGTCAGCGGCTGGGTGAGCGCGGGCATGAATTCGGCACGGTGACCGGGCGGCAGCGGCGCTGCGGTTGGTTCGATGCCTGCCTGGTGCGGCAGACCTGCGTCACGAGCGGCGTGAACGGCATTTCCTTCACCAAGCTCGACGTGCTCGACGGGTTCGAGACGCTCAAGATCTGTGTGGGCTATGATCTTGACGGCAAGCGGCTGGATTACCTGCCGATTGCCGCCGAGGAACAGGCCCGCTGCACGCCCGTCTACGAAGAACTGCCGGGCTGGACAGACTCGACCGAAGGCGCACGCAGCTGGGCCGATCTGCCCGCCAACGCGATCAAATACGTGCGCCGCGTCGAAGAGTTGATCGACTGCCCCGTAGCACTACTCTCCACCTCACCGGAACGCGAGGACACCATCCTGGTGACCGACCCGTTCGCGGATTGAGGAGGCGCAATGCTCAGCTACAAGGCCCGGAAACGCTGGTCGCTGGTGGTGCTATTGGTGGGTTTGCCCGCCTACATCGTGACCGCCGTGACCATCGTGAACTGGATCGACCGGCCATCTTTCTGGATCGAACTGCTGGTCTATGTGGGGCTGGGATTCATCTGGATCGCGCCGCTCAAGCGGCTGTTCCTCGGCGTGGGACAAGCCGATCCAGACGAGACAAAAGATTAACTTTGCCATTCATCGTTCTGAAAATACTCAAATAAACCCCGGCTCGATTCTTCATCTGCGCCGGGGTTGTGCGCTTAGCCCCGCATCCGCGTCCCGTCCGCATCAAAGAGCGGTTCGGTGATGAGCCGAGCGGCGCGGCGGTGTCCGAGGATTTCGATCTCGGCCTCCAGCCCGCCCTGCGCGTGTTCGGTCGGAATGAGGGCAAGGGCGATGGATTTGCCCGTATGATGCGAATAGCCGCCCGAGGTACAGAACCCGCGCACCGCGCCCTCAATCCAGACCGGTTCATAGCTGTTCACGTCGGCATCCTCGGCCTCTACCTCAAAAGCGACGAGCGCGCGCGCGGCCCCTTGGGTGCGTTCGGCCTCTGCCGCCGCGCGGCCGATGAAATCGGTGTTTTTCTTCCACGCGATGAACCGGTCCATCCCGGTCTCGCCGGGGGTGTAATCGGGTGAGAATTCACGCAGCCACGCACCGAAGAACCGGTCAAGCCGCAGCGACATCATCGCGCGCATGCCAAAGGGCCGCATGCCGTGCTTTCGCCCCTCGGACCACAGCACATCCCACAGCGCGCGTTGCGCCATCGGGTCGCAATAGATCTCGTATCCCAGATCGCCGGTATAGCTGACGCGCTGCACGAGGCAATCGACCATGCCGAGCACGGCGGGACGGATATCCATGAATTTCATGTCCGCGAGCCTGTCACGGGTGCAGGCGATGAGCACCTCGCGCGCCTTTGGTCCTGCGATCTGAAATCCGTTCAGCCGGTCGGAGATGTTTTCGACCCTAACGTCCCTGGCCCCGTTCTGGTCGAACCAGCGCATGTGGAAGGCCTGCGCGCCGTAGGAGGCGGTGAGCTGGAAGGTCTCGTCGTTGAGGCAGGACACGGTGAAATCGCCCCAGAGCCGCCCCTTGGGCGACAGCATCGGCGTGAGCGAGAGCCGCCCCGGTTTGGGGATGCGGCCCGCCATGATCCGGTCGAGCCAGTCGCGGGCACCAGTGCCGCTGACGAGGTATTTGCCGAAATTGTGGACCTCGTTGATGCCGACGGCCTCGCGCACCGCTTTCACCTCGCGCGCGGTGGCCTCCCAGGCGTTTGAGCGGCGAAACGACGGAGTCTCGTATCGCGGTTCATCGCCGGTGGCAAAGTAATTGACCACCTCAAGCCCGTATTGCGCGCCCCAGACCGCGCCCATGTCGTCAAAGACATCATACATTGGCGTCTGACGGAAGGGGCGGGCGGCGGGCAGTTCCTCGTTCGGGTAGGAGACGGAGAATCTTTTCTGATAGTTTTCAATGACTTTCGGACGCGTATAGCCCGGGCTGATCCAGTCGCCGAAGCGGGCCACGTCCATCGCCGTCACGTCGCGTTCACATTCCCCTTCGGTCATCCACTGCGCCAGCATGAGGCCGACGCCGCCGCCCTGGGAAAAGCCCGCCATCACGCCGCAGGCCGACCAGTAGCCGCGCAGACCGGGGATGGGGCCGACCAGCGGGTTGCCGTCGGGGGCGAAGGTGAAGGGGCCGTGAATGACCGATTTCACGCCAGCTTTCTCCAGCACCGGAAAGCGACGATAGGCAAATTCGATGCTGGCCTCGATCTTGTCGAGGTTGTCAGGCAGCAGTTCATGGCCGAAATCCCAAGGCGTGCCGTCCACCGCCCAGGGTTTGCAGGGCTGCTCGTAGAAGCCGATACACAGCCCGCGCCCTTCCTGCCGCAGATAGCTTTCGCCCGCCGGATCCATCACGTGGGGGTGTTCGGAGTCGCGGTCGTATATTGTCGGTATTTCGTCGGTGACGATATACTGGTGCTCCATCGGGTGCAGCGGCAGGTAGACGCCCGCCATAGCCCCGACCTCGCGCGCCCAGAGGCCGCCCGCGTTGACCACGTGTTCGGTGTGGATGGTGCCCTTGTCCGTCACCACGTCCCAAGTGCCGTCGGGGCGCTGATTGGTTTCTTGCACCATGCAATGGGTTTCGATCTGCGCGCCGCCCATGCGCGCGGCCTTGGCATAGGCATGAGTGGTGCCAGACGGGTCGAGATGGCCGTCAAGCGGGTCATAAAGCCCGCCGATGATGCCTTCGATGTTGGTAACGGGGGCAATTTCACGGATTTCATCGGGCGTGACGATCGCGGTTTCGAGGCCCATGTAGCGATGCTTGGCGCGCTCGGCGAGCAGCATGTCGAAGCGGTCGCGATTGTCGGCGAGCGTCACGCCGCCGACGTGATGCAGTCCGCAGGACATGCCGGTGATCTCTTCGAGTTCCTTGTAAAGCCGGATGGTGTAGCCCTGAAGCGCGGCCATGTTCGTGTCGCCATTGAGCGTGTGAAATCCGCCCGCCGCATGCCAGGTGGAGCCGGAGGTGAGTTCCGAGCGTTCCAGCAGCATGACATCGGACCAGCCCAGCTTGGTCAGGTGATAGAGCACGGAACAGCCGACGACGCCGCCGCCGATCACGACCACACGGGTGCTGGTTTTCATGGATGCGGCCTCCTCGCTGATGCTGCGCCCAGATTTGAGGCCGCGCCACCGCGCCGCATGCCGGTTTGCGACAGGATGTGTCGTTTTTCTTGGGTGTCTGTGTCTTTCGATGCAGGGCGGCTGCGCCGCGCTGCATTTGTCGGGATGAGGGGCGCTGCCCCTCAAACTCCCCGGAGTACTTGAGCCGTAAAGAAACAGCGGGGCCGTGTATCACCGCGACAGAACGTGTCGGAAACGGGCAATCGCGCTAAGACTGCGCGCTTCAGGGTGGAGGGCGAGAAAAAAATGAAGGGCACCCCATGAAGACCCATGCACAGGCTGTCGTGATCGGCGGCGGCGTTATCGGATGTTCGATCCTCTATCACTTGGCCAAGCTGGGTTGGAGCGATGTCGTCCTGCTGGAACGCGACGAGTTGACGAGCGGCAGCACATGGCATGCAGCGGCCAATATTCATGGGTTGCATGACAGCGCCAATATCAGCCGCCTGCAGCATTACACGATGAATTTGTATAACGCGCTGGAGGAGGAGACCGGGCAAAGCTGCGGGGTATTTCAGCCGGGGTCACTCTATCTGGCGCAGACCGAGAACCGGGCGCATCAGTTGCGGTTGCAGGCCGCGAAGGCCAAGCTTTACGGAATGAATTTCCACGAGATTTCCCGGGACGAGGCCGAGCGGCTGCACCCGTTGGTTGAATTCGACGGCATCCGCTGCATCATGTATGAGCCCGATGGCGGCAATGTTGATCCTTCGGGCGTGACCAATGCCTATGCGGTAGGGGCGCGGCAGCGGGGGGCGGAGATCCATCGCTTCACCCCGGTTATGGCGACAGTGCCGCAACCCGACGGGACATGGATCGTCGAGACGCCCAAGGGCAATATTCACACCCCTTGGGTGATCAATGCAGCGGGCCTCTGGGGCCGTGAGGTGGCGAAGCTGGCTGGGATCGACCTGCCCTTGCAGCCGACCGAACACCAGTATTTCGTGACCGAGACGATCGCGGAAATCGCCGGGATGGACCGGCGGCTGCCCTCGGTCGCGGACCGGGATGGGGAGTATTACCTGCGGCAGGAGGGTAAGGGCCTGCTGATCGGGGCCTATGAGCGTGACATGCGGTTCTGGGCGGAAGATGGCACGCCGCTCGATTTCGCGCATGACCTCTTTCCCGACGATCTGGAGCGGATCGAGGAGAACATGATGCGCGCCATCGACCGGGTTCCGGTGGTGGGCGAGGCAGGCATCAAGCGGGTCATCAACGGCCCGATGATCTGGTCGCCCGATGCCAATGTGATCCTTGGGCCGGTGCCGGAGTTGAAGGGTTATTTCTGCTGTAACGGGATTATTCCCGGATTCAGCCAATCGGCGGGCATGGGCTGGATGGTGGCGGAATGGCTGGTGCATGGCGAGATGAAATACGACATGTTCGCCTGGGATATCGCGCGGTTCGGGCTGTGGGCCAATGACCGGGCGTTCGTCAAGGCGAAGGTGCGCGATCAATACGCGCATCGCTTTGCCATCCATTACCCAAATGAAGAGCGCGCGGTGGGGCGGCCCTTGCGGATGCGGCCCGCCTACGGGATGCAGAAGGACATGGGTGCGGTCTTTGGCCTCAACTATGGCTGGGAGCATCCTTTGTGGTTCGCCGATGAGCCGGGGGTGGTCGATACCAACGGTTTCACCCGGCAGAACTGGTGGGGGCCGGTGGGCGCCGAGGCCCGCATGCTGCGCGAGCGGGCGGGCATCATCGACATCTCGAATTTCGCCAAGTATCGGGTCAAGGGGCCGGGGGCGGAGGATTGGCTCAACGCCGTTTTCGCCAACCGGATGCCGAAAGCTGTGGGCCGGTCGTGCCTGACGCCGCTGATTGGCGTGCGCGGCGGGATTGCCGGGGATGCGACGGTGACGCGGTTGGGCGAAGAGGAGTTCCTGGTGATCTCCTCGGGCATGGCGGAGCGTTATCACAAGCGGTTCTTCGATGCCGTGCCACTGCCGGAAGGGACCGTGTTCGAGAGCCTGACCGAGGCGGTTTGCGGCTTCAACGTGGCGGGGCCACGCTCGCGCGAGATGTTGCAGCGACTGACCAATGCGTCGCTGGCCACGGAGGATTTTGCGTTCATGGCAAGTCAACAGATCGAGATCGCGGGGGTGACGTGCGTGGCGCTGCGGGTGAGTTTCACCGGCGATCTGGGCTGGGAGTTGCATTGTGCGGCCGAGGATCAGACGCGGCTCTACTCCGCGTTGATCGAGGCGGGGCGCGAAATGGGTGCCGGGCCGGTCGGCAGCCGCGCGCTGATGAGCCTGCGGATCGAGAAGGGCTATGGATCATGGTCGCGCGAATACAGCCCCGAATACTGGCCGCAGGAGGCCGGGCTGGCGGGGCTGTGCAAGATGGACAAGGATTTCCTGAACAAGCAGGCGCTGGAGCGGGTGATCGGTGAGGCGCCGCGCGAGCGGCTGGTGCTGCTGGCGCTGGACGAGGAGGATGTGAGTGCCTCGAACGCCGATGCGACGGGCGGCGAGCCGATCTTCAAGGATGGCGTGGGGGTGGGGCGCGTGACGTCCGGGGCTTACGGCTATGGCGTGGGGATGAGCCTGGCGCTTGGATATGTGAAGGGCGATGCCGGCCCCGGTGATGCGGTGGAGGTGATGGTGCTGGGCCAGCCACACCGCGCGCGTATCCTGCACGCGCCGCCGTTCGATCCGGAGGGGGGGCGGCTCAGGGCGTGAGAGGCGGACACGGGGGGTGTGTTTGACCTGAAGCTGCCGTTGGCCCTTATGCCTCTGCGCGGAATCAAGGCCGTAAGGCCGCCGCGCATCGCCGTGCCGCCCCCCGGCGCGGCGATTTGGCTACAACCTGCTCTGCGCTCTGATGCTTTTCGGGTTTGGCTGAGATAAAGCGCTACAAAGCGGACGTTGGATCGCCACACCGCGGCACGACGATGCGCGGCTCAGTCCAACGACCGCTCAAGGCCAAAAAATCGCGACGCTCGACCGTTCAGCCGTCGGCCTTGCCGGCGGCCGCCTCTTTCTCGGCCTTGAACTTCTTGAGCTTGGTCATCAACACCGCGCGCGCCTTGATATTGGCGCGGCGCACGCGGACGGCTGCAAGGAACGCCTCTTCGGCGGTCTGCGAGGTGGCCCCGAGCACCTGTTGAATATCGGAGACGAGATCTTCGTTGCCGGTGGCCTCGATCGCCTTGATCACGTCGCGGGCCAGCTCATCCGCGAGGTCCTCGGTGATACCCATCGGTGCAAGCCCTCAGCGCGTCGTTTCGGTCAGGCGGCGTTTGACATAGGTCGAGACCGTGTCGATCATGCCGTCCATATACGGTTCCTTGAAGAAATGGTCGGCACCCTCGACCTCTTCATGGGTGATGGTGATGCCCTGCTGCTCGTGCAGTTTGCCAACCAGCGACGTGGTATCCGCCGGAGGGGCCACGCGGTCACTGCTGCCGTTGATGATCAGACCCGAGGCAGGGCAGGGGGCGAGAAAGCTGAAATCATACATGTTGGCGGGGGGCGAGACCGAGATGAAGCCGGTGATCTCGGGGCGGCGCATCAGAAGCTGCATGCCGATCCACGCGCCAAACGAAAAGCCCGCGACCCAGCAATGCTTGGAATTGTTGTTCATCGATTGCAGGTAATCCAGCGCCGAGGCGGCATCGGAAAGCTCGCCCACGCCCTGATCGTATTCGCCCTGGGACCGCCCGACGCCGCGAAAGTTGAAGCGCAGCACCGTAAAGCCCATGTTGTAGAAGGCGTAATGCAGGTTGTAGACGACCTTGTTGTTCATCGTGCCGCCGAATTGCGGATGCGGGTGCAGCACGATCGCGATCGGTGCGTCCTTGTCGGCTTGCGGATGGTAGCGGCCTTCGAGACGGCCTTCGGGGCCGGGAAAGATTACCTCGGGCATAGGGTCCCTTTTGTCCTTGTTGCGGGGGTTGGCGAAAATCTTGACGAATTCGCTTAGCCACCTTAGAACGTTTCTAAATTACGGTCAGTGCCAGACTGGCTCAGAGCGAGATAAGCCCTGCGTCGCGCAAGGTCAATCTGTTCGCGAGGGGAGAGGCCCATGAAACTCAGCACCAAGGGGCGTTACGCGATGGTGGCGCTGGTCGATATCGCGCTGCAGCCCGTCGGCGAAGTGGTCACCCTGGGCGAGGTGTCGCGACGGCAGGATATCTCGTTGCCCTATCTCGAACAGCTTTTCGTCAAGCTGCGGCGCGCGGAACTGGTGACCTCGGTGCGCGGCCCTGGCGGTGGCTACCGGCTGGCACGACCCGCGACGGAAATCCGGGTGGCCGATGTGCTGGCGGCGGTCGATGAGACGGTCGATGCGCTGCATAAAGGTGCCGGTGCCTCGGGCGGGGCGAGCGGGTCGCGCGCGCAATCCATGGCAAACCGGCTGTGGGAAGGGTTGAGCGCGCAGGTCTATGTGTTCCTGCACCAGACACGGCTGAGCGATGTGGCGGGCAATTCGCTGGCCCCGTGCCCGGCGGTGCCGCATCTTTTCTCGGTGGTGGACGAGGACTGAGACCGGGCGACAGGTGGGGGCCAGCCCCCACGCCCCCGGAGTATTGGATCCATAAAGAAACGGCAGCCATGGACAGGGTTTACCTCGATTACAATGCGACGGCCCCGCTGCGCACGGAGGCGCGGGCGGCGATGATTGCCGCGATGGACCTGCTGGGCAACCCGTCGAGCGTGCATGCCGAGGGACGCGCCGCCAAGGGTCTGGTGGAGCGCGCCCGCGCGCAGGTGGCGGCCGCGTTTGGGGCTGAAGGCGCGGATGTGATCTTTACCTCTGGGGCGACGGAAGGTGCCGCATTGGCCTGTGCCGGGCGCGGTCTGAGCGGTGCGATGATCGAGCATGATGCGGTCGGGGCCTGGGTGAGCGAGGATCTGGCGGTAGACGCGGCGGGACGCGTCACGGTGGTGGACCCCGCGCATTCGGTGCTGCAACTGGCCAATTCCGAGACCGGCGTTGTGCAGGACCTGCCCGAGGGTCTGGCCGTCAGCGACGTGACGCAGGGCTTTGGCAAGCTGCCGGTGGCCTTCAACTGGTCGGGCGCGGAGATGGCGCTGGTGTCGGCGCATAAGCTGGGCGGGCCCAAGGGTGTGGGCGCGCTGATCATTCGGCGCGGCACCGATCTTGCGGCGCAGATCAAGGGCGGCGGGCAGGAGATGGGCCGCCGCGCGGGCACCGAGAACGTCATCGGCATCGCCGGGTTCGGTGCGGCGGCCGAGGCCGCCGCATGCGATCTGGCGGCGGGGGTCTGGGGCCGGGTCGAAAAACTTAGAAACATTCTAGAATCAACTATTGCAGCGACCGCGAATGAGACTATTTTTGTCGGGAAAGCAGCGTCGCGCCTGCCCAACACCAGTTGTTTCATCACGCCGGGCTGGAAGGGCGAGACGCAGGTCATGGCAATGGACCTTGCAGGCTTTGCGATTTCGGCAGGCAGTGCCTGTTCGAGCGGCAAGGTCAGGGCGAGTCGGGTGTTGCGCGCCATGGGATATGACGACGCCCATGCCAGCTGCGCGATCCGTGTCTCTCTGGGGCCGGATGTGACGGAAGACGAGATCATGCGCTTTGCCGAAAGCTGGCTGACGCGCTGGAAAAAACATCGGGCTCGCATGGCCTGAGAGGAAGGGAGAAAGCCGATGGATGCTTTGGACGAGACCCAGGTCAAGGAAGGCGTTGATCAGGAAACGGTCGATGCGGTGCGGCAGGTGGGCGGCGCCTACAAGCACGGCTGGAACACCGATATCGAGATGGATTACGCTCCGCTTGGCCTGAATGAGGACATCGTGCGGCTGATTTCGTCCAAGAACGAAGAGCCGGAATGGATGACCGAGTGGCGGCTGGCGGCCTATCGGCGCTGGCTGGAGAAGAAAGAACCCGACTGGGCGATGGTCGATTACCCCAGGATCGACTTTCAGGCGCAGTATTACTATGCGCGCCCCAAGAGCATGGCCGAGAAGCCCAAATCGCTTGACGATGTCGACCCCAAGCTGCTGGAGACCTATGCCAAGCTGGGCATTCCGCTGAAGGAACAGATGATCCTTGCCGGGGTCGAGGGGGCCGAGGACGCGCCCGCCGAGGGCCGCAAGGTGGCCGTCGATGCGGTGTTTGACAGTGTCAGCGTCGGCACCACCTTTCAGGCCGAATTGCGCAAGGCGGGGGTGATCTTCTGCTCGATCTCAGAGGCGATCAAGGAGCATCCCGAACTGGTGAAGAAGTATCTCGGGAGCGTCGTGCCGGTCAGTGACAATTTCTATGCGACGCTGAATTCGGCGGTCTTTTCGGACGGGTCCTTCGTGTATATTCCGCCGGGCGTGCGCTGCCCGATGGAGTTGAGCACCTATTTCCGAATCAATGCCGAAAACACCGGGCAGTTCGAGCGGACGCTGATCATTGCCGACAAGGGGTCGTATGTAAGCTACCTCGAAGGCTGCACCGCGCCGCAGCGCGACGAGAGTCAATTGCATGCCGCCGTGGTCGAGATCATCGTCGAGGAAGATGCCGAGGTGAAATATTCCACGGTGCAGAACTGGTATCCGGGCGACGAGAACGGCAAGGGCGGGATCTACAATTTCGTCACCAAGCGCGCCGATTGTCGGGGCGACCGGGCCAAGGTGATGTGGACACAGGTCGAGACCGGATCGGCGGTGACGTGGAAATACCCCAGTTGCATCCTGCGCGGCGACGAGAGCCAGGGCGAGTTCTATTCCATCGCCATCGCCAATAACCATCAGCAGGCCGATACCGGCACCAAGATGATACATCTGGGCAAGAACACCCGGTCGCGGATCGTGTCGAAGGGGATCAGCGCCGGGGTGGCACAGAACACCTATCGCGGGCTAGTCTCGATGCATCCCAAGGCCAAGAACAGCCGCAACTACACGCAATGCGACAGCCTGCTGATCGGCGACAAATGCGGGGCGCATACGGTGCCCTATATCGAGGTCAAGAACAACTCCTCTCGCGTGGAGCATGAGGCGACGACCTCCAAGGTCGATGACGATCAGATGTTCTATTGCCGCTCGCGCGGGATGGACGAGGAAGAGGCGGTTGCCCTCGTCGTCAACGGCTTTTGCAAGGATGTGTTGCAGGCACTGCCGATGGAGTTCGCCATGGAGGCGCAGCAATTGGTGGCGATCTCGCTTGAGGGGTCGGTCGGCTGATGGCCGGGCAGGGCACTATCAAGGGGCCGCAGCGGCTTGCCATCGCGTGGCTGACGCGGTTTCCGCCGCGATTGCGGCAGGAGGGGCGGCGGCTTGGGCTGTTGATCCTCGGGCATTTCACGATCTTCCTGTTGGCGCTCGGCCATGACGAGATCGTTGCGGAATGCGTGGAGAACGGGATGATCGCCGCAGGGCGGGCCGAGACGGTCGAACTTGGCATCGGGCTGGGCCTGTTCCTGTGCTGGAGTGTGCTGACCGTGGCGATGGTGCGGATGATTGACCGGGCGCGCGCGGATGCGCGGCACTGACATGGGCCACGTGGAGGCGATCATCCGGCCCGGATTGACCCTGCCCGAGGCGAAGGCGGCGCATCTGCGCGAGGCCTGTGCCGGGGCGGAGGTGGTCCTCGAATACGGTTCTGGCGGGTCAACCGTGGTGGTGCCGACGCTGCTGCGGCCCGAGATTCTGTTGACGACGATTGAGATGATGCAGCGGCCATGACGCTGCGAGGACACTAGGAAGGACATAATAAAATGTTGGAAATCAAGAATCTGCACGTCGATCTTGAAGACGAGGACAAGACCATCCTGAAAGGTGTCGACCTGACCGTCGAGGCCGGCAAGGTGCATGCGATCATGGGGCCGAACGGCTCTGGCAAGTCGACGCTGAGCTACGTGTTGTCGGGGCGCGACGGTTACAAGGTTACCCAAGGCTCAGCCACGCTGGACGGTGTGGATCTGCTCGATCTGGAACCCGAAGAGCGCGCGGCGCAGGGGCTCTTTCTGGCGTTCCAATATCCAGTTGAGATCCCCGGTGTGGGCAACTTGACCTTTCTGCGCACGGCGGTGAACGCGCAGCGCAAAGCGCGCGGCGAAGAGGAAATGAGCGCCGCAGATTTCCTCAAGGAGGTGCGCGAGAAAGCCAAGACGCTCAAGATCGACGCCGACATGCTCAAGCGACCGGTCAATGTAGGCTTTTCCGGCGGCGAGAAAAAGCGCAACGAGATCCTGCAAATGGCGATGCTGGCCCCCAAGATGTGCATTCTCGACGAGACCGATTCGGGCCTTGATGTGGATGCGATGAAGCTGGTGGCCGACGGTGTGAACGCGCTGCGGCAGGACGGGCGTGGGTTTCTGGTGATCACCCACTATCAGCGCCTGTTGGATCACATCAAGCCGGACGTAGTGCATATCATGTCCGAGGGCCGGATCATCAAGACGGGCGGGCCGGAACTGGCGCTCGAAGTCGAGAAGAACGGTTATGAAGACCTGAAATCGGAGGTGGCGTGATGGCGGTCGCGCAGGCGAAGGAGACCGTGACCGAGGCCCGTCTGGCGGGGGTGCACCTGCCCGAGGGCGCAGGCTGGATCACCGCCGCGCGTGAGGGTGCGCTGGCGCGGGTCCGGGCGTTGGGCCTGCCCGAGCGGCGGCACGAGTATTGGAAGTTCACCCGCCCCGACAGCCTGACCGCGCCCGCCGTGCCGCAGGCCGCGTTGTATGACGACTCGGACGAGCCGGAGATGTTCGGCGATGTTGACAGGCTCCGCCTCGTCTTTGTCGATGGCGTGTTCGACCCGCAGGCGAGCGACGAGCTGGCGCTGGAGGCCGTGCGGGTCGAGCGGCTGAGCGAGGCCGGGCAGCGTGACATTCACTGGGCGCGCGACCTTTACGGCGTGCTTGAGGAACGCGGGCAGACCCCGGTGCCGCGCACGCTCGCCGCGCTGAACACTGCGCTGGCAAGCGACGGGATGTTGATCCATGTCACGGGCAGGGCCGCCAAGCCGATCAACCTGATTTATGTCCATAAATCAGACTCTTCCGATGCGATGTTGCATCACTTGGTGAAGCTTGATCCGGGCGCGGAGCTGACCGTTCTGGAGGACGGCCCGGCGGCGGCGCGCTTTAACAAGGTGATGGAGGTCGAGGTCGGCGATGGCGCGACCTTTCACCACCTGCGCACCCAAGGCCGCGACCATGAGCGGCGCGCGGCGACGCATGTCTTTGCCCGGCTGGGCGCGCAGAGCGTGTTCAAATCCTTTACCATGACCGCCAATGGCGTGATGACGCGCAACGAATGCGTGATCGAGCTGACCGGTGACGACGCCATCGCGCATGTCGCCGGCGCGGCCATGGGCGACGGCGATTTCCATCAGGATGACACGGTGTTTGTCACCCATGACGCGGAGCGCTGTGAGAGTCGGCAGGTTTTCAAGAAAGTGCTGCGCAACGGTGCTGTGGGCGTGTTTCAGGGCAAGATTCTGGTGAAACCCGGTGCGCAGAAGACCGACGGCTACCAGATCAGCCAGTCGCTTCTGCTTGACGAGGACAGCGAGTTTCTGGCCAAGCCGGAACTGGAAATCTACGCCGATGATGTGGCCTGCTCGCATGGCTCCACCTCGGGCGCGATCGACGAGGATGCGCTTTACTACTTGCGCGCGCGCGGAATTCCTAAACCGATTGCCACCGACCTTCTGACGCTGTCCTTCCTCGCCGAAGCGGTCGAGGAGATCGAGGACGAGGGCCTGCGCGACGAGATCAATACGCGGCTTGCGAGCTGGCTGGAGCGGCGGCGCAGCTGATGCCGGTCACGCGCGACATTGTCGCTACCTACTGCGGGCCGCGCCGGGTGGTGCGGCGCCTGCTGGAGATGGGCACGCGCGAGGATCGCGCGCTGGTGATGCTGGTCGCCGCCTGCGTCGTTGTGTTCGTCGCGCAATGGCCGCGCCTGGCGCGCGAGGCGCATCTGACCGGGCAGGATCTCAACCCGCTTCTGGGCGGGGCTCTGATGGCGTGGATCTTCATCGCACCGCTGCTGCTCTATGCGATCGCGCTGATCAGCCACGGGATCGCGCGGCTGATGGGCGGGCGAGGTACGGGTTATGGCGCGCGGTTGGCGCTGTTTTGGGCCTTTCTGGCGGCAAGCCCGCTGATCCTGCTGCATGGTCTGGTGGCCGGGTTCATCGGCCCCGGGCCCGGTTTGCAGGGCGTCGGGCTGATCTGGTGTGGTGTTTTCGTCTGGTTCTGGCTATCCGGACTGCGAGAGGCGGAATGGAGCAGCGCATGACAAGCGATCACGTCAAGGATCTGGTGCGGCAGACGCTGTTCCAGCCGCGCGAGGCCGCGCGCGCGCTGATCGGGATGCAATTGCCGGGGCAGTGGTTGTGGACAGCCCTTGCGCTGATGTCGATCCTCAATGCCATTGTCTATTCGCTGTCGCTGCAACTGAGCCCGCCGAGCGATCCGTCGGCCGCGTTGATGCCACCGGCCTTCCATTCGCCGATTCTGTTTGCGGTTTTCCTGTTCGGGGCCCTGGCGATCACGGTGATCACACTCCATTACGTGGGGCAGGGTCTGGGCGGTGCGCCCGCGTCGATGAACGATATCCTCGTCCTGCTGACATGGTTGCAGGTGTTGCGGCTTATGGTGCAACTCGCGGTGTTGATTCTGGCAGACGTGGCGCCCGTACTGGGTGCGCTTGTGGTGATGGTCGCGGCGGTCTGGGGCATTTACATACTGATAGGCTTTGTCGATGCCGCACATCGCTTCGGCAGCATGTTCAAGGCGGCGGGGGTGATCCTATTGTCGCTCGTGGCGATGGCGATCGGGCTGAGCGCGTTTTTCAGCCTTGTCGGTGTCGTCGTGATGAGAGGGGGCTGAGATGCTCAATGTCGAAAAAATCCGCGCCGATTTCCCGATTCTCGCACGAGAAGTGAACGGCAAGCCCTTGGTTTATCTCGATAACGGGGCTTCGGCGCAAAAGCCGCAAGTGGTGATCGACGCGATCACCACGGCCTATGCCCATGAATATGCCAACGTGCATCGCGGGCTACATTACCTGAGCAACCTTGCCACCGAGAAATACGAGGGCGTGCGTGGCACAATCGCGCGGTTCCTCGGGGTGGCGGATGAGGATCAGATCGTGCTCAATTCCGGCACCACCGAGGGGATCAACATGGTCGCCTATGGCTGGGCCATGCCCCGGATGGGGGCGGGCGACGAGATATTGCTGTCGGTGATGGAGCATCACGCCAATATCGTGCCCTGGCATTTCCTGCGCGAGCGGCAAGGTGTTGCGCTGAAATGGGTCGATGTGGATTCGCGCGGGTATCTCGACCCGCAAAAGATCATCGACGCCATCACGCCCAAGACCAAGATGATCGCAATTACCCACCTTTCCAATGTATTGGGGACCAAAGTTGATGTGAAGGCGATTTGCGATGCGGCGCGCGAACGGGGCGTGCCGGTGCTGGTCGACGGCTCTCAGGCGGCGGTGCATATGCCGGTCAACCTCGACGATCTGGGCTGCGATTTCTACGCCATCACCGGGCACAAGCTCTATGGTCCCTCGGGCTCTGGCGCGATCTTCGTGAAGAAAGAACGCCTCGCCGAGATGCGTCCCTTCATGGGCGGCGGCGACATGATCCGCGAGGTCAGCAAGGATCATGTCAGCTATAACGATCCGCCGATGAAATTCGAGGCCGGCACGCCGGGCATCGTTCAGACCATCGGGCTGGGCGTCGCGCTGGACTACATGATGGGCGTCGGCATGGAGGATATCGCGCGGCACGAGGATGATCTGTGCCACTACGCGCGGGAACGTCTCGCGGGTCTCAACTGGCTGAGCGTGCAGGGCACTACGCCCGACAAGGCGGCGATTTTCTCGTTCACCATGGACGGTGCCGCGCATGCGCATGACATCTCGACCATTCTCGACAAGAAAGGGGTGGCGGTGCGCGCGGGCCATCACTGTGCCGGGCCGCTGATGGACCATCTCGGGGTGACCGCCACCTGCCGCGCGTCCTTTGCGATGTACAACACCCGTGCCGAGGTCGATGCGCTGATCGACGCGCTGGACCTGGCGCACGATCTTTTCGCCTGATTTTAAGATTGCGGGGCCGTGTCGGCCCCGCAATACCGCGCGCATGTGGACCCATAGCTCAGCTGGATAGAGCGCTGCCCTCCGAAGGCAGAGGCCTATTTTTAATAATCTGATTTTAATAGATAAAAACGACCTATAATCGAATTTTCTGCAAAACAGTCCTAAAACTCTCTTATTGCACCTAGTTTCCGGACAAGATAGAAGCCTCGCACAGCGGTCCCATAGCTCAGCTGGATAGAGTGCACGCCTCCGAAGCGTGAGGTCGCAGGTTCGAATCCTGCTGGGACCGCCAGTTCAATCAAGCCATAATTCTTGTTTTAAAGCATCCGACTGAAAAGCTGAATCGCGAGGGATTCCCATAGCTGCTGATCTGTGATTCATCCTGTTTGGGAGGATTGATCATGTCAGCACCGATCTCAAAGTTTGGCAAACAACCGCCAACAGCACCTTTCCGTCGCATGCAGCAAAAGGTCAATCGCTCCCTTCGAAGGAGAGGGGCGATTTTTGTTCGCAGCAAGTGATGCTCAATTTTAGGGTGTGTCCTACACCATCTCCGGGGACACTTCCCCAGCAGAGCGTAGAAATCCCCTGATTTAGGTTTTTGCCGAAGTGCTTTAAACAACATCATCAAGCAGGATCATCGGTTCATCAAAAGAACTGACGCGACAAATGAAGGGCTTCAAATCCTTCAATTCAGCCTCTGCAACACTGGAAGGCATCGAAGTCGCGCACATGATCCACAAGCGACAATTCGAAGCGACGGGCCAAACCGCATTCCAGCGTTTCACGGCGCTCGCTGGATAACTGTGTACAGGGCCACGCACGAATCCGCAATTTTCCAAAATTTGCGACAGGGCCCAAGCAAGGCCTCCGTGAATGAAAGCCCAGCCTTGTGCCAGTCATTCCGGCATAAGCGACAGCTGGTTTCTGGCGGCCCCCTGGATCATTAGTTGAACCGATTCAATGTGCTTTCTCATTGCTTCTTCGGCTCTGCTTTCATTTCGAGCGGCGATTGCGTCGACGAGATCTTCGTGCTGCATCCACCACTGACGCTGTCTGGCAGGTGTGCTGACAACCATGTCACGCAGGCGCCCCCAATCGGTGTTGTTGCGGACATCGTTGATCGCGTCAAACACATCAAGCAGCAGTTTGTTGTGCGCGGCCTCCGCGATAGTACGGTGCAACGTTGCATCCCAAAGCTCGTAGGCCTTTGAGTCCGTCACAATTCCTGTTTTCTTTGCGCAGTACCACATTTGGGAAATCTGTTGTCGGCTTGCCCGCAGGGCTGCCAGTTGTGCGACTTTTGGTTCGAAAATGAGCCGCATTTCCAACAACTCGTGTGGGCTGGTTGTATCCGCCACCACTGAAAGACCCGGATTGGTTTCCAAAGGGCGACTGCCCGCAAATGTGCCGCGCCCCACATGGCGCCAGACCTTCTTTCTTGCTTCCAGCCGTTCAAGGAACACGCGAAGCGTTCCGCGGCTGATTTTCAGGTCTTCGCAGAGCGAACGTTCGGACGGAAGGCGCTCACCCGGAGCCATCGCCTCTATCATGTGACACAGTGCTGTCTCAGCATCTTCAGTTCTCTTCATTTGGGCTCTATCTGTTGAAATGTACCATTAATAAATTGGTATAATAAGACAAATAAAAAGTCAATTTTAAAATTCCCACTAATCTTTTTTATGCGTAAAAACAATTATCTGATGGATTGAAAGATCTGAAATAGAATCAAATATTTGATTCCAATTTTTTATTGGCCTAAAAATACTAAGCTCTTACGGGTGCGTTTGAGCTAGACTCTTGGGAGGACTACATAATGAAACGACGCAATCTACTTAGAGCTGGCCTGGTCGGCAGTGTTGCCGCCGCTGTAAGCACGCCGTCAGTTGTACGAGCTCAGGACAAAGTCCGTTGGCGCATGACAAACGCGTACGGACCGGGCGCGCCTTTCTATTCCGCAGGACCCGGTAGTCCTGCCGATTTTGCGCAGCGCGTATCGGATATGTCTGGCGGAAGGATGGAGATTCAGCATTTCGCCGCGGGGGAGCTGATCCCGGCGCTGGAAGGATTCGACGCGGTGCGCAGCGGCACAATCCAGATGAACGCCGCCAATTCGTACTTCTGGGCGGGCAGAAGCTTTGCAGCCCAGTATTTCACAACCGTTCCGTTCGGCCTGAACTTTGCCGGGCAGAATGCGTGGTTGTATCACGGAGGTGGAATTGATCTGTGGAACGAGCTCTATAAAGACTTTGGCATGATCGCCATGCCGTTGAACAACACCGGCATTCAGATGACGGGTTGGTATCGCGACCCGATTACAAGCGTTGAAGACTACAAGGGTCTGAAAATGCGTATCCCCGGTCTGGCGGGCAGGGTTTATGCCGAGCTTGGCGTCAACGTAAAGCTGCTGCCCGGCGGGGAAATCTTCCCGGCTTTGGAGCGCGGCGTCATTGATGCGGCAGAGTTTGTTGGCCCCTATCAAGACCGCCGCATGGGTTTGCACAACGCGGCCAGCCACTATTACACCACCGGCTGGCACGAACCGCAGAACACAGGTGAACTGCTGATCAACGCAAAGGCCTGGGAAGGCCTGCCTGATGATTTGAAAGCGATTGTTCGGGCTGCAGCACAGGCAACGACATTGGAAAGCTATTCCTGGTCCGAAGCCGTCAACGCCGAAGCCCTGGAAGATCTGGTCACCAACGAGGGTGTGCAGCAGCATGTACTTCCCGATGACATCGTTAGCAGGATGCGCGAGATCACTTTCGATGTCCTCGAAGAAAAAGCTGCGGCCGACCCAACGGTCAAGAAGGTTCACGACGCCTTCTTCGACTTCAAGAAGAAGTGGGAAGGCTGGGCCGGAATAAGCGAAGGGAACTACTACAGGAATATTTTGTAGGTCCTACCGGATCCGGCTGCGCCAGCTTTGGATGGTTGCCGGCCGGGTCCAGTCTGTTGCATGAACGCCCATCTTGAGGATAGCAAATGGATGATCCGGACGACATAAACCCGTCAAACGCCTATGGCACCGACGCACTTGGCCGCCTCGGCCGCGGATTAGAATGGATTGTAGAGATGTCCGGCAGGATCGCGATGTTTCTCGTGCTTGCCTTGGTATTGCTGGTTTCTGCAAACGTCGTGCTGCGGTACTTCTTTTCGATTGGCCCCGTTTCCATGCAGGAATTGGAGTGGCACATTTTGGCACCCGTGGCGATGATCGGATGTGCCTACACGATGCGCCACCACGGGCATGTTCGGGTCGACTTGCTGTATGACAAGTTCGCCCCCCGAACGCAGAACTTTGTCAACCTGTTTACTTCAATTGCTTTGTTCATTCTCTGTGTCCTCACCGTCAAGCTTTCGCTCAATTTTGTATCAATGGCGTACGACATATCGGAAGGGTCTCCTGATCCCGGAGGATTGCCGCATCGCTTTCTTTTGAAGGCGATGGTGCCTCTTGGCTTCACATTACTTGCGATTCAGGCCGCTGCGCACAGCATTTTGTATTTCACGCGCATCACCGGGAGTAATTCTTAATGGAAAATGAAACATTTGCTCTGTTGATGGCCGGTGGATTTCTGGGCCTGCTGTTTGTCGGTGTACCGGTCGCCACATCGCTTCTGATTTCCGGGTTTGTCTTTGGATATCTTGGGTTCGGATCCTTTCTGTTTGACCTGTTGCCCGCGCGATTCTTTGGGGTGGTCACAAACTACACACTGATGGCGGCACCGTTGTTCGTCTTCATGGGGGTGATGCTCGAAAAATCGCGATTGGCCGAAGACCTACTTGATATTGCCGGTCATATGTTCGGTCGGCTGCCCGGGGGAATGGGCGTTTCGGTCATCGTTGTTGGCGTGCTTATGGGGGCATCGACCGGAATTGTTGGCGCAACCGTTGTGACGCTTGGCTTGCTGACGCTGCCGGTGTTCCTGCGCCGCAACTACAACAAGGCTCTGTCCTGCGGTATTATCTGTAGTTCCGGCACATTGGGGCAAATCATTCCACCAAGCTTGGTTCTCATTCTTCTGGCGGATATCCTGTCAGTATCCGTCGGTACAATTTTTGCCGCAGCCATGATCCCGGGATTGGTACTGTCTGCCATTTATATTGCCTTCGTCTTGTGCATCGGCGCGTTTCGGCCGGACTGGGCTCCGCCCATTCCCAGCAAAGAACGTGACGCCATGACCAAGTCGAAACTGCTCAAAGAGTTCTTCCGCGTCGTCGTGCCGGTTATCGGTTTGATCCTCGCAGTGCTGGGGTCGATCATCGGGGGCGTTGCTGCTCCGACGGAAGCGGCGTCAATGGGTTCGCTGGGCGCATTGCTCATCGTCGCAATAAGCGGCCGTCTCGACAAAGAAGCCCTGATCGGAACATTGGATCAAACGCTCAAGATTACGGCCATGATATTCTTCATTCTGATCTCCTCGCAGGTGTTTTCGTTGTCTTTCCGTGGGCTTGGGGGCGATCATCTTGTGGCATCCCTTTTCGAATTAATCCCGGGTGGGGTAACCGCAGACTTGGTCTTTATGCTGCTGCTGGTTTTCGTTCTGGGTTTCTTCCTCGAATGGATTGAAATTTCCTACATCGTCCTGCCGTTGTTTGTTCCCATCTTCGCGAATGCAGGCGTGGACATGGTTTGGTTGGCGATGCTGATCAGTATGACCCTGCAAACAACATTCCTCAGCCCGCCGGTTGGATGGTCGTTATTCTTCCTTAAAGGGGTTGCCCCTCCAGAAGTGACAACACGGGACATTTACCTAGGCGCTATGCCGTTCTTGATTTTGCAGGTTATCGCGGTGGTCATGATCTTCAACTTCCCTGACATCGCGCTGTGGCTGCCGCGTTATCTGGGTTGGTAAACCCGAAGTAAAACACGAGTGACCCCGGGCAGACGCCGGGTTCGCCTGACTAACACCGCCAACGTAAAAACCGCCAAACCGAACAAGACTGTCCGGATTGCGGTAAGAACACTGGAGAAAAGAAATGTTGCAGACTCCACGATCAACACGCGGAATGGTCGTCGCACCGCATCATTTGGCATCAGAGTCCGGGTTGCGTGTCCTTCGCGATGGGGGAAATGCCATTGAAGCCATGATTGCATCAGCCGCCACGATTTCCGTTGTCTATCCGCATATGAATGGGCTTGGAGGTGACAACTTCTGGCTGATACGCGGTAGCGACGGTAAACCGGTTGGCATCGATGCCTGTGGTGGACTCTGGAACAATGCAAGTGCAGACTTTTACTGCGATCTTGGCCTCGACAGGATCCCGTCACGCGGTCCTTTGGCGGCGATTACGGTTGCCGGTGCGGTTTCCGGTTGGGCGGCTGCACATAAACTTGCTGCTGCCGAAGGTGGCAAGCTGCCCCTGTCTCGGTTGTTTGAAGATGCGATCTACTATGCGCGCAACGGTGTCCCCACTTCTCGAACCCAACACGAAAACACCAAATCTAAGTTGAGTGAATTCGACGGTGTTTCAGGCTATGCCGATACATATTTGCACAACGGAAAAGTTCCCGAGGTCGGGGAGTTGTTCCTTCAAAAAAAGATCGCGGCGACGTTGGAACATCTCGCCAGTAAGGGGCTGGATGATTTCTACACTGGCGATCTGGCAAGGGCCATCAGCGAAGACCTTGAACAGGCTGGCAGCCCCATCCGCCTTGAAGACCTTAAGGCGCACCGGGCGCGACAGGTTGAACCGCTATCTGTGCGGGCCTTTGGTGCAACCGTCTATAATATGCCGCCGCCGACGCAGGGGATCGCATCCTTGATGATCCTTGGAATTTATGAACGGTTGCAGCACAAAACGTCAGAAGATTATGGGTTTGTGCACGGGTTGGTTGAATCCACCAAACGGGCATTCCGCGCACGCAATGCGCATGTGACGGACCCGAAATACATGACCAAGGCGCCACAGGACCTACTTGATCCAGGTCACCTTGATAAACTGGCTGCGCAAATCGACGCACAAAAGGCCGCCCCTTGGGACGATGCGACCAACAAAGGCGATACAGTCTGGTTGGGCGCTATCGACGGAGAAGGACGGTCCGTCAGCTTTATTCAGAGCCTCTACTGGGAGTTTGGTTCAGGCGTCGTTCTTCCTCAATCCGGCATTACCTGGCAAAACCGCGGCACAACGTTTTCGCTGGATTCATCGGACCGTAATCCAATTGCACCGGGCCGAAAACCGTTTCACACTATACAACCTCCCATTGCTGTGTTCGATGACGGTCGGTCGATGGTTTACGGGACGATGGGTGGCGAGGGGCAACCTCAGACACAGGCAATGGTCTTTACGAGATATTCTGCATACGGTCAGGAATTGCAGCATTCGGTCACCGCGCCGCGTTGGCTTTTGGGGCGCACATGGGGTGAAGCAAAAATGAACCTTAGGATCGAAAACCGATTATCGCCTCAGGTCATCGACGCACTTGTTGCAGCGGGTCACGACACAGAGGTCATCGGCCAGTTTGATGAAATCATGGGACATGCCGGGGCAATTGTAAGGCATCCGTCGGGTGTCTTTGAGGGAGCTGTTGATCCGCGCGGGGACGGCATTGTGGCTGCTTATTAACGGGCTTGGGTCAGACATCTTAGTGTTTCGAAACCATGAGTGTAACGGTCCGAAAATCTGAAAAAGGAGAAAGTCTACGTTCAAGAATATCCTGGTGCCGATCGATCTGGCAATTGAACTTGTGTCTGCTCGGCAGTTGTCGGCAGCCAAACGTTTCGTAGAATCACATGGCGGCAAGGTCACAGTTCTGCATGTGCGGCGCAATCTTCCAGGCTATGCGCAGAGTTCTGTGTCGAACGCGACCAACCGGAAAATTATGGCGGAAGCCGAGAGAAAGCTTGAAGCACGGCGCAAACTGCTGGGTTGAACGATCATTCGGGCTTGTCTTGCTAGAGGGCAACCCCGCGCGGACGATCTTGAACCACGCCAACAAGATTGGTGCAGATCTTATCATTATGCCGTCCCACGATCCCAATATAACGGATGGTAATCTCCCCATTTTTGCGTGGGCTTGGTCGTAGAATTTACGCGGCCATCTTCAGTTACTGTGCGGGGTCATCCCGCCGTTGCCCACATTGGGATGCTCGTTGTTGTAGGACCAGAGCCATTCGGTGGCAATCTGCTGACAACCCGCCGCCGCGGCCACGCCCGTCACCTCGGCGATCACCGGCTTGGGGCAATTCACGATCGCCTGCATCGCGCCCGAACTGCGCCATCAACTGCCCATGGGTCCCGACAGTGGCGGGATCGGCGATTTCTGCGCGGGCTCCGACCGGCCGGGGATGTGTGACAACCTGAACCGGGTCGCAGGGTGGAGCGTGCCCTCTGCCGTCACCAACGCTCGGCCATGCAGGTCGATCAGGTGGGCGAGGACATTGCGCGCCGCAGCAGGCAGGAGCGTGTGCGGCGTATCGGTATAGAGCCGCGTGGCCAATGCCCAGGCGGTCTGCGGCCCGTCGGCCAGCGCATTCAGGATGGCCACCTCGCGCCCCTTGCGATGCGCGATCAGCCAGTCAAGCCGCGCTACGGGATCGGCGACCGGCGCGCCATGGCCGGGCAGCAGGCGTGCGGGCGCACGGGAGCGCAGCCGGGCGCAAGAGGCCATGAACTGTGTCAGATCGCCATCGGGCGGCGAGACCAGCGAACTCGCCCAGCCCATCACCAGATCGCCGCTGAAGAGGTCGCGCCCCGTATCGAAACACAGATGATTTCCGAAATGCCCAGGTGTCCAGAGCGCGGTGAGCGACCAGCCGTCGCCCGTCACCCGCTCACCATCGCAGAGTAGCAGATCGGGGGTGAAATCCGCATCCACGCCCTCACCCCCGCCGACATCGCCGCCCGCGGCAAGCGCCTGCATGGTCGCGCTGCGCCCCGCCTGCGCGTCGCCGAAAGCGAGCACCGGCGCGCCGGTTTCCCGCGATAATCGCGCGGCAAGCGGGGAATGATCGAGATGGGCATGGGTGACAAGGATATGGCTGATGCTCTGACCCGGGTCCAATGCGTCCAGAATGGCCGCGAGATGGGCCTCGTTATCGGGCCCGGGGTCAATCACCGCAAGCTGTCGATGGCCGAGCACATAGGTATTGGTGCCCCAGAAGGTCATCGGTGACGGGTTGGGCGCGAGAATGCACCGCAGGTCGTCGCCGATCCGCTGCGGTATCCCAACACTGGGTCTCTCTTGCTGATTTGCTCGCATCGCTCTTTCTTCCGCTGCCGCCCAAGGATAGGTTTAGCCATGTCCTTACGCTGGCTCAAACCCTATATGCCGCGCGGCCTGTTCGGCCGGGCCACGCTGATCCTGCTGCTGCCGGTGATCACGCTGCTTCTGGTGGTCTCGATCGTCTTCATCCAGCGGCATTTCGAGGGCGTCACCCAACAGATGACCGAAACCGTGGCGCGCGAGATCCGCGCGGTACTGCGGGAACAGGACCGGGACGGGGATGGCTCGGTGGCGCGCACGCTCGGGATCAGCGTGCGCCCGATAGAGCCTGCCGAACTCCCTGAGCAGCATTTCCGGCGTTGGTACGATTTCTCCGGCATCGTCGTGATCCGCGAATTTGGCGCCTATTTTCCGGATCTGCGCCGGGTCGCGCTGCGCGACAACAATATCGTGGAGCTGTATTTCGACCGTCCCGGTGGCGGCCTTGTGCTGATGTTCGAGCGGCGGCGCGTCTCGGCGCGGCAGCCGCATCAATTGCTGGTCAACATGGCGGTGTTCGGCGTGTTGATGACGGTGGTGTCGTTTCTCTACCTGCGCAAGCAGGTGCAGCCGATCCGGCGGCTGGCCGAGGCGGCCGAGGCGTTCGGGCGCGGGCGGCATGTGCCCTACAAGCCCAAGGGGGCCACCGAGGTGCGCGCGGCGGGCAGCGCCTTTGTCGACATGCGCGCCCGGATCGAGCGGCAGATCGAGCAGCGCACGCTGATGCTGTCGGGGGTCAGCCACGATCTGCGCACGCCGCTGACCCGGCTGCGGCTGAGCCTTGCGATGCTCGACGAGGAGGAGGCAGAACCGATGCTGCGCGACGTGGCCGACATGGAGCGGTTGCTCGACGGCTTTCTCGACTTCGCGCGCGGCGCGCAGGAGGGCGAGGCGGAACCGGTCGATCCGGTGACGCTGGTGCGGCAGGTTGTCGAGGACATGCGCCGCGCGCGGGTCGATGTGACGCTGGTCGAAGCCGACGGGACGGGCGAGGTGGGCTTGCGCGCGGCCGGCATCCGGCGGGCGCTGGAGAACCTGATCAACAACGCGGTGCGTTACGGCACGCGCGCCGAGGTGTCGGTGACGCTGACCGAGCGGTTGCTGCGCATCCGGGTGGAGGATGACGGTCCCGGCATCCCGCCCGAGAGCCGTGGCGAGGCAATCAAGCCCTTCACCCGGCTGGAGCCCGCACGCAACCAGAATCGTGGCACCGGCGTGGGGCTGGGCCTGTCGATCGTGGTCGACGTGGCGCGCGCGCATGGCGGGACGCTGCGACTGGCCGAAAGCGAGAGGCTGGGCGGGCTCTGCGCCGATATCGTAATCGCGCGCTGACGCCAGCGGCGGGCAGGGGCATTAGCCCGCGCGCCGCTCCTCGAAGCTGAGCGCGATGAAGCTGGGCATGTGATCGCCCATGCCGACCACCTTGTTGCCGTGATCTCCGCCGCGGCCTCCGCCACTGCGGCCAGAGCCGCTGTTGCTGCGGCCATGGCTGCTGCGCTCGTGGCCACCACGGTCCTGGGAACTGTCTTGCGGCTTGTCCTGGGATTTGGACTGGGATTTTGCCTGGGGCTCAAGCTCCGTCTTCGGTGTCTCGACTTGCGCCTCGACGGAGGCCTCCTGCGATGCGTCGGCCTTCTTGCGGCTGACAGTGCGACTGCGGCTTCGGCTCGGCTTGGCGGGCTTGTCCTCTGCCTCGGCCGGCGTGTCGCTGCCCCCGGATTTCACCGGGCTGTCGAGCCGGGGGATTTCTTTCTGGAGAAGCGCCTCGATCGCGGCAAAGTTCTTCTCATCGCGAGGATTGCAGATCATCATCGCCTTGCCCGAGCGCCCGGCACGACCAGTGCGGCCGATGCGGTGGACGTAATCCTCGGCATGGCTGGGCACATCGTAGTTGAATACGTGACTGACGGCCGGCACATCAAGGCCGCGTGCGGCGACGTCCGACGCCACGAGAATCTTCAGGTCCCCGGCGCGGAACTGATCGAGCGTGCGCGTGCGCTGGCTCTGATCGAGATCGCCGTGAATGGGGGCTGCGTCATAGCCGTATTTCTTGAGCGATTTGGCGACAACATCGACGTCGATCTTGCGGTTGCAGAACACGATCGCATTGGTGCAGGCCTCGCCCTCGCCGTCGACAAGCGCGCGCAGAACGGCGCGTTTCTCGCTATCGGCGCGGTCACGGCGGGTGGCTTTGATCATCACGACGCCCTGTTCGATGGTCTCGCTCGCCGTAGCCTGCCGGGCCACCTCGACCCGGGCGGGGGCTGACAGGAACGTGTTGGTGATGCGCTCAATCTCGGGGGCCATTGTGGCCGAGAAGAACAGCGTCTGCCGGGTGAAGGGCGTAAGGCTGAAAATCCGTTCGATATCAGGGATGAATCCCATATCCAGCATTCTGTCGGCCTCGTCCACCACCATGATCTGCACGCCGGTGAGCAAAAGCTTGCCGCGCTCGAAATGGTCGAGCAACCGGCCCGGGGTGGCGATCAGCACATCGACGCCCTTGTCGATCAGCTTGTCCTGCTCCTTGAAGCTGACCCCGCCGATCAGTAGGGCCTTGGTCAGTTTGAGGTGTCTGGAATAGGTGTCGAAATTCTCGGCCACCTGCGCCGCCAATTCGCGCGTCGGGCAGAGCACGAGGCTGCGCGGCATGCGCGCGCGGGCACGTCCCCGCGACAGCAGCGACAGCATCGGCAGCGTAAAGCCCGCGGTCTTGCCGGTGCCGGTCTGCGCGATACCCAGCACGTCGCGCCCCTCTAGGGCCGGGGGGATGGCCCCCGCCTGAATGGGGGTCGGGGTTTCATATCCCGCTTCCTCGATCGCCTTGAGGACCTTGGGGTTGAGATTCAGATCTGAAAATTTGGTCATGCGTATCCGTGGTTTACGGACACAATCCTGGCCCGTACGTCTGTCGCCGGGTCAGACCCCTCCTGGGCCTGTGGTTCTCCACATGGGTGACCCGCTGCGCCTCCCTTACCTGAAGCGCCGGGTGCGGTCAATGACATGCCTCCGAGGCGATAGGGCAATGGCCCGAGGGGCCGCAGATCGTGTATGAACGCGAAACAATCAGACGAAATCGGCGAAGTGCTTTTGACGTTTTTCATCGAGCGCGAGAGGAATGGAATGCAGGGCCCCATGCGCGGCGAGGCGCGCACGCAGGGCAGGGGAGGCGACGCAGACCTCGTCGTAAAAGCGGCGCAGCGCCGTCTCGCCGCCCTCGTCTTCGAGCATCCGGAATAAGGCATGCAAGTTGAGCCCGCCACCGCCGGGCTGCGGCGCGGGTTTGAGGTTGTCGCGGTACGAGCCCTGTTCGAGGCGAAAGCGATAGGCGGCCTGCCAATCATCCCATGAGGGGGCGTGGAGGTGACAGAGATGCGTGTCGGGCAATTCCGCGGGTGCGTCATCCATCACCTTGTCCCGAAAGGCGTTGTGGATGCGCAGGCTGATGTCGGGCAGGCCGGTGCGGACGAATACCTTGCCTGCCACATGGCTGAGAAAGCCGCCGTTGAGATGCGGGCCGTAGGTGGGGTAGATGGCGTTGGTCTGCTCGCGGCGGGGCATCTGGAACAGTGCACAGGACTTGAACCAGTGCGTACCCGCCGCCGGAGGATCGGCGGGGTCTGCGGCGAGCGCCTCGATCGGGCGGATGCGGGCGCTGAGCGTGTCCTCGGGTAGGGCGGCCAGTTGCGCGGGCAGGGGGCTGGCGGGCCAGAGGAATTCATCCACGTCGATATGCGCCAGCCAATCCACCTGTGGGCGCTTGTTGAGGCAATGGGTGGCGTTGAGGCTCTGGCGCGGCTGGTGCTTGTCCGGTCGCCCCTTGCGCCGGCGGCGTTGCCAGTAATCGTCATCGCACAGGATCACCCGGCATTTCGGATGCGCGCGCAGCGCGGCCTCGGCCTGCGGATTGGCGGCGTCGAGATAGACATGCAGGCGATGAGCGCCCAGATCGAGGTGATGGGCGGCGAAATTCAGGATGTCGCGGGCGGGGGCCTTGATCGTGGCGACAAGGCCCCATGTAGGGGTAGGGGTCATGCGCAGAGCATGCGGTGCGGCGTTGTGCGGCGCAAGGGATCAGTCGAACTTGCGCGACGGCGCGAGTACGGTGGCCTCGCCGATCAGCACCTTCTTGCCCTCCACCAGGCAGCGGCAATCAAGCTGCACGCGGCGCTTGCCATGGTCGATTCCCACCACCTCGACCTCGGCATGCACCATGTCGCCGGGGCGCACGGGGGCGAGGAATTTCAGTGTCTGGCCCATATAGACCGTGCCATGGCCCGGCAGCTGCTCGCCGATCACCGCCGAGATCAGCCCGGCCGTCAGCATGCCATGCGCGATGCGCCCCTCAAAGATCGTGTCCTGCGCATAGGCATCATCGAGATGGACCGGGTTGCGGTCGGTCGAGACCTCGGCGAACATCTCGATATCGCGGTCGGTCACGACTTTGCGCAGGTGGCGCGTCATGCCCATTTCGATATCTTCGATACAGATCGTGCCGCGCGGCATATTATCCAACATCTCCGCCCTCCGCTTGGTTTGGCGTGTAATAATCGGGCTGTATGATGCCCGGAGTTGGAATTTTATTACTTCGCAGTCGCAGAAAAAGCAAGCGCTTTCTGTCAGCGCAGAAACCCGATTGCATAGGTTGGTGCGGACATTTCCTTTTCTAGATAGGTGTTTAGCGCCTGCTCTTCAGGTTGCTGCGACGTTTTGGTCTCTTTCGCAGCGAGGCCGCCGGTAATGAAAAGAGAATCGATATCCTCACCCATTGCACCCTTGATATCGGTCTGCGCCCCGTCGCCGATGGCGAGGATGCGGTGGTTTTCCACGTCGCGCCCCAGGGATGCGAGTCGACGCCGCGCAAGATCGTAGATCGGCGGGTGTGGCTTGCCGAAATAGAGGCTTGTCCCCCCCATCTCGGTGTAAAGCTGCGCCAATGCGCCTGCGCACCATTCCCGGGTTTCGCCACGATCAACGACGATATCGGGGTTCGCGCAGAGCAGCTTCAGGCCCTTCTGCTTGGCATAAAGAAAGTGCGGCCGCATTTCGGCGGGGTCGGCATTGGGATCGAAGGGACCGGCACAGACGATACCATCGGCCTCTTCCAGCGGCACGCGGCTCACCTCGACCGGGTCCTCGATGATCTGGAGCAGCTCGAAGAAACTCTCGTCATGGGGCTGGCCGATGAACCACAGCTTTTGCCCCACGACGCCGCGGAACATCGCCGCGCGGGCACTGTCACCGGAGGTGGCGATGCTGTCCCAGGCATCGGTTGGCACGCCGAACCTATCGAGTTGGCGCGCCACCGAGTCGCGGGCACGCGGTGCGTTGGTCACCAGGATCACGGTGCCACCGGCCTTGCGATAGGCCTGCAATGCCGAGACGGCGTCGGGCAGGGCGCGCACGCCGTCGTGGACGCAGCCCCATAGATCGACAAAGAGCGCGTCGTAGCGGTCGGAAATCTCGCTCAGGGCGGTGATGATACGGGTCATGGGCGCGTCTCCTTGGCTGGGTCGCGCGCAGATATGGCAGGGCAGGCGCGGTTTGGCCAGCGGAGCAATTCGAGTATTTTCGCCATAAAGAAACGAGACGGTGTCAGTCGCGATGCGGGCGCACGATATGGTAGTCGCCGCTCATATAAGTCAGCGGGCGTTCGCCGGTATTGGTCAGCCGCGCGACCTGTCCGATGCAGATCGCGTGGCTGCCATGCATCATCAGATCGGTCAGCGCACAGGAAAAAGCGGTGGCGCGCGGCAGGATGGGGCCATGCGCGTCGGCCTCGAAGGGGAGCCCGGCAAAGCGATCTTCGGGATTGTCGGGCGAGGGTCCGGCAAAGGCGCGCGCCACCTCGACGGCATGTTCCGGCAGGATATTGACGCAGAAGGCGCGATTTTCGGCCACGGTGCGGGCAATCCTGCTGTCTGAGCGTAGGCAGATCAGCACCGACGGCGGATCGGCCGAGAGCGAGGTGAAGGCGCTTACGGTGGCACCTGCGCGGCCCGCCGTACCGTCGGTGGTGACCACGGTGACGGTGGAGGCGACCTGACGCATGGCCGCCAGGAAGGCGTCGCGTTCCACGCTCACGGTCTCTTGGGTCACGCGTCTCTCCTTGGTTGGGCCTTATGGGTAGCGGCGAAACATGGCGTGGTAAAGACGCCATTGCGACACCGCAGGTAGCGCGCGGCGCGCAGCGTTTCAAATCGCAAATGAAAACGCCACGCAAAGGGGGCATTCCTCGCGTGGCGTATCTGCTGTGATGAGCCGGGTCAGTTGGTGATGATCTCCGGCCCCATGAATGTGTTGGGCAGAAAGGTCGAGATCCACGGAATATAGGTGACCATGATCAGGAACACGAAGAGCACCGCGAGGAAGGGCAGGGCGGCGCGAACGACCGACATCATCGGCATGCCCGCAACGCCCGAGGTGACAAAGAGGTTGAGCCCTACCGGCGGCGTGATCATCCCGATTTCCATATTCACTACCATGATGATGCCAAGGTGAATGGGGTCGATCCCCAGTTCGATGGCGATGGGAAAGACCAGCGGTGCCACGATCACCAGAAGGCCCGACGGCTCCATGAACTGCCCGCCGATGAGCAGGATCACGTTGACCACGATCAGGAACATGACCGGGCCGAAGCCCGCCGACAGCATGGCATTGGCGATGGATTGCGGGATCTGCTCGTCGGTCAGCACGTGCTTGAGGATGAGGGCGTTGGCGATCACGAACAAAAGCGTGACCGTGAGCCGCCCGGCGTCGAACAGCGTCTTCTTGGTGTCAGGGTGCACGAAGGCGGTGACAACAGCCCAGGGCTTGCGGCTGAGGCTGGTATTCCGGCCCTCGCCGGAGGTGGCAAGCGGCCCCATGTCACGGTAGATGAAGCAGGCGATAAAGAAGGAATAGACCGCCGCAACCGCCGCCGCCTCTGTGGGCGTGAAGATGCCGCCATAGATGCCGCCGAGGATGATGACGATCAGAAAGAGGCCCCAGCCCGCCTCGCGCCCCGAGGCCCAGATCTCGCCCCAGCCTTGCCAGTCGCCTTTCGGCAGGTTGCGCACCCGCGCGATGACATAGATCGTCGTCATCAGCATCAGGCCCGCCAGAAGGCCGGGAATGACGCCCGCAAGGAACATCCGACCCACCGACACATCGACCGAGGCGGCATAGACCACCATGACGATGGAGGGCGGGATCAGGATGCCGAGCGTGCCAGCGTTACAAATCACGCCAGCCGCGAATTCCTTGGTATAGCCGACCTGCCGCATCCCTGCGATGACGATCGTGCCGATGGCCACAACGGTCGCCGGTGAAGAGCCGGACAGCGCGGCGAAGAGCATGCAGGCAAACACGCCCGCGATGGCGAGCCCGCCCGGCAGGTGCCCGACGCAGGCGATGGAGAAGCGGATGATCCGCTGCGCCACGCCGCCCGTCGTCATGAAGGCCGAGGCGAGAATGAAGAACGGGATCGCGAGCAGGGTGTAGTGGCCGACAAAGGCCTCGAGCAGGGTGCCTGCGACCGAGGCCAGCGAGCTTTCGGAATAGATCAGCAGGAAGAGGGTCGAGCTGAGCCCGAGCGAGATGGCAATCGGCACACCGATCAGCAGAAGGCCGATCACCATCGAGAAGAGAAGGACGACATCCATCAGTTCGATCCCCCGTTCGCGTCGCGCGCATGTTCGGCGCGGATCTCGTCAAGCTCGTCCTCGACCTCGTGGCTGGCAACCAGACGATCCACGTCGCCGCGCCAGATTGCGACCGCGACCTGTGAAAATCGCAGCACCAGCAGGAGCGCCGAGATCGGCAGCACGATATAGGGCACGACCTTGGGCAGTTTCTCGTAGGTTTCGCCGTAGTTGATCATGTCCTCCAGAAAGCGGAAGACACCGACCATCGGCACGTCCTGCACCTCGTAGAAGCTCTGGCTGCGGGCGCTCATGTCGAAGCCCGTCGGAAACCAGCGCCCCGATGTGGGGGGCAGGTCGGCGAAGACCGCCCAGTAATCGTAACAGCCCTTGAGCAGCAGCAGCGAAAACATCAGGCAGGCCGCGACCGAGATGAGCGCAAGCACGCGACGCGCCGGTTGCGACACCATGTTGAGGATCGCGTCCACGCCGAGATGCGCGTGTTTCTTGACTGCGTAGGAGGCACCCAGCAGCACCAGCCATCCGAACATGAACACCGTCAGTTCGAGTGCCCAGAGGATGTTCGAATTGAAAATGTAGCGCGCCACCACATTGGCGAAGGTGGTGAGTGTCATCAGCCCGAGCAGCACGGCGATCACCGTCTCCTCGATCTGGTCGATTAGCCCTGTCCTGTGCTGCATCGTCCCGGTCCCCTGATCTTGCAGAAGTCTGTTGCAGGTCGGGCGGGCCACGGGGGCCCGCCCGATACTGATACCCATGCCCCGATTATACGGGGCAGCACCGTTAATGCAGATTTACGAACTGCTGTTCGAGGCCACGGCGGCGTCGATATTCTCGGCACCGACATCGCCCTCGAACTGCTCCCAGACGGGCTTCATCGTCTCGACCCACTTTTCGCGCTGCTCGGCCGAAAGTTGCCGCACCTCGCCACCGGCGTCGATCACCGCTTGCTTGGCATCTTGGTTGACCTTGGACGACTCGGCATTGCGGGTCTCGGTCACCTCACCCACGATGGTCAGGAACTGGTCACGTACATCGGCGTCCAGGCTGTCCAGCCAATCGACGCTGGTCACCAGCAGGTAGTCGATGATGCCGTGATTGGTCTCGGTGATGCCGTCCTGCACCTCGAAGAACTTCTTGCCGTAGATATTGGACCAGGTGTTTTCCTGCCCGTCCACAACGCCTTGTTGCAGCGCGCCGTAGACCTCGGAAAAGGCCATCTTTTGCGGGCTGCCGCCGATCGCCTCCATCTGCGCCACGAGCACGTCCGAGGATTGAACGCGGAACTTGAGGCCGTTGGCATCCGACGGCTCCAGCAGCGGCACGTTCGCCGACATCTGCTTCATGCCGTTGTGCCAGTATGCCAGACCCTGAAGGCCGCGGCGTTGCATCGAGTCGAGCATCGCCTGACCGGTTTCGGACGCTTGAAAGCGGTCGACGGCATGCACGTCCGAGAACAGGAACGGCAGGTCGAAAAGGCGGAACTGCTTGGTGAATTTCTCGAATTTCGAGAGGCTGGGTGCGGCGAGCTGCACGTCGCCCTGCAGCATCGACTCGAGCACCTTGTCATCGTTGTAGAGCGTGGAGTTCGGATAGACCTCCATGCACATGGTGCCGTTCATTTCCTCGTTGACGCGGGATTCCAGCAGCGAGGCGGCGATGCCCTTGGGATGCTTGTCAGTGTTGGTGACGTGGCTGAACTTGACGACGATCTCGCCGTCGTCACAGGCGGCCATCGCGGTGCCTGCAAAGGCGGTAAGGGCCAGTGCCGATACGGCAGCGGTCATGAATTTCATCTTGGATCTCCTCCCATGGATTACAGTCTGTTCCGAAACGCCCGGTTCCGGGCGCGGTGCCGATATCGTGAGAGAATCACACGTGCTGCTCAAGATCCTGCGATATTTCTGGGCGCTCTGCCCGATTTCTGACCGTTTATCAGAGGTTTGCCGAGCGGATATGACATGTCGGCCTTGCACCTGTGGCATGGCTTGTGCGGTAATCCGCACGGGTGATGTGGTGCTTGTGCGGATTTCCGCACAGTCAGGGCGCGACTCAGCGGCGATAGTCCTCGGGGCGAATCCCGTATCGCGCCAGCTTGTCGTAGAAGGTCTTGCGCGGCAGTTTGAGCGCCTGTGCCGCCTGCGCCGCGCGTCCGTTCTGCCGCCCCAAAGCCGCGATCAGCAGCGAACGCTCGACTCGCGCCATCTGTTCCGCGAGCCCCAATTCCGCCGCTTCCGCCGCAGTGTCGGGCATGCCGAGGACGAAGCGCATCGCGGCCGACATGAGCGAGCGCGCGTTGCCCGGCCAGTCCTGCGCCATGAGGGCTGCGAGGTGATCGGGGTTTATTTCGGGCGCGGCGAGGCCGGCCTGTTCGGCGGCCTGCGCGACGTAGTGGCGAAACAGCACGGGGATATCCTCGGGCCGTTCCGACAGCGCGGGGATGCGCACGCGCAGCACCTCCAGCCGGTAGTAGAGATCGGCGTTGAAGCGGCCCTCGGCGGCTGCCTGTGCCAGATCGGCGGTGCTGCCCGCAATGAGCCGCGCGTCACCGCCGGGGTCGAGCCGTTCGAGGAGCGCGTATTGGCTGGCCGTGGGCAGGGCGGGGATCTCGTCGAGAAAGAGATTGCCGCCCGCCGCCTGTTCATAGGCGGTATCGAGCGCGTCCGGGTCGAGCCCCGCCGCCGCGCGCTTGACAAAGGGGCCGCCCGCGCCCTTCGACATCAGGTGGATGACCTCGGCCACCTTGGACACACCCGCGCCGGGCGGGCCGGTGACCAGCACCTCGGTGCCCGCGCGCGCCGCCTGCCGAACGGTCTGGCGCATATCCTCGGCCAGTTGCGAGGTGCCAAAGAGCATGCGCGCCGCCGGATCGCCGATTTCCAACTGCGCCTTCAGGCGGCGGTTCTCCAGCACCAAACGACGGTTTTTTAATGCGCGTTCAAGCACCGGGATCAACTGATCCGGCGCGCAAGGCTTTTCCAGGAAGTCGAAGGCGCCGTCGCCCATGGCCTTGACCGCCATCGGCACGTCGCCCTCGCCAGTCAGAAGGATCACCGGCAGTTCGTCGTCCAGGGCGCGGGTATGCGATAGCAGGTGGAACCCGTCGCGCCCCGGCATGCGGATATCCGACAGGATCACGCCGGGAAAATCGGGTGTGATATGGTCCTTGGCCTCGATGAAGGATCCCGCCGCGCGCACGGTGTAATCTGCCAGCTCCAGCGTTTGCGTCAGCGCCTCGCGCACCGGGCGGTCGTCATCGACGACAAGAACCTCACCGTTCATGCCGCCCCTTTCTGTTGCTCTGTCCAGGGCTCCAGCTCGACAGTGAATTCCGCGCCATGGCCAGTATTGGCCCCGGTGATCTTGCCGCCGAAGCTCTGGACCAGGCCGTAGGAGATCGACAGGCCCAGCCCCATCCCGTCACCCGCACCGATCAGCTTGGTGGAATAGAACGGGTCGAAGATTTTCTCCGGCTCCTCGATGCCAGGCCCGGTATCCGACAGGCGCAGCGTGACCGGCGCGCCGTCGGTGAGGCTGATCGACAACCGTCGCTCGGCGCTTTGGGCCATGGCGTCGGCGGCATTGGTGATGAGGTTGAGCACGACCTGCCCGAGCCGCACCTCGCCGCCGCGCACGGGAACGGGCCGGGCCGGGGGCTGCCAATCGACCTCGATGCCATCCTTGGCCAGCCGTTCGGCGGTCATCTCGAGCGCGGCCTGCACAACCTGCACGATGTCGACACAGGTCACCGGCTCATTCTCGTTGCGCACAAAGGCACGCAGGTTGCGGATGATGCGGCTCATCCGGTGGGCCATCTCGTCGATGCGGGCAAGGTTTTCGGCGGCCTTGTCAGGCGTTCCGCGTTGCAGGAACGCGCCGCCATTCGCCGCGAATTGCCGGATCGCCATCAAGGGCTGGTTGAGCTCGTGGCTGATGCCCGCGCTCATCTTGCCAAGCGCGCTGAGCTTGCCGGCCTGCACCAGTTCGGCCTGAGCGCGGCGCAGCGCGGCCTCGGCCTCCTCGCGCTCATGGATCTCGCGGCGCAGGGCGCGGTTGGTTTCGGTCAGGCTGGTCGTGCGGTCGGCCACGCGGCGTTCCAGTTCGGCATTGGCGCGCGCCAGCGTGCGGCGCCGTTCCTGCGCAAAAAGCAGCAGCGCGCCGAAGAACAGAAGCAGCCCGCCCACGGCCCCCGCCTGCAGCATCGCGATGCGTCGCGCCGGGGCCACATCGACCAGTGCCGCGCCGGTCATGCCAATACGCGGCAGTGCCTGGCTGACCTGCAACGCGCGGCGCGGCAGATAGGGGCCAAGGTCGATCTGCCAGATTTCATGCGGGCCGCTGCGGGTCTGCGTGAACCGGATCGGCGCGCCGTCTGGCGGCACCAGCTGCGCCTCACCCGGTAGCTTGCCCCAGCCCAGAAGCTCGGAGCGGTTGGACATGAAGACACGGCCCGCCTCGTCGACCAGGAACACCGCCGTCTGCAATCCGCGCCATCCGAATTCCACATTCTCGGCATTGGCCACGGCGATCAGCGCGCCGTTGACCTTGCCATCCGCACCAAAGGAGGGGGCGGCGAATTGAAACAGCCGTGCCGAGCCCGAGCGCTGCATGGAGTGGGTCGTGCCGAGCGCGCCGTCCATCGCCCGGGCAAAGGCCCCGGAGCGGGTGAGGTTTGGCGGTGGAGTGCCTCGGGTGCCCGCCAGCAAATCGCCCCGGTCGTCCACGAAATATAGCCCGGTCGCCCCGGTGCGGTCTGCCGAGGCGATCAGCAGCCGGTTCGCCGCCGCCTCCTGATGCGGCGCGCGCGCGCCGGTCAGCACGGTCAGCGTCGGATGCCCGGCCAGCGCCACAGCCTGATCGCGGTAGCGTTGCAGATCCGAGACCAGCCCGCCCAGCACCAGCGACATATCCGCCGTGCCCCGGCGCGCCAGCCTGTCGAGCGCCTGGCCGTAGCCATACTGCCAGACCGCGCCGGTCACCAGGGCAGTGACCAGCAGGAACGGGGCGACAAGCAGGGTCCGTGAGGCGCGGAGAAACATGGGCACCAATCTATCAGCGCGCGCCAGCGCTTGACCAGCGGCAATCCGCTCAGGCGCGGCCCGCGTCCGACGAGAGCATCAGCGCCGAGACGCCAAGCCGACCGAGCGCGGTTTCCCACTTGTCGGCGTCGGGCGTGTCAAAGACCAGATCCATGTCCGCCTCGCAGGTCAGCCAGCCGTTCTGCGCGATTTCCTCTTCAAGCTGCCCCGGTCCCCATCCGGCATAGCCAAGCGCCAGGATCGCATGGGCCGGGCCGCGCCCTTCGGCGAGATCCTCGAGGATGTCGAGCGTCGCGGTCATCGCGAAGGCGTCGTTCACGTCGAGCGAGGAGATCGCCGAGTGATAATCGCCATCGTGCAGCACAAAGCCGCGCCCATGCTCGACCGGCCCGCCGAAATGCACCGGCAGATTGCGCATCTCGATGCCCGGCGCGATCTCCAACTGCTCGAGCAGGTCGCGCATGCGCAACTCCTGCGTCGGTTTGTTGATGATCAGCCCCATCGTTCCTTCTGCGGAATGCGCGCACAGGAACACCACCGCATTTACGAAACGCGGATCGCCCATCTCGGGCATGGCGATCAGGATTTTTCCTGTCAGATCGGTATTTTCCGTCACCTTTTGCCTCTCGTCATGGTAGTTCAAGAATGGGGGTACGCGCTGCCGGGTGCAAGATGGGCGTTCACCTTGGGGCAAGATTTCTCGCTGGAATGTGAGTTGGCATTTCCGGTGGAATCCCCCATTTGATAGTCATGTTCAAATTGCTGATCCCTCTTATCATGCCGGTCATGCTGGTTTTCGCGGCCCCGACATCGGCGCAGTCTGTCGATGACATGGTCGCCGTTTCGGTGCTTCCGGGCTGGCGGATGCAGGATGGCAGCCATATGGCGGCGCTGCGATTCGAGATGGAGCCGGGCTGGAAGACCTATTGGCGCGCACCGGGCGACGCCGGAATTCCGCCGCGCTTCTACTGGCGCGGATCACGCAACCTCAAGGCGGTCGAGATCATCTGGCCTACGCCGCAGCAGACCATGACCAGCGGGTTGCGCACGATCGGTTATGAGCATGATCTGGTGCTACCGGTGCGGCTTACGCCGGATCGTGCGGATCAGCCGATCTCGCTCGTTGCCGATATCGAGATCGGTCTGTGCAGTGATATCTGCGTGCCCGTACAGATGGAGGCCGGGCTCGACCTGCCGCTTGGGGTGGGAGAGCGCGACCCCAGGATCGCCGCGGCGCTCGCGACGCGGCCCTACACCGCCGAGGAGGCCGGGGTCGGGCGGGTTGTCTGTAGCGTCGCGCCGCGAATCGGGGGCGGCATGCGGCTGATGGCCGAGATCGAAATGACACAGATGGGTGCGCAGGAAATGGTCGTGGTGGAAACCGATAATCCGCAGCTCTGGGTCGCGCAGACCGAGACTCGACGATCCGGCCAGACCCTGCATGCCGAGACCGAACTGCACCACGTCGAGCAGCAGGGCTTCATGCTTAATCGCTCGGGGCTGCGCCTGACGGTGCTGAGTACCGGGGATGCGGTCGATATACAAGGCTGTCCGGCCAACTGATCCGGCACTGAACCCCGCTCAAGGACGCAATCGTTGCGACGGGCCACCATCGGGCAGGGCGATATTGGCCACCTGCTCGGAAATCGGATCATTCACAAGCGGATGCGCCTGTGCGCGGAACGCCTCCGGGTCGCGCATCTTTTGCCAAGAGTTGCCGATATAGACCTCAAGCCCGGAAAACGCTGCCTTGTAGCCCATTTTGGGGCTGCCCGGCACCCAGTAGCCGAGATAGACATAGGGCAGGTCATTCTCGCGCGCGATCTCGATATGATCCAGAATCACATGGGTGCCGAGCGATGCGCGGGGCAGGTCGGGCTCGTAGAAGGAATAGACCATGCTCACCCCGTCATCGAGGATGTCGGTGAGGCAGACGGCGATCAGCGTATCCTCTTCCGGGTCGCTATATTCCACCACGCGCGTGCGGATCGGCGTTTCCTCGATCATCGCGGCAAACTCGAACGTGTCCATATCGGCCATGCCGCCGGTGGCGTGACGGCTCTCCAGATAGCGGCGGAAGAGATCGTATTGTTCTTCGGTCGCCCAGGGAGAGGTCGCCCGGCGCTTGAGATGCGCATTGCGGCGCGCGGTGCGCTTCTGGCTCTTGGAGGCGGTGAACTCTGCCACGCTGATCCGCGCCGAAAGACAGGCCGCGCAATCGGCGCAGGACGGCCGGTAAAGCACGTTCTGCGACCGCCGAAACCCTTGTTTGGACAGCCCGTCATTCAGGCGCTGCGCGCTCTCGCCCTGCAGCGCCGTGAACAGCTTGCGTTCCATCCGCCCCGGCAGGTAGGGGCAGGGTTGCGGTGCCGTCACATAGAACTGGGGCGCTATGGGAAGGGTGTGTCGCATGGGGGTATTCCGCGTTATCCTTGTGCGCGACGATAACAACCATCATCGCCCCCGCCAAGGGGCTTGTCACGCCTCTGTCACATTGCAGCACGGCGGTTGACGGCAACGCTGCCCAGAACCAGGTCGCTCAGACCCTGGCCGCGCGGCCCGGTGAGCATCAAGACGATGGAAATCACCTGCAAGATTGGCAGCGTAAAGGAAATCGTCAGCCCGAGCGTATGCACGAAGGCGAGCCCGAGACCGAAGCGTTGGCCGTCGGACGCGCGAAACTCGATCGCCATCAGCCGCATGCCCCATGTGGCCGATCCGCGCGCGATGGTCACGACGCGGTAGGCAAAGCCGACCACCGTCATCAGGACCGGAAAGAAGAACAGACCGGTAAAGGCCGTGAAGGGGACAATCAGCAGGCAAATGGCGATAATCAAAATCGTGTCCACCACGAAGGCGACGAGCCTCTTCGAGGCTACATCGGCATAGAATTCCGGCTGCCGCTGGGGGTCGGGCAGGTGCCAGGTGATGTCGCTCATGCGGGGGCCAATCGGGTCTGGGTCATTCGCTTTAGGATGGGCATGTGCCGCGCATTTGCAAGGGGTCAGGCGGTGAAATCCGCCTCTTGCGCGCCCGCGATTCTCATCAGTTGCCGTGGAGCGATGCCAAAGAGATGTCGGGGTGTGCCCGCCGCCGCCCAGACCTCTGCGAAGATCAGAAGATGCGGATCAAAGAACGCGCGCGGGCGCGTCAGGTGCCCCACCGGCGAGACGCCCCCGATGGCAAAGCCGGTCTGCGCCCGGATCAGCGCGGCATCGGCCTTGCCGAGCGCCTCACCTGCCACAACACTCGCGCGCGCATCGTCGACTTGGTTAGCCCCCGAGGTGACAAACAGGATCGCCGTGCCGCTATCGTGCCCGCGAAACATGATCGACTTGGCGATCTGCGCGATATCGCAGCCCACAAGATCGGCGGCCATCTGCGCCGTAGTGGCGTTGCCGATCTCGGCGGGCGTGATCGCCAGTCCGGCCTCCTGCAGGGCACGGGTCACGCGAGCAAGGCTCTTGCTCATCATTATCCTCCGGTTTTTTCCCCTTATTTCAACTCCGTCAGCCATTGACCAGACCCGCCCGGCTTGTATCACTCATGCCATGACATTCACCGACCGCCTGACCCGCCTGCCGCGCCCCTTTGACCCTGCCGAGGGAGAGGAGGCGCGCGCGGCGTTGCCTGATCTCACCGGGCCGCTGTCGGATCTGCTGGCCGGGGCCGGAGGGTGCAGCCCGTTCCTGAAGACGCTGATCCTGCAGGAGGCGGCGTGGCTTGGGACCGCGCTCGACGCGCCCGAGGCGGCGTTGACGGGGCTGTTCGATAAGTTGAAAGAGGTGCAGTCGGACCGTCTCGGAGCGGCCCTGCGCGAGGCCAAGCGGCGTGTGGCGCTGCTCACCGGGCTTGCCGATCTGGCGGGCGTCTGGCCGCTGGAGGAGGTGACGGGCCGTCTGACACAGTTCGCCGATCTGGCCTGCGATCTGGCGCTGAAATCCGCACTGGCCGCGGAAATCCGGCGCGGCAAGCTGCCGGGGATGAGTGAGGATGACATCGCGACTGGTGCCGGAATGGTGGTGCTAGCCATGGGCAAGATGGGCGCGCATGAGCTCAATTACAGCTCCGATATCGACCTCATTTGCCTGTTTGACGAGACCCGCTTTGACCGCGACGATTTCCACGAGGCTCGCGCCAGCTTTGTGCGCGCCACGCGCAAGATGTCCGCGCTGTTGAGCGACCGCACCGCCGAGGGCTATGTCTTTCGCACTGACCTGCGGCTGCGCCCGGATTCGGGCGTCACCCCGGTCTGCATGGCGATGGCCGCCGCCGAGACCTATTACGAAAGCCTGGGGCGCACATGGGAGCGCGCGGCCTATATCAAGGCGCGGGCCTGTGCGGGCGACATCGCGGCGGGTGATCGCTTTCTCACGACGCTGACACCGTTTGTCTGGCGCAAGCATCTAGATTTCGCGGCCATCGAGGACGCCCATAACATGCGCCTCGCGATCCGCGAGCATAAGGGGTTGGGCGGGCGGCTCTGCCTTGAGGGGCACAACATGAAGCTGGGGCGCGGCGGCATCCGCGAGATCGAGTTTTTTACCCAGACACGGCAACTGATCGCGGGTGGGCGCGACACTGACCTGCGGGTGCGCGGTACGGTGCCGGGACTGGCGCGGCTGGCCGAGAAGGGCTGGATCCCCGAGAGTGCTGCCGAGACGCTGACCCGCCATTACCGCTTTCACCGCGAGGTTGAGCACCGGGTGCAGATGTTGCGCGATGCGCAGACGCATCTGTTGCCCGATTCGGCGCAGGAATTCGACCGGCTCGCCGCCTTCATGGGCCGCGACATGGGGGATCTGCGCGCCGATCTGGAGGCGCGGCTGACCGAGGTGCATGAGCTGATCGAAGGCTTTTTTGCGCAGGATACCGGCGCGGAGGAATGCATCGTGCCTGACGCGCTAGACGGTGATGTGATCGCCCGTTGGCCCAGCTATCCGGCGCTGCGCTCGGCCCGGGCGGTGGAGATTTTCAACCGCCTCAAGCCCGATATCCTCGCGCGTCTCGACCGCACCACCGAGCCGAACGAGGCGCTGCTGGCGTTTGACGGTTTTTTGTCCGGCCTGCCTGCGGGGGTGCAGGTGTTTTCGCTCTTCGAGGCCAACCCGCAGCTGATCGACCTGCTTGTCGATATCGTCGGCACAGCCCCGGTGCTGGCGCAATACCTTTCGCGAAACGCGAGCGTGTTCGACGCGGTGATTGCCGGGGATTTCTTTGCAGATTGGCCGGGCCGTGCGGCGCTGGAAGACGAACTGGCGGCACGGCTGGCGCACGAGGCGGATTACGAGCGTGCCCTCGATGCCGCCCGCCGCTGGCACAAGGAATGGCATTTCCGCATCGGCGTGCATCACCTGCGCGGTCTCATCGACGCGGATCATGCGGGGCAGCACTATGCCGATCTGGCCGGCGCGGTAATTGCGGCGGTCTGGCCGCGAGTGGTCGCGCAATTCAGTGAGAAACATGGGCAGCCTCCGGGGCGGGGGGCCGTCGTGGTGGGCATGGGCTCGCTCGGGGCCGAACGGCTCAACGCCGGTTCCGATCTCGATCTGATCGTGATCTATGATGCGGGCGATGCGGAGGGGTCAGACGGGCGGCGACCGCTGGCGGCCCGGCCCTATTACGCACGGCTCACGCAGGCGATGATCACCGCGCTGACTGCGCCGATGGCCGAGGGGCGGCTTTACGAGGTCGATATGCGCCTGCGCCCCTCGGGCAATCAGGGGCCTGTCGCGACAAGCTGGCCGTCGTTCAGGAATTACCAGCAGAACGAGGCCTGGACATGGGAGCATCTGGCGCTGACCCGGGCGCGGGTGATCACCGGGGATGGAGGGCTTGCGGCGGATGTAGAGACATTCCGTGCCAGCCTCCTTGCCGAGACATCCGCGCCCGAACCCGCGCTTGCCGCAGTCCGGGAAATGCGTGCCCGCGTGGCCCAGGCCAAGCCCTCCGACGGGCCTTGGGATGCCAAGCTGGGGCCGGGCCGCCTGCTCGATCTGGAGCTCGTGGCGCAGGCCGGGAACCTGATGGCAGGGCAGGCGGCGCGCGATGTGGCCTCGGGCTTTGCGGGCGGTGTCGCAATCGGCTGGTTGAGTGACGCCGACAGCGCAGCGCTCACACGTGCCTATGCGCTTTGCTGGCGGGTGCAGATGGTGGCCCGGCTGATCAGCGACAAGACGCTCGCGCCCGACCGCATCGGCGAGGGCGGCGCGGCATTCCTGCGGCGCGAGACTGCGGAGGAGACGCTGGACATGCTTGAAGATCGGTTGACCGCCACCTGCGCGGCGGCGGCGGAGGTGATCGACGCCTGCCTTGACCGCCGCCCCGGGGAGGGTTGAGCGATGGCCATGCAGCGTGATCCGCTGGATCCCAAGGGGCTCATCCGCGAGGCGTACAGCATCCACGGGATCGGGCCGGGGGAATGCCGTTCGATCTTTCTCGACTGGGCGCTGTCGCAGCCGCAGGAAGACAACCCGCAGGTGGCGATTGCCGCGCTGATCGAGCGATATGCGCCTGACAATCCCGATCACCCGATGACGCAGGTGCTGCGCGAGGGGGTGGTGAAATCCGCGCCCGCGCGGCGACGCGGTGGATGGCGGTCGCGCCCGCGAGAGGGCTGAAACAAGGCCCACAGTGCCCCGGCAATGCACATAAAATGCGCTGAATTCGTCTCAAATGCGCCCTATTCCCACGACATCCTCCGTTTGCAAGATCAACAGGCAACGCCTTGGAGGACACCATGATCGCTTTTCGTCTCGCCGCCGCATTGGCCCTGGGATTCGGCCTGTCGGCTTGCGCCAGCGTCGATACCGCCAGCCGCAATGCCCTGCTCGACAGCCCGATGGTGCAGCCGGTGCCGGTCTCACTCGACATTCAGGACATTCGCGTGTCGGTGCCCGACACGCTGCGCGTATCCGAGGCCAACCGCTATTACCCCGGCGGCGACATCGTCTGGCGTGAGGACCCTCCCGGCGACCGCCACGCACAGGTCAGGGCGATCTTCGAGGCCGCATTGCACGATGGCGTGGCGCAAATGCCGAAGGGGGCCGTACCTGCTGTGCTCGATGTCACGGTCACCCGCTTTCATGCGCTCAGCGAAAAGGCACGCTACACCATCGGCGGCGTGCATGCGGTGCAATTCGAATTCGTGCTGCGCAACCCCGACACCGGCGAGGCCTATGGCGCGCCGAAATTCGTCAAGGCCGATCTCAAGGCGTTCGGCGGCCAGAAGGCGATCAATGCCGAGCGTGAGGGCATCACCCAAAAGCTGCGCATCTCCGAGCATCTGTCAAAAGTGATCCGCACCGAGTTGCAGGACCCGGAAGGCTACCACGCGCAGGCCCTCGGCCTCATAGGCGCGCTCAACCAAATATGATCTTTCCCGGGCTCGGGAAACGGCGTAAGGGGGCGGCATGACACCGCCCCCTTATCCCGTGATCCGCCTGAAACCCAAGACCGACGCGCGCGCCATCCGGCACGGCGCGCCCTGGGTGTTCGACAACGAGCTTGTCACCGACCGACGCACGCGCGCCCTTGCCCCCGGCAGCATCGCCGTGCTGGAGGACGCCGAGCGCGCGCCGCTTGGCATCGTGGCCGTCAACCCTGCCTCGCGCATCATGGCGCGGATGCTTGACCGCGACGCGGGCGCACGGATTGATGCGGCGTGGTTTGCGGCGCGGCTCTCGCGGGCACTGGAATTGCGGGCCCGGCTGTTCGAGGCCCCGTTTTATCGGCTCGTCCATGCCGAGGCGGACGGGTTACCCGGCGTGGTGATCGACCGCTTCGACGACATCGCCGTGATCCAGCCCAATGCGGCCTGGGCCGACGTTCTACTGCCCGAGATATCGGCGGCCCTGCAAGAGGTGACGGGGGTCGCCACCGTGCTCAAGAACGCCTCGGGCCGCGCGCGGGGGCTGGAGGGGCTGGACGACCTGAGCGGTGTTCTGGCGGGCGCGGCGCCCTCGGGTCCGGTGCCGGTGCTGATGAACGGCGCCACTTACATGGCCGACCTTCTGGGCGGACAGAAGACCGGCATTTTCTACGACCAACGCCCCAATCACGCCTTCGCCGCGCGTCTGGCCCAAGGCGCGCGGGTGCTTGATGTGTTTGCCCACGTCGGCGGCTTTGCCTTGGCCGCGCTGGCCGGTGGGGCCTCGCATGCGTTGGCGGTCGATGGCTCTGCCCCGGCGCTCGACCTGGCGCGCGAGGGCGCGGCGCGGATGGGACAGGATGCCCGCCTCGACACGCGCAAGGGCGATGCGTTCGAGGTGATGGAGGCACTGGCGCAGGAGGGCGCGCAGTTCGACGTGGTGATCTGCGACCCGCCGGCCTTTGCCCCCGCCAAACCGGCGCTGGAAAAGGGATTGCGCGCCTATGAGCGGGTGGCGCGGCTGGCGGCGGGGCTGGTCGCCCCGGGTGGCTATCTGGGGCTGTGTTCCTGCTCGCATGCCGCCGATCTGACGCGGTTCCGCACCGCCTGCAATCGCGGCATCGGGCGGGCGGGGCGCGCGGGCGCGCTCATTCACACGGGTTTTGCTGGGCCGGATCATCCGCTGCATCCGCAACTGGCGGAATCGGGTTATCTCAAGGCGCTCTTTTACCGGCTATGAAGGTCCTGCTGGATACCTGCGTGATCTACCCTACGGTGATGCGCGAGATGATCCTCGGCGTGGCCGGGGCAGGGGCCTTCACCCCGCTCTGGTCCGAACGGATCATCAATGAGTGGCTGCATGCGGCGGTGAAACTGGGCCCCGAGGCACAGGCGCAGGCCGCGGGCGAGGCGGCGATGATGGCGGCACGCTGGCCTGAGGCCAGCGTCACTTATTCGCCCTCGCTGGAAGACCGACTCTGGTTGCCCGATCCGGCGGACACGCATGTTCTGGCGGCCGCCATCGCGGGCTCCGCCGACGGTATCCTCACGCTGAACGCGCGTGATTTCCCGCGCAACGTCCTGGCCGAAGAGGGGCTTTGGCGGGCCGATCCCGATGGGTTCCTGCATGGCATCTGGCAGGCGCAGCCGGATCAGGTGGCGGCGGTGGCCGAGGGCGTTCTAACCAAGGCGCGCCGCCTGTCCAAAGACGACTGGGAGATGCGCCCGCTGTTGAAAAAGGCGCGCCTGCCACGTCTGGCCAAGGCGCTTGGCGCGGCACCGTAGCCGCGTCGCCTCATCTGTTTTTCTTGCGCAGTTCCTCGGGCGTCTTCTCGCCCGGATAGACAAGCCCCGCCGAGATCACCAGTTTGGCGGCGTCTTCGATGCTCATGTCGAGCTCGATCACATCCTCGCGCGGAAAGAACAAAAGGAAGCCGCTGGTCGGGTTCGGCGTGGTGGGCACGAAGACGCTCAGCAGGTCACTTCCGGTTTGCGCCTTGGCATTCACCTCGCCCTTGGCCTCGGTCGAAATGAAACCAATGGCCCAGATGTCCTTGCGCGGATATTGGATCAGACAGGCTTTCTCGAAACTGCTCTCGGTCTGCGCAAAGACCGTCTCGGCCATCTGCTTGACACCCGAATAGATAGACCGCACCACCGGCATGCGGTTGACCAGCGATTCCGCGAAACGAATGAGCGAGCGCCCGATCAGCCCCTTGGCGACCCACCCCACAAGCACGGTGAAGATCAGGAAGATCACGACCCCAAGGCCGCGCAGATTGATGCCGATATACTGCTCGGGCTGGTAGCGGTCGGGAATGAGCGGCAGCACGAACCCGTCAACCCAGCCGATCAGCGTCCACATCAGCCAGATCGTTAGACCGACGGGCGCGATCACCACTAGACCGGTCAGAAAACTGGTGCGCAGACCGCCGAACCGGGCAGATTTCTTCGGCGCGATCGGATGCTCTTCGAAGGGCGTGGTCATGGCAACTCTCAGCAGAGAACGTGGGTTATCTATGCGTATTGCGCGCGCCCCACAATGGTCCGCACACGGGGCTCGGCAAAAAACCCCGGCGGGGCTTGCACAGGCGGGCAGGGGCCGCTATACGCGCGGCACTGAAATCCGCAGGCATGGGCGGGCTCACGGGGGAGACATCCCCGTTGCGGTCCACCGGTTGAAGCATTCCGCTTCTCACCCCGTGCCAAGGCGCAAACCGGAAAAGGAAACGAGACATGGCTCTTCCCGAGTTCACCATGCGTCAGCTGCTCGAAGCTGGCGTTCACTTCGGCCACCAGACGCAGCGTTGGAATCCCCGCATGGGCGAATTCATCTACGGCGCGCGCAACGGCATTCACATCATGGATCTGACGCAGACCGTGCCGATGCTCGACGCGGCGCTCAACGCGATCCGCGAATGCGTTGCCAAGAATGGCCGCGTGCTTTTCGTCGGCACCAAGCGTCAGGCCGCGCAGCCGGTGGCCGAAGCCGCCGAGAAATGCGCGCAGTATTACATGAATCACCGCTGGCTCGGCGGTACGCTGACCAACTGGCAGACCGTGTCGAAATCCATCCAGCGCCTCAAGCAGATCGACGAGATCCTCGAAGCAGGCGGCGAGGGCCTAACCAAGAAAGAGCGCCTCGGCATCGAGCGCGATCAAACCAAGCTTCAGGCCTCGCTCGGCGGTATTCGCGAAATGGGCGGCGTCCCGGACATGCTCTTCGTCATCGACGTCAAGAAAGAGGCGCTCGCCGTCGCCGAGGCCAACAAGCTTGGCATCCCGGTCGTGGCTGTGGTCGATACAAACTGCTCGCCCGATGGTATCGATTACATCATCCCCGGCAATGACGACGCCGCCCGCGCCCTGTCGCTCTATTGCGATCTGGTCAGCCGCGCGGCGCTTGACGGCATGACCGCCCAGATGGGGGCCGCCGGTATCGATCTCGGCGCGATGGAAGAGGCCCCAGTGGAAGAGGTCATCGCCGAGGAAACGGCAGCCGCCCAAGGCTGAGACCTGTCACGAAACTGACACGGGGGCAGGGCTATCGCGCCCCCGCGATACACCGAACTTGAGGAGAGCCGAGATGGCGATCACTGCTGCAATGGTAAAAGAACTGCGCGACAGCACGGGCGCAGGCATGATGGATGCGAAAAAAGCGCTGACCGAGAATGACGGCGACATGCAGGCCTCCGTGGACTGGCTGCGCACGAAGGGTCTGGCCAAGGCCGCCAAGAAATCCGGCCGCACTGCCGCCGAGGGCCTCGTCGCCGTCAAGGTCGAGGGTGGCAAGGGCGTCGCGGTCGAAGTCAACGCGGAGACCGATTTCGTCGCCAAGAACGCCGATTTCCAGGCGATGGTCGCACAGATTGCCGATGCCGCGCTGAATGCGGATGATATCGACGCGCTCAATGCCGCCGATCTCGGCGGCAAGACCGTGGCCGACACGATCACCGACAAGATCGCCACCATCGGCGAGAACATGTCGCTGCGCCGCATGGCCCGCGCCGAAGGCGACGGCGTCGTTTCTTACGTGCACAACGCCGCCGGTGACGGCATGGGCAAGATTGGCGTTCTTGTGGCGTTCTCGGGCGACGAGGCGTTTGCCCGCCAAGTCGCGATGCATATCGCCGCCACCAATCCCGCGTCGCTCGATGAAGCCTCGCTCGACCCGGCCATCGTCGAAAAGGAGCGCGAGGTGCAGATCGACATCGCGCGCGAATCCGGCAAGCCCGAGGCGGTGATCGAAAAAATGATCATCGGTCGGATGAAGAAATTCATGTCCGAGGTCACGCTTCTTGGCCAGTCCTTCGTGATGAACCCCGACCTGACGGTCGAGGCCGCCGCCAAGGAAGCGGGCACCACGATCGCCGCTTTCGTACGTCTTGAAGTGGGCGAAGGCATCGAGAAGAAGGAAGAGGATTTCGCCGCCGAAGTGGCCAAGGCCGCACAGGGCTGAACCACGGAAGCAATCTTTCAGGGAAGGGGCCCCGCACGGGCCCTTTTTCATGTCCGTTGGTGCCTGAGAAAGAAGAAACGGTGCCGCCCTTTCGGGCGACACCGCTATTGACCGGTCGTCTATTGGGGATGAAACGACGGCCTTGACTGCATCGACTGCACCCCCCGATTGAATAGGAGGGTACAGCCGACATCCGGAACGTCCGGAAAAAACGTCGATCCCTTCAAAACGTCAAAGGCTGACCTTCGTTCATACGTTCCAGGCATATAGCCACCACTCACGGAACAGTGATAGTTTGCAACATTACGCCGCGTAAGGAAAGTAAGGAATTCCATACCAGCACGATAAACATCCAATATTTCGGGGTTTTCACGCGTCGAGAAAGAAAATCTGATTCTGAAACGCCGCTTTTAGAACCGCCTGTGCGGTGGTCTCGACATTCAACGCCTTGCGCGCGAGTCGCAGATGTTTTTCCACCGTTGCCGGAGTGAGGTTCATCAGCATCGCGATATCCTGAACCACCTTGCCATCACCGACCCAGCCGAGCACTTCGCGCTGGCGCTCGGTCAGCGAGCGTTTGGGCGGTTCGTAGGGCAGGGACTGAATGCACAGATGTGCCAGATTGTTGTAGGCAATGATGATCTCACCTGCCTCCTGCCAAAGGGCATCGACCTCACTCTGGCTCATGCCGCGCCGCGCCGTCAGCGCCATCGCCGCTTTCATTCGAGGGCGCATTGACTTGAAGCTGATCGAATACCCCGCAGTCACCCCATGCGCACGGTTGAATTCAAGCACGGCGCGCTCTTTTGCGGTGACGTCGCCGGACTGGACCCGCTGTTCCAGCCACGCCCAGGAACAGGCGCCGTCGTTTGTCAGCGACCAGCGCACCATCGGCGCGTGAAAATACAGGCCGTCATCCACAAAGGCCTCAATATAGCCCGGGGGATGGTTCGACAGGACGACGAAATCGTCCGGATCGCCAAGCGAGGTGCGGGTGCGGAACCGCGTACAGCCATAGATCAAGCGGTCAAAGCCGTAATCCGCCATCTTGCGGGTGTGTAGATCCCACAATTCCTCAATCGTAGTCGCATTGAGCATACGGTTGATCGTGGCAGCGTGGATCATTCGGAGCGTTCCAGATGGCCCCGCATCGCATCGAGGGCAAGGAGATATCCCGGCGCTCCAAAGCCCGAGATCACCCCGACCGCAACCCGGGCGATATAGGATACGTGCCGGAACGGTTCGCGTGCGTGGACATTCGACAGATGCAGTTCGATCGCCGGTAGCTGTGTAGAGCTCAGCGCATCCATCAGCGCGATGGAGGTATGCGTATAGGCCGCGGCGTTTAGGATGATCCCGTCATGTTGGCCGCGCGCGGCGTGGATCGCATCGATCAGAACGCCTTCGTGATTGCTTTGCTTGAAATCGAGATCGAACCCATGCGTGGCTGCGTGTTCGCGGCACATGCTCTCGATATCGGCAAGCGTCGTGTGCCCGTAAACTTCGGGTTGCCGTATCCCCAGAAGATTGAGGTTAGGGCCGTTGAGAACGAGAATGGACATCATGTTGAGAACTCCTCCGCGCAAGAGATGTAAACCGCTTTCGCAGGTCCTGTCGAGAGTGGCGTTCGACCGGCGCTGCATCGGACGTAGCAGGCGACGGATAGGACACGGGAAGCTGATGGTAAGTGGTTTCTCTGGATGAGACACGCCAGATAAACAATTGCGATTGCATTGTTAACGTTCAGACATGCTCTGTTCGAGCATATGCGATCAATTAACATAATACTGATTATGCGCCAAACGGAAACTCCACCAGACGCCGGGGATCATCAGCGCCCTTGCGGTATTCTCGCTATCGGCAGCCGCATCTTCATTGACGCCGCGACATACGACAGTCGACCGGAAACTCGGCACGGGATCGGCAACGGGCTGGAATGGTGGGTGATGAGAGACTCGAACTCCCGACATCTTCGGTGTAAACGAAGCGCTCTACCAACTGAGCTAATCACCCGTGGCGTGCCTGATAGCCAAGCGCGTGCTGGCGTGCAAGAGGGTTTGCGCGGGACGGAGGCAGTTTCGGTGCAACTTTCGCGCCGGGTGACCTGCGAATTCCAGACGCTGTGCGGAATCAAACCATCGCGCCGGCTAGACGCCCTGCCCTGCATGACCGGCCACCACGCGTGCGGCCGCCTGAACGCCGCCCGTCGCGTGCGGGATGTCGAGTGCGATCAGCCCGGCCTCGATCGCGCCGAGGGCACCGAGGATCATATGCGCGTTGACATGCCCCATATGACCGATCCGAAAGAACCCGTGCCAGGCCGGATCACCGGGCTCTGCCATGCCTAGGCCGATACCAAGCGTCACGCCGGCATTATCCTGCACCCATTGCCGCAAACCAGAGCCATGCGGCGCGCCGATCCGCAGCGCGGTCACCGCCCGGCTGCGCAGATCTGCATCGGCGATGTTGAACTCCAGCGGGCCGGTTTCGCCCCACCTTTCGCAGGCCGCCCAGATCGCGCGGGCCAGCGTCTCGTGCCGGGTCCAGATCTCCTCGATCCCCTCGGCCCGAATGAGATCGAGGGCCGCGCGCAGGCCAAAAAGATGATGGGTCGGTGCCGTGCCTCCAAAATACTGGTAGAACATCTGCGGGTCGGCCCGGTTGGTCCAGTCCCAGTAGCGGCTGACCCGTTCCATCGCACGCCGCGCCTCGGCCGCCCTGTCAGAAAAGAACACGAAACTCAGCCCCGGTGGCACCATCAGCCCTTTCTGACTGCCCGCCACCATCACATCGACGCCCCAGGCGTCCATCTCGAACCGGTCACAGGCCAGCGAGGCGATGCAATCTGCCATCAGGAGCGCGGGATGCCCCACCGCGTCGAGCACCGCGCGCAGGCCCGCGATATCGTTGCGCACCGAGGTGGAGGTATCGACATGAGTGGCCAGCACTGCCTTGATGTCATGTGCTTTATCGGCCCGCAATGCCGCTTCCAGCCGGTTCAGGTCGACCGGCGCGCGCTTGCCGAAATCGAGCATCTCGACGGCGATCCCCTGCCCCTCGGCGATCTCGCCCCAGCCATGGCCGAAACGGCCCGTCGCGGGGATCAAAACGCGCTCGCCGGGGGCGATGACATTGGCCAGTGCAGCCTCCCACGCGCCATGGCCGTTGGCGATATAGATCGCCACATGACCCGTGCTGCGCGCCACATAGCGCAGATCCGGAATGAGACCTGCCGTCATCTCGATCAGATCGCCCTCATAGATGTTGGGGGCCGCGCGGTGCATCGCGCGCAGCACCTCCTCGGGCATGACGGAGGGGCCGGGAATGGCAAGATAGGGGCGGCCGCTTGCAAGGCTCATGGGGGTCGGTCTCCTGTAGGGGTCGGCGCAGACCTTACGCCGTTGCCAGGCGGCGTCAATGCGCCTGCCGCTTGTCAATCCGCCTGCACCTGCCTAAACCGAAGACGGCCTGCCCCGAGGATGATGAAAGAGCCCCGACGCCATGCGCCTTTTCAGACGGATCGCCGATTGGGAACGCAGGCAGCGGGCCTTTTACAACACCGATCTCTCGACGCCGGAGAATCGTCGTCGCGCGCGGATCTACAACCTGTGGTTCGATCACGCGGCGCTGCGCGGGATCTGGAGCAATCACTATCCCGTCGCCCCCGGCGTTTACCGCTCGAACCAGCCAACCGATGCCCGGTTCCTTCGGCTCAAGGCCATGGGCGTGCGCAGCATACTCAACCTGCGCGGGGCCACCGAGGCGGCGCATTACCTTGTCGAGGAGGCAAGCTGCCGCCGCCTTGGCCTGCAACTCGTCAGTTGCCCGCTCCAGGCCCGCGCCCCTGCCCCGCGCGCAGATCTCGAGGCGCTGATCCGCGCCTTCCGCGAGATAGAGCGCCCCTTCGTGATGCATTGCAAGTCGGGCGCGGATCGCGCCGGGCTGGCGGCGGCGATCTATCTTCTGGTGATCGAGGGTCGTCCCGTCCGTGACGCACGCCGGATGCTGGCAGTGAAATACCTGCATTTCAGATGGTCGCATACCGGTATTCTCGATGTGATTCTCGATCATTACGAGGCGCGGCAGCGGCAGACAGGGATCGGCTTTGAAGACTGGATCGCCACGGAATACGATCCCGACACGCTGCAAGCGGCCCATGCGCAAAGACGTAAAGCGTTGCTGTAGCCGCCCGCTCAGGCGGCGCGGGTCACGTCATGCCCGTAAAGCCAGTCGAACTGGCGCACCATCCGGTCCGGCGCGACGCGGCCGCCGGCGCGCAGCGCGGCATGCGCGGCCCATCGCAGCGGCGGGAAGGACAGGTGATATTTCCAGGCATTCCGGCTGGCCGCCGCGACCACCCGCGCCGCGCGCCCCTCACGCCGGGCCTGATAGGCGGCAAGGGCGGTGTCGCGATCCGGCTCTGCGGCCAATGCATCGCCCAGCACCCAGGCATCCTCGAGCGCCATGCTCGCGCCCTGCGCCATGAACGGCAAGGTGGGATGCGCCGCATCCCCCAGGAGTGCCAGCCCGTCGCGGTGCCAGACCTTCGCCACCGGATGCCGGAACAGTCCCCAGAGATGCACCTCCTCGACCGCGCCCATCATGGCGCGCACCTCCGGCCCGAAATCGCCAAAGGCCGCGCGCAGTGCTAATGGGTCGTCGCGCTGGCTCCAGCTTTCCTCAGTCCAGGCGGCGCGTTCCTGCACGGCCACGAGATTGAGCATGTCGCCGCCGCGCAGCGGATAGCTGACCACATGGCGCATCGGGCCCATATGGACCTGCGCCTCGGGGCCGCGCGCCCACAGGTTCGGCACGATCGCGCGCCAGGCAACCTGGCGGGTAAAGAACGGCGTTGCGGGACCGTTCAGGGCGTGCCGGACCACCGAATGCAGCCCGTCGGCCCCGATCACCAGATCGGCCTCGGTCTGTGCGCCGCTGGCCATGTACACGCGCGGCCGCGCACCCCCTTCTACCGCAGCGACCTTTTGCAGGAGGCGGATGCGCACGCCCGAGGCGCGCGCCGCCTCGGCCAGAACCTCGATCAGATCGGCGCGGTGGATGAAGTAGTAATCGCCACTGTCGAGCGCGCCGAGATCGAGCCGCAGCACTTCGCCCTTGTGATAGTCACGCAGGCTGACCGCGCGTGCCTGCACCGCCAGATTGCGCAAATCGGCGTCCAGCCCGAGCGCGCGCAGAACCGCAAAACCGTTGGGGCTGATCTGCAAACCTGCGCCGACCTCTGATATCTCGGGGGCCTGTTCGAGCACGCTGACATCGGCGCCCCGCAGCGCCAGTGCCCGCGCCACCGCGAGACCGCCGATCCCGGCACCGATCACGCATACCCTGAGCGCATTGATATGCATTCTGCCCCTTTCAAGACAAAACGCGCCGGAGAGTGATCCCCGGCGCATCATCTGCAAAAAAACGTGTCTTCGCGGCGATCCGGTGCCGTCACTCGTCGCGGTGCACCTTTTCGCGCCGCTCGTGGCGCTCCTGCGCCTCCAGCGTCATCGTGGCAATCGGGCGTGCGTCCAGCCGCTTGAGGCTGATCGGCTCGCCGGTCTTTTCGCAAAAACCGAATTCGCCCTGGTCGATCCGGCGCAGCGCGGCGTCGATCTTGGCGACCAGCTTGCGCTGACGGTCGCGGGTGCGCAATTCCAGCGCGCGGTCGGTTTCCTCGCTCGCGCGGTCGGCAACGTCGGGAATGGCGCGGGTGCCGTCCTGAAGCCCCTCGATCGTCTCGCGGCTTCCTTCCAGCAACTCCAGCCGCCACTTGATCAGCTTGCGGCGGAAATATTCGAGCTGGCGCTCGTTCATGAACGGCTCGTCTTCGGCGGGTTGGTAATCCTCGGGCAGGAAAACTTCGGCTTTCATCTCGATCCCCTCATCAAGGCCAGTGTCTGGCATCGTGAACTCCTCAGACAGTGGGTGCCCCATTGCGTGGTCATCTACACCTGACCGCCCGGATTGTCACTAGCCAATCACATGCCATTGATGTGAATTGTCGAACCAACTAGTTTAGCCAAGATGTTGCTGCGCATGCTCCGGAAAAGGATTGATAAACCGATGAAATTCGAAGGTACCGACGCCTATGTCGCCACCACTGACCTGACTGTTGCGGTCAATGCCGCGGTCACTCTGGAGCGCCCTTTGCTGGTCAAGGGAGAGCCCGGCACCGGCAAGACCGAGCTGGCGCGACAGGTAGCCCAGGCGCTCGGGTTGCGGCTGATCGAATGGAACATCAAATCCACCACCCGCGCGCAGCAGGGGCTCTATGAATACGACGCCGTCAGCCGGTTGCGCGACAGCCAGTTGGGCGAAGAGCGCGTGCATGATGTGCGCAACTACATTCGCCGGGGCAAGCTCTGGGAGGCGTTTGAGGCGGGCGAAAAGGTGGTGCTGCTGATCGACGAGATCGACAAGGCCGATATCGAGTTTCCCAACGACCTGCTGCAGGAACTCGACCGCATGGAGTTCCATGTCTACGAGACCGGCGAAACGATCCGCGCGCGTCATCGCCCGGTCATCATCATTACATCGAACAACGAAAAGGAACTGCCCGACGCCTTTCTGCGGCGCTGTTTCTTTCATTACATCCGCTTCCCGGAGGCCGAGACCATGCGCCGCATCGTCGAGGTGCATCACCCTGGCATCAAGGAGGCACTGCTCACCGCCGCACTCACGCAGTTCTACGAGATCCGCGATCAGCCGGGTCTGAAGAAAAAGCCCTCCACCTCCGAGGTGCTTGACTGGCTCAAGCTGCTTCTTGCCGAGGATCTGGCCCCCGAGGACCTGCGCCGCGACGGCGCGGATGCGCTGCCGAAACTTCACGGCGCGCTGCTCAAGAACGAACAGGATGTACATCTCTTCGAACGGCTCGCCTTCATGGCGCGGCGGCAGCGCTGAGATATGGGCAGGCAGGCACGCACCGGCCGGGATGAGACGCCGCACCGCAGCCGCGGTGCGGGTGCGCGCGGCCACGATTTCGCCCCGGTCGCACCTTATGCAGGTCAGGTTGACTCGCGATCATCGCGCCTAGTCTGCACAGCCCGTGCACGTGTATCGGGCCTTACCACTCCCGGGGATCTGATGCGCCGCTCCATTCTTCCGCTCTGCCTGATGCTGGGGGCCTGCGCGCCCGGCGGAACCGGCCCTGATACCGCCGCTACGCGCGCGGCACCGCCGCAGATCAGCGCGATGCCGCCGATGCGGGTCTTTTCCACGCCCAGTCCGATGCCGCCGCAACGCTCCAACCGCGATATCGCCCGCGACTTTCTCGATCTCGCCTTCGAGCTGGAATCGGGCCGCAGGCTGCCGTATTTCTCGCGTTTCGAAGAGCCGGTCCTGCTGCGCGTGACCGGCGCGCCGCCGCCCTCGATGATGGCCGATCTCGACCGGCTTTTGCAGCGTCTGCGCAGCGAGGCCGGGATCGACATCCGCCTGGTGCGCGACGCCTCGGCGAATATCACGATCGAGGCCGTCACCCGCGACGATATCCGCCGTCACCTGCCAACGGCGGCCTGTTTCGTGGTGCCCAACATCTCGCGGCTCGACCAGTATCGTTCCGCGCGTGGCACCGACTGGACGCGCATCACCCGGCGCGAAAAGATTGCGATCTTCGTGCCCAACGACACCAGCCCGCAGGAGATCCGTGACTGCCTGCACGAGGAACTGGCGCAAGCGCTCGGGCCGCTCAACGATCTCTACCGGCTCACCGACAGTGTGTTCAACGACGACAATGTGCACGCGGTGCTGACCGGCTTCGACATGCTGGTCCTGCGCGCCTATTACGCGCCGGAGTTACAGTCGGGCATGACGCTTTCGCAGGTCGCCGACCGTCTGCCCGCCATCCTCAGCCGTCTCAACCCCGATGGCGACCGGATGCCGCCGCGATATCTCGAGGCGACGCCACGCGCCTGGATCGAGGCGATCCAGACCGCGCTCGGTCCCGATATCCGCGGCCCCGCACGGCGTGCGGCGGCGCATGAGGCATTGCGCATCGCGCAGGGGCTGGGCTGGACCGATCACCGCCGCGCCTTCAGTCATTTCGCCCTGGGGCGCCTGACCCAGGCCATTGATCCGGGCGTCGCACAGGAGCAGTTCTTGCGTGCCGACCGACTATATCAGCGCGTGCCGGGTGCCGGGCTCCACCGCGCCTTTACTGCTGCGCAACTGGCAGGCTATGCCGTCGCGCGCGGCGATGGGGCGACGGCGCTCGACCTGCTCGATCCGCATCTCGGCATCGTGGAGCGTCACGAGAACGCGGCCCTTCTGGCGACCCTGCAAATGCTGCGCGCCGAGGCGCTTGAGCTTAGCGGGCGCGTGTCCGAAGCGCGCGCCGTCAGGCTGGACAGCCTCGGCTGGGCGCGCTACGGCTATGGGGCGGATTGGGCGGTGCGCGCAAAGCTGCGTGATATAGGCGCGCTCAATCCTCTCAAAGGACCGAACGGGTAGAACATGATCGTCATTTTCGGAGCAGTCATAGGAATGATCGGCGGGGCGACCGTCGCCTATCGCCGCAAGGGCAAGCTGGCCGACATCCTGCTTTATGCCTTCGTCTATGGCCTGATTTTCGGGCTGGCCGGTCTGTTCGCGACGCTGATCATCCACCGCAGCACCGTCTGAGCGCGATGTTCCTGCCATTCTTCGGAAACTTGCGCAAAGCGGGCTTGCCGGTCTCGCTGCGCGAATACCTCACCTTTCTGGAGGCGATGCGCGCCAATCTGGTGATCTACGATGTCGAGGGGTTCTATTATCTCGCGCGCAGCGCGATGGTGAAGGACGAGCGCCTGATCGACCGTTTTGACCGGGCGTTTTCCGCCAGTTTCGCAGGGCTGGAAAACATCACCATGCAGGATGTGCTCGACGCGGTCGACCTGCCCGCCGACTGGCTGGAGAAGATGGCCGAAAAGCACCTGAGCGCCGAGGAAAAGGCCGAGATCGAGGCGCTTGGTGGGTTTGACAAGCTGATGGAGACGCTCAAGGAGCGGCTGCGCGAACAGGAGGGCCGCCATCAGGGCGGCTCGAAATGGATCGGCACGGCGGGCACCTCGCCCTTCGGGGCCTATGGTTACAACCCCGAGGGCGTGCGCATCGGTCAGGACGAAAGCCGCCACCGCCGTGCCGTCAAGGTCTGGGACAAGCGCGAGTTCCGCAATCTCGACGACAGCGTCGAGCTTGGCACCCGCAACATCAAGGTGGCGCTGAAACGTTTGCGGCAATGGGCCCGCGACGGCGCGCATGAGGAGTTGGACCTCGACGGCACGATCCGCGCCACCGCCGAGCACGGCTATCTCGACGTGAAAACGCGGCCCGAACGGCGCAACGCCGTCAAGGTGCTGTTGTTTCTCGATGTCGGCGGCTCGATGGATCCGCATATCAAGGTGGTGGAAGAGCTCTTTTCGGCGGCGCGCGCCGAGTTCAAGCATCTCGAATACTACTATTTCCACAACTGCCTCTATGAGGGGGTTTGGCGCGACAATGCCCGGCGCTGGAACGCGCAGACGCCGACATGGGAGGTGCTCAACACCTACGGGTCGGATTACAAGTGCATCTTCGTCGGCGATGCCAGCATGAGCCCTTACGAGATCGCCTATCCGGGCGGGGCCAATGAGCACTGGAACGCCGAGGCCGGTCAGGTCTGGCTGGAGCGCGCCCGCGCGCAATGGCCCGATCACCTGTGGATCAACCCGGTGCCGCGCCGCGAATGGGACTACACCCATTCCATCGGCATGATCCGCGAGATCTTCAAGGATCGGATGGTACCGATGACGCTTGAAGGGCTCGATCTGGGGATGCGGGAGCTGGTGCGCTAGGCTGCGCCGAACCCGGGTCATGTGGTGCTGCCGGTGAGACTACTGACATCAGTGGCCTGAAGCTGTCGTTGCCGCATCCCGCGCGAAACGCACCGAAGGTGCCGCGCGATCGCCGGGCCGTCCCGCGGCCTGGCGATTTGAGGGCGAGCGCAATGTGTCGAGGCTACAATGACTTGGCTGGCATAAAGTACCCGCAACACAGGCTGCATCGCCAGTCCCCGGCCCTGCGATCGCGCGGCACCTTCTGGCGGGGTGCTATGTCCGCTTCAGGCCAGACTCTTCCGGTCGCGCACCACCAAGCTCAGCGGGATCGGGCTGCGGCTCTCGGCCCGTATTCAACGTCTTGCCGCAGCCCAAGCCCGTTGCCCCATATTGGCGGGTTGCGGGCGGCATCGGAATTGCATAGATACCGCCCAGACCGCGATCAAGTGATAGGCCCTGTGACCCATGGAAAACGTCGTCCTGACCATCCACCTGCTTCTGGCGCTCGCGCTCATCGGCGTGGTGCTGCTGCAACGCTCTGAGGGCGGCGGGCTTGGCATGGGCGGCGGTGGCGGGGCCATGACGGGCCGGGCCGCGGCCACGGCCCTGGGCAAGATCACATGGATACTCGCGGCGGCCTTCATCGTGACCTCGATCACGCTGACCATCATCGCGGCGCAGAAATCCGCAGGCAGTTCGGTGCTCGACCGTCTCGGCGACCGCCCTGCCCCGACCGAGCAAAGCGCGCCCAGCCTGCCCGGTGACGGCTCGCTCCTGCCGCCGCCGTCGGGTGACGACGCGCCCCTGACGCCGACCGCCGACTGACCACAAACGATTGAGGGATATCTCTCCACCGCAACATGATCTTGCGGTCGGCTTGCGTATCCCTCCCGAATCCTCTATTGGTTAAATCCCGTGATGGATGGCCTGTTAAGGGCCGTTCCGGGCTTTTGATCAAGCATCACAAACGCAGCATCACGGGGGGCTTTGCGCGCGCATGGCACGTTACATCTTCATCACCGGCGGCGTCGTCTCCAGCCTTGGCAAGGGGTTGGCCTCTGCCGCGCTTGGCGCGCTCTTGCAGGCGCGTGGCTTCTCGGTTCGCCTGCGCAAGCTCGACCCCTATCTTAACGTCGATCCCGGCACCATGTCGCCGTTCGAGCATGGCGAGGTCTTTGTCACCGATGACGGGGCCGAAACCGATCTCGATCTAGGCCATTATGAGCGGTTCACCGGCGTGCCTGCGCGGATCACCGATTCCGTCTCTTCGGGCCGCATCTATTCCAACGTGCTGGAGCGTGAGCGGCGTGGCGACTACCTTGGCAAGACCATTCAGGTCGTCCCCCACGTCACAAATGAAATCAAGGATTTCCTTGCCGTGGGCGAGACGGAAGTCGATTTCATGCTGTGCGAGATCGGCGGCACCGTGGGCGATATCGAAGGGCTGCCCTTTTTCGAGGCGATCCGCCAGTTCAGTCATGACCGGGCGCGCGGGCAATGCATCTTCATGCACCTGACCCTGCTGCCCTATCTCGCCGCGAGCGGAGAGCTCAAGACCAAGCCGACCCAGCACTCGGTCAAGGAATTGCAGAGCATCGGCATCGCCCCCGACATCCTCGTGTGCCGCTCCGAACAGCCGATCCCGGACAAGGAACGCGAGAAGATCGCGCTCTTCTGCAACGTCCGCAAGGAACATGTGGTCGCCGCCTATGACCTCAAGTCGATCTACGAGGCGCCGCTCGCCTATCACCACGAAGGGCTCGATCAGGCCGTGCTCGACGCGTTCCAGATCAGCCCGGCGCCGCGTCCCGATCTCGCGGTCTGGCAGGATGTGGTCGACCGCATCCACAACACCGACGGCGCGGTCAATATCGCCATTGTCGGCAAATACGTGCAACTCGAAGATGCCTACAAATCCATCAAGGAGGCGTTGATTCACGGCGGCATGGCGAACCGGGTTAAGGTCAAGGTTGAATGGGTCGATGCCGAGATTTTCGAGCGCGAAGACCCGGCCCCGCATCTTGAAGGCTTTCACGCCATTCTGGTTCCGGGCGGCTTTGGCGAGCGCGGCACCGAGGGCAAGATCAAGGCCGCCGAATTTGCCCGCACCCGCAAGATCCCCTATCTCGGCATCTGTCTGGGTATGCAGATGGCGGTGATCGAGGCAGCGCGTAACGTCGCCGGGCTCAAACACGCGGGTTCTGAGGAATTCGACCTTGAGTCAGGCAAGAAACGCTTCGAGCCGGTGGTCTACCACCTCAAGGAATGGGTGCAGGGCAACGAAAAGGTGAGCCGCAATGTCAGCGACGACAAGGGCGGCACCATGCGCCTCGGGGCCTATGACGCGATGCTCAAGGAGGGCTCCCGCGTGGCGCAGATCTATGGCACGCTCGATATCGACGAACGCCACCGCCACCGCTACGAGGTGGACACCAAGTATCGCGACAAGTTGGAGGAGTGCGGCCTGACCTTCTCGGGCATGTCCCCCGATGGCCGCCTGCCCGAAATCGTCGAGTGGTCGGATCACCCGTGGTTCATCGGCGTGCAGTACCACCCCGAACTGAAGTCCAAACCCTTCGCGCCACACCCGCTTTTCGCCGATTTCGTGCGCGCGGCGGTGGAAACCTCGCGGCTGGTCTGACGGCTCAGCCGCGCGGTTCCTTGTATTTCAGGATATCACGATCCACCCCCAACCCGATCACCGGGGCCAGAAGGGCGCGCCACAGGCTCGGGCGTTCGTTCCGCCAGGCGGTTTGCTCGGGCGGCGCGCACAGTTCGTCATTGAGCATCGGACCGAGAATCGCCTCGTCGAGAATCCAGCGCCCCCGCCGCAACTCGTTGCGGTCCTCCGCCTGATAGTCCAGCCAGCGGGTCACCGTGGAGTAACATTTCGGCTTGCAAGCGGGCTGCACCAGATAGAAGCCGCTATTAATCCGCAGGCATATATTGTCGAGCACCCGCGTCACCGGACGCAACTGGTCGGGCACGTGCGGCTTGGGCATGTAGTTGAACCGCTCCGGCCCCCCGTTGAAGAACGCACAGACCGCGCTGCCCAGGTCGAGCCCCTTTTGCGCCATCGCCCATCCCAGCACGCGCTCAGGATGCAACGTCCAGTCATAGGCGACCACAGCCCTGGACAGATCGCCCGGACCAAGCCCGCGCAGATGCGCGACCTGCGCCTCGGCCGACATTTCCGCCCAATCGTCCGGTAGCAGCATGACAGTCTCCGTAATTTGCAAACATCCCGACCTCCAAAATCACGTGACAAAACGCGCATTCTTGGGAGCAATTGTGGCAGTGATGCGGCGTTGCACATTTTCGCGCATATGCCGTGAGATCGGCGAAATTTCGCTTGGGGACAGGCACCGCCGGGATTAGGCTGGTCCTATGCTCACACGTATCCTGCACGCCTTTTCGGCCCCCAAACCCGCGCCGCTTCCTGAGCCGGACGAAAAGCTGGCGCTTGGCGCACTTATGGTTCGGATCGCCAAATCCGACCGGCATTACGACCTGACCGAGATCAAGCGAATCGACCGTCTTCTGACACGGCTTTACGGGCTGAAGCCCATAGAGGCGGCCAAGATGCGCGCCACCTGCGAAAAACTCGAACATGCGGCCCCCGACACCGATCGATTCGGCCATCTGATCCGCGAAACCGTCAGCCTCGAGGCTCGCGTTTCGGCGCTTGAGGTTCTGTGGGAGGTGGTGCTGGCGGATGGCGAGAGCGAGCCGCGCGAACTTAAGGTGCTCGACGCCGCGCGCGAGGCCATGGGCCTCAGCCATTCCGACAGCGACACCGCCCGCGCGCAGGCCGAGGCGCAGTAATCGGCGATTCTCCATTGGCGCGCGCGCCGCATCGCCCTATACCTGTCGCCATGTTCGCAGGTCTTCTCAATCGGCTGTTTCAGCCCGAACCCGATCCGCTCGACGATGGCGATGCCCGTCTGGCGCTGACCGCCCTACTCGTCCGTGTGGCCCGCAGCGACGGTGACTACGCGGCCTCGGAAATCATTCGCATTACCCGGATCATCGAGGCGCGCTATGCACTGTCTCACGCTGAGGCCGAGACGCTGCGTGTGGACGCCGAAACCCTCGAATCCGAGGCCCCCGATACCGTCCGCTTCACCCGTGCGATCAAGGACGCGGTGCCATACGAGGACCGCGTCGCGGTGATCGAGGCGCTTTGGCAGGTGGCGCTCGCCGATGGAGAACGAGAAAGCCACGAGGATTCGCTCCTGCGGCTCGTCTCAAACTTTCTGGGCATTTCCGACCGCGACAGCGCGCTCGCCCGGCAGCGGGTCACGCCAACCGGATGATCGCCGCCCTGCCGATGTATGACCGGCCCGAGACCGCAGCGGCCAATGACCGGCTCTGGCAGGGGGTGCGCTCCGGTTTGGGATACGGCCCCGAGACACTCACCCGCGACGGCGATCTTTGGAACATCTGGCAAAGCCCTGATCTGCTCATCGCACAAACCTGCGGCTACCCCTTCCGCGCCCGACTTCACCCTCACGTGCAGCTTGTCGGTACGCCAATCCTCGCCCTGCCCGACTGCCCGCCGGGGCACTATTGCAGCGTGATTGTCGTCCGCGCCGACGATTCGCGCGACTCACCCGAGGCATTCGCCACGGCCCGCTTCGCCTATAACGAGGCGCTCTCGCAATCCGGCTGGGCCGCACCGCAGACATGGGCCGCCGCACGTGGCTTCAGTTTCACCAATCCGGTGCAGACCGGCGCGCACCGCGCCTCGGCCATGGCCGTCACTGAGGGCCGTGCCGACATCGCCGCCGTCGACGCGCTGACTTGGGACATCCTGCGCGCCCATGACCGATTTACCGACGGTTTGCGCGTTCTCGCGCGCACCGAGCCAACCCCTGCCCTGCCCTATATCACCGCGCAGGCCAATGACCCGGCCCCGCTCTTCGATGCACTGCGCGCAGCCATCTCCGGGCTCTCGCCGGACGACCGCACAACCCTCGGCATCACCGGCCTGATCCGTCTGCCCGCGTCGGATTATCTCGCCGTGCCTAGTCCCCCGCCACCGCGTCCGAATTGAGTTGACGATACGTCATTTCGGACGTCAGCCCGGCCATTCGACCGCATTGCAAGTTGCATTGCAGCATTTTTTCAGCCCTATTGTCATGAAAATGATAAACGACCAGCCAACAGGGTGACGCGCTTGACCACGACTCCGGTGCTCGAAATCCGTAATCTGCACAAAGCCTATGGCGCGCTCGAGGTGATCAAGGGCGTCGATATCACCGCGCCGCGCGGCCATGTCATCGCGCTCATCGGTTCTTCGGGGTCGGGCAAATCCACCATCCTGCGCTGCGCCAACCTGCTCGAGGACAGTCAGCAGGGCGATATCCTGTTCAAGGGAGAGCCAGTCAAATGGCGCGGCGAGGGGCTGAACCGCCACCCGGCCGACGCGGGCCAGGTGCTGCGCATCCGCACCAACCTCAGCATGGTGTTTCAGCAGTTCAATCTATGGGCGCATATGACCATCCTGCAAAACGTGATGGAGGCCCCCGTCACCGTCCAGGGCCGCGACCGCGCAGAGGCCGAGCACGCCGCGCGCGGCTATCTCGACAAGGTTGGCATCGGCGACAAATGCGACGTCTACCCGGCGCAGCTTTCGGGCGGCCAGCAACAGCGCGCCGCCATCGCCCGTGCCCTGTGCATGGAACCCGAGGCGCTTCTCTTTGACGAGCCCACCTCGGCCCTCGATCCCGAGCTTGAACAAGAGGTGATTCGCGTCATCAAGGATCTGGCCAATGAGGGGCGCACCATGATGATCGTCACCCATGACATGAGCATGGCCCGCGATGTAAGCGATCACGTCGTGTTCCTGCATCAGGGCCTGATCGAGGAAGAGGGCACGCCCGACGCGCTCTTCGGCGCACCGAAATCCGAGCGGCTGCGGGGCTTTCTCAGCTCCACCATGGCCGCCTGAGAGCAACCAACCAAAGGGAGAAACCACTCATGAAACACCTCATGCTTTCCACCGCCGCCTTCGCCATGATGGCGGGAATGGCCATGGCGCAGGACGTTGTCCGCCTCGGCACAGAAGGCGCCTACCCCCCGTGGAACTTCATCAATGACGCGGGCGAGGTTGACGGCTTCGAGCGCGAGTTGGGCGACGAACTGTGCAAGCGCGCCGAGCTCAACTGCGAATGGGTCACGAACGACTGGGACAGCATCATTCCCAACCTCGTTTCGGGCAACTATGACGCCATCATCGCCGGCATGTCGATCACCGACGAGCGCGATCAGGTCATCGACTTTACCCAGAACTACACGCCGCCCGATCCCTCGGCCTATCTCGGCATGTCCGAGGGCGTAGATCTCTCGGGCGGCGTGATCGCGGCGCAGACCGGCACCATTCAAGCGGGCTATGTCGCCGAGTCCGGCGCGACCCTGATTGAATTCGCCACGCCCGAGGAAACCATCGCCGCCGTGCGCAACGGCGAGGCGGATGCGGTGCTGGCCGACAAGTCCTACCTCGCGCCTGTCGCGGCCGAGGATGCCGACCTGATGTTCGTGGGCGAAGACGTGCCGCTTGGCGGTGGCGTCGGCATGGGCGTGCGCGAATCCGATGGCGAATTGCGCTCGACTTTTGATGCGGCAATTCAGTCGATGAAGGATGACGGCTCGCTCAACGAAATGATCGAGAAATGGGAAGTCTCCTCGACCTTCGAGTGACCTCAACCGCCCCCGCGCGCGCCTGCGCGGGGGCATCTCTGCCCGAGGGAGGCCGCCATTTTTTCCTTCTGCGCCGATCCTGCCAGCCTTGAGGGCCTGAAATGGCTGTCGTGCTACCTCACCACAGGCAAGCACGCCAATCTCTACGTCGCCACCGGCACCGTGCTGCTGCTGTTGGCGATTACCGCACCCACGGCACTCGCCTTCGGCTTTGGCGGGGCGATGGCCGCGCGCTCGCGCTTTGCACCGCTCAGCTGGTTCGGCAAGGGCTATATCGCCATCGTGCGCGGCGTGCCCGATATCGCGTTTTTCCTGTTCTTCGTCATCGCCCTAGATCAGCTGTTCGAGGCGATCCGCCACAAGATCAAATGCCCCGACTGGGATCAGGCGATCTGGCAGGGCAATGATTTCGTCGTCTGTCAGGCGGCCAAGCTGCCGCTCGGCAACGATCCGCAATGGATGCATGAAACCTACGGCTTTTTCCTCGCAGTCCTCACCTTTGCCATCGTCTTCGGGGCCTTCGCCGCCAACGTCCTATTTGGTGCCATGCGCGCTGTGCCGCACGCTCAGCTCGAAACCGCCGCCGCCTATGGCTTTTCAAGGCGTCAGACCTTCTGGCGCATTCTCGTGCCGCAGATGTGGGTCTATGCGCTGCCCGGTCTCAGCAACCTCTGGATGGTGTTGACCAAAGCGACGCCGCTGCTGTTCCTCTTGGGGGTAGAGGACATCGTCTATTGGGCGCGCGAGTTGGGCGGCACCGCCAACCCCCGCTTTACCGATTATCCGCATGGCGACTGGCGGATGTGGTATTTCCTCGGCCTCATGGTCTTCTACCTCGGCCTCACCCGAATCTCAGAGATCTACCTCGAACGTCTGATGCGGCGCCTCACCCACGGTCAGGCCACCACCGGCGGCGAAGCGCAGAGGAAAGCGGCATGAGTTGCTGGCAGACCGTTCAGGACTATGCCTTCCGTTCCCTGGGCTATGGGGAGCGCCTGCTCCCGCGCGAGGGCTATACGCTGTGCGAGCATTTCACGCTGATCGGCTCCGGCCTGATATGGAACGTCTATTTCGGCACGCTCGCTCTGCTGGCCGGGTTCTTTCTCGCCACGCTGGTCGCCTTGGGCAAGGGCGCGCACAACCCGCTCCTGCGCAAACCCTCGGAATGGTTCATCTTCGTCTTTCGCGGCTCGCCGCTCTTCATCCAGTTCTTTTTCGCCTATTTCCTGTTCCTGTCGCTGAAATCGGTCTCGCCCGTATTCGACGCCTTCACCTCCGCATGGCTCGGCGCGCTGATCGTGCTTTTTCTCAACACCGCCGCCTATTCCGGTGAGATTTTCTACGGCGCGCTGCGCTCCATCCCCAAGGGCGATGTCGAGGCCGCCGATGCCTATGGCTTCACCGGCATGGCACGGTTTCGCCGGATCATCTGGCCCACCATGCTGCGGCTTGCCTGGCCTGCCTACACGAACGAGGCGATCTTTCTCTTTCACGCCACCACGCTGGTATTCTTCTCCGGGTTTCCGGCCTGGCAACAACGCGGCGACGCGCTCTATTACGCCAATTACTTCGCTGACAAGACCTTCAACCCCTTCGTGCCCTACCCGATCCTTGCGGGCTATTTCATCCTGCTCACGCTAGTGATCATCGGGATTTTCGGGCTGATCAACCGCCACCTCAACCGCCACCTGCCGCAAGAGGCACGGCGCGGGCTGAAACTGCGGATGAACGTGATCCGCTGACGGCATGGCCGATATGCTCATCCTCATTCCCGCCGCCGGTGCCTCGTCGCGCATGCGTGGGCGCGACAAGCTGCTGGAGGAGGTGCGCGGCGTGCCCCTGCTGCGCGACCGGGTCAAGATGACGCTTGGCCTCGGGCATCCTGTCCTCGTCACCCTGCCGCCCGACCGACCCTGGCGCGCCGAGGCGCTGCGCGGTCTCAATGATCCAAGTCTTTCAAAGATCGTCATAGAGGACGCAGCCACCGGCCTTTCGGCGTCGCTGCGGGCGGGGGCAGACCGGGCGCTCCGCGACGGTCGCACAGCTCTGATGGTGCTCCTGCCGGATCTGCCGGATCTTACCATGAATGACATGAGAGTTGTCCTGCAAGCATATGATAAAAAAAGAATTATACGCGCTACATCTGAGGATGGAATCGCCGGGCACCCGGTGATTTTTCCGTCGAATCTTCTGATCGAGATGCGCCATCTGACCGGTGACCGGGGCGCGCAGGACCTTCTGCGTCGTCATCCGGTGACAGTGATTGCCCTGCCCGGCGCACATGCCACAACCGATCTCGACACACCCGAGGCCTGGGCCGCATGGCGCGCGCGCCAGACAGGTTGAGACAACGTTGTTTCCCAAACAGAAACAATCCCGGCACATGGCCGGGATTGTTCCCACTCGAAACCGGGATAGCCCCCGCAACCGATTTCTTTGGTCGGCCCTCACCGAAGGCCGACCGGCTGCAAAGGATTACTCTACCAACAAACGCGCTTCGTGCTTCTTGAGCGACCGGCGCGCGGCCTGATAGGCCTTGAGGCCCTGAGCCTCGCGCAGTTCCGGGAAAAGCTCGAAGATCTCGTCCCGCTGCTCGATACCCATGCCATCAAGCACCTGCTCGCCGGGTTGGAAGCTTTCGGTCCAGGCACCGTTCGACAGGACCACCTCGTGCTGGTCGAACATGAAGTGGATATAGGTCGTGCCGCTCGCCTCGACCTGATCGATACCTTCCATGCCGGTCAGATGCTTGGCCGCCGCCAGAACCTCGCGCTCCTCGAAATAGAGCGCGGCGCGCTCGGAATTCAGCAGCAGACGGTGTTGCGGGCTGACCAGCATGTCGCGCTCGGGCAGGCCATGACCAAGCGCCCCGGCGCGGATCAGGACCGGCTTGAGATGCGGCGCGTTGTGCAGGTCCTGCGCACCAAGCGCACGATGCCCGACCCAGCGGATTTCCTGCAGCCCGTTGTCGCGGGTGATCACCCGGTCGCCCGGCTGCAACTCCTCGACCAGACGTTCCCCGCGGGGCGTCGCGATCAGCGTGCCGGGCGTAAAGCAGGGGATCAGGTTTTCGATTTCACGGAATTCCAGCGTGCCGGTGACACTGTCATCGGCAGCAAGAAAGTTAACGGTTCCGCTGGTCGAGTTGCCGTCAGGGTCAACCGTTTCATCGACGATATCGAACCGGCCAAGACCGCGCAGGTCGAGCGTGTCGAAGTCGTCGTCCACGCCGTCATCGGTGCTGTCACCGTCTCCGCCGTCGATCGTGTCACCGGCGCCAACATCGAGGAACACGTCGCGGTCATTGCCACCGGCCATGAAATCGGCCCCGGGCCCACCGGAAATCGTGTCATTTCCGTTATTGCCGCGCAGTTCGTCATCACCGTCGCCGCCCGACACGAAATCGTCGCCGTCGCCGCCGTTGATCACGTCATCGCCAGCGCCCCCTTCGAGGCTGTCATTGTCGAACAGGCCACGGATCGTGTCGTCACCGTCACCGCCGAGGATGGTGTCATTGCCGAAATTTCCTTCGAGCGAGTCGTTGTCGATGCCGCCGTCGATGAAGTCGTCCCCGGCCCCGCCGATGATCGTGTCGTCGTCATCCTGTCCGAAGAGCGTATCGTTTCCTGTACCGCCGTTGATCAGATCCCGACCGTTATCAGTGACTGGATCCGTAGCATCGGGGATGTTGAGCTCGTCAGGGAACCTCGGATCGAGACCGCCATAGACGATATCATCACCATCGCCTGCATTGATCGTATCGGATCCCTCGCCGCCAATGATCGTATCGTCCCCGTCGCCGCCCTCGACGCTGTCAGCGTCGATCCCAGCGTCGATCAGGTCATTGCCCGCGCCGCCGAAAATTGTGTCGGCATCGTCACCGGTCGAGATCACATCGTCGCCGTCTCCGCCATCCACAAAATCACGGTCGTCATTCGGAAACGGATCGGCGGGCACGTCGGGCGGAAAGCCCAGATCCGGCAACGGCGTAGCCGACAGGGGCAAACCGGAGTCGATCGTGTCATTGCCAGCCCCGCCAAAGATCGTGTCGCTGCCAACACCGCCAATGATGCTGTCATTGCCGTCGCCGCCGTCAACCTCATCATCGCCCAGCCCGGCCAGGACGGTATCGTCGCCGTCACCCGCACGGATGCTGTCGTCATTGGGTGCGGCCCCGGGCAGGAGCGCGTCCTCGTTATCGACGAAATCGCCATCCGGATCGCCATCATAGGCCGTGTCGATCAGATCGGCCCCGGCGGTGCCTTCGATGATACCGTCGCGGGTCGGCGTCGGCGCGTCGTCAACCGTGACAGTGACGGTGGACGTGGCGCTGCCGCCATTGCCGTCCTCGACAGTATAGTCGAACGTGTCGGTGCCGCTGAATCCGGCGTCGGGCGTATAGGTCACGGTGCCGTCACCATTGACCGTCGTTGTGCCGTTGGCCCCGTCCGTGGCGCTTGCGACGCTGAGCGGATCGCCATCCACGTCGCTGTCATTGGCGAGCACGTCAATCGTCACCGGCGTCTCAAAGTCGGTGCTGCCGCTGTCAGGTCCGGCAACCGGATCGTCGTTCACCGGGTTCACCGTGACCGTCACCGTACCGGGGGTTGTGTTCCCGTTGCCGTCATCGGCGGTGTAGGTGATCGTGTCTGTGCCGTTGAAATCCTGGTTCGGTGTATACGACAGCGTGTTATCGGCATTGACCGTCACCGTGCCGTTGGTCGCGGTGGCGCTGCCGATTGTCAGCGGGTCGCCCTCGGGGTCGCTGTCATTGGCCAGAACCGGAATGTCGACCGAGGTATCCTCGTCGGTCACAGCGGTGTCGGGCTGCGTTACCGGCGCGCCGTTCTCGGGCAGGATCAGGTTCTCGATCTCGGCAAAGGTCATCTCGCCCGAGACCGCCCCATCCGCGCCGATAAATTCAATCCGCCCCGAGGTGGAGTTTCCATCGGGATCGTCAGTTTCCTCGGCCACGCGCAGCGGGCCCGATCCGCTCAGGTCGAGCGTGTCATTGTCCACGCCGGTACTGCCGCCATCGACCACGTCGCCAGGGGTGCCGCCGATGAACATATCCTCATCCGCACCACCGACCATGGAATCGGCCCCGGCCCCGCCGATCAGCACGTCATTGCCATCCTCGCCAAGCAGCGTGTCATCGCCGTCGCCGCCGATCAGTGTGTCGTCGCCGGGCACGCCGGTATCGATGATGCCGCCGCCCTCGGTGTTGAAATACACATCCGTGACGTTGATGCCATCGGAGTCGCCGACCGGATCGGTGTAGCGGATCACAAGCTGCGACACCGGGCCTTCGATGCCGACCTGCAACGCGTTGTCGGGGCTGTCATCGCTGCCCGAAGCCCCGCCGCCTTCGGCTTCTTCACCACTAAGAACCGTTACACCTGTACCGCCGCTCAGCGTCATCGGAAGCAGGTTGTCATCGGCATCGAACGCAAAGACCTGCACACCCTCGGTGCCGTCGAGATCGTTGATCTGGAAAGAGACGTCCGTCACATCTCCGGAGAATTGCAGTTTGAGATCAGTAGTGTTGGCATTCGCGAACGCCGTCGAGAGCGAACTGTTGGCATCGGCAGGCGCGCCGCCGGTCACCACGCCGGAGACGTCCTGTGTGTTGTCGGCGAATTCCGTCTCGACCTCCCCGGTGGAGGAAAAAATCGAGAAGGTCACGTCCACGGTGCCGGTATCTTGCGTGAAGAAGGTGATCGGATCGCCCGGCTCGATCGGGTTGGGGCCGTTCAGGTCAGGGGCGAGATCCCATTGAAAGACCGAGCGCCCGCCACCGCCGCCGGAGCCGTCGCTGTCACCTACAAGCAGGTCGTCGCCCGCGCCGCCCTCGACCGAGTCGCTGCCCGATCCGGCAAAGACCGTATCATCGCCCTCGCCCGACTGGATCGTGTCATCGCCGCCGAACCCGTCCACGACGTCGTTATTGGTGCCACCCGGTCCGTTGCCCGCGTCGATGCGCTCGCCCTCGGGGTCGGCGGCAAATGTCGCATCGATCCGGTCGTCGCCGTTTGCACCTTCAACTCTGTTCGTCGCCATGTTCTTCTCCCACTACACTCTAGGACGGGCATTGCCGCGACCTGCTGAAATCATCGTCCCCATGCGGAAGCTGCCATCGAGCGGGGCGACCGTCACAACCGGTTTTCAAGAAGAGTGATCTCATGGCCTGCGGACAGGCGGGATCAAACCATGATCCCGATTCGAAGCCGTATGTCGATTTCGCAATCAACAGAATGGCAACACACTAGACGATCACACTCTGTCACGCGTGATGGATCACGCGCCCGATACGTGCGGTCGCCCCCAGACCTAGTAACTTCACCCCCCAGTTGGGCCTCTCTTTTCTACGCCAGACGGACATCTCACCCAAGGGGAAATTGGGCCAAAACGTGCCGAAATCATGTCGAGCCGGCCTCGGAATCACCCATACAATCACAAGTAGAACACAATTCCGGCTGCGGATTGTTTCCGAAACACCCCCAGGCAAAGCCGTAAATCAACTGAAATCGCCTTGTTATAGGGGGATCGCTCTACGGCACGCCGCGCGATTGTTTCCCAAACGACATGGATCACGGACCGGACGCGGCAGCCCAATTTTGGCAGAATTGCGGCAATGGGATAATGTGTTGCCCGTGATCAATATGACATTTTGAATGCGATTGGTTCGCCTCGGGCAACAAAACCGGCGACGCAAGTGATTCGCACACCCCGTGGGTCCAAAAGAAAGTCCGCTCGTTCACTAACCTTCATAAAAACGAGAGCGTGGTGCCCAAGGCGCGACTCGAACTCGCACGGTATCGCGACTGGGGGATTTTGAATTCTCACGAAATTGTTCTTCGGTTACTTAGCCTGATCCATTCCCGCAGAAATCCAACGTAAACAGCTACGCTGTGGGAGCCAGCCCTGGAGGTTGTGCTGAAGCTTTCGAAGTTATGGCAGAACGGCACAGGTGACACGGCCATCACTTGGCCAACCGGCATCATAGCAGGTTAATTAAGCGCAGCAGTTATAGGTGAATTGACCGGACTGATAGTTTGATGTTCGGATCCACTGGCCCAAAACGTGCAAGACCGGAAACAGAAATGAAGGTTATTCTGCGCGCAGACAGCGACGAATTCAGGCTGTGATTATTTGGTTTGCGAGTTGAGAAAGCTCGTCAGATACGAAATCAGGTTCAGGCACGCCTGGCACGTTCAGGACGTTGTTGTGCGGGCGGGATATGAACGCACCCTGACATCCAACAGATTGCGCCCCGATCGTATCCCACAGATGGCAGGCAACCATGCACATCTCGGTTGTGTTGACCTTCAGATGTTCCGCAACCATTTTGTAGGGTGCTGGATCGGGTTTGAATTTGCCAACATCGTCGATGCTGAAGTGATGGTCAAAGAATGTATCGATGCCAGCCTTTTCAAGCGGCGTCGGCGACGGTGATCGTGCCGAATTGGTCAAGGTGACGAGCGTAAACCCCGCGGCGCGCAGCGCGGTAAGCGCCGGGATGACATCGGGGTATGCGGGCATTGATCCGATCAGTGTCTTCAGCTCTGCAATATCGTGCTCCTCGACAGTTATGCCCCTGTTCACGCCAACCATCCGCAGGACGCCGCTCGCCAATTCGCCAAAGGAGGTGTAGAGCCCGGACAATGTCATCGTCTGCGAATAGAGGATAAGCTCGGGAAACCACTCTCTGAGTATCTGCCGATCGCCAAAGAGCCGCTCAAAAAGCGGTTCCAGGGTCGTGATATCCAGAAGCGTTTCGTTGACGTCAAAGACGATTGTCGAGATGGTCCGTTGATCTGGCATGACCCGATCCTTGAGTGAGGTTTTGGGCGTCGCTATTCGCACTATTGATCCGCAGGAACCCAATCAGGAAGCGGCGTGCCACCGGTGTAGTGGTTCTCGGCGGGCGTCTCGCGAAAGAGAACGTAGAGGTCGGCAGGGTCCACCGCAAGTTCGCTGTTCAGAATGGCCGCGATGGCATCAACCAGCGCCTTCTTTCGCTCCGGTTCGCGCCCGGGACGAAGGTCAACCGTAACCAGCGGCAGACCGTCGCCGATGATACCAAAGGCTTCGCGGACCGCCACGTAGTCGTATTTGATTTCCTTGGGGGCGAGCGTGTCGATAACGGCCTGCTTCACCCCGTCTCGGATGCGGCCTTTGACGTCAGTAGCGGTTCCTTCTGGCACTTCGATACGGATCACGGGCATAAGAGCTCCTTCACTGTTGTCACGCAGGGGTGCTTGGAGAACGCCGTGAGATTATGAGCAGAATGGCAAAGATGGCAAGCTTCCCACAAAGCGCATACGCTCAGATGGATTGCGCCTGGTGCGATAGTGGAAATACTACGTTTACCCCCTAGCCCCCTCAAGTTGGCAATGCCCTTACATCAGATCCAGCGCACGAGGAATCGCCAGCGACAAAGCTGGCCAAAAGGTCGTGATCAGCATGACGGGGAATGCGACAAACGTCATCAGGCCCAGTGCGGGCATGACGGCCTGCATGATCGGTGCCCGCGTGATCTTGCAGGACAGAAACAGCGTCGGCGCCACCGGAGGGCTATTCGCGCCAATGACGACCGAGCACCCGACAATAGCGGCGAAATGCACTGGATCAACACCATTGGCCACCATCAGCGGCAGGAACAAGGGGGCAATGACGACGGTGACGGAAATGTCGTCCATCAGCGCGCCCGCCACAATCAGAACCAGATTGACGACCAACAGCGCGCCGATCGGGCTGGTTATGACAGATTGGATCGCCTCGGTCAGGTCCTGCGGCACGCGTTCGAATGCCATGATGCGCGAGATCATGAAGGAAAACAGCAAAATCAGAATGATCGTGCCGGTGGTCTCGGTCGCCTGTACCACGCTGCGTGTCAGACTGCGCCACGTGAATTCGCGATAGATCAGACCGCCAACAATCAAAGCCGCAACCGCTGCGACAGCGGCCGCTTCGGTCGGTGTGAAGACGCCACCATAGATGCCACCAAGGATGATGATCGGCAGCGACAGTGCCGGTAGCGCTTTGATCGTCACCTTGCCGAAGCTTTCGCGCGGCCCCGCACTCTCATTCGCAGGATTTTCCTCAAAGGCCCGCCCGACAAGGAAGCGGTTGTAGAAGATGAGACCGATGATCAGCAAAATCGCGGGGCCGATGGTGGCTGCAAAACAGGCAGCGACCGACTGGCGCGTCACCACCGCAAAGAGGATCATGGTGATGGACGGCGGGATCAGGATACCCAGTAGCGATGATATCCCCAACAGTGCCGCGATCCGCCCCCGTGGATAGCCACGCGCGACCAGTGGTTCGGTCATGATGGAACCGATGGACGCGATGGCGGCGGTCGCGGTGCCTGCGATGGCTCCGAAGACGCTGGACGACAGCACCATAGCGGTGCCCATGCCTCCCCTGCCCGTCGCCAGGCGCTCGATAAAGGAAATGATGCGCTGCGCGATGCCGCCAGACTGCATCAAGTATCCTGTCAGGATAAACAGCGGCAAGGCCACCAGCACCAGCGAGTTAAGCGAGCGGAACCCTTGCAGCATCAGCGTATTCAGGTTCACGTCATAGACAAAGGTCAGATACGCCAGAACCCCGGCAAAGGACCAGGCGACGGGCAAACCAATGCCCATGAGCAGGATGAGAAGTGGGAGTGCGACGAGTGCGAACATTCAGAAGCGCCTCAACTTTAGGAGCGCGCCGATGAAATCGCGCACTGCGTAACAGAAGCACCCGATGGCTGCGAGGCCGATGGCCATTTGCGGCACCCATAGCGGGATCTGGTAGGCCGGTGTCGTCTGCGGGCGCTTGAGCCCCCAGGAGAACATCCAATAGGCCCAGACGATAAAGAAGATCGTGATGATGATCGTCAGCGTGGCAATCAGCAGATCATGCATCGCCTTGCGTCGTGGTTCAGTTATGTTACCCGCGATCCAGTCGACGGTCAGGTGATCGCGTTTTCGCGAGGCGATAACAGCCCCGGTCATGTAAAGCGCGACAGCTGCAAGCATGATCAATTCATGCAAGCCGACAATGGACAGGCCGAGCACATAGCGGGCAATAACCAGAAAGGCCATCAAACCCGCCACAACCAGGGAGGAAATGACTGCCACGAGATCGAGAAGACGCGCGATGACCCCGCCAATACGGGCGACGAGGCCATTCTGGATGTCAGAGTTCACCGGCATTGGCTCGGATTTTGTCCATGATGTCTTTCCCGACACGGTCTTCCATCTGGGGCCATACTTTTTCACGCACGACCTTGGCCATAGCCCTCAGCTCTTCGTCCGACGGCTCAATATAGGTCATTCCAGCTTCCTTGGCCTGCTCGATGTAATACTGGTCGCGTTCCCGGGCCTGTTCGAAGGCTTCGGTCATGACCGTGTTTGCCGCGTCGGCAACCGCCTTTTGCTCACTCTCGCTCAGAGCGGCCCAGGATTCTTCATTCATCGTCATGACGCCGGTAATGAACTGCATCTTGATCTGGTTATAGTAATCCAGCACGTCGCGGAAATACTCGTAGTCCCAATAGATGATGTTCGCGCCGTCACCGTCGACGACCCCGGTTTGGATGGCGGTAAATACCTCTGACCAATCGATGGTCGCGGTTTGGTAGCCCAGAGCCTGCAGCGACTCGGCCATCGGAAACATTGCTGGAACGCGAATCTTGAGGGTCTTCGCGTCCTCCGGGGTCATCGCGTATTTGTCTCTCGAGGCGACACCATTGAAACCCTCGGGCCAAGGGCCAAAGAACTTGACGCCGAGATCGGCCCAGATATCGACCAGTACCTCATTTACCCAACCACCAGGCTGGTAGGCCTCCAGCGCCTCTTCCCAACTGGTGACCATGTATGGGGTGAAAAGAACGCCAAGACGTTCGTCATATGCGGTGATCGGCCAGTTGATCATCATGTCCAGATCGCCGGCAACCAGCAGGTCCAAGACCTCGGCCTGACTGCCCAATTCATTCTGATAGAACACGTCGACCTGCACTTCGCCGTTCGTGCTTTCCTCAATCAGCGCGGCCCAGCGATCAAGCGCATCGCCCGATGGCGAACCTTTGGCCCCCGAATCCGTGGCCAGTTTCAGTGTCGTTTCGGCCATCGCGGGTGCGGCCAATGCCAAGGCCATGGCGGTACCAAGACCCAGAATCGTCTTGAAGAACATCTGCGAATCCCCCTGTCAAATTGGCGCGACAGCGCGCCGTATCTTATTGCGAGATCAAACTGGGCATAACTGTCCAATACTGTCAATATCGATTTCAGTTTTGTCTTGAACCTTGCCGCCCCTCCCATTCCAACTTTTTTCGTACCTAGGTCCTGCCCCTTGGCATAGGTTTGAGTGAAAACCTTATTTGCAGATCCAAGAGGATCGTTGCGTCGCACGTTTTTGTATGGACAAGAGTGTCCAATATAGAACACAGTGTAAAAGACATAACTGTCCAATACGGACACTGTGAAACGCCAGATTTCAAGACACAGCGTAAATCAGGGGGAAATCCAATGCAGTCACATTACCGCGCCGTGGTGATCGGAGGGGGCGTTGTCGGCGCTTCGGTATTGTATCATTTAGCAAAGTTTGGCTGGAAAGACGTCTGCCTGATTGAGCGCAACGTTCTGACCGCAGGCTCAAGCTGGCATGCCGCGGGCGGGTTTCACGCCCTGAACGCGGACCCCAACATCGCATCGCTTCAGGCCTACACCATCGACCTTCTGTCCGAGATCGAAAAGGAATCAGGGCAATCAGTCGGCATGCATATGACTGGCGGCATGACGCTGGCCGGCACGCCGGATCGGTGGGAATGGCTGCAATCGGCTTACCGCACCTTTCAGTCCATCGGCATCGACGACGTGCGACTGATCACTCCGAAAGAAGCCGGAGAATTGAACCCGCTGGTGTCCACCCATGGCATTCTGGGCGGCATGTATGCCGACCGTGAGGGGTATGTTGACACTACAGGCACCGTGCATGCCTATGCCGGGGCCGCCAAGAAGTATGGCGCCGAGGTGGTCGAACATAATCGGGTGCTGGAGCTGATCCAGACCAGTGATGGTTGGGATGTCGTGACTGAAAAAGGCACTATACATGCCGAACACGTGGTCAATGCCGGGGGTCTCTGGGCCAAACAGGTCGGCCGCATGGCGGGAATCGAACTGCCCGTCTCGCCGCTCAATCACCACTATCTCATCTCCGACACGATCCCCGAGGTTGCATCGCTCGAGAAGGAAATGCCGCTGACGGTGGACCTCGAAGGTTTTACCTACATGCGGCAGGACCAGCAGGGCATGTTGCTGGGCATCTACGAAATCAACCACGAGCACTGGATGATGGATGGCGCACCGTGGGAATATGGGTTCGAGCTGCAACAAGAAGACACCGATCGGATTGAAAGAGAGCTCACCCTCGGCTTTGAACGCTATCCGGCGTTGCAGAATGTAGGCGTAAAAACCTGGGTCAATGGAGCCTTTACCTTTGCCCCCGACGGCAACCCCTTGGTGGGGCCGGTGCGCGGCAAGCCCGGCTATTGGTGCGCCTGTGGTGTGATGGCAGGGTTCCTTCAGGGCGGCGGTGTCGGCAAATCGCTGGCCGAATGGATGATCCACGGCGAACCTGAGGCCGATGTCTTTGGCATGGATGTGGCCCGGTTCGGTCCCTATGCCGCGAACAAGGAATACATCAAGCAGACCACCGGCCAGTTCTACACCCGCCGGTTCGTGATGACCTACCCGAACGAACAATTGCCTGCTGGTCGGCCGCTTAAGAAATCCCCGGCCTATTCCGACATGACGGCGGCAGGCTGCCGTTGGGGAGCAAGCTGGGGGTTGGAGGTGCCGCTTTACTTTGCGCCCTCTGAGGACTTCACTGAAACGCCGTCTCTCAAACGCTCGAACGCACATGAGATCGTTGCAGGCGAGTGTAGGGCAGTGCGCGAGGCTGTCGGGTTGCTTGATATTTCAGGATTCTCGCGCTTTGAAGTGTCGGGAGCTGGGGCCGAGGCCTGGCTGGACAAGATCATGGCTTCCAGACTGCCTGCCCCCGGTCGTGCACGGCTGGCCCCGATGCTGGGCGAAGACGGGCGGATGAAGGGTGATCTGACTGTCTTCAACTGGGGCGACGGCACATGGTGGATCATGGGCAGCTATTATCTGCGCGAATGGCATATGCGCTGGTTCCACGATCATATGGGCGAGGATGTCACCCTGCGCGATATTGCGGACGCGACAGTTGGCTTTAGCCTGTCGGGGCCAAACAGCCTACAGGTGTTGGAAAAACTGACGGACGGGCCAATTACCGATCTACCTTTCATGGGCTGTGGCACGTTTGACATCGGCTTGATCCGCGCGAAAGTCGGAAGGCTCTCGGTGTCGGGCGAATTGGGATATGAAATCCATTGCTCGGCGGTGGAACACATCACATTGCGTGAAACCCTGATTGCAGCAGGCGCGGATCTTGGCATGCGCGAGGTCGGCTTCAACGCACTGCTCAGCCTGCGGCTGGAAAAGAGCTATGGCATCTGGGGCGCAGAGTTTACCCAGGGCTATACGGCGGCGCAGACCGGCATGGATCGCTGGATCGACTGGACTAAGCCCGAATTCATCGGGCGCGACGCGGCTTTGAAAGAACGCGATGGCACTGGACCGGATCAGATCGTCGTCACCCTCGAAATAGGTGCGGCAGATGCCGACGCAAGCGGATACGAGCCGATCTGGAAAGACGGTACGCTTGTGGGCTTTATCACCTCGGGTGGCTATGGCCACACGGTAGGCAAATCGCTTGCCATGGGGATGGTGGACCGCACAGTCAGCGATGAAGGCACAGAACTGACGGTGCATGTCGTCGGTGCGGAACGCAAGGCACAGGTGATCGCTGCATCCCCTTATGATGCGCAAGGCAATGCGATGCGGGGCAAAGCATGACCCGAGACGCCCGTACCGAGCCACGAAGCAAGCGCCGACGCGGGCGTGGCGATGGCACGCCGCCTGCGTCCAAGCGCAAGGTGAATTACAACCAATTGCGCAATCCGTTCCCCACAATGAACGTATTTTCGGATGACGAAATCGAGAACATGCATCAAACCGCCCTGCGCATCATTGAAGAGCTTGGGATCAAGGTGTTGCTGCCGGAGGCACGCAAGTTCTACGCGCAGGGTGGTGCGCGGGTCGATGAAGACAGTCAGATGGTTTATATCGGGCGCGATATAGTTGAGGCGGCAATTGCTTCGGCCCCTAAGTCCATTAATTGCATGGCGGGCGCGCGGCACCGCGACATCACAATGGAGCTGGGTTGCCTGACCTTTCAGCCCGGCGCGGGCTGCCCCAATACAACGGACCTGGAGCGCGGACGCAGGCCCGGCCGCGAACAGGATTTTCGCGAGCTGGTCCAGCTGACACATCATTTCGATGTATTCCAAATGGTCTCTCCATTGGTCGAGCCGCAGGACGTACCTACCAATCTGCGCCACTACAGCACACTTGATGCGCAACTGACGCTGACAGACAAATTCCCGTTCTTCTTTTCGCGCGGGACGCCGCAAGCCATGGACAGTTTTGAAATCCTCAAGGATTTCAGGGGCCTGTCAGATGATGAATTTCTGGCGAATCCGCATTGTTACACCATCATCAACACCAATAGCCCGCGCACGCTGGATACTCCCATGGCGCAGGGGTTGATCGACTTTGCGCGCTATGGACAGATGCCGATTGTGACGCCCTTTACGCTGATGGGCGCGATGGCCCCCATTACGGTTGCAGGGGCAATCACGCTCAGCCATGCAGAGGTCTTGGCCGCGATCACCCTGAACCAGCTTGTCCGCCCCGGAACGCCGATCTGTTATGGCACTTTCACCTCTAACGTAGACATGAAATCCGGTTCGCCCGCGCTTGGCACCCCCACCCATTTTCAGGCGAGCCTTGCCGCAGGGCAGCTCGCGCGCTTCCTCGGTCTGCCATGGCGGTCGGCTGCGGGATCAGCCTCCAACATCAATGATGTGCAGGCGGCGAACGAAAACCAGATGGGGCTTTGGGGCTGTCTGATGGCCGGGGCCTCGGTTATCATCCATTCCGCTGGCTGGCTTGAAAGCGGGCTGACCGTGTCATACGAAAAGCTGATCACCGACGTCGAAGTGTTGAACATGATCGCAGAGCTTTGCGCGGGTAACTCCGCCGGAGCTGACGAGATCGGTTTCGAGGCGGCGATCAGCGAGGTGGACCCGAGCGGGCATTTCTTTGCCACCAGCCAGACGATGGCGCGATATGACACGGCCTTCTACGAACCCGTCGTGCATAACTATGCCAATTTCGGGACATGGACGGAAAACGGCGCGCCCGATGCCAACACGCGCGCCACGGCCGTGTGGAAGGACATCCTTGCCGCCGACAAACGCCCGGATGTCGACGATGCCAAGGTTGAAGCCCTGCACGCCTTCATCGAAAAACGCACCGCCGAGGGCGGCGCCCCGCCGGAGAGCTGATATGCCTACACGCGCCACACCGCTGTTGCATCGGGACGACCCGGACAAAGACCCGCTTGTCGGCCACGTGAAAGTCACGCGCGAGGATTGGCTGAACGTGGCGCGCGACGTTCTCGTCAGCGAAGGTGTCGCCGAGGTCAAGGTTCTGGCGCTTGGCACCCGCCTTGAGGTGTCCCGCTCCAGCTTCTACGGCTACTTCAAAAGCCGTAAACACCTGCTCGAAGCATTGCTGGACGATTGGGAAAACCGCAACACCCGAACGATTGTTGAAAACGTCGGAGCGCCTGCCGACTCCATTTGCGAAGCCGTTTGCAACTTCTTTCGCTGCTTTCTCGATCCCGAATTGTTTGATCACGGGCTGGATTTCGCAGTCCGGGAATGGTCGCGCCGGGATGGTGCGGTACGCCAGCGCATCGACGCCGCCGATGCGACACGCCTGAAGGCCCTCAGCGACATGTTTGAGCGTTTTGGGTACACAGAATACGATGCCGATACCCGCGCGCGTATCCTCTACTTCATGCAGCTTGGCTATCATGCGCTGGAACTGCGCGAACCGATGTCGGAACGGATCAGTCGGCTTGAAGGCTATCTGCGCGGCTTTACAGGAGTTGACCCTGATCCAAAGGTGATCGACGCCCAACGTGACTTCGTAATGGACCTGAGAACCCAATGACACGTTATTCCGCTTTCAACCTGCTGCGCGAAGGTCTGCGCGGTCACACCGGATGGGGCAAGGCATGGCGCTCCCCTGCCCCCAAATCCTCTTATGATGCCGTGATTGTCGGTGCAGGGGGCCACGGGTTGGCCACCGCATATTACCTCGCCAAGAACCATGGCCTGACCAATGTCGCCGTGCTTGAAAAAGGTTGGCTTGGCGGCGGCAATACCGGGCGCAACACGACCGTGATCCGCTCGAATTATTTCTATCCGGAAAGTGCCGCGCTCTATGACCTCTCGGTCAGGCTCTATGAGAACCTGTCGCGCGAGTTGAACTACAACGTCATGTTCTCGCAGCGGGGCATGGTGGTGACCGCCCATTCCGAACCCGACATGGAAATGGCGGCACGCCAGGTCAACGCCATGAGGCTCAACGGGGTCGATGCAGAATTCCTCGACCGGGATCAGGTCCGCAAACTGGCGCCCTTGCTCAACTACCGCGCCGACATGCGCTTTCCGATCCACGGCGGCGTGCTTCAACCCCGCGCGGGCACCGGGCGGCATGATGCCGTCGCATGGGGCTATGCGCGGGCGGCGGATGCCTTGGGCGTCGACATCATCCAGAATTGCGAGGTTCAGGACTTCATCTTTGAGGCCGGGCGTTGCGTCGGCGTTCACACATCGAAAGGCGACATTCGCGCCGCTGTTGTGGGCGCGACTGTGGCCGGTCATTCCTCTGTCATCGCCAAAATGGCAGGATGTGGTGACCTGCCGATCACCTCTTACGCCTTGCAGGCCTTTGTGTCGGAACCGTTAAAGCCGGTTCTGGATACGGTCGTTCTCTGCCCGCCTTTTGGCACCTACGTCAGTCAGTCCGACAAGGGCGGGCTGGTGATCGGGGGCGGGCTGGACCGCATCCCCTCTTATGGTCAGCGTGGCAATCTGCCGGTACAGGAAACCGTTCTGGCCGGGTTGGTCGAAATGATGCCCGCGCTCGCATCGGTCAAACTGCTCCGCCATTGGGCAGGCATAGTGGATGTGACACCCGACAGCTCGCCCATCATCGGGCCTTCGGGCGTCGAAGGGCTTTATCTCAACTGCGGCTGGGGCACGGGTGGGTTCAAGGCAATCCCGGCGGGTGGATATCTTTTTGCCCATATCCTCGCGACCGGCACCCACCACGAGATCAGCCGCCCCTTCGACCGCAACCGGTTCGTGACGGGTCACTTGATCGACGAAGGCGCGGCCTCTGGCATCGCGCATTAGGACAGGTACATGCAGATTTTTCCGTGCCCATTTTGCGGCCCCCGCAACGAGACCGAGTTCCACTTTGCAGGCGAACTTGGCAAGGTCCGGCCGGCCACCGCCGAAAAGATCGCGGCGCCGGACTGGGCCACCTATCTCTATGCGCAGCGCAACGAAAAGGGCCTCGTGCACGAGGTCTGGATGCATCTGACCTGTTCCGAACTATTCGTGATGGAGCGCGACAGCGTGACCATGCAAGTGCTGGACACCCGATCCTTGAGAGAGGATGCTCAATGACCTCGCATCGTACATCTCGGGTCGCCTTGATCGACCGCTTGCAACCGCTCCGCTTCTCCTTCGATGGCAAAGAGTATCAGGGCTACAAAGGCGATACTTTGGCCTCTGCCCTGCTGGCCAATGGCGTGCGCGTTATGGGGCGCAGTTTCAAATACCACCGCCCCCGCGGGCCGTGGGGGGCGTGGGTCGATGACCCCAATGCGATCATGACCGTAACGCTGAACGGGCGCACATTTCCCAATTGTCCTGCAACCACCACACCGCTGGTCGAGGGTATGCAGGCCCGCGCGGTCAATGCGTGGCCGTCGGCCGCGTTTGATATCAAAAGCGGGCTGGATGTGTTCCACCGCTGGCTGAGTGCGGGATTTTACTACAAGACCTTCATGTGGCCCAATTGGCATCTGTTCGAGCCGATGATCCGCAAGATGGCCGGTCTGGGCGATATCAGTCGCGATGTCCTGAAGGGCTACAGCGCGGATCAGGTCTTTGACCATTGCCAAGTGTTGGTGATTGGCGGCGGTGCTGCGGGTCTTGCAGCGGCCCGCGCAGCGGCCGAGGCGGGCAAAGGTGTCGTACTGGTCGATGATCACCCCGTTCTCGGCGGTGGCCTGCATCAGATGCCAGAGATCGAAGGGATCGCACCCGCCGATTGGATCGCAGAACAAGCCAGTGCGATCACATCCGCAGGCGGGCGCATCCTGACCGCGACCACGGCTTTCGGTGTGTATGATCACGGGCTGGTTGGGCTTGCCGAAAACGGCCCCTTTGGGACCGCGCCGCGCCTGCACCGGATGCGCGCGGAGCGAATCGTGCTCGCCACCGGAGCGCTCGACCGGCCCATCACCTTCACGGGAAATGACCGTCCCGGCGTAATGTCTGTGGATGGGGCATGCGAGTATCTGGCGCGTTACGGCGTGCTTGTGGGGCGCAGGATTGCGCTGGTGTCCAACAATAGCCTGGCCGATGCGGCTGAAGTGATGCTGAAAGAAGCCGGGGCGCAGCTTATACGCCTGAACCCTCATGATGGTCCCTTGCAGGCATTGGGTGGCAAACAGACAAAAGGAATTTCGCAGGGATCGCAACACCATGCCGTCGATACCATCCTTGCTTCGGGCGGCATGACACCGCTGGTGCACCTGTGGCGACATGCCGGCGGCAAATTGGATTGGTGTGAGATCCGGCAAGCCCTCTTACCGGGCACCGCACCGGATGGAATGGTTGCCGTCGGTGCCGTAAACGGGGCGTTTGATCTTGACGTATCCCTGTCCGAGGCACGCACCGCCGGGGCTGGCAAAACTCCGGGAGTGTCACCGACCAGCTATGGGCTTGCCGCGCTCTGGCCCGATCCGGGCAGCAAGGGGCGCCAATGGATCGACTTTCAACATGACGTGACGCTAAAGGATGTCGAACTGGCGGCGCGCGAAAACTATGTCTCAGTGGAGCACCTCAAACGCTACACCACCCTTGGCATGGCCTCCGATCAGGGCAAGACGTCGAACATGGCGGGGCTGGCTGCGATGGCCGCGGTGCAAGGACGCCCCCTGCCCGAGGTCGGCACGACAACCTTCCGTCCGCCATTTGTACCAGTACCGCTTGAGATGTATCACGGCCACCACGGAAAACAGCTCTGGCATCCGCTCAAACGACTGGCGTTGGAACCTCAGCACCGCGCAGCCGAGGCTGCCCTGGGCGAATATGGCGGCTGGCTGCGGCCCGGATGGTATGGCAGAGGCAAGGCCAAGAACCTGATTCATCAAGAGGTTCTGACCGCGCGCACCTCAGCGGGGATCTTTGACGCCTCACCTCTTGGCAAGATCGAAGTGTTGGGGCCAGACGCCGAGGCTTTTGTCAACTTCATCTACTACAACACGATCAGCACTCTGAAACCGGGCCACATCCGCTATGGTTTCATGCTAACAGAAGGTGGAAGCGTCATGGATGACGGGGTGATTGCCCGGCTGGATCAAAACCGCTTCGTGATCTCCTGCTCGTCAAGCCACGTCGACAGCGTCCGCACCCATCTTGAGGCATGGCGTCAGGACGGCAACGATCCCGACCGGATTTTCATCCATGATCTGACACAGCATTGGGCGACGATCACTGTCGCAGGCCCGAAAGCGCGCGATATCCTGGCCGCACTGGCGCTTGATGTTGACCTGCCTGCCCAGGAGTTCCCCCATATGACCCTGCGGGAGACGCGGTTTGACGATACCCCGCTGCGGATCGCGCGGGTCAGTTTTACCGGTGATCTCAGCTACGAACTCTCTATTCGCCGCACCAAGGCACCTGCGCTCTGGGACGCCGTGGTCAAGGCGGGAGTGGCGCTGGAGGCCGCACCGATTGGGATTGAGGCGCTTTCAATCCTGCGCGCCGAAAAGGGCTATATCATGGTTGGCAAGGACACCGATGGCGAAACCATGCCCCATGATCTGGGCTTTGGCATCCCGCGCCTGAAAAAGCCGGTGGCCTTCATCGGCGACCGCAGCCTGCACAGCGACAAGGCCAATGCGTCGAACCGCAAGGCTCTCGTCGGGCTCGCGGTCCCTACGGGCGACACCCTTTTACCCACTGGCGCCCATCTGGTCGAAGACACTCCACCCCGTTCGCTCGGCTATGTCACCTCCAGCTACGACAGCCCTACACTGGGCCATCCTATTGCCCTCGGGTTAGTCGAAAACGGGGCGGCGCGGATCGGGGAAACCGTCTCGGTCTGGCATTTGGGCGACATTCGAAAGGCCACAATATGCGCCCCTTGCGCTTTCGATCCTGAAGGAGAGCGACTTAATGCGTGACGACAGTGAAAAATGGGACGTCCCCCAGCCAATCGACTGCGTCCACAAGGCTAACGGCATAACACTTGCCCCGGCCACCTTGTCGCGGCAGGTGCTGTTCTCTGGCCCGAGTGTTCTGGCGCAGACAGAGCAACCAATCGCAAGCTGGCCAGACATAGTAGCGGCGCACAGCTATGCACTGTCCATCCGCAGGGACCGCGTGTTGCAGGTCAACGGCCCCGCCGCGTCGGAAGGCTGGCATGGCGACACCTGTCAGGCTGTAACGGACGCCAGCGATGCCTATGCCGTGTTCGATATCAGCGGGGAGAGATCACTGGAGGTCCTGAAACGCGGCGCCGAGTTGAGTTTGGACGTACCCTCCAAATCCGTGGCTCGGATTCTCTTTAATCTTGGTGTTTTTCTCTACAGATATGAAGCGGAAACCAAATTTCGCATTCACGTTGCGAGCGGCCATGCCGAAGCATTGGTCAGGAGTTTGAAGGTCGCGATCGCCGCATCTTGAAGCTTAGTCTGAGACGTCCAGACCAAGAGGCGGTTCGGCGAATCGGAACAGACCGGATGGCTGGATTTTCTACGCCACTGCGGCCCGATGTTGCGCACAACGAAAAGACTAACAAATACCCCACTCACCAACTCAATGGCGGCGACTATCACAGCCTGACAAGCAGAGATGCATTGTCAGATTTTTCGACCGAACCCCGGAGCGACTGCTGACAGGTACCCCTGCCCGTTATCCCGCCGGAAAAACACTGCTGTTCTTGACAGTGCCATAGGCAAAGCTCGTATCGATAGAGCCAATCCCACCCACACGTTGCAGGCGCGCGCGGATGAACCTCTCGTAATCTTCGAGCGAAGCGACGATGACACGCAACTGATAGTCGGTTTGACCGGTCATGACGTGACATTCCAGCACCTGGTCCATTTGCCCGACCTGATGTTCAAAGTTTTTCACGGTCGTTTCATCGTGACGTTCGAGCCGTATTCGGACAAAGGCCGTAATCGGCAACCCGTAAGCGCGCGCATCGATCTTGACGGCGTAGCCTTGAATGACACCCGCTTTTTCAAGATTGCGCAATCGGCGCAGACAGGGCGATGGAGACAGGTTGACCTCCTCCGCGAGCCGCTGGTTCGACAGGCGGCCATCGCGCTGCAGGGCACGAATGATCTGGCGGTCTTTTTCATCCATTTCCGGCCCCTTCTTGGCAGATTCTGCCAAGTAATATCATCCAGCCAGGAAATTTGGGACTTTTTTCACCCCATAATAACTATATCATGCCGCAAATAGGAGTTTGGACATGAAAAACGATCAAGGCTTCGCCACCCGCGCCATTCACCTCGGATATGATCCGATGTCCCACGAAGGTGCGTTGACCCCACCACTGCATCTGACGTCTACATTTGCCTTCGAAACCGCCGAAGCCGGCGGCGAGACCTTTGCCGGAGAGCGCGCCGGCCACGTTTATTCGCGCATTTCCAACCCTACGCTCGACCTTCTGGAAAAGCGTATGGCCTCACTGGAAGGTGCCGAGGCGGGGTTGGCGTTGGCTTCAGGCATGGGCGCAATCACATCGACCCTCTGGACGCTTCTTGCGCAAGGCGATGAAGTGATCGTCGACAAGACGCTTTACGGTTGCACGTTCTCGTTCCTGCGCCATGGGTTAGCCAAGTTTGGCGTGAAGGTCAGTCATGTCGACATGACCGACCCAGAAAACCTGATCCCGGTGCTTAATGACCGTACGCGCGTCGTTTATTTCGAAACACCCGCTAACCCGAACATGCGCCTTGTGGACATAGCCGCCGTGTCGAAGATTGCTCATGATGCGGGGGCGCTGGTCGTCGTGGACAACACCTATGCCACACCGTATCTCACGCGCCCAATCGCGCTTGGTGCAGATCTGGTCCTACACTCAGCCACGAAATATCTTGGCGGCCACGGCGATTTGGTCGCAGGAATTGTCGTGGGGCGGGCAGAGCAAATTTCCGAAATCCGTTTGGTGGGCATGAAAGACATGACCGGCGCTGTCATGGCGCCTTTCAATGCAATGCTGGTGATGCGCGGGCTGAAAACTCTTGGCCTGCGTATGGATCGACACTGCACCTCAGCACAGGTTGTGGCCGATTGGCTCGAATGCCAATCCGCGGTCTCTAAGGTACATTATCCAGGTCTGCAAAGCTTTGCGCAGCACGACCTCGCCTGTCGGCAAATGTCCAAACCCGGTGCCATGATCGCCTTTGAATTGGAGGGCGGACAGGAGGCCGGGCGCGAATTGATGAACCGACTCAGGATGATCGGGCGCGCGGTCTCGCTTGGCGATGCCGAAACTCTGATCCAGCATCCCGCCTCGATGACGCATTCGACCTACTCACCCGAAGAACGCGCCGAGCACGGTATCAGTGACGGGCTGATCCGGCTGTCGGTTGGGCTCGAAGATGTCGACGATATCCTTGACGACCTCTATCACGCGCTTGAGCGCCAAAACTTGGCCCGCTCAGCATGAATTTCGATATGAATGCGACGACGGCTGAAACCAGCCACCTCAAGACCATTGAGCAGCGGCTTTTGTGGCTGTCTCACTGGATGATCCATAATGCGAACCACATCCGCCCCAAGGTGGATGGAATCAAGGTGGGTGGGCATCAAGCCTCCTCGGCGTCGATGGTCTCGATCATGACTGCGCTTTATTTTTCAGCGCTTCGGCCCCAGGATCGGGTCGCGGTCAAACCCCACGCCGCACCGGTCTTTCACGCGATCCAGTACATGATGGGAAATCAAACACTCGAAAGGATGAAAAACTTTCGCGGGTTTGGCGGTGTTCAGAGCTATCCGAGTCGTACCAAGGATGCAGGTGACGTTGATTTTTCCACCGGCTCTGTTGGCCTTGGCGTGGGCATCACTGCGCTGGCCTCGCTTGTACAGGATTTCATCACCGCCAAGGATTGGGGGCGCGAAAAAGAGCTTGGACGAATGATCGCTCTGGTCGGCGATGCAGAGATGGACGAAGGCAACATCTACGAAGTGCTTCAAGAGGGTTGGAAAAACAACCTGCGCAACTGTTGGTGGATTATCGACTATAACCGCCAGTCGCTGGACGGCATTGTTCGCGAAGGCCTCTTCGAACGTATCGAAAAGATCTTCGACGTGTTTGGCTGGGACGTGATCCGGGTGAAATACGGTGCGCTACAGCGCGCAGCATTTGAGGAGCCGGGAGGTGATGCTCTGCGCGACTGGATCGACGCTTGCCCAAACGTGGAATATTCCGCGCTGACCTATATGGGCGGCGCAGTCTGGCGCAAACGCCTGATGGACGACCTTGGCGATCAGGGTGATGTGACGCGGCTCATCGACAGCCGCTCAGATGCGGAATTGGCCGCGTTGATGGAAAACCTCGGCGGCAACTGCGTCAGCACCATGGCGAAAACCTTTGCCTCTATCGACCATGATCGCCCCATTTGTTTTCTGGCCTACACGATCAAGGGTTGGGGCACACCGATCGCAGGACACAAGGACAACCACGGTGGGTTGATGACCAAGTCGCAAATGGCGGAATGGCAAATCCATATGGGCGTACCTGAAGGCCAGGAATGGGAGCCATTTGCCGCTGTCGCGGACACGGAAAGCCTCAAGGCTTTCCTGGCGAATGTTCCGCACTTTGCACAGGGGCCGAGGCGCTACTCAGATACGCCGCTTGAGGTGCCGAACATCAACTTTGCAACCGATCGCGAGATATCTACCCAAGCCGCGTTCGGCAAGATGCTCGACCAACTTGCCAAGGATGACAGCGCCTTGGCCTCGCGCATCATGACGACCTCTCCGGATGTGACTGGCACCACCGGCCTTGGCGGGTTTGTTAACAGGCGAAAGCTCTTTTCCCGGAACGCGCAGCGCGATGCGTTTATCGAACACCGCATTCCTTCGACCGCAAAGTGGAATTTCGCGCCGGAGGGGCAGCATATCGAACTCGGCATCGCTGAAATGAACTTGTTTCTGTTGCTCGGGGCAGCGGGCTTATCACACAGCTTGTTCGGCAAGCGCCTCATCCCGATTGGTACAGTCTACGATCCTTTCGTGCATCGCGGCCTCGATGCGCTCAACTACGCTTGTTATCAGGACGCGCGTTTCATGATCGTTGGTACGCCTTCTGGCGTAACATTGGCACCCGAAGGCGGAGCGCATCAATCCATCGGCACGCCGCTGACAGGCATGGCACAGGATGGGCTGGCAGCGTTTGAGCCCGCCTTTGCGGATGAACTTGCGGTGATCATGAAATGGGCCTTTGATTACATGCAGCGCAATGGTGGCAGCGATCCGGACGAAAGAACCTGGCTGCGCGATGAAACAGGTGGTTCGGTCTACCTGCGCCTGACCACCAAACCCCTAGAGCAACCCGGCAAGCGTGCGGACGAGGCATTCCGGGAGGGCACGATTGACGGAGGCTACTGGCTGCGCAAGCCCGGACCAAATTGCGACGTCGTCATCGCCTATCAGGGCGCAGTGGCGGATGAGGCGATCGCCGCGGCCGGCATGATCGGCGAGTATCGCCGAGATATCGGCGTGCTTGCCGTGACCTCCGCAGATCGGTTGAACGCAGGTTGGACCGCCGCGCAGCGTGAGCGCGCCCGTGGAAACGCAGCAGCCCAAAGCCATGTTGAACGCCTGCTGGAGAGGCTTCCATCGACGTGCAGCCTGATCACCGTCGTTGACGGCCATCCCGCCACGCTCTCTTGGCTGGGGTCTGTGGCTGGTCACAAGACGATCCCTCACGGGGTTGAGCATTTCGGCCAGACCGGCTCTATCCAAGACCTTTATCGGTATTTCCGAATTGATAAATCAGCGTTGGTACAGTCGATAAACCAATTGACGAACGGGCCATCTGCACGTTTCGTACAGCCCCCCCATTGACCTGCTGGCGTAACCGCATCCAGGTGCAAGAGCGCTCTCAACCGGACAGACCATTTTCGTCAGAAATCGGTAGGGGTAAACCGACGCCCGCGCCGCTTATGATGCGGGGCTTGACGCATGGGACGCATTCACACGAGGGATTCCGAGGCGCGAAGGCCCGGCGATGGGAGCCAACGCCCGGGCCGAGGGTAAGACGCCTCACGAAGCCGCACAGGCCGCGTAGGATCACGTTAATCGGTTGCTGGTCGAGATGCAGCGCGAGCGCGCCCAGCTTGAATCTGAGTGGGCACGGACGCAATGAGCGCCTGCCCGGATCCTCGCCTGTGGTGCGCGGTGCTGGGGGCGGCGCTGCACGGTGCGGCGAAGGGCAAAGACGTTGAATGGCTCGCCTCACCTGACGTCGAGGCGGTGCGCGCGCTTGCCGGTCTCGACGCCGAGGCGGTGACCGCGCGCTTCGACCCCGAGCGATACCGGGCGCTGATCCTGGCCGCGTAATCTGGGGCCAACGCCACCGATCCGACCGCGCCACGATACCGGAGGGTGAACTTTCGGCTTCGCGCTACGCAAGAAATTCCGAACTCCGTCTATCGGTATCACCGTCCGCGCAGGGCTGGACATTGGAACCGGCTGATTCCGGGGTTTCTCTCGCCAAGTCCGCTTACAAATTTATTAAACGCCCGGTTTTAGCGCTCTATCTCACTCATGTGATATCAGAAATTATCGTTTATTATCAGCGTGGTGCCCAAGGTGGGATTCGAACCCACACGCCTTGCGGCGGGGGATTTTGAATTCTCGCGAAATCATTTGCAAACATATACTTATAACTTTCAACACCCACACAAATCGAGCCTGTGTAGCCTAAAGTGGGAGTCACGAAGCTATACAGATCATAGCACAGATGCGACCACCGGAATGGGATATGCAGTCTCGTACCAGGTCAGCCTTCTTTGCCTCACATATGGTCTTCCAACCCGCAACACGGCTCTTTGGCATCGCCTCAACTGGGTATGCCTGAGTGGCGGCGTGTGTAGCGCGTTATTTGGTTTGTCACCAGGTGCGCAACCTCTGCGCCCGTGTCTGCGCCGAAGACTCGATCGTTCGGAATGTTCGGGTAGCGCTCCCTTTCATCTATTCGGGTGTCGGCGAGCCGTCCGCTCCATCCGTCGCAGCGCAGAGCGACCACCAAACGCCGATGGCACCAGGCCAAGGCCATCTCCGAGAGCGTGCCAGCCCCGCCGCCGATTGCGATCACGGCATCCGACTGAGCCACGATGAGGTTCCGACCGTGATCGAGCCCGGTCGGGATCACGAGATCAGCATGCCGGGAGACTTGGGCCGCCTCGGGGTTGCTGCCGGGCAGGATCGCGATGCACCGCCCGTTTGCCCAATGCGACGAGCTGCGTGCGCCTTGAAGGGCCGCATCCATGACCCCGCCCATGCCCCCCGTCATCACTGCGAATCCGGCATCGACCAGACATTTGCCAGTCTCGAAGGCGAGTTGCCGTCGGGCGTCCCCCTCCCGCAATCGGGTGTCTCCGATGACAGAGACGATCATCCGGCGGGTATCCTGCGTCATCGGGAGCCTCCTCTGTCGCTGCGATCCCGGGTCATCAGGCGCGCAATCACCTCTTCCCGGCGGGCCGCGCGCACGGGGTCGCGTCTCTCTCCGGGTTCATGGAGGTAAAGCGGTTCGCGGATCCAGACCGGTGACGAGGCGCGCTCGATCATGGGGATCATGAAGGCCCAATCGGAGGCAAGCTCGAAATAGAGCCCGTCGAGGCGCAGTTCGGCATCGGGCACGGCGTCGAACAGTCGCTTGCGGAAACTGCGAAGGTGTTGCCATACATTGCCGCCGCGCGCGCTGCACGGATCGGCGAACCGGACCGGGTAGTCAGCACTCTTGTCGGTGCGCAGCATCGAGCCCACGGTCAGGTCGGCGCCTTCGTCATAGGCATCCGCAAGTCGGGAGAGCACGTCATGCCCGATCAGACAGTCATCAGCGTCCAGTGTAACGACGACCTGGTCAGGGTCCGCGCAGAGATGGCGGATAGCGTGCACGGTATTGGCAAGCAACCCTGCGCGCCGCTTTCGCCGGAGAAGAGTAACACGGTGAAGATCGTCTTTGACGATCCGGCCGGTTTCTTCCGCGATCCATGGAGACGACGCATCGTCAATGACAACGGCTCCCCAATCGTTGATACTCTGTCTCGTGACGGACTCCCAGCACCGGCGAAAGCGCTCTGGCATCACGTTGCGGCCGCAGATGATGAACACGAAGCGCTCATGTCGTTCCGCCCACCGCCAATCCGCAATCTCACCCATCCACTCGATCTGGCCGAACTGCACAGAAGGGATCCTGTTGCGCGCGATGCATCCGCGCACTTCTTCCCATGCATCGAGCTCCATCTTGCGAGAATTGGGCGGATGGATGCAGGCTGCCGCGTCGGTTCCGCCACGCAGCGACGTGCCGTGACCGAGCCGGACCGCCTCGTCCATGGCGCGGTGCCAAGAAAGTTCCGGTGCGCCGTTGCGATCGCGGTTTGGAAGCGGCAGGATCGCGCGAATTCGGTCGATATTAACAAGGCCGATGCGGCTCTCCACGCGCCAGGGATCGGCCGGGCTTTGCGGCGACCAATCAAGAGCCTCGCGCCGGGCTATCGGGAAGCTGGCGGTGAGAGCGCTCGGATCCCCATTCATCGCGGCGCGCATTTCTGCGACCGGGTCGGCGAGGTTATCGCGGCGTGCGATCATCATATCGATGTCGGCGTGAAGCACCCAAGGCGTCGCACATGCCTCGAAACCGGCAAGAAGTGCGGCAGTCGCCGCCCCACCCGCGCTATGTGTTACGGCCAAGTCGAGACCAAACCATCGGCGATTGAGGGCACGTAGCGCACTCTCGGTCGTCGGGGGCTCCACGATATGGTCGATCAGACCTTCGCGACGCATGCGCTCGGCTGTCCGTCGAAGCGCCGCGAGATCGCCTGTCGCATGGGGTCGAAGAAATTTGGATTCGCGGCAATCGAGGGTCAGGACGACCTCCCGGAAGCCGCCCGGCTCCTCAGTGGCGACCAGGAGATCACGCAATTGAATCTCGAGCGCCTCCGCATCCATCGCGCAGGCCTTGACCAGCAGCGAGACCTGCGGTCGCTCGGCGGCCTCAAGCTCGAAAACGAGCAGATCGGAGACGGTTTCGAAGCGTTCGAACTCGATGCAGTCTCGTTCATACTTGGCGACAATACGCAAACCCGCCCGCGTGATAAGGCGGCGCAATTGCTGTTGCGAGCGATGCCGCTCTTCACGGCGGCGTCCGGTGGCACGAATTTCCTTTGTCCAGGGTGCGGCGGGACGAGCTTCGGGGGCGGTGCAGGGATAGGCCTCTGCCGTGAACGCGCGGTGCGCATAGGCCGGGTGGCAGAGGCTTACGAGGGCACGTCCGTCGGGGCCGATTGCGGCGCGGATATCCCTTAGCATGGCGTCCAGCGCGTCATCCTCGATAACACACGCGACCCGGCGACAGATCACCAGCTCGAACGGCCCGGCCGCAACCGCATCGGCGACGGTTTCGGCACGTCGGACACCGTCGGAAGCGAGCGCATCCAGCCGTCCGGCGACATCCGGATCGGGGTCCCAGACCGTAACCTTGCATCCCGCACGCGCCAGCGCCGCCGCCTGCTTGCCCTTACCTGCCCCGTAGTCGAGAGCACGGGCAGGCTGCAGTTCCAATGCCCGCGTAAGCGTCGGATCCTCTGCCCGGCAGAGGCCGATACATTCACGCACAGCGCGGATCATGGCCTCGTGGCCGTCGAGTTCCGGCAAGCCGGCCTCGTGCAAGGAGCGGCGCATCAGCAAGTCCAGGTCGTCTCGCCACCACCAGCGCCAGCAAAGCCAGGCGCGGCGGCACATGCGGGCGAATTCGAGGCTCTCGCCAGTCGGATCGGAGAGCCGGTGCAGGTCGGCGCCATAATCCACCAGCCGGACTGTGCCATCGACTACGCGCAGGTTCTTCGGATGAAGATTTCGGCAGCTTAGGCCGGCACGATGTAGGTCTGCGAGCAAGTCTACCAAACCGGGACCATTCCCGCCGTGCCATGGTTCGGACGGCTCATAGGGCAGACCAAGCACCCACCCCAGCGGGCTCCGAACCATGGAAGTCGGACGCAGCAGGGAATTGTCGTCGCGGTCTTCTGCGATCAGATCCTGCAAGATCGGAACGGCGTGGTCCGCCTGATACGGCATCCATCGATCAAAACACTTCCAGACTGTCTTGCGGTCTGTCACCACGACCCCTTCACCCCCTTGCCCAAGAAACTCGAGCGGGCCATCCGCCGAGGCCCAGGCGCGCACCGCTTCGGCGCGCTGCGTCTCCATCAGCGCGGGCAGGTCTCGGCTTTCGCGAACCCGCCTTGAATAGTCTTCGCAGCGTCTCTCCAGAGAGGCTATGAACCGGCGAATATCGGCACGCCCGAGGGAACGTGCGAAGGTCTCAATCCTGTCGAAAACTTCTGGCGAGAACATCTGCAGAAGGCGAATTGCCTCAGTCTCGAGCCCCAGTCCCCGCACCGCTGGCGGTGCATCGCCGGCAATCCAGGTATGGATTTCCATTGCCAGCCCCCGGATGCGATGAAACGACAGACGTAGCGCGGCAAGGCGGTCTTCCCTGTACCTTTCATAAGAGTTTTCGATGAGGATCAGGTCCTTTTCGCCCTCCACCAAGGCGTGGAAAGTCGCGTGACCGCATAGGTCTTCGGCGATAGCTACCGGGTTCAACCTGTCGGGTACCGGCTGCGCGCCGCGGTCGTGGCGGACCGCCACGGGCACCGAGGCTACCTTGCGACCGAAACGGCGGCTCTGGAGCAGCGCCCAGATCATGTCCGAACGGCGAACCGGTCGCCCAGCGATCACCGGTGCGGGGTTCGGAGTGTCGGCCAAGGCCTCTGGATCGAAGATGAAGGTATTCCCGCCACGTGTTACTGCCGTGGTCACACGGAACTCGTCGAAAGCCTCGGCATCCATGACCAGCGGTCGCATCGGGGCCTCTCCGGCGAGGATCCTCGGAATCATACCGGCCAACCGCACCAGCGCCTCGCTGCACCTTTCGTCGCGCGTCGCAGGTTCCAGGGCGAAGGGGGTTTCCAGCCGGTCCGTCTCGGCCATGGTGAGGTCGTGATAATAATCCCGTCGCCCGGCGCGCCAGAACCTGTTCCGGTCGGCGCCCGACGGCACAGGGGCATCGGGGTCGCAGGCCGCGAGCCGACGCAGGTTCCAGACCACGTCTGCCAATTGCCCGCGGATACTGGAGGCAGGCGGCAGGGGCGGGGCGCCGGTATAACTGCCGATGCAGATGTCTGCGCCCGTGGACTTCATTCTTCGGAGTGCAAGACCCAAGTCCAGCGAGGCGCGACCCGAGGCGTTTCCGTTCGCAACGAGAGGGTCGAGCCGCATGTCGTCATCCACTATCCACACCGCACATCCCGGGCGCTCCCGCGCCATGTGATAGAGGCTTGCCTGCAAGAGCGTGCGCGCATCGGCGATGGCCAACCGTCCCTCGCAATTTGTCCCCTCGTGCCGCCAGCCACCTGAGGCGAGGAGACGGTCGATGCTTGTACGCTCAAGGACTCGTATCCGCAGATCGGCTCGCCTGCGTCTCACCATCGCGGCGAAGGCATTACTGGAAGCGCTCGTGGCCCGGTTTTCGAGGAGCAGCACATCGGGCGGAGCCAGCCTGCCGGAGGTGGATTGCGCCGCAAGATCACCGAGCAGGCGGTCGAGGCTCTCGATACGCCGGTCGTCCGCGATAATTCCTACGAGAAGATGAGGCGTTTCCACCTCATATGTGTCCTCCGCAAATTCTGCCGCGCGAGGGCGAGTGACATCCGGATGTTCGCCGGTGCTGCCTTCGGGACTCCAACCGAAGAGTTCCTTCGCGCGTGCCAGATAGGGCTCTCGCCGCCCGGGGGGCAGGAGCGGGCTGTGGATGCGCTCAAACATGTCCAGACCCGCGAGCTTTGCTTCGGACCCGCGGGAAGACAGGCGCGTTCGATCGGAACAGGCGTGGTGATACATGCTGGGCGTCTGCGTGGTCGTGTAGGTCAGATCGGGGCGGCGCGAAAGCCTGACGCACAGGTCGCGATCAGTGCAGCTCGGTAGCGCCTCGTTGAACCCGCCCGCTTCCAACAATACATCCAGCCGGACAGCAAAGTTTGAGCCCTGTATTCCCGGGTTGCGCTCGATAAAATCTTCGGCGTGGAGCGTGCGTGGCGGGTCGACTCTGTGTGCTGGGTGACCTGGAACCAGACGGAGAAACGGCGTCGCTACAAGGTGGGCGCCTTTGCGGACACACGCATCGATGCGGGCAAGGTGCTCTGGCGCCCAAGCATCGTCGTCATCGAGAAAGGCTAAAAATACCTGATCGGGCCGTTTGGTCCTGCGTGCCAACCGGTCGAGACCCGTGTTGAGCGCGCCGGAAAGGCCCGGTGTGCGATGGTTGCGCAGCAGTTCTACGTTGATCGCCGCGCCTTGCAGCCGAGTGGCCAAGTCACCGGGGTCGCCATCCTCGATCACGAGGACCCGATTGCAGGCCCGAATCTGGCCGACGATCGATGGCAGGGCGCGCTGCAGCAGAAGCTCCGCGCGCCCCCGTGTCGCTATCATGGCCACGAACTTCGGGCTGGTCATGTCTCTCCCCGATGAAAGGGTCGGCTGAAGGCAGCATCCACTTGGCAGGATCATGAGGGCGTAAGGCCCGGGAGGGATTCTTCATCGCGAATCCGACACGTCCAAGCCGACACGTCCGGTCAGGAGGAAAGGTAGCTATTTTCGATAAACTTTATGGTCGGTCGGGTCAACGGAATGCTTAAAACAGGCTTCCCCCAAAATGTGGACTAATTCCGGGCGCCATTCATCAACTGATCTGCCCCCAGCAAACTGGACCGTTTGAAGCTGGAGTTTTCGGACGCGCAGAAAGCGTTCGTCATCAAGCAGGACGAAGAAGGCACGCCGGCGTTTGAGATCTGCCGCAAGGCAGGCATCAGCGAGGCGAACTACTTCAACTGGAAGAAGAGGTATGCGGGATTGCTGCTAAGCGAGATGAAGCGGCTGAAGCAGCTCGAGGATGAGAATGGCCGGTTGAAGAAGATCGTGGCTGATCTGACGCTGGATCGCGAGATGTTGCAGGATGTCATCCGGCAAAAGCTCTGAAGCCTGATCGGATGATCGGCCATGAGCTCCGAGACGTGACCGAGGAGCATTACGATCCCGAAGGATCCCCGATCGAGGAAATCAACGACTGGGTGCAATCGATCGAGATTGATATCTCGCAGATCGTTTCACCATGGCGTAATCCAGAGACACTTCCGGAAAATGTTGTCGCTCTGCGCGGCTGAAGCCGATCATCCTGTAAGAGGGGCCGCCCGACGGCGGCCCCGGTGCCTACGATTTATTGGCAGCCCTCCTCGAGCCCTTTGATCGCGAACTCGAGAAGATGCGCAATCATCCAGAGCTCGGCGCCGCTTCGCGTGGTGCGCCACGCCTTGCCATAGGGATCCTCACGCCGCTCTTCCCTGAATTTCGCAAGGCCCTTGAAGTCCTCGACCGGGAGGCGCCGCCGGACGCAGAGCAGCATGGCGCGGCACGCCTCCAGCCGGACAGAGTCGTCGGCCTCCGGATCGAGCATTGCGTGGTAGTGACACACGCTGGGTGAGAAGGTGGGCGCGCCGGGGTGAGCCGCAAAGCGGATCAGGTGCAGCCATTGAGCTGCCAACTCTGCCTGCAAGCGCGCAGTGGTGAGACCGGGAGTCTTCGCAATCTCCATCACCGCACCTCCTCACCATGACCGTGGCTCGGAAGTCCGGCAAGCCAGAGCGCTTCCAGCGCCCGCTTTCCCCGTGAGATCGCGTCCGCACAGAGCATGGCCTCGGTGGCCCGAGGGTCGTCGGGATGAAGAGCGGCGAAACGGGCCGCTTCTGGTCGTGAAAGGTCATCAACGAACTCCAGACGCAGAAGCTGTGCCAGTCGTGCCAAGGTCCGCCGATGCGTATGCAGATCGCCCCCTTCCCCGGCGCAGTCGACGACGGCGCTCGCTCGCAGGGCCCATGTAGACCCGCCGAGGAGGTCGGCCGAGGCGACGAGGGTATCGCCGTCTTGGCAGAGCCAGTGACGGAACGCATCCGCAATCTTCATGATTCGCAGCAAGGAATTGATCTTGGTTTCGTGTTTCATCGGGATACTCACTCTCTGTGATGCGCGAACCCAGAATGGGCCGCGTCAGATATCCCCGCTGCGAAAGGGTGCGTTTCTTGTCGTGTGGCCTGATCTGTCCGATCGTGCAGATCCGCCACGCTTGGCGATTGGCGTCGCGCAAGGCGTCCCCGCCCAGTTTTTCAGATACCCCGACCGCCGGTCGGCGCGCCCTCATTCAAGGGCGCGCGCCGGGCGGCGGTTGGGTTACGCTTCAGTGTCTCGCCCACCTTTACGTGCAAGATTGCTTGACGACCGACCGGAAAGGCATTCTCCGGCACCCACCGCTTCCCGGAATGTCCTGTCGCGACGTCGGCGCCGATCAGGCGCTCTGATCTTCAGCCAGACATTCCTGCAGCATCGCGTCGATCATTTCCTGGCCCTTGGTGCGCTGCGCGGCAGCCACGGCCTTGGCTTGATAGAACGTCCTGCTCCGTTCGTCCCGTTGCGCGCACAGAGCGAGGGCAGCATCAACACCTTCGCGTCCGAGCTTCCCGAGCTCGGTGTGGATCCGCGTCCGCGCGATGTGTGCGCCAGTTCCCAGATGCTTTCGCCAGACAGCGGATGGATAGCCTGAGGATAGAATCCGGCCATTTGTTCCCACGAAAACCGGCAATTCCTCTGCATCAGCGCGTGAACGCATTGCATCGAGATATGCGGGATCGATGCCCGTAAGCACGAGCGCGTCGAGGAAGGGCGTCAATGCATCGTGGAGACGGCCTCTAAGCTCTTCGCCCTCCTTCTGCGTCTCGATGTCGATCCGGTATCGATCTCCGTCATGATAGATATCGCGCCCCCACAAGAGCTGCCCGTCCTGCAGGCGCAACGGGATGAATGTCCAAAGGGCAAGCACGGCGGCTTCGTTGACGAGCCGCAGCCTCGTCTGCCTGCGCCTCATTCCGAAGCTACTTTCAAGCAGATCGTGAGCCAGCTCCCATGTTTCGGCCAACGCCCGCAGGCCTTCGTATTTTCCGAATTTCAAGGGCACGACCGTATCGCATTCACGTCGAAGAGCATTCTCATGCGCCCTGAATGCGGCAACTGTCATGTCATCGCAGCCCAGGTACTCCGCAAAACGACGAATCCGCATCATCGCTGTATGGCGGGTCGCCGGACGATTGCCCTGCCCGATGTATTTCGGGTCGGAGATCGTTTGTGCGTGTCCGGCCTTGCTGTCTTCGAAACGTCGAAGCCCCTCGACCGTCAGATCGATGCCCGCGTCGGCGTCCTGCTGAACTTTCGCGTATTCGCGCAGCACCTCCTCCATATTGTCGACGACACTCCGGGCCGGTGGACGCCGACCGTCGATTATCCGCCCCGCACGCAGCGCGGAAAGAAGTCGCCGCCACTGATCGGGCAACCCCGTCAACGGGACCCAACGCTTGCCCGGCGATCGCGCCTTGCGCGACTTGGCTCGCGACCGGGGTGTGCCTTTCTCAGCAATGGCTGCGTTCAAGGTGATGAGCACGCCCGGATTTCCTGGCAACAGGATATCGAGCGCGGTCTTCAGGCTGCGCAGCCGTCGCGAGGTCGTGACGTCGGAACAAAAGGAAAGGAAATCCTTGACGTCCGGCACTTCGATCCCCCGCTCGGACGCGAACGCCATGAAACGCTCCAGAACACGCAGGTCCTCCAGATCCACCTCCTCAAGCCCATCCAACCCGCGATATGGCGCGATGTGAGGACTCTCGAGAAGCGTTGCCCGGTCACGCCGGTCACAGGATCTGCTGCGAGGGCGCTTGCTCCGGATCGCATCGCGTATAGCGACGAGCGCACTCGCCTCCCGAGGCAACAATCGATCGAGCGCCGTTCGCAGGTTCTCGAGCCGCCGGGTGGACTTGTCCTGACCCGCAAAAGCCAGGAAGACATCGCTTCTGGCCAACTCCAGATCGGCTTCATTCGACCAGGCGAGAAACTGGTCGAGCGTACGCAACTCGCGCAGACCGATGGTCTTGATCGAAGCGATTCCGCGGTAGCGTGCCAACTGCGAACCGGCAAGCAGCTGCTCTCGGCCTCGCGTGTCGTATGTACGTTCAGACATTGATCAATCCTTTCAGGAGATCCTGGCCACGTTCGACCATCGCGAGTGCCTTGATGAAGCTGTAGAACGTGCGCATGGTCGCCGCCTTGTCGTCGATGCGCTTCGCGATCACTTCGATTTCTTCAGGATGCGCATTCAGGAGCAGTGACACCTGACCGTGTCGCATCTGATGCGGCGTCATGGGCAGATCGACATATGTGCGCATCACGTTCGAGAACTCCGATCCGAACCAGGATGGATTCATCGAAGCGCCGGGAGTCTTCACCGCTGGAAAGAGATACGGACTGCTGTCTGCATGGGGGAACAGCGGGCGGATCTCTTTCAGATACCAGCGGATGGTCTCGTAGTAACCGAACTTGTCGTACTGGATGGGAAACTCGACCTCCTGCCTGTTCTTGGTCAATTCCGGGGGGATCCATACCTGCATCGGTTTGCCTTTGCCCTTCGGGACTCGCAGTTGTGCATCATCACCAAAACATGTGAGGCCCATCGCGTTCTCGATCCTGATCGGAGCTCCACCGATTTCGATTGCGACGAAACACGCAGCTGAGCCGAGGAGGCGCGCGGTGCCGATTTCCCTACTGGTCAGCGCTCGCTCCTCGAGAGAAGCCTTCTCGAAAATGGAACACGCCTCCTGTTTGAGGGTCGCGAACGAAAAGAAGAATCGGCGTCGGACATGGGGCTTGTCGATCAGTGACTCGCAGAACTGTCGGTTTTTCTTCGTCATGCGTTTTTCGGCGCTGGCGCCCTCTCGGGAGGTGGCGTTGTTCGCAACGATCAACTCGAGTTCGGAGTTGTCGATCTCGAGATGCCGCCTGATCTGTCCGATCGCCTTGAGGTATTTCCGGCAGGTCCGCGGAGCGAGACGTCCTTCGCCTTTGCGCCGGTTCGTCCGCTCGAACAACTCGCCGGCGATTTCGGTGACCAGATCATCGTCTCCGAGCACGACCTCGAGATCGGCATCGGCGTCGCACGCCCGCCCGGTATCCACCGCGATGCGCAGGAACGTCCGCATCGCTGAGCGCATGACATCGGCGTGGCTTTGATGGTCATCCGCGAATTGCCGGGATACGGGATCCCAGCCCGTCTTGGTCACCTTTTCGATCCAGCTGCAGAATTGCTCTTCCCACCTGCCAACGAGCGGCACGTTGGCCTTGCGTCGGAGTTCGGGCTTGAAATTGACTGGTTTCGGAGGAAGCAGCGGCAGAACTTCCGGGAACTGGCGCAGCTCATCAAGCCTGTCAATAGAGCGACGGTTCGCCTCCTTCTTGTTGCCCGTGAAATCGCTGTCGAGCCGAAGCGCAACGGACAAATCGATATCGCGAGGCATATATCCATAGGCCCGTGCGACGATCGCGAAAGTCTTGAGTGCGGAAAGCTTCATGGGATGCCACCTGGCGGACTGTCCGACCTTGCCGGACACAAGAGGCTCGATCGCGTCGAAGAGATCGTTCCATTCGTCCTGCTGCGCACGCAAGTCCGCCAAAGCTTTCGTCACACCCAGGAACTTTCTGAGCGATGAGCGAACCCGGCGACGCCAGAGTTCGAAGGCTGTGTTGGTCGGCCAATTGTCTATATTGAATGCGTCTACAGGAAACCAATCATCAAATTCTTCGAGAGATGCCGGAATACCTGACAGGGGTTTGTTCTTGAGCTCTGCGAGGTAGCTGATCGCGCCGAGGTACGAGTTCTTCGTGGAGCTTGCGATATCTTTCCGCGCCTGGACATGCGTATGGAGATCAAACATTGTCTTGTCGGCAGAAGCCGACCCTCGACCCGTCGTGATGGCTGTGGCCGGGGTGTCGGTCTTGATCGTGAACTGAACCATTTGTTTTCCTTTCGTGTGTCGCCAGAACGCGGTTTCAGTCGCTAAAACGCGATCTGGATACACACGCCTGGAAGGTTGCCGCCGGTGAAATCCTCCGGGTGTCTGTATCTCGGTCGCTTGCCGATGATCCGGGTCGCTTGGGCGAAATTGGCGTATCGGAAGTGGCGTCTGCATTGGATTGATGGCTTTATTTGTTGGGAATGAGTGCGCCGAAGGCCGGAGCGGCTTTGGCGTATCGCGGGATCGGTTTTCCGGTATGCCACGCCAGCAGCTCGGCCTTGCGCCAACGTTTCGCACGGGAATTTCTTCGCCCGTTCGACAGATCGATGGAGTTGGGAAACGGTTTCTGCCCCTTGGGTAGTTTTCCCTTCTCCCACCGGTAGATGATGGAAGTGGAGACACCGAGAAGACTTGCCACGTCTGCGGCCCGCAGAAGCGGTTCCCTGAGGTCGTCAATCTCGACTGGGTCCTGGTCTTCCTTGAGGCCAAGCGTTCGCCAGACGACCGACCAGCGTGTCGTTCCTCCGACGAGTCTCAGGTCAAGCTCCCGCAGAATCCGGGGAAGCCCCCTTTCGGTCGTGTTGAAGAAGCGGATCAGATCGCATCGGTGGAGTGGCTTGTCTTGCATGGTTGCATGCAATTAGGCCCCGGCTCGATCGGTCCCAAACAGCATCGAAGATTTTGCCGAGGGGCACGCTCATAACAAAACCCCAGCCACTGAGCAGAAGATCCGAAATGCATTAGAACGCGACGCCCAGCGCAGATCCCTGTCCACGAGAGGATTGCAGAGCGACTGCGCCAGACCACGGGCAAAAAAACTCCTCCGCCGCAAGATTCCGCTCCCTGCCGTTTCCGCCGGAAAACCGATCGCACGATTTCCTGGTCACAACCCGAGCAGCAACGGAGAACAGGAATGCTTGCCCGCATCAAATCCCTCGTCGGCATAGGTGACGCCAACGCGTCGAAGCCGAACTTTTCAGTCCCGTCCGGGGAGACGGCCCCTCCGCCCCGGGAGCCCACGCCGCTGCCCCATGCGGAACCGTCAACCGCCGGCTTCCCGCTGGAGTGCTTGACGCCGAAACTGCGCAGCGCCGCGGAAGCGATCATGCGGAAAACCCAGGGGCCGGCCGCGATCGCAGCCCAATCCGTACTGTCGGTGGCATCCCTTGTCGTCGGCAGCCGGGCAAAGGTCCAGACCCTCGTATCGGAGGCGAACGCGACTGCCGCCTTTGTCACGATCGCTCTTTCAGGCGAGCGCAAGAGCGCCGCCGACAGGATCGCGAGGGCCGGAATCGACCGGGTGGTGATGCGCCTCCGGAACGAGCATGAAGTTGCCATGGCACGCCACAAGACGGATCTCGCAGGCACCGGACGCGGAGAAGATAAGCCTGCCGCGCCCGTCTGTCCGAGCTTTCTGGTGACCGAACCGACAGTCGAGGGCGCATTCAAGGCAATCGCTTCCGGATGCGGGTTTCTCGGCTGGTTCACCGACGAGGCATCGAGCTTCTGGGGTGGTCATTCGATGTCGAAGGACCAGCGGGCAAAGACGAGCGGCATCGTCTCGAAGCTGTGGGATGGGGACTACTTCTTTCGGCCACGCGCGACCCAGGAGGGTGACGGTTACGTGCCGCCCACGGCGACGACTCTCAACCTGATGTTTCAACCGATCCTGATCCGTGACACCTACGGCGACGAGTTCCTGACCAGTCAAGGAATTCTGGCCAGGATGCTTCCCTGCTGGCCGCAAAGCAACATGGGCAAGCGAAAATACCGGCGGCCGACCGACGAGGACGAAGCAGCTGCCCTTAGCTTCCGCGATGAAGTCGAGGCCGCCCTGACCCGCACGCTCGAGGACCCGACCGAGCGTTCCATCGCCCTGTCGGACGAAGCCTTCGCAATCTGCGTCGAGTTTCACGACAAGGTCGAAGCCGAAATCGGTCCGGGTGGCTGGGCCGCCGACATCTCCGGGTTCGCGTCGAAAGCCGCGGAACACGCATGCCGCCTCGCGGCGATCCTGGCGCTCTTCGAGGACTGGGACACAAGGAAAATCTCCGCCGAAGTCATGCAAGCCGCCTGCGAGCTGGTAAAATACTACCTCAGTCAATACAAGTTCCTCTGCATCGCGGCCACCAACGAGACCGAGATCGCCCAAGCCCAGACCCTTCTGGATTGGCTTCGGAAGAACTTGCAGCCCGGCGATGGTTTCGCGACCGACCGGATCCTGCAATACGGGCCGGTTGCAGCGCGGCGATCGAAGGCTCTCGATCGCCTGCTCGGGATCCTGAAGCAATACGGATGGATCCAAGAGCTTCCCGCCGGGACGAACATCGATGGGAAGAAGCGTTACAAGGCCCACAGGCTCAGTCCGAAAGCGTGACACCTGCGGCGGTGGCCGGCATTCCTGCCGGCCACCGGGACTATTCGCCACCCCATGGCTCGCCTCGGCACTCACGCGGGGCGATCTGGTGCTTACCGGGGACCGGGTGATCGCCGCCATGATGCAAAAGTGGTTGGGTCTCAGCCCCTTTGCGAAAGCAAAAAAAGCAGGTGGCGTGACGAAGCTGAAGGCGCAACCGGCCCTGAACGGACGCCCGCAGCTCCCCTGATGCTGCAGCGCAGAGTCGCAGAAACGGACTTTTGCGTCACCTTAGAGGCTGCGTTTGCGGCGATGGTAAATAGTGAATTGGCAATGTACCGCGCTTCCTCTACCGTCTGTTTGAAAGGACGTGCAGGGCCGAATGTCGAACGCTAAGCAAATACTATCGATGCTGCGTAGCCGTGCAGAGGGCGACGAGGATCAGTTTCTCGCCATTGCCTTGCAGGTTGCGGCGGGCGAGGCTCGACAGGGTCGAAGAACGAGCGCTGAGCAAATCCGCTCCGCCGTGGAGGCTTTGCGGAAATCCAAAGGTGATCGAGCGTCCGTTCATGTTGAACTGGCTCGCCCACGTGGCGAGCTTGAAGGTCTGCTTGATCTTCGAGAGCCGATGTGTCGTCTCTCGGACGTCGTGCTCTCCGAAAGGCTAAGGGACCGCTTGGATCGAGTGGTTCTCCAGCAAGAGCGACGAACTTGGCTTCGCGAAGGAAATCGCGTGCCTTCGCGCAGACTTCTTTTCGCGGGCCCTCCTGGCTCAGGCAAGACGATGACGGCAGAGGCATTGGCAGGTCAATTGCGCCTACCATTCCTCGTTGTTCGTCTGGAGACTCTGATCACGAGATATATGGGCGAGACCTCGGCTAAGCTGCGCCTCGTTTTTGACGAGACGATCCGTCGGCGCGGTGTGTATCTTTTCGACGAGTTCGACGCGGTCGGTGGCCGACGGACGGCAATGAACGACGTTGGTGAAATGCGGCGTGTTCTTAATAGCTTCCTTCAGTTCATGGAGGAGCCTGCGTCCACGGACAGCCTGATCCTTGCAGCGACGAACCATCCCGATCTTCTCGACCCAGCGCTTCAAAGACGTTTCGACGAAGTTTTGCGGTTCGAGATGCCGTCTAAGGACGAGATCCGAAAGGTAATACGCGATCACCTCAGGCCGATGAAGTATCCCCGTATCGCATGGGAGCGCGTGGTCGACGCCGCTGAGGGTCTCAGCCAAGCAGAACTCGCCCGAGCCGCCGACGAAGCCGCTAAGATTGCGCTACTATCTGAACGTGACACCGTGCGCACTGACGATCTCCTTGAGCAGCTTACGGCACGACAAGAAATGCGCCACGTCTTCACCGGCGATCGCGATAATGAGTACTGACAATTGCCTGACTACGACCGTTCTCATATTGACGTTACACCGCTCCTAACCGATCGGCCTTTCACCGCCCATAAGCCGAACATGGGGCGTGTATATGATCGGAACCGCGCTCAACACGGGACACGCCTGAGCGAAGGTCTGGCTGCTTCCTTACAGGCTGCAGAAAATCGCCGTCCCCCGCGCGAACGTCTTCCGGAAAACATCGAGCCAGCGCAGGGCACGTTCGTTACTGTTGAACTTCATCGAGATGCTAAGGGTGTTGTCGTTCAGCCAGCCAGCGAAGGAACGCGTCAGAGCGCTGAATCTGCATCAAATGAGGGCGGACACCACACCTTGGTTCTACACCTTCCCGACACGGAGGCACGAGCGAAACTCGTGCGAGCCATCGAAGTCTATAGATCAGGGGAACTCACCAAGACGGGAAAGCCGCAACTCGCGTCCCGCATGGAGCCCATCGAGGGCTTCCAGCCGACACAGCTGGAAGATTTGTGGCGTGAAGACCCAGCGACGCTACCCGATTTCGGGATGCCGCCATCTTGGTGGGCGCTTTGGTGCTGGGAAGATTTCGTGGACGACGTTTGCGATCTTGCTCACGCCCTTGGAATGCAAGTTGCTCCGGAGGATCGATGGAGCATCTTTCCCGAAGCCCTCGTCATGCCTGTGCACGCGACCCGGGAACACGTCCAACTAATCCTTGACATCGGCGCGCCGGGTCTCGCCGAACTTGGTCGCGCGACCGATGACCCCACAATCCTCGTTGACCTGCCAGGGCGCGACCAAGACAGATTGGTCGAGGACCTTGCAGAACGTATCGTCTGGCCGGGTGCCGAAGTCCCTGCCGTCTGCGTCCTCGACACCGGCGTGAACCGTGCACATCCACTCATTGAGCCCGCGCTTTCACCAACAGAGACACAAGCCGTCGACGATGACTGGGGAGTCGACGATCACCATCACCCTGGGCACGGGACGGCTATGGCCGGAACGGCTCTGCACGGCGACCTCACAGCCCCCTTGGCGGATAGTTCTACGCACGAATTGCGACACCGGCTGGAAAGCGTGAAGGTCCTTCCTCCGGACTCGACTGTGCGAGGCCCAAATGACGAGGTGAACTACGGAGCGATCATCGAACAGGCGGTCAGCCTTGCGGAATTACGGAACCCCACAAGGCGCCGCACCATCTGTTCGGCTGTCACAAACAGAAATCGCCCTGGTGATCGTCCAACCCTTTGGAGTGCTGCGCTTGATCGCATTTCCTCTGGTGTGGATGCCGCTGAAGGCGAGGAACCGCCAAAACGGCTTTTTGTTCAAGCCATTGGCAACATCGCGCACTCACCCGACTGGGGTTCGATCTCAGATGCCGAGGTTCAACCAGGCGAAGATCCATCGCAAGCATGGAACGCACTGACCGTCGGTGGCGTCACATTTAAGAGTACCATTGAGCCGAAAGACCAAGCCGAGTGGTCGGCTTGTGCCGACGTAGGAGATTTGAGCCCTTTTGGCAGGACATCCTGTGCTTGGCCGGACGGCACCCAGCCCATCAAACCCGAGGTCGTGTTCGAGGCTGGGAATCGTGCGAAAAACGTCGCAGGTGATCAGGTTTCCGACGGGATGCCGTCACTGTCGATCATCTCCACAGGGAAGGGCGGTGCCGGAGATGGGCTCATGCCTTTCTACGCAACCAGTGCGGCAACCGCGCAGGCTTCCCGCATGGCTGCAACAATCATGGCCGAACACCCGACATACTGGCCAGAAACCGTGCGCGCTCTGATGGTACACAGTGCCAGATGGACACCGAAGATGTCTGCTGAGATTGATGCTGCACCAGGCATGGTGGGTCGCAAAGCGTTGAGGCGGCGTTTTGGTTACGGTGTTCCCGAACTTCCCCGAGCTCTCGCGTCCGCTTCCAACGACCTGGCGCTCGTTGCTCAAGCTTACATCCAACCTTATGACCGACCCGGTCGCACTCAGCGAGAAAACCGGCCAACAGGCCCCATCGGTTATGGCCGGGCACATTACTATGATCTCCCTTGGCCCACAGAGACCCTTGAAGAACTCGAAAACACGCCTGTCAAGCTCAAGGTAACACTCTCGTATTTTGTCGAGCCCAACCCGTTGGCGGGCTCAATGCTCGACCCTGCCCGTTATCGCTCTTTCGGCCTTCGGTTCGATCTCAAGCGGAAACGCGAGACCGATGTAAGCTTCCAGCGGCGCAGGAACGCGGCCATAGGTGATCGCGTCGTCAGCGGAGATGCCGATGAAGGATGGTTCTTCGGTGAGAAAGCAATCGCTGCAGGCTCGCTGCATGCTGACGTCTGGTTGGGGCCGGCGGTAGAACTGGCGTCTCGCGATCAACTCTGCATTTATCCCGTCATGGGGTGGTGGCGAGATCGCCCAAGCCAAAACCGCTATCTCGACAAGGCCCGCTACGCTCTGGTCGTTACGCTTGAGGCTCCCGAAACGCAAATCGACCTACAAGCAAGAATCGCTGCGACCGCCAGATCGATGATCAGCACGCGGTCGACGGTCGGGGTCGAAATTGGTGGAACTGGATCGGGTGACGGGTAGTACGGTGCTTCCTGCCACCTTTTTCCAAGAAGTGATTTGGCGCTACAAAGTAAATCTGGATTCCGGCCTCCCGTTTAGGGTTGTGCACCTACTGCCACATTATGCTGGGAATGGCGGCTTTTGAGGCATCGGGTCAGGGACGTGCACGCGCAGCGAATGTCCGGAAGCCTGAAGGTATTTCGATGTGGGCCGCGGCACGAGGCTGGCGGCCATGAGGTGGCGGCCCACGTTGACAAACCTCGGAAGGAGGAAGCCGCGGGGATCAGGGCCCTTCACTGGCCCAAGATCGTTGCGGGGTCTCGTCGAGAGGACCCCGTAACGATCAGACAGCGTGGCTTGATGGCTGCCTGCATCTTTAATTCGCGCCGATCGACGCGCGCATCCGAGCCCAGGATCTCGCGGCCGCATCATCGTCCGCCGATGCACGATAGGATGCGCCGGCGGCTTCACTGACATTACCGAGATGCGTCCCGATCCCCAGAGGACGGATTTGATCCTCGAAGAGCGCCAGCCAGTCTGGGTGCACAAGCCAGCTCTTACCGGGCTTTGTGGCGTCCAGAAAGACCCGGCCACGCGGAGTTACGGCACCTTTCGTGATCCAGTCTCGGATGGTTCGCGGGTGACGGCGAAACCGCTTCGCAATTTCTTCGATTGTAAGGTATCTCTCTTCATCTTTGGGCATCATGGCCTCCTCGTTGCTACGAGACGGAGCTACGCCCCAGCACATCCGCAACCAAAGCGCGTGAAAACTTTTTTGGATACATAATGATAATGTGGCGATGAGCGGCTCGACAGAGCGTGCTAATCCTGCGATTTTAAGGGGACAATAGCGCAAATAGCATGAGACGTCCGGCCATGGTTTAGGAGTGGATCATGGCAATCTTTGAGATTGTTTTGGCCGCAAGCTTTATCGTTACGATCGGTATCTGCATCCGGGATATGAATTTCGCCGTTCGCACGAGCGGGCGCGATCGGCCGCACGATTCTGAAGCGGTTTGAGCCATCTATTCGCCGCCAATGGGTCTGCACTGGAAAGCACCAGGCCGAACGTGCCATTCTCCCATCAAAAAGGCTGGGAGAATCAATATCATGAACGCCGTCGAGATCGAGGAAGCCGTTTCTGACCTCGCGCAGCAGCCCTTCGACTCTGCCGAGTTCCCGTTTGCCTTCCTCGCCGCCTTCGGCAACAAGGAGGCGACCATCAAGCGCCTCCGGACCGGCAATACCAACAAGTCCGACGTCGGTGGCGTCCTCCAGCGCAACAATATCCACATCGCGGTCGCCGATACCGGTGAGACGGTCGAGACCCTTGCCCGCCTCAAGGCCAGCCCGCTGACCGAACGGCAGAAGGCCAAGTTCATCCTCGCCACAGACGGCGCCCAGGTCGAGGCCGAAGAGATTGGCTCTGGCGAGGTGCTGTCCTGCCGCTACGACGAACTCGGAAACAACTTCGGCTTCTTCCTGCCCCTCGCCGGCATTTCCACGGTCGCCGAGGTCAAGAACAACCCGATCGACATCAAGGCGACCTCGCGCCTGAACCGCCTCTACGTCCAGCTCCTGAAGGACAACGCCGACTGGGGCAGTGCCGACAAGCGCGGCGACCTGAACCGCTTCATGGCGCGCATGATCTTCTGCTTTTTCGCCGAGGATACCGGCATCTTCCAAGGCGACGACCTCTTCACCACCACGGTCCAGACCATGACCGAGGCGGACGGCTCGAACACGCGCGACGTCCTCTTGCGCCTCTTCGGGGCGATGAACACTAAGGCTCCCGACGGGGCCGCCCGCCCTGGCCTCCCAGCCTGGGCCGACAAGTTCCCATACGTGAACGGCGGCCTCTTCGCCGACGACATCGGCTGTCCCACTTTCTCGCGCACCTCCCGCGCCTACCTGCTGCGCGCGGGAGAGCTCGACTGGAAAACCATCAACCCCGACATCTTCGGCTCCATGATCCAGGCCGTCGCCGACGATGACGAGCGCGGCGAGCTGGGGATGCACTACACTTCGGTGCCGAACATCCAGAAGGTGCTGGACCCGCTCTTCCTCGACGACCTGCGCGAGCAGCTCGAGGCCGCGGGAACCAACAAGCGCAAGCTCTACAACCTGCGCCAACGCCTGTCGCGCGTCCGGGTTTTCGACCCGGCCTGCGGATCGGGCAACTTCCTCGTCATCGCCTACATCCGCATGCGCGAGATCGAGGACGAGATCATGCGCCGCCGGGGCGAGGCGCTGACCCGCTCGGTCATCTCCCTCACCCAGTTCTACGGGATCGAGATCAAGAGCTTCGCGGCCGAGATCGCCCGCCTGTCGCTGCTGATCGCCGAATTCCAGTGCGACGTGCGCTTCATCGGCCAGGCCGAGGCTCGTGCGCTGGTCCTACCGCTCCATGCCACCGGGAACATTCGGCAGGGCAATGCGCTGCGGATCGATTGGGAGGAGGTTTGCCCGCCGGTAACAACCTCGCCCGAGGAGCAGGATTTGGGTGGTCCGACGGGGCGGTTGAACCTGGAAGGCGGTGGCGAGGAGTGGGAAACGTATATTTGTGGGAATCCGCCATATCTTGGCGGAAAGTCACAAAGCGACATCCAGAAAGAAGATCTCAGAACGGCATTCAATACATCGAAGAAGATCGGAGAACTCGACTATGTTTCGGGTTGGGTGATCGTCGCGTCAAGCTACGTCGAGAAGGTGCATTCCAAGGCCGCATTCGTGGTGACGAGCTCGCTGTCCCAAGGTGCGCAGGTTCATCAGTTGTGGCCACGGATATTTGATAGAGATCAAGAGATTTTCTTTGCACACAGGAGCTTCAAGTGGGCCAACAATGCGAAAGCCAATGCGGCGGTAATTTGCATCATCATCGGTCTTGCCCGAAGGTCCGCCGCAGATGCGCGCCTCTTCGATAACGGCGTTGAGCAAAAAGTAGTCAGCATTAGCCCATACTTGACTGCTGGAAAGCGAATGGTAGTCAATCAGGAGTTGAAGTCTATTTTCGGTATGCCCGCAATGTTGACAGGGAATAGCCCTTATGATGGCGGCAATCTCATCTTGGATCGAGATGAAGTATACAAAGTTATCGAAAAGAACCCCGAAGTCAGAAGATTTATTAAGCCTTTGTATGGTTCATATGATTACCTCAACGGGAGCGGGAGATATTGCATTTGGATTCCGGATCATGAGGTCGCGGACGCTCTCGAAAACTCCTTCATATTGGATCGTGTGGAACAGGTTAAGGCTTCGCGCCAAGTGGGAGGACAAGTCGCCAAAGGCTTAGCGAAACGCCCGCATAGCTTCAGATACACACATCAATCGAAAAAATCGGCTATCATCGCCCCTCGCGTGAGTTCAGAAAGAAGAGAGTATATTCCTTTTGGTCTTCTGCCCGACGGTGTGATCGTGTCGGATTCAGCTCAAGCTATATACGACCCAGAACTCTGGGTTCTTGCAACGATTTTGTCACGTCTCCACATGACCTGGGTTCGTGCTGTTTCAGGGCGACTCAAGACTGATATTCGGTATTCCTCTGGACTTGCCTATAATACCTTCCCCGTCCCGAAGCTCACCGAGACCGACAAGGCCAACCTCACCCGTTGCGCCGAGGACATACTGCTCGCCCGCGAGGCGCATTTCCCCGCCACCATCGCCGAGCTTTACGACCCCGAGAAGATGCCCGACGACCTCCGCGCCGCCCATGACTGCAACGACGAAACCCTCGAACGCATCTACATCGGCCGCCGCTTCCGCAACGACACCGAACGCCTCGAAAAGCTCTTCGACATGTACACGAAGATGACCGCGAAGAAGGCCGGATGAGAATGGTCGGCTACACTCTGTTCCACATGGACCCGGGCTACCGGCAAAACCTGATCGAAAAACATCGCTTCTATGTCAACGAGGGCCGTTCGCGTCTTTTGACACAGTTCGACGATGTCTCTGCTGAGGCCGACGCCTTCGCAGAAAAATGGGCCAGCGAACGCTCGCATCTTTTCGATCCGGAGCGCGACGATCCCAGCGATCTTGACGAGCGCGCCTGGGAGGAGAGCATCACCTTCTACGGCATGCTGGATGACCTTCATGCTGACGTTCGGCTCGCAATCATCGCCGGGATGTATCACGGTTGGGACAAGGACCTCCGCGACTGGATCGTGACGCAGATCCGGCATTGGCATTCCGGCAAGGACGTCCCGGCGGAAATTTGGAGTGTCAATTTTGCCGGTTTGATGGAATTCCTTTCCTGTTTTGGCTGGGCCGTGGATGATCTCCCGTGTCACCGGGGGCTCGACAGGTGCAGGCTTGTGGTAAATGCATACAAGCATGGCGAAGGGCCGGCACTGGAGAGCCTGAAAAATCACCACTCCGATCTACTCGCTGGTGGTCTTCTGGATGCCACGCCGAACAGAGAACTGGCGAAACGCCTTCTCGGGTATCGTCACTTGAAAGTGACCGACGGCCATCTGGACGAATTCTCGGATGCCATCGTCGATTTCTGGGCAGCAATGCCGGAGACGATCTCGGAGGATGACTTTCGAAGCTGGCCGGATTGGCTTGAGAAGGCAGTTGCGCGGGACAAGGAGGCACCATGACGCGAAAGACCTATACACCGGGCGGCGACGCCAAAGTGATCGCTGAGATCGCCCGAAGCCGGTTCGGGGGATTCCTCCAGATGTTCGAGCATCATGGCTGGCCCGAACGTGGCTCTGACATGATGCGCAAGGTGCAGACCCGGGTGAAGGAGACCTACGGGAGCGTGCGCGCTTTCGAAGAGAAGAACGGGAGCGATCAATGACCATCACGCTCATGAACAGATGGCGACCAGTCACCGAGGTAGTAGCTTCAACTGCAAAGGTTGTGTCGTCATGATGTCTCCTCTCGATGCAATAAATGCCAATCCCCCTAACGTCTGGATCACCTATTTCGACGGGTTCGACCCGAGCACATGGGGTTTTGTAGGGTTTGACACAGATGGGAAGCGCAAGAGCTTCCTCCGTCGGAGCCAAGCTGGCGTGCTGGTCGTGATCGCAGGGTCTCCTCAGGCGAAGCCAGAGGAGAAGCATCAGATCATCGGTGTCCTCCAATGTTCACACGAGATTGGTGTTGATCGGGATTACATGCCGAGCGCCGCGTTCGCGGACAAGGAAAGCAATCCGAGATCACGAGGGAGCTGGGCCAATGCTGTTCGCGTTGTTCGAGCCTGGGAGGTGTCCGAGGATAGCAGGATGCACATCAGAGATTTTGCATCTGAAACCTATACCGGGAAGAATGGTCAGCATATCGGATCTCAAGGCTCGCCGCTGTCCATTTCTGAGGCGAAACGCCTCCTTACAATGAACCTTCGTGAAACCGAGGTATTCAACTGCCCTCCGATTAGTGGGACAAATTTTGCGCCTGCGGTGGATGTGCTCCGACCAAGTCGCCCAGGTCCGACTTCGCAGTCCCCTACAGAGCACAGGGAGGCCGAGGGCCCATGCCATGTTTACGTCCTGGCCCTGTCCGGCAAGCCGGGCATCTTCCTCAATGACCCGAGTGCCCGCGGCAAGATCATCAAGGCCGGGTTCTCCAAAGCTCCTGAGGACAGGCGGGAAGCTCACAACCGGCACATCCCGGTCGGCCCCTTTCAATGGAATGTCCTGAAATCCACCGAGGCCGAGGGCCGAACGGCGTTTCCCGGCTCCATCCAGGGCAAGGCCGCCGAAGCGGCCCTGATCGCCGTGCTCGACCGCGATGGACGGTCTCTCGGACGCGAGTTTTTTCTCGCGGAAGATGGCGTCATTGAGGACGCATGGACGGCCGCGAAAAAGGCAGGAGACGAAGCATGACCGACCAAGTGAAGAGCGCCCCCTCCGTCTCTGTCCAATATGCTGCAACGGGTACCTCGAAGAAATCGAACGAGTTGGGCATGCGCGCCATGCAGGAGCGCGCCTACGCGCATCGGGGCGAGCAATACCTGCTTATCAAATCGCCACCCGCTTCGGGCAAGTCACGAGCACTGATGTTCGTCGCTCTCGACAAGCTGGAGAACCAGAGCCTGAAGCAGGCAATCATCGTAGTGCCCGAGCGCTCCATCGGGTCGTCTTTCAAGGACACGCCCCTGTCGAATTTCGGTTTCTGGGCGGACTGGACGGTCTCCCCGCAATGGAACCTCTGCAACGCGCCTGGCGCGGACGATCCCAAGATCGCGAAGGGCAAGGTCGACGCGGTGCGCGCGTTTCTTGCTTCGGACGAAAAGGTGCTGGTCTGCACGCATGCGACATTCCGGTTTGCCGTCGACGCGATGGGGGTCGATGCCTTCGACGATCGCCTGATCGCCGTCGACGAGTTCCATCATGTCAGCGCCAATCCCGATAACAAGCTCGGCACGCACCTGCGCGCATTCATGGAGCGCGACCAGATCCACATCGTGGCCATGACAGGTTCCTACTTTCGAGGGGATGCCGAAGCCGTGCTGATGCCTGAAGACGAGGCCCGCTTCGCCACGGTCACCTACACCTACTACGAACAGCTAAACGGCTACGACTACCTCAAAAGTCTTGATATCGGATATTACTTCTATTCCGGCCGATACATCGAAGCGATCCACGAGATCCTCGATCCGGCCAAAAAGACCATCGTGCACATTCCAAACGTCAACGCCCGGGAAAGCCTTGGCGACAAGATCAAGGAGGCAGAGGATGTTATGCAATCCCTCGGCACCTGGAAGGGCGCCGACCCTGATACGGGCTTCCAGCTGATTGAAACTGCTGACGGGCGGACGTTGAGGGTCGCTGACCTCGTCGACGATGACGGAGCGCGCCGTGATCGTGTGATCGGCTCGCTGAAAGATCCGGCGAACGCCGACAATCGAGATCATGTCGACATCATTATCGCGCTTGGCATGGCGAAGGAGGGCTTCGACTGGATTTGGTGCGAACACGCCCTGACCGTCGGATACAGATCTTCGCTGACCGAAATTGTCCAGATCATCGGCAGGGCGACCCGGGACGCACCGGGAAAGACCTCCGCCCGCTTCACCAATCTCATCGCGGAACCGGATGCATCCGAGGAAACGGTGAACGAGGCGGTCAATGACACGCTGAAGGCGATCGCCGCGTCTCTTCTGATGGAGCAGGTTCTCGCCCCGAAATTCACGTTCACCCCGAAGGCCTCCGGACCCAAAGAAGGGTTTGACTATGGCGAAGGTGGATACCAGCCGGATCAGACCAACATGGGCTTCAACGACCAAGGCCAGCTGCATCTCGAGATCGGCGGGCTCGTGACCCCGAAATCAGACGAAGCCAAGCGGATCTGCGAGCAGGACATCAACGAGGTGCTCGCTTCCTTCGTTCAGGATCGTCAAACCATGGAGCGCGGGGTTTTCGACGAGGAGACACCCGCCGAAGAGCTTACCCAGGTCAAGATGGGCCGGATCATTGCAGACCGGTACCCGGAGCTGGCCGAGGAGGATCGCGAAGCCGTGCGCCAGCACGCGGTCGCAACGCTTGCCTTGACGCAGCAGGCAAAGAACAAAACACCTTCCCATGATGCGGATGAGGAGCCGAAAGCGAATACTGCCTTCGTCGAGGGGGTCAGGAAATTCGTGACTGACGTCAAGGATCTCGAGATAGACCTGATCGATCGGATCAACCCGTTCCAGACCGCCCGAGCAATCCTGAGCAAGGCGATGGACGAGCGGACATTGAAAGAGGTCGCCGAGGTCATAGCGAAAAAGAAGATCAACCTGACGCATGAGGAAGCGCGCATGCTGGCGACACGTGCCATCCGCTTCCAGAAGGAAACCGGACGCCTCCCATCCCTGACATCGAGCGATGCCTGGGAACGGCAGATGGCCGAGGGCATCGCCTTCCTTCAGAGAAAGGCGACCGCCGATGTCTGAACGTAGCGACCTTGATATCCTCGCAGAGCTGGGCGTCGAGCCGGAAAAAAAGAAGACGACCGCCGCGTCTCCTCGGGAGGCACGGATCATCGCGGGCTTCGAGGACATCCAGAAGTTTGTCGAGGAACATGGTCGCGCGCCGGAGCATGGAGCAGACCACGACATCTTCGAACGTCTCTATGCCGTGCGCCTGGAGCGGCTCAGAGCGCAATCCAATTGTCTCATGCTCCTCCAACCACTCGACCACCAGGGCCTGCTGGAGGCTGCCTCCGGGGATGCCACCGGCACCGACCCGGATCTGGACGATGCGGCCCTGCTTGCCGCGCTCGGCGTTGACCAGGGAAGCAGCTCGGATATCACGGAGTTGAGGCATGTGCGCCCATCAAGCGAACGCAAGGCGGCAGAAGAAATCGCCGCGCGGACGCCCTGCACCGACTTCTCGGAATTCTCCGCGATTTTTGACGCTGTCCGATCCGACATCGAGACGGGCCGGAGACAAACCCGGCCCTTCGAGCGCAAATCAGAGATTGAAAAAGGCCGGTTCTTCGTGGTCGATGGGTTGATCGCCTATGTTGCCGAAGCTAATGAGGAATTCCGTAACGACTCGGGCAATATCGACCGGCGACTGCGCGTCATCTACGACAACGCGACCGAGAACAACCTTCTGGCACGCTCTCTGCAGAAAGCCCTGACCCAAGACCCTTCCGGGCGCCGGATCACCGACCCGGAGGCCGGCCCCCTTTTCGATCGCGCAGAACCGGTCGAAGGGAGCGAGAGCGGCACGATTTACGTTCTGCAAAGCCTTTCCGATCATCCGGCAGTTTCGGAGCACCGCGATCTGATCCACAAGATCGGTGTCACCGGCGGCGATGTGAAACGCCGGATTGCCAATGCCGAGAAGGAACCAACTTTCCTCATGGCTCCCGTGAAAATCGTGGCAACATTCGCGCTTTACGACATCAACCGCGTCGCGCTCGAAAATCTTCTGCATCGGTTCTTTTCACCCGCGCGCCTCGATACCCGCATCCCAGATCGCCTCGGCAATGAGATGAAACCGCGGGAGTGGTTCTTCGTCCCGCTACATGCGATCCTGGAAGCCATCGAGCGAATTCAGGATGGTAGCTTGCACAAGTTCGAGTATCGGCCGGAGCAGGCGAAGCTATGCAGGAAATAGGATATCGAGCACGATTTGCGGCTCATCTTCGTCCACGCCTTGGCGGGGCAAGAGTTGATGTCGATGATCTTCGGGCACTCGACGAGACTCTGACGGCTGTTGTGGGCGCAATTCTCCAGGAATCGAACCGTACTGCAGGAACGATCATCGGCGTCGCCACCTCGAAACTTGTCGCCGCGGGCGTGATGGCCGGGACTTTCGGTGGAATCGCCGCCTTTGGCGCTGCAGGCACCGGCACGGCGATCGCGACCCTGTCCGGGGCCGCCGCGACGACGGCGACGCTCTACTGGGTCGGGTCGACTGTCGGGCTTGGTGTTGCCGCCGGAAGCCTCATCGTTGCGGGCGGCGCGCTCGCCGCTGGTGTCCCGGTGGCAATCCTGGTCCGACGACACGTCTTCGGACGCCGCAGAGCCGAACAAGATCTGAGCCCCCATGAGCAGGCGGTGCTCTACGCGGCCCTTCGCCTCGCCGCGCCGATGCGGGCGCTGCGTGCCCGCGAGCTGCAGCCATCTGAAATCGAGATGAGGATCGTCGCCCGGCAAGGGCTTCAGCCGCTTGCATCGAAAATCGCCGAGCTCACCATGGAAGCTCAGACAACGGGAGATAACACATGCGTAGCCCCTTCCGGAGGGTTGGCGTACTGGCCACGCCGACGCCTCCTGCACGCAGTTCGACAACTCGAGTCTATAGCGGGGAAATGGGCGACGATGTGACCCGACGCAGCGCCGCCGTGGTACTCGCAGTCACATTCCAACGCCTGATCGACGACCCCGATCATGCATGGCGCCCAGAGGAGGCCCTGGTACTGGATGCGCTCCGCCGGTCCAACAATGATCTGGCTGAGGCCAGCGAGGCTGATCTGGCGCACTATCTCGCCGATCTTGAGCCCGATCAACTGCGCGGCGTCGTCTCGAATGTGAAGGGCATCTACCACGAACTTGTCTTCGCCGCCGCGGAGGACGCGGACGCCGACACTGTGCTGGCACAGCTTCCGGAGGCCACGAACCACCCAGGATCGGACGTCGAATTCATGGTCGATGGGAATATCATCGGGGCCGTGCAACTGAAGGCCGTCGCGTCCCCTGATTATATTTACGAGCATCTGTCGCGGTATCCGGACATCGACATCCTCGCAACCGAGGAAGTTGCTGCCATGATCCCGGGCATCTCCAGTAGCGGGTTCAGCAATGCGGAGCTGGAAGCCGAAGTCCGCGGCGCTCTGGATCTTGATCTCGGCGACACAATCTCCAAGGAACTGTTGGAAGCTGCAGGCGCCTCCGTTTTGGTGAGCGCCGCGTTTGCAGCCGGAACCGCGCTGCGGGCCGGCCGGGTGGAGCCGCGTGCGCTCAAGGCAGCCATGGGCGATCTGGGCGTGGGGTTGACCACAGCCCTCGCGCTCGACGCGCTCCTCGGTGGCGCATAGCAAAGCAGGCACCGAGCTGTGTGACAGCGAACGGCTCGGCGGGCGCGGGATCGAGTGCGCGCTCGGGTCTTTGTCACTGAAGCCCAAATCTCCAGCTTTTTTCTTCGCCTCAAACCGGCCCGGCCAATCTTCTCTTCTAAGTCGCGGTGAACATTCGCTGCAAAGGCACCGACGCGCACGGGTTGAGGAGACGAAAGCCATGGTTAAGATCCCCGAACTAACTTTTTTGTAACCGCGCCATTGGCACCGTCACCGCGTCTATGATACCGCAGCTTACGCGGCTTGACTGTCCGTCACGGATGGCAGTGGCACCCAATTCCACGGCAGCAACTCATTTAGCTTGTTGATCTTGTGATCATGGATGCGGTCGAGCACGTCGGCGAGATAGGCCAGCGGATCGAGGCCGTTGAGCTT
>NZ_BDIY01000006.1 GCF_002072155.1 Roseovarius sp. A-2 | reverse complement strand
GCTCCAACCCAAGAACTTCTCCACGCATCAAAGACCCCGCATAAGACACGTCGCTAACGACGTAGTTAAACACGTATCTTAGATCATTGCCCAAGCGTCAGGCAGGCGGTGCCAATGGCGCGGTTACACTTTTTTGGACAAAATAAAACAATTACATAACAGTATTTTACGCGGCAGATATCGGATATCTGCCACTACTCGAGTTCGGTTCATTTCCGGGGCAATCAGGATGAACCGACTTCCCGAACTCCTAAGATCGGAGCTTCCGGATGTCTCTTCGCGCACAACCCATTGCCGTCAAGGAAAATACGGCTGCTGCCATGCTCGACATGTCACAGGCAGAATTCCGGCGACTGGTGGGGCGCGGCGCCCTGCCGCCGCCGTGTCAGATTGGGGAAGCGGTCCGTTGGCGTGTCGCCGATCTCGAAGCAATCCTCATTGGAACCAAACGAAAGCCAGACGGTGATGACGATTTCGAATAAAAGCAAACCAAAAAAGCCACGGATCCAGCGCGAGCGTTTGAAATGGGTCTGGCCCCGGAACGGGTCTGAATGGGAGCCGTATCACCGGGTCACTTGGACAGATAGGTCCGGCAAGAGAAAAGAACGTAGCATCAAGCTCGATTGGCAGGGTGATCCTCGAAAGCTTGATGATGAATACTGGGCGGCAGAAGCGGGTCGACACCCGGCACAACGGAAACCATCCAAGCACACTTGGGCTGAATGCATCCGCGAGTGGCGTAGTGATGCCCCCATCCAGAAGAAGCTCTCGGCTGGCACCAAGAAGTCGTACAATCGCGAATTCGAAAAGATTCTCGAAAAGAACGCCGACAAGCCGATGTCTTCGACCACCAAGAAAGCCATCCGGAAAAAACACAACGCTATGTCAGCGACGCCGAGGGCAGCCGACTGGATGTTGCAGGCCGTTTCCATTCTTTGGAACCATGCAAAAGACAAGCTGGAATGGCCGCTTGGAGACAATCCGGCCCATGGTGTCGACAAATACGGCTCGCAGCGAGTGTTTTTGACCTGGCCAGATTGGATGCTCGAGGCGCTCGCCAGCGCGCCCGACGACGTGCGGATCGCAGGGGAATTGATTCGTGGGACCGGACAGAGGCCTGCTGCGTCGATCAAAATGCTCAAAAGCGCATTCAAGGGCGAATGGGTTACCGTCACAGATGAAAAGGGTAATGAGACATTCGACATCTATTGCCCTTGCCGTCTGAGAACGTTGGTCGAGAACCTGGAGAAAGGGCCGAGGCATGTGCTTGCAAAATCGGAGAAAGCGCCGCGTTCCTATGACGTTGTAGAAAAGTCATTTCGTGCGTGGCGCGACACTCTTGCAGAAATCGCCGCAGAACACGACGATGACGCAAAACGCTACAGTCTCCACGGCCTCCGGAAGCGCGCGTGCGTTGAACTTGCCGAAGCCGGGTGCACGGATGCAGAAATCCAGGCTGTGACGGGCCAGAGCCTTGAAACGGTCGCAAAGTACCGAAAAGAGGCGAACCAGAAGGCGATGTCTCGAACAGCGCAGATGCGGCGGTTCAAAGAGTGAAGTGGGAGTCAGCAGTGGGAGTCACGCAAAAACCGGAAAAGCCGCCGATCAACGGATCGGCGGCTTTTTCTTGCAAAGTCATAGACTTGTAATGGTGCCCAAGGCGAGACTCGAACTCGCACGCTGTTGCCAGCGGGGGATTTTGAATCCCCTGCGTCTACCATTCCGCCACTTGGGCCCGATGTCATCATTAGCCGAGCGCGCGCGCCTCGTCCAGTGCCCTCGCGCAAAATCCCGGCCCGGCCAGCCGAGGGCTTGACCGCGCCCGCCCCGCATGGTGTTTCGCCGCAGAGCCGAACAGGACAATCCACATGATCAGATCGCTTTATGACCGGACGCTACGCATGGCCGAGCACCGCCATGCCGTGTGGGTGCTGGCCTGCGTCAGCTTCATCGAAAGCTCGGTCTTTCCGATCCCGCCCGATGTTCTTATGATCCCGATGATCCTGGCCCGGCCGTCGCGCGCCTGGTTGATCGCGGGCATCGCACTCGTCTCGTCGGTGCTGGGCGGGATGCTCGGCTATGCCATCGGCGCCTTCGCCTATCAGGAGATCGGCCAGCCGATCCTGACTGCTTTGGGTAAGGGCGAGGCGATGGCCGCCTTTGCCATGCGGTTCAACGATTTCGGGTTCTGGGCGGTGCTGACGGCGGGGGTGACGCCATTTCCGTACAAGGTGATCACCATCATGTCGGGCTGGACGGCGATGCCGCTCGGTACCTTCATCGCCACCTCGATCCTGGCGCGCGGTATCCGCTTTTTCCTGGTGGCCGCCCTGCTGTGGAAATTCGGCGCGCCGGTGCGCAACTTCATCGAGCGCCGCCTCGGGTTGATGACACTACTCTTCGTACTGCTGCTTTTCGGCGGCTTTTATGCGACAAGGTTCCTGTGATGCACCCCAGTCAACGCCAATTGATCCTGCTTGCCGCCTCGGGCTCCGCCGTGCTGATGCTGGGCGCGCTCGCCTTTCAGCATATCGGCGGCATGGCCCCGTGCAAACTCTGCCTCTGGCAACGCTGGCCGCATGTCATAGCCATCGCGCTCGGGGCTGCGGCCTTGCTCGCCCTGCCCCGCCTCATGGCGCTCGGCGGGCTGCTCGCCACCCTCGCGACGGCGGCGATCGGCGGCTATCACTCGGGCGTCGAGCGCGGCTGGTGGGAGGGGCCGTCGGAATGCTCCTCGTCCGGCGCGGCGGGGCTTAGCACAGACGAGTTGTTCAACCAGATCATGGCCGCGCCGCTGGTGCGCTGCGACGAGGTGCCCTGGGAAATGCTCGGTCTGTCGATGGCGAGTTGGAACATGCTGGTGTCGCTCGGTCTCGCGGCACTCTGGCTGCTAGCCCTGCGCGCCCGCTGACGCATCGTGGAACGCCGTTAGCAAATGGTGTGCAAGGCTTTTGCAAAGGCCTTGCACCTACCTCCCGGATTTCCACGTATTCAGCAGCAGGCTCGTCTCCGAACTCGCGATCCCGTCGAACCTCCGGATCTGTGCCAGCACGCGGTCAAGTTCTTCCAGGGTTTCGGTGCCGATTTCCACGATCACGTCCCACCGGCCGTTGGTCGTATGCGTCGCGCGCACCGCGCTCAACCCGTTGAGCTGTCGGATCACCCGGTCGGTGCCGCGCCCCTCGATCCCCAGCATCATCAGCCCGCGCACCGGATCGCGCGCCGTGTCGCCGCGCAGCACCACGGTAAAGCCGACGATTTCGCCATTTGCGCGCAGCCGCTCGATTCGCGCCCGAACCGTGGTGCGCGACACCCCCAGCCCGATCGCCAAATCCGACAACGAGGCGCGCGCATCGTGGCGCAGGATCGAGATGAGCCGCCGATCCGTTTCGTCCATTTCGAAAGCCTCTGATTTCGGTCCGCGCAGATTTGCCCCGATTAGTGCAAAACAGCCGCTTCAATTCAACCCAAATCGGCAGCATCCTCCCGGCAATACGCACATCAACAGAGGTTTCCATGACCCCGAAAGACATCATCCTGATCGGTGCCCCCGTCGATAGCGGCAAGGATCGGCGCGGCTGCCTGATGGGGCCCGATGCCTATCGCACCGCCGGTCTCGCCGAGGCGCTGATGGATCTCGGCCACCGCGTCTCGGACACCGGCAATCTTACGCCGCAACCCGCCACGCCCGACCCGGCCATGCCGCCCCATGTCTACGCGCCCGCGCAGACCGCCGGATGGACCGCGACCCTCGCCAAGGCGGCACAGGATGCGCTCGCCACCGGCCTGCCGGTCTTTCTGGGTGGCGATCACAGCCTGTCGCTCGGTTCCGTCGCGGGCGCGGCCAATCATGCCGCCGTTTTGGGTCGGCCGCAATTCGTGCTCTGGCTTGATGCCCACAGCGATTTCCACACGCCGCAGACCACCGCTTCGGGCAACCTGCACGGCACGCCTTTGGGCTATGTCACCGGCCGCGCGGGGTTTCACGGCTTTCCCCCCGTCGCCCATCCGGTGCCCGAGCAGAACATCTGCATTCTCGGCTTGCGCTCGGTCGATGCCGCCGAGCGCGAGGCGCTGCAAGCCACGCAGATCCGCTATCACGACATGCGGGTGATCGACGAGCAGGGCATCTCACGTCCGCTCGGGGCCTTTCTCGACCATGTCGCGGCTGAGGGCGGTGCCCTGCATGTCTCGCTCGACGTGGATTTTCTCGATCCCTCCTTCGCCCCCGCAGTCGGCACCACCGTGCCGGGCGGGGCCACCATCCGCGAGGCGCATCTGGTGATGGAGATGATCTGCGACTCTGGACTGATGACATCGCTCGACCTTGTGGAGTTGAACCCCTTTCTCGATGATCGCGGCCGCACCGCGCAGGTGATGGTCGATCTCGCGGCCTCGGCACTTGGCCGCCGCGTCTTTGACCGCCCCACCCTTGCCTATAGCTGAGGATAGCCCCATGACACTCGCCCCCTCCGACAAGGCGCTCGTGCCTTTCGTGTCAGTCGACAACATGATGAAACTGGTCCACCACATCGGGATCGAGCCGATGCTGCGGGGCTTGGCCGATTATATCGAGGCTGATTTCCGCCGCTGGCGGCTTTTCGACAAGACCCCGCGCATCGCCTCGCATTCCGAGGAAGGGGTAATCGAATTGATGCCCACCTCGGATGGCGAGGTCTATGGCTTCAAATACGTGAACGGCCACCCCAAGAACACCAAGTCCGGATTGCAGACCGTCACCGCGTTCGGGCTGTTGGCCAATGTCGGTAATGGCTATCCGGTGCTTTTGTCGGAAATGACCGTGCTCACCGCGCTGCGCACGGCGGCCACCTCGGCGATGGTGGCAAAGCATCTGGCACCCAAGGGTGCCGACACCATGGCGATGATCGGCGCGGGCGCGCAATCGGAGTTCCAGAGCCTCGCGATGAAAGCGCTGGTCGGCCTCAAATCCGTGCGTCTCTATGACATCGACCCCGCCGCGACGGAGAAAGCCGCCCGTAATCTCACCGGCCTGGGGCTGAAGGTCGTGCAATGCCGCAGCCCCGAGGAAAGCATGGAAGGCGCGCAGATCATCACGACCTGCACGGCGGACAAGCAATATGCCACGATCCTGACCGACAACATGGTCGGCGCGGGCGTGCATATCAACGCCATCGGCGGCGACTGCCCGGGCAAGACCGAACTCGCGCCGGAGGTGCTGCACCGCTCCACTATCTTTGTCGAATATCCCGAACAGACCCGCATCGAGGGCGAGATCCAGCAGCTTGATCCCGACCACCCGGTGACCGAGATGTGGCAGGTCCTGTCGGGCGAGGTGCCGGGGCGGACCTCTGCTGAGCAGATCACGCTCTTTGACAGCGTCGGCTTTGCGATCGAGGATTTCAGCGCCCTGCGCTATATCCGCGACCATATCGGCGCCACCGATTACTACATGGATCTCGACCTGCTGGCCGACCCGGACGATCCGCGCGACCTGTTCGGGATGCTGCAACGCGCCGCGCCCTGAGCGCGTGCCGCATCAAGGCATGACAGGGCGGCGCTTTCAGGCTATTGGCGGGCCATGCGCTATGCCTTCCTCATCCCCACCCGCAATGCCGGCGACAAGCTGCTGCGCACGGTCGAGAGCGTTCTGGCGCAAAGCTCGGTGCTTGCGGGGCGCGATCAGGTGGAGTGTCTGATCGTCGACGGGGCCTCATCCGATGACAGCCTCGCGCCGGTCGAGGCGCTGCGCGATCCACGCGTCACGCTCCTGTCGGAGCCCGATGGCGGCATGTATGACGCGCTCGCCAAGGGGCTTGCATGGGCGGGCGGCGACGTCACCTGCTATCTGCCCGCCGGAGAGACCTATGATCCGCATGCCTTTTCGGTGGTCTCCGAGGTGTTCGGACAGTTCCCCGAAATCCACTGGCTGACTGGTCAGGCGGTGCTGCGCAACGCGGCGCGGCAGATCGTCAACACCCGCCTGCCGCATCCCTACAGCCGCCGCTTCATCGACTGCGGCATGTATGGCACCCGGCTTTACGGGATCGAACAGGAAAGCACCTTCTGGCGCTCGGATCTCAACGCGCTGGTCGATCTCGACCAGTTGCGGGGCTGCGAGCTGGCGGGGGATTATTTCCTGTGGAAGTCGATGGCGCGGCGACATGATCTTTACGTGGTCGATGCCCAGCTCGGGGCCTTCACCATTGAGCCGGGGCAGCTTTCGAAACGCGCACCCGGCGCCTATCGCCGCGAATTGCGCCGCCTGCGCCGCCCGCCCAGATGGGCCGAACGCCTTGGTGCCCTGCTCTGGCGGCAATACGAGAAACGCGCGGTGCCGCGCGCGGCGCGTCGTCTGGTGCGCTACGATCACGACACGCAGGTCTGGCGGATGGACTGAGCCCGTCGGGATATAGCCTCTAGCGGACCTTGGACACCTCCAAAAGGTGTAGCGCGGCCGCAGGGCCGGGGACTGGCGATGCGACGGCAGATGCAGGTACTTTATCCCAGCCAAGTCATTCTAAAATCAACACTTTGCGCGCCCTATCACATCGCCAGGATCCGGGACGGCGTCATGCCGGAGGCATGCCTTCGGCATGGCGATCGCACGGCACCTACGGTGCATTTCGCGCGGGATGCGGCAACGACAGCTTCAGGCCATCTGCGCCCCTCTCTCACCCCCCTTTCAGCCGCTTGAGCAACACCACCTCGCTGTCTTCAGCAATCGGCTGGAACCAGCTGTCGTTGTAGACGCGCCCGTCGATGGAGACCGACACGCCGCGCTCCAGCTCCGGGCGCAGGCCGGGGAATTTCTCCCCCAGCCCGTCGAGCAATTCGCGCAAGGTGCCGGCGTTGATCTCGACCTTGCGCGCGCCCTCCGCCTGATCGGCGAGTGAGCCCCAGAGCAGCACCTCGACCATCAGCCCTCCGCTTTGGACTGCATGGCCGACAGCACACGCGGCGGCGACATCGGCAATTGCGTCATCCGCACGCCCGCCGCCTCGGAGACCGCGTTGGCGATGGCCGCGAGGGGCGGCACGATCGAGGTTTCGCCGACGCCGCGCACACCGTAAGGGTGGCCCGGGTTGGGGATTTCCAGAATAACAGTGTCGATCATCGGCAGGTCCGACGCCACGGGAATGCGGTAATCGAGGAAACCGGCATTCTGCAGGATCCCATCCTCGCCGTAGATATACTCCTCGTTCAGCGCCCAGCCGATACCCTGCACGGCACCGCCCTGAAACTGCCCTTCGACGTAGGAGGGATGCACCGCCTTGCCGGCATCCTGAAACACCGTGTAGCGCAGGATCTTGGTCGAGCCGGTGTCACGGTCAAGCTCCACATCCACCATATGGGTGGCGAAACTCACGCCTGCGCCTTCGGCATTCACCTCGTAATGCCCGGCAATCGGCCCGCCGGTATTCGAGGCGATGGCGGCGATCTCCTTGAGCGTCATGGGGGGGAATTTCCCGGCATTGGGCCCGGCTGGCCGCGCCGCGCCGTCTTCCCATTCCACGGCCTCCTCGTCGATGCCCCAGATCATGGCGGCGCGGCGGCACATCTCCTTTTTCGCCGCTTCTGCGGCCTTGATCGTGGCCAGCCCCACGGCAAAGGTCACGCGGGAGCCGTCTGTCACCTCGTTCTGCCCCAGTGATCCGGTGTCAGCGATGATCGTGCGGACCTGATCGTAGGGAATGCCCAACTCTTCGGCGGCCATCATGGTCATCGACGCGCGCGAGCCGCCGATATCGGGGTTGCCCTCGGACACCGTCACCGTGCCATCGGGCGTGATGTTAAGGCTCACGCAGGTATCGCCGCCGAAATTGAACCAGAAGCCGCAAGCGACCCCCCTGCCCTGATTCTCGCCCAAGGGTGCGGACCAGTGCGGGTGCGATTTCGCTGCCTCCAACGTCGCCTTGAGGCCAATGGCGGGATAGGTCGGGCCGTAAGACGCCTTGGTCCCCTCATCCGCCCCGTTCATCAACCGCACGTCCAGCGGGTCGAGGCCGAAACCCTTGGCCGCCTCGTCAATCGCGCTTTCGATGGCGAAGGCCGCCATCGGCGCCCCGGGGGCGCGGTAGGCGGCAGCCTTGGGCCGGTTGGTGACCACGTCCCAGCCCACGGTCTTGACGTTTTCCAGATCGTAAGGCGCAAAGCCCGACATCGCGCCCATATCGACGGGCGATCCCGGATAGGCCCCGCCCTGATAGCGCAACTCGGCGAACCCGGCGGTGATCTTGCCGTCCTTGGTCATGCCGATTTTAACATCGATGGAGGTCGAGGAGGTCGGCCCGGTGGCGCGCAGCACCTCGGAGCGGCTCATCACCATCTTGACCGGGCGGCCTGATTTTTTAGCCAGCATCAGCGCGACGGGCTCCAGAAACACCACTGTCTTGCCGCCAAAGCCGCCGCCGATCTCGCTGGCGGTGACGCGCAATTGCCCCTGTTCCATGCCCAGAATGGCAGCACAGGTGTTGCGCACCATGTAATGGCCCTGGGTGCAGACCCACAGATCGGCCTTGCCATCGGGGCCCATCGTGGCCAGACAGGCATGCGGCTCGATATAGCCCTGATGGGTGGCGGCGGTGCGATAGGTACGCTCGACCACGCGGTCGGCCTGCGCCAGCCCCGCCTCGATATCACCATGCCCAAATTCGGAACGCGCGATAACGTTGCCGGACATGCCCTCGGGCACCGTCTCTTGTTGGCGGCCCTCGTGCAGCACGGGCGCGTCGGGCTTTATTGCCTCATCCACATCCGTCACATGCGGCAGCACCTCGTATTCGACCTCGATCAATTTCAGCGCCTTGCGCGCCACCGCCGGGCTGCTTGCGGCAACAGCGGCCACCACATGGCCATCGTAAAGCGCCTTTTCGCCCGCCATGCAGTTGTCGAGCACATCGGCTACACCCTCGGGCACCTCGCCGAAATCGGCACGGGTGACCACGGCCTTGACGCCCGAGAGTGCCTCGGCCTTCGACGCGTCGATCCTGACGATCCGCGCATGGGCGTGGGGGCTGCGCAGGATGCGGCCCGTGAGCATGCCCGGTGCCACCATGTCGGCGCCAAACCGGGCGCGACCCGTCACCTTGTCGATCCCGTCGGGCCGGTCGGGCCGCGTGCCCACGACCTTGAACTCACGTGTTTTCTTGGTGTCATCCAGTGCCATTACGACGCCCTCCGCATGTCCGCCGCCGTTTCCATCACGGCGCGGATGATCTTGTCATAGCCGGTACAGCGGCAGAGATTACCGGCCAGCCAATAGCGCACCTCCTCCTCGCTCGGGTCGGGGTTGCGCTCCAGCAGCGATTGCGCCGCCACGAGGATTCCTGGCGTGCAGATGCCGCATTGCAGGGCGGCCATCTCGATGAATTTCTGCTGCAAGGGATGCAGTTGGTCGCCCGTCGCCATGCCTTCGATGGTGGCGATGTCGCGGCCCTCGGCCTCGGCCCCCAGCATCAGGCAGGAACAGACCAGACGGCCATCGACGGCCACCGAACAGGCCCCGCAATCGCCCGTGCCGCAGCCTTCCTTGGTGCCCGTGAGGCCCAGCCGGTCGCGCAGCACGTCGAGCAGCGTGTCTTCGGCCTCGCACAGGAATTCGGTCTCATCACCGTTGATCCTGGTGGTTACGTGTAGCTGGCTCATACCGTCTCTCCTTTCGCGCGCTTGGCCGCGATCACCGCCACGCGCCGGGCCAGAACTCCCGCCACGTGCTTGCGGAAATCAATCGTCCCGCGCTTGTCATCAATCGGGGTGGCCGCTTGTGAACAGGCCTCCGCAAGATCACTGAGCGCCGCCTCGTCGAGCACGCGGCCAGTGATCGCCTGTGCCGCGTCGTCAACCAACATCACCTTGGGGCCAACCGCGCCCAGCGACACCCGCGCCGTCGTTACACGGTCGCCCTCGTCAAGGCTCAGCAAAATGCCGCAGCCCACCACCGCGATATCCATCTCGGTGCGGGGGATGAAGCGCAGATAGGCATCGCTGGAGCGTTCGCCGCGTGCGGGCAGCCAGACAGAGGCAATGAATTCGCCGCGTTCCAGCGCCGTCTTGCCAGGGCCCTGGGGCACGTCGATCACATCCATGTCGCGCATGCCGTTCGGCCCGGCGATCCGCACTCGCGCCCGCGCTGCGACCATTGCCGGGACGGAATCAGCCGCCGGCGAGGCGTTGCACAGGTTCCCCGCCAGCGTGGCACGGCCCTGAACCTGCGTCGAGCCGATCAGCCCTGCCGCCTCGACCACGCCGGGCCAATCGGCGACAAGCCCCGCATGCTCGCCCATCTCCGCGCCCGAGACAGCCGCACCAATGCGCCAGCCGCCCTCCTCGGCGGCAATGTCGCGCATGCCCTCGATGCGCTTGATATCGACGACCATCTCCGGCTCGATCATCTCCGAGCGCAGCTTGACGAGCAGGTCGGTGCCCCCCGCCAGCACATGCGCGCCGTCCTGCCCGGCGAGCAGGCTCACGGCCTCTTCCAGCCGGGTCGGTGCCTCGTATCGCATCTGGTTTGTCCTTTCTTCTGGGGTCGGCCCGGAGACTCGGGCCGCGTTTGCGGTGACTATCCCGCAACTTGCGGCCAGACGCAAACGTCTCACCGACATGGCCCGGCACGTAATCGGCACGCTTCGAACCACGATCCGCCTTAATCACCTGTCAACATGGGCGGGTCATCCTGATCCGGTGCCGAATGAAAAACGAATCCATGCCCCACGCCATGCCCACCGATCTGCCCTCGCCCATGCGCCATGCGCGGCTGTTCGAACTTATCCGCCAGGACGGTCTTGCCCGGCAGGTCCATCTGCGCCTCGCGCAACACGTACCCCCCGATCCGTCGCAGTTGCGGCGATTTGCAGCCGGGGCGCACCGCTCGCTGCAAGGCGATAATCCTGTGCGCGTGAGAAGGTAGAATATTGCGACCGCATTGCGGGGCATGACCCATTGCCGCCGTTTGACATCGCCACGTTAGATGCCTTGCGGGCGTCACAGGCCAGCGCCACCAGACCTCACCCCCGAAACCCGGTCGCCACCACGAATTTCTCGGAACTGTCGGACCGCGATGCGGGTGGTTTGACATTTGCCACCTTGGTGAACCGCTGCTTCAACAGCTTCTGCAACTCGCCCTCGGCGCCCCCGGCCAGCACCTTGGAGACGAAGGTGCCGCCCTCTTCCAGCACGTCGAAGGCCAGATAGGCCGCAGCCTCGCAGAGCGCGATAATGCGCAGATGGTCGGTCTGCTTGTGCCCCGAAGAGGAGGCCGCCATGTCCGACATCACCACATCGGCCTTGCCGCCAAGCCAGTCCTTGACCTTGTCGTCGGCACCATCTTCCATGAAATCGAGCTGATGGAATTCGACACCCGCAATCGGCTCCACCTCCTGCAGATCGACCCCCAGAATGCGCCCCTGCGCCTTGCCCGCCTTCTGCCCGAGCGCGTTGACGCGTGGCACCGCCACCTGACACCAGCCCCCCGGCGCGCAGCCCAGATCGACGACCCGCGCGCCCGGCACCAGAAACCGGAACTTGTCATCAAGCTCCATGATCTTGAACGCCGCGCGTCCGCGATAGCCCTCGACCTGCGCGCGCTTGACATAGGGGTCATTCAATTGCCGTTGCAGCCAGCGCGTCGACGAGGCTCGCCGCCCGCGCGCCGTCTTGACCTTGACCGTCAGGTCGCGCTGCCCACGCCCCGAGGTATTCTTGCCGTCCGGCCCCTTCGCCATCACGCATCTCCGTCCATCAATACACCATCCGCCGCCATCTGCGCGTAGAGCATCCCCTCGCGCAGGCCCCGATCCGCCACGCTCAGCCGGTCCGTGGGCCAGCACCTGAGCAGCGCCTGAAGAATCGCCGCCCCCGACATGATCAATGCCTGCCGGTCCTGACCGATCCGTGGATCGCGCCTGCGCCCGACCGGGCCAAGCGCCAGATAACTGCGAATGACCGTGTCGATCTCGTCGCTGGTCATGGTCAGCCCGTCCACCTTGTTGCGGTCATAGCGTTTCAGCCCCAGATGGCTTGCCGCAACGGTGGTCACGGTGCCGGAGGTGCCGACGATCTGAAAGCCCTCGCGCGTCTGCTCGTCCTTGTAGGGGGCGAATTCGGCGAGGTTCTCTTCAAAAAACCAGCTCATCAGCGCAAAGCGCGCGCTGTCATCATCGACGTCGCGGAATTGATCGCGCAGCGTCGCCACGCCCAACGGCACGCTGATCCAGTCCACGACCCGCGCGCCGGGCCGGTCGTCTGTACATTGAAAGCCCAGATGCATACGCATGATCGCGCGGCGGCGTTCTGATTGCGGCACGTCGCGCAGGTCGATCCACACCAGTTCGGTCGATCCGCCGCCGATATCCACCACCAAAAGCTGTTCGGTCCCGGCACTCACCAATGGCGCGCAGGACACAACCGCCAGCCGCGCCTCTTCCTCGGGCTTGATGATATCAAGCCGCAGCCCGGTCTCGCGCTCCACCCGGGTCATGAAATCGGTGCCGTTCGAGGCCCGGCGGCAGGCTTCGGTGGCCACCAGCCGCATTTGCGTGACCTTGTGCCGCTTGAGCTTTTGACGACAGACCCGTAGCGCCTGAATGGTCCTATAGATCGACGCGCGAGAGAGCCTGCCCGAGCGTTCCAGCCCGGCCCCCAGTTGCACCGACTTCGAAAAGCTGTCCACGACTTTGAACTGAGCGCCCTCGGGACGGGCGATCAGCATGCGGCAACTGTTTGTTCCAAGATCCAGCGCCGCATATAGCGACGGCTGATCCGGCAGGCTCAGTGCGGGGCTCTCATCCGGTTTCGGGAACGCGCCCGCACTTTCGGGACGCTTGGGCGCCATGACGACACGCCCTCCATTTCAAGTTGCGTTCAAGGTAATGTCATCGGCACCCGCACGCAAGCGTTGCTATGTGCCGATGAAGATCATGAATCATTTTCCCATTTCCGCCCGTGGCTCTCGGATTGCACCCGGGCTATTCTCGCGACGTCGCATGACGCTTCCGTTCTGTCGAAATCATGCACTGACACGTGCCCGCCCTGCATTAGGTAGGAGCCCAGAGGAGAAAGGAATCAGCATGGTTGACGTCACCATCGTCTTTTGGCGGGACATCCCCGCGCAGGTCATCGTCGGCAAGGCGCGTCGCGGGGCCAAGGTGCAATTGCCCGAACGCTTCGAGCAGGCCATCGACCGGGCCGCGATGAAAACGGGGGCCGCAGGCACCGACGACTACCTCGCCGAATGGCGCAAGGCTGATCCCTATCCTGTAGAAGGCGAACCCGACGCCGTCGCCAAATCCGAGGCGGCGCGGCTCGATGCAGAGTATGATCAGGACCGCATCAAGGCCCTGATCGCCAACAATGGCTGGGCGTGAATGCGCCACGGTTCGATATGGGAGGCCGCAATGGCACTTTTGAACTTCAAGAAGCGTGAGAAAGTCACCCCGGCCAATGCCCAGCTGGAGGCGTTCCTTCAGGGCTATTCCATCGAGGTGATGCCGCGCACCGCCGAGAAGGTCGAGACTTTCCGCGACCTGCTTCCGCAAGGCACCCGCGTCTACATCGCCCATATCGAAGGCACGCCGATTGAGGACATGGTCGCCACCGCCAAGCGTCTGTCGCGCGAAGGTTACCCGGTGATGCCGCACTTCCCGGCGCGCATCATCAAGGACCGCGCCACGCTGGCTGACTGGATCGCTCGCTATCAGGGCGAGGCTGGCGTGGATCAGGCGTTGCTGCTCGCTGGCGGTGTCGAGAAACCGCACGGCGATTTTCACGCCTCCACGCAACTGCTGGAAAGCGGCGAGTTCGATCGCGCGGGCTTCAAGCGCCTGCACGTGGCGGGCCACCCCGAGGGCAACAAGGACATCGATCCCGACGGCAGCCGCCGAAACGTCGACGAGGCACTGCGTTGGAAGCAGAAGTTTTCCGAGACCACCGACGCGCAGATGGCACTTGCCACGCAATTCGCCTTTGACGCGAAACCCATCATCAAATGGGCCGACGCGCTGCGCGAGGCGGGCATCACCCTGCCCATCCATATCGGTATCGCCGGGCCTGCGAAATTGCAGACCCTGATCAAGTTCGCCATTGCCTGCGGTGTCGGCCCCTCTTTGAAGGTTCTGCAGAAACGCGCTATGGATGTCTCCAAGCTGCTCATGCCCTACGAGCCGACCGACGTGCTTACCGAACTCGCGGCCCACAAGGCTGCCAATCCGGATTTCAACATCGAGCATGTGCATTTCTTCCCGCTCGGCGGGATCAAGGCCAATGCCACATGGGCCATCGAAAACGGTGGGGCCGCAGCCGTGCCCGCCAGCAAACAAGGATAACAACAGAACATGACCCGCACCATCGTCGAGAGCAAGACCAAGACCGCCGTGATCGGCTTTGACGAGCCGTTCTGCGTCATTGGCGAACGCATCAACCCCACGGGCCGCAAAAAGCTCGCCGCCGAACTGGAGGCGGGCGATTACTCCACCGTGGAATCCGACGCCATCGCACAAGCCGCCGCCGGGGCCACGGTGCTCGATATCAACGCGGGCGTGGTCTATAATTCCAACCCCAACCCAAACGAGACCGAGCCGCCGCTGATGACCGCTATTGTCGAGCTGGTGCAGGGGTTGGTCGATCTGCCATTGTGCATCGACTCATCGGTTCCCGCCGCCCTCGAGGCCGGGCTTCAGGCCGCCCATGGCCGCCCGCTGCTCAATTCGGTGACCGGTGAGGAAGAGCGTCTCGAATACGTGCTGCCGCTGGTCAAGAAATACAACGTGCCGGTGGTAGCGATCTCCAACGACGACACTGGCATTTCCGAGGATCCCGACGTGCGCTTTGCCGTCGCCAAAAAGATCGTCGAGCGCGCCGCCGATTTCGGCATCCCCGCGCATGACATCGTGGTCGATCCGTTGGTCATGCCGATCGGTGCCATGGCCACCGCCGGTCAGCAGGTCTTCACCCTCGTCCGTCGCCTGCGCGAGGAACTGGGCGTGAATACCACTTGCGGGGCATCGAATATCTCGTTCGGTCTGCCCAACCGTCACGGCATCAACAACGCGTTTTTGCCCATGGCCATGGGCGCGGGCATGACATCCGCCATCATGAACCCGATCGCGCTGCCGGTGAAACAGGCCGAGATCGAGGCAAAAAAGGCCGAGATTACCGCCGCCGGTCTGATCCTGCCCGAGGGCATGGACGACGAAACCTTCTGCCAGCTGTTTGGTCTGGGTTCGATGAAGCCGCGCGCGGGCAAGGAGATGGAGGCGATCATGGCCGCCAATTTCCTGACCAACAACGACCCCCACGGTGGCAATTGGATCAAGTTCAACAAGGCGCCGCCGAAACCCGGCGATGAGGTCCGCACCGGTGGTCGCGCAGGGAGCCGCAGCCGCCGTCGCCGCGCCTGATCAGGGTTTTTTTGACCACACACTGAAAAACCCCGCCGGATGGCGGGGTTTCTCGTTGAGTTCCACACCGAAGAAACCGCATTTGACTGAGCGAGATCCCGACCGTCACACCTGTGGATCAAGGTCGCATCTGCGCCACGTGACGCTCCCGCGCTCGCCCTTATCCGCGTTTCAGGCATAGCCCAGATCGCGGGCGATCATCGCGGCATGGGTGCGGTTGCGCGCGCCCAGTTTGCGCGACAGGGTCTTGAGATGCAGCTTTACCGTCACCTCCTGGATGTCGAGGTCACGGGCGATTTCCTTGTTAGATTTGCCCTCTGACACCGCCACCAGAACCGCGCGCTCGCGCGGTGTCAGCCGCGGGCTGTTCACCTCCGGCTCGCTCTCCAGGAGAAATTCCAACGGCGCGTAGACCTTGCCCGCCAACATGTGATGAACGGCGGCAATCAGCGATTGCGGGTCGAGTGTCTTGGGCAGGAACCCTGCCGCCCCCGCGCGCAGCGCCCGCCGCGCCACGTCGGGCGGTGCCGTGCCCGACAGGATCGCGACCGGACACCCCGCCTGCGCCTGCATCTGCTCCAGCCCGCTCAGCGCCTCCATTCCGGGCATCTGGAAATCCAGCAGCACCAGATCGAACGGCCCCGCCTGTTCCTCCACCGCCAGCGCCACATCCAGACATGCCGCGACATCGACGGAAAACCCGCCCTGCCTGCGCAGGAACTCGGCGATCATCTCGCGGACGAGATCATGATCGTCGGCCAGCAGGAGCCTAGCCATGTCCTTCCCTTTCCTTGTGCCGGAACCGGGCGCGCACAGGGGTCGCGCCATCGAAACCGTCGTGACACTTATGCCTCCGCCCGGAACGATAACAACAACTTGATCACATTTTGTCGTCGCAGCCCATGCAAATGCGGGTTTCGCTCAAGCGGGTATTACCTCGAGAAGGCAGATGTGATCTGTTACAAAAAAACGCGCAATTCAAGCGCAAGTGTAGCATGGATGCAGTCTCTTTTCGGTAACAATCATGGTCTAGCAGGTTTTGAAGGCGGTGCGTTCCGCAGGCACGTCCCGGGACGCCGCGGAAAAACTGGAACTCGGGGCGCAAAACGGCTATTTCAGCGGCATGTCCGTCCCGATATCCTGACAGGCAAGCCGAACAGCGCCCATGCGCGAAATGCCGCAGGGGGAAGACGAGCGGCGTCCGGGCCTGCGCCAACATGTCCGAGCCGACCTTTGGGCCATTGCCGCGCCGACCGGCAATCCCTGACGGCCTGACCGAATCACCGCCCGCCGCGCATGGCGTGCGCCCTGGAATGAAACCGGATGAGTGCCACGACCGATCCAAACGTTCCTGCCCGTGAACGGCTGGTCCTGACCGTCCTGAGCATCTTTGCGGCGGCCTGCATGCTGGCCGCCGCCCTTCTCACGGCGCAGGTTATGGGCAAGCTCGATCAGTATGGCCGCGCCAAGCAGGATAACCTGCACTGGACGATGTCGCAGCTCGAAGTCGATCTCCTGCGCTTTCAGCTGTCGCTCGAACGGTTGCCAGACATCAATCCGGGCTCGTTCGTTCAATTGCGCCGACAGTTCGACCTGCTCTACAGCCGGATCATGACCCTGCAACGCGGCGATGTCTATCCACGGGCGATCCGAGACGCCCTGTTGGAGGACGAGCTGACGCTGATCTTGTCGTTGCTGGCGGAGATGGTTCCAGTCATCGACGCGCCCGACCCGCAATTCGAGGCCGGTCGCGATCGGCTTGCGGCACTTGCCGGTCGCATGATGGCGCCGATCCGCACCGTGGCCACCGAGGCGATCACCGTCGATGCGCGCCGCTCGGATGCGGAGCGCGCGGCGCTTACTTCGCAAATCGTCACCCTGACGATCCTGATCCTGCTGATGGTAACGGCGCTTTTCACCCTTCTGATCACCCTCTGGCGGCTCTACCGGAACCATCGCCTGCGCGCCGAGGACAGCCGCCGCACCTCGAACCGCCTGGCAACGATCCTCAACACCTCGCAGGATGCAATCCTGGTGATCGACAGCCAGGGTCGCCTGCTCGAGAGCAACGGGCGGGCCCGGCGCATGTTCGATCTGCCGCCGCAAGGAGCCGACGATGTCCGGTTCGCCGACCTCGTGACCGAGGCAGAGGATGGGCGCATGGACACCGCGCGACTGATGGAGGCCTGCGCCGAGCGTCCGTTCCGCTCAGACAGACTCACCGGGCACAGCCTGAGCGGGCGCAGCTTCGCGGCGGAGCTCTCCGCCGATCTCGCCGCGCGCGGCGATGCACCGGTCTGTATCTGCTTTGTGCGCGATATCTCGGCACGGCGCGCGGCACATGCGGAAATCGCCTCGGCGCATGACCGCGCGCTTGCGGGCGAGCAGGCCAAGGCGCGTTTTCTCGGTATGATCAGCCACGAGATGCGCACCCCGCTCAACGGCATTCTCGGCGCCCTCGATCTGCTTGAAGATACCGGCATGGACAGCGAACAGCAAAGCTATACGCGGATCATGCGGTCCTCGGGCAAATTGCTCCTGACGCAGATCACCGATGCGCTCGACATCACGCTGGCCGAATCCGGCAAGCTGCGGCTGAATTTCACCGAATTCAATCTCGATCAACTGCTGTCCGATTTGCTCGACAGCCAGTCTACCGCTGCGGCAGCCCGCGGCAACCGCCTTCGCCTTCTGACGCCCGCTGGACAGTTGGGCATGGTCACAGGCGATCCGGATCGCCTGCATCAGGTGCTGCTCAACCTGCTGTCCAACGCGATCAAGTTCACGCGGAACGGAGAGATCACGCTGGAGGCGTGGCGGCAGGATCAGGCGGATGAGGTGGAGTTTCAGGTCGCCGATACCGGCGTCGGAATATCGGAGGTCGATCTGCCGCATGTGTTCGACGATTTCATGCGCGCCGACCCCCCCGGCGAGGAGCAACCCGAAGGAACCGGGCTGGGCCTCGGCATTGCCCGACAGCTGGCGGGGCTGATGGGTGGCAGCGTCGGTGCCGAGAGCGAGCTGGGCGAAGGCAGCCTGTTCTGGCTGCGCCTTCCCCTGCCCTCCCCCGCGGCGCGCCCTGTAACTTCTCCGGTTCGCGCCGATGCATCCCCTGGCCCTGCCATGGCGGCCCGGGTGCTGGTGGTCGAGGACAATCCGAACAACCGGATGGTGGTCGAGACGATGCTCAGCCGCGACGGCCACCAGGTGACCTTGGCGCATGATGGCATCACGGGTGTCGCGGCCGCGCAGGCGGCGTTCCACGACCTGATCCTGATGGATGTGAACATGCCGCGCATGGACGGGATAGAGGCGGCACGCGCGATCCGGTCAGGCGATGGTCCCTGCGCGCAAACCCGGATCGTGGCGCTGACCGCCCATGCCGGGACAGAGGTGGCTGAGACCCTGCTTCAGGCCGGGATCGACGAGGTCCAGACCAAGCCGCTCAGTCGAGAGGCATTGCGCCGGGTCTTGGCGGGCGGTGCGGTCGTGTCACCGGCGCAACCCACCGCCGAGGCGCTGCCCTGTCTCGATCATCACTATCTCGACCAGTTGGGACACAGCATGCCAGACGCGCGCATCGCTGAGATCCTGCGGATGTTCGAAACCGAAGGCGGCGCCCTGATCACCGCGCTCGACCGGGACTATACCCTGCCTGATGATACGCTTGTCGATCGGCTGCATCACCTGGCGGGCACTGCGGCCACCTGCGGCGCGCGCGCCTTTCAGGCCGCCCTTGCCGAGAGCGAGGCGGCCGTTCTGTCGGGCGACCACAGGGCACGGGCGATGCGGTTGGCGACGCTTCCGGTCCTCTGGACGCGAACCCGCGCCGCGCTTCGGGCCTATCGCGACGGCCGTTGAGGACGCGCTCACAAAGAGTTGCCTTTCACGCTGCTTACTATAGGTTCCTTATCGGTTAGGGTCGCGGACGAGGTCTCGTCAGTCGTCCAGCCGCCCAAGGAGAGGCACGCGTATATGTCCATTCTCAAACAGCTTCTGCTGCTCTGCGTTCTCGTGGGGCTGTCCTACGGGGGCTACGAGTATTACCGGACCCAATATGCTGGCGCCCCCGAGGAGCAATCCGGGCCCGAGGGTGCCCGCCCGGTCACCGTAGAGCTGACGCACGCCGAGATCCGGACCCTGCGCCGCACCGTCGAGGCCGTCGGCACCACCCGCGCGGTTCGCTCTATCGACATCGTCCCCGAGGTCGATGGCCGTCTCGTCGAGCTGACCATCTCGCCCGGCACGCAGGTCTCCGAGGGTGACGTGCTTGCCCGGCTCGAAGATACCATCGAGCGCGCCGACCTTTCGGAGGCCGAGGCGGTGTTGACCGAACAACGCCAAGCCGTGCAGCGCGCGCGTCAATTGCGCGAGACCAATGCCGTCTCCCTCGCCACCCTGGAAGAGGCCATCGCCCGCCTTGCCGAGGCAGAGGCCGATGTCGACCGCGCCCGCCGCAGGCTGGAGGATCGCCGCATTACCGCGCCGTTCGGCGGCGTTGTGGGGCTGACCAATTACGACTCCGGTGCGCGCGTGGAAGAGGGAGAGATATTGACCCGCCTTGACGATCTGAGCGAGGTCGAGGTCGAATTCTCGCTGCCCGAAACAGTATTTGCCCAGGTCAATCGAGGCCAGCAGGTGATTGCCCGAAGCGCCGCCTTTCCCGACCGCGAGTTCATCGGCACCATCGACGTCGTGGACAGCCGCATCGACCCGGTCAGCCGTGCCTTCCGCACGCGGGCCGTTGTGCCCAACCCCGACAGCACCCTGCCTGCGGGCATGTTCCTGTCTCTCACCCTCGTTCTGTCGCAGGACGACCGCGTCACCGTCCCCGAAGAGGCGATCATCTTCCAGGCCGCCGAAACCTATGTCTTTGTCGCGCGGGACAACGTCGCGCAACGCCGCGTGGTCAGGACCGGGCAGCGGCAGGACGGGCGCATCGCGATCCTCTCGGGCCTCGACGAGGGCGAGGCCGTAGTGGTGCGCGGCTTGCAGCGGGTGCGCGACGGCAGTCCGCTCAACATTCTTCAAACCGACGATGCCGCCACCGCCTCCGCTGAGGCAGAGCCGGAGCAACCCACATGACACTGTCTGACATTTCGGTGCGCCGTCCCGTCCTCGCGGCGGTGATGAGCCTGCTGATCGTGATCTTCGGCCTTGCTGCCCTGCTCGGCCTGCCGGTGCGCGAATTGCCGGACGTGGACAACGCCGTCGTCACCGTCACCACCACCTATCGCGGCGCCGCGCCGGAGGTGATCGACACCGATCTGACCGAGACCATCGAGGGCGCCATAGCCACCATCTCGGGCATCCGCACGATCAGTTCAGAGAGCCGTCAGGGCCGCAGCCGCGTGACCATCGAGTTTGACAGCGGCGTCGATATCGACGTGGCCGCCAATGATGTGCGCGACGCCGTGGGCCGGGTGCGCGGCGAGTTGCCGGAAGAGGCGGACGAACCCGAGGTTGTCAAATCCGATGCCGATGCCGACCCGGTGATGCGCATCGCCGTCACCTCGGACCGGATGACCACCGCCGAGATCACCGATTACGTCGACCGGCTGATCGTCGACCGCATCGCCACGCTCGACGGGGTGGCCAATGTCAATTTGGTGGGCGAACGGCCCTTCGCGGTACGGATCTGGCTTGATCGGCGTGCTTTGGCGGCGCGCAACCTGACCGTTGCGGATGTCGAGGCGGCGCTTCGGCGCAACAATATCGAGCTGCCCGCGGGCGAAGTGGAATCCTTCAACCGGCAACTCTCCGTGCGCCTCAACAGCCGGCTCGACAGCATCGAGGATTTCCGCGCCATCGTGCTCGACCGGGTGGCGGGCTACCCGGTGCGCTTGGGCGATGTCGCGCGGGTGGAACCGGGCGTGGCCGACGACACTACCGTGGTGCGCACCAACGGCACCGACGCCGTGGGCCTGTGGATCCTGCGCCAGAGCCAGTCCAACACGCTCGAAATCTCCAAGGCGGTCCGCGCCGAGATGAAGGCGATGGAGCGCAGCCTGCCCGCAGGCATGAAGATCATCGTCGGTTCGGATGACGCGCTCTTTGTCGGGGCCTCGATTCGCGAGGTGGTGACGGCGCTCTTCATCTCGTTGGCGCTGGTGGTGGCTGTGATCTTGCTGTTTCTGAAGAGCATCCGCGCCACGCTTATTCCCGCCATCACCATTCCGGTCGCGCTGGTCGGCAGTTTTCTTCTGATCGGTCTCTGGGGGTTTTCGCTTAACACGCTGACGCTTCTGGCGCTGCTTCTGTCGATCGGCCTCGTGGTCGATGACGCCATCGTCGTTCTGGAGAACATCCAGCGCCGCATCGAGGAGGGCGAAAGCCCGCTGGTCGCGAGCCTCAAGGGCGCGCGACAGGTGACTTTCGCGGTGATCGCCACCTCGCTCACGCTGATAGCCGTCTTCGTGCCGCTGTCGTTCATGCCCGGGCAGGTCGGGCGTCTGTTCGTGGAATTCGGCTGGGTCATGGCGGGCACGGTCGCGATCTCGACCTTCGTGGCGCTGACAGCATGCCCGGCGCTGGCCTCCAAGGTGCTGCGCGCGCCCAAGGCCCGCAAGGATGGTCGCGCACATGGTGCCCCATTCATCCAGCGTGCCTATCGCGTGCTTCTGACCCGCGCCATCGGCATGCCGCTGGTGGTGCTGCCGGTGACGCTTGTTATCACGGCCGGCGCCGCGCTTTTCTACGACGGCCTGCCGCGCGAACTCGCCCCGCGCGAGGATCGCGGCGTCGGTTTCGTGCCGCTCACCGCGCCGCAAGGCTCGACCGTGCCGCATTCCGACATGGCCGCGCGTCAGGTCGAAGAACTGCTCGTGCCCTACGTCGAAAGCGGCGAGATCGAGACCGTTTTCACCTTCACCGGCTGGGGCGGGCGCGCGTGGCGCTCCTTCGTGGTATTCCGCCTCGCGCCCTGGGAAGAGCGAGACCGCCCCGTCTCGGCACTGGTCGGCGATCTCGCGCCGCAAATGGGTCAGGTAACCATCGCGCGCGGCTTTCCGGTAACTCCGGCCGGGCTTGGGTTGCGGGGCAGCTCGACCCCGGTACGGGTGGTGATCGGCGGCCCCGATTTCGAGAGCGTCGAGGGCTGGGCGACCGAGTTTCTCAAACGCGCCGAACAGGTCGATGGGCTGGTCAATCCCGAGATCAACTTCGAGGAAAATCTGCCTCAGCTCGATATCGAGATCGACCGCGAACGCGCCGACGATCTGGGCATTTCCGCCGAGGTGATCGCCACCACGCTGCAAACCATGCTGGCCTCGCGCGAGGTGACGACCTTTGTCAGCCGGGGCCGCGAATATCCTGTTCTGGTGCAGGCCGAGGACGAGGACCGGCGCACGCCCACCGATATTGAAAACATCTTCATCCGCGCCTCCGACGGCGAGACGCTGGTGTCCTTGGGCGCACTGGTGACGCTCAAGGAGAACGCGGCCGCCCCATCGCTGCGCCGCTTCGACCGACTGCCCTCAATCCAGCTTTCGGGCGCGCTTGCCCCCGACGCCGAACTGGGCGACGTGCTGGCGAAGCTGGAAACCATCGCCGCCGAAATCCTGCCCGCCGAGGCCAAGCTGGGCTATGACGGGCAGTCGCGCACGTACAAGGACACCTCGGGCGGGCTCGGCGTGGTGTTCATGTTGGCACTCGTGATCGTCTACCTCGTGCTTGCGGCCCAATTCGAGAGCTTCCTGCACCCGGTGGTGATCATGCTTACCGTGCCCACCGGCGTGGCGGGTGCTATCTATGCCATGGTCGTGGGCGGGCTGTCGCTCAACGTCTACAGTCAGATTGGCATCATCCTGCTGATCGGGCTGATATCAAAGAACGGGATCCTGATCGTCGAATTCGCCAATCAGTTGCGCGACGAGGGGCGCGATGTGCGCGATGCGGTGGTCGAGGCCTCGGTGCTGCGCCTGCGTCCGATCATGATGACCGCGATCTCCACGTTGCTTGGGGCGCTGCCGCTTGTGCTGGCCACCGGCGCGGGTGCGGAAAGCCGGATCGCCGTGGGCACCGTGATCGTCGCCGGGCTCAGCCTCGCGACGCTGCTGATGCTGTTCGTGACCCCGATCCTCTATGACCTTCTCGCCCGTTTCACTCGGCCCAGGGGCGCGGTGGAAAAGGCTCTCGAAGACGAACTCGGGGCCCCTGCCCCACAACCGGCTGAGTGATTTTTCGCCAGTGTCGCAACTGGAGCGGAATTTCCCCTCGCCCCGGTCTGGTAATCACCTAGATGTGATGCGATACACGAGAAAGCGAGCCGGGGGGTGTGTCACGCGTGATCGAACGGTATCTGAAGACCTGCGGCTCAGTCGCATTGGCCTGGTCGCTATCGGCTCTGCCAGTTGCGGCAACCGATGTAACGCTCACCGTACCCGGTGCTTCTGACGATTTCACCGAGCGGATGCGCACTGCTTCGCTCAGCGTGAGTACCGCCGGGCAGGAGGAAGCGACCGCGCAAGACATCCTGGCGGCGGCGCAGGCAGATTATGGACGGCTGGTCGGCGTGCTTTATGGCGAAGGCTATTACAGCCTCGACATAAACATCCGCGTCGATGGACAGGAAGCTGCAGCTATTCCGCCGCTGCGCGCACCCGAACAGATCGAGCGTATCGACATCACCATTGACCGGGGCAAGGGCTTCTTTTTTGACAGGGCGCGCGTGGCCCCGGTCCCACCCGGGACCAAACTGCCGGAAAAATTCGCCGCCGGCGAACTGGCCAGGGGCGACCGGATCGGAGAAGCCACCCGCACCGGCATCGCGGCCTGGCGCGACGCCGGCCACGCCAAGGCCGAAGTGGCCGAGCAGAACATCGTCGCCGATCATGCCAACCAGACGCTCGACGCCGACATTACTCTCGCGCCGGGGCCGCAACTGCGCTTCGGGGCCCTGCTGATCGATGAGGGCGACAGGCCAAGCCGTGTCCGCGAGGCCCGCATTCGTGAGATAGCGGGCTTGCCCACCGGCGAGACCTTTTCACCCGAGGAACAGGAGCGTGCCGCAAATCGTCTCCGGCGCGCGGGGGCCTTCCGCTCGGTGGTGATGCGCGAGGCCAAGACGCCCAACCCCGACGGCACGCTCGACATGGAAACACAGGTGGTCGATGCCAAGCGCCGCCGCATCGGCGCGGGCGCGGAACTGTCCTCGCTCGAAGGTATCACGCTCTCGGGTTTCTGGCTGCACCGCAATCTTCTGGGCGGGGCCGAGCGGCTGCGCATCGACGCGCTTGTCGGCGGTATCGGCGGTGATTCGGGCGGCATGGATTTCCGCCTTGGTGCACGGATCGACCGGCCCGCCACCTTCACTCCCGATACCGGGGCCTTCCTGCTCGCCAATATCGAAGATAATGACGAGCCGGATTACAAGGAGCGCAAGGCCGAGATCGGCGGCGGCCTCACCCATATTTTCAGCGACCAGCTGACCGGCGAGACCGGCCTCACCTACCGCTATTCCGAGATCACCGACGATCTTGGCAAACGTGAATTGCAGCACCTGCTCTTTCCGTCGCGCCTGACATGGGATCGCCGCGATGACCTGCTGAACCCGACCGAGGGGCTGTTCGTCGATCTGTCTGTCACGCCCTTCATCGGGCTCGACACCGGTGGCAGCCTCGGCAGTCGGTTCTTTGCGGATGTCCGCGATTACCTGAGCTTCGGCAGTGCGGATCGCGTCACCCTCGCCGGGCGCGCGCAATTCGGCTCGGTCGCGGGTGCCGGCATCTCCGAGGTGCCAGCCGACATGCTCTTTTATTCTGGTGGCGCGGGCACGGTGCGCGGCCAGCGCTATCAATCGCTCGGCGTCACTCTGCCCTCGGGGGCCGAAATCGGCGGGCGCTCCTTCATGGGCTTCTCTGGCGAGGTGCGCACCATGGTGGCGCGGGATATTCAGGCTGTGGCCTTCGCCGATACCGGCTTTGTCGGCGAAGACGCACTTGGCTCGGGATCCGGCGAATGGCACAGCGGTGCCGGGTTCGGCGCGCGCTATTTCACCGCCGTGGGGCCGGTGCGTGTCGATCTCGCCACGCCGCTCGATGGTGACGCGGGCACCGAATACGAACTCTATATCGGGATTGGTCAGGCATTCTGATGCGCATTCTGTTGTTCATATCGCTGGCGCTCACCCTGTTGGCTGCACCGCTCCACGCACAGGACAGCGACGACGATCGCGGTTTCCTGCAATCGCTGATCGAGGACAATCTATCAGGTGCCGGACGCGAGGTGCGGATCACCGGATTTGCCGGGGCGCTATCGTCCGAGGCCACGCTGGAGGAGCTGACCATCGCCGATGAGGAGGGCGTCTGGCTGCGACTGCAAGACGTGGCGCTGAACTGGACGCGCTCGGCGCTGCTCGCGGGTCGGGTCGAGGTCAACAGCCTGACCGCCGCCGAGATCACCCTCTCGCGCCTGCCCGAGAGCGAAGAGCCCGTCACCCCCGAGGATGCCGAGGCCACGCCCTTTACGCTCCCCAACCTGCCCGTCTCGGTCAATATCGGCGAGATTTCCGCCGAAACCCTGAACCTCGGCGCACCCATTCTGGGCGAGGAAATCCGGCTGGAGCTTTTCGGCAGCCTTTCGCTCGGAGGCGGCGAGGGCACCGCCGATATCGAGGTCAACCGGCTTGACGGACGCGGCGAAATCTCGCTCGATGCGAGCTTCGATAATGAGACCCGCGAACTGGCCCTCGACCTCACCCTTGACGAGGCCCCGGGCGGCATCGCGGCCACGCTGCTGAACCTGCCTGACAGCCCGGCCATCGCCCTCACCCTTCAAGGCGAGGCACCGCTTGATGACTACGCCGCCGACCTTCGGCTCGCCACCGACGGCACCGACCGGTTGACGGGGCGCGTCACGCTGCAAGGAAGCGAGGCCGGCACCCGTTTCGAGGCCGGGCTCGACGGCGATCTGACCCCGCTGATGGCCGAGGAGTACCGCGCCTTCTTCGGCGGGCAGAGCGCACTCAGCCTGAACGGCACACGCGCCCCCGACGGCGCGCTCGAGATCGAGCAGCTCAACCTTTCGGCGGCGCAACTGGCACTGGACGGCACGCTGGCGCTCGATGCTGCCGGTTGGCCCACGCGCTTTGACCTCAATGGTAATATCGGTGATGGCACGACACCCGTCCGCCTGCCCGTCGCAGGCCCGCCTGTCACGCTGGAAAAGGCCACGATCAGCGCCCGCTACGACGCGGCCCAAGGCGACCGCTGGCGCGCGACCGTGCAACTGACCGACCTCACTCAACCTGATCTCCGGCTCGACAGCGCCACACTCTTGGGACGCGGCGCGCTGCGGCGCACCGCCCCGCGCGGGGTGACGGCACTTGCGGAATTCGACGTTGCGGGCCTCGATCTGGTCGACCCCGCACTGGCAGAGGCGGCCGGTGATACCCTTTCGGGCCATCTCAGCCTTGACTGGACCGAGGGCAAACCGCTGCTGCTGCGCGCCCTGCGCGTGGCCTCCGGCGCCGCAACCCTGGCCGCCAATGGCCGGATCGAGGCGCTCTCCGATGGCTTTCCGGTCTCCGGCACTGCCCAGATCGACGCCCCAAACCTGGCACGTTTCGCCGTCCTCTCGGGACAGGAACTGGCGGGGGCGGCCAATGCCACGCTCTCAGGCTCGGGCAGCCTGCTGGGCGGCGATTTCGACCTCACGCTCGACGCCACCACCGATGGACTCTCGCTCGGCATTCCGCAAGCCGATCCGCTGATCGCGCCCGAAACCACCCTCACGGTCAAGGCCCGGCGTGACACCACCGGCACCGCGCTCGACCGCTTGGAGCTGGCGAACCGCCACCTGCGCGCGCGCACCTCGGGGCGTCTCGACAGCACATCTGGCACGCTCGACGTGGCCGCAAACCTGTCCGATCTCAGCCTGTCGGACCGCCGCCTCGACGGTCCCGCCGAAACGCGTGCGCAGGTAACATGGTCGGCGGGCGGCGATGTCACGCTCTCTGATCTCTTGGTCGAGGCCATGGGCGCCCGCATCTCGGGCACCGCCACCCTCTCGCCCGAGGCCGAGGGCCTGCCGGTCTCGGGCCAGATCGAGGCCGAGGTCGCCGATCTCGCGCGCTTCGCGGCGATCACCGGCCAGCCGCTCGAGGGCCGTATCGACGCCACGCTCGGCGGCGGTGGCGTGATCGAGACGCAGCAGCTCGACATCACGCTGGAGGCCGCGACCTCGGGCCTGGGCACCGGGATCGCGCAGCTTGACGGGCTTATTGGCAGCGACGGCACGCTGCTCATCGAGGCAGCGCATGAGGCTGGTGAAGTCACCCTGCGCGACCTGCGCCTCGCCTATGACGCAGCGCGCATCGACGCCTCGGGCTCGGCCATCATCGCCGAGCAAAGCGGTCTGCTTGTGTTTGACGCCAGCCTCTCCGATCTGGCGCTGATCGACGACCGCCTGAGCGGCCCGGCCGAAGCGCGCGGCATGATCGCCCGCGACGCCGACGGGGCGATTACCGCCACCGGCCTTGCCGCAGAACTGATGGGCACCACGCTCGACGCCACAGGCACCGTGCAGCCCGACCCCGAGGCCTTTGCCGCCACAGGCACCGTCGAGGCGAACATTTCGGACCTTTCGCGCTTTGCCGCTCTCGCCGGACAACCGCTGCGCGGCAGCCTCGACCTTACGGCAGAGGGTGAGACCAGTAATGGCGGCAACTCACTCTCGCTCAAAACCATGCTGGAGGGCCGCGATCTCGCCACCGGCATCGCCCAGCTTGACCAGCTCATCGCGGGGCGGCTGTCGCTCAACGCCCGGGCAGGTCGCACGCCGGATCGAATTGAAATTCGCAACATCGCGCTGGAAACACCCCAACTCAGCCTCACCGCAGAGGGCGATGGCACGGGCGGCCCGATCGAGATCGACGCGCGGCTCGCCAATCTCGGCCTCTTTGCGCCCGAATTTTCGGGCCCGCTTTCGGCCACCGGCAGCGTCACTCTGCAGGGCCCGGAGGCGCGCCGCGTCAACCTCGATCTTAACGCCACCGGGCCGGGCGGCACCACCGCCGCCGTCTCGGGCGATGTGATCGACCATGGCGCGCGCCTTGATCTCAACGCCTCGGGTGCCCTGCCCCTCGCGCTTGTCAACAGCTTCATCCAGCCCAATGCGATCAACGGCACGGCGCGCTACGACCTACGAGTCAACGGCGCGCCCGCGCTGGCCTCGGTCACGGGGACCGTGACCACCGAAGGCACGCGCGTGGCGCTTCCCGAAACCGGGCTTGCCATCGACAACCTCAGCGGCACTGCCACGCTCGGGCAATCGCGCGTGCAGACCGATTTTACCGCCCGCATGCGCGACGGCGGTCAGGTCACGGTTTCGGGACCGATCTCTCTCACCCCCGGCTACGATGGCGACCTCAACGTGGACCTTGCGGGCCTCGTGCTGACCGATCAGTTGATCTACACCACCACCGCCAATGGCGACGTGACGGTGAACGGCCCGCTCACGGGCGGCGCGCGCATCGGCGGCGCTATTACGCTGGAAGAGACCAATATTCGCATCCCGTCCGGGCTTGGCCCCGCCTCGGTCTCGCTGCCCGACCTGCAACACGTGAACGAGTCCGCAGCCTCGCGCGCCACGCGCCGTCGCGCGGGGCTCGTGCAGACCGAGCAAAGCGGTGCCGCATCGCGGCCCTTCGCGCTCGATCTCGCCATCAACGCGCCGAACCGCATCTTCGTGCGCGGGCGCGGGCTTGATGCCGAGCTTGGCGGGCGCCTGCGCATCCGTGGCACCACCGCCGACGTTGCCCCCGACGGGTTTTTTGAACTGATCCGGGGCCGCATGGATATCCTTGGCAAACGCCTCATCCTTACCGAGGGTCGTGTGACCATGCAGGGATCGCTCGATCCCTACCTGCGCTTCGTCGCCGAGACCGAGGTTGAGGACACCGTGCTTCAGATCATCATCGAAGGGCTCGCGAGCGCGCCCGAGATCACCTTCGCCTCCAACCCCGATCTGCCGCAGGAAGAGGTCGTCTCGCGGCTCATTTTCGGGCGCGGGCTCGACAGTATTTCGCCCTTTCAGGCCGCACAGATGGCCTCGGCCGTGGCCACGCTCACGGGCAGCGGCGAAAACGACGTGGTGGGCCGGTTGCGCGGCGCGGTAGGGCTTGCGGATCTCGACGTGTCTCAGTCCGAAGACGGCGCAACGCAGGTCAGCGCGGGCGCCTATATCTCCGACAACATTTACACCGAGGTGACCGCCGACAGCGCTGGCAAGCAGCGCATCAACCTCAACCTCGACGTCTCGAAATCGGTCACGCTCAAGGGCGGGGCCTCGAATGACGGCGACAGCGGTGTCGGTGTGTTCTTCGAACGGGACTACTGATCCTGCCCCCTGCCCATAAATTGGGCGCAAAAAGACTCGCTTTGTCATGTCGCCATCTGCCACAGTGACCCGGTGCGACATGGTTCAGGGAGGGTCTCTTGCGTTATATTCCGCTGCTCATCAGTTTGTTGCTCGTGCCTGCGGGTCTTGTCCTTGCGCTGTGGCTGCCGTTCTGGGGCGGTGTCCTCGCCGCTCTGGCCGGGATTATTGCGGGCGTCGGCCTCTATGACATTTCCCAGAGCAAGCGCGCGGTGCTCAAGAACTATCCGATTTCCGCCCGGCTGCGCTTTCTCTTCGAGCATTTCCGCCCCGAGATCCGCCAATATTTCCTCGAGAGCGACCACGAGGAAACCCCTTATTCCCGCGAACAGCGCGCGCTGGTCTATCGCCGCGCCAAAGGCATCGAGGGGCTGCGCCCCTTCGGTACGCTGCGCAATGTGAACGCTGTAGGGCATGAGTGGATCAACCATTCCATGGCCCCCACCCATCTCGACAGCCACGATTTCCGGCTGCGCATCGGCGGCCCGGACTGCACCCAACCCTATGACAGCTCACCGCTCAATATCTCTGGCATGTCCTACGGGGCACTCTCGCCCAATGCGATCGAGGCGCTCAATTGGGGGGCAAAGCTCGGCGGTTTCGCCCATACCACCGGCGAGGGATCGATCTCGCGCTTTCACCGCAAGCATGGCGGCGACCTGATCTGGCAGGTCGGCTCGGGCTATTTCGGATGCCGCACTCCCGAGGGCGCGTTCAATTCCGAGATGTTTTCCGAGACCGCCGCCGACGATCAGGTCAAGATGATCGAGATAAAGCTGAGCCAGGGGGCCAAGCCCGGTCATGGCGGCATTCTGCCCGGTGCCAAGGTGACCGAGGCCATCGCCGAGGCGCGCGGCGTGCGTGTGGGCGAGGATTGCATCAGCCCGCCGGGTCATTCCGAGTTTTCCACCCCTGAGGGGCTGTGTGCCTTCATCGCCCGGCTGCGGTCGCTTTCGGGGGGCAAACCGGTGGGCATCAAGCTCTGCGTCGGCCACCCGTGGGAGTTCTTTGCCATGGCCAAGGCGTTTCACGAGACCGGCATCACCCCCGATTTCATCACCATAGACGGAGCCGAGGGCGGCACCGGCGCGGCACCGGCAGAATTCGCCGATCACAAGGGCGCGCCGATCCGCGAGGGGTTGATGCTGGTGCATAACACGCTGGTGGGCATGGGGCTGCGAGATCGCATCCGGCTCATCGTCTCGGGCAAGCTGATCAGCGCATTCGATCTGTGCCGCATGTTCGCGCTTGGCGCGGATGGCTGCAACATCGCGCGCGGCTTCATGTTCGCGGTGGGCTGCATTCAGGCGCAGGTCTGTCATTCCGGCAAATGCCCGACCGGGGTGACCACTCAGGACCCGGGCCGCTACCGAGCGCTGGTAGTGGCGGACAAGTATCAGCGCGTCGCCAATTTTCACCGCAACACGATGATGGCCCTCAAGGAGGCGGTGGAATCCTCCGGTCTGCAAACCCCGCAGAACTTCACCCCGCACCACCTGATGATCCGCGTCAACAGCCGCGAGGTGCGCTCTGCCGCGAGTCAGTATCTGTGGCTGGAAGAGGGAGAGTTGCTCTCGGGCACGGTCGATCACCCGGCCTTTGCCAAATACTGGGACCGTGCGCGCGCCGATACCTTCGACTTCGCCTGAGCCCTCAGCCGAGCGCGTAGCCCGCCCCGCGCACCGTGCGCAGCGGGTCATCGCCGCCATGCTGGCAGAGCACCTTGCGCAACCGCCCGATATGCACGTCCACGGTGCGCGTATCGACATAGATGTCGCGGCCCCAGACCCGGTCGAGCAGTTGCTCGCGCGACCAGACGCGCCCGGGCTTTTCCATGAAGGTCGACAACAGCCGAAATTCGGTCGGGCCCAGCTTCAAAGGCTTGTCGCAGCGCGTCACGCGATGCGTCTCGGAATCGAGAACGATATCGGCATATTCCAGCCGCTCGCCCACCGTGGCGGGCCGCGTGCGGCGCAGTTGCGCGCGCACCCGCGCCATCAGTTCGACCAATGAATAGGGCTTGATCACGTAGTCATCGGCCCCGGTTTCCAACCCGCGCACGCGGTCCACCTCTTCGGAGCGCGCCGAGAGCATGATGATGGGAATCGCGCGCGTCTCGGAGCGGGTCTTGAGCTGGCGGCACACCTCGATGCCCGAGACATTGGGCATCATCCAGTCGAGCACGATGATATCGGGCGGCATTTCCGACACCATCAGAAGCGCCTCTTCGCCATTACTGGCCGTCATCACGCGGAACCCGTCGGCCTCAAGGTTATAGCCCAGAACCTCGCGCTGCGCGGGCTCATCCTCGACCAGCAGCACGGTGGGTTGATCGGCGGACATCGGCGGTCTCTCCTGTCTCAGACGTTGATATCGGGCGCGATACTGGGATCGACCGAGGTTGTGTCCCCCTTGGGGCGCGGTTCCTCGGGCATTTCGCCCGACACCAGATAGATCACTTGCTCGGCGATCGAGGTCACAAGATCGCCCATCCGCTCGGTGTTCTTGGCGATGAAATGCAGATGCATGCAGGGCGTGATGTTGCGCGGGTCCTCCATCATGAAGGTCAGGAATTCGCGGAAGATCGCGTTATACATCTGATCGATGTCCTGATCGCGGTGCATCACCTCGAGCGCCAGATCGGCATCGCGCTGGATATAGGCGTCGAGCACGTCCTTGAGCATTTCCTCGACCTCACGCGCCATCCGGCGCAGCGCGGCCGGAGAGCCGTTGACCGCGGCCATGCTCGACAGGACCGAGGTGCGCTTGGCCATGTTCTTGGCATAGTCGCCGATCCGCTCAAGGCTTGCGGAGACCTTGATCACCGTCAGCACGAGACGCAGGTCGCGTGCGGCCGGCGCGCGCAGTGCGATCACGCGGGCGGCCTCTTCGTTGATCTGCTCCTCGAGCGCGTCGATGGCCTTGTCGCGGCCGCGCACTTCCTCGGCCAGTTCCTCGTCGCGGGTTTCTAGCGAGCGGGCGGCGTCGGCGATGGCGCGCTCGACCATGCCGCCCATCTTCATGATCTGTGCCTGAATGGTTTCGAGATCGCGGTCGAAGGACGAGACGATATGCTGCTGGTCTGACATTGGAATGATCCTGATCCTGGCTTCAGCCGATGCGCCCGGTGATGTAGCTTTCAGTGCGCTCATCTTCGGGGTTGGTGAAAATGGTGCCGGTGTCACCGTATTCGACAAGGTTGCCGAGGTGGAAAAACGCGGTTTTCTGGCTGACGCGCGCGGCCTGCTGCATGGAGTGGGTGACGATCACCACGGAATAGTCCTGCCGCAATTCGTCGATCAGTTCCTCGACCTGCGCGGTGGCGATCGGGTCGAGCGCCGAGCACGGCTCGTCCATCAGCAGGACCTCGGGCGCGGTTGCCACGGCGCGAGCGATGCACAGGCGCTGTTGCTGGCCACCCGAGAGGCCGGTGCCGGGCTGGTCAAGCCGGTCCTTGGCCTCATTCCACAGCGCGGCGCGGCGCAGCGACTTCTCGACGATCTCGTCAAGATCGGCCTTGGTCCGCGCGAGCCCGTGAATGCGGGGGCCGTAAGCCACGTTGTCATAGATCGACTTGGGGAACGGGTTGGGCTTCTGGAACACCATGCCCACCTTGGCGCGCAACTGCACCGGATCGACCCGTTTGTCATAAATATCCTGACCGTCGAGCAGGATATCGCCCTCGACCCGGCAGATGTCGATCGTGTCGTTCATCCGGTTGATACAGCGCAGAAAGGTCGACTTGCCACAGCCCGACGGGCCGATAAAGGCCGTCACCGTGTTGTCGAGGATATCCACATCCACATCCTTGATGGCGTGGTTGTCGTCGTAATAGACCTGCACCTTGCGCGCGGCGATCTTGATATTGTCCTGGGTCACTTTGCTCTCCGCAAGATTGGGGGCGTCATACATCGTCTCAATCCTCTCCTACCATTTCCGCTCGAACTTGCTGCGCAGATAGATGGCGATGGCGTTCATGGCGATCAGGAAGGTCAGCAGCACCAGAATAGCGGCCGAGGTGCGGCTGACAAACCCGCGTTCGGGGCTGTCGGCCCAAATGAAGATCTGAGTGGGCAGCGCCGTGGCGCTGTCGAGCGGCGAGTCGGGTGCCGAGGTGATGAACGCGTTCATCCCGATCAGCAAAAGCGGCGCGGTCTCGCCCAAGGCCTGCGCAAGGCCGATGATCGTGCCGGTCAGGATGCCGGGCATCGCGAGCGGCAGGACATGTCCAAACACCACCTGATGCTTGGACGCGCCCACCCCGAGTGCGGCCTCGCGGATTGAGGGCGGTACCGCCTTCAATGCCGCACGCGTCGCGATGATGATCGTCGGCATGGTCATCAGCGCCAGCGTCATGCCACCCACCAGCGGGGCCGAGCGCGGCATGCCGAACCAGCCAATGAAGACCGCCAGCGCCAGCAGGCCGAAGACGACAGACGGCACGGCGGCAAGGTTGTTGATATTCACCTCGATCAAGTCGCTCCACTTGTTCTTGGGTGCGAACTCCTCGAGGTAGATCGCAGCCCCGATGCCGAGCGGGAACGAGATCAGGAAACATACCAGCAATGCCCAGAAACTACCAACTAACGCCCCCTTGAGACCGGCAAGCTCGGGAAAGCGCGAGTCGGCATTGGTCAGAAGCGCCCAGTTGATCGGCTGGGTGATGGCTCCCGCCTCATCCAGCGTGTCGAACCATCCGATCTGGATATCGGATAGCTTGCGCTGGTTTGCCGGGCTGTCGCGGTCGACCATGCCCTTGGCAAGCTGATCATAGTCATCCGATACCGGGACGTTGACGGTCACGGTTTCACCGATCAGACTTGGATCCGCCTGCACCCGGTCGCGCAGCTTAAACTGCGCGCCGTTCGAGAGGATAGACTCGAGTTTCCGTAGATTCGCGCGGCCCTCCACGTCCGGAAAATATACTTTCAGGCTGTCGAGCAGCACATCGTCAAAATTGCCACGCTGGAGATTGTCGGCAGAGATTTGTTCAGGATCAATGAACACCTCAAGCTGAATATGCGTCTGGTAGAACGCTTTGTAACCCGTACTCACCAGAGAGGAGATCAGGATAAAAAGCATCAGCGCAGCAAAGCTGATCGCGGCGATCCCCAGACCTTGCAGCACCTTCTGGTGGCGGTTGCGCTTCTTCATCAGCGCACTGCCGGACGAGGCAATGGAGGACGGCGGGGTTGCGGAATGATCGGTCATGTCCTTGGGTCCTCAGTCATAGGCTTCGCGGTACTTGCGGACAATGCGCAACGCGAAAATGTTGATCACCAGCGTGACGATGAAGAGCATCATGCCAAGCGCGAAGGCGGCGAGCGTCTTTGGGTTGTCGAAGGACGTGTCCCCGATCAGCAGCGTCACGATCTGCACCGTAACGGTGGTCACGCTATCGAGCGGGTTGATTGTCATCCTGGCGATCAGGCCGGCAGCCATCACCACGATCATCGTCTCGCCGATGGCGCGGCTCACGGCGAGCAGCACGCCCCCGACGATCCCCGGGATCGCAGCAGGAAAGAGGACATTCGTCATCATCTCGGCCCGCGTGGCCCCAAGCCCGAGTGCACCGTCGCGCAGCGATTGCGGCACCGCTGAGAGCGCGTCATCGGCAAAGGACGAAATGAAGGGAATGAGCATGATGCCCATCACGCTGCCTGCCGCAAGGGCGGTGTTGGGCGAGACATCCAGCCCGATGCCCTGGCCGAAACTGCGGATCGCGGGCGCCACTACAAGAATGGCGAAGAACCCGTAAACCACCGTCGGCACGCCCGCGAGAATTTCGAGGAAGGGTTTCGCGATGGAGCGAACGCGCCTGGGCGCGAATTCATTGAGATATATTGCCGACATCAGGCCGATTGGCACGGCAAGCAGCAAGGCAACCACCGTGATGACAAGCGTTCCCAACATGACCGGCAACCAGCCAAATGCACCTTCCGCCGCAACCTGATCCTCGCGCAGCGGGATCTGCGGCTCCCAGTTGGTGCCGAACAGGAACTCGGCGACCGAGACCTTTTCGAAGAACCGGAAGGTTTCGAACATGAGAGATGCAATGATCCCGATAGTGACGAAGACCGCGACCACGGAACAGAAGATCATCAGCCCCGATACGATCCGCTCGACGCCGTGACGCGCGCGGAATTCGGCGGCCACCTTGCGGCGCGAAAAGAAAAGCAAGGCCAGCGACATTGCCAGCACCGCCACCAGCAAGAGCTGCCCACTGCGCACGTTCAGCGTGTTATACCGCTCCGCCGCATCCAGCTTCCATTGCTCGGGCGTGCCAAAGATCGAACCACCAGCGATTGACTTGATCTCGGCGACGATCAACTGCGTCTCACCTGTGCTCAGCCCGTCCAGCCTATCCGAAAGCCCGGATTTCAGGACTAGGTCGATCACCGGACCCTCGAGAACAAGCCATAGCAAAATCAGCACGACAACCGGCACGAAGATCATCAGGAGAGAATAAAACCCGTGAAAGCCAGTGAGCGAGTGGAGGCGTGCGCCGCCGTTCCTGATCGCAGACGCCGCTTGGCGGTTCCAGACATAGCCCACGATTGAAAGAACGAGGAGGCAGAGAAAAGCTGCGGTGGTCATGTCGCCCTCAATTCAGGTAAAAGCAACCGCCCGGCTACGAAAGCCGGGCGGCCATGTTGTCAGAGCCGATCAGGACGACTTCGGAGCCATGTTGACGGCTTCGACAGCCTCTTTCTGCTCTTCGGCGCGCTTCTCGTCACCCAGCGGAACCATGCCGCGCTCGGACAGGTAGCCGCCCGGGCCCATTGCGTCTTCGGTGGTGTACTCCTCGATGAACTCCTGCAGGTTCGGGATCACACCGCGATGCGCGTTCTTGACGTAGAAGAACAGCGGGCGCGAGATGCCGTATTCGCCGCTTTCGATGGTGTCGAAGCTGGGCGTGACGCCACCGATAGCAACAGCCTTGAGCGTATCCTGGTTCTCGTAGAGGAACGAGTAGCCGAAGATACCGACCGCGTTGGCATCAGCCTGAAGGCGCTGAACGATCAGGTTATCGTTTTCGCCGGCTTCCACAAAGGGGCCGTCCTGACGCAGACGTGCGCAGTTCTCTTCCGCCCAGTCCTCGCCCTTGTCGGCGATCATCGGGAGTTCCATGCAGCCTTCAACGATGGCAAGTTCAACGAACGCGTCGCGGGTGCCCGAGGTGGGCGGGGGGCCGTAGGCGAGGATTTCTTCGTCCGGCAGGCTGGAATCGACATCCGACCACTTCATGTAGGGGTTGGCGACCATTTCTCCGTCAATCGGAACTTCTGCGGCCAGGCCGAGATAGACCTGCGTTTTGGTCATGTCCCAGTCATGCTCGCTGTCGCGGGACACGGCGATGGACAGACCGTCCGAGCCGATCTGCACTTCGGTGATGTCGGTCACGCCGTTCTCTTTGCAGAGTTCGTATTCAGACGCCTTCATGGCACGCGATGCGCCGGTCAGATCGGCATGCGCCTCACCGATACCACCACAGAAAATCTTCATACCGCCGCCGGTGCCGGTCGATTCGACGATGGGCGATGGTGCGCCGGTCACGTTGGCAAAGTTTTCAGCCGCTGCTTGGCTGTAAGGAAACACGGTGGACGAACCGACAACGCGGATTTCGTCACGTGCCTGCGCCACGCCTGCGGAAAGTGCGGCCAGTGCGGCTGCGGAAACGGTCGTTTTGAGAAGAGACATGGATTGCTCCCTGAGTTCGGTTTCACAGGGTCACCCGGCAAGGCGACCTTGGAGGCGGTGCTAAGCCCTTTCAGCGACGCTTTTGTTACACTTATGTAACCGTATTATGACAGTCGCCGATTTGCCGGAAATCGTTTGAAAAAAGAGGCTCAGACGGTCCAGCGCGGCAGGATCACGGTGAATTCGCTGCCCTCTCCGGGCGTCGAGGAGATTCGCAGCCGCCCGCGGTGGCGGTTGACGATATGCTTGACGATCGCCAGGCCCAGCCCGGTGCCCCCCATTTCGCGCGAACGGTGCGTATCGACCCGGTAAAAGCGTTCGGTCAGGCGCGGGATATGCAACGGGTCGATGCCCGGCCCGGTATCACTCACCCGCGCCACGATGGCGGGCATGCGCAACGTGGCGTCCTTTGGGTGCCGGTCGAGCGTGATGGTGATCCGGTTCTCGGCCCCGCCATATTTGATCGCGTTCTCGATCAGGTTCGTAAAAACCTGTTGCAACTGATCGGCATTGCCGGACACTTGCATACCCTCGCTGCCCTCGAAGATCAGTTCCGTGCCGCGCTCGCGCGCCAGCGGGCGCAGCATGTAGACGACCGAGCCGATCACCTCCGAAAGATCCACCGCCTCGCGCGGGCGCACCCGTTCCTCGCCCTCGACACGGCTGAGCGACAGCAGATCGCGCACCAGCCGCTCCATGCGCGCGGCCTCATTCTGCATGATGCCGAGAAACCGGTCGATGGCGGTTTCGTCGCGGCGTGCAGGGCCCTGCAGCGTCTCAATGAACCCCATCAGCGCGGTAAGCGGCGTGCGCAACTCGTGGCTGACATTGGCGACGAAATCGCGGCGCATCTGTGCGGCCTGCTCACGCTCGGTCATGTCCTCGAACGACACCAGCACGCCGCGCGTGCTGTCGGTCTCGACATAGGCGACATGCACCTCGAAGCTGCTGTCGCGCCCGGCCTCGGACATCTGGTAGCTCGTCTTGCGCCGGGCGCAGTCGCGCAGCGTGCCCTCGATCGCCTCCAGTACGTCGGGTTGGCGCAGGGCGGTCAGGAAATGTCGCCCGACAATGCCCTGCCCCATCATCTCGCGCGCCGCGTCGTTGGCCGCCGCGATGCGCTCGTCCGGGCCAATCAGCAACGCCGCCAGCGGCATCCCCGCCAGAACCGAGGCCAGACCCTGCATGACGGCTCAGACCGCGCGCAGCCCGGTGCGATACCGGCGCATGTTGTCCTGATAATGCTGTGCGGCGGCGTGCAGCCCCTCGATGCCTGCGGCATCAAGACTGCGCACCACCCGGCCCGGCGCGCCCATCACCAGGCTGCCCTCGGGGATCTCCTTGCCCTCGGTAATGAGCGCCCCCGCCCCGATCAGGCAATTGCGCCCGATCCGCGCCCCGTTGAGCACGGTGGCCCCCATGCCGATCAGCACATTCTCCTCCAGCGTGCAGCCATGCAGCATGACCTTGTGCCCGATGGTGCAGCCCGGCCCGATCACCAGCGGATAGCCCATATCGGTGTGCAGCACGCAGTTTTCCTGCAAATTGCTGCCTGCGCCCACGCGGATTTCCTCATTGTCACCACGCAGCGTGCAGCCGAACCAGACCGAGGCGCGATCCTCGATCACCACCTTGCCGATCAGATTGGCATCGGGCGCGATCCATGTGTCATCGGCGATCTGCGGGCTGTGGCCGTCAAGCGTGTAGATGGTCATTGCGTCTCCTCGAACTCGGCTTGCAGGTGGCGGACATGATCGGTCAGCCAGGGTTGCTGGCCACGGCGCAGGCGTGTGGCCTCGATGATGGTCCTCAGGCGCGCCTCGGTGGCGTCGAGATCGTCATTCACCAGCACGAAATCATACCCGTCCCAATGGCTGATCTCGTCCCAGCTCTTTTGCATGCGGCGCGCAATCACGTCAGGGCTGTCCTGCCCTCTCTCCTCCAACCGCCGGTGCAATTCGCGGATCGAGGGCGGTAGCAGAAAGATTGACAGCGTATGCCCGCCGAGGGCGGAATTTCGGATCTGCTGCGCGCCCTGCCAGTCGATGTCAAAGAGAACATCGCGCCCGGCGTTGATCGCGGCCTCGACCGGGGCCTTGGGCGAGCCGTAGAAATTGCCGAACACATGCGCATGCTCCAGCATCCCGCCGCCCGCCACCTCGCGCTTGAACCGGTCTTCGCTCAGGAAATGATAATCCTGCCCATCGACCTCGCCCGCACGCGGTGTGCGAGTGGTGGCCGAAACCGAAAAGGAAATCGTCGGATCCCAATCCCGCAATCGCCGCGACAGCGTCGACTTGCCGGCACCCGAAGGCGAGGACAGGATGATAAGGAGACCCCTGCGATCACTCATGCCACTGCCTTTCACTGTTCTTCAAATACTCATTTGCAACCGCGCCGCAAAGCCCATCACTCGACATTCTGCACCTGTTCGCGCATCCTCTCGATCACCGTCTTGAGCGTGAGGCCAATCTCGGTCAGCCCGGCATGCTGCGCCTTGGAGCACAGTGTGTTGGCCTCGCGGTTGAATTCCTGGGCAAGGAAGTCGAGCTTGCGCCCGACCGGAGAGCCCTGCGCAAGAAGCGCGCGGGCGGCGGTGACATGGGCGCGCAGCCGGTCTATTTCCTCGGTCACATCGAGCTTGATCGCCAGCAGCGCCAGTTCCTGCGCGATCCGCGCGGGATCCGCATCCCCCGCCGCGTCGATAACCCGCGCGAGCGCCGCGCGATGCTGACGCGCGATATCCTCCTGTCTCACGTCCAGCAGATTGGCGGCGGCATCGGTCAGCCGCGAAATCTCATCAAGATGACCGCCGAGCACGTCCCCGAGCACCGCACCCTCGCTGGCGCGCATGGCAATGAAACCCTCCAGAACCGGTTCGAAATCGGCGAGGATCGCACGGCCAAGCGCGGCCGTATCGGGATCGGGCAAGGCTACATCCAGAACCCCTCGCAGCGCCAGAACATCGGCGGCATTGGCGGGCGCCAACGTGAGGCCCCGCGCCATGGCGCGGGCCTCGACTTCGGTCAAGGCATCAAGAACCGCGTCGAGTGCGTCCGATTGAAGCCCGACCGAACTCGTCTCCGATGCGTTCTGCACACGCAGCGTCACCGTCACATTTCCCCGCCCGAGCGCCTCGCTCAGCCGCGCGCGCAGCCCCGCCTCCAGCCCCTCGATCCAGTCCGGGACCCGCAGGCGCAGGTCGAGCCCCTTGCCGTTGACGCCGCGCAGATCCCAACTCCAGCCACGCGCGGCGTGGCCGCCCTGACGGGTGGCAAAGGCGGTCATCGAATTGATCATCGGCATCGGGCCTCGCGAAAACTTGTGCACAGACCCTCCTAGAACGCCCGCGCCGGGCTGGCAAGCCACGGCACCGCGCGTGGGCCGCGCGGAGGCGGTTAACCAACTGCCGAAAATTTTAGACAGTTGCGTAACAATTTGTGGCAATCTCAACGCAGCGAACGGCACCACAGGCCGGATTTAACGGGGCTCCGCGAGGCTGCTGACAGGCCGGACAGCACCGGTGCGGGGGCGCAAGACGAGGGTGAGACCATGCAAGACGAGATGAAAACGGTTACCGGGAACACGCAGGAGGCCCGCACCGAAGCACATCTGCGCGCGCTCCACGCCTATTGGAGTGAGGCCCGGCGCGGCCATGATGTACCGAACCGCGCCGATATCGACCCGCGCCGCATCGAACCGCTCTTGTCCAATGCCTTCATCGCCGAACGCATCGCGCCCGGGGTGACCCGGCTGCGGGTCGCAGGGATGCATCTGAGCGAGATCATGGGCATGGAGGTGCGCGGCATGCCGCTGTCGTGCCTGATCTCGCCACCCGCCCGAGACGCCTTTGCACTGCATCTGGTCGATCTGTTCGACGGGCCCGCAACGCTGCGCATGGAGCTGCGCAGCAAAGGCGGTCTCGCACGATCCGACCTGCCCGCCACGCTGGTGATGCTGCCGCTACGCAGCGATCTTGGCGATGTGTCGCGCGCGCTCGGCTGTCTGGTGACGCGCGGCCCACTTGGCCGCACCCCCCGCCGGTTCGAGATCGCGGCCTGCCGTGTATCGCCGCTCGATGACAGCGCGGGAATGGGCAATCTGCGCATTCTCCCCGGCGGGCTCAGCGGTACGGATCGCGGGCGCAACAGCAATCGCAGTCGCGAATATCTCCAACTGGTAAAATAGGCCGCAGGGCCCTTGCACGGGCCTTCCACCGCGCTTTGCATAGCGCGGACCAAGCCGTTTGCAAACGGCTTGGCGCTTAGGTCGCGGGCGGCGCGGTCTGTCAGACCGCCTGCGCTTGCTTGCGGTCGTCGCGCAGCGCCTTGAGTTCCTCGGCCACAAGGAACGCAAGTTCCAGTGATTGCGAGGCGTTGAGGCGCGGATCGCAGGCAGTATGATAGCGGTCGCTGAGATTTTCGTCCGAAAGTGCCCGCATCCCGCCGGTGCATTCGGTGACGTCCTGGCCGGTCATCTCGAAATGCACCCCGCCCGGGATCGTGCCCTCTGCGCGGTGAATGCCAAAGAACTCCTGCACCTCGCGCAGCACCGCCTCGAACGGCCGGGTCTTGTAGCCGGTTGCCGATTTGATCGTGTTGCCATGCATCGGATCGCAGACCCAGAGCACCTTCGCGCCTTCTTCTTCGACCGTGCGGATGAGGCGCGGCAGGTTGTCCGCGACCTTGCCCGCGCCGAACCGCGCGATCAGCGTCAGCCGCCCCGCCTCGTTGCCCGGGTTGAGCGTCGCCAGCAGACGCTTGAGATCTTCCGAGGTCATCGTCGGCCCGCATTTCAGACCGATCGGGTTCTGTACCCCGCGCAGGAATTCGACATGTGCGCCGTCGGGCTGCCGGGTGCGGTCGCCGATCCACAGCATGTGTCCCGATCCTGCCAACCACTTGCCTGAGGTCGAATCAAGCCGCGTCAGCGCCTCCTCGTATTCCAGCAACAGGCTCTCGTGCGAGGTGTAGAAATCCACCGTCTGCAGCGTGTGCGCCTGCGCGCTGTCGATCCCCGCCGCCGTCATGAAGTCCAACGCATCGGCAATATGATTGGCCATTTCGCGGTATTTCGCGGCCTTCTCGCTCTCGGTGAATCCCAACGTCCACTGATGCACCTGGTGCATGTCGGCATAGCCGCCCTTGGAAAAGGCGCGCAGCAGGTTTAGCGTCGCCGCCGCCTGGGTGTAGGCCTGCAGCATCTTTTCCGGGTTCGGAATGCGGGCCTCTGGGGTGAAGGCCAGCTCGTTGATGATGTCGCCCCGGTAGCTGGGCAGTTCCAGCCCTTCGACCGTCTCGGTCGGCGCGCTGCGCGGTTTGGCGAACTGGCCTGCCATGCGCCCCACCTTCACCACCGGCACCTTGGCACCGTAGGTCAGCACCATCGCCATTTGCAGCATCACCTTGAACGTGTCGCGAATGGCATCGGCCGAGAACTGATCGAACGCCTCGGCACAATCGCCGCCCTGCAACAGGAACGCCTCACCGCGCGACGCCGCGCCAAGCTGCGTCTTGAGCCTGCGCGCCTCGCCCGCAAAGACCAGCGGCGGATACTGTGTCAGACGGGCCTCAACCGCCGCGATGGCGGCCGCATCGGTATAGTCCGGCATCTGCACCCGCGGCTTCGCGCGCCAGCCCGTTTTCTGCCAATCCGTCATTTTCAGTCTCCGCTTTCTCGAATGTCAGGCCCGGTCTATACTAAAGCCATGCCCAAGAGGCCATACAGGAGTTGTCAGGAATCGCCTGCGATCACAACCTCATGTCTTGTCAATCGCGACGGTTTCGTGACACAGGCGAAGGATGATCGGAATGTCCGGGGATTCGGAAGAGCTATGAAACCTGAGACCGCGAAAATCGATGTCGACGCGCCGAAAGCGCCCAAGCGCTTTATCTTCGTGCTGCTCGACAATTTCACCCTGCTGAGTTTCGCCTCGGCGGTGGAGTGCCTGCGCATCGCCAATCGCATGGCCGAGGCAGAGCTGTACAGCTGGGCGTTGACCGGGGATACCGACGAGATCATCACCTGTTCCAACGGCGTGCGGTTCCAGGTTGATTTCCCCCTGGCCGAGCTCAATCGCGACGATGTGGTAATCGTCTGCGGCGGGGTCGATATCCAGAAGGCCGCCACCAAGAAGATGCTCAACTGGCTGCGCCGCGAGGCGCGCCGGGGGCTGCGGATGGGCGGGCTCTGCACTGCGTCCTACGTGCTCGCCAAGGCGGGTCTGCTCGACGGCAAGCGCGCCACGATCCACTGGGAAAACCACGACGCCTTTCTCGAGGAATTCGACGAGGTGCAACTGACCAAGTCTGTTTTCGTGATCGACGGGAACCGGATGACCACGGCGGGCGGCACCTCCTCCATCGACCTGATGCTCAGCCTGATTGCCGACGATCACGGCGAGAAGCTGGCCAATGCGGTTGCCGATCAGCAGATTTATTCCTCGATCCGCACCGATCAGGACACACAACGCCTGAGCGTGCCAACCCGCATCGGCGTGCGCCACCCCAAGTTGAGCCAGGTCATCCAGATGATGGAGGCCAATATCGAAGACCCGATCAGCCCCTCGATCCTGGCGCGCGAAGTCGGCATGTCGACGCGACAGCTGGAACGCCTGTTTCGCCGCTACCTCAGTCGCAGCCCCAAGCGGTATTACATGGAACTGCGCCTGCAAAAGGCACGTAACTTGTTGATGCAGACCGACATGACGGTAATCAACGTGGCGCTTGCCTGCGGCTTTGCCTCGCCCTCGCATTTCTCGAAATGCTACCGCGCGCATTACAATACAACGCCCTACCGCGAACGCGGGGCGCATACCTCACGATTGTCGGTCTGACAACGCCTGGCCGTCACATCTCGTTGAACTGCGCCTGTTGCCGCGGCGACCAGCGCACGGTCAGATCGAAACCGTCCTCAGTCTGGCGCTCGTCCTCGACCAGATCCTTCTCGAAGAGCCAGGCCCGCTTGCGGCCTTCGTCAAAGCGCAGCTGAACCTCGCTCAGATGCCGCACTTCGGCGAGCGCGCGGGCGATCCCCTCGACCAGTTCGTCGATCCCCTGCCCGGTGATCGCCGAGAGCGCCTGCACCCCGTCCTGCCGACTCGCCTGTGTCGTCGCGGCGCCGCGCGCCTCATCGTCCAGCCTGTCGATCTTGTTCCAGACCTCGATCTGCGGCACGCTCTCCTTGACCCCCAGACTTTCGAGGATCGTCGCCACGTCGCGCGCCTGTGCCGTGCTTTCGGGATGCGAGATGTCGCGCACGTGGCAAATCAGGTCCGCCTCCAGTACCTCCTCCAGCGTGGCGCGGAACGCGGCGACCAGTTCGGTCGGCAGATCGCTGATGAAGCCCACGGTGTCCGACAGGATCACCTCGGGGCCGCCGCCGGGCAGTTGAATGCGCCGCATGGTCGGATCGAGCGTGGCGAAGAGCATGTCTTTGGCCATCACCTCGGCGCCAGTCAAGCGGTTGAAGAGCGTCGATTTTCCGGCGTTGGTATAGCCCACGAGTGCGACGATCGGGAACGGCACCTTGGCGCGCGCCGTGCGATGCAGGGTGCGGGTTCTGACGACCTTTTCCAGTTGTCGACGCAGGCGTACCAGCTGCTCGTCGATTGCGCGGCGGTCGGCCTCGATTTGCGTCTCGCCGGGGCCGCCGACAAAGCCCAGACCACCACGCTGGCGCTCAAGGTGGGTCCAGGCCCGCACCAGCCGGGTGCGCTGATAGCTGAGCGCCGCCATCTCAACCTGCAACACGCCTTCGCGGGTCGCCGCGCGATCGCTGAAGATCTCAAGGATCAGGCCGGTCCGGTCGAGGATCTTGACGTCCCAGTCCTTCTCCAGATTGCGTTGCTGCACCGGTGTCAGCGGGCCATCGACCAGCACCAGATCGGCCTCGGCGGCGGTTATCGCCTCTTTGAGTTCTTCGCGCTTGCCCTTGCCGAAGAGTCGCCCGGCATCGGGCTTGCGCAGTCGCACGGCCTGCGCGCCCACAACCTCCAGATCGGGCAGCGCATGGGCAAGCGAGACCGCCTCTTCAAGCGCGAGTTCAGGGTCGCGCGCGCTTCCGGCGGCGACAATCTCGGGGTGGATGACCCAGGCCCGGGTGATCGGGCGCGCATGTTCCTTCAATTGGCGTCGTCACCGTCATAGAGGTTCACGGGTTGCGACGGCATGATGGTGGATACGGCATGCTTGTAGACCAGTTGCGATTGCCCGTCACGGCGCAGCAGGATGCAGAAATTGTCGAACCAGGTAATCACACCTTGCAACTTGACCCCGTTGATCAGGAAGACCGTGACCGGGATCTTGGTCTTACGCACCTGATTGAGAAACGCATCTTGCAAATTTTGTCGATCAGAAGCCATTCAATATCCTGCCTTTTTTTCTTGCGCACGCCGCGTATCGACGTGTCTTACAACCCTGACACGCAGCCAAGTATGTCCTGCCCGCGTCAGAGTTTCCAGTCCAAAATTGCGTGCCCCTGTCAATCCCGCCAGACGCTCGGATTGAGCAGGGCTATCAGTGCCAGCGTCTCCAGTCGGCCCAGTGCCATGGCCGCCGCATAGACCAGTTTCGCCGCAGAACTCAATTCCACAAGGCGGATCGGGTTTTCGCTGGCCATCTCAATCAGCGGCCCGGTCGTGGATAACCCCGACAGCGCCAGAATGAGCGCCGATTCAAAGCTCTGTCCGACCAGTGCCAGCAAGGCCGTGAGCGCAGTCAGCGTCAGCGCGAAGAGCATGAAGAATATCCAGGCGATATAGGCGCCCTGCCGCCGGATGCGCCGCCCCGGCCCCGACGCACGCCCGACCGAGGACGGGTGGATCAGCCGGTCCACCTCGCGCTGCGCATGCAGGTAGAGCGCATAGACCCGCAAGAGCTTGACCCCGCCTGCGGTCGTGGCCACGCCGCCGCCCACCATGGCCAGCCCCATAAGGATCAGTCCGGGGGTCTTGAGCCCCGACCAGTCGCGCGCCGCCTGCCAGTCGGCGCTCTCGAATCCGGTGGTCGAGAGGAACGACATCACAGTGAAAACCGCCCCCCAGAGCGAGCGCAGAGCACCCTTCCAATCGGCAGGGTCAGAGACCTCGTAGGCCCCGATCCAGTGCCGCATGAACAGCAACAGCGGCACCACCGCCACCAGCGTCAGACCCAGCCGGAACTCCGGATCATTAAATAGCCCCTGCCGCACCGTAGGGACCGTGTCCGACGAAAAGGTGAGCCGCGACAACGAAAAGAACAGGAACAGGAAAATCGCGGCTTCGCCCGCAAATCCCGACATCCCGTTCTCCAGCCCGCCGATCGAGGAAATGCCGCTCGTCGCCAGTGTCGACATCGCATGCACCAAGGCCACGAAGGCGCGTTCTCCGCCGGCCATCAGGATGATCCAGAGCGCGGCGGTCAACCCCACATAGACCGGCGCGAGCAATGCTGTCGTCTGCGCCAACCGCCGCTCGGTACTGGCCCGCTCGAACCGGCCCAGAAGCGCGTCATCTTGCCCCGGCTCGGCGCGCACCGTCACCTCGAAGCCACCAAGGCTCATCGGCGCGAGCACCGCCGAGGCGGACACCCAGATCAGCAACCCCCCGGCCCAGCCGACCAGCGCGCGCCACAGGTGCAGGCTGTCCATGATCCGCCCCGGTTGATCGAACAGGCTCGCCCCGGTGGTGGTGAAACTCGACACCATCTCGAAATAGGCATTGAGGAACGTGGTCGTCTCCAGCCCCTCGTAGAACGGCAGCGCCAGATAGACCGGCAGGATCAGATAGGCCAAAAGCAGCGAGCCGAGATTGCGCGCATCGCTCATCTGGCGCGCACCGCCGCCGCCCGATATGGCCAGCCCGATCACCACGATCAGCGCGAGCCCCAGCAGCCCCGAATAGCCAAAAGCGCGCGCCACGCTGGTGTCGTCGCGCATCAGCGCGTCGATCATCGGCAGGAACATCATCAGCGCCGCGAGGCCTGCGAGAATGAGAATCAGGGGAAAGCTCAGGAGACGCGCGGTCATCGGATCAGAAATAGTCGATCGAGACCTGTAGCAGCTTCTCGACCGCCGCCACATCCGCCGCCAGCGCGAAGATCACCACCGAATCCCCCGCCTCGATCCTGAGCCCGCCGCGCGGCTTGTGTATCTTGTCGCCCTTCCTGACCCCGCCGATCAGCACGCCTTCGGGAAAGTCGATGTCGCGCAGCGCCGCACCGGCGATAGAGGAGGTCGACATCACCTCGGCCTCGATCACCTCGGCCTCGGCATCACCGATCGAATAGACGCCGCGCACCCGCCCGTGCCGGATATGGCGCAGGATCGAACTGACGGTGGTGGCACGCGGGTTGATATAGGCGTCGATCCCCAGGGGATCGAGCAGCGGCACCATCGTGGGATCGTTGATCAGCGAGATCGCGAAGGGGCAGCCCTCGGACTTGGCGCGAACCGCCGCGAGCATGTTGGTCTTGTCGTCATCGGTCACCGCCAGCACCGCGTCGGCCCGCGAGATCCCGGCCTCAGACAGCAGCGCCGCGTTGAGCCCGTCACCGTTGAGAACGATGGTCCGCTCCAGCGCATCCGCCGCGCGTTCGGCACAGGCGCGGTTCTTTTCGATCACCTTGGCGCGAATCCGCCCGCCGGTCCGGGTCTCCAGCGCCTGCGCCACCGCAAGGCCGATATTGCCACCGCCGATGATCACCACGCGTTCCTGTTTCTTCTGCGACTTGCCAAAGACTTCAAGCGTGCGCGGCACGTCCTCGACAGGGGCGAAGAGATAGCACTCGTCGCCCTCAAACAGCTGATCGCCCGACTCGGGCGCAAAAAGCCGCCCCTCGCGGCGCACCGCCAGTACCACCACCCGCAGCGTCGAGAACAGATCGCTCAACTGCCGGAGCGGCGTGTTGAGCACCGGGCAATCCTCTTCCAGCCGGATCCCCATGAGCTGCGCGGTGTCGTCCATGAAGGTCACGGTGTCAAAGGCGGCAGGTGCCGCGAGCCGCTGCAACGCGGCCTGCGCGACCTCGCGCTCGGGGCTGATCACCACGTCGATGGGCATGTGATCGCGGCGGTAGAGGTCGGAATAGATCGCGTCGAGATAGGACTGGCTGCGCAGCCGGGCAATCTTGCGCCGGATATCGAAAACCGAATGCGCCACCTGACAGGTCACCATGTTGACCTCGTCGGAATAGGTGGCGGCTATGATCATGTCAGCATCGCGCGCGCCCGCCCGGTCCAGCACATCCGGATAAGAGGCAAAGCCGGTCAGCCCCTGCACGTCGAGCGTATCGGTGGCCCGTCGCACCAGATCGGGATTGTTGTCCACGACCGTGACATCGTTGCGCTCGCCCGACAGGTGCCGCGCGATCTGCCAGCCCACCTGGCCGGCACCGCAGATGATGACCTTCATCTCTCTCGCCTCATCCTGTCTGAACAAGTTGCATGACAGAAGGGTCAGGGGCGGTCAATTGCTTTGTACCCGGCACCGGACGCAGTTACGATGCGCGCATGATCCGCCTTGTACGCTCTCTCGCCCTGCCCCTCGCCCTGATCGCCTGCGCGCCGCCCGCGCTCTATCACAAGCCCGGCGCCGTGCCTGCGCAGATCGAGTCGAACCTGACCGACTGCCAGGTGGCAGCCCTCGAACGTGTGCCGCGCGACATCCGGACCCGTTACATTCCGCCGCAATACGCACCCTATACCTATTGCGACGGTCACGGCTATTGCTACACGCGCACCCGCCTGGTGCGCGCGGGTTATACCGAGAGTTATGATGCCAATGACGGTCTGCGTGCGCGGGTCGTTGATCAGTGCATGGCACAGGCGGGCTATCGCCCCGTTGCGCTGCCGCAATGCGACCCCGACCGCGTGCGCGCCGCCGAAGTGGCGGCCGAAGCCCCGCAGCCGCGCCTCGACAAAACAAGCTGCACGGTCCGCCTGCCGTCGGGCGCATGGCGCATCGTGACGCCGGGCTAACCCCGCCGGCGGCGCAATTTTTCCCGTATCTGTCGTTGCGCCGCTAGCGTTCTTCGCGCTTTGCATGTATCACAAAATCGTGAAAATTTGAACCGAACCCTACTGAAACGACATGGCGGGTATGCGCGGTTCGCGCTTGTTCTTACCGGCATACTCATCATATGCGCAGCTTTCGCAACCAATCCTTAAGCCGAAGAGGTGCCTCCTGAATTGCCCAACTCGTCCTCCGCCCCATCCTTCGCGCGCATCTATGACGACCTGCGCGTCGTTCTGACCGTTCAGCGCTGCGGCTCCATGACCAGCGCCGCGAGCGAGATCGGCACCACCACCTCCACCGTCTCTCGGCAGATCGCCCGGTTGCGCGATACGCTCGGGATCTACCCGTTCGTGAAATCCGAGGGCGAGTGGCGGCTGAACCCGGCACTCTCGGATCTCGTCGCCACGTTCGAACAGGCCGACGGCATGCTCGAGTCCGAACTGGCCCGGCTCCAGGAGTACCAGCCGACGACGCGCCGCGATGTCAAGATCGGTGCACCTCCTACGGTGCTGTCGCATATCCTCGCCCCCGGGATGCGCGACTTCGTGAGCAAGAATGCCGGTATACGCCCGGTCCTCGATAGCCGCATCCACGAGAGCGGGCTCGGTTCAACGGATATCAGCGTGGTTTTCCACCCGCCCGAGTCGGGTCGCGTCCGGGTCAAGCGCTGCGGGGTGCTGCATTTCTCGATTTTCGCGCCCGAAGGGTGGCGTGAGGGCGATGGCTGGGTCAGCCTCGGAGAGCGGATCGCAGGCCCCTATATTGAGGCCCGGCGGCATTTCTTCACATCCGATCCGACTGTGCTGGTCGACAGCTTTCCGCAAGCGGTGCGCATGATGCGCGAGCTGGGCCTGGCCGGGGCGCTGCCCGTCATTCTGGCGGCGGACACCCCCGAATTCCGGCCCCTCGGGCCGCGCGATCTCGATATCAGACGGGATCTCTACGTGATCCACCACGAAAGCCGCAGCACCGACCCCGACATCCGCGCCACCGTCGATTGGGTCAGCGCGCAACTTGTCGAGGCGAAAATCCGCACGCGCGCCTTGCAGGATACGCAACAACGCCTTTGCGGGAGCATGTATTGATATACTATCCTTTTGGTTGCACTGTTGCAGAAAAGAAAACAATACAGGCAAGCAATCAATATGGACCACGTATCTCAGGTGGCCGGCCTCGTGAGTCGGCTTTACCTCGCATTTTTCTTCGCCCTGCACGCGGCCTACCATGCCGCCCCACAAGCCATTCAGCCGTTCACGCAGCATGCCGACCTTACCGGCGCACCCTTGCTGGATGCGGCCATCGTGGCGCTTCTGAGCCTGATCGCGATCTGGCTGGTGCTTGGGCTGCGCAGCCGTGTCGTGGCCGTTCTGGGCTTCGTTATCTGCAGCGCGGCGCTTTTGTTGCAGGGCGGCTCGTGGACCCATACGCCCGTCATCGAATTCTGGTCCTGGGACCGGATGATCGCAATCGGTGCGGTGCTGATCCTAAGCATCACCGGCGGCGGAATGTACCGTCTGCATGCCGGCGGATGGCGTCTGAAAGATTGCCTGTAATCCGCGCATTACCCATCGCGAGCGGCGCACGCGCCGCCCGGTCCTTCAAGAGTTACCTGCCAGCGACCACCACTCGCTAACTGGCCGCGCGCGCGGCGTCGTCTTCGTCGTCCTCGCGCGCGGCACCTTTCGTGCCGGTCATCACGCCAAGCGACTTGAGCTTGCGGTGCAGCGCGCTCCTTTCCATGCCGACGAATTCCGCCGTGCGGCTGATATTGCCGCCGAAACGGTTGATCTGCGTCATCAGGTATTCCCGCTCGAACGCCTCGCGCGCCTCGCGCAGGGGCATCGTCGCCACAGTGCCCGACAGCACCACGCGCCCTTTCTCGGCGGGTGCGCTGGTCTCGCCCGGCAACTCGGCCACGCCGATCGGCCCGCCCGCCTCGCCCAGGATCAGCACGCGCTCGATCACGTTGCGCAATTGCCGCACGTTGCCGGGCCAGTGCATGGTCTGCAAGAGCGCCGCCGCCTCCTCGCTCATCTCGCGCAGGGGCAGGCCTTGCGTCTTGTGCAGCATCTCGATGAAATGTGTGGCCAACGCCGGGATATCCTCGCGCCGTTCCTCCAGGCTCGGTACGCTGATCGGCACCACGTTCAGCCGGTGATAGAGTTCACGGCGAAACCGGTCGGCGGCAATTTCGGCCTCCAGGTCGCGGCTGGTCGACGAAATCACCCGCAGATCGACCTTGATCTTTTCACTGCCCCCGACCCGCAAAAAGGTCTGATCGATTAGCACCCGCAGGATCTTGGATTGCGTGCCGGCGGGCATGTCTGCGACCTCGTCGAAATAGATGACCCCGCCGTTGGCCTCCTCCAACAGGCCCGGCGTCACCCCCGCCTCGGTGCTCTCGCGACCAAAGAGCACCTCTTCCATCCGGTCCGCCGCGATAGACGCACAGCCCACGGTGACGAACGGTCCCTTGGCCCGCATCGATTGCGCATGGATATAGCGCGCCGCCAGTTCCTTGCCCGATCCGGCAGGCCCTGCGAGCATCACCCGGCCGTTCGACTTGGTGACCTTGTCGAGTTGGCTCAGCAGGTTGCGAAAGGCGGGCGCGTCGCCCAGCATTTCCGACGGCGCGGTCTCGCGCCGCTTCAGCGCCTGGTTCTCGCGCCGCAACCGACTGGTTTCCATGCCGCGCCGGATCACCACCATCAGCTGGTCGATGTTGAACGGCTTTTCGATAAAATCATACGCGCCCTGCTTGATCGCCGCGACCGCGATTTCGATATTGCCATGGCCCGAGATGATAACCACCGGCACATCGGGGTAGTCGCGCTTCACGGTCTTGAGGATGTCGATGCCGTCCATCTGGCTATCCTTGAGCCAGATATCGAGGATCAGAAGGCCGGGCTGTTCGGCGGCAATCGCCGCCATCGCCTCGTCGGAATTGCCCGCTCGGCGGGTGCTATAGCCTTCGTCCTCCAAAATATCCGAGATCAGTTCACGGATATCGCGTTCGTCATCGACAATCAGAATGTCACTCATTGGTCCCTCACCCGGCCGTCCTGGCCTTTACAGTCTCATCTCGTGCCGCCAGCAGCGGCAGGCGCACCACCGCACGGGCCCCGGCATGCGCGCCCGGCGTGAACGGCATTGCATCTTCGAGCGTGAGCGTGCCGCCATGCTCCTCAATGATCTTCTTGACAATGGGCAGGCCGAGGCCGGTACCCTTGTCCCGTGTCGTCACATAGGGTTCGAACAGCCGCGCGCGATCCGCAGGCAGGCCGATACCGTTGTCGGAAATGCGGATCACCGCCTGCCCCGCCTCCTCACCGCTCTCGATGCGGATCATCGGCTGATGCCCCTCCGGCGCGCCCTTCTCAATCAGGCTCTCAATCGCTTCGCCCGCGTTCTTGATCAGGTTGGTCAGCGCCTGCCCGACCATCGCCGGGTCAATCTCTGCGGTCAGGGCTGCGTCGCTCAGGTCAAGCACGAACCGCACCTCGGGTTGGCCGTTTTCCTGCAACAGCGCCGATTCGCGCAGCACCTGGCTCAGACTCAGCGGTTCGGTCTGGGGCTCTGGCATACGCGCGAATTTGGAGAATTCATCGACGATCCGGCGCAGGTCATTCGTCTGGCGCACCACCACGTCGGTCAATTGCTCCAGGCTCTCGGCCTGATCCGGTTCCAGCTGCCGGGCGAACTTGCGCTTGATGCGCTCGGCGCTCAGTTGAATCGGCGTCAGCGGGTTCTTGATTTCATGCGCGATGCGTCGCGCCACGTCGCCCCATGCGGCCATGCGCTGCGCCGTCACCAGATCGGTCACGTCATCAAAGGCCACCACATAGCCCTCGCGCCGCCCGCCCTCGCCCATACGGGTGGACATGCGCACCAGCAGGTTTTCCTGCCGCGCGCCACGGCTGACCTTTATCTCTTCCTGCACGAAACCGCTCGGAACCGTGCGCAGCCGGTCAAACAGCGGGCCGAACTCGGGCACCGCCACCGAAAGCACCGTCGATTGCTGATCCTCCTGCCAGTCGAGCAGCCGTTCGGCCGCACGATTGACGAAGGTCACGCGCCCCTTGGCATCAAGCCCCACAACTCCTGACGAGACCGAGCCCAGCACAGAATCGAACAGGCGGCGGCGGCGCTCGATCTGTTGGGTATTGGCCAGCAGGCGTTCGCGCTGGCCCTTCAGCTGCCGGGTCATCTGGTTGAAATAGGTGCTGAGCTGCGCAATCTCGTCATCGCCGTCCTCCTCGCGCACCTGTGTGTCGAGATCACCCTCACCCACACGCTGCGCGGCCGAGGTGAGCCGCCCGACGGGGAGCGACAGACGCTCGGCGAACCACATGCCCAGCCAGATCGCCGCCAGAATCAGGATCACCGCAAAGCCAAGATACAGCAGCCCGAACTCGAACAGCAGCCGACCGCGCTCGCTCTCGCGTTGCTTGTAGAAACGCGCGGTTTCCTGCGTGTCGTCGAGCAGGTTTAGGATCGCGCCATCGACATTGCGGCTGACATAGAGCAACCGGTCGGGAAAGGCGTCGAGCGGCATCAGCGCGCGGAACTCGTTATTGTCCCAGTCCCGGATCACGGTGACACCTTCGTCGCGCGCCTGCGTGATCTGCTCGGGCGTCGGTGCCTCGTAATCGAAGAGGTATGAGCGCTCGCCGCGCGCCCGGATTTCGCCGGTCCCGTCGATCACGAACGCCTCGCGCAGCCCGCGCTGAATCTCGCGCTGCCCCGAGGACAGGACCTGTCTGATATCGCCATCGCTCATGAAGATCGCCGCGCGCTTGGTGGCATTGATCACCCGTGCCAGCACCCGTGCATCGGTCTCCAGATCGCGGCGATGCTCATCCTCATAGGCTTGGGCGGCCGCGACAGAGCTGTCGACCACGCGCCCCACCCGGTCGGAAAACCACGCCTCCAGCCCCATATTGACCGACAGCGTGGCAAAAACCGCAACCGTGATCGTCGGCAACAGCGCCATGAGCGCAAACACGCCGGTCAGCCGCAAATGCAGCCTTGAGCCCGCCGAGCGCGACCGGCGCGCCGCGATCATCCGCGCCACCCGCTGCAGCACCAGCCCGGCGACCATGAGCACATAGACCATGTCTGCCAAAAGCACGAGCCGCAGCCCGTTCGACGATGTCCCCTGATCCAGCGGACCAAGCAGCAGATAGGTGGCAAAGGCCAGAACGGGGCCAAGGATCACAAGGCCCAACGTAGCCCAGTTCTGCAACTGCCGCAGCCGTCTCAGGTGGGTGATCCCCTCCCATGACAGGCGCCTGCCGCGCATTCTGCGTGTCCGCGTTGCCACGCATGCCCCCCATCGCCTTGTGGGGCGGCCACGCCTGCCCCGCAACATCTGGACCTAATAGGCGCGAAGCACCTCTCAGGTCACAGTTCTGTTGCAGTTTTACATCAACTTGCGGCGGCGTGTCACGTGAATATCCAGATCGGTGATCTTCTTGCGCAGCGTATTGCGGTTGATGCCAAGCAGATCGGCGCATTTCATCTGATTACCGCCGGTGGCATCAAGTGCGATTTCGATCAGCGGCGTCTCCACTTCACGAAGGATGCGACCATAAAGCCCGGGCGGCGGCAGGTCCGCACCGTGCAGGTCGAAATAGCGTTGCAGATGTCCCGCCACCGAGGCCGACAGGCTCTCGCCCCGCCCCGCGCGCATCACCGGCTCGGCGCGCGGCTGATTGCCCAGCACCGCCTCCACCTCCGAGCGGGTGATCTCCTGCGCCAATGCAGTGAGGCCGATCCGGCGCACCGCGTTTTCCAGCTGCCGCACGTTGCCCGGCCAGCTATAGGCGCGCATCAACTCCACCGCGCCGTCCGACAGGTGTCGCGCAGGCTGTCCCTCGCGCTCGTCCCGGGCTAGGAAATGCGCAGCCAGCAAGGGAATATCCTCGATCCGCTCCCGCAAGGACGGCACATCGACCACCGCCCCGCTCAGCCGGTAATAGAGATCCTCGCGCAGCGTGCCATCCTCCAGCGCCTGTGCCGGGGGCACGCGGCTGGTGGCCATGAAGCGTGGTACGTGATCGCCCGGCGCGTCCATCATCCGCACCACACGGCCCTGCGCCTCGAGCGGCAGATCGCTCACCTCATCAAGCACCAGCGTGCCACCCTTGACCCGCGCCATCACCCGCGACGGGCCATTGAGCTCGCTCAGATCGCTCGCCGTCACCGTCACGAAAGGCAGCGTGCGCCGGTCCGAAAAATCATGCAGCGCCTTGGCAATAAGTGACTTGCCGGTGCCCGACTCGCCACAGACCATCACCGGCAGATCGCTATGCATGACCCGCGCCACCACGCGGTAAAGGGTTTGCATCGCAGGCGTGCGCCCGATCAGCGGCAATTCCTCGGGCCGGTCCTCTTCGGGGGCGGCCACGCTGCGCCGGGCCCGCGCCTCGAGCGCCCGCGCGGTGCGCTTCATCAGGTCGGGCAGATCGAACGGTTTGGGCAGGTAATCATAGGCCTCGGCCTCGGCGGCCTTGATCGCCGTCATGATCGTGTTCTGCGCCGAGATCACGATCACCGGCAGGCCGGGCCGGTCCTGCGCGATCTTGGGCAGCATCTCCAACCCATTGCCATCCGGCATCACCACGTCAGAGATCACCACATCGCCCTTGCCCTCGCCCACCCACCGCATCAGCGTGGTCAGGCTCGAGGTGGCATGCACCCGGCACCCTGCCCGCGTCAGCGCCTGCGTCAGAACCGTCCTGATCGTGCGGTCGTCGTCAGCGACCAATATCGTGCCGTCCATGTTCTAGCCTCCCTGGCCTGTCGTCGTCTGCGCGCGTTGCAATGAGATGCGGAACACCGTGCGCCCGGGAACCGAGCTTACCGAGATCCAGCCGTCGTGATCCGAGATGATCTTGGCCGCGAGCGCGAGGCCAAGGCCCGTGCCGTTCTCGCGGCCCGACACGAATGGATCGAACACCTCTTCGGCGATCTCCGGCGGCAGCCCCGGCCCATCGTCGATGATCTCGATCTGAAGCGGCAGCGCCTTGCCCTTGCCTTCACCTCGTCGCACCCGCAGCGATTGTTCGTAATAGCTGTGCAGCCGGATCGTGCCGGGCTGTCCCTGTGCCGCCTCCGCCGCGTTCTTCAGCAGGTTCAGCACCACCTGCAACAGCTGATCCGCATCGCCAAGCGCCAGCGGCAGCGACGGGTCGTAATCCTCGATCATCGTCATATGCGCGGCAAAGCCCAGCATCGCCGAGCGCCGCGCCCGATCCAGCACGTCATGCAGGTTGACCGGTTTCAGATCCGGCGCGCTGATATTGCCGAATTGCTCGACCCGCTCCAGCAGACCCACGATGCGGCGGCTCTCACTGACGATCAAGTCGGTCAGCTCCAGATCCTCCTGCCCCAGCGTCATCGACAGAAGCTGCGCCGCACCCGTGATTCCCGCCAGCGGGTTCTTGATCTCATGCGCCAGCATCTCGGCCATGCCGATCGCCGATTTCGCCGCCGATTTCACGTTGCTGTTCTGCACCATGCGCCCGGCCAGCTCTCGCGGGCTGATCAGCATGATCATATGACCGGGCCTGCCCGCCAACGGGGCCACCTGAAGGTTGCACTGCATTGGCGCGCGTTCACCAGTGCCCACATCCACGTCATTGACGAAAAGCGGTGCATTGTTTTCGCGGGCCCGTTCGAAGGCATCCTCCAGCGGCGCGTTGACCGCCAGCCTGTCCCAGAGCGGCTGACCGGTCAGCGCGCGCTCGGAACTCATCAAGAACCCTTCGGCGGCAGGATTGATCCGCGTGATGCGATCCTCTGCGTCGATCACCAGCGCGGGCACCGGCAGCGAGGTCCAGATCCCCTCTTCGGTGCTCATGCCGCACGCCTCTCGCGGACACAGTCCTGCATGGCATCGGGCAAGAGGTGCAAAACCTCTTCAGGCCCTGCCGTCAGCACCCGGCGGCGCAGATCGGCCCCTGTCCCGGCGTGATCCATGTACCAGCCCAGATGCTTGCGCGCGACGCGCCCGCCCAGAGCGCGGCCGTAAAAGCCCAGAATCGCCTCGTAATGCCCTGCCACCAGGTCGGCCAACGCTGCCCCCTGCGGCACCTCGGGCGCGGGCGTGCCATATAGCGCCGCCGCCACCTGCGCCAGCAGCCAGGGCCGCCCTTGCGCACCCCGCCCGATCATCACGCCATCGGCACCGGATTGTTCCAGCGCGCGCCGCGCGCTTGGTGCGTCGATAATGTCGCCATTGGCCAGCACCGGCATGCGCACCGCCGCCTTGACCGCGCGGATGGCCGCCCAATCGGCGCGCCCCTTATAGAACTGACAGCGCGTGCGCCCGTGAATGGTGATCATCTGCACGCCCGCCGCCTCGGCGCGGCGTGCAATCTCGGACGCGTTCAGGCAATCATCATCCCAACCCAGCCTCGTCTTGAGGGTCACCGGCACGCTGACGGCACCGACCACCGCCTCGATCAGCCTCAGCGCGTGATCCGGTGTGCGCATCAGGGCCGAGCCCGACGCCCCTGCCCCGCTCGCGCTCGTTACCTTCTTGGCGGGGCAACCCATGTTGATGTCGATGACCTGCGCACCGCGATCCGCGACCATGCGTGCGGCCTCCGCGATCCAATAAGTGTCACAGCCGGCAAGCTGCACCACCGTGTTTTCCACCCCGAGCCCCAACTCGGCCTTCTCGCGCACACCGGGCTTGGCCTGCACCATTTCCTGGCTCGCGACCATTTCGCTCACCACCAGCCCCGCGCCAAAGCGCGAGACCAGCGAACGAAACGGCAGGTCGGTGATTCCCGCCATCGGGGCGAGAGCCACAGGCGGGGTGAATCCCATATCGGCAAGTGACAGCATGTGTGTGCCTAATCCTTGTGCAACATCGCCGTTGTAGCCCTGACATGGGCGCAAGACAACGCTGCAAGGGATGTTTCCTTGGGTGTGACAGCTTTACTGCCTATTAATTAGGCACATGCTCAGCCATTGCGCTCCTCTCGGACGCGCCGTAATCAAGGGGCATGACAAGCGCTGCTCTCATCGTCGCCGCAGGTCGCGGCACCCGTGCTGGCGGGGACCTGCCAAAGCAATGGCAGCCGCTGGCCGGTCGCCGCGTGATCGACTGGACGCTTGATGCCTTTCTCGCAGTCTCAGAGATAACCCGGATTACCGTCGTTCTGCACCCCGAAGATATGGATCGGCTCGCCTCGCATCCACGGATCAATGTCACGGCAGGTGGGGCGACGCGCGCGATCTCCGTGCGCAACGGGCTAGAGAGCATGGCGGACGACCCGCCCGATCACGTCCTGATCCACGATGTTGCGCGCTGCTGCATCACGCCCGAACTGATCACCGCCGTGCTCAATACGCTGCACATCGGGGCAGTTGCCGCCGCCCCGGCCCTGCCCGTCACCGATGCGCTCTGGATCGGGGCTGAGGGCCGTGTCGTCGCCACCCGCGACCGCATCGGTCTTTATCGCGCGCAGACACCACAGGGCTTTGAATTTTCCACCATACTCGCCGCTCACCGCGCCCATGCGGGGGATGCGGCCGACGATGTCGCCGTCGCGCGCGCTGCGGGCATCGCGGTGGCCATCGTCGAGGGACATGAGGACAACCTCAAGATCACCCACCCACAGGACTTTGCCCGCGCCACAAAAATACTGGAACATCAGATGGATATACGCATTGGCACCGGGTATGATGTGCACCGTTTCGGCCCCGGCGATCACTGCATGCTCTGCGGCGTCGCGGTGCCGCATGACCGCAGCCTTCAAGGCCATTCGGATGCAGATGTCGGCATGCACGCGCTCACCGACGCGATTTACGGGGCCTTGGCCGAGGGCGATATCGGGCGGCATTTCCCACCCTCCGATCCGCAATGGAAAGGCGCCGAAAGCCATATCTTCCTGCGGCACGCGGCTGACTTGGCTACGCATAAAGGGTTTGCGATCAATAATATAGACGTCACTCTTGTCTGCGAACGCCCGAAAGTCGGGCCGCACGCGCGAGCGATGCAAGAGGCGCTGAGCACGATCACCGGTGTCGTCCCCGACCGGATCTCGGTCAAAGCCACTACGTCCGAGCGGCTCGGCTTTACCGGGCGCGAGGAAGGCATCGCCGCGCAGGCCGCTGTAACATTGGTGAAGACATGCGCGTAACCCATTTGATTGCCACGTTTTTTCATGTCGGCCACCTGCGCCCCGCGTCCGGCACATGGGGTTCACTCGCAGCCTTGCCCTGCGCCTGGGCACTGCATGTTGCGGGCGGCCCGCTCCTGCTTGGATTTGGCGTAATTGCGGCATTCACATTAGGAACGTGGGCTACAGCGCAAGAAACAAAGGGTAAAGACGATCACGACCCATCCGAGATTGTGATCGACGAGGTGGCCGGTCAATGGCTCGCCTTCCTGCCGGTTTCTATCGGGGCGGCACATGCCGGGGTAGCGCTGACCGCGCTTTGGCCCGGCTGGATCACGGCGTTTCTCGCCTTTCGCCTGTTCGACATCTGGAAACCCGGCCCCATTGGCTGGGCCGACCGCCGCGGCGACGCGCTCGGCGTGATGCTTGACGATATCCTCGCCGGGCTCGCGGCCGCGCTCTGCGTTATGGCAGGCGCGGCGTTTTCGCACGGGGTGCTGGGACTATGAAGATTGCCGAAATCCTCGATGCGGCCCGCGCACAAGGGGTGATGATCGCCACTGCCGAAAGCTGCACCGGGGGCATGGTCGCGGTTGCGCTCACCGACATTCCCGGCTCCAGCGCGGTGGTTGAATGTGGCTTCGTAACCTATTCAAATCAGGCGAAAATCGAGATGCTAGGCGTGTCGCCCGAGACGCTTGCCACCTTTGGCGCCGTCTCCGAAGAGGTCGCCCGGGAAATGGCCCAGGGGGCGCTGCGCCACAGCCACGCCGATCTCACCGTTTCGATCACCGGAATCGCCGGGCCCGGCGGGTCAGAGCACAAGCCCGAGGGCCGGGTCTGTTTCGGCCTTGCGCGGGCCGGGCACGCCACCTTGGCGGAAACGCGGGACTTCGGCGCAAAGGGCCGCGACGCGGTGCGCCGCCTATCTCGCGACCATGCGCTTGAATTGTTGAAAAACGCTCTGGATCAATCTGTTACCTGACAATTCTCAGGTGTCACCATACAGCGTATCGGCCCGCTCCTCGAAGGCCCGCACGACCCGTTTCATGGCCTCATAAAAGAACAGTTCCGCCGCCGATTGCAGCAGCCGGTTCTTGAAGGCGAAATCGACATCGAAATTCACCTCACATCCACCATCCACATCGCGAAATCCCCAATTGGAGCGCATGTGTTTGAAAGGACCGTCGAGATACTCCGTCTCGATCCGCCTGTCTTCGGGCCAGAGCATCACCCGGCTTCCGAACCGCTCGCGAAAGACCTTGAAACTTATGACCAAATCGGCTTCCATCAGGTCCGATCCATCGGCCTGCGGCGTTACCTTGCGCACCCGCGCCGCCGCTGTCCAGGGCAGGAATTGCGGGTAGCTCGCCACGTCCGCCACCAGCGCATACATCTGGTCAGCCGAATAGCTTAGGGTTCGGGTCTCGGAATGTGATGGCATGGTGGCCCCGGTTTGCACGTGACAGTGGCGCGCTTTTTCATAGACTGGGGCGAAAAGTGCAAGGGGAACACATGCCACATCGCGCCTATGTCATCGACAAACTGATTTCAGCCAAGAGCATCGCCGCCCGGATCGAGGCCCTCTCGCACGAGATCGAGGCCGAGTTTTCCGGCACCAGCAAGCTGGTCGTCGTCGGCCTCCTGCGTGGCTCCTTCATCTTCATCGCCGATCTTGTGCGAGAGTTGGACCTGCCCGTCGAAGTCGATTTCGTCGAAACCTCGTCTTACGGAAATGCGATGGAAAGCAGTCGGGAAGTACGTATTCTCAAAGACTTGCGCGGCGATATTGAAGGTCGTGACGTGCTTGTGGTCGAAGATATCGTCGATACCGGGCACACTCTGGCCCATGTTCTGCACCTGCTCGAGAGCCGCCGCCCGGCGCGGCTACGCACCATCGCGCTGCTCGACAAACCCTCGCGCCGCGAGGCCGATATCCGTGCCGATTGGACCGGATTCGAGATCCCCGATGAATTCGTGGTCGGCTATGGCATCGACTATGCGCAACGCAACCGTAACCTGCCTTATATCGGTACGGTGAGGTTCATTGATCCATGAATATCTTCTGGTTCCTGCGAATGGCGAGATGGGCCCGCAACCCGCCGGGACCACGACAGGTGAGGCTTGTTCTGATCGTGATCGCCATCACCCTCGTGGTTGTCGGAATCGAATACTTTTTCGGCTGGCCTGACGCCCTGAGCGTCGAGCCGCGCAACCGCCGCATTCTTCCCTGACGGTGCAGCGCCGGGGCGCCTCATCCGATGCCGCCACAGTCACCCGACGGCGACTTCTGACCCCATCGGCACTTGAGACAGGCAAGTTTCTGTGACCGTTTTTGCCGAATGGAACCGCCTCATTGTGAGGCGGTTTTTTCTTTCTGGGAGATATCGCTTCATCTCTGAGCTTCACTGCTAGCAGGCCAACCCGGCGCAGCTGAAACATCACACCGATCGAAAAGATTCTTCCATCAAAACCTTACCACCCGACATGCGCCGGAAAGCGTAGTTCGTAAAATTGTCTAACACCTACATCCAGTTAGACAAAATTTCCGCAACCACCTGGTTCTCATGACGAAATTTTTGGGTGGTGGCGGACCGAGGAGGATTCGAACCCCCGACCCCTTGATTCGTAGTCAAGTACTCTATCCAGCTGAGCTATCGGTCCGTCGAGGGCAGCAATTAGACTCTGCGGCCCGGCAATGCAAGGGCGTTTTGGAAAATTCATGACGCATCCGCGAAATTTCCCTTGGGCAGGGTAATGCAGAAGGATGTGCCCGTCTCGTCGCTGCGTTCGAGCGAGAGTGTGCCACCGTGGCCGCGCACCAAATCCTGCGCGATGGTCAGGCCAAGCCCCGTGCCACCCTTGGTCGCGCCCCCCTGAAACGGCTTGAACAGATGTTCGCGTGCACGTGCCGGAAGGCCGGGTCCGGTATCGGCAACGCGGATGATCCATTCCCGGGAATCTTCGTCCGAAATAACGGTAATCTCACCGGGTTTTTTCGAGTTAACAATAGCTTGCCGGGCGTTCCTCACAAGGTTGGCGATCACGCGGTAAAGCTGCTCGGCATCGGCGCGCAACACCATGTCGCCCGGCACGGCCTGGGAGAATCTGACCTTGGCCTGTCCGACCGAGAGCCGCTCGCTGTCGATCACATCGGCCACGATATCGACGAGCCGCACACGCGAAAGGGTCGGGCCGGGTTCCTCGGCCTTGCCATAGGCCAGTGTCGCCTCGCACAGGTGCACCGCGCGGGTGAGCGAATTCACCAGTTTGGGGGCCATGCGCTTCACGGCGGGGTCTTCGCTCATCTCGATACGGTCGGTGAAAAGCTGCGCCGAGGTGAGGATGTTGCGCAGGTCATGGCTGACCTTGGCCACCGCACCGCCCAGTTGTGCCAGATGCTCCTTTTGCTTGAGCGCGCCGGTCAGTTGGGTTTGCAGGGTTTGCAGCGTCTCCTCGGCCTCGCGCAATTCGCGGATGCCCGAGGAAGGGGCGATCACGCGTCGGGCATCCTCGGGGGCGTTGGCATAGGCCTGCATGTTGCCCACCACGCGGCGGATGGGACGCACGAGAAGGCACTGCACCGCCCAGAACAACAGCACGGCAGTAAAGACCGAAATCACCAATGACAGCCAGAGGATGCGCAGCCCGTAGTCGATCATCGCGACGCGCAGATCATCGGTTTCCAGCGTGACCTCGATCAGCAGCCCGCCCATGCGCACCGGCTGACCGATCACCCGGATTACCTGCTCCTCCGGGGTGGTGAGCCGGGCCATCGCGTCGCGGATGAGGGTAAGGGCGGGCGCGTCGCGCAGATCGAAAGTTGCGGATATCGGGCGCGGCACGGGCGAGGACAGCACCAGTTGCCGCGCCTCGTCGCGCCGCATGACCACGTTGAACACGCCCGCATTGTGCAAAAGTTCCTCTTGCAGGTCAGGGGTCACCTCTTCATCGGCCAGAAGCACGAGAGATGCGATCTGCGCGCGTTCCAACCGGGTGAGCAGGAATTCCTCTCGAAAGCGGGCGATGGAGGGGACGAAAATCAGGACTTCGGCCAGCATCACGAAGATGGCCGTCAGGATCAGGAAGCGTCCCGAAAGTGAGTTGAGCAAGCCGTCCCCTCCCTTGACTGCCGTTCAGGGCAGCCAGCGCTGTATGAAGCCTACAACACGTTTGATCATAGGGTTATCAAACAGCTTTGGCGAAAAATAGGCCCCGGCTACGCGCTTGTTGATTTCACCGAGGGTCGGATAGGGCGCGACCATGTTTGCCACGTGTTTCATCTTGAGCTGGTTGGCGAGGATGAAGGCCCAGAGATTGATCAACTCGCCTGCCTGCGCGCCTGCAACCGACGCCCCCACAGGCCGCCCGCGCACCACCATCACCTTGATCAGGCCATCGGTCTTGCGTTCGGCGATGGCGCGGTCGTTATGGTTGTAGGGAAAGCGCACCACGTCGAGATTTCCGCCATGTTCCTTGCGCGCGGCCTCTTCGGTCAGGCCGACATGCGCGATCTCGGGGTCGGTATAGGTGGCCCAGGGGATGTGATCGGTGCGTTCCTTGGCGGGCAGACCAAGCAGTGCCTGCCGGATGATCAGACCCGCGTGATAGCCCGCCATGTGGGTGAATTGAAGCCCGCCCGCCACGTCGCCGATGGCATAGACCCGGCGGTTGGTGGTGCGCATCGAGGCGTCGACCTTGATGCCGCGTTTCGTGGTTTCGATCCCGGCGGCGTCGAGGTTGAGGCCGTCGATGTTGGGTTTGCGCCCCACGGCCATCAGCAGATGCGTGCCCTTGAAGACGCGCCCGTCCTTGGCCTCGACCTCGATGGCGCCCGCCTTGCCGCGAACCTCGGACGCCAGTGCGTCTTCCTCGATGGCTATCCCTTCGGCCTTGAACTGCTCGATCACGACCTGTGCCAGTTCCGGATCGTCCTGACCCAGCACCTTGGCCCCCTCGATCACCGTGACCTCGCAGCCCATACGCCGATGCGCCTGCGCCATTTCCATGCCGATCGGGCCGCCGCCAATTACCAGCAGGTGAGCCGGCTTCTCACGCAGTTCAAAAATCGTCTCGTTGGTCTCATAGGGCACCGTGTCGAGCCCCGGGATGGGCGGCACGAAGGGCGAAGAGCCGGTGGCGATGATCACCCGGCGCGCGGTGATCAGGTGATCGCCTGCCTTCACCTGCTTGGGCGACACGAATGCGCCGAATTCGCGGATCACCCGCACGCCAAGGCCTTCGAAGCGTTCCTGGCTGTCGACCGGCTCGATCTGGGCAATGACACCGGCCACGTGATCCTTGGCGGCGGCGTAATCCACATCCGGGGTCACGTTCGCCACACCGTATTGCGACGCATGCGATTGCGCATAGGCCGCCTTGCCGCTGGCGATCAACGCCTTGGACGGCACACAGCCGAAATTCAGGCAATCGCCGCCCATCTTGTGGCCCTCTAGCAGGACGACGCTCGCCCCCATCTGTACCGCGCCCGCCGCGACGGACAGCCCGCCAGAGCCGGCCCCGATGACCAGCAGATCCGTCTTAATCTCTTGCATGCTCAAATATCCTTCTTGCCACGAATGCTCTTGATGAGGATGGGGAGTGCTGCGAGCGCGCACAAACCCAGAATTGGCCCGATGATCTGCGGCTCCCACAGGAGCGAGAGATCGGGACTGCCGCCGCGGTCGAACACCTCGCCCAGTCCAACGCCGATCCAGGTGAAGACGATGGCACCGGGGACGATTCCCAGCACGGTGGTGATCGCGAAATTGACGAACCGCACGCCTACCAGCGCGGGCAGCAGATTGGCCACGAAAAACGGCACGGCGGGCACGAGGCGCATAAGAAAGAGCACGCTGATTTCATTGTCGTGCAGCCCGGCCTTGAGCCGTTTAAGCGTGCCCTCGGAGGTTTCGATGCGCGCGGCAAGCGTTTGCCCCAGACCCCACCGGGCGGCCAGAAAGATCGCGAAGGCGCCGAGCGAGGCGGCGATCACGTTGAAGGCGGTGCCCGATACGAGGCCGAAGAGAAATCCGCCGGTGACCGAGGCCACCGCCGCACCGGGCAGCGAAAAGGCCACGATCAGGAAATAGATCGCGACGAAACTCAGCACCATCAGCCCGAAATTGGCGTCGCGAAAGGCCAGAAGCGCCTCGCGGTTGTCGCGCAGCGTGTCGAACGTGATGTAGTCGCGCAGGGTGAAAAAGCCAATGACGGCCACGGTGAGAATGATGGCCAGCGGCGCGTGTCGCGCCCAGCCTCCGGATTTCTGCTCGGTCGAGTGCTGCATTCTGCTATCCATGATCCTGCTCGGGTTTGACTGCGTTGTCCTCTACTTGCACAGTCGCTTGCCGCTCTGCCAGTGGCCTCACGTGGGGGTGATCGCGGGTGATGATCGGGGCCTTGTTGTGCGGATAATTCGCACCGCTTGTAACATCATCGCGCGGATCCCGCAGGATTTTGTTGCAGATAGGCGTCGCGGGGGTTTGACTTGGCCGAGGACCGCTACTATAGACCGGGCTTCGGATACATCAGGGCCGTGCGCGATTCCGATTGCAGCGTGTCCCCAAAGTCGGAGACGGAGCGATGAAACGCACCTTTCAACCCTCGAACCTGGTTCGCAAACGCCGCCACGGGTTCCGCGCGCGCATGGCCACCAAGGCCGGTCGCAAGATCCTGAACGCACGTCGTGCGCGTGGCCGCAAGTCGCTGAGCGCGTAAGCGTCAGCCAGTTGTGACGATCATGACACCGCCGGAGGCCCCTGACCGCAAGCCAGGGAATACGCCCCCGGCGGTTTCGTCATGCGCGCATGGCAGATTGTACGTGCTGCGCAAACGCTCCGATTTCCTTGCGGCTGCGCGTGCGCGCCGTCAGGGAACGCCCGCGATGATGGTGCAGGGGCGCGACCGGCGCGATGACGATCCGGCGATCCGGGTGGGCTTTACCTGCTCCAAGAAGGTCGGCAACGCCGTCGCGCGCAACCGGGCCAAGCGCCGATTGCGCGCCGTCGCGCGCGAGGTCGTGCACATCTACGGGCAGCCCGGCTGGGATTATGTGCTGATCGGTCGGGCGCAGGAAACGGCGGCGCGCCCCTACGAGGCGCTGCACAATGATCTCATCCATGCGCTGCGCAAGTTGCGGGGGGCGAAATGAGCCCGCTTGCCCGTATTCTGGCCCTGCCGATCAAGGGGTACCGGCTGATCCTGTCGCCCTGGGTCGGCTATCACTGCCGCTATCATCCGACCTGTAGCCAATACGCGCTCGAAGCGCTCGAAAAACATGGCGCGCTGCGCGGCGGATGGCTTGCGGCCAGGCGCATCGCGCGCTGCAACCCGTGGGGTCAATGCGGCCATGATCCGGTGCCGGACCGCGATCCGCGTTAACCGCGTGACACATGACCGCTGCGCGAGAATGGCTCTTTCGCCCGGAGGCCATCCATGTAATAGGGACGTGCCAAACGAGATATCCATGGAGAACCGGAATGGAGATTCGCGAGGCGCTCACCTTTGATGATGTTCTGCTGGTGCCTGCGGCATCGAGCGTGCTGCCTAACACGGCAGACACGCGGACCCGAGTGACCAGCACGATCAGCCTCAATATCCCGTTGCTGAGTTCGGCCATGGACACAGTGACCGAATCGCGCATGGCGATCAGCATGGCGCAATTCGGCGGCATCGGAGTGATCCACCGCAACCTGACGTTAGAGGAACAGGCCCGCGAGGTGCGCCGCGTCAAGCGTTTTGAGAGCGGCATCGTCTACAACCCGGTCACGCTGCGCCCAGATCAGACGCTTGGCGACGCCAAGGCCCTGATTGAGCGGTATAATTTCACCGGCTTTCCGGTGGTCGACGACAACGGCCGCGTTGTCGGTATCGTGACCAATCGCGACATGCGTTTTGCCTCCAGCGACGACACGCCGGTGCATGTGATGATGACCAGCGACAACCTCGCCATCCTTCAGGAACCCGCCGACCGCGATGAAGCCAAGAGCCTGATGCGCGCGCGCCGGATCGAGAAGCTGCTGGTGACGGACAAGACTGGCAAGCTGACCGGCCTGCTGACGCTCAAGGATACCGAGCAGGCGGTGCTCAACCCGACGGCCTGCAAGGACGATCTGGGGCGGCTGAGGGTCGCTGCCGCCTCGACCGTGGGCGACGCGGGTTTTGAGCGCACGCAGGCGCTGGTCGATGCGGGCGTCGACATGATCGTGATCGACACCGCGCATGGCCATTCCGAGGGCGTAGCGCGGGCTGTGGAGCGCGCCAAGACGCTTTCGAACCAGGTGCAGGTCGTGGCAGGCAATGTCGCCACCGCCGAGGCAACGCGCGCGTTGATCGGCGCAGGCGCGGATGCGATCAAGGTGGGCATCGGGCCGGGCAGCATCTGCACCACGCGGATGGTGGCGGGGGTCGGCGTGCCGCAACTGACCGCGATCATGGATTGCGCGCAGGCGGCGGGCGACGTGCCGGTGATTGCCGATGGCGGCATCAAGTTCTCGGGCGATTTCGCCAAGGCGATCGCGGCTGGGGCATCCTGTGCGATGGTGGGTTCGATGCTTGCCGGTACGGATGAAAGCCCGGGCGAGACGATCCTCTATCAGGGCCGGACCTTCAAGGCCTATCGCGGCATGGGCAGCCTTGGCGCGATGGCGCGCGGCTCGGCCGACCGCTATTTCCAAAAGGACGCTGCCAGCGATAAACTCGTGCCCGAGGGGATCGAGGGACAGGTGGCCTACAAGGGCGCAGCCGCGAATGTGCTGCACCAGCTTGTGGGTGGGCTGCGGGCCGCCATGGGCTATACCGGCTGCGCCACGGTCGAGGAGATGCGCCGCAACTGCACCTTCGTGCACATCACGGGATCGGGGCTCAAGGAAAGCCACGTGCATGACGTGGAAATCACTCGCGAGTCTCCGAACTACCGGATAGGGTAGAGCCATAATTCATTGGTGTTTACGCGGTCTTGGTGTGTTTGAAAGCCGTGGAAAAATCAAAAGAACAGGTCGGAACATACCCAGAACCGGACGCTGCATCAGTAGATGAACTGATGCAGCGAGGCTGGCGCAGGGGATCTGTATACTTGTCAGGCCGTGGCATAGGGGGCCTCGATATGAATGCCGGCTTCCCGATCATGCTGCCAGAGGGACAAAACGGGCACGCTTTAGCGTCAATGGAAGCGTGGTGACGCGACCTCCGAGCGATCACTTGGGTGGCGCTGTAGGATAAAGAATCCTGCCGTGCGGATACCCGGACACGACGCGGCGCACGGCTATTCAACTCGCGTTCACCGACAACGCAAACCCCCAAGTTGCGGCCTGAGATGTCGCGCCATGGACGTGAGTTGAACCTGAATATCTAAGGAAACGGCGGTTGACGGAAGTTGAGGCGACCGGGATGAAGCCAGAATTTCCCAGGAGATCCGGCGAACGGTGCCGAAGCGAGCCCGACACTGGTCAGACATTGGCCAGACACGGTCCAGTCCTTGAATACTGCACAATTCATGGCTGCACGCAGGACATGGCGGACCGTGTAGATCATTCCATGTTGATGCCTGGCGTTTCAATCCTCCGATCATCTTTGCCGACCACTTGGTGCCCTTCACAGGCCGCGACGCCCGTCACGGCCGCCAAGTCGAGATCCAGAGTCGCCGTCATGCCCTCCGGGTCGAAATCCCGGGAAAACGTTCCGCCAAGTGACGACCCGACAGTGCTCTGGCACATGCGCGTTCCGAAACCCACATGATCGGCGTCGCCTGACCCGGGCGCGGTAGCGCAGGATTCTTGCCACCGGATGATCAAACGACCCTCGTGTCGCTTGACCTGGATCGAGATGCCGTCTCCCGCCTCGGAAAGACCTCCGTATTTCACGGCATTGGTGGCCAGCTCGAACAGGACGAGTGAAAGTGGCGTGATGGCGGCAGGGCTGATGTGGATCTCTGGCATATCTACGCGCGCCGAGTCGTCGCTAGTGAAAGGCTCTAGGATCGAGCTTACGAGATCTGCCAGGGCGGTGCCCTCCGGTGTCGCACCGGAGGGATCATTGACGGCCTGCGCATGAACCGATGCCAGGGAAATGAGCCGTTGGCGCATCGCCGCAACGAACTCTGGCACACTCTCCACGTGGCGCGCCGCGATGGAAAGAAGCCCGCCGGCCACTGCGAAGGAGTTGCCAACCCGGTGGCGCATTTCAGACAGGAGAAGTTGCTGCTGCTCAATGGCTTGCCGTTGCAGCGTGATGTCCCGCGCGATCTTCGACGCACCGACGATGTTGCCGCCGGAATCCCGCACCGGCGAAACTGTCAGAGAAATCGGCACGAGAGTGCCGTCCTTCCGTTTCCGAACCGTCTCGAAATGGGAGATCCGTTCACCCCGGCGCAGTCGAGAAATGAAATCAGCCTCCTCGTCGATCCGGTCGGTCGGGAAGAGCAGGGTTATTGGTTGCCCGACCGCCTCCTCGGCAGAATAGCCGAAGATATGTTCCGCACCTGGGTTCCAGCTCCGGATGATACCGTCGAGCCCTTTCGTGATAATCGCATCGTCCGACCCCTCGACGACGGCAGCGAGGTGCTGCTGGAGGCTTGCCTCAGAGTCCATTTCGACACATTCATCCTGTTTCAAAACCCGCACAGCATCCAGAAACTCACGGTAGCAAAAAATTTCCTCGGTATGGTTCGAAATGTCAATGTGCATTCAAAACTGACCCGGTCTGATTATCCATAATGCCCCCCTGCCCCAGCACAGCAGATCCCAATCTACCACCATTGGCGTCACCTCCGAGATCTCCGTCGCGACATTGCCGCGAAACCGATGAATCGGCACTCTCACGCCAAGTTCTCGAAGCGTGATATCCCCGGTGATCTGCCCAACTTGTTGCTGCGAAACCCCCTGCATGGGCGCATGAAACGACGCAAACAGCAGACAGCAGTCATCGAAAATGGGCCAGAATTCACGTGAGTATTCCTTTACGGCCGTGACAAGTGCCCTGTTGCGGATCACCTCGTCGCAGGGGCGGCCGGTTTTCAGATGTTCACGCTGCTAGATCAAGCGGCCAGAGATGTGGATGTGTATCGATGCGTCATCGAGAATTGTCAGTCTGCGATCCAGCTCCAACACCGACAAGGCCGGCACCCGCTATGGCAGGGTCACAGCGATCACGAGGAAGATGCCGTAACGGAAATCCAGCGCGGCCCGCATACCGCTGATGTCGTGCTGATCCTCAATGAAGGAGATTATCGTTTCAGTGGGCGGTCAAGTTCCGGCTGCGCAAAATAAGCTGATGCCTTGTGGAGAATTTCATTCGCGTGGCACCGCGCGCGAACCTCTGGAGAGTAGCGAATTGCCATTTTGACTTTCGTCATAACCATCATCCTTACGTAAGCTGATGGTCTGCGACAAACCCGGCACGATTCATCCGGCCAGAGCGGCAGGAATCATGATGCCGAAGAAGATCGTAAGGGAGTTCCTTTCGTTTCCTGTTTCTGACTGGTGGCTGTTTTCGACCTTTTGTCTTTCTTCAAGGCCTCAAAACCGATGATCACATCAAGCAATTCTGTCGTTATTTCAGATTGACGCAAAGCGCGGGTTTCGGATTTCAGCTCTTCAAGCTGCTCATCGACCGATTGTTCCGCCTGCTGCATGAGCGCCAGCCGCGCGGCATTCTCCGTGACCAGCGCCTCGGCCGAGGCCCGAAACAGGCTTGCGAACAAATACCCCCGGATCAATGACATGAAAAGGTCACCCCGAGGCATCGAAAAATACGGCAGGCTGCGTGAGACCCATGGCTTTGCCTGAAGCTCGGCGATGAGTGCAGGATCGAGCGGCAGCAATGCCGCGATTTCGGCGGCCTGCGTTCCGCCTTCGCCGCGCGCAAAATAGGCGAGAGAGACAGCAACGTCATGGGGGTGGCTATCACGCCGGATATCGTCGAGCTTTTGCGTCAGAAGGTTCGCCAGCCGCCCGATCCCATCGACAGAGGCGGGCGGAAAAAACGTCCTTTTCACCCTGAGCCCCAGATCGGCGAGCGCATCCGCCATCTGCGCCCCGACACAAAGAACGGTTGTGGCGCGGCCTGCATCGGCGTTGATGTGGCGCCCGACATGCCCGGCAAGCGCCTCGTTATAGTTCCCGCACAAGCCGTGATCGGAGCCGAACACCACCATGACCCGCGCGCCCGCGCCGGGCGTCTCTGTATGGATTGGCCCCGACTGCGACAGGAAGGCATGCAGCCCCTCAAGCACCGTGTCGTGATAGGCCTCGATGGCGCGGGCCGCATGTTCATAGGGCGCGGAATTTATGACAGACAGCGTCTTCATGGTGTGAACCATGCTGCGGATGCCCTGCATGCTGGTTGTGCGCCGCGCGAGCGTCTCAAGGGTTTGCGCCATGCCGCTCCCCCAGTGTTCTTCGGGCCTGTTGGCCGAGGGCCACCATACGGGCACGGGCGTCGTCGTCCAAGGGGTCGTTCTGCGCGATTTTTTCCGCAATCTCGCCCAGATCGCGCGCCGCGGCCGTTCGGATCGCGGCCATCACGGCAAAGGTCTCCGCCTCGCTCAACCCGTCAAGCTGCCCGTCCATCGCCGCGACAAGAACGGCAAGTTGTTCGACCGCCGGAATGGGGTCGCGCTCGGCCTGTCGCAGGGAGGCGCGCACCGCCGCGCCGCGGGTCAGCCGTGCGCGGGTCGCATCGTCAAGACGGGTGCCGAACCTGGCGAAATCCTCCAACTCTTCGAATTGCGACAGGGTGACGCGCAGGTTGCCCGCCACCGAGCGGAACGCGCGGCTTTGCGCCTTGCCGCCGACACGGCTGACCGACACGCCAAGATCGACTGCGGGAAACTGGTTTTTGCGCACCAGACGCGGCGACAGATAGATCTGCCCGTCGGTGATCGAGATCAGGTTGGTCGGGATATAGGCCGACAGGTTTTCGGCCTGGGTTTCGACAACCGGAAGCACGGTAATCGACCCGCCGCCAGCGGCCTCGGTGAACTGTCCGGCGCGCTCCAGCAACCGCGCGTGGATATAGAAGATATCGCCGGGAAACGCCTCGCGCCCCGGCGGGCGGCGCAGCAACAGCGACAACTCCCGGTAGGAGCGCGCATGATGCGTCAGATCATCCAGAACCACCAGCACATCGCGGCCCTGAGCGGCGAAGTATTCGGCCATGCTCAGCGCCGCATAGGGCGCGATATAGGCCAGCCCGGCGGCCTCTTCGTCACCAGCGGACATGATGACCGTGCGCCCCAGCATACCACCGTCGGTGATCGCCCCGATCACCTTGGCCACCGCATCGCCGCGTTGCCCGATCGCGCAATAGATGCACGTCACATCGGTGGATTTCTGGTTGAGGATCGCATCCACCGCCAGGGATGTCTTGCCGGTTTGCCTGTCCCCGATCACAAGTTGGCGTTGCCCAAGCCCGATGGGCACCGCCGCATCAACCGTCTTGATCCCGGTGGCCAGAGGGCGGGTGATCGCCTTGCGGTCAAGAATTTCGGGCGCCTCGGCCTCGACGGGTTGCATCGCCTCGACCTTGATCGCGCCCTTGCCATCCTGCGGATTGCCAAGCGCATCCACGACCCGGCCCAGAAGCGCCGGACCGACCTTGGCGCTCACCACCTTATGGGTGCGCGCAACGCCTGTGCCGACGGCAACACGCTCGGACGGCCCCAGAAGGACAACGCCAAGGCGCCCCGGCTCCAGATCAAGGACGATGCCCTGGACGCCGCTTTCAAAGCGCAACAGCTCGTCGGACAGGGCACGTTCCAGCCCGGTGACGATGGCGATGCCGTCGGCCACTTCGGCGACCTGCCCGATCTCGCTCAGGTGGGGGCCGGGCGCGGGGTTGTCGAGAAGCGCCTGCAACAGGCCCTCGGGATTGGCGCCGATGTCGCTGGTTTCACCGCTCATGGTCGTGCGCCTTCAACTCGGTGCCCTTGGCCAGTTTTTCCGAAATCATCGCGTCCAGCCCGTCGATGTAGGACTCGACCGTCCAGGCCACCTGCGCGCCGCCGATGCGCAGCATCAGGCCCGGCGCCTGCTCCGGGTCGCTCTCGAACCTTACCGAGACATCCGGAAACAGGGCGTTCAATTCGCCGCTCACGGCTTGCTGTGCCGCTGGTGGCAACGGGTCATGGCTTGTAATCGTCGCTGCCCTCGCCTGCCCTGCGGCGCGGGTTAGATCTGCGGCCATCGGCTTGATCTTTTCGACAAGGTGATGCGCGATGCGCGCCTCCAGCGTCTCATCGGCAAGGTCGCTCAACGCCTTGCGGGTCAACGACAAAAGCGCGCTTGCCCCGACGTGGTGCATCTGGGCGGTGTATTTATGCGCCTCATCGTCAAGATGCGCCCGCCAGTTCGCGTGTTCGCGCTCCATGCGCTGCTGCGCCTCTGCCAGCAACGCATCGCGCTGTTCCTCGGCCTGTTTTTGCACCGTTTCGGTCATCTCGGACTGCGCGACATGCAGCGCGCGAACCTTGTCATGATACTCCGCCTCGATGGCGGCCGCCTTGTCTTTCTCTCGCTCCGCTTCCTGCATCCGGGTGGCGATTTCGGCCTCGCGGGCGTCGATGCCATCCAGAATGGGCCGGTAGAGGAACCGCTTCAAAAGCCAGACCAGCACCAGAAAGTTGGCGATCTGCGCCGCGACGGTGATCCAGTCGATCGACATCGCTCAGCCGCCCGCCGCCTGCGCCGCTTCCACCGCCGCAGTCCAGAACGGGTTTGCGAAGATCAGGATCATCGCGACGACAAAGCAATAGATCGCCGTGGATTCGATCATCGCAAGGCTGACGAAGAGGGTCCGCGAAATGGTTGGGCCCGCGTCAGGCTGTTGTGCAATCGCGCTCAGCGCCGCCGAGGCCGCGCGCCCTTCCCCCAAGGCCGGGCCGATGGCGCCGAACGCAACCGTAAGGCCCGCCGTGAAGATTGAAACGCCTGCAATGATACCAAGATCGGTCATGGATTGTCCTTTTCGGAAAGCGGGAGTGATGGGGTCGCGGTGGCACTTGAGATATAGACCGTTGCCAGGATCGCGAAGATATAGGCCTGGATCATGCCGGTCAGAAGCCCGAGCACATCCATCACCACGGGAAAGAAGAATGGCGCGACGCCAAGCAGGATCGCCGCGATAACGGCACCGCTCATGATGTTGCCGTAAAGACGAATGGCGAGCGAGATACCGCGCGAGAATTCCGAGATGATGTTGAACGGCAGCATGATCGGCGATGGTTGCAGATAGGTCTTGAGATAACCGCCAAGGCCGCGGCTGCTTACGCCGAAAAGCGGCACCGCGATCAACACGGAAATCGCCAGGGCGGTCGTCGTCGACAAGGAGGATGTCGGCGGCCGGAACCCCGGAATGACCAGCAGCAGGTTCGACAGCGCGACAAACAAAAACAGCGTCCCGGAAAAATACAACAGGTGCCGCGACGGGCCTTGGGCGATTTCTTCGATCTGGCCCTGAATGCCCTGCACGATCACCTCCAGCATCGTGCGCCAGCGGTCCGGCGGCACATCGGCGCGCAGGTTGCGGGTGATCAGCATCGAGGCGACGGTCAAAAGGCCCATCACGATCCAAGTATAGAAGATGGTGGCATTGATCGGCACGCCCCAAGCGTCAAACATGACGATCTGATCCGGCGTAAGGTTCATGATGCGCGACCTGCGGGCGCCCCGACACGGGCGATGGTCGTAGCGATGATGCGCACCACAAGGAACGCGATGGCATAGCCAAGCGCGGCCCATGGCCCGCCCTGCCCGATCACAACCCATCCCACACCGAGCAAGGCCGCGATCCGCACCGCCGCACTCAGCGTCAGGAGTTTGACCGGGCTCACGCTGCGCAATGCCAGCCGCATTCCCAGGGCCAGCCCGACAAAGAAAAGCCCCCCCATGACGAGGCCAGAGGCCCCGCCCAGAACCAGCGCAGTCCAGTCAATCGCGATCATTTGTCGCCCCCTTCCTTGTTGATCCATGACGCGGCAATGAACGCGCCCAGCACCACGCCGCCAAGGATCAGGGCGATGGTCCATGAAAACCCCTGCGGCGCCACACGGTCAAGCCAGAGGCCGAGAAATGCCCCGCCAACCGTCGGCACGGCGATTGACCAGCCGATCATTCCGAATGTGCCGATACCGCGCAACGGGCTTGGCCCCGGATTGTCGCGTGTCGATTTCATCCGCCTGGCCTGACGCGCGATGTCCTCGGTGGATTTGTCGGGTTTGGGCGTCATGGCAGCGGCCTTTGCAATTCGGCAAAGCGGCGCACCATATCCGCCTCAAGCCGCGACAGCGCAGAGCGGGCCTGACGTTCCTCTTCATCCATCTGGACAAAGCTCTCCTCGACCGTGTCTTGCAGGCTACCCAGATCGTCGCCCTGCACCCCGCGCAGGGCGATCACGCAAACGCTATGCCCCTTCTTGACCAGCAACCCCTCATCAAGGCCAAAGATATCCTCGGACCCATCGACAAGGCGCAGCGTCATGACCGAGGGCACAAGGGCAGTGACAAAATCGACATGGTTGGGCAAGATCCCGAAGGCCCCGTTCGGCGCGACCGCCGTCAGGCGCGTCGCCTGCCCCTCGAACAGGGTGCGGGTCGGCAGGCGCAGGGTGACGGTCATCTCACCGGCCATGCTCATGATGCCGCCTCCAGATCACCGAGACCGCCGATCATGTAATAGGCGCTTTCGGGCAGATCGAATTGGGTCTGTTCAAGGATCGTCTCGCAGCCCTCCAGCGTCTGCGCAATCGGCACACGCTTGCCCTCCACACCACTGAACGATCCGGTGGTAAAGAACGGTTGGGTCAAAAACCGCTCCAACCGCCGGGCGCGCGCGACGGTGGCGCGGTCGTTCGACGACAGCTCCTCCAGCCCCAGCATCGCGATGATGTCGCGCAGTTCCTCATACTCCGCCAGCGTCCGGCGCACTGCGCGGGCAATATCATAATGCCGCTGGCCAACCACCGAGGGCGTCAACATTACCGAGGCCGAGGCCAACGGATCAAGCGCCGGATAAAGCCCCTCGCTGGCGCGTTTGCGCGACAGGACCACCGAGGCCGACAAATGCGAAAAGATATGCGCCGCCGCCGGGTCGGTGAAGTCATCGGCGGGCACATAGACCGCCTGTATCGAGGTGATCGCGCCGCGTTTGGTCGAGGTAATCCGCTCCTCAAGGCCCGCAAGTTCGGTGGCCAGCGTCGGCTGATAACCCACGCGCGAGGGCATCCGCCCCATCAGGCCCGACACCTCAGAGCCGGCCTGAACAAAGCGAAAGATGTTGTCGATCAACAACAGCACATCCTGGCCTTTGTCATCGCGGAAATATTCGGCCATGGTAAGCGCGGTATTGCCCACCCGAAAGCGCACGCCGGGCGCCTCGTTCATCTGGCCAAACAGCATCACGGTTTTCTCGCGCACGCCCGCCTCGCCCATCTCGCGGTAAAGTTCCTCGGCCTCGCGCGAACGTTCGCCAATGCCGCAAAACAGGCTGACACCCTTGTGGTTCTGGACAGTGTTGTTGATCAACTCGGTGATCAGCACGGTCTTGCCCACACCTGCCCCGCCAAAAAGCCCGGTCTTGCCGCCGCGCTCAATGGGCGACAACAGATCAATCGCCTTGATCCCGGTCTCAAGGATTTCGGAATGCAATACCCGCTCGCTCAGCTTGGGCGGCGGGCGGTGAATCGAGCGGTGCTCCACAGCCGTTACCGCAGGCCGCCCATCAATCGGTGCGCCAAAAACATCCAGCATCCGCCCCAGAACGCCCTCTCCCACCGGCACCCGGATCGGCCCGCCGGTGGCCGTAACGGTCATGCCAAGGCCAAGCCCGCGCACCGGTGCCAATGCCATGGCCCGCACCATGCCCGCGCCGATCAGGCCCGAGACCTCAAGCGCGACCTCACCGGCATAAAGCAGATCGTGGATGTGAGGGACGGCACCATCGAACATCACATCGACAACCCCGCCGCGAATGGCGGCGATGCGACCATCGGTTTTGGTGTCGTTTTCGGCATGGACCTCTGGCGTCATCTTGCGACCCATTCTTGTCCTAAGCCTACAACGCTGAGAGCGGGGCTCATGAAGGCGGTCGGCATCAGCAGCAGTGGCCCGATGAAACCCGACCGGCGATCATAGGAAACCCCCTGCGGGTTCGGGTCTACCTCCGGGTAGGTTCTGGCGGTGCGGCGTCTGGAACTTGTTTGCTCTTGCGGGGTTGGCGGGGCTTGCGCGTCATCTTGCATGAAACTCTCCCTTCTGCTTGGCATGCCAACACCCCCCAAAAGCGATGACTGATCCGCATTTTCGGTAAGAGAGAATTAACAGGAAAAATCCTTGCGGCATTGACCTGCATCAATAGGCGAACAGCGAGTCGTGGTATCCAGATTCAGGCCGACATGGTTTGACGAAACCGCAATAGCGCGATGGTGAAAAAGACGCCGCCCAGCCCGATCATCACAAGCATATCCGGCCAGACGGTTTGCAGACCGGCGCCGCGATAGAGGATGGCCTGTGAGAAGGACACGAAATGCGTGGATGGCGCGATCTGCATGACGGTTTGAAGCCAGCCCGGAATGCTCTCCATCGGGGTGGTGCTGCCCGAGAGCAGATTCATGACCACCAGCACCGGCAGGGCCAGCAAACCGAACTGTGACATCGAGGTCGTGAAGGTTGCCAACAGAATGCCAAGCCCTGTAACCGACACCAGATAGAGCACCGTACCCGTCACGAAAAGCGTGAGCGATCCGGCAATTGGCACCCCCAGGATGCCCTGCACCACCAGCCAAAGCGACAAGACGGCGGCGACAATGATCGCCAGGCCATTGGCCCAGATCTTGGCCAGCATGATCTCGGACGGCGTGACCGGCATGACCAGCAAATGCTCGATCGTTCCGTGTTCGCGCTCGCGGATCAGGGCCGCGCCGGTCAGCAGAATTGCCAGGATCGTGACGTTGTTGATCACCTGCATCACAGAGGAAAACCATGTCGATTGCAGGTTTGGATTGAACTGTGCCGTGACGATCAAATTTATCGGCAGCGTGCTCGATGTGTCGTCGCCTGCCACGAATTTGGTGATTTCGGTGGCAATGATTTCCTGAAGGAAAACAGACCCGTTCCCGGCCTGCACCATCGCCGTGGCATCCACGTTCAACTGCAAGGACGGCTGCAATCCGGCGATCACGTCTGCCTCGAAGCGCGGCGGAAAGGACAGCACGAAAACATAGCTGCCATCGTTCATGACGCGATTAACATCCGAGGCTGCGATTTCCTGCGGGGTGTCAAATTCCGGCGGCAGGATCGCCCCGACAATCCGCCCGCTCAGGTCAGAGCGGTCAAGATCGACATAGGCCACCGAGGCATTGATCACCTCAAGCTTGGCCCCGGTCGCAACTGCATAGACCGCAAAGCTGAAGACATAGGCAATCAGGAACAGCAGAACCGGATCGGCCCGCAGGCTGCGAAGCTCTTTGAGACCGAGCCGGTAGATGTTGGACAGCCATTGCCGCATCTCAGGGTTCCTGTTTGCTAAGGGCAAGGATCGACACCACGACAAAGAAAACGGCAAAGCCTGCCAGGGCGAGATGGTTTTGCCAAAGCTCCGCGAACCCCAGATCCTTGGTGAATGTGCCAACGCTAATCTGTTGATACCAACCCGACGGAAAGCTTAGCCCGATCATCTGCCCGCTGCCCGAAAGCGAGGAGACCGGAACCAGAAGCCCCGAGAAATTGACCGCCGGAATGATGGCGATGATCGCTGTGGCAAAGGTGGCCGCGACCTGCGTTTTGGTGAAGGTCGAGACCAGAACCCCGAAACCGGTCGTCGCCAGAACATAGAGAAAGGTGCCGATCACAAGCGTCAGGCCAGAGCCCTTTATGGGCACGTTGAACACCCCATATGCGACCATCAACAGGGTCACAAAGCTAAGCATCGCGATGACCACATAGGGCAGCTGTTTGCCCAGAAGAAACTCTGCCCGCGTCACGGGGGTTGAGCGGAAATTGGCGATTGATCCGGTCTCTTTTTCGCGCACGACGCCCATCGCCGCCATCATCGACGGGATGAGAACAAGCATCAGCATGATCACCGATGGCACCATGGCAACGACGCTTTTGAACGCCTGATTATACCGAAAACGGGTCTCGATATCGGCAGCCCCCGTATCGACACCTTCGCCGGAGGTGCGCTCGATCTGATCCGCCATATAGGATTGGGCCAACCCGAGCAGATAGCCGCGTGTCGTTTCCGCCCGAAACGGCATTGCGGCATCGACAGCGGCGCGCACTTCGGGGGTTTTGCCGCCTAACAGATCCCGACCAAAGTCAGGCGGGATTTCGATGGCAATAGCGATCTCTGCGTCGCGCAGGCGCGCTGCAAGCTCGGTCGCGCTTGTTGCCGGGGCGAGTTCTTCAAAATAACGCGAGCCGGAAAATGCTTCGAGAAGGGTTCGGCTCTCCGTGGTCTGGTCCTGATCCAGTACCGCATAGGGCAGATCGGTCACGTCAAACGAGATGCCATAGCCAAACGTCAGCATCAGAATGACCGGCCCCAGAAAGGCAAAGGTCAGCCGCAACCGGTCGCGCAGGATTTCCATCGTTTCGCGGCGCGCAAACGCCCACATGCGCGCCAGACCACCGCGAGACCGCGCGCGATCGCCGGTTTGCGCCTTTGACGGCAGTGTTGGCACCTTGGGTTTGCCGGTCGGCGCGTCGGCTTCGGCGGCGTCCTCAAGATAGCTGACAAAGGCCTCATTCAGGTTTTCCGTGCCCTTGGACGCCGCGATTTCAGCAGGCGTGCCAACGCTCAGAACCCGCCCCGCATGCATCAGGGATATCCGGTCGCAACGCTGCGCCTCGTTCATGAAGTGGGTGGAGACGAATATCGTCACCCCGTCATTGCGCGACAGCGCGATCAGATGCTGCCAGAACGCGTCGCGCGCGACCGGATCGACACCTGATGTCGGCTCGTCAAGGATCAGCACCTCGGGGGAATGGATCATCGCAACCGCAAGCTGAAGCCGCTGGCGGATGCCAAGCGGCAAGGCGTCGGGCCGCACCTCGGTAACATCGACGAGATCGAATGTCTCCATCATCTCGGTGACACGCCCTGCCCGCTTGGCGATTGGCAACTGGTAAAGTTCGGCGTGCAGATCGAGGTTCTGGCGCACGGTCAATTCGCTATAAAGCGAAAAGGATTGCGACATATAGCCAACCCTCTGGCGGGTGCGCATGTCGCGCGCATCCAATGTCTCGCCAAACAGGAGCGCCTCACCGGAACTGGCAGGCAGCAACCCGGTCAGCATCTTCATGGTCGTCGTCTTGCCGCAGCCGTTCGAGCCCAGAAACCCGAAGATTTCGCCGCGCTCGATCTCGAAGTTCACCCGGTCGACCGCAACAAAATCCCCAAATTTGCGGGTCAGGGCCTTGGCCTGAATGGCGGGGGGACCGCCAAGGTCTTGCCGGGGCGGCACCACAACCTCGCTGTGCCCGCGGCGCTCATCCTCTGGCAACATGGCGATAAACGCCGCTTCAAGAGTTGGCTGGTTGCTTTGTTCCAGAATCTGCGCCGGGCATCCGGTCGCGATCACCTTGCCGTCCGACATCGCCGCCAGCCAGTCAAAGCGTTCGGCCTCTTCCATATAGGCGGTTGCCACGATCACGCTCATTTCCGGGCGTTGCCGACGGATACGGTCGATCAGTTCCCAGAATTGCTGCCGCGACAGCGGATCGACGCCGGTCGTCGGCTCGTCGAGGATCAACAGGTCAGGATCGTGAATAAGCGCCGAACAAAGTGACAGCTTTTGCTTCATGCCGCCCGAAAGCTTGCCAGCGGGGCGATCCGGGAACGGGTCAAGCCCGGTCGCGCGCAGCAAATCGGCAATCCGGGCGGCGCGCTCGGCCTGCGGTTGGGCAAACAGCCGCCCGAAGAAATCCAGGTTCTCGGTGACGCTCAACGTCGGATAAAGATTACGCCCCAGACCCTGCGGCATATAGGCGATACGGTGGTTGCAGGCCCGCAGATGCCTGCGATCCCGAACATCGCCGTTCAGTACCCGTAGATCGCCGGTTTGAAGCCGCCGAACCCCCGCCAGCAGGGCCAGAAGCGTCGATTTGCCAACACCGTCCGGGCCAATCAGACCGGCCATGCAGCCCGCAGGCACATCCAGCGTGATATCGTCAAGGGCCGCAGTCCCGCCATAGCGATGCGTGACCGCCGAGAGCGTCGCAACCGGGGACGGGATCATTGTGGCAATCTCACCGCAAGCTCCGGCGGCCAGGCCGTGTTTTCATCGACCAGCACATAGCCGACACCCGGCACCCCGCCGCGTGCGCGGTCCTGATACTCGGCCAAAAGCTCGGGTGCGATTGTCAGCTTGACGCGAAACATCAACTGATCGCGCTCATCGCTGGTTTCAACCGATTTTGGAGTGAACTGTGCCGTGCTGGCGACAAATGTTACGCTGGCGGGGATCACATAGTCGGGAATCGCGTCCAGAATGATCCGGGCCTCGGCACCAATCGCCAAGCGCCCGACATCACGCGATGGCAGGAATATCGTCATATACATGTCCGACAGGTCGGTCAGCGTAACAACGCTGCTGCCTGCCGCCACGACTTCGCCGACATGTTCCAGAACGTATTGCACACGCCCGGCACGCGGCGCTTGAAGGTGCGAGTCGTCGATCAGGCTTTGCACCCCCGCGACCGCCGCCTCGGCGGCGGCGATGGTCGCCTCGGCCAACGGAATGCCCGCTTCGGCGGCTGCAAGGGCGGCTTCCGCGCTCTCCAGAACGGTGCGCTGCGCATCCAGTTTCGCCTGACTGTTGAACCCGCTGTCCGCCAGCTTTTCGACCCGGGTAAATTCGGCCCTTGCCGTGGTCAGTTCCGATTGGCGCTGCCGCAACAGGGCTTCGGCCTGGAGTTTCTGCTGCTGCGCCTGAAGAACGCTTGCCTGCGCCTGACGCAACTCTGCCTCAAGATCAGCGGTGTCCATCTTGGCAATCAGTTGCCCTTTTTCGACCCAATCCCCTTCGTCAACGAGAACCTCGGCCACGCGACCGGCCAATTTGGTCGCAACGGCAATCCGTTCCGCCTCAATCCGCCCATTGGACCGGCTGATGCCATCCGGAAGGGTCGAGCCCTGTGATATCTGCCACCACGCGGCACCGGCAATGCCGACCGCAATCAACAGGACGGCCACAGCCAATGTGGTTCTTTTCATGATCTCGATCCTATTCATTGGGCAAACACGGAAAAACAGGCGCGTTTTCGCTCGCTTTTTATCGCTTACGTTAGTTAGTCATCGGCGACAGCGCATACATTGACGCAGATCAATCACGGACAGCTCGCAGTCAGATATCACGCACTCAAGTTTTCATTGAACAAGAAAGGTTTGGGCAATGGCGCGCGTTACATCACTTCACAACAAGAAGCCCTCCGCTGAGAAAAGCGCCGAAGTCGCCCCGAAAGGCGGCAAGCTGGCATTGGCCCCCGCCTTGGGCCCGGAGCCTTTGGCGCACACGCATACGACCATGGAGCAGGCTTTGGACAAGGGGCTGAAGGCCGCGCAGGCGCGTTTTACCGGCGGGTTGTCTCCGATTGCCCTTGCCGCGGCCTATTCGGATTGGGCGCTGCATCTGTCGTCGGCCCCCGGCAAGCAATTGCAACTTGTGGAAAAGGCCATCAAGAAAACATCGCGTTTTGCCAATTATGCGGGGATGTGTGCCTGCAATCGCGATACGACCGAGACCTGCATAACACCGCTGCCCCAAGACAAGCGGTTCACTGGGGAGGCCTGGCAAAAGTGGCCCTTCAATGTCATGTCGCAGGCGTTCCTTCTCAACCAGCAATGGTGGCACAACGCGACCACCGGGGTGGAGGGCGTTACCGAACAGCATGAGAATGTCGTGGAATTTGCGACCCGCCAGGTGCTGGATGTATTCTCACCGTCGAATTTTGCGATGACCAACCCCGAGGTGCTGTCGAAGACCTATCAGCAAGGTGGCATGAACCTGCTGCGCGGCTGGCAGAACTTTCTGGAGGATGCCGCGCGCGTTAATACAGGCAAGAAACCGGTCGGGGCCGATGCCTTCGAGGTCGGGCGCAACCTGGCGACAACGGCGGGCAAGGTTGTCTATCGCAACCACCTGATCGAGCTTATCCAATACGCACCAACCACCGACAAGGTCCGCCCCGAACCCATTCTGATCGTCCCGGCCTGGATCATGAAATATTACATTCTCGATCTGTCCGAGCAAAACTCGCTTGTGCGCTATCTGACATCGCAGGGGTTCACCGTTTTCATGGTGTCCTGGAAAAACCCCGACGCCGAAGACCGCGATCTGGGGATGGATGATTACCTTTCGCTCGGCATCATGGATGCGGTCGATGCCGTCAGTGCCATCACCGAGGGGCAGAAAATTCACGCCGTGGGATATTGCCTTGGCGGCACCCTGCTTTCCATCGCGGCGGCTGCAATGGCACGCGACAATGACAAGCGCCTGCAAACTCTGACGCTGCTGGCCGCCCAGGTCGATTTCACCGAAGCGGGCGAATTGACATTGTTCATCAACGAAAGCCAGCTCACCTATCTGGAAGATATCATGTGGGACAAGGGCTATCTGGACACGACCCAGATGGCCGGCGCGTTCCAGCTTTTGCGCTCGAACGATCTGATCTGGTCACGGGTGATCCATGATTATCTGATGGGCGAGCGCTCTGAGATGAACGACCTCATGGCCTGGAACGCCGATGCAACGCGGATGCCCTATCGGATGCATTCGCAATATCTGCGACAGCTGTTTCTGAAAAACGATCTTGCCGAGGGGCGCTATCATGTCGGTGATCGCCCGATTGCAATCACTGATATCCGCGCGCCGGTGTTCATGGTCGGCACAGAACGCGACCACGTCGCGCCTTGGCATTCGGTCTATAAATTCAATCTGCTGTCTGACACGGACGTCACCTTTGTTCTGACCAGTGGCGGGCATAATGCCGGGATCGTTTCGGAGCCGGGCCACCCGCATCGCCACTATCGGATGCAATCCAAGACCAAGGATGCGCCCTATACCGACCCGGATCGCTGGATGGCGCAATCGCAACCGACCGATGGATCCTGGTGGCCTGCGCTTGTCGATTGGCTATCTGACAAGTCGGGCGATCCAACGGATCCGCCGTCGCTGGGATCAAAAGAGTATGAGCCGCTCTGCGACGCGCCCGGCACATATGTTTTCCAGGAGTGAGTGGTGATGCTGGAAACCCTGCTCAGCGGCAAACGCGGGCTCATCGTCGGGATCGCGAACGAGCATTCCATCGCAGCGGGCTGCGCCATGGCGCTACGTGCCGCTGGCGCAGAGCTTGCCGTGACCTATGCCAACGAAGAATCCAAACCCTACATTTCCCCGGTGGTGGCTAAGCTCGAGGCACCGTTGTTTCTTCCTCTGGATGTCGAGGTTGACAGGCAGATGGAGGCCGTTTTCGACGCGATCAGATCGCAATGGGGCCAGCTCGACTTTGTGCTGCATTCCATCGCCTATTGTCCGAAAGACGACCTGCATGGACCGGTGAGCGAATGTTCCAAGGAAGGCTTTGCGCAGGCGATGGATATCTCGGTGCATTCGCTGATCCGCATGACCCGGCTGGCCGTGCCCTTGATGAAAAACGGCGGCAGCATCCTGACGATGAGCTATTATGGTGCCGAGAAGGTGGTCGATCATTACAACATCATGGGGCCGGTCAAATCGGCGCTTGAGGGCACCGTGCGTTACCTCGCAGCAGAGCTTGGGCCGAGGCAAATCCGCGTCAATGCCATCTCGCCCGGCCCGTTGCAAACGCGCGCCGGGTCGGGCATTTCCCATTTCGACGAACTAATCGACGCGGCGCAAAAACGTGCGCCAGAGCAAAGCCTCGTCAGTATCGATGATGTGGGCCACATGGCTGTTGGGCTGGTCAGCGACCTGTCGTGCAAGGTGACCGGCAATATCGCCTATGTCGACGGCGGGTATCACGTGCGCGCCTGACGACGCACGCCCAATTCACACACCACTGCGAAAGGAACGCAATATGTCCAAGAAACCTATCCACTGGAATCCCGACCTCAGCTATCCCACCGGCAAAGGCGCCACCGAACAGCGGTTTACCGCAACGGTCGATGGCGATGAGTTGGAGATCGACACCCACCCCTGGGGCGAGGCCGATCTCAAGATCAACGGCAAGGCCGAAGCCCATGTCGAAGGCAAACCATCCGGTGGCGATGCGTTTCGTGAGATCGAGGATATTGCCGAAGAGATCGAGGAGCACCGGGCCGAGGGCGGTCAATCACCCTCCGCCACATAAACCGGTTTCGCGAAAAGGCTCCTGCCATGCAATTCATTGAAAACAAGACCTTCGACGAAATCCAAATCGGCGACTGCGCAGAGCTTACCCGCACGCTGAAACCAGAGGACATCGAATTGTTCGCGGTCATGTCGGGCGATGTGAACCCGGCCCATGTCGATGCCGAATACGCCAGTTCGGATATGTTTCACAAAGTCATCGCTCATGGCATGTGGGGCGGCGCGCTGATTTCCGCCGTTCTCGGGACCGAGCTTCCGGGGCCGGGAACGATCTATCTGAATCAGAATTTCAGCTTTCGACGCCCCGTTGGCCTTGGCGATACGGTGACCATTCGGGTGAGTGTCGCGCAAAAGAGCGCCGAGCACCATCATGTCACTCTCGATTGTGTCTGTACCAATCAGAACGGCGAGACCGTGATCGAAGGCCAGGCAGAGGTAATCGCGCCGACAGAAAAGGTGCGCCGACCTCGTGTTGCCCTGCCCGAGGTGCATCTTCATGAACGCGGCGCTCGCTTCAATGATCTGATCGCGGCAACATCCTCGCTTGCGCCGGTCTCCACGGCTGTGGTCCACCCCTGTGATGCGCTCTCGCTTGAAGGCGCGCTAGAGGCGGGCGCGAAAGGCATGATCGTGCCCGTTCTGGTCGGCCCCAAGGCGAAGATTGAAACCACCGCCGCCGAGATCGGGCGCGAACTGAGCGGTGTTGAAATTGTCGATGCGCCCCACAGTCATGCCGCTGCGGAAACCGCCGTTGCCTTGGCGCGCGCGGGCAAGGTTCATATGTTGATGAAAGGCAAGCTTCACACCGACGAATTGCTGGAACCCGTCGTCAACAAGGACACCGGCCTGCGTACCGAACGGCGGATGAGCCATGTTTTCGTGCTCGATGTTCCAAGCTATCCCAAACCGCTGTTGATCAGCGATGCCGCGATCAACATCTTTCCCGACCTGCAAACCAAAGCCGACATCGTGCAGAACGCCATTGATCTGGCCCTCGCCCTTGGCATCGACGTGCCAAAGGTCGCGGTGCTGTCGGCGGTCGAAACCGTGACGCCAAGCATCCCCTCGACACTCGATGCGGCGGGCCTGTGCAAGATGGCGGAGCGTGGTCAGATCACCGGCGGAGTGATTGACGGGCCGCTGGCCTTTGACAACGCCGTGTCCACATCCGCCGCTGACGCCAAGGGCATTCAGTCGCCGGTCGCCGGTCAGGCAGATATCCTGATCGTTCCCGATCTTGAGGCCGGAAACATGGTAGCCAAGCAACTCATCTATCTGGCCGGGGCAGATGCGGCGGGCCTTGTTCTTGGCGCCCGCATCCCGATCGTGCTGACCAGCCGGGCGGATGGCGTCATGTCGCGCCTCGCCTCGGCCGCGATGGCGCAGCTGTTCGTGCATCACCGCGCGGCCGGGGGCCTGTCGTGACGGGGGTATTTCTGACGCTGAATGCCGGGTCGTCCAGCATTAAGTTTGCGGTATTTGACAGCGATAACCCGTCTACAACGCCGCTGACCAAAGGCACTATTGCGGGGATCGGCGGAACGCCGGTTTTTTCGGCGCGCGATACCGATGGCAATGCTCTTGACGCGGGCGCTATGACCGCGCTTGACGTGGCCTCTGACCACGAGGCAGTGATTGCGCTCTTGCTGCCTTGGCTGGAAAACCATTTCGGGGGGCTGCCGCTTTTGGCGGTCGGGCACCGGGTTGTGCATGGCGGCCAGAACTATCGCGAACCGACATTGGTTTCACCTTCGGTTCTGCAATACTTGGAAACGCTTGTTCCGCTGGCCCCGCTGCATCAACCCCATAACATCGCGGCAATCCGCGCCGTCGCAAAATGGCGACCCGACATTCCCCAGGTCGCCTGTTTCGACACCGGCTTTCACCGCAGCCAGAACCATCTGGCCCAGCTGTTCGCCCTACCCCGTGATCTGACGGACGAGGGGGTGATCCGCTATGGGTTTCACGGGCTTTCCTATGACTATATCGCCAGCATCCTGCCGAACCACCTTGGCGACCGCGCCTCGGGCCGGGTGATCGTGGCGCATCTTGGCAACGGGTCGAGCATGTGCGCGATGAAGGATCGCAAAAGCGTGGCAACCACGATGGGGTTCACCGCCCTCGACGGGTTGATGATGGGGCGCCGCTGCGGGGCGCTTGACCCCGGTGTCGTGCTCTACCTGATGCAGGCCAAGGGCATGGCCGCGCCCGACATCGAAACCCTGCTCTACAAGCACTCCGGTCTTCTGGGGGTGTCGGGCATGACCAACGACATGCAGGTCTTGCAGGACAGCGACAACCCGCACGCCCAAGAGGCCATCGCGCTGTTCTGTTACCGGGCCGCCAGTAGCCTCGCCGGGCTGTTGCCCGCTATCGGAGGGCTGGATGCCCTGGTCTTCACCGCCGGTATCGGTGAGAACTCCGCGCCGATCCGAAAAGCAATCTGCGATCATCTCGGCTGGTTGGGTGTCACGCTCGACGACGCGGCAAACAACAAGAACGTCACTCGCATCAGCGCAGCCCATTCACAGGTCGCGGTCCTCGCCCTGCCGACAAACGAGGAAACCGTTGTTGCCGACGCCTGTCGGGATTTGCTGTCCCGGGTCGGATAGCCGGTTCAATCAGACTGGAGATGAGTGGACGGGCGCCCCGTTGCGGGCAGCTATTGGAGGGTTTTACTATGTTGCCGCGTGCAGCATTTGCTTTGTCCGCTCAAAGACCACGGCATCACGATAATCCGTGAACTCCGGATAATATGCGTGCAAGTCTTGGCCGGTTTTCGCAAACCTTTCGCAAAAATCTACCCGTCACAGGGTGCCTAGATGCCCGGACGAAGAGATCGCGCGATCAACACCAAAGCGGTGCCGGTGCTGACAAAATCAACCCCAACAAATAGACCCAAAATTATCGCCGACGCGTCTGGCAGGGCAAAAAGGATAAAGCCCCCCAAAGCCCCGCTTACAATTGCCGACAATGCGCCCCAGCCCCATCCCGGCGCCGGGCGAGCCCAAAAGGCAAAGGCAAGCTGCGCAATCCCAGTCATCACGAGAACCACAGCAATGATGAGGGTCAACGCAACAAGCCCCTGTAGCGGGTAAGCGAGCATTAACACGCCAATAACACAGGTAATCAGACCTGCGGCCAATTCCCAAACGAACAGTCCCGTCTTGCGCAGAGAAAATGCGCCAACGACTGTCACCAAGCCGCTAACGGCAAGAAGCCAGCCAATCAGAACCTCTATGACCAGAGAACCGAAAAACGGCATGATCAACGCCGCAACCCCCAACACGATCATCACGACCCCGGCCCCGAACATCCCCTTACGCAACTTCGTCAGGATTGTTGGTGGGTCAATATCAAAGAATACGTCCGGCGTTGGTGTCATGAAAAATCCCTCGTGGTGAGGTCGTGCTGCGCTTATTCAGATGCGCAGCACGCGTGTTGCCACCATATTAATCAGCTTCGGTCTCTTTAACCTGCATGGCGATAAATGCGGGCTCTCCCATCCGGTCCAGAAGCGTGAGTTGCAGTTTAAGCCAAGTCATATGTCCTTCTTCGTCCAAAGCCGTCTGTTCAAACAAATCGCGGGTTCCGATGTCACGGGCTTGGTCGGCTTCGCTCGCCGCAGTCGTGTAGAAGTCGAGCGAACTCTTCTCGTCAGCCAAGTCGGCCTCGAACATCGCTTTCAAAGATTTCGCGGCAGTTGGCACCTTGGCCGACTTCAATTCCGGGCTGCCGCCCAGAAACACCATCCGGCGCGAATATGCTTCGGCATGGCCAAGCTCTTCCAACATTTCAGACCGCATTTTCACGGCAAGCTTGTCCAGCCCCCAGCTCTCGGCTGTCAGGATATGCAGCATATATTGGCTTACCGCTGCCAGTTCCATTGAAACCGCTTGCTGAAGATTTTCGAGCGTCTTGGTTGTCTGTGCCATCAGTTTTCCATTCATATTTTTGAGTTTGTATTTTCGGGCAGGGCGTCAGTCGATTTTATTCGCTCCAGTCATGCACATGCACGTCACGCCCAGAATGCCCCTTCAGGATCTTGACCGCGAGGTCTTCCTTCTCTTTGTCGCCAGTGCGAACCCAGAGCAGGATACCGCCCTGGCGGATTTGATCGGCGTAGTAATCCTTGTGGTGCTTATCCACACGACGAGCCAGCAAGGCGCCGATGACCCCGGCAGGCCCGCCACCAATCGCGATAGCGGCAATCGAAGCGGCCAAAGTGCTGAGCGGTGTCAGCATGGCCGCCATGGCAATATAAGATCCCAGGAAAAAGAACCCGCCTGCAATCGCCCCTACAAGTTCGCCCATTGCTTCTTCTGAAACAAATGCGGCGCGGGGGGCATCGGGGTTATCTTCAAGATCCGCGGCCTGCCAATAGGCAGAGCCAAGCTTTTCCGTCATCGCCTCCTTGCTGCCCAACAGGCTGATGTCATAGCGGCTGAACCCCGACATCCGCAGATCGTAGATCGCGGCTTGCAGGGTCTCAAAGCTGTCAAATACGCCGACGGCCTCGGGGAGGTTGATATAGGTCGAATGATGCGGCTTCGGGTCAGTGGTCATGGTCTACCTCGCAGATTTTCCATGATACCTTAAGACCGCCAGTCCAATTGCGGATTGACTCACATCAAACTGCAAACATGCACCCCGGATTATTCGTCGGGCCCCGGCATTCGGATCGGATAGCGAGAATCGTGTTCCAAAAGCTGCAAATGCCGTTTCAGCCGCGCGTTCTCATCGACCAGCGACAGCACCAGCGCGACCCCAGGCATGTTAAGCCGCAAATCCGCCTGAAGACGTTGCACCTTGCGCACGATTGTTATGCTGGTGCTTTCAAATCGCCACCGGGTGCGGGTTTCGCCCTCGGGCTCCAGAATGCCCTCCTCCACCAGGTCGATGACCCATTCTGCGGATGATCCGCAAATACGGCACAGGTCAATGAGGGTCAGGCGTTCCACCACTTCGCTTGCGGGCACCAATGCATTTGATTCAGGCATCTTTTATCCTCCCAATCTCGCGCGCGGATCGAAATCTATCTCGCGGGCCATCTGTTCGTAAAGCGCGCGGGCTTTCTCGCTTTCAATTGGCGGGATGACGATCTTGAGCACCGCATAGAGATCACCGGGGCGTTTGCCCGGAATACCGCGCCCCTTCAGGCGAAGCTTTTTGCCGGCCTGCGCGTGTTTCGGCACCGTCAACTCTACCCCGCCGCTTGGGGTTGGCACGCTGATACGGCCACCAAGCGCGGCCTCCCACGGGGTGATCGGCAGATCCATGTAGACGTCCCTGCCCTCGACGCGGTACGCCGGGTCTTCCTTGATGGCGACCTCAAGAAACAGATCCCCCGGCTTGCCACCGCCAAACCCCGGCGCGCCCTTGCCCGCAAGGCGAATATGCTGCCCTTCGGCGACACCTTTCGGGATGGCGACCCGGATCGAGCGTTCCTGCAGCACCACATGGCCGCTTGCATCAAGTTCCGGGGCGCGCAGCGTAAAGTCGCGCGATCCGCCCTCATAGGCCTCTTTCAGGTCGATCACGATCTTGGCGTGATGATCCTGCCCCGGTGCCCTGAACTGACGCTCCGAGCGCATATTGGGTGACGCCCGGCCCTGACGCGCAAAAAGCTCGTCAAAGAACGACCCGAAGTCACTGGGGTCGGCCTCGGTATAACCACCGCCGGAAAACTCGAAACCTTCATCCCAGTCGGGGGGCGGGCGAAACGCCTGCCCCTCTTTCCAGTTGGCGCCGAGTTGATCATAGGCGGCGCGCTTTTCCGGGTCTTGCAGAACTTCATAGGCTTCGCCCACATCCTTGAAGCTCTGTTCTGCATCGGCCCCGGCATTCACATCCGGGTGATACTTGCGCACCAGTTTGCGATAGGCGCGCTTGATCTCGTCTTGGCTCGCCGTCCGCTCGACACCCAGAACCTTGTAGTAATCCTTGTAGTCCATTTCTCTTTGATCCTCGGCTGATGCCTATCAGGCCGCCCGAGTGACAAGCACTCTCTCAATCTGCGTCCACTTTACGACCGTCCGACCATTCCCGCGCCAAGCACCCAAGGTCGCTGACAGGATCGGCCTGCGTCTGAGACTGACATGCCAGAAATTGACGCTGGAAAAATTGATCCAACGCAAAGCGCGCGCAAACGTCGCGCGGTCAGGGCCCGTTCCCGCAGACAATCGTCTTTCCGGGCGGTCTTTCAGCCCTTTATGATGTAAAATTAGGAAATTCGACAAAACCCGTTTCCGATCCAGCTTGAAAGAATGACCATGACTTCCGACTCCGCCGACAAACCGCCCGCGCTTCCGCTGGAAGACAACGGGCTTGCGTCGACCTCGCCAAAACAGAGATCCCGGAAAACCGGGCGGAGCCGCCTGTTGCTGATCCCGGTGTTGATGCTTGCGCTGTTTACCGGCGCGGTCATCGGGATGTATTTCCAGCCTCCGGGCCTCAGGGTGTTCTTCAAGGCAACAGGGCTTGAGCCGGGGGCCGGCACGAATACCCCGATTGCCGTCGCGATTCAGCAGGTGACGACCCAACAGCAGGTTGCGGTGGTCAGTGACGGCGATGTGGTGGCCCTGGGCCGGATCATCCCGCGTGGCGATATCATCAGCGTGGCCACACCATCGGGCGCCGGCGACGCCCGCATCGCCGAGATCAGGGTTGCGGAGGGTGACGAGGTCGAGGCCAATGAAATCCTGGCCGTTCTCGACAACCTCCCGCAACTTCAAAGCGCGATTTCCTCTGCCGAAGCAACGCTGCGCGTGCGCCAGGCGACGCTGACCCAGACCCGCGCATCGAACCGGGCCAGCCTGGCCGAGGCCCAGGCATCGCTGGAGCGCGCCGAGGCCACGGCAATAGCGGCCCGCGCCGATCTTGCGCGCATGACCTCGCTTTTCGAACGTGGGGTGACGACACGTGCGCAATTTGACCAGATCGTTGCGACGGCCACCGAAGCAGAGCGCGATGTGGAGCGCGCCCGCGCCACGCTTTCGCGCTATGCGACCGGCTCAGAGGCCATTCAGGCCGACATTGCCGTGGCCGAGGCCAATCTGGATGCCGCCCGCGCAGAACTGGCGCGCGCGCGTCAGGATCTGGAACGCGCCTATGTCCGGGCGCCCGATCGTGGCCGGGTGCTCGACATCAAGGTGCGGGCCGGCGAACGCCCGCCGAGCGACGGGATCATCGACCTTGGCGACACCTCGCAGATGACCGTAGAGGCCGAGGTCTATCAGACTATGATCGGCCGCGTGACCATCGGCGATCCGGTGACAGTCTCGGCCAAGGCCCTGGCACAGCCCCTGACCGGCATCGTCTCGGCCATCGGCCTTAAAATCGGGCGCCAGTCGATCACCTCGGACGATCCGGCCAGCAACACCGACGCGCGGGTCGTGGATGTTATCGTCGTGCTGGATGCCGCGTCGTCAGAGCAGGCGCGCAACCTGACCAATCTTGAGGCGATCGTGCGGATCGACGCGGGCCGGGCGCAATGAGCAGGCTGCTGACCTTGCTCTTTGGGCGTCTGCCCATCGGCTGGTTGCAGCTGTCGCACAACCGGGGCCGCTTGCTTGCCGCGGTGTCCGGCGTGGCCTTTGCCAATCTGCTTGTTTTCATGCAACTCGGGATCATGGGCGCGCTGAATGGGTCGACCCTTGCGCCCTATGCGCTCTTGAATACCGACATCATTTTGTCCTCGCAGGAGGGCAACACCCTGACCGATAGCGAGCATATCGCCCGCGTGCACATGTTTCAGGCGCTCGGCGTCGCTGGTGTTGCAGACGCCACACCGCTTTACATCGGCGACCTGCCTTTCACGCTCGACGACGGAACATCGGTTGCCTTGCTGACCTTCGGTGTGGACGTCACACAGCCCAGCTTCGTCTCGCCCGCCGTCGCCGCATCTCTGGAGCGGCTGACCATCGAGAACACTGTCCTGCTCGATGAAGATACCCGAGGCATGCCGGCCCCGGTGCTCGAAAGCCTGTCGAGCGGGGCCAGCTATTCCTTCGAGGCAATGGGCGAAACCCTTACCGCCATCGCCACCATGACAGTCGGCGGCGGGTTTCTGGCGGACGGTATGCTGGTGACCTCAGACCAGACGTTTCTTCGTGTCTTTCCAACGCGATACAGCGGTGCGCCCGATCACATTCTTTTGCGGATCGACGATGGCGTCTCTGCCGATACCGTGGCCACACGCCTGCGCGCCGCGCTGCCCTCTGCAAGCGTCAGGGTCCAGACCACGCAAGGCGCGAAATCCGCCGATCTGGCGTTCATGTCGTCAGAGCGCCCGACCGGCATCATCTTCGGCTTTGGCGTATTCATGGGCATTCTCGTCGGGCTTGTCATCGTCTATCAGGTGCTGTCCACCGATGTGGCCGACCACCTGCGCGAATATGCAACCTTCAAGGCCATGGGATACGGGCAGACATTCTTTCTGGGCATCGTCTTTGAAGAGGCCATCGTTCTGGCCGTCTTCGGGTTCATTCCCGGATTTTTCGTCTCGATGGGGCTTTATGCCGGGTTGGTGGCGGTGACGGGCCTGCCGGTCAGCATGGAGGCCAGCCGGGCGATATTCGTCTTTCTGGGAACATTGGCCGCCTGCACGCTGTCGGGGGCCATCGCGACACGGCGGCTGGCGAACGCCGATCCGGCGGACCTGTTTTGATGACGGGTTCACCAATCGAGGTGCGCGGCCTCAACCATTTCTTTGGAACCGGAGAGGCGCGCAAGCAAGCCATCTTCGATATCAACCTGTCGATTGCCCGTGGCAGTCTGACCATCCTCATGGGGCCATCCGGGTCCGGCAAGACCACGCTTCTTACGCTGATCGGGGCGCTGCGTGACATCCAGGAGGGAAGTGTCGTGCTGCTGGATCACGAGCTGCGCGGGGCCCCCGAGGCGGAACTGGTGGCGCTGCGCCGTCGGCTGGGGTTCATCTTTCAGGCTCACAACCTGCATGAAAGCCTGACCGCCACCCAGAACGTCCTGATGGGCCTTGAGGTGCATGGCAAGGGCAATGCCGCGAAACAACGCATCGCCAGCCATCACATGCTTGATCTGCTCGGCCTTGCGGCTCGCCGGGATTATTTTCCAGCCAACCTGTCGGGCGGGCAGAAACAGCGGGTCGCGGTAGCGCGCGCCCTTGTATCGAACCCCGAGATCGTTCTTGCGGATGAACCCACGGCGGCGCTGGACAAGGCCTCGGGTCATACCGTGGTTGAAATGCTCAAATCACTGGGAAAAACGCGGGGGACAACCACGGTCATGGTCACCCATGATGCGCGTATTCTGGAAATGGCGGACAGGATCATCACGCTGGAAGACGGGCGCGTTGTCACGGACAAGAGCCAATAAGGTATCGCGCAGTCTGACAGGTCAGGCCCGGTGCAGGGCAAGACTGGGATAGAGCTTGCCCGGCGACTCGAACACCACCGGCACGCAGCGGCGCGTTGTAGGTCGGCTGTGCGATGCCGTTTGTGCGGGCCTATCCGGTCCGAAGCAAAGGTTCGTTGCACCCACGCGCACCTTGGACTTTGGCACGACTACGATGCCAAAGTATTATTCATCACGGGCGTGATGGTGGGTGATAAGAGATTCGAACTCCTGACATCTTCGATGTGAACGAAGCGCTCTACCACTGAGCTAATCACCCGTTGCGGCGGCTTTTAGCCTCACTCCGCGCGCTCTGCAACCTCATCTTTCATGTCGATGTCATTCTCTGTTCCCGCATCCTCGGGAAGCACATTACCGCCCTGTTTGGACTGTCGAATCTTGGCCACGATGATGCGGGCCCGCGCGCCTTCCTTGATCCGGTTGAACTTGACCTTGCCCAAAGGCGGCAGATTGAGCTCGCGACCTTCGGCCAGCGCCTCGCCGAGAACCTCAAGCATCGCCTCAAGCGCAGGCTTGGCGAATTTCTTGCGGATCTCGGAGCGCTGGACCACCTTGTCCAAAAGCTCCTGCTTTTTCATCTCGGGGCCTGCGCTCGTCGGAGATGTCTCGGTCACAATCACCGCAGGCTCGGGCGCGCTGGCACGGGCTCGGGGCTGCCCTTTGCGCGGCGCGGACTTGCTGGTTGTCTTGACGCCTGTCTTGGGTTTGCTCGGTGTTCTGCTGGTTGCCATGATCTGCCTCGAAATCTCCATCCGGGCCGGTATTGTCCCAAATATGGAAACACGCTAGCGCGAGATCGCGGACATTACCAGCCGCAGTTGACGGGCGCAGCCGCATGCCTCCGGTGTCGCCCAGCGTTTCAAAGCGGCCAATCCGGGTGGCACGGCAACCGCCCCCCGCGCGGGATCGCATCACACCGCCCGCACGCTTGGCCGCCGCCATTTGGCCCCAGGTTCCACGATCAACTCGGTCAGTGCCCAGACCAGCGCATCGACACGGTCGGGGCTGCCCTTTCCCTCATAGCCGCGCGCGGTCATCGCGCACATCTGATCCTCCAGCGGCCCGAGGCCCCGCAGGTGATGAACCCGACCCTGTTCGTAAAGCGCCGCCACCGGCTCGGCGCGCGCGACCTTGCCCCGGCTGGCATGCACCGAACGGAATGGCACCAACGGATCGACCTGCCGGATCACCTGTTCGACCAGATCGCCGCCCTGGTTGACCTCGGCCACCAGCCGTTCGGCACCCCATTGCTCCATCGCGCGAATGGCGGCCCTGGCCCAGCTTGCGGGGCTTGCCGCGCGCACGCTCGCATCAGCCAGCACATAGGCGCGCCAATCCTGCACCGGGCCGCGCGTGACCGCCCCCACCACCACGATACCGCATTCGTCCGAGCCCGCATGCCCGGTCACCGGCGGATCGACCGCCACCACGATCCGGTCCATATCGGGTGTGACCTCGACCCGGCCTGCCTCCAGCATCGCGGGCGTCCAGAGCGCATCCTCGGCGGCATCGACCAGCACCCCGTCCAGTTCCTGCCGCCCCAGCCGCGTGCCCGCATAACGCGCGCGCACCTCTTCGAGAAAGCCTTCGGCCAGATAGGCCGCATTGGCCTCGGTCGGCGCACTCGTCACCACCGTGCTCGGGGCCGCCAGAATATCCTTGAGCACGCCGACATTGCGCGGCGTCGTCGTCACGCAGACGCGCGGATCATTCCCCAGCCGCAGCCCGAATTGCAGCATGTCCCAGGTCTCGCGCGCCTTCTTCCACTTGGCCAGCTCATCCACCCAGGCCCCGTCGAATTGCGGCCCGCGCAGCCCCTCGGGATCATGCGCCGAAAACGCCTGCGCGATCGCCCCGTTGGGCCAGACAAGCCGCTTGCGCGTGGCCTGCCATTCGGGCCGACGGTCGGGCGGGGAACAGGCCATGATCCCGCTCTCGCCAAAGATCATCACCTCGCGCACCTGATCAATGGTCTCGCCCAGAAGCGCCAGCCGCTTGCAGCGGCCTTCATCAAGCGGTCGCGACCCCTCGACCTGCGCGCGCACCCATTCCGCCCCGGCCCGCGTCTTGCCCGCACCGCGCCCTCCCATGATCACCCAAGCGCGCCAGTCACCCTCGGGCGCCAACTGATGTTCCAGCGCCCAGAACTCGAAGATATACGGCAGCGCCAGCAATTCCCCCTCAGTCAGTGCATCTAGGAACTGGTCCTGAACATCTTGCCCTTCTGAGACGATCCATGCGGCACCCGATCTCATCCCGGGCGGCGTCGAAATCAATGGCGTATCCGTGGACGATTCCACGCTCGTGTCGTTTGCGTTTGTCAAGTTGCGCCTCCGCTTCAATCGCGATCTTCAGCCATTGCCGGATCTCGGCGGTGGCCTTGGTCGCGTTCTTCAGTTCGTCGAGTTCCCCGGACTTGATCCGGTGATAGAGGTCCTCCAGTTCCTGACGCATATCCGCCAATTGACCCTCCAGCGCGTTGATGGAGGTGGTCAGGCCCGAAGGCCCCTCATCGGGGGTGATCAAAACCATGCGTGCTCATGCCTCGTGTGGTTGTCTGATGCTGTTGCTGCGTGCCTCCGCCCGCCCGACATGAAAAAACGGCCTCCGGGGTCACCCCCGGGGCCGCTCGCCCAATTCGTCCAGCATGCCACAACCTCTACGCGAGAGCGTGCGCAGCGTCAATTAAGATCACCCGCCAAGCGCCCGCTATCATTACGTTTTGTTAATCTTCAGCAAGGGACGGGCCCGATCTATTCCGCCGCCTGCGTCGCGGTTTCTGCCTCGATCTCGGCGGCGCGTTTCTCGACCTGTTCGACGATGTGCTCGATCATCTGCGCGTTGTCCATGCGGTGGCTCTGCTTGCCCGCCAGATAGACCATGCCGTTGCCCGCCCCGCCGCCGGTAAATCCGACATCGGTCATCAACGCCTCGCCGGGGCCATTCACCACGCAGCCAATGATGCTCAGGCTCATCGGCGTCTTGATATGCTCCAGCCGCTCTTCCAGTGCCTCGACGGTCTTGATGACGTCAAAGCCCTGCCGCGCGCAGGACGGGCAGGAGATGATGTTAACGCCGCGATGCCGCAGCCCGAGGGATTTCAGGATCTCGTAGCCGACCTTGACCTCCTCGACCGGGTCGGCAGAGAGCGACACGCGAACCGTATCTCCAATGCCCATCCACAGCAGGTTGCCGAGGCCGATCGCGCTCTTGATCGTGCCCGAGGTCAGCCCCCCCGCCTCGGTGATCCCGAGGTGTATGGGCGCATCCGTGGCCTCGGCCAGTTGCTGATAGGCGGCGGCAGCCATGAACACGTCCGACGCCTTCACGCTGATCTTGAATTCGTGGAAATCGTTGTCCTGCAGAATGCGGATATGCTCCAGCCCCGACTCGACCATCGCATCGGGGCACGGCTCGCCATACTTGTCCAGCAGGTGCTTTTCCAACGACCCGGCATTCACCCCGATCCGCATCGAGCAGCCATGATCGCGCGCCGCCGAGATCACCTCGCGCACGCGGCGCTCATCGCCGATATTGCCCGGGTTGATCCGCAGACAGGCCGCCCCCGCCTCGGCTGCCTCGATGCCGCGTTTGTAGTGAAAATGGATATCCGCCACGATCGGCACAGGGCTTTCGCGCACGATCTCCCTCAGCGCCTTCGACGACGGCTCATCCGGCACCGAGACGCGAACGATATCGGCGCCTGCCTCTGCAGCGGCCTGCACCTGAGCCACCGTGCCCGCCACATCGGTGGTCAGCGTATTGGTCATGGTCTGTACGGAAATCGGCGCGTCGCCGCCCACGGGGACATTGCCCACCATGATCTGACGGCATTTGCGGCGATAGATATTGCGCCACGGGCGGATATGGTTGAGCGACATCGCTTTGGCCCCGTTAGGTCTGAGAGTGGCTTTCCAGGCTACAGATAATACGCCAGGGCCCTCGGGGCAATCACGCGATGAGCCTTCAGTCCTGTGCGGCAGGCTCCGAGATCAACTCGGCCACGTATTGCATCAGGTCCTGATCTGCCTCGATATCGGCCACGGCATAGCGCTCTGTCAGGGCCTCGGGTGTGAGTGCGAGGTTTGAGGTAACCGAGCCGCGCGCTCCGGCAGGCCCGTAATGTTGCCCGCTGACCGCAAAATAGACAGCCCCGGATTCGCCAACCCGCAGGGTCGGCGGCTCTTCGGTGGCGGGTACTTCGTAACTGTCTCCGGCATTCATGATGCCTTCGAAAATCACGCTGCCATCGGCGGCACGCACCCGCACCCACGACGGGCGCACCGCCACGACCTGCAATTCCGGGGGGGCATCGGCCACGACCTTGGGTGTCGCGGGGGCTTCGGCGTCCAGACCCTGCGCCTCGCGCAGGGCCAGTTCGATCCCGCTTGCGCGATCGGCCTCGGGCGTCTGCGGGCTGAACGTGCCCACCTCGCGCGGGTCAAGCGTGGAAATTGGCGCGTCGCGCGCAACCATCACCGGAACATCCAGCGCCTTGGGGCGATAAAGACGGCTCAGGCGCTCGTCCCGCGGCGGTTGAAAGACGCCAGCGGCATCGCCCGCATCCGCCATCGCCTCGTCCCGCGTCACCGCCGCCCCGCTCAGCGGATCGAGATCGGCCAGCACGATAGGCGTGTTCTCCACCGGTGCAAGCTGTACCTGCTGCACCTGGCGCAGCACACTCCAGCCACCGTAGCCGATGGCGCCGATCAGCGCGACGAGCACCAGCGCCGATCCGATGGCACCGGGCTCGATCCGCGCCAGAAAACTTTCCGAGGCCGGCAGGAACGGCGTGTTCGGCATCATCAGAGGATCGTCGTTGCGCGGCTTGCGCAGCGGGGCCTTGCCCGGCTTGCGGACCGAGGACGCCTCTGCCGACATGCCATGCGCGATGGAAAAGCCAGACTCGGCGCAAAACGTCTTGAATGCCTGATCAGGGTCCATGCCCAGGTAGCGTGCATAGGAGCGCACATAGCCGGGAATGAAACCGGGGGTGTCAAAGGCCGTGGGGTCGCAATTCTCGATCGCGGCCACGTAATTGGCCCGGATCCGCAACTCCCGTTCCACATCCAGAAGGGACTTGCCGAGCGTGGCGCGTTCGCCCCGCATCAGGTCACCCAGGCGCAATTCGAAAGCGTCAAAGCCGCGCATGTCAGCCTCATTCAATTCGACATTGCGCGAAAAACGCCGCCCGATCATGCGTTCTGTGCCTCTTGCGTGTCCCTTGGCCCCATACGAATCTCACGATTCGACCATAGGCCTTATCTTTAGGTCAGATTAGCACAGCGCAAGGTTTTTTGCACGTCCGCTTGCGTCACCCGGCCATTTCGGCGCGATTTAGCGCGCAGTGCGACCAAAGAGCGTCTATCGCGCGCACAAGCGCGTCCATTTCGTCGGGTCCGTGCACCGGCGAGGGAGTGAATCGCAGCCGCTCAGTGCCACGCGGGACAGTGGGGAAGTTGATCGGCTGCACGTAGATGCCATAACCCTCGAGCAGCATGTCCGACAGTTTCTTGGTATGCACCGGGTCGCCGACGATCACCGGCACGATATGACTGCCATGATCAATAAGCGGCATGCCCAGACCCTTGAGCCGGGTCTTGAGGATCTTCGCCTGCGTCTGATGCTGCTCGCGCAGCTTTTGCCCCTCTGCGGTCTTCAGAAACGCCACCGAGGCCGACGCACCCGCCGCCAGTGTCGGTGCCAGCGATGTCGAGAAGATGAAGCCCGGCGCGTAACTTCTTACAGCATCGCACATTTTTGTGCTCGCCGCGATATAGCCGCCCATCACGCCATAGGCCTTTGCCAGCGTGCCGTTGATGATGTCCAGACGATGCATCAGCCGGTCCCGCTCGCAAATACCTGCGCCGCGCGGGCCGTACATGCCCACCGCATGCACCTCGTCGATATAGGTCAGCGCGCCGAACTCGTCCGCGAGATCACAGATCGCCTCGATAGGGCCGAAATCACCATCCATCGAATAGACGCTCTCGAACGCGATCAGCTTGGGCGCGTGCGCGTCGTCCGCCGCCATCAACTCGCGCAGATGCTCGACATCATTGTGCCGGAATATCCGCTTGGCCCCGCCATTGCGGCGCACCCCCTCGATCATGCTGGCATGGTTCAGCGCGTCGGAATAGATGATCAGGCCGGGGAACAGCTTGGGCAGCGTGCTCAGCGTCGCGTCATTGGCAATATAGGCCGAGGTGAAGAGCAGCGCCGCCTCCTTGCCATGCAGGTCGGCAAGCTCCGCCTCCAGCTGCTTGTGATAGACCGTGGTGCCGGAGATATTGCGCGTGCCGCCAGACCCGGCCCCAGTGGCGTCAATCGCCTCGTGCATCGCCGCCAGTACGACCCGATGCTGCCCCATGCCGAGATAATCATTGCCACACCAGACCGTGATCGGCTGCTCGTTACCATCCGGCTTGCGCCAGGTGGCGTGCGGGAAATTGCCGTTTTTCCGCTCGATATCGATGAAGGTGCGATAGCGCCCTTCATCGTGCAGACGTTCGATCGCTTTATCCAGCTTGGCCGCGTAATCCACTGGCAGGTCCTTCCCTTCGGCGCCCACGGGCAGCCTTGGCCACCGCTTGGGGTCTTTGGCAGCGTGTTCCACGCTACTTATTCAATATTTGGAATGCATATAATACACATCCCTTTCACACAACAGGCTACAAATTGCCGCCCCCACCTTCCTTGACCTCGGTCAAGTGCTGGACAGTGCCGCGCGGCCTGATACCCTCGCCACAATACATAGACCAGACTCAAAGGCCAGCCATGTCCCTTTCCGCCGTTCTCACCCGCATCGACGACCAGTTGCCCTCAGCCCTCGACCGGCTGTCGGGGTTGCTTCGCATCCCCTCAATCTCCACCGACCCAGCCTATAACGCAGAATGCAATGCGGCGGCGGACTGGCTGGTCAAAGATCTGCAAAGCCTTGGTGTAAAAGCAGAAAAACGCCCCACATCGGGCCGCCCTATGGTCGTGGGCCATGTCGATGGGCCGGATGGCGCCACCGGCCCGCACCTGCTGTTCTATGGCCATTACGATGTGCAGCCGGTCGACCCGCTCGACCTGTGGCATACTGACCCGTTCACCCCTGAAATCCAGGACACGCCCCACGGAAAAGTGATCCGCGCACGCGGTGCCTCGGATGACAAAGGCCAATTGATGACCTTTGTCGAGGCCTGCCGCGCCTACAAGGACGTGACCGGCACCCTGCCCTGCCGCATCACCTTCTTCTTCGAGGGCGAGGAAGAATCAGGCTCACCTTCGCTCATCCCTTTCATGCGCGACAACGCGGACGAACTCACCGCCGATCTGGCGCTGATCTGCGACACCTCGATGGTCGCCCCCGGCGTGCCTTCCATCGCCTCGCAACTGCGCGGCATGCTCAAGGATGAATTCACCATTACCGGCCCGCACATCGACCTGCATTCGGGCCACTACGGTGGCCCCGCCCTCAACCCCTTGCGCGAAATATCCCGCCTTATCGCGTCCTTCCATGACGATCAGGGCCGCGTTGCGGTCGAGGGTTTTTACGAGGGCGTCCACGAGGTGCCCGCCGACTTGCTTCGCCAATGGGAGAACTGCGGTTTCGACGAACACGACTACCTTTCCTCGGTCGGCATGACGCGTGCGCATGGCGAGGCGGGCTACTCCACACTGGTCCAGCAATGGGCGCGCCCGACGCTGGAGATCAACGGCCTCTGGGGCGGCTATCAGGGGGCCGGCACCAAGACCGTCATCCCAAGCGAGGCGCATTGCAAACTGACCTGCCGCCTCGTCGGTGACATGGACCCCGACACGTTGCGCAGCAAGATCCGCAAACATGTCGAAGACCGGCTGTCCCCCGACGCGAAAGTGACCTGGAACCAGGATCTCGACGGCTCCCCTGCCGCCGTGATGAACACCGGCCGCCCCGAATTCGAGGCCGCGCGTCAGGCGCTGTCGGACGAGTGGGACCGCGAGGCGGTGCTCACCGGCATGGGCGGCTCCATCCCCATCGCGGGATATTTCAAGGAGATTCTCGGGCTGGATGGGATGCTCATCGGCTTCGCGCAGGAGGATGACGCCATCCACTCTCCCAACGAGAAGTACAATGTGTCGAGCTTTCACAAGGGCATCAGGTCATGGGCACGGGTGCTTGACGCGCTCGCCGGATGATCCCCGGCTTCACCGACCACCACACTGGCCCCCTCGCCTACAGCATCGGCGGCGAGGGCCCGCCGCTTCTGCTCCTGCACGGCTTTCCGCAGACCCGCGCCATGTGGGCGCGGATTGCGCCTGTGCTGGCGCAAACCCATACCGTGATCTGCCCCGACCTGCCGGGCTATGGTGCGTCAAACAAGCCGCAAGACCTCGCCGCCTACAGCTTCCGCGCCATGGCGCGCGCGATGCTGGCACTAATGGACAGCCTCGGCCACGCAACCTTTGATCTTGTCGGTCATGATCGCGGCGCGCGGGTGGCGCATCGGTTGACGCTCGACGCGCCCGACCGCGTGACGACCCTCACCCTGATGGACATCATCCCCACCCATACGCTGCTCTCGGACCTGCGCTGGCAGGTGGCCAAATCCTACTATCACTGGTTCTTTCTCGCCCAGCCCGAACCCTTTCCCGACACCATGATCGCCGCCGACCCGGACCGCTATTTCCAGTCCTGCCTGCTTGGCTGGGGCGGCGCGCAATTGTCGGATTTCGACGCGCGCCAACTCTCGCAATATCGCGCCGCCTGGCGCGACCCGGACGTGATTCGCGGCATGTGCAACGATTACCGTGCCACGCTCACCCTCGACATCGCCGATGACGAGGCGGACTCCGAGGCGCAAATTTCCTGCCCCGCGCTCGTCCTCTTCGGGGCCTCCGGAGCCATGGCCGAGCACTTCGACGTGGCCGCCACATGGGCACCGAAATGCCGCCATATGCAGGCCCAGGCGATCCCCGGCGGGCACTTTTTCCCGGACACCGACGCCACCGCGACCTGCGCCGCCCTACAGTCGTTTTTGACCGCGCGCGCGCGTTGAATAAGGCGAAAAGCGACACGCGCAACTCTCCTGAAAACCAGTATATGCCATGTTTTTTCAACGGCTTACGAGTCCCATTTGACAACGCGGTCAGTTCGCGACAGGCTCAAAGGGATAGGTTATTTGCAGGGAGAAGATCATGACCACAGTCGTCAAACGTACATTCACGGCGCTCGCCACCACCAGTATTCTGGCCCTTAGCGCGACCGCCGCGACGGCAGATACATGGCGCTACGCCTTCGAAGAGGCGCTTGAGGACGTGCAGGGCGTCTTTGCCCAGAAATTCAAGGAAGAAGTCGAGGCCAATACCGATCACACGGTGCAACTCTTCCCCTATGGCACGCTTGGCGAATCCGCCGACACGATGGAACAGGCGCAGGCCGGAATCCTGCAATTCGTTGACCAGAGCCCGGGCTTCACCGGCTCGCTTATCCCCGAGGCGCAGGTCTTTTTCGTCCCCTATCTGCTGCCGCAGGACACCCAGGAACTCGGCGAATTCTTCCGCACATCGAAGGCAGTCAACGAGATGTTCCCCGAGCTTTACGCCGAACAGGGGCTGGAACTGCTGACCATGTTCCCCGAAGGCGAGGTCTGCGTGACCACGCAGAAGCCGGTGACCGAACCCGCCGACCTCAACGAGGTCAAGGTGCGCGTGATGACCAACCCGCTGCTTGTCGAGAGCTATCGGGCGTTTGGCGCGACACCCACGCCGCTGCCGTGGGGCGAGGTTTACGGCGCGCTCCAGACCGGCATCATCCAGGGCCAGGAAAACCCGATGTTCTGGAACTGGTCCGCCAACATGTATGAGGTCTCCGCGGTGATCACCTGTCTGGGCCACAGCAACTTCACCACTGCCGTGATGGCCAATCAGGACTTCTATGACGGTCTCTCGGACGAAGAGCAGCAGGTCGTGCAGGATGCCATCGACGTGGCATTCGATCACATCATCGACTACCAGCAAGGGCTGCACGAAGAGAGCATAGAGAAGATCAAGGAAGCCAAGCCCGAGATCGAAATCAACGTGCTGAGCGAAGAGCAGCGTCAGCCGTTCATCGAGGCGGGTGAAAAGGTCGATGACCGCTTTATCGAGATGACCGGCGACAGCGGCAAGGCAATCCTTGACCAGATGAAGGCCGACCTTGAGGCCGTGACCGAATAACAGCGGCACCATATCGGGGGCGGCCCGCATTGCGCCGCCCCCGCACCCATAGTTGACAAATGATTTTCACGGGGAGGGTCAGCCGTGAGCGACAAGCCTGAAACGGACGGCGCGGCACCGCCGGAACAAAACGCCCGGGGCTTGCCTCCGCCAGATACCTATGTCTCCACGCTGCCCGGCGTTCTGGGCACCATCGACACGCTGATCGCCCGCGTCGAGGCGATCATGCTCGCCGTCGGCGTGCTGCTCATGGCCGCCAATACCGTTGCCAACGTGATCGGGCGCTTCGTCTTTCAGAACAGCCTGTTCTTTTCCGAGGAACTCAACCGCATCCTGATCATCCTGATCACCTTCGCGGGCATCAGCTATGCCGCGCGACAGGGCCGTCACATCCGCATGTCGGCGATCTACGACGCATTGCCCTCCAAGGTGCGCAAAGTCATGATGATCGTCATCGCGCTGGTGACGGCGGTGTTCATGCTGGGGCTGTGCTATTACTCGTTCCAGTACATCCTGACGCAGGCGGGTCGCGGTCGTGTCCTGCCCTCGCTGCAAATTCCGGTCTGGATCACCCTCGTCTGGGTGCCGGTCGGCTTCTTCATGACCGGGCTGCAATACCTGCTCACGGCGATCAAGAACATCCTGTCCAAGGATATCTACCTCTCGACTGCCGTGCTTGAGGGATATGACGACAACGAGATGGAGGTCTGAGCCATGGCCGCAACGATTTTCTCGATCATGATCGTCCTGCTGCTTCTGGGTTTTCCGATGATGATCCCGCTCATCGTAGGCGCCTTCGTGGGCTTCTACACGCTCTTCGGCGGCTTTGGTCAGCTTGAGACGATGATCCAGCAGATCATGGCGGGCATCCGCCCGGCTTCGCTCATTGCGGTGCCGATGTTCATCTTTGCCGCCGATATCATGACGCGCGGCCAATCGGCGGGGCGGCTCATCGACCTCGTGATGGCCTTCGTGGGCCACCTCAAGGGCGGGCTCGCGGTCTCGACGGCGGCGGCCTGCACGATGTTCGGCGCGGTTTCGGGCTCCACCCAGGCCACGGTCGTGGCCATCGGCTCGCCGCTGCGGCCCCGGATGCAGAAGGCCGGCTATAACGACAGCTTCATCCTCGCGCTGATCGTCAATTCGTCCGACATCGCCTTCCTGATCCCGCCCTCCATCGGGATGATCATCTACGGCGTCGTCTCCAACACCTCGATTGCGGAGCTGTTCATCGCGGGCATCGGGCCGGGGCTGCTGATCCTGCTGCTCTTCTCGATCTATTCGTGGATCTACGCGGTGCGCAACAATGTGCCCACCGAACCCAAGACAAGCTGGCCCGACCGCGCCCGCGCCATCCAATACGCGCTTTGGCCGCTCGGCTTTCCGGCGATCATCATCGGCGGTATCTATGGCGGCATTTTCTCGCCCACCGAGGCGGCGGCGGCCTGCGTGCTCTACGCTCTCATCCTCGAAGTGCTGGTGTTCCGCTCTCTCGACCTTTCGGGCGTCTATGACACGGCGAAGTCCACCGGGCTGATCACGGCGGTGGTGTTCATTCTCGTGGGCGTGGGTGCTGCATTTTCCTGGGTGATTTCCTTTGCCCAGATCCCGCAGGAAATCCTCGGCTCCATCGGCATCGACGAGATGGGACCGGTCGGCGTTCTCTTCGTCATCTCCATCGCGTTCTTTGTCGGCTGCATGTTCGTCGATCCGATCGTTGTGATTCTCGTCATGGTGCCGATCTTCGCACCGGTGGTGAACTCGGTGGGTCTCGACCCGGTGCTTGTGGGCACGATCATCACGCTACAGGTCGCCATCGGCTCAGCGACGCCACCCTTTGGCTGTGACATCTTCACGGCTATCGCGGTCTTCAAACGCCCCTATTGGGAGGTGATCCGTGGCACGCCGCCCTTCATCCTCATCTTGTTATCGGTGGCCGTGGCACTGATCTATTTCCCGCAGATCGCCCTCTTCCTGCGCGATCTGGCCTTTGCGAAATAACCCCGAGGAGAACACCCATGTTCAAATCGATCCTTGTTCCTTTCGACGGCTCGCCCAATGCAAAAGTGGCGCTTGACCACGCGATGGAAATGGCCCGCCTTACCGATGCGGCGCTGACCATCCTGACGGTCTATCGCCACCATTCGATGCTCGAGGCGTCGCTCTCGATGGTGCGGCCCACCGATCCCGGAAATCTCGACGACATCATGTCGACCCATGCCAAGGAAGTCGCCGATTACGCCAAGAAACACGCGATTGATGCGGGCTTCAGCCGGGTCCGCGCCTTCGTCAAATCCGGCCCCACCTCGCGCACCATTGTGCGCTTTGCCAAGGAGCACGACAACGACCTAATCGTGATCGGCAGCCGCGGCATGGGTTCGGTGGAAGGCTACCTGCTGGGCAGCGTCTCGCACAAGGTAACGGGTCTGTCGGAAGTGCCGGTGCTGGTGGTCTGAGCCACTGCCAGATGGTCGGGATTTTCGAGGAGAGTGGCGCGGTTGACGGGGCTCGAACCCGCGACCCCCGGCGTGACAGGCCGGTACTCTAACCAACTGAGCTACAACCGCGCATCTCACGCATCGGGATCATCAAGGGCAGCGGTGGCGCGGTTGACGGGACTCGAACCCGCGACCCCCGGCGTGACAGGCCGGTACTCTAACCAACTGAGCTACAACCGCTCACTGCCCACCCGATCCCTCGGGCGTGGTGCGCTTCTATGCGGCAGACCGGCCCTCGTCAAGCGCCCCATGCGCGAATTTTCATTTTTCGCGCCAGGCCTCGGACCCCGACATGACGCGCATCGAAACGCACCCTACACCTGCGCCGAAATCTCGGGTATGAGGCGCGAAACGAATCCGAGCCTCATGAGGACCAAGCCCATGCATGACATCCGCGCGATCCGCGAGAACCCCGCCGCTTTCGACGCCGCGATGGCGCGGCGCGGGGTGCAGAACGCCTCCGGCCCGGTGCTCTCGCTCGATGAGGCGCGGCGCGCCCGGATCAGCGCCGCCGAGACCGCGCAGGCCGATCAGAACCGCGCCTCCAAGGAGGTGGGTGCCGCCAAGGCGCGCGGCGACGAGGCCGAGTTTGCCCGGCTGCGCGTGCTGGTGGGCGAGAAGAAGGCCGAGGTGGCGGCGATGCAGGCCGAGGCCAAGGATCTCGACGCGCAGCTGACCGAGATGCTGATGGGGATGCCCAACCTGCCCCATGACGACGTGCCCGATGGCGCGGACGAGGCCGACAATGTCGAGCTGCGCCGCTGGGGCACGCCCCCGGTGCTCGATTTCGACGCGCGCGAGCATTACGAGATCGCGGGCGTCAGGCCGGGCATGGATTTCGAAAGCGCCGCCAAGCTCTCGGGTAGCCGCTTTGTCGTGCTCTCGGGGTCGGTGGCGCGCCTTCACCGCGCCCTCGCGCAGTTCATGATCGACACGCATGTCGAGGAGAATGGTCTGACCGAGACCTGGACACCGGTGCTGGTGCGCGACGAGATGATGCGCGGCACCGGGCAGTTGCCAAAATTCGGCGAGGACAGCTATCGCACCACCAATGGCTGGTGGCTGGTGCCGACGGCCGAGGTGACGCTGACCAACCTCGTGCATGGTGAGACGGTGGACGAGAACAACCTGCCACGCCGGATGGTGGCGCACACGCAGTGCTTCCGCTCCGAGGCAGGCTCGGCGGGGCGCGACACGGCAGGCATGCTGCGCCAGCACCAGTTCGAGAAGGTCGAGATGGTGTCGATCACCCATCCCGAGGCCAGCCGCGACGAGCTGGACCGCATGACGGCTTGCGCCGAGGGCATATTGGAACGGCTCGGCCTGCCCTATCGCACCGTCGTGCTGTGCACCGGCGACACGGGCTTCGGCGCGCGGCGCACCCATGACATCGAGGTCTGGCTGCCCGGACAGAACATGTATCGAGAGATTTCGTCAGTCTCGGTCTGCGGCGATTTTCAGGCCCGGCGGATGAACGCGCGGTTCAGGCCCGCAGGCGGCGGCAAGCCGGAATTCGTGCATACGCTGAATGGCTCGGGGCTGGCCGTGGGGCGCGCGCTGATCGCGGTGCTGGAGAACGGCCAGCAGGCGGACGGCTCGGTGCGCCTGCCAGAGGTGCTGCACCCTTATCTGCGCGGCAAGAGCGTACTGGGCGCGGATGGGCATCTCGTCTGAGACGGGTTTGACCTGTTGCTGCCGTTTGCGCATCCCGCGCGAAACGCACTGAAGGTGCCGCGCGATCGCCGGGCCGTCCCGCGGCCTGGCGATTTGATAGGGTGCGCAACGTGTCGAGGCTACAATGACTAGGCTGGCATAAAGCACGTGCCACGACCGTCGCATCGCCAGTCCCCGGCCCTGCGATCACGCGGCACCTTCTGGCGGGGTGCTATGTCCGCTTCACGCCATAAGCATCCGGCAACATGCTACCGCCATCACGGCAGGTTCAGCCAATCCGCACAGCTGCTATCCCCAAATTCGGGGCGAAAATAGGCCACCATGCGCCCCTCGGGCGGGGCCTCTGCCCCGCGCTCCCACGGGGCCACGCCATGCAACGCCATCCGGTGCACCAGATAGGCCGCACCAGGACTCGCAGGCAAGGGCACACGCGCGCAGGTCTCAAACGCCTCACGACGCGCAGCATGATAGATCTCCGTCAGATCGACCGCACCCCAGTCGCGCGGCTCCACCTGCTCCAGCGCCCCGGCAAAGGCGCGGCGCATGATGTGATGGCTGCCCTCCCAGACCACCATCGGGCTGGCCCCTGGCCCGGCCTGCGTCAGCGGCAGCCCAAGGATGTAGGCGTGACGCTCGCGCAGCATGCGCCGACGCGCATCGCCTACGGCCAACAGCCCGTCGACATGCGCCGCATCCCGCTTCTGGCGATACCGAAAGGCACCCTCGCCCTCGCCCTTGCGCGGCCGGGGATAGCCGGGATAGATCACCGACACCTGTCCCCGGTGCAGCGGCAACCGGCCGTAAAGCGCCGTGGCCACCGAAACCGCGATCCCAGACAGCGCTGGCGAGCCGTCCACCCTCCCCTGCGCATCATTGGACAGCGTGTCGATACCAACGAACCACGTCCCCTCGCATTGCAGCCATTGCGCGCGCTCCTCAGGCTCGGCAATGCGCGCCAGCGCCACCCTGCGCGCAACCTCCGACCAGTCGCGCAGCGCCGGCTCGGGCGGGAACTGCGCCCAGCCCTTCTGCACCAGTTCCTCTACCATCCCAGGGCCTTGCGCAGCATGTTGAGCGCCACCAGCGTCAGGAACAGCGCAAAGACCCGTTTGAGCGGTTTGGGATCCATTGCATGCGCCAGCCGCACGCCCCAGGGCGCGGTGATCAGCGTCATGGCGATGACCACGGTAAAGGCCACAAGATTGACCGCCCCGACAGTGAGCGGCGGGCGCTGCCCGGGCGCGATCTCTAGAAAGAGAAACGCCAGAACCGAGGGTGCGGCGATGGTCACGCCGAACCCCGCCGCCGTGGCCACCGCGCGGTGCAGCGGCACGTTGTAAAGGCTCATCACCGACACCCCGATCCCACCTCCGCCGATCCCCATCAGCACCGAGATAAAACCCAGCACCGGCGCGATCAGCGCGCGCGCGATCCCGCCCGGCATCGCTTCGCCCAACCGCCAATCCGACCGGCCAAAGCCGAGATGCAGCCCGATCACCACGCCCAGGGCACCGAACAGCCCCTGCAACGTGGTCGAGCGCAGGTTGGCCGCGATCAGCACGCCAACAAGTGCCCCCGCCGCAATCCACGGGGCCCATCCACGCAGGATCGCCCAGTCAACGGCCCCTTTCCGATGATGGCCGAGCACCGAGCGCAGCGAGGTGACGATGATCGTCGCAAGCGAGGTGGCAAGACAGATCTGCATCAGCTGCGGTCCGTCATAGCCAAGCGTCTTGAAGGCGTAGAAGAACGCCGGCACCAGCACGATACCGCCGCCCACACCCAGTAGCCCGGCCAGCGCACCGGCGACCCCGCCGATCACCAGCAGCATCGCCAGCATCTGCAACAGCAGGCCTGTCTCGGGAAAGGGAACGTCCATGCACGGCACTCCAAATCGGCTCAAATCCCGCTTACACCGCCGCACGACCGAGGGAAAGCACCGAAAATTGCGCTTGCCCCACGCCCCGGATCCACGACAAAAGGACCGAACCACGTTGCAACCCCGCCGGAGGACCATGCCCCGCTACGCCCTACAGGTCGAATATTACGGCGCGCCCTTTGCCGGATGGCAGCGGCAGGCCGATCAGCCCTCGGTTCAGGGCGCGATCGAGGCCGCGCTGGCCCGACTGGAACCGGGGCCACATACCATCGCCGCCGCCGGGCGCACCGATGCGGGCGTGCATGCGCTGGCGCAGGTCGCGCATTGCGATCTGACGCAGGACTGGTCGCCGTTCCGCCTGTCCGAGGCGCTGAACTACCACCTCAAGCCCGCGCCGGTGGCGATTACCGCCTGTGCGCGGGTGGCCGGGGATTGGCACGCACGGTTCTCGGCCACGGGGCGGCGCTACCAATTCCGGGTCAGCACCCGTCGCGCGCCGCTCACCATCGAGGCGGGGTGCGTCTGGCAGGTGCGGCGCGAGCTTGATATCGCGGCGATGCGCGCGGGCGCCGCGCATCTGGTGGGGCATCACGATTTCACTACCTTCCGCTCGTCAATCTGCCAGGCCGCGAGCCCGGTCAAGACGCTCGACCGGTTGGAGATCGAGGAGGTCGCGACGCCCACCGGGCCGGAATTGCATTTCCGCCTCGCCGCACGATCCTTCCTGCACAATCAAGTGCGCAGTTTCGTCGGCACGCTGGAGCGCGTCGGTGCGGGTGCCTGGCCCCCCGATCAGGTGCGCGCGGCACTCGTGGCGCGCGACCGAGCGGCCTGCGGCCCGGTCGCCCCGCCGCACGGGCTCTACCTTGCAGGGGTGGTCTATCCCGGGGACCCGTTCGCGCAAGATTAAGCTTTGATCTCGATCCCAAAGCTCAACTGGATCGAGCAGCTGACTTCTAATCATTACTGCCCAACTACCGACATTATGCGATGTTCGGTGTCCACCTTGTATTTCAGAAACTTACCCCCTGATTTCGGTTGTGGCATCTACCGACAAGGCCCGACAACGATGGCGACTTAGGGGGCAAAACTCCGTCAAGCTCGGAGCGCGACCATGCCGCACACTAAGATCACCCAGGCCTTTGCGGACGGCCTGCCATTCCAGGATCCCACCGACTGATATCACGACACGGGCCTTGCAGGGTTCAACCTGTCGTTCGGACGTCGAACCAAGACCGACTACGCGGCGGCGGAAAGCGAGGGGAGTTTCATGCGCGTCAAGATCGGCCGCGCCGACGTGACCAAGGCAAACGAGGCGCGCGCCATCGCCCGTGACATCCTGCTTCCTGAAATCCAGCGCGGTGTCGATCCACGCGCCCGCTACAATGACGATGACCGCGACGCGACCTATGGCCAGATCATGCGCGGCATCCGCATGTCAAACGAGAAGGCGGCACTCGCCCTGCGCGGTCGCCATCGCCGCGACGTGGAAAATACCGCAATCGGGCACCTCTGGGCGATGTATGAGGACTACCACCCTGCCCGTCCGATCGAGGATCAAGGATCGGAGAGGGCTAATTGGGCGAAGAAACATATCGCGGTGCAGCGCCGTGTGCTTGGGGGGGCGGAAAAGTATATCAAGGACGCCCCTCCCGCGTCAGCGGGTTCGTTCAATCCTGAATCACATCAACCGCGACGCTGAACAGAATGGTCATCTCACAGCAGTCAAGCCCCGGCTCTTGCAAACTCCTTGAGCAAGTTAGCCAACCTGCTACACCACGCGTCCATGCCATCACCCGTCCGCGCCGAGACGCAGAGTATCTCCGCCTTTGGATTGACGTCCAATATGTTCTGGCGGCAGGATGCTTCGTCAAAGTCGACATGGGGTGCGAGGTCCATCTTGTTGATCACGACCCAGTCCACGGCGCGGAACATATGTGGATATTTCGTCGGCTTGTCCTCGCCCTCGGTGGTCGAGATAACCGCGATCTTCATCTTTTCACCCAGATCGAACATCGCCGGGCAGACCAGGTTGCCGACATTCTCGATCATCAGAATGGTCCCTGCCGCTGGATCGAGCGATTTCACCGCCGAGGCGATCATGTCCGCCTCCAGGTGGCATCCCGCCCCGGTATTGATCTGGATCGCGCGGGCCCCGGCCTCGCGGATCCGCTCGGCATCATTCGATGTCATCTGATCGCCCTCGATGACGGCGATCTCGGCGCGGCCGCGCATCCGCCGGATCGTCGCCTCCAGCAACGTCGTCTTGCCGGAACCCGGCGAGGACACGATGTTGAGCGCAATCACGCCGCGCCCCTCGAACCAGCCACGATTGCGGGTCGCGATTTCATTGTTCTTGCCCAGAATCGCGGTTTCCAGCGAAATGACCTCGCCACCGGGGCCATGCACATGCGGTGCGTCATCGCCTTCGTGATGATGATCATGCGCCTGCGCATGGTTGTGGCCGTGCTCGTGCTCGTGCTCGTTCCTGATCAGCGTCTTCAGTCCGGTCTCCGGGTCGGTCATTGAAACCTCGTTCGCCGGATCGGCGCAACCGCATATGCCGCACATCAACTGTCCTCCATGAATTCAATTTCGCGCACCACGAATGTATCGTTTTCGGCCTCGAGAAAGCCCAGCGACACCCCCGCGACGGCGGTTTCCTCGGTCACAAGGTCCCAGCAAAAGGCCAGCGCGCCGCGTTCCACACAGGCCAGCGGCCCGATCGCAACGCGGACTTCCCTGATCCTTCGGCCATGCGCGTTTTCCTCCGCGATGGCGGCGATACTGCGCGCCAGTCCCAGCTCATGCATGCTCGGGCCCTCGCTGTTTCAGGATAACGCGCGGGCAAGGACACTCCCGGCCCGCGCACTCCATCATCCAATCAGGATCGCAGCCCCGGCCAGCGCGCCCGCGCTGCCCATGAGGCGTTTCGAATTGAGCGCCGCGGACCCGCTCATCCGGTCCAGCAACAGGCTCAGCACGATACCCGCGCCATGCAAGAGGGCCGTTGCCGCGACGAAACCGACAGCGTAACCCGCGAACGATCCCGCCCCCGCGCCCTCGGCGCCATGAGCATGTCCATGAAACACCGCAAAGACAGCGACCAGCGCCATCGCGGCCCCCATCGGCAGCCTCAGCCCCGCCGCCACGGCAACGCCCATAACGATCACCGACAGCGCGATCCCCGGTTCGACCATCGGCAAGGTCATGCCAGCATAGCCCAGAGCGCCGCCCGCCACCATGGCAAGCACGAAGGCCACCGGCACCGCCCAGAGTGCCCGGCCCCCAAGCTGCGCGGCAAATACACCGACGGCGATCATCGCGAGAACATGGTCCAGCCCGCTCAGCGGGTGCAGAAACCCGTGCGTCGCGGCGAGAGTGCCACCGGTGCCGGTATGGGCCATCGCGGCAACGGGCGCGAGGGCCATGAGGGCGGCGATGCCGCCAGTCAGATATCTGTTCATTTTGGGTCTCCCTTGGTTGGTTCGGTTCATTCAGCAGATCCTCGGAAGCTGCTCGCCGACGAGCATGTCGACGACGCGCAGCCCGCCAAAGACGGTTTTCATCACCACGGTTCGGGGATGTCGGGCGGTGGCCGTGCCGATGATCACCGCGCCGCGACCCGCAGCATCGGCGCGCATCGCCGCAAGCGCGGCATCCGCCTGATCCTCGGGCACGAAAATCACCAGCGTGCCCTCATTGGCGAGGTAGAGCGGGTCGAGCCCGAGAATCTCGCACACCCCCTTGACCTCGGTGCGCAGCGGCAGCACCTCCTCGCCGATCTCGATCCCGACGCCGGCGGCCTCGGCGATCTCGTTGAGGGCCGAGGCCAGCCCGCCACGCGTCGCGTCCCGCGCCACCCGCGTGCCCGGCGCGGCCGCCAAAACCGCCGCCATCAGATGGTTGAGTGGCTGACAATCCGACGGAATCTCGGTGCTGAGCGCCATATCGCCCCGCGCCGCCAGAATCGCCGCGCCATGATCCCCCAGCACGCCGTTGACGATGGCAACATCGCCAGGCTGCACGGTTTCGGCCCACATCTCGCAGCCCGCCGGGATCACGCCAATGCCTGATGTGGTGATAAACACCCCATCGCCAGAGCCCTTGCCCACGACCTTGGTATCGCCGGTCACGATGCACACCCCCGCCGCCTCCGCTGCAGCCTGCATTGAGGCGGCGATCCGGCGCAACGTGGCGATCTCGACGCCTTCTTCGATGATGAAGGCTGCCGACAGCCACAGTGGCCGGGCCCCGCCGACCGCCAGATCGTTCACGGTGCCGCAGACGGCGATCTTGCCGATATCCCCACCGGGAAATTCCATTGGCGAGACGACAAAGGAATCCGTGGTAAAGGCCACTCGCGCGCCGGGCGCGGCGAGGGCCGCATCTCTCAGACGGGCCTGATCCTCCATGCTCTGCGGGGCGAACACGGATGTGAACACATCCTCGATCAAGTCACGCATCGCCTTGCCGCCACCGCCATGGGCCAGGGTCACCTTGTCGGCGATCACGCGTCTGGGCTGGCGGCTCATCCGGTTCATTCGACCGGCTCCAGATCAAGGCTGCCATATTGATAATAAGCGGCACAGGCCCCTTCTGAGCTGACCATCAGCGCACCCAGCGGCATTTCGGGCGTGCAGCCCGTGCCGAATTGTGGGCAGGCATGCGGCTTGATCCGCCCGGTCATGACATCGCCGCAGGCGCATCCCTCCTGCTCTTCGGTGAAGGACGCATTGCGCCCATAGCCGATGTCGAACCTGATCTCGGCATCATAGGCCCGGTAGCGGTCGCGAATACGCAAGCCGCTGGCTTCGATTTCGCCCAGTCCCCGCCATTCGAAGCTCGGGCGCGGTTCGTAAACCTCGGCGCAGGCCGCGATCGAGACCGGATTGCCCTCCTCCGGCACGATCCGCGCATACTGATTTTGCACCTCGGCGCGCCCGTCGCGGATCTGTTCCAGTACCATCAGCACCGATTGCAACAGATCGAGCGGCTCGAACCCCGCCACGACAATTGGCTTGCCGTAATCGCGCGCGATGAACTCGTAGGGTCTTGTGCCGATCACCATCGACACATGGCCGGGACCGACGAACCCGTCGAGCACCATATGCGGATCATCCAAGAGCGCCTTGATGGGGGGCGGCACCGTGATGTGATTGCAGAAGATCGTGAAATTCGTCAGCCCCTCGGCATCGGCCTGCAGGATCGACAGGGCAGTCGCGGGGGTGGTCGTCTCGAACCCGAGGCCGAAGAACACCACCTCGCGCTCCGGGTTGCGGCGCGCCAGTTCCAGCGCGTCGAGCGGCGAATAGACCATACGGATATCCGCGCCGTCCGCCTTGGCCTGGATCAGTGATTTTCGCGTGCCCGGAACCCGCATCGCATCGCCGAACGTAGTGAATATCACTCGAGGGTCCTCGGCGATCTGGACGCACTCATCGACCCGGCTCATCGGCAGCACGCAGACCGGGCAACCCGGCCCATGGATGAATTCCAGCCCCGGCGGCGTCAGCTTATCGAGCCCGTAGCGAAAGATCGCATGGGTGTGCCCGCCGCAGATTTCCATGATATGCACCGGCTTGTCGCGTGTCGCGCCGATCTCGTCGATCACGCGGGCAATCGCGGCCAGCACGCCGCGCGCGGCTACCGGATCGCGGAATTCGTCGGCATATCTCATGACGCGGCCGACAGCATGGCCGCGCTGGCCCGCATCGCCTCGATCTCTTCCTGCGCCTCGCCGAGTTCACGCAGAACCTCCAGCGTCAGCGCCGCCTCTTCCTCGTTGATCCGGCTCATGGCAAAGCCGACATGGATCAGCGCCCATGCGCCGACCAGATCCTCCAGCGGGGCATCACCGGCGATGCAGGCGACATTCACCTCGCGCGTCACCCCCGAGATATCGACCGTGGCCAGCTTGCGCACCGGGTCCGATATCCCGGTGATCTGTCCTGGTATTCCTAGGCACATGATGCGTCCTCCGCTTGCGTGGTTGCCAGGGCGATCACGGCCTGCCCCAGTGAAATGCCGCCGTCATTCGCCGGATAATCGGCATGGCTCAGCACCCTGAGCCCGGCCCGCTCCAGCCCGTGATGGATCAGCTCGAACAGCGTCTTGTTCTGAAAACAGCCGCCCGACAGGGCGACGGTGTCGATGGCCGTGTCGGCAGTCAGCCGCCGCGCCATGTCGACAACGGCCTGCGCCAGCCCGCGATGAAACCGCGCCGACATCGTGCCGACCGGGGTCTGCAAGACCAGATCACCCAGCATCGCCCGCCAGACCGCCAGCGGCTCGATATAGGGCAGGCCCCTGCCCCCCATCAGCGGGATCGAGAACGGGTAGGCCAGGTCATCCGACTCATTCAGCGCAGCCGGGTCGAGCGCCGCCTCGAACCGCATCGCCGCCTCGCCCTCGTAATCCTGCCGATCCCAGGCCAAGCCCGCGATGGCCGCCGCCGCATCGAACAACCGCCCGCAGGACGAGGCCAAGGGCGCATTGGTACCCGACCGGATCATTGCGTCGAGCGTGTCACGGGGCAGCGCTTGCATCCGCTCGAAAAGCGGCAGTTCGGCAAAGTTCATCGCAAACTCCGCCCAGCCCATCTCGGCCATCAAATGGGCATAGGCATTGCGCCACGGTTCGCGCACCGCCGCCGCACCGCCGGGCAAGGCCACCGGCTTCAGACATCCCGCCCGCCGATATCCGCGATAGTCGCAGATCAGGAATTCACCGCCCCAGATCGTGCCGTCATCGCCCATCCCGGTCCCGTCGAGCGCGATTCCGAGCACCGGCGCAGCCGCGAGTGGACGCGCGTTCTCGGCCAGGCAGGCGGCAATATGCGCGTGGTGATGCTGCACCTCGATCACCGGGCGGCCATCCGCCATCTCGAACCCGCGCTGCGTCGAGAGATATGCCGGGTGCAGGTCCACGGCGACCACCGCCGGCGCATGATCGAAAAGGTTTGCATAGAGATCGAGGTTGCGCGCCGTATCCGCATGCGTCGCCGCATCCTCCAGATCGCCCATATGCTGGGACAGGATCGCGCGCCCGTCCTTGATCAGGCAGAACGTGTTCTTCTGCTCCGCCCCGAGCGCCAGAATATCCGGCGCAGTGGCAAAGCCGTCGGGCAATTCGAGCGCTTGCGGCGCATAGCCCCGTGCCCGGCGCAGCACCCGCGCCCGGCCCAGATCGACGCGGACAACACTGTCGTCGATCCGGTTGGCGATGTCGCGGTCATGCAGGCAGGCGAAATCCGCGATCCCGGCCAGCCGCGTGCGGGTGTCGTGGTTGTCGGTGCATTGCGGCTGCCCGGACGGATTGCCGCTGGTCATCACCACCGGGCGTCCGATGCGCCGCAGGATCATATGATAGAACGGCGTGTAAGGCAGCATAACGCCCAACCGGTCCAGCCCCGGCGCGATTCCCTCGGGCAGGCTGTTGGGGCGCGCCTTGAGCAGAACAATGGGGGCCGCCGGGCCAGAAAGTATGTCCGCCTCGACATCCGACACCTCGCAATAGGCGCGCAACACGTCGAGATCGCGCACCATCAGCGCAAAGGCCTTGCCCGCGCGCGCCTTGCGTCGGCGCAACTCGGCCACCGCCCGGGAATTGGTCGCATCACAGGCCAGATGCACCCCGCCCAGCCCCCGGATCGCGACGATATGCCCGTTCAGGATCATGCCGCCTGTGGCATCCACATCATCGAGCATCGAAAACGCTTCGAGATTGACGGCACCACACCCCAGCTTCTCGATCCAGATATTTGGCCCGCAGCGACCGCAGGCAATGGGCTGCGCATGAAACCGGCGATCGGCCGGATCGCCATATTCGGCCGCACAGGGCGTGCACATGTCGAATGGGGCCATGGTTGTCTTGTCGCGGTCATAGGGGGCCGCGCGCACGATGGAAAAACGCGGGCCGCAATTGGTGCAATTGGCGAAGGGATAGCGATAGCGCCTCGCGAAGGGATCGCGAATCTCTGCCAGACAGTCGGCGCAGGTCGCGGCATCGGGCGTAACGCTGCCACGCATCTCGCCACCCTGCGAGGCGGTTATCTCGAAACGGCACGGGGCCGGGTCGCTCAGCGGGGTCATATCGAGCCGTTCGATCCGCGCCAGCGGCGGCAGCGCGCCGTGCAGCTTATCGGGGAATGTCGCCACCCCCTCACCCCACAGCCGGATGACCACCCCCTCACCGGTATTGCTCACATCGCCGGTCAGTCCCATCTCCTGCGCCAGCCGCCAGACAGTGGGGCGAAAGCCGACGCCCTGCACCTGACCGCACACGGTGATGCGCGCGCCGGTCATAGGGCCGCCTCCCAGATCAGAACGCGGTTGTTGCCGCTGTCGGCGATGGCCAGCGTCGAGCCGAGCGCCGACAGACCGTAAGGCCAGCACAGCGTGTCGCGCCCCGCGATGCCCCAACGGTTGTCACCCTTGGCGGCAAAATCGGGCTGCGCGCTCAGCCGGTCGGCAGGTTCGGCCATCGCCGTCGTCCCGAACCCCAGCAACCGAGAATTGGCCGTGTCCGCCACCACCAGCCGCGAGCCCAGAACCGCCAGAGCATAAGGCATGTTCATCGCCTGTGCGCTTGGGTAATAGGCCGCCATGTTGTGGTCGCAGGCCGCCATATCGGCCTGCCCCAACACGCTTTGACAGGGCGCGCCGTTCTCCTTGGGAAAGCCCTCCCAGATCATCACGCGGTTGTTGCCCGCATCCGCCACGGCCAACCCGCCCCGCCAGACCAGCGCCATATGCGGCCAGCGCATCGAGAATTCCGACACCGCTTCGCCCGCGTTCTCATCTCGGCAGGTAAAATCGCGCTGCCCCAGAACCAGATCCGCCGGTTGACCGGTGGATTGCGGATCATTCCAGATCAGCACACGGCGGTTCCCGGTGTCACAAACGATCAGCCGGTCACCATCCGCCGACACCCCGTAAGGCCAGTGCAGGCTGTCCGCCCGCGCATGGGCCAGGCCCGCATTCGCCTGCGCACTTGCGGCATCGGGTTGGCCCAGAACGATATCCGCGCCATGATCCGGGCCTGTCGGCGTCTCGCGCCAGATCAGCACCCGGTGGTTCCACGGGTCGGCCACCGCCAGCCCGCCGCGAAAGGCGGTGATCCCGGTGGGCACGTTCAGCGTGTTGGCCGCGACCGCACCCTTGGCATTGCGGCCCTCACGGCCAAATGCGGGCTGACCCATCAGGATGTCGGCGGGCGTATCATCGCCGGTCGGCACTGTCTTCCACCCCAAAACGCGGTGATGCCCGGTATCGCTGACCCAGAGCGAGCCGTCAGGATGCAGGCACACGCCGCGCGGCCCGAACATCAGGTGCCGCGCCGGGGTGATTGCCTGCACCAGCGCGCCGCCGTCACTGCCCAGAATGACCCGCGCGCCCTGCCCCTCCAACAAGGGCGCGCCGGGAATGGCCGTGCCCGGTGCCTTTTGCGGGGTGAACGAACGCGACAGAGAGACCCTCATGCGATCAGCCTCACTTCGATATTCGCGCCCTTGACGCGCACTGCATGGGGTTGCAGCTGAACCTCGGGCGCGGTCAGGCATTCACCGCTGTCCAGCGCGTAGCGAAAGCCGTGATGCGGACAGGTCAGGATCGTGTCGCGGATCTCTCCTTGCGTCATCTCCAGCGCCATATGCGCACAGGCATTGCGGAAACAGCTGACCTTTTCGGCAAAACGCGTCAGGATCACGGAATGGTTTGCGATCTCGACAAACCGGGTCTCGCCCTCGGCCAGATCGCTCAGAGGCAGCGCCGTGATCCATTCAGTCTCGGCGTAATTGGCGAAAGGCGAGGTGAATTGCACCGTATCAGAGCCGCCACCGCCCAGCCCCTTGGCCTGTTTCACCTCGGTGACCTCGGGCACCTGATCCTGGATCGCTTTCTTGACCCCGGCATAGAAGGTCAGTTGCGACGCCGGGCAGCCATCGCAGGCACCGAGGAACCTGATTTCCGCCCGGTTGCCCGTCACCGATACAACCTCAGCATCGCCGCCATGGCTGGCAAGACCGGGACGCACGCTGTCAAGCGCCGCCTCGACCCGTTCATACAGCGATGGGCGCAGGATACCGTGTCGGCGCAGTACCGCATAGACCACCTCGTCGCGCGCCGCCTCCTTCAAGGCCGCGCCAAAGCCAGGCTGATCCTTCAGCGCACGGATCAGGCGGCGGAACGCCTCCCTGTTGAGCGCATCGACCGCCTCGGCCCTTGCCCGCGCGCCGCCCTGCGCCGCCTCGTCCCAGCCCTCGGCCAGCATCTCCAACGCGGTCAATTCGCCGATCAGATGATCGAGCGTCGGGCGTTGCGCGTCATGGGGCGAGGCGTCGGTCATCGGTCAGGCGTATTTCAGGTCTTTGTAGAGGACCGGAAGAGCGGCCCCGCTCACCGCACCCGCCGCAATCGCACCGGCCCAGACCGGCGCCACCAGTCCGACCAGAACCCCGGCGACAACACCCAGAGCCGCCGCGATCATAAGCTGCCGTATCGCGGCCTTGTTGTCCTTGAACAGTGTGCCCGCGAAAAACTGCCGGGCGGAATTCATGACCATTTCAAGCATGATAGCACCTCAAATTATCAACAGGATGAGCGTCGTCACGACGACCGAAATACTGCCTGCCAGCACGCCGTAAAGCGCGCCCATATACGCGGCCAGGTCCGCGCCAAGCGCCGCCTTGCCGATGCGCAGACCCGATACGGCCCCGGCTCCAAGCGCGGCCAGTAGGCCCAGCACCAGGGCCATGATCACGATCAATCCGATCACCTCAAATCTCCAGTTCTCATTGCAGTCCACTCCGTTCCAGAATTGTCGACGGCCCAAGCGCCGTCGTAAACTCGGCAATGGCCTCCGCCACCGCCTGCGCCTTGTCAGATGCCCCGCGCGCCGTGAACACGCCCCGCGCCTCCTCCAGCAGGCGCACCGCCTCGGTCAGGTTGCCGAAATTGCCGCCATCGGGGTTCGACGGATCATCCGGCAGGTTGGACAGGCAGTTCGCCTTGTTGGCGATGGTATTGGCGTATTCCTCGGGCGTGTCGCGGGGCGTGCGCACCTTGAGCGCCTCGTCATAGGCCTCCAGCGCGCGGTAGCCGTTCTCCAGCCGATGTGACGACGAGACATATTGCAGCGCGTTGCCGAGGTTGTTTTGCAGCATCGCGTATTCGCTGGGATGGTCGATCAGGTTGACTACACCCAATGCCTCTTCGAAGGCCTGTACCGCCAGCGCCTCACGCATCTTGCCACTCTGGTCGGTGAACGGCATCGACAGAAACGCTGTGGCCAGATTGTTTTGCAGGATCGCGAATTCCTTGGGGTAGCCTAGCTTGTCAAAGGTCCGCGCCGCGCGCTGATAGGCGCTGATCGCAGGCTGGATGGGCAAAAGACGCATCCCCGCGAGCGTCTGGCAGATCAGACCGAGATTCATCTCCGCCTCGGCCACTTCGGCATCCGAGCCTTCGGCGGTCAGGGTCGCCAGCGCCAACTCGATTTCCGCCTTCGCCCGTTTCAGAGGTGCCGCATCTTCGGCGGGCAGCGCCATCAGGGCGGTGGCCAGACGGGCGCGGATGCGGGCGATGCCCAGCACCTCATCCGCAGGCGCAAGATCCATCGCACGCTCGTACAGATCGACCGCGGCATGGAGATCTTCGGCACGCTCGGGCTTTTGTTGCAGCCCCATCGCAATCTCCATCAGCATCTCGGCCTTCTCGGCCTCGCTCGCCGCTGCCGTCTCGACGGCTTTCATGGCGGCCTGAACCTGCTGCTCTGCGCGACTGACGCTACTCACGCCACCCCTCCCTCGAATCAATCAACATCCTACTTCCCTCTCTCCGGAGTACAGCCGCCGCGAAACCTGTCAACAATCTTAGTTTTGTGTAAACTTAATTTGCTTTATTTTATTTGCGACACGGGCGGCAGTTTGGCGCAAAGCGCGCCCTTGTCGGCCTGCCACCCAACCGCCAGGGCCTCGGTCGCAAACCCCAAAAGATCGCGGTCCTGAAACACGTCGCGGGCCTGCACCACCCTGTCCCCGGCGGCATTCCTGATCTTGAGCAGGCAGCCCCCGGCAGTGGCCTGATGCACCGGGATCACCATCAGCTCGCCCTCTTCGATCAGTACGATGACCGCATCAATCCCGCTGAAATAGGTGTCGACCACGGCGCGGGGCAGATAGATCGCACCCTCCCTGACAGCGATGCAGGTCATGCGCAGCTCCAGCCCTTGATCAGCTCGCGGATCCGCGTCTCGACCGCCTCGGTGGCGTGCGACACCGCCGCGCTAAGGCCAAGGCCCAGCTCTAGTGTGGCGGCCTCGATCAGGAACACCGACACATCGCCGGGAAAATCTTCGCCATAGATGCGACGCCCGGCAAAAAGCGCGTGATCCCAACGGAAATCATGCAAGTTGAGGCTTTGCTTCGGCGGCGCCTCCAGCACCTCGCCCGGCACTTCGAAGATGGCGCCGGGATTGCCGTCGGGGACACGCGCATCGACAATGATCAGATGCGTGGCCCCCCGGGCGCTGTACATCACCGACATGCCGTCGGTGCCACCATCGAAAATGCGGGTATGCTCGGGCACACCATGTTCCCGCATCCGCGCGATCAGATGGGGGCCTGCGCCATCATCGCTCCGGTTCGGGTTGCCACAGCCGATCACCACGACGTCGGGGGGCATCAGATGCGCCACAGGCGGCAGGACCACTCCGGCTCGACCGGCAGCATCAGCTCCGGCAGATCGCAGAACCTCGCATGGACCTTGTAATACATACAGGTCTCGCACGGCTGTTCGATCCCGTCGGCCTCGATGGTGTGATCGGTGAACCCGGCGATCACCAGTTTTCTCTCCAGATTATCACCTGCCTCGACCTGCAACCGCGCCACGATGGCATTGACCTCCTCGCTGGTGCCGGCACGGGGCCAGACTTCGGTTTCGAGGCCACAGGCCAGCATCCCGGCTATCGTCGCGCGCATCTGATCGTCGTCCATTTCGGCGCTCCCTTCAAATCCGCCACAGGCGACACCACCATTCCGGCTTGGCCGGAAGATCAAGCTCGGGCAGGTCGCACCAGCGCTTGTGCACAAGGTAATACATGCATTCCTGACACCGCATCTGGTCCTCGCCATAGGGCTGCAAGAGCCAGCCCGAGATCACCAGCTTCTCGCGCAGCTGATCCGCGCTCAGGGGCCGAAGCTTGTCCAGCAGGGCCCCGAATTCGCGGTCGGTTTCGGGAAACGGCTCGACCTCGGTGGTCAGGCCCTCCTTGAACATGTCCTCGATCATCTGGATCAACATGTCATGCCCCGCCTCGGCGGGCGTCAACCCGTATCGTTCGAGATAGGCCCGGCGCTGCTCCTCTCCGAAAGTCGTCTCTGAATCCTTTGACATTCAGCTTCCTCCCTGATTGCCGCATGGCACACGGTCGGCAGGCCTGACCCGCCGACCGATACGCAACATCAGGCGGTTCGGAAGCGGGCCAGTTCGTCACCGGATTTTGCATCATGCGCATGAACCGTGCACACAAGGCAACTGTCATAGGACCGGCAGACATGGCCGACCTCGACCGGGTCGGCGGTGTTCTTGATCGGGGTGCCGATCAGCGCCTCTTCGATCGGGCCGCGCGTGCCTTCGGCGGTGCGCGGACCGACATTCCAGGTGGTCGGCGCGATGATCTGGTAGTTGGCGATCTTGCCGTCGCGCACGTCGATCCAGTGGCACAGCGCCCCCCGGATCGCCTCGGTCGCCCCCCAACCCTGACCATCCTTTTCGGTGGGCTTGATGTACCATTCGTCGTTAAGCCTGAATTCACGCAGGTTACGCTCGGCCTCGCGGTAGAGAATACACAGCTCATGCATCCGCGCGAAATGGCGCAGCATGGTCGAGGCCCCGCCCATCTTGCGATACATATCGAGCACCAGCCCATCCTTGTGCTGGAAATCATGGCCCGCCTCGTTGCCCGCGATCAGCCGGCGCGCCAGCGGCCCGGCCTCCAGCCGCCCGGCCTCGGCATGCGATACCGCCGTCGACCACGAATATTTGCCCGCCGGGTCGATGGTGTTCTTGGCCACCGGGTTGGTGGTGCGGTCGAAGGGATGCACCGCCCCGCCCTCGTCATACCAGGCGTGCTGCGTGTCTTCGCGCACGAAGGATTGATCCATCGGGCTGAACGTGTCGCTCGCCCCGTCATAGATGCCCGATTTCATGATCACCGCATCGGCGCGGCCATTGATGGTCGGGTTTTGATACTTGTCCTCATGTGGCAGGTAGCCCCAGGTCGTGAACCGACCGTGACCCTTGCCGTATTTGTCGAGGCCGATATCCTTGGACATGCGCCAGAACAGGCCGAGATCCGAATTGGCGTGTTCGGGCTTCTCATCCAGCCACGCCTCGAACTGCTCCAGTGTCTGGATTTCCTCGTAGCGTTCCATCGAACAGCCAAACCACAGCGGCTCGATCCAGTTCTGGCGGAAATGCTCCAGGATCGACCAGGCCCGGGTGATATCGGTCAGCGTCGGCGAACACATCACGCCGCCCGGCACCATGAAGGACGAATGCGGCCACTGCCCACCCAAAAGCGCGTAGATCTCAACCGGACGTCCCGAAATCGTCACCCCAGCCTCGTAAGAGGTCCCGGTGAAGGGCGAATAGCGCTTGACGGCTTCCTCGTAGAACGGGCTCATCGCGTAGTTGTCATTGGTATAGTCGATCATCCACAGCCCGTAATGGTGTCGGGGCAGTGATTGCAGGGATTCCACGATCTGCCCGAGGTTGCGCGCCAGAATGGCGTTGCGCGGCACCGTCGTGCCCCAGGCGGTATCGAGCGCCCAGGCCGCGCAGGTCAGGTGCGACGCGCCGCAGATGCCGCAGGCCCGTGGCGTGACGACCAGCCCGGCCTGCGGGTCCTTGTCCTTGAGGATCACCTCGAAGCCGCGGAACATCTCCGCATGGGTCCAGGCATTGGTGACGACGCCGTTTTCGATATCGACCCGCACATCCAGATCGCCCTCGACGCGGCCGACCGGTGAAATGTCGAGTGTTTCGACTGCTGTAGACATGTTTCTCTCTCCCAAATCGCGGTCAGACCACGAAGATATCTTCTTCGGCCCAGGCCGGTGCCGCGCCCTTGGCGGCGGCGGTCAGCTTGATGTAGCCCTTCTTGTCCACGCCCTCGGGCATGTCTTTGGGCACGCCCATCACGGTCTGCGTCTTGAAGACCGTGCCCGGTGCCAGATCGAAGAATGGAAACTCCGGCTCGGTACAGCCCAGGCACGGCATGCCTGCGCGGGTCTTCGACGAATGGCGGTTCCACAGAATCCGGTTGCAGGGGCTATGGGTCATCGGGCCGCGACAGCCCAGATCATAGAACAGGCAGCCCTTGCGCTGCCCGAACGCCGTGGTCGAGACCTTGTAGGCGAAATGCATGTTGCGCGTGCAGCCGGTCTGGGTGAAGGACGAAAAGAATGTCTTGGGACGATGGAACTCGTCCAGAGTCAGATCACCGGCGCGGCCCGTCGCCACGGCGACAAGGATCTGCGTGACCCAGTCGGGATGTGCGGGGCAGCCGGGAATGTTGATGACCGGAAGGCCTGATTTTGCGGTAAAGCCGTCGCCCAATGCGCCGCCCTTGGCGCGCTTGAGAAATTGCAGCCCGACGCTGTCGGTGGGGTTGGGCGCGGTAGCCGGAATGCCGCCATAGGTCGCGCAATCTCCGATCGCGACCACGAAATCGGCGGCAGCGCTCAGCTCCTTGACCCAGTCCTTCATCGGCCGCCCGCAGAACCGGTTCCATTCCCCGGTGCCATTGGGCGCATTGATCACCGTGCCCTCGAAGACAAAGATATCGAGCTTGATCTCGCCCGAGATGCATTTCTCGATGATCTCCTTGACCTGATCACCCAGTTCGAGACCGAGCGACGGCTGCCACAACACGTTGATGCCGAAATCGGTCACCAGATCGCAAGCGCTTGGTTCCTCGGCATTCAGAAAGGACATCGTGTTGCCGGAACACGCCCCCCCCTGAAGCCACAACAGGTTTGCCATTTTTCTTCCTCCCAAAGATCGACGCGCGTGGCGCGAACCTCCTCTCCGGGATCCAAGATATAGGCTTGGCTGTGGCGAGTATGGCTCGGGCCTGACCATTCGATTGTGTCGCCCGACGGGCAGTGACACAAATCAACACTGACGCGTGGCGCGGTGAATTCCCGAAACAAAGTGTAAACTGATAATCAAGTTTTCTGTCGCGATGCTAACTTGGTTTGCGCCTCTTGCGCTTATCCGCGCCGCCCGCAGACCGGGCATTGCACCTCCGGAAAGTAGCTGTACCAGATGCCCTTGCAGTCGGCACACCAATGCCCTTTGGCACCGCGCCCCTCAGTCGCTACCGCCTTCGACATCGGCGTCAGGCCCAGGTTGCGCGGGGCATCCCGGCTCATCGCCACCCCGGAGCGGGCAAACGGAAATCTGATGATCTTGCTTTTCGGATCATCGTTCTGCATGTCTCACACCTTGCGCAGCCCATAGCGTTTGATCTTGTTGGCCAGACCGACGCGCGACAGGCCCAGATCCTCCGCGACCTTGCTCTGGTTCCAGTGGAAGGTCGTGAGCGCCTGCCTCAGAACGTCCTTTTCAAGGGTCTCCACCTTGTCCTTCAGGGTCGCCCCCGCAACCGCGAGACTCGCGTTTCCGTTGGTTTCAACCGGCGTGCGCGCGATCTTCTCGGAGAGGTGCCGCAGGGCGACATAGCCGCCCTGCTCCGCCACCGCGACCATGCGCTGAACCTCGCTTTCAAGCTCCCGTACATTACCCGGAAACGGGTAATGCTCTAGCCGCTTGAGCACGTCCGACGTCACCCCGAGCACCCGCCGCCCCACCACGCCCGCGTATTTCTCCACAAAGAACTGCGTCAGCACCGGGATATCCTCGGATCGCTCCCGCAGCGCGGGCAGATCGAGCTGAAACCCCCTGAGCCGATAATAGAGATCGCGCCGGAACGTGCCCTGCTCCACCATCTCGTCAATCGAGCGGTTCGACGCCGCAATTATACGGACATTGCTGTGCAGCGTCTTGTCCGAGCCCAACGGCTTGACCTCGCCCTCCTGCAAGAACCGCAGCAGCGCCACCTGAAAATGCGGCGAGACCTCTGACACCTCATCAAGGAAGACAGTGCCGCCATCAGCCGCGCGAAACAGCCCCAGCCGATCAGCGATGGCACCGGAAAAGGCACCGCGCACATGGCCGAAGAATTCCGAATAAAGGGCATCGTCGGACACGCCCCCACAATTCTGGCTGTGCATCGGAGAGTTCACGCGATGCGAGTTGAAGTGGATCGCGCGCGCCAGAAGCTCCTTGCCGGTCCCGGTTTCCCCACGGATCAGCACTGGCATGTCTGTTGTCGCCGCGACCTTGGCCTCGGCCACCAGATCGGCCATCTTGGGGCTGGCATAGACCAGCCGTTCAAAGCGCGAAACGCCCCCCTGAACCGATCCTGCCTCTTCCCCGCCGAAGATCTCGTCATCCAGCGACAGCTTCAGCTCGCGGCTCAGGATCCGGTGCCGGCGCGACAGTTCCGCATGTTCCAGCGCGCGCTTGACGACGATGCGAAGCTGCTGGTGTTGCAGCGGTTTGGCCAGATAGAGATAGGACGCGGTATCCTCGCAAAGCTGCGCCCCGGCGCTCACGTCGTCTTCGTCACAAATCACGATACGCCAGCAAGCGGCATGTGAGAGGCGGGATCGAAGCAGCGCATTCTCCGGCCCGAAATCGCCCTTGTCAAAATCATACAGGATCAAATCGACCTTCAACTCATCAAGCCTGCTCTTTGCCGCCTCGTCATCGGCGCAAAAGATCAGCCGATAGCCGTCCAACTCGCTCAGTGCCTGCGACGCGGCATTGATGACCGCCTCATCCTTCGATTTCAGCAGGACAGTCGAGATTGCAGACAATTTATTCGTTTCTCCGTTCACGCGATGATAGTGACAATCGACGTTCGCAAACCTAATTTGCATAACGGTAACAAGTTTGGCAAGATTAGGTATTGCTTCAAAGCCAAAGGGGCGCTGCAACATCCTCACCGAGACCTCTGTGCGTCGGTTTTTATCGTGCTTACCCGGTTTCCACGCCAGTAGACGCGCTGAAATGGCAACTGAAAGATCTTGTTACGGGCGGGAGGCATGAAATTGTGCAGCCACTTTCAGTCTCATGGCGGGGGGGATGCCGCCGATGGCCATGTTGGGGCGGTCGTTGTTACAGGTCCATAGCGATTGCGTGGCCTGGCCCTGGGCCTCCTCGATGCGTTCTAAGGACCTCAGCGTGATGCGATCTGATCCGCATCCCCGGAAAGACGCGATGCCGTCGTATGACGATCACGAACACACCGGAGGATTTCCAGCGGCTGCGTGCTGCTCTTGCCAGCTCGGTGCTGCCGGTGAGGGTCGGCTTCGAGGCGACCGGCATGTCAATCGGGCATTCCTCGCCCTACAGAGCATCTCTTGTGCCGGCCCCTACCCTTCCAGATTCAGGTAAACGCGACGGTTCTGGCGGCCTTTCTTCTCGAATTTCCCAAGCCGCAGCGCACCAATCTCGCCGGTTCGCGCGACATGGGTGCCGCCGCAGGGTTGCAGATCGACCTCGCGTTCGCCCTGCCCGATCCGGATCAGCCGCACCCGGCCCCCACCCCTCGGCGGGCGCACCGACTTTGTCTTGACGAGACCGGGATCCGCATCGAGACCGGCCTCGGTGATCCAGTCCTCGCTCACCGGCAAATCGCGATCCACCAGCAGGTTGAGATGCTCTTCGAGCGTGGCCCGATCCTCGGGCGCATCGGGCATGTCGAAATCAAGCCGTGACCGGGTCTCGCCGATGGCACCGCCCGTGACCTTCAACGGAATGACCACCGACAGCAGATGCAAGGCCGTGTGCATCCTCATATGCCGGTGCCGCCGCTCCCAGTCCAGAATCTGGCGCAGTTCGGTTCCTATCGGCGGCAGGGTCTGCGGCTCTGCGGGAACAAGGGCGATCTGCGCGCCTTCCGCCTTGACGCTGGTGGCGACGCTCAGACCGCCCCGCCCCCAGTCGAGCCGTCCGCTGTCGCCCGGCTGACCGCCCCCGGCGGGATAAAAGATCGTCCGGTCGAGCACGACGCCACCCTCGGGCGTATGCCCAACCACGCACGCCTCGGCCTCGGCCAGATAGGGGTCGGTGAGAAAGAGACGCTCGGTCATCGCCCGTCGCCCTCGCCGCCCGCCGCATCGGCGTCGAAATCCGCCTCGGTCTTCTGGACGGGGGCCGAGCTCGGCGAAGTCTTCTGCACCGGCGGGATCGAGGGCACATCGGCCCCGCCCGCCATCGAAGCGGGCGTGGCGTTGCGGAACCACACATCCTGCTGCGGGAGGGGAATCTCGATGCCCTCCTCGACAAAGCGGCGAGCGATCTCGTGGTTCATATCGGAATGCACGGTCATCACCCAATTTACGTCACGCAGGATCGCCCGGATCTCGAAGTCGAGCGAACTGGCGCCAAAACCGCGAAAAACGACGTTGGGCGGCGGGTTCATCAGAACCATCGGATGATCCTCGGCAATCTCCTGCAGGATTTTCTCGACCCTGTGCGTGTCCGTGCCATAGGCCGCCCGTACCGGCACAATCACCCGACCAACGGTGTTGCCACGCGTGTAGTTGGTCACCGTGCCGCTGACGAAATCGGCATTGGGCACGATCACATCGGTGCGGTCGAAGGTCTCGATCCGGGTGGAGCGCACCGAGATCGATTTGACATATCCGTGCTGGCCGCCCACCTCGATCCAGTCGCCTTCTGAAATCGGCCTCTCGATCAGGAGGATGATGCCCGAGACGAAGTTCGACACGATATTCTGCAGGCCGAAACCGATCCCGACCGAGAGCGCACCAGCGACGATAGCGAGCGAGCTGAGGTCGATCCCCGCACTCGTGATCGCAATCAGCGCAGCCAGGAATATCCCCACATACCCCGTGCCCGACACGATCGCATTGCGACCGCCTGTGTCGAGCCGGGTCTTGGGCAGGATGGTGTTGCGCAACGCCCCCTGCAACAGCCGGGTCGCCAGATAGCCAAGCGTGAAGACCAGCGCGAGGGTCAGGAAGATCGCCGGAGAAATCTGTGTGCCGCCAAGGCTGACGCCCTCGGTGAAGCGGGTCCAGAACTCCTGCAGTTGCGCCGGGCGCGCGCCCCAAATCAGCGCGAAGACCGGCAGCGACATCAGAATCAGAACAAAGCCCGCCAGAACCGGCAAGAGCGACTCCTGCGCGCCCTGACGATTGCCGGTGATCATCACATAGAGCTCTGTCAGTAGGCGTTGCAGGATCAGCAGGGAGGCCAGCAGCATCAGCGACAGCACGGTTGGCAGCAGCATCGCCTGCGCCGCCTTGACATAACCGATCGCCGCCAGCACCGGCGCCAGCAACGCAAGCGCCGTCAGCAGCCGCGACAGAAACCGCGCGATCCGTTCGCGAAAGCCGGTCTCACTGTCGGAATCGGCCTCACATGCACACACATGCAACGTCAGCAGGTGCGAGAGCCGCCACAGCAACAGCCCGGTAAGCACGATCACCGGGAAGACAACCACATTAGTCGCCAGTTCGCTCCAGTTCGCCCCTTCGGCCACCGCCTGAATAAAATAGAAGGCCGCCACCACCAGCCCCATGAGCGCCCCGTAGAGACGACCCGAATAGCGACAGCGGTCATCGAGCTTGAGCACCGGGCCACGCGGTTCGTGACGCGGAAACACCCGTTGCGCCAGCCAACGGGCCAGTAGGAAGATGAACGCCGCAGGCAACAGATTTGAGAGGACAAGATCGGCATGTGTCCCGGTGAGGCCGGTCGCCTCCGCGGATCGCAGCAGCGCATAAACCCCGGCATAGGGCAAGAACCATTCACCGAGCGAAATCAGAAAGGTGCTGATCCAGCGTCCCGCGCTCGGCTCGTCCTGGCTAAGTTGCCGCATCAGGCGCAGGGGCCAGTATCGCCCGCGTGCCAGGAGGACCAGACCGAGCAGCAACCAGCCCACCACCGCAGGCAAGCTGTCGTTGAATACGGAACGGGCGACCGGGTTGCGCCAGTCAAGCACAACCTCGGCCCGGATCGACTCGACAAAGCCGTAGATCTCGCCCAGTGCTGCAGGCCAGTGCAGCGGATTTACCGGCGTCGGCCCGAGGCGCAGCAATTCGGCGGTCTGCCGGTCGCGGATGGTCCGGTCTATTCCCTGGATCAGGCCGTCAGCGCGGCTGCGGGCCAATTCGGCGGTGCGCACCGGTGCCTCGAGCCGCGTTAACCGTCGGTTAAGCTCCTCGCGTTGCGCCGCGACCTCTTCTGCTTCGCTTCCGTCCTCGGGCACTGGCCCAAGTGCCGAAAGCTGGTCTCGAACGGTCTTGATCGTGGTCGCATTGGTGTCTTGGGCGTCGACGAATTCTTGCCGGAAATCGACGATGAGTCCACGCAGAGCTTCCAGGATCTGGGTATCGACCCGACCGCTTTCCAGCGCGTTCTCGACCCGATCGGCCAGCGATTCCCAGGCCTCGAAATCCGGACCACCCAGTGATTGCTGCGCCTGTGCCACCGGCACCGATGATATCGCCGCGATACCACCGAAGGTCACTGTCAGAACCAGGCAGAGGAGGCGCAGAAACCCTGTCACTCCGCAAAGACTCCGGGGATGGAGCGCGGGGCCTGATCGAGCCACGCAGGCGTCGGCAGGCCCTTTTCTCGCAGGAATTCCGGGTTGAACAGTTTGGATTGGTAGCGAGTGCCATAATCGCACAGGATGGTGACGATGGTATGCCCCGGTCCCATCTCGCGTGCCATGCGCATTGCGCCGGCGACGTTGATACCGGTCGAGGCGCCCATGCACAGGCCTTCATGCTCCAGCAGGTCAAAGACGATGGGCAGCGCCTCCTCGTCTGGGATCTGGCAGGCGAAATCCGGCGTGAACCCGTCGAGATTGGCGGTGATGCGCACCTGACCGATCCCTTCGGCGATGGACGACCCATCGCTCTCCAATTCGCCGCTGGTGTAGTACGAATAGAGCTTGGCCCCCATCGGATCGGCTATGCCGACCTTTACGCCCTTGGGCTGCAATGCCATGCCGACACCGGCCAGCGTGCCCCCCGAGCCTACAGCACAGATGAAACCGTCGACCTCGCCACCGGTCTGTTCCCAAATCTCGGGACCGGTGGTTTCAATATGCGCCTGACGGTTCGCCACATTGTCGAACTGATTGGCCCATATCGCGCCGTGAGGTTCGGTTTTGGCAAGTTTTTTCGCCAAACGCTCGGAGTAACGGACAAAATTGTTCGGATTTGAATAGGGCGCTGCCGGCACCTGAACAAGGTCCGCCCCCGCCAAACGCAGCATGTCCTTCTTTTCCTGGCTCTGCGTTTCGGGAATGACGATCACCGTCTTGAAACCGAGCGAGGCACCCACCAACGCAAGGCCGATCCCGGTATTGCCCGCCGTGCCCTCGACAATGGTGCCGCCCGGCTCCAGCTCCCCGCGCGCAATGGCGTCGCGGATGATAAAGAGCGCGGCGCGATCCTTGACCGATTGGCCAGGGTTCAGAAACTCGCATTTCCCGTAGATTTCGCAGCCGGTTTCCTCACTCGCGCGGCGCAGCCGGAGTAGCGGTGTATTCCCGACGGCGGCGGCCAGATCCTGTGCAATGCGCATTTCCGTTGCTCCTGTGCTCGGCATGTTCCCTCGGGTTTAGGCCCTCAGTTGACGGAACTCAAGCCGATGCGCGCAGCCGTGCACGTTCCCGTTCCAGCCAGATCAGGCTCAGCACCAGCGGCCCGTTATTGGCCTCGCCACTGTGCAACAGCGCCATCGCCTGAGCGAAATCAATCACATGACTGCGAATGTCCTCGTTCTCGGTCTCCAATCCGCCCTGCCACTGCGCGACATCCGGCAGATCACACAGCCCCAGAAAGAGGTGAAACACCTCCGTGGAATAGCCCGGCGTGCAGTAATGCGTCGAAATCTTTTCCAGCCCGCGCAGATCGAGCCGCGCTTCCTCGCGACATTCGCGCAGGGCGGTCTCTTCCGGCGTTTCGCCCGCGTCGATACGGCCCGCCACAGGCTCCAGCATCCAGGGACGCGGATCGCCGCGCCCATAGGGGCCCATCCTGAACTGCTCGATCAACAACAGCCGGTCGCGTAACGGATCATAGGGCAGAACAAGCGCCGCGTCGGTCGCCACGAACACCTCGCGATGCAGGACGGGGCTGGCCGTGCCGTCAAAACGCGGATGGCGCAGGTGATAGCCCCGCGTGCGAAAGAACCCGGCATGGAGCGTCTCGACTTGCAGTGCCTCGACGTGGTCCGCTCCGGCGGCGCTGCGCAACGCGGCAGGCACCGCGTCGCGGGCGGCGACCCGCGCGGCGGCACGCGACAGGATCATCGAGCGCGTGGCTACCAGATCGGCTGCCGGACGGTGTGCCATATCCTCCACGATCTCGCGCACCGCCTCGCATAGCGTCAACTGTGACGACCGCGACCAGCAATCAGCTTGCCAGGCCAACGTACCCGGTCGTCCGGTCAATGCGCACGCCGAGATGTCCTGAGCCTCGCAAGACAACCGCACCTGCTGCACGGGTTCTAGCCCCAGCACCTCTCCGATATAAAGCAACCGCGCGATCGCATCCGCGTCGCCCACGGCGCGCCCCTTGACCACTCCACGCCCGCTCGCGAGGCCCGGAAGCGGCAGCGACACGGGCTCTGCGCTCAGGTTGTGATCGCGCAAAAGTGCCTCCGGCACGGCATTGGCCCCGACCGCGCCGAGAGCCGCCTCCAGAAAATCGTGCTCTGCCATCGGCCCGTAAAGAAAAAGCGGGACGGTCATGACCAGCGGCGCGCCACCCATTCCGAGATCACGCCCACCACAACACCACCCGCAAGCAGAGTGCCTATCAATGTACCGTCGAGCATGGTCAGAACATATTCCGCCGCCAGTTCGACCATCGAAGTGAGGCCCTCAACCGCGCCGTCATAACGATTGTCGAGCGCGCGCTTGAGCATCTCGTTGAGGCTCTGGAGAAACACCGCCCAGAACACCAATGCGGCCACGCCCGTCAAACCGGCGCTGAAGCCCTGCGCATAGCCAAATCCTAGCCTGCGGCCCGTAACCCGCCAGCCGCACAGCATTCCGAGCCCGGCATTGACGTAATTGAACCAGCCAAAATTCGTGTCATCCGGCATGAGAGGGCGAAACAATTCAGACCCGACCCAGCCCACGATGCCGAGCCCGATGGCGGCGGCGAGCTTGCCCATCGTGGGCATACTATCGGTTACAGGCATCTATCCGGGCCTTGCGATGGTGATCTGTGTCACATCGCAACTACCCCCTTTGAAGGCTCCCGCGCAAGAGGTCAGATAGAAATTCCACATCCGGCGGAACCGCTCGTCAAAGCCCCTATCGGCAATCTGATCCCATGCTTCATTGAAACTCTTGTGCCAGCGGCGCAGCGTCTGGCTATAGCTTTCGCCGAATTCGATGGTGCTCGCGACAATCAGGCCGGCGCGCTCGATCTGCTGGCGCAGCACCGTCGGACTGGGCAGCATGCCGCCCGGAAAGATATATTTCTGAATGAAATCCACGTCATTGCGATAGCTGTCCCAGCGGCTGTCCTCAACCGTGATGATCTGCAACGTCGCCTGCGCCCCGGGGCTGAGCCGGTCGCGCAGGCTCTCGAAGAAGACCGGCCAGTAGCGCTCGCCCACGGCCTCGAACATCTCGATACTGGCAATGCCGTCATAGGTGCCGCGCTCATCGCGGTAATCCTGCAATTTCAGCGTCACCCTGTCCGACAGCCCGGCGCGGGCGATGCGCTCACGGGCATATTTCAACTGTTCCTCGCTGATCGTGAGGCCGGTCACGCGCAGGCCGCGCTCGCCCGCCGCATATTCCGCAAAGCCGCCCCAGCCACAGCCGATCTCCAGCACGTGATCGCCGGGCTTTACACCCATCCGGTCGACCATGCTGGCATATTTCGCGATCTGCGCCTGCTCCAGACTGTTGCGCCCCTCCTCAAAAAGGGCGCTGGAATAGGTCATCGTGTCATCCAGCCACAGCCGGTAGAAATCATTACCCAGATCGTAGTGATAGCTGATGTTGCGACGTGCCTGTGCCTTGGAATTACGCTTGAACCAAAAGCGGATGCGCTCGTAAAGCTGCGCGATCTTCTGGCCGGGATAGCCGTTGTAGATCCCGTCATCATCGTTCAGCAGATCCATGAATGATTGCAGATCAGGCGTCGACCAGTCACCGTCGAGATAGGCCTCGCAAAATCCCAGGTAACCCTCGCGCACCAGCCGCGCGAAAACCTCCGGGTCGTGGATTTCCAGCACCGCCACCGGGCCGGGGCGCGGCCCTTCGGCACGGAACGTGCGGCCATCGGGCAGCACGATGTCAAGCCGCCCGGCGCTGATATGGCGGGCCACGGCAAAAGAGCGGGCGAAGTAGCGCGGCAGGTCGGTCTGGCCGGTAGTGTCGGTCAGGATCATGGGGTCGTTTCCTCGTGCGTCATCGTCAAGGCTAGAGGCTTCGACCCCGGTGGGGCAAGATTTTTCAACTGTGGCACTGCCCATTCAGAACCCCCGCCCTTGATATGCGGCAAGCGCGCGTTCGCGCCCCTCTTTCAGATCCACGACCGGGGCCGGATAGCGATCCTGCGGCGAGAGCCCCCAGGCGCGCGGGATCGCATCGAAATAGGACAGTGCCGTCTCGCTCGGGCTGCGCGTGCCTTCCGCGATCCAGCGGCGGCTATAGGCACCCTCAGGGTCGAACTTGTGCAACTGCGTTTCAGGATTGAATACCCGGAAATAAGGCGTCGCATCGGGCCCGCAGCCCGCCGCCCATTGCCAGCCCATGGCGTTCGAGGCCGGATCCCAGTCGGTCAGGCAATCGGCGAACCACTCAAGGCCGATTTTCCAATGGGTCATCAGATGCTTGGTTAGGTAGGACGCCACGATCATCCGGGCGCGGTTGTGCATGGTGCCGGTCACATACATCTCGCGCATCGCGGCATCCACAAAGGGCACGCCAGTGCGCCCCTGTTTCCACGCGATCACCTCGGGCCTGTCGCCATCTTCATTCCACGGAAACGCATCCCATTCCTCGCGCCAGTTACCAGACGCGATGCGGGGTGTGTGATAGATCAGGTGATAGGCGAACTCGCGCCAGACCAGTTCCTTGAGCCACGTCTCGGCCCCTGTGGCCCCCTCATGCAGCGCGCGCAGCCCGGCATGCCAGCACTGGCGCGCGGATATCTCGCCATAGGTCAGGTTCTCGGACAGGCCCGAGGTGCCGGGCTTGGCGGGCAGATCGCGGGCAGTGCTGTAATCGGCGATGGCCTCACCGACAAAGGCCCCCAGACGCCCCTGCGCCGCCGCCTCGCCCACGCATTGATGCGGCAGGCAAACCTCGGCCCCGCGCTGCATGGCGGCCCCAAGGTTCCAATCCACCAGACGCTCGCTCTCGGGCCATGTCTCGGGCGCGGGAATATGCTGTGGCGTGCTCTCGGGCGCGGGCACATCGCGATCCTTCACCGCGCGCCACATCGGGGTATAAACCTTGTAAAACCCACCCTGCTGCGTTTGAACCGTCCAGGGCTCGAACAGCAGATGTGCGTTGTGGCTTGTCGCCTCGACACCACCCTCCTTGAGCACGGACTTGATGGCGCTGTCGCGGGCAGTCGCCTCGGGATCATAGAGCCGCGACCAATGCACCGCCGTCGCGCCCGTCTCACGGGTGAGGTCGAGCAGCACATCGCACGCCGTGCCTTTGCGCAGGATCAAACGGCTACCCTTGGCCGACAACGAGTGCGCTAGGTCACCGAGGGAAAGCCCAAGCCGCCATTTCGGGGCCGCACCCAAGCGCGCAACGCTGTCATCGTGAATGAACACGACAATGACCGGCCCGCCACGCGCGCAGGCCGCTGCCAAGGCAGGGTTGTCGCTCAGCCGCAAATCACGGCGCAGCCATACGATACTCGGTGTTATGTCGGTCATTTCCTGCCCCGGTCTTTGAATGACTTACGCAGGGCCGCCGAGGCCGGATCAAAGAATATCGTCGAGCGCGCTCAGAAGCTTATCCACCTCCGGGCGCGATGTGTAATGCACGAAGCTCAGCCGCAGAACGCCCTTGTCCGTATCCACACCCATGGCCTGCAAGGGCCGTACCGCGTAGAAATCACCGCCCCCCGCCATGATGCCACGCGCGGCCAGATCGGCCGCCGCCCCGGCCCCCGGACGATTGAGGGCAACTGCCACGGTCGGGGCCTTGGCCGCCGCATCGGTCGGCCCGATCAGGCGCACCGAATTCCGATCCTTGAGATAATCAAGCAGCGGCTGCAACAGCGCCACCTCATGCGCGCGCATCAGGTCATGCACGCCCGCATTGCGCGCGCCCGCATCCCCCTCGACCCCGTGATGCGCGGCGAGTGCGTCGATGTAATCGGCCACGCCGGCACTTGCCGCGATCTGCGCATGATCCGGTCCGGCAGGCGTAAAGCGTTTATAGAGCGTATCGGCGTTGAAATAATGCGCCTGATTGGGCAGCAGGTTGCCCAACTCGCGCCGCATCACCATGATGCCCTGATGCGGGCCATAGGTCTTGTAGGCCGAGAAAAGGTAGATATCGGGGCCCATGCCGCCCACATCGGGCAGACCGTGCGGTGCGTAGCTCACCCCATCGACGCAGACAAACGCCCCCGCCGCATGGGCAAGCGCTGTGATCTCGACCACCGGGTTGATCGCCCCCACCACGTTGGAGCAATGCGGAAAACACACCAGCCGGACACGCTCATCCAGCAGGTTTTCCAGATCGGCAGGGTCAAGCAACCCGCTCTCGGGATCGATCCGCCACTCGCGCACCTCAAATCCCTCATCGGCCAACCGCCGCCACGGGCCGGAATTGGCCTCGTGATCCTGATTGGTGACGATGATCGCGTCGCCCGGTTGCATCCATTGCCGGAACGCCTGCGCCAGAACATAGGTGTTCTGTGTGGTTGAGGGGCCAAAGCTGACCTCATCCGTCGCCACACCCATCATCGCCGCAAGCCGCGCCCGCGCCTCATCCATCTCTTCACCGGCCAGACGGCTGGCCTCGTAAGGGCCATAAGGCTGCACCTTGCGCTGCCGGTAATAGCGCTCCAGCCGGGCAATCACCGGCGCGCATGCATACGATCCACCCGCATTCTCGAAAAACGCCTGGCCCGCAAGCGACGGCTCGGCAAAGGCCGGAAATTGCGCGCGTACAAATTCATTATCCAGTATCACGTCACCGGTCCCCCATCATGATTTTGCCACAGCAAACAGCAAAGCCCCCCGGGGTGCAACACCCGGGGGGCCTCTCATTGGGTTAGGTCAGGCTGGGATCAGCGTTTCTCGGACGCCAGCCCCTTCCAGATCGCGTAGCACATCACCAACAGCACCAGCGTGAACGGCAGACCGGTCGAGATCACCGCCGATTGCAGCGCCGCAAGGCCCCCGCCGATCAGCAGCACAACCGCGACTGCGCCTTCGAAGATGCACCAGAACACACGCTGCGCAATCGGTGCGTCAACCTTGCCACCCGCCGTGATCGTATCGATCACGAGCGAGCCCGAGTCCGACGAGGTGACGAAGAACACGACAACCAGAATGATCCCGATCACCGAAGTGATCGTCGCCAGTGGCAGTTCCGCAAGCATCTGGAACAGCTTGAGTTCAAGCGCCGCATCCTGCGCCCCGGTATAGCCATCGACCACCACCTGATTGAGCGCGGTGCCGCCAAAGACGGTCATCCACAGGATACAGACCGTCGTCGGGATGATCAGCACGCAGATGATGAACTCGCGCACGGTACGACCGCGGCTGACGCGCGCGATGAACATGCCCACGAAGGGCGACCAGGAGATCCACCAAGCCCAGTAGAACGCTGTCCAGCCCTGCATGAAGTTAGTGTCTTCACGCCCAAACGGATTGCTCAGTGCAACGAGGTTCTGGAAATACGCCCAGATGCTGTCGAAGAAAAGCGTCAGCAGGAAGATCGGTCCACCCACGAAGAACACGAACAAGAGCAGGATCGCGGCCAGCCCCATGTTGATCTCCGAGAGCACCTTGACGCCCCCGTCGAGGCCACGCACGACCGAGACCAGCGCGACAGCGGTAATCCCGGAAATCAGGATGACCAGCAGAAGCGGATTGTTCGCCACGCCCGACTCGTCGCTGTTGCCATAGGTGATGCCCATGAAGGCGCGTGTGCCCTCCGCCGCGTCACCCGACCCGAAGAGAAAGGTCAGACCCGAAGCCGTCTGCTCCGCACCAAAGCCGAGCGAGGTGGCCAGACCGAAGAGCGTGGCGAACACCGCCAGCGTGTCGATGATGTGGCCCCACCAGCCCCAGACACGCTCGCCCAGAAGCGGGTAGAACGCCGAGCGCAGCGTCAGCGGCAGACCCTTGTTGTAGGAGAACAGCGCCAGCGCCAGCGCCACCACGGCATAGATTGCCCAAGGGTGGAGACCCCAGTGAAAGATCGTTGCCGCCATGCCAAGCCGCTGTGCCGCCGCCTCGTCACCTGCTGCCGCACCAAGCGGTGCCCAGTCGGTGCGCGCGCCCTCTTCCATCGCGGTGCCACCGAGCGACGACGAGAAGTGGCTCATCGGCTCAGAGACCCCGAAGAACAAAAGGCCGATCCCCATGCCCGCCGCAAATAGCATCGCGAACCAGCCAACATAGCTGTAATCCGGCCTGGCCTCGGTGCCGCCCAGCCGGACCGAGCCATAGGGCGTCACGATCAGCAGCAGGCAGAAGATCACAAAAATATTCGCGGCCCCGAGGAAAAACCAGTCAAAGCCCTTGGTCACCGCCGAAAAGAGCCAGCTGAACACGTTCGACGCCTGCTCCGGCAATGCCAGCGTGTAGAACACGAAGGCCACGACCGCGAGGCCCGAGATCATGAAGACGGGATTGTGAATGTCGAGCCCGAATGGCCCGATCCTTGTCGTGATGTTGTCCTGACCGATCTCGTAATCGGTCGCGATGATATCCGAGTCGCCCGTGGGCGCAGGGATACCCTGATTCTCTAATTCGTCGGCCATTGAGGCTCTCCCTTGTCCCTTCGCCATGTCGCGCCGCACCTGAACCCGGCCACCCTTTTTCGGACGGGCGCGGGCGCGGGCGGCGCACTGGCATTTTCAGCATTCAGAACCGGAAAGCACCCTTTCCCGGGACGTCTTCAGATGAAGGCCCCCGATCCCATTCGCCCCCTTAGGGTAACAAGCCCAGTTGTGAAAACACAACCAGTCAGCGGAGGATTGGGTGTGAAAAGCGACACATCGGAAGGGGCTGAAAATTGAAAACGATTCGAATTCGCGCGTTCGAGGCAAAGATCAACCGGAGTGTTTCGCGCGATAGTGGCGCAGAACATGCACCCGGATCGCCGAGGCAAGACCCGTCTCGATGCCGCGCTCCGCGTCGATCCGGGCCGCAAGCGCGTTCAGCGCGATGCCCTCCTCGGCGGCAATCTCGCGAAACGCGCGCCAGAATTCTTCCTCCAGCGAGACGCTGGTGCGATGGCCGCGCAGCGTCAGCGAATGCTTGACGGGGCGCGCACTCATGGCTGGCCGTGCAAGGGGGCGCTGCCCCCATCGCCGCAAGCGGCGAATCCCCCGGGATATTTATCGCAAGATGAACCTCGCATCAGTCATCCTCGCGGCGATGCAGGTCGAGGATGCGGCGCTCCTTTTCGGCCTGCGTCTCTTCAAGGGTCTTCTGCGCCTTGGTGCGTCCAAACCGCGCCGAATTCTCGTCGGCGCGGGCCTTGTTCTCAGCCCGCGCCTTTTGCTTGCGCACCCGGTTCAGATTGACCGGCGCGTCGCTCATTTCGGGCCGATCATGTCTTCGGGGCGCACCACGCGGTCAAACGTCTCCGCATCTACGAAGCCGAGCGCGATCGCCTCTTCCTTCAGCGTGGTGCCGTTCTTGTGCGCGGTCTTGGCGACCTTGGTGGCATTGTCATAACCGATGGTGGGCGCAAGCGCCGTCACCAGCATCAGCGACTCCCGCATCAGCTTTTCGATGCGCTCCTCATTGGCGCGGGTGCCCATCAGCATCCGCTCGGTAAAGCTGTCGCTGGCATCCCCCAAAAGCTGGATGGATTGCAACAGGTTATAGGCCATCATCGGATTGTAGACATTGAGCTCAAAATGCCCTTGGGAGCCTGCGAACTTGATCGCCGCATCGTTGCCCATGACATGGGCTGCCACCTGTGTCAGCGCCTCGGCCTGCGTCGGGTTGACCTTGCCGGGCATGATGCTGCTGCCCGGCTCGTTTTCCGGCAGGATCAATTCGCCGAGGCCGGAGCGCGGCCCGCTGCCCAGAAAGCGGATATCGTTGGCGATCTTGTAGCAGGAGCCGGCCACCGTGGCCAAAGCCCCCGACAGGAACACCATCGCGTCATGCGCGGCGAGCGCCTCGAACTTGTTGGGCGCGGTGACAAACGGCAGACCGGTGATCTCGGCCATGTTGGCGGCGACCGTCTCGCCCCAGCCATGCGCGGTGTTGAGCCCGGTGCCCACGGCGGTGCCGCCCTGTGCCAACTCGTAAATGCCGGGCATGCAGGCCTGGACCCGCGCGATCCCCTGCCGCACCTGATGTGCGTAGCCCGAGAACTCCTGCCCCAGCGTCAGCGGCGTGGCGTCCTGCGTGTGGGTGCGACCGATCTTGATGATGTCCTTGAACTCGGCGGCCTTCGCCTCCAGCCCCGCCGCCAGCTTGTCCAGTCCGGGCAGCAGCACATCGCGCACGCTCATCGCGGTGGCGATATGCATGGCCGTTGGGAAGGTGTCGTTTGACGACTGCCCCATGTTGCAATGATCGTTTGGATGCACCGGATCCTTGGAGCCGATCTCACCACCGAGGATCTCGATGGCGCGGTTGGCGATCACCTCGTTGGAATTCATGTTGGACTGCGTGCCCGACCCCGTCTGCCAGACCACCAGAGGGAAATTGTCGTCGAACTTGCCCTCGATCACCTCGCCCGCCGCCTGAATGATCGCATCCGCCAGCCGCGAGTCGAGCTTACCAGAGGCTTTGTTGGCCTGCGCGCAGGCCTGCTTGATCACGCCGAGGGCGCGCACGATGGCCACCGGCTGTTTCTCCCAGCCGATCGGGAAATTCATGATCGAGCGCTGCGTCTGCGCGCCCCAATACTTGTCGGCGGGCACTTCAAGAGGTCCGAAACTGTCGGATTCGGTGCGGGTGGCGGTCATTGCGGAATCTCCTTGACGGTTTGCCCCGTTCATAGCGAAGCCGGGCAAAAGATCAATACTGTATACAATGGAATACCGATGCTTGCGACGCGCACCCAGCCCTATTTGCGAAAGCTGTCGAGGCTGACCACATCCGCCTCGGTGGGCGTGTCATCCTCGGCCTCCAGATCGTCGGTATCCTCCTCGTCGCCCTCGCCCCCGACCTCCTGCGTCTCGAAGCGCAGGCCGAATTCCACCGACGGGTCGACAAAGGTCTGGATCGCATCATAGGGCACATAAAGCCGCTCCGGCGCATCGCCGAAATTCAGCGTGACACTAAACCCGTCATCCGTCACCTCGAGCCCGTCATACCAATGCTGCATGACCACGGTCATCTCGGACGGGTAGCGGTCGCGCAACCAATCGGCGAGTTCCGCCTTGGGGTGGGTGGTGTCAAAGGTGATGAAAAAGTGATGCGCGCCGGGCAGCCCGTTCATCTGCACGTCGGTCAGAACCTCCTGAATGAGGCCACGCATGGCGCGATGCATCAGGTTTCCGTAATCGATCGAGCGCGACATTCTTTACCTCGGGTGAGTTCCGGCATTCAGCATAGGGGATTCGGGACAAAACAAAAGACCCGCAATACGCACGTTAGATCAATAGATGCCACGCCCCCGCGAGCGCCGCAAGCCACACAAGAACCCAGACCATCGACAGCCGCACCCACAGCAACAGGGCCGCGGCCAACAGCACAAAAACAAGGCTGAGCGGGCTGAATGTCTGCCAGTCCGGCACCGGGCCGAATCCCGAATCGCGCACCCGGCCAAAGAGCACATGCAACGCGAACCAGACCGAAAGATTGAGGATCACCCCCACCACGGCCGCCGAAATACCGGCCAACGCCCCCTTGAGCCGGGGCCGCGCCAGGATGTGCGCGATATATGGCGCACCGGTGAATATCCATAAAAAGCAAGGGGTAAAGGTGACCCACAGGGTCAACACGGCGGCAAGGACGGCCATCCCCACCCCGCCCTGCGCATAGCCCGCCAGAAGGCTTACAAACTCGGTCACCAGAATCAGCGGCCCCGGTGTCGTCTCGGCCAGCCCGAGCGCGTCGATCATCTGCGCCGTGCTCAGCCAGCCCTTGGTCACCACCACCGTCTCGGTCATATAGGCCAGCACCGCATAGGCCCCGCCAAAGGTCACCACAGCCAGCTTGCCGAAGAACAGTGCAAGATCGGTAAGAAAATCGGCCCCAGCCGCCCACGCCACCAGCACCGGCGCAGCCCAGAGCGCACCCCAGATGGCGACGGTGACCAGCGTGCCGCGCAGGGGCACGACGGCGGGCAGCGCGGTCTCGGCCTCACCGCGCGCGCTCAGATAGCCCCAGAGCGCCGCCAGCGCGATGATGACGGGAAAGGGCACCGACAGCACGAACATCGCCACAAAGGCGAGCCCGGCCAGCACCCAGCTTGCCCGGTCGGTCAGCGCCTTGCGCGCGAGGTTCAACAGCGCCTGCAAAACGATCGCCACCACGGCCGCCTTAACCCCGACAAACAACGCCTGCACCAGAGGCACCCCGCCATAAAGCGCATAGCCAAGGCCAAGCGCCAGGATCACCAGTGCACCCGGCACCACGAACAACAGCCCCGCAATCAGCCCCCCCGGCACCCCCCGGAGCCGCCAACCCGCATAAGTGGCCAACTGCATCGCCTCCGGCCCCGGCAACAGCATGCAGAGCGACAGCGCGCCCAGAAATTGCCGCTCTTCCAGCCAGCCACGCCGCTCGACCAGTTCCGCATGCATCATCGAGATCTGCGCTGCCGGCCCGCCAAAGGACAAAAGGCCAATGCGCAGAAAGCTGCGGATGATGTCGGAGAGGGGTGGCCCGGTCATGCGGGTTTGTCTCCCGCGCGCACGACTTGCGCAAGTCATAGTTCCATGACGCGCGGCACAGTGTCTTTCAAAAAAGGGAAGTGCAGGCTTCTGTTGCCAGGTGCCTGCGAACCCCGCCTTACCTGGCTAGAGGCAAGGACTTAAGTTTCGGTCTTGTTACTGCTTACGCAGCAACGGCGACCGGAGCACGGTTGTCATTTGCAACTGTACGTTTCGGACCGATAACGGTGGTACCTCACCGGGACAAAGCATAACCCCTTTAGACGTTCGTCGATCCTGTTTCGGCCCCATGATCCCCAAATGAAGGATGTTTGGTGGAGCCGCCGGGTACCGCCCCCGGGTCCGATCCGCTTATTACGAGCGCGTTTATGTCCATAGTCCCCGTTGCCGGGAACACCCCATACATAGGGGCTTTGGCCGGGCTTGCAAAGGGGTCAGCGCGGCGAAATCGACAGCCAGATCCCATCGCGCCCGCGCACTGTCAGATGCGCCACCGGCATCGCGGGGCGCTCCGGCACCGCACCAAAGCGGTAGGCCCGGAGCAGCATCGCGAGCAAGAGCGGCCCCTCGATCATCGCGAACCCCGCCCCGGTGCAGACCCGCTGCCCGGCGGAGAACGGGATATAGGCGTTGCGCAGGCAGGTCTTGCCATTCTCGGTGCCATAGCGCGCAGGATCAAAGCCGTCGGGGTCGTCCCACAGCCGTTCATGCCGGTGCAGGTGCCACGGGCTGATCACCACCTGTGCACCGGGTTTGACGTCACGATTGCGAAAGCGCTCGGGGCATGTGCTCTCGCGCACCATCATCGGCACGGGCGGATAAAGGCGGAGCGTCTCGCGAAATACATCCCGCGCCACGCGCAGGCGCGACATGTCGGCGAACTCGGGCACACGGCTGCCGAACACCGCCTCGGCCTCCTCGGCAAGCCTGTCCTGCCACTCGGGGTAGAGCGCCAGCAGATACAACGCCCAGGCCAGCGCAGACGCACTCGTCTCATGGCCCGCAAGAAAGAAGATCGCCACCTGATCGACCATTTCCCGCGTGTCGAACCGCGCGCCGGTCTGCGGGTCGGCGGTGGTCATGATCTTGGTGGCCAGATCGTCGGGCGCGGTCCCGGCTTCGATCTCCCCCATGCGCTGCGCCGTCAACTGCGTGATCAGCGCGCGGATGGTGCGGGCGGTCTCTCGCGTTTCCCTGCGGTGAAAGCGCGGAAACCAGCGCGGCAGCGGGACAAAGGCCGCGAGGTTCAGCACCGGCTGCGTGCGCTGATGCGCCTTGAACTGCTCGAACACCGCGCTCGCGGTCGCGTTCTCGATCGGGATCGAGAACAGCGTGCGAAAGATCACATCGGCGGCGGCATGGCTCGTCTGCGGCTCGATATCACGCGGTGTGCCATCGGCCAGGGGCCCAAGCCGTGCCACAGCACCCTGCCCGGCCCTGACCATCGCCGCAAAGGTATCGCGCAGCCGACCGCCCTCGAAGGCGGGGTCGATGATCCGTCGCTGCCGCTTCCACGTCTCGCCGTTGGTGACGAACACCGATTGCCCCAGAAGCGGCCGTAATCCTTCGGACACGCGCGCGGATTTCGGGAAATCACCTGGCCGCGCGCGCAACACCAGATCGACCAGTTCGGGCTGATTGCACAGATAAGAGCGAAAGAACGGCGTGCGAAACTCGGCCATCCACGCGCGGTAGAGCCGCGCAGGCTGTGCCGACAGGATATCGGCCCGAAACAGCCGCATGTAGCGCCACAAAGAGACACGATCCGGCCGCGCAGGCGGCTTGGGCGGCGTCATGGCGCAAGGCTCGTATAACCCGAGGTCGCCCGCTCGATCCGGCTCTTGGAGGGGGGGCGCCCGGTAAAGCGTTGTGCCAAGGTTTGCGGCCCGGCAGTGATCTGGAAATAGTCGTAATCCTTGGGCCGGTCGAAGGCGCAAAGATACTGAAAATGCAGCCGGAAAAACCGCCAGCGCAGGGCGCGCCACCGCTCGGCACTTAAGCTTTGCGTAAATGCCGCCGAGATCACCAGCGGCCAGCGTTTACCCTCAGGGGCCACACCGCTTACGCTCACCGGATCACACAGCGCAAATGCGCAGCCATCGCCCGGCGCGGTCACGTCAAGCCAGAAAAGCTCCTCGCGCGTGCTCAGATAGGCCAGATCGGCGCGCAACCGGTGCGCGCGCGGCAGGAAAGACACCATCGGCACCACCTGCCCGAGACTGAGAAACGAGAGCGCGGGGCCATGTTTGGGCACGTCCCCGGCGCGGATCAGATCGGCAAGGATTGACACGCCCAGATGCGCGCCCGAGGAATGCCCGACGATCAGGACCTCATCGCTATCTTCTTGTAAAGAAATTGCAATTTCGGATGTGAACTCGGCCATCCGCGCCTCCAATTCCGGCGGATTGGCCCCCAGATGCCGCGCCGAGTAGGCGTAGTCATGCATGAGGTAATAGGCGAAGAACCGGCCATCCATGCGTCGAAACCATTCCAGGATGAGCGGCACCACGACCAAACCTCCCCAACCCGCCAGCGGATGTAGCAGGGAAAGACCTTGCCCCAGTATCCACGCCGCCAGCAGCGCCAAACCCAGTTGCGCCAGTAGAAAGCCCACCGGGTAAAGCGCTGCAATCACGGGGCCCTTGCGCAGACGCATCAACCGAAACAGCGCACCGGTACCGATATAGGTGGCGGCGGTGCGGATCAGTTGTGCATAGGTTGCCAGAATGCCCTGATCCATGCTGTGCTTGACGATATCGGACCAGACCAGCACCTCGATTTGGGCATCCACCTCGGCCCTACCTATCCGGCCCTGCACGCCCCAACCGAATCTCGCTTTAGCTTCGCTCGGCAAGATATTGATTTCATAATCAGAAATATCCGCCTGCACAGCGCTTTCCTTGCGATAAAGCTCGCGGTAGCGGCGCGGCGGAATCGGATCATAGCCGGGGATATAAAACACGCGCCTGCGGCGCACAGGGGCGTGAACGGGGGCGTTGCTGCTCATGACCAACCTCTTGACGGCCAGAGCCTAGCGCGAAATTCGGGCGAGCGTAAGGCGTTATCCAAGCACGGCTAGGGCCGGAAACACCTCCAGAAGCCAGAACGAAAACGCCGAGAAACCGCCGGTCAGCATCAGCAGACCGATCGTCCACAACAGCAGGCCCATGACCCGCTCGATCTGCTCCATGTGGCGCTTCATCCACCCCATAAGGCCTTGAAGACGCGGCAGGAATGCCGCCACCAGAATGAAGGGAACACCCAGCCCGATGGCATAGACCGCCAGCAATGAGGTGCCCCGCGCAACATTCGCCTCGGAGGCGGCAAGCGACAGGATCGCGCCCAGTTGCGGGCCGATGCAAGGCGTCCAGCCAAACGCAAAGGCGAGGCCAAGGATGTAGGCCCCAAAGGACGACCCACCCCGGTCGCCCGCATCAAGCCGCGCCTCGCGGTCGAGGAACTTGAAGCGGTAAACACCGACGAAATGCGCCCCGAAGACCATCACAAGTATGCCCGCTACCGTGTTGAAATAGCCTTGATATTGCAGAAACACCGTGCCGATGGCTGACGCGGTGAAGCCCAGAAACAAAAACACCGTCGACAGCCCCAGCACGAAGAACAGCGCGGGCACCACGGCGCGGGCGCGGTGGATGCCGCTCTCGGTCAGGTCATTGAGGCTGACACCGCTGATATAGGCGAGGTATGGTGGCACGATGGGCAACACACAGGGGCTCAAAAATGATATGGTTCCAGCAACTAAGGCCACGAGCATGGCCGGCAGCAAAGCGGCGTCTATGATTTCGATTCCGAACATGGGATCACACATAACCCGTCCACCCCGCCGCGTCACGCAGCAAAGGGTCACATCCTTGTGGACAGGCTGTAACAAGCCCGCTATCTGATCGGGCATGACCCCGAATGACACGCTCGACGCCTGTGGCCTCTTGTGCCCACTGCCCGTTCTCAAGCTGCGCAAGCGCTTGAAATCATTGGCCCTTGGTGAGGTGATCGCCTTGCATGCCGATGATCCGGCGGCAGTGATCGACGTACCGCATTTCTGTGCCGAATCCGGCCATGAACTGATCTCGTCCAGCGACGAGGCCGGGGTGCAGACCTATCTCATCCGCAAGGCGGTCTAAGGCCGCGACATGCAAAAGCCGCGCCCGTGAAACGGGGCGCGGCTTTTCTAGGAATGTCCCGCTGATTAGCCGAGCGACCACCAGCCGCGCCGCTTGGGCTTGGCAGGCGCCGGGTCTTCGGTGACGGTTTCGGTTTTCGGCTCGGGCTCAGGGGCCTTGGCGGGCTCTTCCGCAACCGGCGCGGGGGTCGGCTCCGGTTGCGACTGGACCTCTGCCTCAGCAACTGGCGCGGGTGCCGGTTGTGCCGGTTCCGGCTCGGGGATGGGGCCTGCCGCACCGGCGGCCTCTTCCACGACCGGGGTCTCCTCGGTCTCTTTCTTGCGCGAGACGGTGCGCGAGCGCGGTTTAGGCTTGGGTTTTTCGGCCAGTGACGCACCGCTCTGGGCCTCTGCCTCTGCCGGGGTCTCGGCCTCGCCTTCGATTTTGACCGGGGTCTTCTTGCGCGAGCGGCTGGAGCTTTTCGGTTTGGGCTTTGGCTCGGGAGCCTCGGCCGCAAGTTCGGAGTGTTCGGTCTGCGACGGTGCGTTGACTGCCTCTGCCACGGCGGGCTGAGCGGTCTCGGCCTGATCGCTGCGCGCATCGTCTTGCGGCTGCGCCTCGGCGTTCTCACTCTGGGTGCTGTCCGACTGGCCGTTATCGGTCTGGCCATTATCGGACTGGCCGTTGCTCCCGTTCTTGGGCTTGCGACGGCTGCGGCTGCGCGAGCGGCGGCGCTTTTTCTTGGGCTTGTCGCCCTCGTCGCCATTGGCCTCGGGGGTGGTTTCGACCTCGTCGGCGATCACGTCTTCCTCGGTCTCGTCGATTTCGACCATCAGCGCCGCCCCGGCAGAGACGAATTGCGCGGCGTCTGGCTCGGGCACGGTACGCGTCGCCGTCTTGAACTTCTCCATCGTGAAATCGGGGCTGACAAGCGTCGGTTCCCCCTCGATCCGGACAGAAAGGCCGTAACGCGCCTCGATCTGGGCCACATGGTCGCGTTTCTGGTTCATCAGGTAGTTGGCGATGCCCACCGGGCATTTCAGCAGCACCTCGCGCGAGCGACGGCGCACCCCCTCTTCCTCGACCTGACGCAGGATCGACAGCGCAAGGTTGTCATCCGAGCGAATGAGTCCGGTGCCGTGGCAGGTCGGGCATGGCTGCGTGGTTGCCTCGATCATGCCGGGGCGTAGACGCTGGCGCGACATTTCCATCAGCCCAAAGCCCGAGATGCGCCCCACCTGAATGCGGGCGCGGTCGGTTTTGAGCCGGTCCTTCATCCGCTTTTCAACTGAGGCGTTGTTGCGTCGCTCGTCCATGTCGATGAAGTCGATCACGATCAGCCCGGCAAGGTCGCGCAGGCGCAATTGACGCGCGACCTCGTCAGCCGCCTCGAGATTGGTCTTGAGCGCGGTTTCCTCGATCGAGCCTTCTTTCGTGGCCCGGCCAGAGTTGACGTCGATGGCGACAAGCGCCTCGGTCACACCGATCACGATATAGCCGCCGGATTTGAGCTGCACCGTGGGGTTGAACATACCGCTGAGGTAGCTTTCGACCTGGTGGCGCGCGAACAGCGGCTGCTGATCGACATAGTGTTTCACGTTCTTCGCGTGGGACGGCATGATCATCTTCATGAAGTCCTTGGCGATCCGGTAGCCCATCTCACCCTCGACCAGAACCTCGTCGATCTCGCGATTATAGAGATCACGAATCGAGCGCTTGATCAGGTTGCCTTCCTCGTAGATCTTGGCGGGCGCGATGGATTTCAGCGTCAACTCGCGGATCTGCTCCCACAAGCGTTGCAGATATTCGTAATCGCGCTTGATCTCGGCCTTGGTGCGCTTGGCCCCCGCCGTGCGAATGATCAGCCCCGCGCCCTTGGGCACGTCGATCTCGGTGGCGATTTCCTTTAGCTTCTTGCGGTCGGCAGCAAGCGTGATCTTGCGGGAGATGCCACCGCCGCGCGCGGTGTTGGGCATCAGCACGCAGTAACGCCCGGCAAGGCTGAGATAGGTGGTCAGCGCTGCGCCCTTGTTGCCGCGCTCTTCCTTGACGACCTGCACGAGCATGATCTGGCGGACCTTGATCACCTCTTGGATCTTGTAGCGCCGCGCGCGCGGCTTGCGGACCGGGCGCAGATCCTCGCTATCATCCTCATCGGCGACGGATTCGATGCTGTCATCGTGGCTGGCGTGATCGCGGGTGTCGGTCTCTTGCTCGTCACCCTCCGGCGTGGTGTTTTCGGCACCCTGCACGGCGGCGCTGTCGTCGGCGGGTTCCTCGACCGGGGTCTCGGCCACGCGCTCCATCGGCGACGTGCCTTCCTCCTCGTCCTCGGCGAGGTCGATGGTTTCCATGCCGGAGATATCGCCGGTAGTCACGGCGTCATCCGACGAGGTCTTTTCCGGTTTGGATTTCGAGCGTGAGCGGGAGCGAGAGGTGCGCTTTGGCTTTTCCTCTTCCTCCTGCTGGGCCTGCGCGAGCGCCTCTTCCTCGGCCATCAGCGCCTCGCGGTCGGCGACCGGAATCTGATAGTAATCAGGGTGGATTTCCGAGAAGGCGAGAAAGCCGTGCCGGTTGCCGCCGTAATCAATGAACGCCGCCTGAAGCGACGGCTCTACCCGGGTTACCTTTGCGAGATAGATGTTGCCAGCAAGCTGGCGCTTGTTCTCGGATTCGAAATCGAATTCTTCGACCTTGTTTCCGTCGACCACCACGACGCGGGTTTCCTCCGCGTGGGTGGCATCAATGAGCATTTTCTTGGCCATGTTTTCCATGTGCATCGCGGCGCAGCGCACACCCCCGGGGGGGCGGCGCGTTGCGGCTGATGTCTGATAGGGGCGATGGCGGGCGTGCGTATGGGCGGGATGCATGTGCTCCCTGCCTGTATGACGCTGTCAAGTCTCGCGCGCTTCATCGCGGTTCTTCTTCTCCGGCCCTCACGGGCCAATTCAAGGCCTGAGGCACCTTGTCGGGGTATCAGGCGTGTATGCGGCCCCGGTCCGGGGCCCAATCGGTCTGTCCGGCCCTCACGGATTTGTCGTTCCGACAGGGGGCTGTAACAGCGAATTTCTCGAGGCCGGGCGTGGAAATCCTCGCCCGTCGCCGCATTGTCACACTAAAGCGTTGGTGGCGGGGATTACAATGGAGAAAATGCGCGGTGGCAGGTCATGAGCCCTGCGCGGTCAGAAATCCGCAGTTATTTTCAGCCCAGGGGAGACCGTCCGTTTTCAGTGCACCGCCGTTTTCTTCGGAAGAAAACGGACAGGAAAACCCAGAGTTTTCAGGAACGGAATTCTTTGAAAATTCCGTTTGACGAGCGGCAGGGTTAGGGCGCAGACCGCAGCCGGGACTCAGAGATAATCCGAGCGTTGCAGGTTGTACTTGGCCATCTTCTCGTTGAGGGTGCGGCGCGGCAGGCAGAGTTCCTCCATCACCGCCGCGATGGAACCCTTGTGACGGCGCATGGTGTTGTCGATAAGCATCCGCTCGAACGCCTCGACATATTCCTTTAGCGGCTTGCCCTCAGTGGTCATCACCGGCTGCATTTCGTCATGATCCGACATCAGCAGCGAGGTCAGCGTGCCCGAACCGCGCCGCGATTGCAGCACCGCGCGTTCGGCCACGTTAAAGAGCTGGCGGACATTGCCCGGCCATGGCGCCTGCAATAGCTGCGTCGCCTCCTGCGCCGAGATCTGCGGTGCGTCGCAGCCGTAATCCTCGGCGAACTGGTCCGAGAACGAGGTGAACAGCGTCAGGATATCCTCGCCGCGCTGGCGCAGTGGCGGCACGGTGATGCGCAGGCTGGCCAACCGGTAAAACAGATCCGAGCGCAGCGCGTCCTCGCAGGTGCGGCCCTCGTCCTGCATGTTGGAGATCGCGATGATGCGGGTTTCGGGCGGGGTGCCCTCGTCGTTGACGAAGGTCAGAAGCCGCGCCTGCGCGGCATCGGACAGCGCCTCGACATCCTCGAGCACGAGCGTACCGCCGCGCGCTTCCTCGACCGCAGGCAGGTGCGGATCCTCGGGCTGAACCGGGCCGAAGAGCCGCGCGGACAGCGCCTCTTCGCCAAGGGCGGCGCAGGAAACCGAGACGAATTTCTTGCCCGCGCGCGCGCCCACGGCATGCAGCGCATGCGCCACCAGCGTCTTGCCGGTGCCGGTCTCACCCTCGATCAGCACATGACCATCGGCCTGGCCCAGATCGAGGATATCCTCGCGCAGCCTCTCCATCGCGCCGGAGGTGCCGATGAGCTTCTTCATCAGCTGGCCGCCATCCGACAGGTCGCGGCGCAGCGCGCGCGCATCCAGCACCATGCGCCGCGCATTGGTGGCCTTTTTCGCCAGCTGCGTCATGCGGTCGGGGTTGAACGGCTTTTCCAGAAAATCAAACGCCCCGATGCGCATCGCCTCGACCGCCATTGGCACGTCACCATGCCCGGTGATCATGATCACCGGCAATGAGCTGTCCGAGCCCATCAGTTTTTTCAGGAACTGCATCCCGTCCATGCCGGGCATCTTGATATCCGTCACCACGATGCCCGGATAATCGGGGCCGAGCGCCTTGAGCGCCTCTTCGGCCGAGGGAAACGCCTCGGTGTCATAGCCCGACAGCGCCAGCCACTGGCTGATCGACTGGCGCATATCCTTTTCATCATCGACAATGGCGATCTTCATGGCTGCCGGCATGTCATTCACTCCGCTGCTCGGGTCTCTTCGGGTAATATGGGAAGCTGGACCTCGAATACAGCCCCCCCGTCCGGCGCATTGCGCGCCACCAGACGCCCGCCAAGGTCGTTCACGATCCCCGAGGAAATGGCAAGCCCCAGCCCGACCCCGTCGCCGGGTTGCTTGGTGGTGTAGAAGGGCTCGAACAGGTTTTTGAAGTCGCCGATGCCGTGGCCGTTGTCGCGCACCGTCAGCACCGCCGTCTCGCCCGCCGCGAGCAGAATGTCGATGCCGGCATCGGGCACCGTCTCGGTTGCATCGATAGCGTTGCGCAACAGGTTGATGATCACCTGTTCCACGCGCACCCGGTCGCCCATGATCATCACCGGCTGATCCGGCAGGGTGCGGGTGATGGTGATCTTGCGCTGTCGCAGTTGCGGCTCCATCATGGCAAGTGCCGAGGCCACCGCATCGCCCATGTTTACAGGTGAAAACGTGTCGCCCGACTGGCGGGCGTAGGATTTGAGCTGCTTGGTGATCGCGCCCATCCGCTCGATCAGATCGTCGATCCGCTGGAACGAGGTCAGCGCCTCGTCGGGGCGATTGCGGGTCAGCAGCATACGCGCCCCCGCGAGATAGGTTTTCATTGCCGCAAGCGGCTGGTTGAGCTCATGGCTCACCGCAGCCGACATCTCGCCCAGCACGGCAAGCTTGGAACTTTGCTGCAGCGTCTGTTCGGCTTGGGCGAGGTTCTCCTGCACCCTCTGGCGTTCGGCGATTTCCCGCTGCAACCGAGCGTTCAATGCGCGAAGCTCCGCTGACTCGCGCTGAAAGAGCGCAACCCGCCGCGCCGCCTTGCGGTTGAGAAAGTAAAAGGCGAGCGCGAGCAGAATCGCGAATCCCATAATTTCGAGCGCAAGATACCCATTCACCTTGTCGCGCACCGTGGCGTAGGTGGTGAAACTGGCGATGCGCCAGCCGCGAAACGCCACCCGCCCCTCGACGCGCATCACTGCCTCGCCGCGCACATAGGCATCAGCCGGAAGCGCGGTCCAGTCCGAGGTGGCCTGAATGGCGCGCTGGATGGCGCTGTTCGCCGGCTCGCGCGTGAGCGCCTCCGCTTCGGTCAGCCCACGCCATCGCGGTTCGGTCGCAAGGATGATCCGGCCTTCGGAATCGGTGACCATCACCGCGTCCGAGATCCCCGCCCAGGCCCGTTCATATTTGCGCAGATCGACCTCGACGACGATCACGCCGAGCACACCGTTCTGGGTCTCAATCCGGCGCGAATAGGTAAAGTTGTATTGCCCGGCCTCATCCTGCAGCACCTTGAAAACCGTATCGCGCGAGCGCAGCGCATCGACGTAATAGGCGGCCTGCTTGTGGTTCTCGCCCAGCCGGTTGCGCTCGGTCGCGGCCACCGCGCGGCCGTCCTTGTCGAGCAGCGTGAGCGAGGCGGCACCGATCTCTTCGAGAAAAGAGATCAGGCGCTGTGTCGATTGCGCGTAATCCTGCGTATTAAGGGCCGAAATGAGCGCCGGATCGCGCGCCAGAAGCTGCGGCACGATTGCGTTCTGCCGAAGTTCCGAAAGAAGGTTGCCGGAATAGAGGACGAGACGCAGTTCAGCCCGATTCCGGGTGTTCTCGGTAAAGCGATCGGTGAGCAGGCGATTGGTGGTAAAAACCACGATCACCGCGATCAGGAACAACCCCAGAAGCACAAGCCGCGCGCGCCACGATATGGCCCGCGCACGTGGCACATTGGGTTTGGTTGGCAGATTGCTCATATGAGAAGCTTAGGCCGAGAGGCCCCTGCCCTCAAGCGCCGCGGTTCAGGCGTCGGCAAGCTGTCGCACAAGCCCCGCGAACATCGCCGCCCCGTCGCTTCCGCCATGCAGCGGCTCGGCCATACGTTCGGGATGCGGCATCATGCCGAGCACGCGGCGATTTTCCGACAGGACCCCGGCGATGTCGCGGGCCGAGCCGTTGGGGTTTTGGACATAAGTGAAAGCGACGCGATCCTCTGCCTGAAGCCGGTCGAGCGTCGCCTCATCCGCGAAATAATTGCCGTCATGGTGGGCAATGGGCACGGTGATGGTACTGCCCGCCTTGTACCCTTGGGTAAAGACGCTCTGATCGGTGGTGACACGAAGGTCGACCGGTTTGCAGACATATTTCAGCCCCGCATTGCGCAACAGCGCACCGGGCAGGATGCCTGTCTCGGTCAGTATCTGAAAGCCGTTGCACACACCAAGCACATAGCCGCCCTTGTCAGCATGCGCCACGACCGCGCGGCAAATCGGCGAATTGGCGGCGATCGCCCCGCAGCGCAGGTAATCGCCGTAGGAAAATCCGCCCGGCACACCGACGATATCGACGCCTTCAGGCATCGACGTGTCCTTGTGCCAGACCATCGAAACGCGCGCACCCGCACGCTCGAACGCCACGGCAAGGTCGCGGTCACAGTTGGAGCCGGGAAAGACGATGACGGCGGCATGCATCAGCCCAACTCCACCGAGTAGCTCTCGATCACGGTATTCGCCAGCAGCTTCTCGCACATCTCGGTGACGACCGCCTCAGCCTTGGTCGCATCTGCCTCCGCGAGGTCGATCTCGATAACCTTACCCTGCCGCACCCCTTCGACCCCCTCGAACCCGAGCGATCCGAGTGCGTGGCGCACCGCCTCGCCCTGCGGGTCGAGAACGCCGGATTTGAGCATGACGTGCACGCGTGCCTTCATCAGTGAGGTCCCTTTCAGTTGATCAGCGTCGGGCGGGTGACGGGCGCGCTCGACTTGGGCATCACGCCCAGACGGGTGGCGACCTCGGTATAGGCATCGGTGAGCGAGCCCAGATCGCGGCGGAACACGTCCTTGTCGAGCTTTTGCCCGGTCTCGATATCCCACAGGCGGCAGCTGTCGGGGCTGATCTCGTCGGCCACGATCAGGCGCTGGAAATCGCCATCATAGACGCGGCCCACCTCGATCTTGAAATCGACCAGCCGAATGCCCACTCCGAACATCACACCGGCCATGAAATCATTGACCCGCAGCGCGAGGCTGAGGATATCGTCCATGTCCTGCTGGCTGGCCCAGCCGAAGGCGGCGATATGTTCCTCGGTCACCAGCGGGTCGCCCAGCTTGTCATCCTTGAGGCAGTATTCCACGATCGGGCGCGGCAATTGCGTGCCCTCCTCGATGCCAAGCCGCTTGGCCATCGACCCGGCGGCATAGTTGCGCACGATCACCTCCAGCGGGATGATCTCGCAGGCGCGCACCAGCTGCTCGCGCATGTTGATGCGCTTGATGAAATGCGTGGGCACGCCCACGTTGTTCAGCCCGGTCATGAAATATTCCGAGAGCATGTTGTTGAGCACACCCTTACCGTCGATCGTGGCCTTCTTCTCGGCATTGAAGGCGGTGGCGTCATCCTTGAAATACTGGATGATGGTGCCCGGTTCCGGCCCTTCGTAAAGCGTCTTGGCCTTGCCTTCGTAGATTTTCTTGCGCCGCGCCATGATAACTCCGTCGCTGAGGGTTGGGGGCGTGAGTCCCCCCATGCCGATGCGCTCTCATAGTGCATGGGCCAACACGTCGCAAGATGGCGTTGGCCCCTTGCCCTTTTGCCCGCCAGATTGCATATCAGGTGAAACGGCAACGCATGCAAGGGGACCGGCCCATGACCACCTTTGACGACCGCGAAAGCGCATTCGAGAACAAATTCGCCCATGACGAGGAAATGGCGTTCCGTGCCGTGGCCCGGCGCAACAAGCTCCTGGGTCTCTGGGCCGCCGAGCTAATGGGCAAGACCGGCGAGGATGCCGAAACCTATGCCCGCGAAGTTGTGAAGGCCGATTTCGAGGAGGCCGGCCACGAGGATGTGGTGCGCAAAGTCGCGGGCGATCTGGGCGATATCGCAGATACCGACACGATCCGCGCCAAGATGGGCGAGCTTCTCAAGATCGCCAAAGGTCAGTTGGTCAAGGAAACCTGACCGGACCGAACCAACATGAAGGGAGGCATCCGCTGCGATGCGTGCCTTTCTCATGGGTTCATGGGGCCAGCGGGATAACAATCAAACGCGCCTCACCATTTACATGAAAATTATGAGTTTGCGCAGCGCACCCGTTCGGTGCGAGGTCTGTGCGGTCATAAACGTGGGATACAAACATGACCAACGCCCTCACCAAACTCATGGCCACACGCGACTGGATCCTGGCCGACGGGGCCACGGGCACAAACCTGTTCAACATGGGGCTGCAATCCGGCGACGCCCCCGAGATGTGGAACGAAGAGCACCCCGATCGCATCGAACGGCTCTACCGCGAGGCGGTGGACGCGGGCAGCGACCTGTTTCTGACCAATTCCTTTGGTGGCAACGCGGCGCGGCTCAAACTGCACGGCGCACAAAAGCGCGCGCGCGAACTGTCGCGCATCTCCGCCGAGATCGGCCGCGAGGTGGCGGACCGTTACGACCGACCGGTGATCGTGGCAGGCTCGGTCGGCCCGACCGGTGAGATCATGGCCCCGATGGGCGCGCTCACGCACGAACTGGCCGTCGAGATCTTTCACGAGCAAGCCGAGGGGCTCAAGGAAGGCGGGGCCGACGTGCTCTGGCTGGAGACAATTTCCGCGCAAGAAGAATACAAGGCCGCCGCCGAGGCGTTCAAGCTCGCCGACATGCCGTGGTGCGGCACCATGAGTTTCGACACGGCGGGCCGCACGATGATGGGCCTGACCTCCGCCGACATGGCGACGATGGTGGAGAAGCTGGGCAATCCCCCGCTGGCCTATGGCGCCAATTGCGGCGTTGGTGCCTCGGACCTTTTGCGCACCGTGCTCGGCTTTGTCGCGCAGGGCTCGGAACGGCCGATCATCGCAAAGGGCAATGCCGGGATCCCGAAATATCACGACGGCCACATCCATTACGACGGCACGCCCGATCTGATGGCGGACTACGCGGTGCTGGCGCGCGACGCGGGTGCCACGATCATCGGCGGTTGCTGCGGCACCATGCCCGAGCACCTTTCCAAGATGCGCGCGGCACTGGAAGAGCGCCCCAAGGGGCCGCGCCCGACGCTTGACCAGATCACCGATGCGATCGGCGCGTTCTCCTCGGCGGCCGATGGCACCGGCGACGATGTTGCCCCCCCACGCCGAACACGCCGCCGTCGCGCCTGACGCGCCGCGCTTGACACAAAACGGGAACATGAGTAGAACAAAATACCTGTGTCCCTGCGGAGTGTCGGCGTATGCTTACCAAGAAACAGCTCGATCTGCTCAAATTCATCCACAAGCGCGTTCAGCGTGATGGCGTACCGCCCAGTTTCGACGAAATGAAAGAGGCGCTCGACCTTCGCTCCAAATCCGGCATTCACCGCCTGATCACGGCGCTTGAGGAACGTGGCTTTATCCGGCGGCTGGCGCATCGCGCGCGGGCACTGGAAATCGTCAAGCTGCCTGAGAGCCTCGGCGGCGAGGCGACGCACCGATTTACCCCGCGAGTGATCGAGGGGGATCGCCCGTCGGCCCCGCAGCCCGCCAATGCGCAGCCGGTGGCGGCAGGCGCGATCGATGTGCCGCTGATGGGCCGCATCGCCGCCGGTGTCCCGATCGAGGCGATCGCCCATACCAGCGGCCATGTCGGCGTGCCGAGCGGCATGATCTCGGGCAAAGGCGAGCATTACGCGCTAGAAGTCAAGGGCGACTCGATGATCGAGGCCGGGATCAATGATGGCGACGTGGTCATCATCCGCGAGACCGCAACAGCCGATAACGGCGATATCGTGGTGGCGCTGATCGCCGAGGAAGAGGCGACACTCAAACGGTTTTTCCGCAAGGGCAACGCCATCGCGCTGGAAGCCGCGAACGCGGCCTACGAGACCCGCATCCTGCCAGACGATCAGGTCCGGGTTCAGGGTCGGCTTGTCGGGCTGATCCGCAGCTATTGACCGGACCAGAGCCGAGTGCCGGTCACGGATCTTGCGGTGACGATAAGCAGATCTGCGGGCTCGTCGTAAATGGCAAGCGATCCGGTTTCAAACAAGGACGTTGGAGTGATCGTGCGGCAGCCGATATCCCGGGTCAGGGTTTCGGGCTCGGCGGTGAATACAACGAGTGAGGCGGTGCCGCAGTCGGTGATATCACGCGCAGCCCGCGCCCCGGTGACGACGCGTAGCGACTGCTCCAGGGGCATATCTCCCGGCCAACGTGCGTGCGCGGCCTCCTGCGTGGCGGCATCGCCGTCATTCTCCAGCCAGTTTAGCGCCACGAACCCGCCGCCGCGCGGCTTGTTGAGAGCGCGGCCCTCGGGCGTGAGCACACCCACCAGCCCGCCGTTATCCGACACCAGAACCGTCGGCCGCTCCGCCCCGGACCAAAGCCAGAACCCGAAAACCACCGGCACCAGCCCGGCCAGCCGCGCCCGCCCCTGCCAGAGCACGAGAAAGAGCGCGCCCAAGGCGACGAGCGGCAGCACCATAGGCCCTGGCGTCACGACAAGACCGCGCGCGCCCTCCCAGGAGGAGACACGCGTCGCCACGCCGAGAATCCACTCCAACCCCTGCCCCATCGCCCAGAGAGGCACCCAGTCGAGACCGAGCGGCAAGAGCAGCGCCGCGACCACCGCAGCGGGCATCACCAGAACGCCCATCAGTGGCACGCTCATCAGGTTCGCAAGCAATCCATATTGCGCGATCTGGTTGAAATGCGCCGCCGCCACCGGGGCCGTCGCCGCCCCGGCCACCGCCGACGAGATCACCACGGCGAGCGCGGGGCGCAACCAGCGCGGCCCAAGCGGCACCCGTGCATCGCGCAGCCAGCCGAACACCGCGACCAGCGCCACCGTGGCGGCAAAGGACATCTGGAAACCCGGGCCAAGCAACGCCTCGGGTTGCAGGCAGAGCACGATCACCGCCGCCACCGCCACCGCCCGCAGGCTGAGCGCACGCCGGTCGAGCATCACCGCGACCAGCATCACAGCCACCATGACAAAGGCACGCTCGGTCGCGACATTGCCGCCCGAGAGACCGAGATAGCCGGCACCTGCGAGGATCGCGACACCCGCCGCGATCTTCTTGATCGGCCAGCGCAACCCGAGGCCCGGAAGCGCGGCAAGGCCAAGGCGGCAGGCCGCAAAGACGAACCCCGCCAGAAGCCCCATATGCAGCCCGGATATGGCCAGCAGATGCGCGAGATTGGAAATGCGCATCGCCTGCAACGTATCTTGCGACAGGCCCGCACGGTCGCCGGTCATGATCGCGGCAGCAAAGGCCCCGACCTGCCCCGGCAACCGCGCCTGGACATGGGTCGAAAGCGCCATGCGCGCCTTGAAGAGCGCCTGCGCGCCCTGGGCCTCGGCCACGGTCAGGACCGGCGTGCGCGTGTAGCCCACGGCACCGATCCCGAGAAACCACGCATGGCGGCGAAAGTCGAACCCGCCCGGCTCCACCGGGCCGGAGGGCGGGCTGAGATGGCCGGTCAGCATCACCCGCAACCCCGGTCGCGGCGTGACGAAACCCTGGTCACCGTGCAGCGAAACGCGCACGCGGTCAGGCACCCTGGCCGGGTCCATCCGATCTAGCACAACGTGATCGAGAGTCAGGCGCAGCGCGTCCGAGGCCGAGCGGTCGATGGCAACGATGCGCCCCTCGACAGGGCCATAATAGCGCCACCCCAGAACCGGCCCCGCCACCAGATGCGCGCGCGCACCTGCGACGGCAACGCCTGCCAGCACAAGCGCACAAAGAAGCAGGAGCGGCCCGGCCCATTCTCGTCCACGCAGGGACAGCAACCCGAGCATCACGGCACCCGCACCGCAGGCCCAGAGAAGCAGCGCAGACGGTTCCACCCGCAGCGCAAAGTAAAACCCCACGCCGCAGCCGAGCCAGACCGGCACCCAAGGGAACAGCGCGCCGCGCTGCGACAGCCATCCGTGTTCGATCAGATGCCAGACGCGCGCCACTTGTGTCCCTCCCGGCGGACCGATAGACAGTGTCAAATCCTAGCCCTTGCATCGTTACCGAAAGGTTAATCCGCCCTATGGCTACCCCAGTCGTGACTCGTTTCGCCCCATCGCCCACCGGCTTCCTGCATATCGGCGGGGCGCGCACGGCGCTGTTCAACTGGCTTTATGCGCGCGGCCGGGGCGGCAAATTCCTGTTGCGGATCGAGGATACGGACCGGGCCCGGTCGACCCCCGAGGCCACGCAGGCGATTCTCGACGGGCTGGCCTGGCTGGGGCTTGACCATGACGACGAGGCGGTGAGCCAGTTCGCCCGCGCCGAGCGGCACCGCGAGGTGGCGCATCAATTGCTGGCCGAGGGCCATGCCTATAAATGCTTTTCCACGCAGGACGAGATCGAGACGTTCCGCGATACCGCCCGCGCCGAGGGCCGCTCCACGCTCTTTCGCAGCCCGTGGCGCGACGCCACACCTGAGCAGCACCCAGATGACAGTGCCTATGTGATCCGCATCAGGGCCCCGCGCGAGGGCGTGACGGTGATCCGTGACGTTGTGCAGGGCGACATCACCATCCGCAACGACCAGTTGGACGACATGGTGCTGTTACGCGGCGATGGCACACCGGTCTACATGTTGGCAGTTGCGGTAGACGATCACGACATGGGGGTAACCCATGTCATCCGGGGCGACGATCACCTCAACAACGCGGCGCGCCAGATGCTGATCTATCAGGCCATGGGCTGGCCCCTTCCTGCTTACGCCCATATCCCCTTGATCCACGGGCCCGACGGCAAGAAGTTGTCGAAACGTCACGGTGCTCTAGGCGTCGAGGAGTATCACAAGATGGGCTATCCGGCGGCGGGCATGCGTAATTACCTTGCACGACTTGGCTGGAGCCATGGTGATGACGAGTTCTTTACCGACGCGCAGGCGCAGGACTGGTTCGACATCACCGGTATCGGCAAATCGCCTGCGCGGCTCGATTTCAAGAAGCTGGAAAATCTCTGCGGGCAGCATATCGCGGCGATGGATGATGCTGCACTGCTGCATGAATTGCAGGGATTCTTGGCCGTGACCGGTCAGACGCCGCTGTCTGACGCAAAGGTGACCCTCATGGAACGGGGTATGTACTGCCTGAAAGAGCGCGCGAAGACATTTCCGGAACTGCTTGATAAGGCGGAATTTATACTTTCTGAGCGGCCCATCGTCCCAGAGGAGAAGGCGGCAGCGCAGCTTGACGGTGTATCCCGTGGTATACTGAACGAATTGACGCCGCAGTTGCAAAATGCTAACTGGACGCGCGACGGTATCGAAACCCTCGCAACCCAATTCGCCGAAACCCACGGCATGAAATTCGGCAAGCTGGCGGGTCCGATCCGGGCCGCGCTTGCTGGTCGCAGCGCAACACCGAGCGTGTTCGACATGATGCTGGTTCTCGGGCGCGATGAAAGCATCGCCCGACTGACCGACGCCGCCTGCGGCGGGGCCTGACGCCCCGACGCAGTCTTACGTTTATCCAGCCCGGGGCGCTATGGCCATGCGGGCGTTGAGAGGGAGGACCCCTGATGTCAGAAAGCAACAGAGCCGCGAAGCTGGAGATCGACGGCAAAACCTACGAGTTGCCGATCTTTTCGCCTACGGTGGGCCCCGACGTGGTCGACATCCGCAAGCTCTATGGCACGGCGGGCGTTTTCACATACGATCCCGGCTTTACCTCGACCGCAAGCTGCGACAGCACCATCACCTTTATTGACGGTGACAAGGGTGAGTTGCTGCACCGTGGCTATCCGATTGATCAACTGGCCGAGAAATCGCATTTCCTCGAAGTTTGCTACCTGCTGCTCTATGGCGAACTGCCCTCGCCCGCCGAGTTGGAGGATTTCGAGAGCCGGGTGACCAATCACACCATGCTACACGAGCAGATGGTGTATTTCTTCCGCGGGTTCCGCCGCGACGCGCATCCGATGGCCATCATGGTCGGTGTCGTGGGGGCGATGTCGGCTTTCTATCACGACAGCACCGATATCAGCGACGAGTGGCAGCGCGAAGTGGCCTCGATCCGGCTGATCGCCAAGATGCCGACGATTGCCGCCTGGGCCTACAAGTATTCGATCGGGCAGCCTGTCGTCTATCCGCGCAACGACCTCGACTATGCGTCGAATTTCCTGCGCATGTGCTTTGCGGTGCCCGCCGAGGATTACGAGGTCAACCCGATCCTGAGCCGCGCGATGGACCGGATTTTCACGCTGCATGCGGATCACGAACAGAACGCCTCGACCTCGACCGTGCGGCTGGCGTCGTCGTCGGGGGCAAACCCGTTTGCCTGCATCGCGGCGGGCATTGCCTGCCTCTGGGGGCCGGCGCATGGCGGCGCAAACCAGGCCTGCCTCGAAATGCTGCGCGAGATCGGCACGCCCGACCGCATCCCCGAATTCATCGCGCGGGCCAAGGACAAGGACGATCCGTTCCGCCTGATGGGCTTTGGCCATCGGGTCTACAAGAACTTCGATCCGCGCGCCAAGGTGATGAAGCAATCCGCCGACGAGGTATTGGAACTTCTGGGCGTCGAGAACAATCCGACGCTGCAAGTCGCCAAGGAGTTGGAGAAACAGGCGCTCGCGGATGATTATTTCACCGACAAGAAACTCTTCCCGAATGTGGACTTCTACTCCGGCATCATTCTGGAAGCGATGGGCTTTCCGACCTCGATGTTCACACCGATTTTCGCGGTCTCACGCACCATCGGCTGGATCTCGCAGTGGAAGGAAATGATCAGCGATCCGCAGATGAAGATCGGTCGTCCACGGCAGCTCTATCAGGGCGAAACGCTGCGCGATTACGTGGATATCGAGAATCGCTGAGGCGCCGGTGTCGCTTGCTTTCAGAATCCCGGCCTCGCGCCGGGATTTTGCTCTGAAGGATACTGCCTTGCGGTGCTCAGCAAGTTTCTACCGATGGCCGATTCGAAACGGGCTTTCTGATCGCTAGAGATCGAGGGCGATCAATTTCGGTCGGCGACTGCCGGTGGACTAAGCCGCGCATCGTCGCGCGGCAGTGTGGCGATCTTAGACTGGTTTGGCAGTGTTTTATGCCAGCCGCGCCCGAAAAACATCCGAGCGCAGAGCGGGTTGCAGCCAAATCGCCGCGCCGGGGGCGGCGTCATGCCGAAGGCATACCTCTGGCATGGCAATGCGCGGCGGCCTTACGTCCGCGTTTCGCGCAAGAGCTTCAATCGGATGCCCGGTTCAAACCAGCCCTAGCCGTCCAGCGCCTGCGCGAGATCGGCGATCAAGTCGCCCGCATCCTCGATCCCCACCGACAGGCGAATAAGCGTCTCGGGGATGCCGGTGTGCGGCTCAATGGTGTGGCGGTGCTCGACGAGGCTCTCGACACCCCCAAGGGACGTGGCCCGATGGAACAACCGCAACCGCCCCACCACATCGAGCGCGCGCGCCTTGTCGCCCTTGACCAGCGCAGAGAGCAGGTAGCCATAGCCACCCTGCATCTGACGCGCCGCGATTGCGTGCCCGGCATGGCTGGCCAGCCCCGGATAATAGACCGCCTCGATATCGGCGCGCCCCTCCAGGTATTCGGCAACGTCCATCGCGTTCTGGCACATCCGCTCCATCCGCAGCGGTAATGTCCGCATCCCCCGCATCAAAAGCCACGCCTCGAACGGCCCGATAATGGCCCCCGCGTCATGGCGATCGGTGGCTATTTCCTGCCACATCGCCTGCCCCGGCTCGCGGCAGGACAAGACGCCCGCCAACACATCAGAATGCCCGTTCAGCGCCTTGGTCGCCGAATGCATCACGACATCGGCCCCCAGATCAAGCGCCCGGGTCAGCACCGGCGTCGCCGCCGTGCCATCGACCACGAGCACCGCGCCCCCCTTGTGCGCGATACCCGCCGCCGCCGCGATGTCAACGGACTTGAGCCACGGGTTCGACGGCGTCTCGATCCAGACCATGTCCGCGGAGGACCGGCACGCCTCGGCCAAGGCACCGGGGTCCGCCGCGTCGATCTCATCGAGGATGATCGCACGCCGCACGCAATAATCGCGCACCCATTTCAACGTGCCCCAGTAGATTCCGGACTGCATCACCACCCGCGCCCCCGAGGGCAGCGCCCGGAACACCGCCGCAATGGCCGCCATGCCACTTGGAAACAGCAGGCTTGCCGCCGCGCCTTCCAATGCACGCAAAACCTCCTCGCACTGCCGCACCGTATCGTTCTGATCGCGGCCATAGACATTGTCGGGCCGCATCAGCCCATAGTCGGCATCGCGCAGATAGGTCGTGGCCAGGTTGATCCCCGGCACCACGCCTCCGGTCTGCGCGTCCACCGCGCCTGCCGCCTGTGCGGCGATGGTCGCGGGCTTTTGGTGTTTCTTGGTCATTCAGTCCTCTTTCCGCCCCTCTAGATCAAACAGCCGCCCCGGCCCCCAGCCGCGCGCCGCGATCCCGGCGTGCCGCAACATGTCCCACAATAGCGCCTGATTGGAACTGATTACCGGCAACCCGAGCACTTGCTCGACCGCCTCGATGATCCCGAAAGTGCGCAAATTGGTGCAGCTTGTAAAGACCGCCTGAACATCCGCCGCACGCCCCGCCTGCACCATCGCGGCCCAGGTCGAACTCTCGGCGATTCGCGCCACTGTCCAATCCTCTTTCTGGCTGAAGCTCGCCTCGCTCACCACTGTAATCCCCGCCCCGGCCAGCGCATGGCGCAGCGGGCCATTCACCTCGGCCACGTAGGGCGTGACCATCGCCACGCGCGTCGCCCCAAATGCGTTGAGCGCGGCGATCACGGCACTCAGCGGGTTGGTCACGGGCGTGGCAGGCTGTGCCTTCTGCATGCGCCGCGCCACCTCGTCAGGGCCGATCACGGCACTGGCAGAGGTGCAGCCGTAACCAAGCACCGACAACCCCTGCGGCAAGAGCGCGGCGGTGCGCGTCATCTCGGGGGCCATGGCCTGCAAATCTTCGGGCGTGACATCGGCCTGCGCCGGAATGCGGGTGTGCAGCAGGTTCACATCGCGCCCTGCCAGCACGCCGCGCGCCTCGTATTCCAATGTTTCGTCGGTGCTCAGCACGATCAGGCCAAGCCGCCGCCCGGCCCCGGCACCCTGGTCAAGCTCATACTCCATCATCCCCCCTCTGGACGGCTGATCGTTCCGCCCGACACGGCGGCGCGCACGCCCGTCGTACCGGCACAGGACGTGGGCAATCCCCGCGCCACCCGCACCGCCAAATGCGCGAAAGCCTGCGCCTCCAGCATGTCGCCGTCAAGCCCCACCGCCTCCACCGGTGCCACCGGGCAATCGAGCGAAGCGGCAAGCATTCGCATCATCACCGGGTTGTGCCGCCCGCCCCCCGTCACCAGCAGACGCACAGGCGGCTCCGGACAATGTTCCATTCCGCGCAACACCGCCGCTGCGGCCATGCCGGTCAGCGTCGCGACGGCATCGGCATCGGCCAGTTCCGAAACCAGCCCGATCATCTCGGAAAACGTGTCGCGATCCAGCGACTTGGGTGGCATGCGCAGGAAATACGACTCGTCCAGGAACAGCTCCAGCGCGCCCTGCACCACCTGCCCGCACCGCGCAAGTGCGCCGTCGCGGTCATACGGCTCTCCCCGCCGCGCCATCATCAAATCGTTGATCGGGGCATTGGCCGGGCCGGTGTCGAACGCCAGTAGAGCGCCCTCCTCCTCGGGCCGCGCGCGGCGCGGATCGACCCAGGTCAGGTTGCCCACCCCGCCGAGATTGAGAAAGGCCAGCGGCGCCTCGGCCCCGATCCACTTGGCACAGGCGAAATGAAAGAACGGTGCCAGCGGAGCACCCTCGCCGCCCAGACGGATATCAGCGCTGCGAAAATCCCAGACCACCGGCAGACCCAAAGCCTCGGCCAGCCGCGCGCCATCGCCCAATTGATGCGTGCCGCGCCCCTGTGGCTCATGCGCCAGCGTCTGACCGTGAAAGCCCACCAGCGCGGCCCCGTCAAAGCTGCGGAGCACCTCCAGATGCGCACGCTCCACCAGCGCCTCGGCCTCGGCCAGTTCCTCTCCGGGCCATTTTCCAAGGGCGGCGGCCAGAATCGCCTGCTCGACCGTCGAATAGGCGCGATAGGCGGAAGGGCCAAAGCCGGTGATCACCTCGCCATCGGTTTCGACCATGGCCGCATCTACCCCGTCAAGCGAGGTGCCCGACATCGCCCCCAAGGCCCAGAGCCGCCCCGCCTTCAACATGGCCTTTTCCTTCGCCCAATGACTGCATATACATGCCGCGCAACGACAAGCGGGACAAGCCTTATGACCTACCACCCGAAATCAGATTTCATGCGCGTGATGATCGAGCGCGGCTATCTCGCGGATTGCACCGATTACCAGGGGCTGGACGAGGCGCTGACCAAAGGCACGGTCACAGCCTATATCGGCTATGACGCCACGGCGAAATCGCTGCATGTTGGGCACCTGCTGAACATCATGATGCTGCGCTGGCTGCAAAAGACCGGGCACCGCCCGATCACGCTGATGGGCGGCGGCACGACCAAGGTGGGTGATCCATCGTTCCGCTCGGATGAACGGCCCCTGCTCGGCCCTGATCAGATCGCCGAGAACATCTCTGGCATGAAACGCGTCTTCGCGCGCTACCTTGCGTATGGTCAGGGGCAGAGCGACGCGCTGATGCTCGACAATGCCGAATGGCTCGACGGGCTGAACTATCTCGACTTCCTGCGTGATATCGGGCGGCATTTCTCGGTCAACCGGATGCTGTCCTTCGAGAGCGTGAAATCCCGGCTCGACCGCGAGCAATCGCTCAGCTTTCTCGAATTCAACTACATGATCCTCCAAGCCTATGATTTCCTTGAACTCAACCGGCGCCACGGCTGCGTGTTGCAGATGGGGGGCTCGGATCAATGGGGCAATATCGTAAACGGCATCGACCTCACCCGCCGGGTGATCGACACGCCGGTGTACGGCCTCACCTCACCGCTGCTGACCACCTCGGACGGGCGCAAGATGGGCAAATCCGCGGGCGGCGCGATGTGGCTCGATGGCGACATGCTCAGCCCCTACGAATTCTGGCAATTCTGGCGCAACACCACCGATGCCGATACCGGGCGCTTCCTGAAACTCTATACCGAATTGCCCGTCGAGGAGTGCGAGCGCATGGGCAGCCTGCAAGGCTCCGAGATCAACGATGCCAAGATCATCCTCGCCAATGAAGTAACGACGCTGCTGCACGGGGCAGAGGCGGCACGGACCGCCGAAGCCACCGCGCGCGAGGTGTTCGAAAAGGGCGGTGTGGGCGATGATCTGCCGACAGTTGAACTGGGCGCCGAGGACCTGGGCGACGGGATTTCCATCGTGCAATTGATCGTGCGCAGTGGCCTCGCCAAGTCCGGTAAGGAGGCGAAACGCCTTATCGCCGAGAACGGCGCGCGCCTCGACGACGCGCCGCTGACCGATGCCGGGTTGATGATCGACGCCGCCGCCCTCGCCGCGCCGATCAAGCTTTCGGCGGGCAAGAAACGTCACGCACTGGTCAAGCTCATCCCCTAAGAGGATCGCGCGCCCAAGGGATTTTGAAATCCCTTGGGCAAGCCGCTCTCAAGCGGCTTGCAACGCGGTTTGGAAACCGCGTTGAAAGGCGTTTACAAACGCCTTTCCCCGACCGCCGCCCGATGTGCGGTGTTCTGCGGTATCATCCTGAATCGGCCCGGGGCAGCGAGGCGCGAACGCCGTACATCTCAGGCCCGCATGGCGAGCGCATCCTCTAGCACTTCACGTACTGTCTCGGACGGCACGTCAGCGGTGATGAACGCCTCACCGATGCCGCGCGCGAGGACGAAGCTCAACCTGCCATCGACGACTTTCTTGTCCTGCGCCATCAGCGCAATGAGCCCCTCCGGGTCTGGTAATTCTCCATCAATATCCGACAAATCAACCTTCATCCTCATGTCACGCAGATGCGCGCGCACGCGGCTCGGTTCCTCCTGTGCACACAGCCCGAGCCGCGCCGACAACTCAAAAGCCAGCGCGCATCCGATCGCCACTCCCTCGCCATGCACGAGCCGCGTCCCGTCATATCGCGTGGCGGCTTCCAAAGCGTGGCAAAATGTATGTCCAAGATTGAGCAACGCCCGCTCGCCCTGTTCGGTTTCATCGCGCATCACAATCTCGGCCTTCATCTCGACCGAGCGTTTCACGGCATGGATCCGCGCCGCCATATCACCCTCTGCAACACGTGAGGCGTGGCCTTCAAGCCATTGGAAAAATTCACGATCTCCCAAAAGCCCGTATTTCACGACTTCGCCGTAACCCGCCAGAAAATCGCGCTCCGGCAAGCTGTCCAGAACCGCGGTATCGGCGAGCACCAGGCTCGGCTGATGGAACGCGCCAATCAGGTTCTTGCCCTGCGGCGCGTTGATCCCGGTCTTGCCACCGACCGAACTGTCGACCTGCGCGAGCAGGCTTGTCGGCACCTGCACGAACCGCACCCCGCGCCGCAGCACGGCGGCGGCAAAGCCCACCAGATCGCCGATCACGCCGCCGCCCAGGGCGACAACCACGTCGTTGCGCTCGACCTTCTGCTCCAGCAGCCATTCGACCGCCCGCTCGAAATGCGGCCAGGACTTCGTCGCCTCGCCCGGCGGCAGACGCATTGCGACCGAGGAAATTCCGTTCGCTTCCAATCCGTTGCAAAACGTTTCGAGATGCAGCGTCGCGACCGTCTCGTCGGTTATGATTGCCACGCGCGGACGCCGCAGCAGCGGGCCGATCAGTTCCCCTGCGCGCGCCAAAAGGCCCGGCCCGATATGGATGTCATAGGCCCGCCCCTCCAGGCCCACATGCACGATCTCACTCATTTCACTGCCTCCAAAACATCACGCCGCGTGGCCAGCGCCGCCTCGACCCGTGCGGCCATGTCGTCAATCGAATAGCCCGGGTCCGCCGCCACGCTCGAATCCGCCTGTGCATAGATCGGCGCGCGTGCCTCATAGATCTCTCGCAGCGTCTCATAAGGATGAGCTGTGCGTAGCAAGGGCCTGGTATTCTTTCCTTTTACCCGTGACCACAACAAGCCAAGATCGGCATTCAACCAGACCGAGATCCCCTTATCGGACATCATCTTCCGGTTTTTTCCGGATAAGAAGGCACCACCACCCGTAGACAGAATGCCACGCTGCGTGTCGAGCAGGCGCTCGATCACCTCGCTTTCGCGCGCACGAAAGAATGTCTCGCCATCCCTTTGAAATATCTCTGAAATCGTCATATTGGCGGCTTTCTCGATTTCCGTATCGGAATCCAGAAACGGCACAGAAAGCCGGGCGGCCAACGCCTTGCCCACGGCTGTCTTGCCTGCTCCCATCATGCCCACGAGCACGACGGTTTTCTTCAGTTTCCAATCCGTTTCTGCCGACACGCTCGGCGCTCCCCCGCCCAATTCACACAGTTTTTCACTCAATGACGTGATCTTGCGCAAAACGCCAGTTATAACTTAGGTAAAACATCGTAGCGGGCAGGCAGGGGATTCCATGTTCCGATTGATCAAATGGCTATTTTATCTGGCCATTCTGGGTTTCGTCGCCCTTGTGGCCTATGCGTATATCGGGCCCTTTTTTGGTGCCGATTTCTCGCCGCCGCAAACCGAGATTCGCCAAGATGTCATTCTTGAAACCGAGTAGCCTTGTGGTTGTAGCCACGTTCTGGGCGGTGCAAGGTGCCGCGCAGGCACCGCTCTCGGCGATCGACTGGCTTGACGAGGCAGACACCGCAGTGCGCGGCAGTCCCTATGCACCGCAAACCGAGCCACCCGCCGCCGACCGCGTCGAGACGCCGGACGTGGTCGTCACCGCCCTCGACGCACCCCGCGCCGACGCCGTTGGCTTGCTACCATCCTCAACCACCGGCCTGCCCGGTACGCTCTGGCGGGACAGCAGCGAGGCCGCGCTTTTGCAACGTCTGCGCGCGCTACCGGAGGTGCCACTGCCAGCGGTGCAGGCGCTTTACTACACGCTGCTTCTGGCTGAGGCCGAGGCACCGACGGATTCCGGCCCAAGTGCGCAATTCCTTTCCGCCCGCATTGCGGCACTGCGGCGATTCGGGGCGGTCGAGCCCGCGCTCGCCCTGGTCGAGCGGGCGGGTGGTGCGACGCCCGAACTTTTTGAGCACTGGTTCGATCTGGCACTGCTCAACGGCAGCGAGGAGGCAGCCTGCGCCGCGCTCAGCACCGAGCCGCATCTCAGCGACAGTCTTGCCGCGCGGATCTATTGCACCGCGCGACAGGGCGACTGGGACACCGCGGCGCTGACCTATCACGGGGCCACCGCCACCGGCGGGTTGCCAGAGCCCGATGCGACCCTGCTCGCGCTCTTTCTCGACCCGTCGCTGATCGAGGAGATCGCGCCTCCCGATCCCCCCGCACGGGTCACCCCGCTGCGGTTCCGGTTGTTCGAGGCGATCGGCGCGCCGCTGCCCACCCGCAACCTGCCGCGCGCCTTCGCCATGGCCGATCTGCGCGGCACCGCCGGATGGAAGGCAGAGCTAGAGGCCGCCGAGCGGCTGGCGCGCACGGGTGCCGTTCCCGGCGCGCGGCTTCTGGGGCTTTACACGGCGCGGGATCCCGCAGCCTCGGGCGGGGTCTGGGACCGGGTCGCGGCGGTACAGGCGCTTGACCGCGCGCTCAGCCGGGGCGACCCTGCGGCAATCGGGCGCAGCCTGCCCGACGCGTGGCGCGCCGCGCGTGCCCTGCAGCTCGAAACCGTTTATGCCGAGCTTTTCGCCGAACGGTTGATCGAGGCTGATCTGCCGCCCGAGGTCGCCGCCCAAGCCTTCGACATTGCACTTCTCTCGAGCCGGTATGAGACGGCCGCGCAGAGCCTTGCCCCCGATGACGCCCGGCAGGACTTCGCGGCGGCGCTTGCCCGGGGCACCCCGTCGGAAGCCACCCCGACCGGCCCCGTGGCAGAGGCCATAGCGCGCGGCTTTGCCCGAAGCGCAGCCACACCCGAACATCAGACGCTGATCGACGAGGGCCGCCTGGGCGAGGCCATTCTCGACGCCGCGCGCGAGCTGGACCAGAGCGCGGGCAGCGCGCGCGACACGCTGAGCGAGGCCCTTGCGACGTTGCGCGCCGTCGGGCTGGAGGATACCGCGCGCCGTGCAGCCCTCCAGATTCTGTTGCTGGAACGCCTCAATTGAGCCTCGTAACCCGTTGGATTTCAATGTTTCTAGAAGCTCAGGCTGCCGAATTGGGTGCGGCGGCCAACACGCTCTCGGCCTATGAGCGCGACCTTTGTGCCTATGCCGACTGGATGGCCGACCACGCGCAGGATCCGGTGACAACGACGCAAACCGATATTGAATCCTACCTTATTCATTGCGAGGCGCAGGGCCTTGCACAATCGACCCGGGCACGTCGGCTCTCGGCGATCCGGCAATTTTACCGCTTCGCGTTCGAGGAACGGCTGCGCGCTGAAAACCCGGCGATCCGCATCAAGGGGCCGGGGCGCGCGCAGCGCCTGCCCAAAACGCTGAGCGAGGACGAGGTGACCCGACTGCTCGACACCGCGCCACAGTTCGGGCGCAGCAAGGCGGATCGCTGCCGCAACACCTGCCTGATGGCGCTACTCTATGCCACCGGCATGCGGGTGAGCGAATTGGTCGCGCTGCCGCTATCGGCCGCACGGGGCGACCCCAACATGCTGCTGGTGCGCGGCAAGGGGGGCAAGGAACGCATGGTGCCGCTCTCGCCGCCTGCGCGCGCGGCGCTGGCCGAATGGCTCTCTCTGCGCGACGCCGAGGAGGAGGCAGCCCGCGCCAAGGGGCGGCCCGGCTCGGCTTTTCTCTTTGCCTCCGGGGGCAAGTCCGGGCACCTGACGCGCCACAGGTTTTATCAATTGATCAAGAGCTTGGCGGTCGATGCTCATGTCGATCCAGACAAGGTGACCCCGCACACGCTGCGGCATGCCTTTGCCACGCATCTCTTGGCCAACGGGGCCGATCTGCGGGTGATCCAGACGCTTCTGGGCCATGCCGATGTGGCCACGACCGAGATCTACACCCATGTGCTCGAGGCGCGATTGCAGGCGCTGGTAGAGGAGCACCACCCGCTGGCTGCCGCCGCCCGGCGCAAGACCGGCGGCAACACCGACGAGCATTAGCCAGGAACGCGGGGGTCTCTTGATTACAGGGCCTTAAGTCCCCATAACCCCGTCAGTCACAAGGATCATTACGCAAATGGATGCGACAGCCGCGACCTTCGACCTGACATTCTGGATTACCACCGGGGCCATTCTCGGCCTTCTCGTGCTCTCGGGCTTTTTCTCGGGGAGCGAGACCGCTCTCACCGCCGCATCGCGCGGCAAACTGCGCGCGCAGGCCGAAAAGGGCTCGCGCGGGGCCGATACCGCGCTTTTCATAACCGAGGATAACGAGCGTTTGATCGGTTCAGTGCTTCTGGGCAACAACCTGGTCAATATCCTCGCCGCCTCGCTCGCCACCGCGCTTTTCACCCGGCTCTTCGGCGAAAGCGGCGTGGCGCTCGCGACGCTGGTGATGACGCTGTTGGTCTTGATCTTCGCCGAGGTACTGCCCAAGACCTACGCCATCACCAATGCCGAAGCCGCCGCCTCGCGGACCGCGCCGATCATCGTCTGGGTGGTCAAGGTGTTCTCGCCCGTCGTCTCGGCAGTGCGCTGGCTGGTGCGGCTGATCCTGCGCGCCTTTGGCGTACAGACCGATCCCGACAGCCATATTCTCGCGGTGCGCGACGAGATCGCGGGCGCGCTCTATCTGGGCCAATCCGAAGGCGTCGTCGAGAAGGAGGACCGAGACCGCATCCTCGGCGCGCTCGATCTGGGCGAACGCGCGGTCGAGGAAATCATGCTGCACCGTTCCCGCATCGAGATGATCGACGCCGAGGCGGAGCCCGACGCGATTCTCGATCAATGTCTCAGGAGCAACCACACCCGCCTGCCGCTCTATCGCGACGATCCCGACAACATCGTCGGCGTGGTCCATGCCAAGGATCTCTTGCGGGCAATGCACGGCCTTGTCACCTCGTCCGAGGAAGGCGCCGCCGAGGCGCTGCGCGCCTTTGACGTCCAGAGCATCGCCCGCGAGCCCTATTTCGTGCCCGAAACCACGACGCTCGACGACCAGATGCGGCAATTCCTGCGCATGCGCAGCCATTTCGCGTTGGTCGTGGATGAATATGGCACGCTGCAGGGGCTGATCACGCTGGAGGATATTCTGGAAGAGATCGTCGGAGAGATCACCGACGAGTTCGACCCCGACGCCGAACACCCGATTCGCAAGACCGAGGACAACCAGTTTCTCGTCGACGGCGCGATGACGATTCGCGATCTCAACCGCGCGACCGACTGGACCCTGCCGGACGACGCGGCGAATACCGTGGCAGGGTTGGTGATTCACGAGGCGCAGATGATCCCAGCGATCGATCAGGCCTTCATATTTCACGGCTTCCGCTTTCAGGTCGTGGCGCGCAAGGACAACCGGATCACGAAGCTGAAGATTCGAAAGCTGTAACTGTGGTGGGCGCGCGTTTTAGCCCGGAGCGGACCTTGGCGGCCTTAGGCCCTGACTCCACGCAGGAGAATAACGGCAAAGATTCGCTCCAGGCCAAAACCCATCCTCACGCCCGCCAGAAGGCCGGCACCAGAAGCACGATCACCGCCAGAACCTCCAACCGCCCCATCAGCATGGCAAGGATCATCAGCGCCTTGGCCGCGTCGGGAAACGCCGCAAGCGATCCCGTCACACCCACGGTTTCCCCGAACGCCGGGCCGACGTTGAAAATCGCCGTCCAGGCCGCAGTCACCGATTCCACCAGCGGCAGGCCGGTCATCTCCAGCGCCACCGAGAAAAAGCCGAGCGACAGGATGTAGCAGGTAAAGAGCAGCATCACCGATTGCAGCACCTCATCCTCGACGCGCCGCCCCTCATGGCGCAGGACCATGACGCTGGAGGGGTGAAAAATCCGCCGCGCCTGTTGGCCGAGCGCGCGTAACATCAGCTGGTACCGGAAAATCTTGATCGCGCAGCCGGTCGAGCCGGTGCAGCCGCCAATCGCGCCCACGACAATCAGGATGACAAAGGGAAAATTGCCCCAGGCGGTAACATCGCCATCGCCATAGCCGGTGCCCGTAAAGATCGACACGACATTGAACAACCGCAGCCGCAGGCTGTCCTCGTCGAAACGGCCGTTGACCACGAAATCATAGGCCGCGACAAGCGCCACGGCGTAGAAGATCCAGCGCAGATAGGTTTGCACCTGCGTGTCATGCAGGATCGGGCGGATATGCCCCTGCGCCCCCTGCATCATCCGCACAAAGGGCAGGGTCGCGAGGATCATGAAGACCACGCAGGCATATTGCGGCGCACCGGGAAAGGCAGCGAAGGAGGCGTCCTTGCTGGAGAACCCGCCGGTGGAGACGGTGGTCAGCGCATGCACCGTCGCCTCGAACGCACCCATCCCCAGCACCAAATAGGTCAGCGTGCAGATCAGCGTCAGGCCCAGATAGACGTTGAGCACCCCCTTTGAGATGTCCATGGTGCGCGGCAGGGCCTTGCCGAAGGTGTCGAACCCTTCGGAACGAAAGAACTGCATGCCCCCCACCCGCATCTCGGGCAGGAACACAAGCGCCACGATCACAATCCCGAGCCCGCCCAGCCATTGCAGGATACCGCGCCACAGCAAGAGGCCCTTGGGCAGATCGTCCAGCCCCGCGATCACCGTCGATCCGGTGGTCGTCACACCCGACATCGCTTCAAAAAAAGCGTCGATGAACCGCAGGTTGGTTTCACCCAGCATCAAGGGCAGCGCCCCGAAAAGCGGCAGCATCACCCAGACCAGCGTTGTCAGAAGAAACGCCTGCTGAATGGTCAGCCCCTTGCCCGCGGCGTTCTTGCACGCGAGCGCCACCAGCGCACCCATCAGGCAGGTCACGATCATGCTCTCGGCGAACACAGGCCAGTGTCCGCGCCCCTCGGCAATATCCACGAGCAGCGGCAGCGCCATGGTCGCACCCATGGCGGTGACCATCAGGCCAACCAGATATCCGACGGGTCGCACATCAAACATGACGCGCAGAGTTGGCGGTGCTTCGCGAGACTGTCAAGCACGATAGAGAGACGCAGCGTGCGACATCAGTCGGACAACAGGTCTTCGAAGACGAAAGCCGGGATATCGGCACGGCGCAGCCCCATCGCGGCCAGCTCCGAATCGCTCAGGCTGTGCATCTGCGCCACGCTCAGCAGACGCCGTCGCGTCAGCATGTAGGCGTTCATGCCCGGCGCGCGCTCTGCCATGAATAAATCCAGATCACGCCGCCACCCGGCGGGTAGAAATCGGGGTGTCAGGTCGGTCTCGGCCACTGGGTGCCCTTTCTTGGATCGAACGGGTCCCCTCCCTGCCTGCACCTTAACGCATCACGTCTCGGATTGCGCGGCACCAAATCCGGAATGCGCGAGGTGTTGCTGCAACGCAGCAAAACCCCGCCGAACCAGGTCCGGCGGGGCTCAGGGCTCTGCCGCGTCTTTGTCAGGTATAAAACAGATCCTTGAAGACGTGATAGGCGATCTCGTCGCGCCGGATACCCATCCGGGCCAGTTCTTCGTCCGTCTTCGCCTCGAGCGCCTCGATCTGGTTACGCCGGGCGCAGACCCGGATTTGCGAGTCAAAGCCGCGCTCCAGCGCCGCAACAAACCGCTTCCAGCCCTCGCGCAGAGGCGATGCGGTGATGTTCGTGGTGATATTCGCCATTTGGAAACCTCACAATCTAAGTGATCTGTTTCCTCCCTATGTCAAAACTAGGTCAGCGCCGTTGACATTACTAGCGTCAAATCGGAATGGCCGGGTTGCGCGTGACGCATCCCGACCTCTAAGCCCTTATTTCGCGTTATTTTTTTTCGACGAGCCGGGCATGGCTGGCGGGTTGGACGGCGCGCGCGGACGCTTTGCCGGGGCCGGGGCGGCGGCTTTGTTGCTGGCTGCGGGCTGTGCTTTTTCTGGTATCGGTGCCGGGTTGGCCGCCTTGTCCTCGGCGGGTTTGGCCGGTGCCGGGGCAGGCTGTGCGGGCTTTTCCGCCTTGGCCGCTGCGGGGCTTGGCTGAGCGGGTTTTGCCGCCGTGGCCGCTGCGGGACTTGGCTGAGCAGGTTTTGCCGCTGTGGCAGGCGTCGGTTTTGCAGCAAGCGTGGCCGTCGACGGCGCAGCGCTCGGCGTCGCTGGTTTTTCAACTTTGCCTGCGGGTGCCACGGGTGCCTTGCGCGCGGTTCGCTTGGGCGCGGCTTTCGTCGTGGCCGTTTTCGCCACTGTCTTCGCGCGGCCGCCGGCGGGGGCGTCGACCAGCTTGGCCGGTTTCGGGCTGGCGGTCGCCTTGGCTGCGGGTTTGACCGAGGCCGCAGTAACCGGTTTCTCCGGCATCGACAGGCGGCCTGACCGCATGGCTGCCTCGCCAAAGATCTGCGCCACGCGCAGATTGCTTTCGATCATGTAGCCGGTCAGCCTAATCCCGGCAGCGGAGAGTTTGAGCGGCAGATCGGGTGCAAGCATGGTCGGTTTCCTTTTCAAATCCGAGTACCGCCCACGATACCGCAGGCAGGTGACACGAGTATAAAGTGCGCACCATGCTGCGTTGCAGCAATTCGCCCAAAGGTCAAATCACAAAAGGGGCTGTGCGCAGATATCCGCTGAAAATACGGCCTGAACGCCCGAAAATCGGGCACTCAGCACAGATCGCGCCGATCAGCGACCGTGAACCAGCGTTTGAAAGAGACGCGGATCGAGGCTCTGCGCATCAAAGGTGTCGCCTTCGGTCAGAACGCTGACCGCGTCATGGCTGTGCAAACTTTCCTGATGGCTAGCCACCACGCGGAAATCGCCGATGCGCGGATCGGCCAGAAGCTGCTCGCAGAACAGCCGCGCAGCATCCTCGACGAAAATCGCGTTAGCGGCGTTCAACTCGGCAAAGGCCTGTTCGTCCTCGCGCTTGACCATGACCTGCGTTTCCGTGGGAACAGCGCGGCGCGCCAGTTCGATCAAGTCCTCGAACCACAGGCAATCGCCCTCGATCAGTTCCACGGAAATGCGCGCGACCGAGCGTTGCGAATGCGGAGTAGCCAGCTGCCCGCGCGTCGCGCGCGCATGCTCGCTCAGTTCCAGCGAACAGGGGCAGGTCGAGGAATAGACGAAGTCCAGGTGCATGAATTTGCGCTTGATCCCATCCTGTTCGACCAGCTCAAGCGCGATATCGTAATATTGATACCCCTCCAGCCCCGAGCGCAGGGACTGCACCTTCATCGGGTAGGAAATCCGCATCTGAAGGCGGGCATCCACGCTGTCGAGATCGGTGATGTAATCCGCAAGCACGGCCTCCATCACCTCGTAGCTGAAGGTCTCTTCGGCGTGCTTGTAAAAGCTGCGCATGATCCGGGACATGTTGATGCCCTTCTTGCCCGCCTCGAGGCTGACAGTGCCGGTGACCGAGGTCTCGAGCGTCAGGTCACCGGTGTCGCGGGTATGAAAACGGATCGGCAGGCGGAAATTGGAAATCCCCACATGCTGCAACTGCTGCTTTGTGCCACGGATCAGCGACGCCGGACCATTCTGAAGGTCCGGCAACGACGCGCGATAGGCGTCGGTCACCTCGAACCCGTCGGGATAGGCGCGCGACGGGGCCGGATAGTTCGACATCTCAGCCTCGGGCAGCAGGCGCGCGATCGCGGGATCGAGGTAGGCCACTTCTTCGGGGCTTGCCGCCCGCGCCCACTCACGCAGCAGATCGAGCGCCGCTTGCGCCGCATCGCGGTCAGGCGTGGGGTTCATCTCGGACGGATGCATGTTCATGGCAAAGGCTCCCTCTCCGCGCCGCCAATCCCTTACATAAGGCATTGCCGGAGGAATTGCTATTATCGTAGGGATTTACGACAAAAGCGGCACGGCGGATCATTTTTATCCCGTTGATTTCGCTTTATCCGCTCGCGTCGAGCGCGCGGGTGATATCTTCGATCAGGTCGTCTGGATCCTCCAGCCCCACGCTCAGGCGCACCAGACCGGGCGTAATCCCAAGCTGCGCCTTGGCTGCGTCGGGCAGGCGTTGATGGGTCGTGGTAGCAGGATGGGTCGCGATGGACTTGGCGTCGCCCAGGTTATTCGAGATCACCACGATATCGAGCGCATTGAGAAAGCGGAACGCGGCCCCCTGCCCGCCCGCAAGATCAAGCGCCAGCACCGTGCCGCCCTGTCCCATCTGCGCGGTCACCAGTTCATGCTGCGCATGGCTCGGATGGCCCGGGTAGATCACGCGCGCGAGCCGCGCATCGCCTTGCAGCTCATTGGCGATCCGCAACGCGGTCTCGGCCTGCGCGCGCACCCGCAGATCTATCGTCTCCAGCCCCTTGAGCATGATCCAGGCGGTAAAGGGCGACATCGAACCGCCGGTATGCTTCATATAGGGTTCGACTGTTCCCCGAATGAACTCGCGCGTGCCGAGGATCACTCCGCCAAGCGCGCGCCCCTGCCCGTCGATATGCTTGGTCGCGGAATAAATCACCACATCCGCCCCCTGCTCCACCGCGCGCGAAAAGACCGGCGTGGCAAAGACATTGTCCACGATCACCGTCGCGCCTGACGCATGGGCCAGATCTGCCACCGCGCGGATATCGACTACGTCGAGCGTCGGGTTGGAAACCGTCTCGAAAAAGACCGCCCTGGTGTCGGGACGAATCGCCGCGCGCCATTGGTCGATATCGGTGCCATCGACAAACGTGACCTCGACGCCGAACCGAGTCAGCACCTCTTCCAGCACATAGAGGCACGAGCCGAAAAGCGCCCGTGCCGACACTACGTGATCGCCCGCCCGCAGCATCGAGGTCAGCGCACCCGACACCGCTGCCATGCCGCTCGCGGTGGCAAATCCGTCCTCGGTGCCCTCGAGACCGGCAATCCGGTCCTCGAACATCGCAACGGTCGGATTGCCATAGCGGGCATAGATGAACTCGTCATCGCCTGCCTTGATAAACCGCGCCTCGGCCGCCTCGGCGGTGTCATAGACAAAGCCCTGGGTCAGAAAGATCGCTTCGCTGACCTCGTTATACTGGCTGCGGCGGCTGCCGCTGTGCACCATTTTGGTACGACGTTTCCAAGTCTCGCTCATGTTCGTCCTCCGGGCGAAATCGCCCACAAAAAAAGCCCCGACGCGGTCAAGCGAAAGGGGGCTTTCTCCTGACCTTTTAGCGGATGTGTTTAACGTGGCCCGCAATCCGGTAACAAATCGCCACGTGTGCCGATTACTCCTGCGGGCGGGTTTCGTCAACACTGTCACGCAGGTTTAACGAAAAGTAGTGTCCGCATTTTGTGTTGGTAAGCTCACAGAGCCCGCAGAACATCCTCTGGCTGCACTTTACTGACCCGCGCCACGAACCAATCGAGATACCCCTCGAGATATTTCGAGGCAGGCCCTCGAA
>NZ_BDIY01000005.1 GCF_002072155.1 Roseovarius sp. A-2 | reverse complement strand
CCGCGATCATCATGATCCGGAACCGGATGATGTCTTCCAGACTGTGCCGCACCTTGCCTGGCGCGCGCGGATCCGGGAGGCACTTTGCGACCAGACCCGCCAGGTCGGTCCGGCGTTCGACCTCCCGTAAGAGCGTCAGACCAGCATCGGAACTCATCTCCGCGCCGTCAAAATTGAGAAGAACGGGTTTGCCATTCACGGGTGACAAAGCGGGCTTTCGGGAAGTAGACTGTATCATGGTGAGGGGACGTACCTTGGAAACTGAGTTTTCTGGCTTCGACAACCAAAAAATACCTGCTTTCAAAAGCTTACGCTACCTTCACCACACCCCCATGAATTATTCGGGTTAATACCTTCAAGGAACCCTCTCTGCGGCTTGATCTGAGACAGCGCAGCGGGCCGATCATGATCATGGTGGATTACGAAATCGCACAGGCCGATGTTCCCGAATTTCTGGCGGCCATGAATGTACGTCGTCGCATTCGTATCCGCGACGGGGCGCAACAATGGACGCTGCTTCGGGATCTGGAAAACCCCGATGTCTGGACCGAAACCTACCACGTTCCCACTTGGGTCGAATATGTCCGCCACCACGAACGCCGCACGCAGGCCGATGCGGAATCGTACCAGCGCCTTTTGAAGCTGCATCGCGGCAAGGAGAAACCCAAGGTTCATCGCATGATCGAACGTCAGGCGGTTTCGCTCAAGGATGACACCCCGTTGAGAAACCCTCCCGACGCGGCAGCTGAATAACCGCGCATTCGGTCAGGTGCGTCCGCGTCGCAAGATCACGGCCCCCTGCCCGTCCCTCACCATCTTGCCCTTTGCGACAACCGTCTTGCCTCGCAACAGAACGGTCTCCGACCAGCCCTGCACTTCCAGGTTTTCGTAAGGTGTGTCGTCTGCCCGGTCCTGCAGATCGGCGCGCCGGATCGTCCGATTGGCTTCCGGAGTCCAGATCGCGATGTCGGCGTCGCAGCCGACGGTGATGGTGGCTTTGCGGATAAAGCCCATAGGTCCTGGCGTGGTTCGTCGCGGTCAAAGCCACAAAGCGCGACAGGTCGATCCGGCCGTTCGTGCCCCAGCACGTTCTGCGTCGGGTCCGTGACGATCCGGTAAAAAGCCAGATCCACACGGCTCTGCCCGTCGGCATGCGCCAGGTAGTCACGGAACGTGCCGGGCAGATGGCGGCCTTGTTCGAGAGGATGTCTTGCATGCGGACGCGACCATGACCATCCGATGCGGGGCGTTTTCATCGCCCAACAGCCTAGCCGCTTGCGCCTTGCCGCAGGTACTCGGGATACGTTTGCACCCGAGAACTATAGGGACTCAAAATTCCAATTCAGTCGCGCGGTTTCACTTCAGGCGGTAGGTCGATACGCGGTTTGAGAGCGTGGCGAACGGACTCGATCTGAACCAGACAGCTATGTGCGATCGGACCTTGGGCCAGACGGGATGTGCCCTTGTCCAGGGTCAATGTGTTCGGATTGCCGTGCAGGCACGTGTCGCCGTCCGGATCGTACCATGCGCCGGTCGCGATCTGGACGACACCGGGGCGGACAGTGTCGCTGATCTTCAGTCCGGCGATGCAGGCGCCGCGGGCATTGAAAAGTCGCACCGCCTCACCCTCGGACAGACCGCGTTCGGCCGCGTCTTCGGGATGCATGAGCACCGGGGACCGGCCGTCGATACGATCCGCGCGGCTGAGCTTGCCGTGATCCAGCTGCGAATGGAGCTTTGTCCTGGGCTGGGTCGAAATCAGGTGCAGCGGTGCCTTCGTTGTGGCCCGCCCGAGCCATTCCACCGGTTCCAGCCAGGTGGGGTGACCCGGACAATCGTCATAACCAAAGCCCGCGACGGTTTCCGAGAACAGCTCGATCCGGCCGCTCGGCGTCTTCAGCGGATAGGCTTCCGGATCGGCGCGGAATTGCTCCATCAGGATGACGCGCTTTTCCGGTGGGGAAACACGCGTCCAGCCCTGCTGCTGGAACGTCTCGTAATCGGGCAGCGCCACGCCCCCTCGCGCGGCGGCCTCGCGCGACGTGTCGTAAAGCCAGCGCAACCAGTCGCCGGGGCTGCGCCCGTCGGTGAACGCGTCCGCCACCCCCAAATGCGCCGCGATGCCACGCAGGATGTCGTGATCATCACGCGCCTCGCCCACCGGAGGAACGGCGGCGTCCATCGCCGTGATGAACGGGTCTTTCGACGACATCGCGATATCACGCCGTTCCAGGTGCGTAGTGCAGGGCAGGACGATATCGGCATGACGCGCCAAGGCGTTCCAGCACCATTCGTTGGCGATCACCGTCTCGCATCGGGCCCAGGCGCGGCGCAGGCGGTTGAGATCCTGATGGTGGTGGAACGGATTGCCCCCCGCCCACCAGACCAGCCGGATATCGGGATAGGTCAGGACACGCCCGTTGTAATCGACCGTGCCGCCCGGATGTTCGAGCATGTCGGTGACGCGGGCGACGGGAATGACGCTGTCGACGGGATTTCTGCCCTGCGGAAGTGCTGCGTAGGGCACGTAACGCCGGTTCAGCCCGTTATTGTTCATCGCGGAATAGCCGAAGCCGAAGCCGCCTCCGGGGAGGCCGATCTGCCCCAGAAGCGCGGCAAGGGCGATGGCTGCCCAGATCGGCTGTTCGCCGTGATCCTGCCGGGTCAGTGAATAAGAAGCCGCGACCATCGTGCGGTGTCGGGCCATGTCGCGCGCGAGGGCGCGCAGCCTGTCGGCCGGTATGTCACAAGTTTCAGCCGCCCAATCGGCGGTCTTGGCGATGCCATCGGTCTGACCGCGCAGATAGGCGGCAAAGCGGTCAAATCCGACGGTATATCGGTCAAGAAAGGCCCTATCGTGCAACCCCTCCTTGATCAGGGTATGCGCCAGCCCAAGCATCATCGCGGTGTCGCTCGACGGGCGCAGCGGGAGCCAATCGGCCTTTAGCGCGTCCAGCGCATCGGATCGCATGGGCGACACGTTGACAAAGCGTGTGCCATTGGCCTGCGCCGCCAGCATGCCCGCCTTTTGCACATGCGCGCCGGTCCCGCCTTGGCCGATCTGCCCGTTCGAGACCGGCAAGCCGCCGAACGCCACGAAAAGCTCACAGCTTTCGGCAAGGACTTCCCAGCAGGTGTTGCGTTCGAGATGCGCGTGAAAGTCGCCCAGCACATGCGGCATGATCACTTCGGCGGCGGCATAGCTGTAAGTATTGACCGAGGCAGTAAAGCCGCCGATGCAATTGAGAAAGCGCTTCAGCTGGCTTTGCGCGTGATGAAACCGCCCGGCGCTGGCCCAGCCGTATGAGCCCGCATAGATCGATGCATTGCCGTGTTCCTTGCGCACCCGGTCAAGTTCGGCTGCGACCAAGCGCTCGGCCTCGTCCCAGCCGACGCTCACGAAACTGTCGCTGCCGCGCAGGTCGCCGCGCGCACCGGGCCCGTGATCGAGCCAGCTTTTGCGCATGGCGGGGCGGGTGATGCGCAGCGGGCCGTCCATCACGTCGACAATGCCATGTCCTATGGGCGACGGGTCGGGGTCCTGCTCGAAATCGCGCAGGCCGGTCACCCGGCCGTCCTCGACATCGACCCAATAGGTGCCCCAATGCGCGTTGGTCAGCAAGTCGCGTTCTCGACCGGTATTCATTTGCGGCGATGCGTTACTCATTGCCTGCGATCCGTCAGACAGGCGGACAGGACCATTTCCTGCACCGTCGCGATATAAGTCTCGATCGGCACATCGCGGCGGCGATACTTGGAGCGTTTGACATACCAATCCTGCAAGAGCGGCTTAATCAACGCCGCCAGCAGGGGGGACGTGTCGCTGCGGAAGACACCGGTCGCGATGCCCCGGGTCAACACCTCGGCAAAGTAACGCTCTGTCAGTTCTTCGCTGTCGATCGCCTTCTGACGTTCCGCCCGGGGAAATTTCTTCGCCTCCATGAAGGAAAAGGTGAACCAGGGCTGCATCGCTTCGGTCATCCTTACATGGGCGTCGATCAGCCATTTCAAATGCGCGACCGGATCGTCCCTTACCTCGGGTGGCGGAACCGACAGGGTGCGCTGGACCGCGGCCGTAACCTCCGACAGGATCATCTTGAGCAATGTATCCTTGGTATCGAAATAGGCATAGAGCCCGCCCATCGACACACCCGTCGCGCGGGACAGGTCCCTGAGCGACATGGTCTCGAAACCTTTTTGGTTCGACAATTCGAGCGCCGACGTGATGATGACCTTGAGCTTGCGCAGCGCGAAATCCGGCTTTTGCACCGTGATCGTCCCGCGATGACGTTCAAGGATGTAGTGGCACAGCGCCTCGGTCTTCAGGTCGTCGACATCAAGCACACACGGTCTCCTTCACATGGTCTTGCGGGGCAATCTACGCTGTGGCGTTCGAAATACAAAGAGAGGGGTTGCACGGAAACCGGGCTTGGTCTAGCTTTTTCGAGCAATCGCTCGAAAAGTAGAAGAGAGCGCGACATCGTAGGATAAGGAGGGGAGGCCTTTGACTACACTATCCACATCCATCGCTTCGCCCGAGGCGCCCCCTTGGCCGGGTCTTTCGGGCAAGACCGCGCTGATCACCGGCGCGTCGTCGGGACTTGGCGCACATTTCGGGCAGATGCTGGCCGGCAAGGGCGTGCACGTCACCCTCGCCGCGCGGCGGCGCGACCGGGTCGCCGCGCTTTGCGACGACATCGCGGCCCAGGGCGGCACCGCCACGCCGTTGCAATTGGACGTGTCCGATCCCGCGTCGGTCGAAGAAGCCCTGGGCGGACACGCCTTTGATATCGTGGTCAACAACGCGGGGACGACCGTATCGGCTGCGGCGCTCGATCATGATGCGGGCGATCTTGACCGCATCTTCGACACCAACCTCAAAGGCGTCTTTCACGTTGCGCGGGTGACCGCCAAAGCGATGGTGGCCGCTGGCAAGGACGGCAGTATCGTCAATGTCGCGTCGATCCTCGGCACCCGCGTTGCGGGCCATGTGTCCGCCTACGCCGCGTCCAAGGCCGGGGTGATCCAGCTGAGCCGTGCGCTGGCGCTGGAATGGGCGCGTCACGGGATCCGGGTCAACACGCTCAGCCCGGGCTATATCGAGACCGATATCAACCGCGAATTCTTCGCGTCCGACGCCGCGCAGGCCCTGATCCGACGCGTACCGCAACGCCGTCTGGGCCAGCCCTCCGATCTGGATGGTCCGCTGCTTCTTCTTGTGTCCGATCTTGGCGCGTTCATGACCGGATCCGAAATCGTGGCCGATGGCGGCCACCTCGTTTCTTCGCTTTGATGACCAGAGGATAACCCGTGGATTTTACACTTCCCGCCCGGACCGAACATTTCCGCGCCCGCATCGCCCACTTCGTCGAGAACGAAATCCTGCCCGTCGAAGCCAACCGCGACGCATGGGATGAACATGGCAATATCGCCCATGACTGGCTGGAGCCGCTGCGCGAAAAGGCCCGGTCCGAGGGGCTCTGGTGCCTCCAACTCAAGCCCGAAACCGGCGGGCAGGGTCTGGACAAGGTCGGCATGGCGGTCTGCTACGAAGAGATGAACCGCTCGATCTTCGGGCCGGTGGTGTTCAATTCCGCCGCCCCCGATGACGGCAACATGATGATTCTGGAACAGGTCGGCACGCCCGAACAGAAAGAGCGATGGCTTGCCCCGATCGTCAAAGGCGACGTGCGCTCGGCCTTCGTGATGACCGAACCGCATCCCGGAGGCGGCTCTGACCCCGGAATGATGATCACGACGGCCAAGAAGCAAGGCGACCGATATGTCATTCGCGGCCGCAAATGGTTCATCACCGGTGCCGCAGAGGCCGATCACTTCATCCTGATGGCCCGCACCTCGGACGATCCGCGGCGCGGGCTGACGGCGTTCCTGCATCACAGGGACGATCCCGGTTGGCACATCGATCGGCGTATCCCGATCATGGGCCCCGAGGAACATGGCGGGCATTGCGAGCTGGTCTACGAAGACATGGAACTACCCGCCGACCGCATCATCATGGAAGAGGGTCGCGGGCTCAAGATCACGCAGATGCGGCTTGGCCCGGCGCGGCTGACCCATTGCATGCGCTGGCTCGGCCTTGCCAAGCGTTGCACCGAGATCGCGCAGGAATACGCCACGAACCGCCACGGGTTCGGCGTGCGCCTGTCCGATCGCGAAAGCATCCAGATCAAGATGGGCGATCTTGCGATGGGCATCGAGATGGGGCGTCTTCTAGTCATGAAAGCGGCCTGGGCGCTAGATCAGGGCAGCTTTGCCAGGAAGGAAGTGTCGATGGCCAAAATCCACGTCGCGAACCTGTTGCACAGGGCGGCGGACGTGGCGATCCAGATCAACGGCGCGCGCGGCTATTCGCAGGATACGGTGCTGGAATGGATATACCGCTACGCGCGGCAAGCGCGTTTGGTCGATGGGGCAGACGAGGTTCATCAGATGGTGCTCAATCGCCATCTCGGGGAGGAAGGCCGCAGTTTCTGGACTTGGCCGACCCAATCTGACTGAACCGCGACTTTGGGAGGAGGCGCAATGTTCACCGATCCGCATCTGACGGCCCGCGCGGCCAATTCGTGCCCGCTGACTCCGGTCGATCTGCTGGCCCGGACCCTCGACGTGCATGGCGCGCGGCCGGGCGTGGCGTGGCGCGACCGGGTCTGGAGCTATGCCGAGTTCGGCGCGATGGTGGCGCGCATGGCGGCCTGGCTGCGGGACCAGGGCGTCGGCGTCGGGGATGTCGTTTCGGTCTGCCTGACGAACCGACCCGAGATGCTGGCCGCGCATTTCGCCGTGCCGTCGCTGGGCGCGGTTCTCAACACAGTCAACACGCGGCTCGATCCGTCCGAAGTGGCCTATATCCTGAACCATTCCGGCGCCCAGATCTTGTTGGTCGAACGCGCAACCGACGCAAACGGGGCGGGAACCGGGGTGCCGGTGCATTACCTGTGCGACGATCCGGACGACAGAACCGGCCTCAACTTCTTTCACGGCCCGGTGCCGCCGCTCGACCTGACAGCCGGGGTCCGGGACGAACATCAGGCCATCACCCTCAATTACACGTCGGGCACCACCGGACGCCCCAAGGGCGTGGTCTACAGCCATCGCGGTGCCTGCCTGAACGCACTCGGAAACGTGCTGGCGCTAGGGCTGACCCCGGACAGCCGTTATCTCTGGACCCTGCCGATGTTCCATTGCAACGGCTGGTGCCACACCTGGGCCGTGACGGCGGCGGGCGGCCTGCATGTCTGCCTCGACCGGGTCGATCCCGCGCTGATCCTGGAAACCATCGTGACACGCGAGGTGACGCATATGTGCTGCGCGCCGGTGGTCCTTTACATGCTGCTCGATCATGCGGACGGGCCGGTGTCGCGCCGGGTCAAGGTGGGCACGGGCGGTGCCGCTCCGACGCCGGCGCTTCTGTCCGGGCTCGAACGGCTGGGCTTCGACCTCAACCATCTATACGGGCTGACCGAAAGCTATGGCCCAGCTACGCTGAACGATCCGGGGCCCGACGCGCCGGGCTCGCTTGACGACCGCGCCCGCGACCTCGCCCGGCAGGGTCTGCGTCACCTGACCGCCGGACGCGCCCGCGTGGTTGACGAAACCGGCCGCGACGTGCCTGCCGATGGCCAGAGCATGGGTGAGATCGTGCTTGCGGGCAACACCGTCATGGCCGGGTACTACCGCGACCCGGAGGCGACCGAGACGGCCTTTCGCAACGGTGTCTTTCACACCGGCGATCTGGCGGTGATGCATCCCGACGGACAGATCGAGATCCGCGACCGCGCCAAGGATATCATCATCTCGGGTGGGGAAAATGTCTCGAGTCTGGAACTCGAAGCGGTCCTTCAGCGGCACCCGGAGGTGCTCTTGGCGGCGGTCGTCGCCGCGCCGGATGACAAATGGGGCGAAGTGCCTTGCGCCTTTGTCGAGCTCAAGACCGGAAGCACCTGCGACGGCCCGATGCTCGATAGGTTTTGCCGGGAAAACCTCGCGGGGTTCAAACGGCCGAAACGGTTCGTCTTCGGCCCCCTGCCCCGCACGGCCACCGGGAAGATCCAGAAATTTCTTCTGCGCGACCGCGCCCGCGAGAGGGAGGTCATATGACCGGGCTCGACCACGCGGCGCTGCGCGCCTGGCTGTCCGTGCGCTGGCCGGGGGCCGGAGATCCCGAGACGCAGCGGATCAGCGGCGGACAGTCGAACCCGACATGGTTCGTCACCCGGGGTGATCTCCGTCTGGTCCTGCGCGGTAAGCCCGCCGGTCCGACGCTGCCCGGAGCGCACGCGATCGAACGCGAATACCGGGTGCAGGAGGCGCTGTCGCACACAGATGTGCCCGTGCCGAAGATGCTCCATCTCGAAGAGGATGCCGGAATCCTCGGCACCCCGTTCTATGTTATGGAACGGCTCGAGGGCCGGGTCTTTGCCGATTGCACCCTGCCGGATCTGACCCCGGAGGAACGCCACGAGATCTACCTCGACATGGCGCGCACGCTGGCGCGGCTGCACGCCGTGCGCCCCGAGGCTGTGGGTCTGGGCGATTACGGCAAGCCCGGCAATTACTTTGCCCGACAAATCGCCCGATGGAGCCGCCAGTATGCCGAATCCGGCAGCCCGCGCATCGCCGATCTTGACCACGTGATTGGTTGGTTGAACGACAACATGCCCCCGGACGATGGCGCGACCTCCATCGCACATGGCGATTTCCGGTTGGGCAATTTGATGATCCATCCGACCGAACCGCGCGTCATCGCCGTTCTGGACTGGGAATTGTCCACACTGGGGCATCCCTTGGCCGACCTGGGATATTGCGTGATGCCCTGGCACTCCTCGCCCGACGAATACGGAGGCCTGCTTGGCACCGATTGGGAAGCCGCGGGTATCCCGACGCAAGAGGCCTTCGTTGCCGAATACCACGCACACGCGATCCCGACAGCTTCGTTGCAGCCGTTTCACATCGCCTTCGCGTTGTTTCGGTTCGCCGTGATCTTCGTCGGCATCGCCGCCCGGGCCGAGGCCGGCAGCGCGGCGTCGCCCGAGGCCGCCAGCCTGGGCGCACTGGCCCCCCGCTTCGCCGCCCGTGCCCGCGAGGTTATCGCGGGCGCCCCTTCCAGGACCGGAGTCCTCTCATGATCCTTCTGAGACTGATCGACGAAATTAACATCTTCATCGGCAAGACCGTCAGTTTCCTCATCTACGCAGGCATCGTGGTGCTGTGCTTCGAAGTTGTCGCGCGATATGGGTTCGGACAGCCGACGCTCTGGGCGCATGGCTATACGCAACGCATCTTCGGCGCGTATTTCGTCCTGGTCGGAGCGTACACGCTCATCAAGCGGGACCACGTGCGGGTCGACATTTTCCTCAATACGCGATCGCCACGTGTGAATGCGGGTCTGGACCTTCTGAACTGTGCTTTCCTCATCCTGTGGGGCGTTGTCCTGACCCAAGAAGGCTGGCTCTTTTTCGAAGACGCGTGGTCCTTCAACGAGCATGACGACAGCGCGCTCGGTCATCCGATGTGGCCGATCAAGCTCTCTCTGTTCCTGGGGTCTTTGCTGATCACCGTTCAAGGGATCGCCGAGGCGATCAGGTCGATTGTTCTGATCATCAACCCCTATGCAGACGTCAAACGGAGCGGAGTGGCATGAGCCCTGAACTTCTTACCATCGGCATGTTCGGCCTCCTGCTGATCTCGATCATCGCGGGCGTCTCGCTGTCCTTCGCCATGGGCGGCACGGCGGTGATCTTCGGTCTGGCCATGTTCGGGCAGAACGGCATGTATTCCATCGTAACCACCATGTTCGGCAACATGTGGTCGATCCTTCTGTCAGCGGTTCCGCTGTTCGTCTTCATCGGTGTGGCCTTGGCCAAGTCCCGCATTGCCAACGATCTTTATCACGCGTTTTTCTTATGGTCGGGGCGGACCCCGGGAGGGCTGCTGCTCGGAACGTCGGGCTTTGCTGCGACCCTGTCGGCCATGACCGGAAGCTGTGCCGCCTCGACGGTGACAACCGGGCTGGTGGGCATTCCCGCAATGGACAAGCGCGGCTACGACCGCAGCTTCGTGCTGGGCACCATCGGCGCGTCGGGCACGCTCGGCATCATGATCCCGCCATCAATCACGTTGATCCTCATCGGGATGCAGACCGGTCAGTCCGTCGGCCGCCTGTTCATGGGCGGACTTGTCGCGGGGTTGCTCTTGTTGGTGGTCTTCATGCTCTATGTCGCGATCCGTGCGCGCCTTTCGCCCGACCTCGCACCCGGGGCAGAGTTTCGCGCACCTTTGCGCGAAAGGCTATCTGCGTTGAGATCGGTGATTTTGCCGCTGATCATCATCCTGTCGGTTCTGATCTCGATCTTCGCAGGGATCGCCACCCCGACCGAGGCGGCGGCGGTTGGTGCAGCTTTCGTCGTCATGTCCGTGGCTATTCGCGGAGAGTTGACGCTCAAGTATATTTGCGAGGTCAGCCATGCCACTGCCTCCATGACGGGAATGGTGATCTGGATCGTTTTCGGCGCTTCGGCTTTCATCGCCATCTATGGCGGCGGTGGCGGAACCACCTTCATGACCGCAGCGCTTGGCGGCATGGACGTCCACCCGCTGATCATGATCCTGATCATGCAGCTGATCACGCTGATATTGGGCATGTTCCTCGATCCGGTCGGGATCATTTTGCTTGTTCTGCCGATTTTCTTTCCGATCGTGATCGAGCTTGGCTTCGATCCGATCTGGTTCTGCATCCTGTTCCAGTTGAACCTGTGTATCGGCTATATTTCGCCCCCTTTCGGCTACAACCTGTTCTATCTCAAGAGCCTGAGCCCCAAGACGCCGATCACCGCGATCTACCGCGCCGTGGCCCCGTTCCTGATCCTGATGCTGATTACCGGCGCGCTGATTTTCCTAGTGCCAGAAACCATCACCACATTCACCGACATTCCAATCCGGTGATCCGACAAGACCAAATCCAGAGGAGGAGACGACCATGACCATCAAGACAAAACCGATGTCCCGCCGTGGCTTCTTTGCGGCCAGCGCAGGAGCCGCCGCGGCGACGACCCTAGCCGCACCGCCCGCCATCGCGCAGGGCGGCATCACGTGGCGGATGCAAACCCATTGGCCGACCGGCAACTGGTATTACGAAGATGTCTTCGTGAAATTCTGCAACCGCGTCACCGAAGCGACCGGCGGAGAGCTGACCATCACCCCGGTGCAGAATGACGGCATCGTTCCGACCGGCGAAGTGCTGAACGCGGTGCGCCGCGGTCTGCTCGAGAGCGCCTTCATCTATCCCGCCTACTGGATCGGCCGGATCCCTGTCGCGGGCCATCTAAACGGCCATATCGGGGCCTGGGACCGTCACGAGGAAATGCACGCCTTCTTCTACGAAATGGGCGCCATCGACGTGATCCGCGAAGCCTATGCCGAACAAGGTGTCTATCAGGCCGGCCCAGTGTCTTATTCCGGCCTTACACTCTATTCCAACAAGCCGCTGGTCACGACCGAGGACTTCTCGGGCTGGCGCGTCCGCTCGACCGGGGCCGCTGCCCTGGTCTTCGCCAAGATGGGCGCTGCGCCAGTTTCGATCCCGGGAGGGGAACTTTACCAGGCGCTGCAGACCGGTGTGGTCGAAGGCGCGCATTGGGGCTCCACCTCCACCGGCTGGGGCATGAACTTCCAAGAAGTGAACAAATACATCATTGAGCCGGACCTTTTGGGCCATCTCAACGGCGAAGTGATGGTCGGTCTCGAACCCTGGAATGCCCTCGGCGACGATCTGAAGGCGACGTTCAACGAAATTGTGCGCGCCACGTCTGCCGATGCATCCGCGCATTTCCTGCATCAGGACTTGCTGCGCAAGCGGGATTTCGCGGAAATGGGCGGTGAACTGGTCCAGCTCGACCAGCAGGCGCAGGACAACCTGCGGCAGTATTCACTCGAAGTCGTCGACGACTACTCTGAACAGGATCCGAAATACAGCGGTCGCGTCGGCGAGATGTTGCACGAGTTTCTCAGGGTGACCGGACGCGCCTAATCGGCCCGACCTCAAACACGGCAGCGTCGCGCGCAATGCGACGTTGCCACCTCCAAACTGACTTTACGAAAGTGACCCCCGATGCAGATCCCCTCCGAGATGACCGTCGTTGAAATTTCCGAATATGGCGGGCCGGAGGTGTTGAAGCCCGCAACCGCGCCGGTCCCACGCCCCGGTCCGGGGCAAATTCTCGTCCGCATCGCCTATGCCGGGGTCAACCGCCCCGACGCGCTGCAACGTGCGGGCAATTACGCGCCGCCCCCCGATGCGTCGCCCTTGCCGGGGCTCGAGGCGTCCGGCCATGTTGCCGCCATCGGCGACGGGGTCACCCGCTGGTCCGTCGGCGATGCCGTGGCTGCACTCCTGCCCGGCGGGGGATATGCCGAATATGCCGTGACCGACGCCGACCATGCTCTTCCCGTGCCCGACGGCATGTCGATGGATCGCGCGGCCGCCCTATGCGAGACCTTCTTCACCGTTTGGACGAATGTCTTCATGCGCGGCGGTCTGAAGGCCGGGGAACGGTTTCTCGTACATGGCGGCTCATCCGGTATCGGCACCGTCGCCATCCAGCTCGCCGCATTGCACGGCGCCCGCGTTTTCACGACTGCCGGATCGGTTTCGAAATGCCAGTCATGCCTGGACCTCGGGGCAGACCAGGCACTAAATTACCGTGAGGCTGATTTCGTCGAGGTGCTCAGGGCCGAAGGCGGTGCAGATCTGATCCTCGATATGGTTGGCGGGCCATATATCGCGCGCAATCTGGATGCGTTGGCCGATGACGGACGTTTGGTACAGATCGCGTTCCTGCAAGGGCCGGAGGTCGAGCTGAACATGACACAAGTCATGACCCGTCGTCTGACGATCACCGGCTCCACCCTGCGACCGCAATCGCCGGCGGCCAAGACGGCCATCGCCCGCGCGTTGGAGACCGAGGTCTGGCCTCATCTCGCCTCCGGTCGGATTGGTCCGGTGATGGACAGCGAATACGCTTTGGCCGATGCCTCGGAGGCGCATGCCCGGATGGAAAGCTCGGCCCATATCGGCAAGATCGTTCTGAAAGTCGCCTGACCCATGATCGATTGGCACCCGCGTCACTCGGGGCACAGCCATCGCGTCGCTTCCACGGGGACACCGGGCCTGCGTCTGCACCTAGGTAGTGATCGAGTGCGTGCTTCTGTCAGGCCTTCGAATGCGGCATTTACAGAAGCCGCTGGCCGAGATGGTGGTCGGCGGATCAGGTTCAAATCTAAACAACGGGCTTTGAGCTGCGCGAATACCTAAGCGAAGAGCATTATAGGTGACAGTCTTTGGTCAAGCGGCTGTCGTTGAATCGGATCAAGGGCGGCATTCACTCTGCGTGTGATAGCAAAAGCACCTCAAACGTCACACAGACTCGGTTTGAGAGCGGAGCCATCTCTCCAGTGATGGGAGCGCCTTCAAAGCCGACGGCAATCACGCTGAGGCCGTCGGCACCCAGAAGAAGAACCTCGGTTGCAACATCGTTCAGGGCTAATTGTCCCTCCAATTGCGTGCCGGCCAAGCTCCCAAGGCCTTTCACGGTGGTTGCCGACAGTTCAGTGGCGGCCGCGCATTTTGCTATGCCTTCTTCAATCAGCTCGTTTGGCCGGATCGTTCCAAGCACCGCATTTGGATTGCCAACCTGTTGAGTGATAATCGGGCGAAACAAGTTGAACCCCGTCTCAACGTCCAACGCACTTTCAAACAAGGCGCCCTCTAGCTGCCAAACATCGACGATGTGATCAGCAGATAGGATCGTTTTCTCAGCCAAAAGGTGCCCCGCGTGACAGGCTCCGTTTTGGTCGGTCCACATACCATGAACATGCGCGAAGGGTTCACCATCTCGTCGGCCCAGATGCGCACCGGCCTGCTGGATCACGGCATCCCGCAACACTGTCTCACGACTGTACCACGCCACATGGCGATCATCTGAGGCCGGTGCAGGCCGGACGAAGGTGAGCTGCCGGACTGGTAACTCAGCCAAATCAAACCAAGCACCTGCACCGCCCGCTGCTTTGGTCATCGCCTGCAAGATTGTGGTCCCGGCCCTCAACTTTACCCGTCGATGAGTCGCCCGGCACGGCACCGCGCAAATCCGTTCCTCCGCGGCCGGGCCGGGATGCTGCAACATCCGCACCTCAGACATTCGCAAATTCCCCGCGAGATGCCAGTTCGGCTCTGATCAGTTTCTTGGTGATCTTCCCATAGCCAGATTTTGGCATCTCATCCCAGAACACGACGGTTTTGGGCATCTTATACCGCGGCATTTTTGCCCCCAACCATTCCAACAAAGCGGCAGCCTCAGGCGCATTGTCCTGCGCGACGCAGACGGCGATACCGACCTCGCCCCATGTCGGGTCCGGCATCCCCAGAACAGCGCATTCGCTGATGCCCGGATGTTGCAATATCTTCTCTTCAATCTCACGCGGATAGATGTTTGAGCCGCCCGAAATATACATATCCGACGCCCGGTCCGTCAGATAAAGGAACCCCTCAGCGTCCATATGGCCAAGGTCGCCAGTCAGAAACCAGCTGTTGCGGAACGCTTTGGCATTGGCCTCGGGGTTGTTGTAATATCCGGCAAAGACAGCCGGGCCGATAACCGCAACCTCTCCGGTCTCACCCGGTGCCACTTCGTGACCTTCGGCGTCTTGCACCTGAACCTGCATCCCTGTCCGCGCAAAGCCGCAGGTCCCGATCCGCATTGAGGTGTCGTCAGCAGAGTGATGGACCGGCGGCAGCACAGTGATGTTGCCAGTAACTTCGCCCAACCCGAAATATTGCACCAGTACTGGGCCTACAACCTCAATCGCACGGATCTGATCAGCCCGGTACATTGGTGCTCCAGCATAGATCATATAGCGCAGGCTGGAATGGTCGTGCTCGTGAACGGAAGGATGCTCAACCAGCATCTTTACAATCGTCGGCACCGTGAATGCGTTCGTAACGCGCCATTTGGCGATCAGACGCCAGATCTCGGCAGGATCGAATTTGGACCCGCCAGGGAGGATGGTTTTGGCCCCATGCGCCACCTGCGTCAACTGGTGAATCCCCGCCCCATGAGACAACGGAGCCACAACGATAGAGACATCATCTGGCCCCGTCCCCGGCATCAGATCACATAGATGGTTGGTGATGACGAAGGCCAATTGACCGTGCGTCAGAACAGCTGCCTTCGGCTTTCCAGTCGTGCCAGATGTAAAGAAGAACCACGCAGGGTCGTCACGGTCCACGGTGGCCGTGGTGACCGCGACACCCGCAAAAGCACCGACGAGCGTATCGTAGTCATCTTGGCCCGTGCCGCCAATTGACACGGTAAAGGCAACATCGTTGCAGGCAGCGATATGCTCTGCAAATTCGGCCCCCGCCAACAACCCCTTTGCACCCGAAGACGCGGCGAGCCAAGCCACCTCTTCCGGCGTTTGGCGGAAATTAGCGGGCACCCAGACGCAACCGAGTTTCCAACAGGCGAAAGCGGCTTCGAACATCTGGTTACAATTGGCGGATTGCACCAGCAAGCGGTCCCCCTTGCGCATCCCAAAGCGGTCGCGCAAAGCGGCAGCAAAGGCGGTCGCGCGCGCCTCTAACTCGGTCCAGCGCCAAGTCTCTTCTCCCCAGACAAGACCGATGCTGTCGGGGTTACGCCGCGCAGAGTCGGTCAAAAACTGCGAAAGGTTCATGACGCGGGTTGAAACAGGCTGCATCATGCGAGCCGCTCAAGAATTGAGGCATAAGACGCCACCGCTGCCCCGCCCATATTGAACACCCCGGCAAGCTCTGCATCTGAGACCTGCATGCCACTCGCTTCGCCCATCAACTGCATCGCGGCCATCACATGCATCGACACGCCTGTCGCCCCGATGGGATGCCCCTTGGACTTTAGCCCACCTGAGGGGTTTACCGGCAGCCGTCCGTCTTTGGCCGTCCAGCCTTCGCGGATGGCACGCGCCCCCTGCCCCGGCTCGGTCAATCCCATCGCCTCATATTCCAACAGTTCTGCAACGGTGAAACAGTCATGGGTCTCAACAAGGCTCAGATCGTCCAGCGTCACGCCACCTGCTGCAAAAGCCTGCTCCCACGCTCGCCTTGCACCGTCAAATCGGGTGATGTCGCGGCGCGACAGGGCCAGGGGCTCGTTGGTATGGCTTCGAGCGCGGAAGCGGATCGCGCGCTGTAACTGGGCCGCAACTTCGGGCGCAGCTAATACCATCGCTGCCGCGCCATCCGAGACCAGCGAACAATCAGTGCGCCGCAAGGGCCCCGCGACGAGGGGGTTCTTCTCCGACACAGTATTGCAAAAGGCCACATCGAAATCCCGCTGCATATGGGCAAAAGGGTTCTGCAATCCGTTGTGATGGTTTTTGGCGGCAATCATCGCCAGCGCTTCGGATTGGTCGCCGTAGCGCTGAAAGTAGCTTCCCGCGATCTGCCCAAATAGTCCGGCAAACCCACCACGCACATCCGCTTCTTCGCGCCGGTAAGAGGCGCCCAGCAGTATGTCACCAACCTCCACTCCCGGCGTGGCGGTCATCTTCTCGGCCCCTACAACGAGTGCGATCTTGCCGCGGCCACTGGCGATGAAATCCATCGCCCCATGCAGTGCAGCTGATCCGGTGGCGCAAGCGTTTTCATAACGAGTGGCAGGCACACGGGCCAATGCCTCATTGCCCATACCCACCAGCGCGCCCTGAAAATCTTGATCCGAAAATCCGTTGTTGAACACACCGACGAAGAGCCCATCAACGTCTTCGGCCGCCACACCCGCATGGTCCAGCGCCGGGCCCGTGACCTCGGCCATCAGCGCCTCTGTGTCCGGGGCTTCGCTTTTGCCAAAGGCGTTATGGGCCCAGCCCACAATATAAGGGTCTGTCATTGTCAGTCCTCCTCTAGGGCCGCTTGCGGCATGCGCCGTGCCAACCGTACTTCAATCTCTCGTGCCTCGCGGGCCAGCAAAGTGGCCAGTTCCGTATCACGCGGTGGCAGCATGCGGCTCTCGATCGCTGCAATTGACATGGCCCCGGCGACCGACCCGTCCGGACGACGCAAGACCACACCGACCCCCCAACTACCGGGTACGATTCGACCGGGGTTCAATGCAAACCCCCGCGCCCGCGTCGTGGCCACGTCGCTGCGCAGCAGTTCCGCATCATAATTCGGGTAATCCGAAGCCATCCTCTCAGCGTTGTCTGAGAGCACCATTTCGACCTCTGCATCCGGCAGTGCGCTCAGCATAGCGAGCGAACCTGCCCCGATCCCAAGTGGATGCTGCGCACCTGTCTCAAGAGCATGGGTGCGGATCGGGAAAGCCCCGTCTTCGCGGTGCAGGCAAACCGAAGCAGAGCCGCGCCGCATGCTGACGAAGGCCGTATCGCCGCTCACTTCGGCAAGCCGCACAACCGCATCTGCGGCAATCTCCAACAGCCCATGGCGCGGTGTCGCCAAGGTTCCGAGGACATAGCTCTCCTCTCCCAGAAAATAGAGCCGAGTGGCACTGTCTTGTTCCACCAGACCGCGCCGGATCAGTGCCAGCATCAGTCGACGCACCGTAGGCTTGCCCAGACCAGAAGCTGCGATCAACTCCGACAGCGTCACGCCACGCCCCGCACCACGCCCGGTAATCTGTAACAGAGCCAATGCGCGGTCCACCGCTTGGCTGCCGCTGGCGGAAGCCGCCTGATCGCCGCCATTCATAATATGGACCTCAACCTTCCACTTACCCGAAGTTTTCACCCAAAGACCTGCGCATTCCGCAGATAATTGCAAGAAATATCTTGCCCATAACTTCGAATTCTGTTCCACATTGTGGCTCAATGAGGGAGGAACCACCATGAAGTTGATCTCAAAGGCCGCATTGGCCACTATTTTAGCTACAAGCGCTTTTTTGGGCGCGGCACATGCCGAAACTCTGCGCCTGTCTCATAACACTGGTGACACTACGACTTGGCACAAGGGTGCCGAGAAATTTGGCGAGCTTTTGTCTGACAAGACCGATGGCAATTACGATGTTCGTGTCTTCCCAAATGCCCAACTCTCTGGCGGCGACCAGATGAAACAAGCCGAAATGGTGGGCCGCGGCGCGCTTGACCTCGTTGTCACCTCGGCGATTAACGTAACCCCGCTGGTGCCTGAAATGGCCGTCTTCTCACTGCCCTATCTCTATGCAAATTACGATCAGGTTGATGCGACCACCCAAGGCGAACCGGCAAAGCTTCTTGAGAATATCTTGCGCGACAAGGGCATCGAAGTTTTGGCTTGGGGCGAAAATGGGTTTCGCGAAGTCACCAACAACGTCCGCCCGATCAAAACCCCCGAAGACATGAAGGGGCTTAACATGCGTGTGGCTGGGCCGATGTATATTGATGTGATGAACGCCCTCGGTGCCAATCCACAGCAAATGCAATGGGGTGAGACGATAACCGCGCTTCAGCAAGGTGTCGTCGACGGGCAGGAAAACCCAATCGGTGCGGTAATCATTCCTCAGCAGGTGTTTGAAGTGCAAAAACACCTTACTGCGTGGCATTACTCCTATGACCCGATCTTCCTTGGTGTCTCTAGCGAGGTTTGGGCAGATCTGGATGCGGACACCCAAGAACAGATGCGTGCGGCAGCGACCGAGGCGATGGAATACCAGCGCGAGATTACCCGTAAAGGCACCGCCGAAGGCGTCGCATTCCTGCGCGATAAGGGAATGGAAGTCTACGAGCCTTCGGACGAAGAGCTAACCGCCTTCCGCGAAGCGACCAAACCTGCGTTCGACACTTGGGCCGCCAAAGTCGGCACCGACATCGTCGGCAGCTTTCAAGACGCCATCGCCGCGACTCCCGCGAACTAAGGCCACGACACGGCCCTGCTATAGGGCCGTGTCGATCCGGGGAGAGTTAAAGCCATGCGGTTTGTGCTGCAAGAATTCGAAAAGATCGTCTGCGCCCTGCTGTTCCTTGGCATGACGCTTATCGGTTTTATCAACGTCGTGGTCCGATACGCTACGCATTATTCCTTTGCCGCCTCAGAAGAGTTGTTGACCAACGGTTTTCTGCTGTTGACCGTTTTCGGCGCTGCCATCGCGGCGCGACGCGGGCAGCATCTGGCGGTGACGATTGTACAGGATTTCTTGCCTCGGCCCGCAGCCCGTGTGGTTTTTGTGCTGTCGGTGATCCTCTCAGTCATGCTGCTTGCGGCTTCGGCTTGGTTTTCCTGGGCTACATTGGTGAACCAGATAGACAGCGGCATCCGCAGCTATGCCCTCGGCGTGCCTGCGTGGTGGTATCAAATCGGCCTGCCCTTCGGCTTTGCCCTCGTCATTATCCGCTACCTGCAACACGCGGCGGAGACGTGGAATCCGCCACGGCAAGAAACACAGGCGACTCCAAGTGTCTGATATCCTGAATTTGGGTGCAGGCACGCAGATGATCGTGGCCTTTTTCCTGCTCATGGCGCTGCGCGTTCCCGTGGCTTTCGCGCTCGGCCTATCGGCCATGTTTGCGATGTGGCAAATCGGGTTCGGCTTCGATCTTGCAGGCGACCTGATCGCCACTGGCATCGCTAAATACGCTTTGCTGGCCATCCCCTTCTTCATCCTCGCGGGGACGCTCATGGGGACGTTGGGCATCGCAGAACGCATGATCCGGTTTTTCCGTATTCTGATCGGCAACCTGCCCGGTGGCATGGGGGTGGTTGGCACTGTGGTTTGCCTGTTTTGGGGTGCTGTTTCAGGCTCCGGCCCTGCCTCTGTGGCGGCCATCGGCCCTATGATCGTCAAGGGTATGCAAGAAGACGGCTACCCCCGTGCCACCGCCGCCGCCCTTGTCTGCACGGGTGCCGCATTCTCTATCGTCATCCCCCCGTCCATCGGCCTCGTGATTTATGGCGTCATCGCCGAAACTTCGATCTCTGCCCTCTTTATAGCGGCGATTATACCCGGCCTCTTTATGGGGGCCCTCATGCTGGTCGTCCTGCCCTTTAGCAAGTCGACAAACCGTGAGGGGCTGGACAAGCTTTCCCCCGCCCCTCCCAGCAACGGCTACTGGCGCGACCTTGGTCAAAGCTTTCGGGAGTCGTTCTGGGGCTTGATGACACCGGTTGTGATCCTCGGCGGTATCTATTCGGGCATCTTCACACCTACTGAGGCCGCTCTGGTCGCCACAGTCTATGCCATAGCAGTCGGTGCTTTCGCCTATCGCACGCTATCGGTGCGCGCGCTTTATGACGCACTGACCGAAGCTGCCTCCTCTTCGGCTGTGGTCATGCTGGTTGTCGCCTACGCCAGCCTATTTGGCTGGGTCGTCACCGTCGAGGACCTTGTCGGTCAATATTCCGGCCAACTGCTCGGCCTGTCGGACAATGGCGCAGTGATCTTGATGGTCATCATGTTGATCCTGTTGATTGCGGGGATGTTCATGGACCCCGTCACAGTGATGTTCATTTCGCTCCCGATCTTCATGCCTGTAGTGCGAGAGCTTGGCTGGGATCCGGTGTGGTTCGGCGTGCTGGTGATGGTAAACCTTGCCATCGGTCTCATCACACCGCCGGTCGGTATTAACCTTTACGTCGCTGCCAACATCACGCGACAACCGCTAGAGCGTATCGCCCGTGCCGCCTTGCCGTTTCTGCTCATCAGCGTCATCGGTCTTGCCATCGTGGCCGCGATCCCTAATTTGTCCCTGTTCCTACCCGAGGTGTTGAAATGAACGATACTATCGCCCTGATTACAGGTGCCGCACGCGGTATCGGCCTTGCGACTGCATCCCTCTTCCACGCTGAGGGCCGACGCGTCGTCATGCTTGACCGCGATGCAGATGAGCTGGCAAGCGCTGCGGCGACCTTACCCGGCGCGCTGGCGATCACCTGTGACGTTTCGATTCCGCAGCAAGTCGCCCAAGCCATCGCAGAGGTTGAACAGACCTGCGGACGCCTCGACATTTTGGTGAACAACGCAGGCGTCGCTGATTTCGGGCCGCTGGCCGAAACCGACTTCACCCGCTGGCGGCGCGTGATGGAAACCAACCTTGATGGTGTGTTTCTCATGTCCCAAGGCTGTCTACCGCTGCTGTCAGCCAGAGGCGGAGCTATCGTCAACATCGCATCAATCTCTGGCTTACGGGCCTCAACCTTGCGCGTCGCCTATGGCACGTCCAAGGCCGCGGTGATCCATTTGACCAAACAGCAGGCAGCAGAGCTTGGCGAAGTCGGGGTGCGGGCAAATTGCGTCTGCCCCGGACCTGTGGACACAAAACTTGCCCTGGCTGTCCACTCACCAGAAATACGCGCCGCCTACCACGATGCGATCCCACTCAACCGTTATGGAACGGAACGCGAAATCGCCAATATTGTCTGCTTCCTTAGCAGCGAGCGCGCCAGTTATGTCACCGGTCAAGTGATCGCCTCTGACGGTGGATTTGACGCCACCGGTGTAGGCCTGCCCGCGCTTAGGGCTGATCGGTAATACGTTGGGCAGCCTTTAGCGAGACGAGACAAGTAACCCCGGCGTGTCGAGGTTGACCCCCTCTTCGATGCGGATCTCATCGGGCAACCACTGGTGGTGGATACGCGGCGTGAAAGAGGCCTGCGGCAAGGGCAAGCTTGATCCGCATCGCTCCTTTCTGATCGGACTGATTGATCAGAATGGCGACATGACCATGCCCGAGCTGGCCGGTGCGCTGGCAGATGCGACTGGCGTTCAGGCCCACCCGGATGCGATTGGCCGGTTCTTACGCAAGCTCGGATTTACGTATAAAAAAAGACGTTGGTCGCGACCGAGCGACGCCGCGCAAGGGTAAGAAAGCAACGCAACGATTGGATCAAGCATCGCCTGCCAGCCGTCTCGACCAGACCGGACCACGTTGTCTTTATTGACGAAACCTCAGTCAAAACCAACCTGAGCCGCCAACGAGGCTGGTCACAGCGGGGTGAACGACTGGTCATGGATGCGCCCTTCGGATCATGGGGGACACAGACCTTCATCGCGGGTCTTGGCGCGGGGGCACTGATCGCTCCGTGGGTCATCAAAGGTGCGACGGATGGCGAAGCCTTCGCCGCTTACCGCGACGCCATCCGACCTCGACACCCATGGCCTGTCGGGATCAGATTGCGCAGAGCGTGCCGCGTTTTCAGATAAAGCTCACATCATCGAGGATGGCATTGGTATTGGTGATGCCGGTGAAGGTGAGCGTGTCGCCACCCCCGAAATCGAGCAGCAGGAAGCCGTCCGCGTCGCGGGTCGCGAAGGGGATCAAATCCGCCGGCTCGGGCGCACCGCCGCCCAAGAGCGCCGCCTCGAGTTCGATCGAATCCACATTGCCCAGATCCGCCACCCGGTCGTTGCCCGAGCCTAGGCGGAACACGAAAGTATCCGCCCCCAGCCCGCCGCGCAGCACATCGTCGCCCGCACCACCGTCGAGCGTGTCATTGCCCGCGTTGCCCTCAAGCAGGTCGTCGCCGTCGCCGCCATTGAGCAGGTCGAACCCGTTGCCGCCCAAAAGCGTGTCGTTGCCCGCATCGCCGTTGAGCACGTCATTGGCAAAGCCGCCCTCGAGCCGGTCGTCGCCCGCGCCGCCATTGAGCAGATCGTCGCTGTTGTTGCCCTGCAGCGTGTCATTGCCGTCGCCGCCATTCAGCGTGTCGAACCCGCCCTGGCCCTGCAACAGGTCGTCACCCGCATCGCCACTCATCACGTCCGAGCCGATGCCGCCGATCAGCAGGTCGTCGTCTTCGCCGCCATTCAGCTCATCATTGCCGGCATTGCCCTGCAACGTGTCCTGACCGGTGCCGCCCTCGAGCGTGTCGAACCCGTCGCGCCCGACCAGCAGGTCATCGCCCGCGTCGCCGCGCAGCACGTCAAAGCCGACGCCGCCCTGCAACTCGTCATCGCCGTCGCCGCCATTGAGCTCATCATTGCCGAAATTACCCTGCAACGTGTCATTGCCGGTGCCGCCATTCAGTGTGTCGAAGCCGTTCAGACCCTGCACCAGATCATCGCCAGCCCCGGCGTCCACCAGGTCGAAACCGATGCCGGTATTGATCACGTCATCGCCGTCGCCGCCGTCGATCGTGTCATTGCCAGCCCCGGCCAGAATGGTGTCGTTGCCGCTGCCGCCCGAAAGGGTGTCGGGCCCCGGACTGCCGAGGCGCGCGGCCCCCGGGGCGACCGCCCCCGTCGCGGCACTGGTCAGGCTCTCCTCCGTGCCGAACCCGTCGGTATAGCTGACCAAAACGCTGATCGCCGCGCCAAGCTGCGCCTCTCCCGGGGTGAATGTCGCCGCCGTGGCCCCCGCGATCGCGGTGCCATCGGCCCACCATTGAAAGCGGAACGCGCCCAGCCCGTCGGCATCGGCGAGGCTTCCGGTTTCGGCGGTCAGCACCGCGCCCCGCGCCGCTGTGCCCGAGATCATCACCGCGCCGGTGGGCAGATCGTTGACATTCGCCACCGGATCGGTTGCCGCAGAGCGCACGCTCTCCTGCGTGCCTGCACCGTCGACATAGATGGCCACCACCGTGATCGCCGTGCCCACATCGGCCTGGGTCAGCGTGTAGCTCGCCTCCGTCGCCCCGGCGATATCCGCGCCGTCGCGCTGCCACCGGTAGCTGACCTCTCCAAGCCCGTCCGCATCCGCCAGATCATTCGAGGCCGTCAGGGTCTGCTCCTCTGCCGCCACACCGCTGATCGTCACCGTGCCGGTGGGGGCGTCGTTGCTGATCGGCCCATCAAGACCCGCAATGACTTGAGGCTGCCCCTCGACCGTCAGGGACAGGTCTGCGGAGGCCAGGCTGAAACTGTCACTCACGGTGAAATCGACTGTCACCAGGGGCGCACCGGTCGCAACCGGGCCCGCGAGGGATCCTGTCACCGTGATCGAGAGAGCGGTGTCGACACGCTGATTGCCAGATGACAGGGTTCCATCCCCCCCGAGACGCAGATCATCCACGGTCACGCCCTCGACGACGAAATCGAGCGCCGCTTCGAATGAGGCGGCCGTGATGGCTGGTCCCGCATTCAGGACCCGGACGGAGAGCACATCGCCGTCACGCTGCGCCTCCAACCGGAAATCAGGGTCCTGAGCCGGAGCGTTGCCCGTGACGTCGAAACGCGTCGGTTGCCCCTCCAGTTCTATATGGTGCGCCTCAAGCGGTGTGCCGGTGACGCTGGCGTGAAAGACATCGACAAAGGTCCCGTCGGGCAGGGTCAGGCGCGAGACATTGCTGAACTGCTTGCTGATCGCTGCGAGCGCGTCGGTGACCGAGGCAAAGCCGGACTGGGGCAGGAACAGCACCTCGGTCGCGAGGTCGAAATCGTTGATCGTGGCGGAGCCGTCCCCGGTCCGGATCTCGAAGAGATCGACGCCGCTGCCGCCGACCAATGTATCGCTGCCGGGCCCGCCGACGAGCGTGTCCGCATCGTCGCCGCCGCTAAGAAAATCGTCGCCAGTTCCGCCGTTGAGCAAATCCGCGCCTGCGCTTGCAAAGAGCGTATCGCCTCCCGCCGAGCCCAGAAGCGTGTCGTCGCCCGCTTGTCCGATGATGCGGTCATTGCCCGCCATCCCGTCGATGACATCCCCCAGCAGGGTGCCGAACACCGGGTCGTCATCGCCGTCGGAGGTAAGCGGCGGGGTGCTGCCCTGGGTCACGAACCCTTCGACCTCGAACCCGATATCGGCAAGCATGGCAAGGTCAATGTCGCCCGGCAGCATGCGTCTGCCGTTGGTCAGGATCGGGTCGAACAGCACCGTGTCATCGGCGAACCCGTCCTGCACATGAGACAGGTCGCGCTCCAGCGGCAAGGGTTGCCCGCCATTGGCCGCGCGGGCATTGACCCCGTCGAACATGCCGTTCGCCACCAGAGCCTCAAAGGCGGCGCTGGTGCCGATCCCGAGGATATGGCCGATCTCGTGTAGCGCAACGCTGATGAAGTCAGGCCGCCCGGACTGGGCCGCATCCAACCGAAAGCTCCAGTCCGCCGCAGCATCGAAGGCGATCGTTCCCGCCCAAGGCTCGAAATCCGTGATCGGACCGATGTCGCGAAAGTCGGACGAAACGCGGCGGCTGAAGGCGTCACCCTGCGCATCGAACCCGTCCGGACCGGCATTGGCGAGGGTGCGCCCCGGCAAATCGGTCGCCCCGACGAAGATAAGCAGATCGTCGATCTCCTCGGTCAGCGTCACCGCGCGTCGCGCTCCGGTAGAAGGGTCACGCAGGCTGAAGGACGTCCCGGCAGGCACGTCGTCGAACTCATCCGCGATCAGGCTCTCCCATATCGCCCCGGCCTCTTCCAGGGCCTGCCTGCGTGTGTCGTCGGCAAAGAAGCCGGTGCTGTCGAAGCGGTAATCGAAAGTGATGTTGAAGGCCATGACGGGATGCCCCGGAAAACTGCGACTGGACCGCGGTGATGGCTCGCGAAAGCCGGGTATGCCGATCCGGTCCTATGGTCAAACTGTTAAGAAAACGTTCGGCGCTGACCTTACGGGGGCAGAACCCTAGGCGACCCCCCGTATCGGGAATAAGTCTAGCATCCTCGAATGGGCAAGTGAAGCCACGACGCAGATATGCCGTCCCGTAGTGACGGCGATGTTATTTCATAAGGGATGGTGCGGCTGACTGTACAGATCCGCTCACATTTGCGGGTGGGACCGGCGACCCGCGCCGCCGGTCCATTCGCCTCTGACCTCAGATGAAGCTCACATCATCGAGGATGGCATTGGTATTGGTGATGCCGGTAAAGGTAAGCGTGTCGCCGCCCCCGAAATCGAGCAGCAGGAAGCCGTCCGCGTCGAGCGAGGAAATGTCCCGCAGATCCGCCGGGTCGGGGCTGCCGCCACCCAGCAGTTCCGCATCGAGCGCAACCGAGTCCACGATGCCCTTATCCACGATCCGATCGTTGCCCGAGCCCACGCGGAACACGAAAGTATCCGCCCCCAGCCCGCCGCGCAGCACATCGTCGCCCGCACCACCGTCGAGCGTGTCATTGCCCGCGTTGCCCTCGAGCCGGTCGTCGCCGTCGCCGCCATTGAGCAGGTCGAACCCGTTGCCGCCCTCGAGCGTGTCGTTGCCCGCATCGCCGTTGAGCACGTCATTGGCCAGCCCGCCCTCGAGCAGGTCGTCGCCGTCGCCGCCATTGAGCAGGTCGTCGAGATTGTTGCCCTGCAGCGTGTCGGCCCCATCGCCGCCGTCGAGCGTGTCGAACCCGCCCAGACCTTGCAACAGATCGTTACCCGCGTCGCCGTTCATCACGTCCGAGCCGATGCCGCCAATCAGCAGATCGTCGTCATCGCCACCCGAGAGGCTGTCATCGCCGGCATTGCCCTGAAGCGTATCATTGCCCGCGCCCCCCTCAAGCGTGTCGAACCCGTCGCGCCCGACCAGCAGGTCATTGCCCGCGTCGCCGCGCAGCACGTCAAAGCCGACGCCGCCCTGCAACTCGTCATCGCCGTCGCCGCCATTGAGCTCATCATTGCCGAAATTACCCTGCAACGTGTCATTGCCCGCGCCACCGTTGAGCGTGTCAAAGCCGTTCAGACCCTGCACCAGATCATCGCCGCCCCCGGCCTCGACTAGATCGAACCCAGAGCCGGTATTGATCAGGTCATCGCCATCACGACCCTCGATCGTGTCATTACTGCCCGAACCGGTGATCGTATCATTCAACGGCGATCCAAGCAGCAAATCATCGCCGGACGTTCCCGTCAGGGTCAGTGCAACCGGGTCATCGGTCTCGACCGCTTCGGTGACCGTTGCCGGCACTTCACTGGCGGAGGTCAGGAACGAGGCATCATCTGTCAGGGCAAAGTCGAGCACGGCATTGTTGAAGTTCGGCGTGCCCTCGGTCAGTCCCGCATCAAGCGCCGCTTGCCGCGCCGCGTCGAACACCGCCGGATCGAGGGTGTCGAGGCCGACGATCTCGCCGGGGAATTCCGGCAGGTAAAAACCGTCGAGGCTCTCGCCGTTGTCATATGTGAAGAGGCTGTCGGCCTCCGAGCTCACGCGCCAATCCTCGCGGAACTGGCCATAGAGATCGCCAAAGGTGAACGGCCGCGCCAAGACCGTGCCATCGGCGCGGGCGACATCGTTGGCGGGATCGCCATCGCCATCGCCGAGCAGACCCTCGAGCCGCCCGAGAAGCTCCTCGTTGAGGCGCACGTCGATATCGACCCGGCCCTCACGTACCGCAACCCGCACCTGGCTGTCGCCATCGCCGACGGTGCCATCGGCCCCGGCATAGACAATCGTGTAGGTGTCGCCCTCGCGGAAGATCCGGTCATTGCCGACCGCGACAAAGCCGAAATCCTCGATCTCGGTGGCCACGCCGCCAATCGAGAGCGGGGTCGCGTCATTCGCGTCGATCATCACCGCAGTGCCGCCAAGTCTCGTGGCGATCGCCTGATTGACGCTGACATTCTCGGCCACCGGCACCATGCGGGCCTGCAGCTCGAAATCGCTGTCGGTTCCGCGCAGAAGCACGAATTCACCCGCCGCCTGAAAGTCGTAGCCGACCCCGTCCAGCGTGGCGAGATGCGGATCGCCGCTGACCCAGCCCCCGGCCCCCACGGCCGGCAGAAGAGGCACTATTGACTCCACGACGCCACCGTTGCGCACCGAGAACTCCCAGATGCCGGTCAAACCGCTATTTCCGGGGATCGCATCAAGGCTGAGCATGTCATCCTGACTGCCCGATTGCGGCAGTTCAAAGAATTCGCCCTCCTCGCCGGTGCCTGCGGTGAACCCGGCCCGCGCCACCGTCCCACCAAGGCCATTGGCGCCACCGCTCGCATTGCCAGTGGTCCAGTTGACATCCTCGTAGCGGAACTGGATGTCGAAATCGCCATTGCCGCGGTCAGTCAGGATCAGTTGGAAGGCGTTGAGCAGGTCGGTACGCGAGCCGAAATAGCCCACATCGTCCCAGGTCACGATCAACTGATCCCCAAGCGTGTTGAAATCCCAATGAACGAGGTTCGAACCTTGCGAGTTGCCGCCCGGTGTCGGCGCAACCTCGCCGCCGCGGGTGTCCACATCCGCAAAGAACGGCGTGATTTCGGGATTGTTCGACACGCCGGTGATCACGTCAGGCGTGAAGGTGCTGCGGGAATTGACGAAGGTGACGGAGCCGTTATTGTTGATCCAAAGCCCCGAATAGACCGTGCCGAAGAAGTTAAGCCCATCCTCGAAGATCGGCGTGATGTCGATCTGCGTCGTCGATCCATCATCGTTGCGATCCAGAAAATCCTCGCCAAAGCCGAAATCCCCGCCGAGGCCACGCAAGAGACCCGGGCTGGTATTGTCCGGGTTGAGCAGCACATCCGTGGACCTGTCATCGAACTGGAGCCGCTGGATATTGGCCAGCGTATCGACCTCACCAGTCATCGTGTTGGTGAGGATGCGCTGGTTGCTCTCGTTCAGGCCGGAGTCGTAATTCGACGCGGCGCCGGAAAACACCGCAGTATCGAACCCTGCTCCGCCATCGATCGTGTCATTGCCGGGCCCACCATCGAGAATGTCGTCGCCCGCGCCACCGTTGAGGCTGTCATTACCCGCTTCGCCGTTGATGGTGTCGTTGTCGGGTGTCCCGATCAGATTGTCAGCCTCTGGTGTGCCGGGAATTAGGTCGCCTTCCATGGTGTATTCCTCTTCCTGAATATGATTCCCCCGCATAAGACACCATAATCACATTTCTGTGAAGTGATTTAAAATCCCATTGTAAAAAGCATCTTCTTCGGAATTGGCACGCGGGAGCGATGTCGCCCCCGCGTGTCCGCTATTTGTGTTTCGCCCCCCTCAGATAAAGCTGACCTCGTCGAGGATGGCATCGGTGAAGGTCACGCCCGCGAAGGTGAGCGTGTCGCGGCCGCCGAAGTCGAGGATCAGGAAGCCGTCATTGCCGAGCCTGGCAATATCCCGCAGATCCTCTGCATCGGGGCTGCCGCCGCCGAGGAGTGCGGCCTCGATCTGGATCGCATCCACCCCGTCCTGGAAATCCATCACCCGGTCTTCGCCGGAGCCTGCGCGAAACACGAAACTGTCCGCACCGCCGCCACCGATCAGCGTGTCGTTGCCCAGCCCGCCGTCGAGCGTATCGGCCCCGGCCCCGCCGAGGAGGAGATCAAACCGCCTGCCCCCGAGCAGATGGTCGTCGCCCGCCCCGCCGATCAGCAGGTCATCGCCCCCGCCGCCCTCGAGCCGGTCATTGTCCGCACCGCCGTCGAGGGTATCAAGGCCGATGCCGCCGATCAGAAGGTCATCCCCATCGTCGCCCGAGAGAAGATCGTCGCCGGCATTGCCTTCCAGCGTGTCGTTGCCCGAGCCACCCTCGAGCCTATCGAAGCCGCGAAGCCCCAGCAGCAGGTCGTTGCCCGCACCGCCGCGCAGGGCATCGAACCCGATACCGCCATTGAGTTCGTCATCGCCGTCGCCACCATTGAGCTCGTCATTACCAGCATTGCCAAGGAGCGTGTCATTGCCCGCGCCGCCGTTCAACTTGTCAAAGCCATTGAACCCCCGCACCAGGTCATTGCCGCCCCCTGCCTCGACCAGATCGAAGCCGATGCCGGAATTGATCACATCATCGCCCTCGCCCCCGTCGATCTTGTCATTGCCGCCTCGGGTCACGATCAGATCGTTGCCGGCCCCTCCGGAGACGGTGTTGAACCCGCTGCCGCCTTCGATGACATCGTCGCCATCGCCTCCGAACAGCCGGTCGGGCCCGCGGCCCGCACGAATCTGGTCATCGCCTGCGCCACCGCTGATCGTGTCCTGCCGGGTCGTGCCGATGAGCGTGTCATTACCATCAGTTCCCAAAAGGTTCACCGGGGCCGCGTCCTCGACCAGAACGGTCTCGGTCGCGAAAGGAGGCACATCTGCGGCCGACTGGAGAAAGGACGCATCACCGGTCAGACCGAAATCGAGCACGGCATTGTCGAAATTGGCCGTGCCCGGGACAAGCCCCGCCTCCAGAGCCGCCGACGTCGCCGCATCGCGCACGGACGGCGCAAGCATCTCGACATCGATGGTCCCGCCGGGGATCTCCGGACGATAGAACCCGTCCAGGCTTTCGCCCGCGTCATAGGTGAACAGACTGTCGGCCTCGGTGGCCACGCGCCAATCGTCGCGGAACGCCCCGTGCAGATCGGCAAAGCCGAAGGGCCGCGCCAGCACCGTGCCATCGGCACGGGCGACATCGTTGGCGGGATCGCCGTCGCCATCACCAAGCAGACCCTCGAGCTGGCCGAGACGCTCTTCGTTGAGGCGCAGATCGACATCAACCCGCCCGTCGCGCAGGGTGACCCGGATCTGGCTGTCGCCATCGCCGACGGTGCCATCGGCCCCGGCCAGCACGATCGTGTAAGTGTCACCCTCGCGGAAGATGCGGTCATTGCCGACATCGACGAATCCCAGATCCTCGATTTCGGTACCCACGCCGCCAACAGAGAGCGGCGTCGCATCAGTGGCGTCGATCATCACCGCAGTGCCGCCGAGATTGGCCGCGACCGCCGAAAATACGCTCGTCTGCTCCGCCACGGGCACCAGCCGCGCCTGCACCTCGAACGCGCTGTCAGTCCCGCGCAGGAGGACAAATTCGCCCGCCGCCCGAAAGTCGTAGCCGACCCCGTCCAGCGTCGCGAGATGCGCGCCGCCGCTGGCCGAGCCTCCGGCACCGGTCTGCGGCAGCGCTGGCAGGATCGTGTCCGGCGTGTCCGCGTTCCGGACGTTGAAATTCCAGATCCCGATCTCGCCGGTATTGCCGGGGGTTGTGTCAAGCCTGAGCATACCCGTGATACTGCCCGATTGCGGCAGCTGGAAAAAGCTGCCCTCTTCGCCGGTGCCGGCGGTGAAACCGGCCTCCGCCACGTTAACGACGGTATCAAAGGGAAAGAAGGAAAACTCGTCGTCGAAGACGTAGGCCCAGTTGACATCCTCATAGCGGAACTGGATATCGAAATCGCCACCCCCGCGATCTGTCAGAATGAGCTGAAACGCGTTGAACCCCCCCGGGCCGTCGAACGCCGCCACATCGTCCCAGGTCACGATGAACTGGTCGCTGAGCAGGTTGAAATCCCAGTGAACCAGATTGCTACCCTGCGAGGTGCCGCCCGGTGTCGGAGCGACCTCGCTCAGGAACGTGCTAACATCCGAGAAGAAGGGCGTGATTTCGGGATTGTCCGACACGGCGGGGATCGGCTCAGATCTGAAGCTGCTGCGGGGGGCGGCAAAGGTGACTGATCCGTTGTTGTTGATCCACAGCCCGTCATAGACCGTGCCGAAGAAATTCAGCCCGTCCTTGAACACCGGGGACAGGTCGATCCGCGCTGTCGAGCCGTCACCGGTGCGATCCAGGAAATTCTCGCCAAAACCGAATGCTCCGCCGAGACCGTCCACCAGGGCAGGGCTGCTCCCTATCGGATCGAGCAGCACATCCGTGGTGGCATCGTCGAACTGAAGCCGTTCGATCCCTGTCAGGCGATCCAGCCCACCGATCAATGTATTGGTGACAATCGTGGTGCTGCCTAAATCATCCTCAAACAGCTCGCTGTCGTAGTCGGCCACAGACCCCGAGAAAACGGCGGTGTCGACGCCCGGCCCGCCATCCAGAGTATCGTCACCCGGCCCGCCGCTCAGGGAATCGTCGCCTGACCCTCCATCCAGACTGTCGTTGCCGGGATTGCCGATGAGGGAGTCATCCCCGCCCAGTCCGAAAATCGTGTCGTCATCAAAAGTCCCGAACAGGTTCTCCGCCTCTTCGGTTCCGGTTATAAGGTCGCCTTCCATGAGTAATGTCTCCTTTCAAATACCGCGACCAGTATGCAACTTTAGAGCCAGAAATCAATTTTTTCGGGAACCCGGTCGACGCCGACATCCATGGCATGGCCTGATCGCATTGCGGAAAACAGCCCCGCCCTCAGGCCATCAGATAAAGCTCACATCGCCCAGAATGGCGTTGGTATTGGTGATGCCGGTGGGGGGTGAGCGTGTCGTTGTCGCCGAGAGTGATCTCGCGACTGACCGGGGAGTGGCAGCCAGAATATGACCATCGGACGCGCTGCGATCTCGCGGCACGGCGCTACGTCTACATGTGGGCCGATGGGGTCTATTTCCAAGCCCGCATGGAGCCGAAAGCCGAGTGTATGCTGGTCATTCCTGGGGCCAAACCCGAACGAAAGGAGGAGCTTGTGGGCTTCCAGGTAGGCGTTCGCGAGAGCGCGCAGAGCTGGCGTGAACTGTTGGTCGACATCAAGGCCCGCGGCCTCAAGGTGCCGCCTGAAGGGTGCAAGCCAGTTGCCTTTGGTTGTCGCAGGCGTCAAATTCACCGGCGGTGCCGCCGCAAACGACACCGAGAACCGCGCAGCTTGATCAGGCCATATGACTCAAAATCGCGGATTGCTCGACCGGCTCCGCAGGTGGGTGGCATGGTCGACGGATCACGAGACCGCAAAGGTCTAGCAATCTCGACCGCCCGCGCGGAAGGCTGCGTGAATGACATCGCAAATATGCGCATAGGCAAGAAAAGGCGCATGCGCGGGTCACCTCGCGGCGCTCACCGTATCGCATCGAAGAATGGCCGCATGACCCCCAAGTTTTTCTCCAGTCCCATTAAATCTAGGACGCGCTAATTCTTCTGCGCCGCCACACCAGCGGGACTAGCGGAATGAGCCATATCGCAATGGTGAAAATACCGAGCCCCGCAGCGATGGGTCGCTCGAAGAAGGCGGCGAAACTGCCGTCGGATTTGATCATCGACGTGACGAAGTTCTGCTCCAACATTGGGCCTAAAACCAGCCCGAGGATGGCCGGTGCAATGGGGATGTCGTTCTCTTCCATCAGGAAGCCGACGATCCCGAAAACTAGCATCACCCCGATGCCGAAGACCGAATTATTGATGGCAAACGATCCAACGATGCAGAACATCAGAATGATCGGCATCAAGATCTTTGTCGGGATCGACAGAACATGACGCGCGCCTTTGATCGCAACCCAACCAAGCGGCAGCATCATCAGATTAGCCAGCAGGAACACGATAAACACTGCATAGATCATCTCAGGCTGGGTGACGAAGATCATCGGCCCGGGGTTGAGGCCCTTGATGTACAGCACGCCGATGACGATGGCGGTGATGGAGTCACCGGGGATACCGAAGACTAGGGCGGGGATCCAAGCGCCGCTCATCGCGCCGTTATTCGATGCGCCAGCTTCGACTAGGCCCTCAACATGCCCGGCGCCGAATTTTTCAGGCGTTTTCGAGAATTTCTTCGAGACGGCATAGGAAATCCAGGCCGCGATGTCGGCACCGGCACCAGGCAGCGCGCCGATCGCCGTGCCCAAAACGCCGCCCCGCAGCGCTTGAACGGGATACTTCTTGAGATTATTGAATTGCTGCCGGAAGATGCCCCGACTGCTGGTTTTCGGGGGGGCTTCGGCTTCCCTGCGGTGGATGAAGCCTCGGATCACCTCGGATACGGCGAAAAGGCCGATCATCGCGGGGATGAACTGCACGCCAGCCATCATCTCTACACTGCCGAAAGTGTAGCGTGGCACGCCGGCCGGATTGTCGAGCCCGATGGTTGCGGCGAAGAGACCGATGAACAGTGCGATCAACCCGCGCGCTGACGAACCTGGAGAGATGAAAACCGCGCAGGACAGCCCCAGCACCACAAGCCAGAAATATTCGAAGGACGAGAATTTGAGCGCGACCTCGGCCAACATGGGCGACATGGTGATGAGCACCAGTGTCCCGAATATCCCGCCGAGCGAAGAAAAGACCAGGAATGCGCCAAGCGCCAACTCGGGTTTACCTTTGCGGGTCAGGGCATAGGCATCCTGGACATAGGCGGCACTGGCGGGTGTGCCAGGCATACGTAGCAGCGTTCCGGGGATGTCGCCGGCGAAAATCGCCATGGCGGTAGCGGTCACAATGGTGGCGATGGCGGGTACGGGATCCATGAAGAAGGTCACTGGGACAAGCAGCGCTGTCGCCATGGTCGCCGTCAGGCCTGGTATCGCCCCCACGAACATTCCGAAGACGGCCGAGCAGAAGATGATTCCTAAGACATAGGGTTGAAAGACGAGACTGACAGCTTCGATCACGGTCGACATCAGAATATCACCACAGGAATGAGAAGAACGCACTGCGGGGCAACGGAACAAGGAGCAGCTTTCCGAAACTCTGCTGGATGGTGACGGTGGCCAGCGCCGAAACGATTACCGCAACGGGCAAGCGCGTACCGAGCGTCAACATGGCCGCAAGCATTAATACGAAAGCTGTCGAAACGAAGCCCAGGATGGGCGACACAAGGATATAGCCCAGAATCAGCGCCAAAACGCAGGCAGCGCGCGCCAAGGCGGCGCCGCTGCGGGTCCAGTCGGCAAGCCGGAAACCGAGGTTCCTATCCTCCGACAGGATTGCCTGGACGATTATGAACAGCCCCACCAGGACGGTAACAGCGGCAACGGCGCGTGGCATCGTGCCTGCGCCATATGCTTGGCCTGGGATGGCCTGGAAGTTCATGGCGGACAGGAAGATTGTGATCCCGCCAAGCAGGGTCAGAATCCCGAGGGTCAGATCGGTAACACGCATCAAGACGTCCTTCGACTCTGCATCCTGGTTAGCCGAGCGGGCATGGCCGGGACAGGAAGATGCTGCAAATGCCAGGGGCGTGGTGTTTTCTTACAGCCACGCCCCGGAGCCTGCGCGGGTTCATTTCGCCAGGCCGGCCTTCTTCATCACTTCGCCGAAGGCGGCATCGTCGTCGGCGACGATCTTCGTCGCGTCTTGTCCTGCCGCCCAACGAAGTCCGAAGCCCCTGTCATTCATGAAGGTCTGGTATTCATCAGAGTTATAAGCAACCTCCACGGCAGTCTCGAGCTTGGTCTTTACGTCGTCAGGCAGGCCATCCGGCGCAACGACCGACCGCCAGACAGCGACGGTCCAGTCCGACCCAGTAGTTTCGGCCAAGGTCGGGACGTCGGGGAAGGCATCCTGACGTTCTGCGGACATGGTCGCCAAAGGCGTTACGCGATTCGCCTCGATCATCGCGAGGCCTTCGGCCAATGAGGACGGCACGATATCGACGCCACCTGCAACCATGTCGGTTAAGCCCGGCGCCGCGCCTTGGCTCGGCACGAATGTCACCTGATCCGCCGGAAGGTTCTCGGACAGAAGCCAACCGGCTAAACCGACGTGCCAGATTCCGCCCTGACCGGTACCGCTGGCCTTGAAGGTGCCTTTGGGCTCGGTCTTGATCGCTTCGAGCAGAGCTTCGACACTGTCATATCCGGAATCGGAAGATACCATCAGACCGCCCGGATCGGCATTGACGATGGCAAGGATGTCGTAATCTTTGTAGGTGAGTTCGGTCAGACCCTGCCAGTGCATCATATCGATCTCGATCGTCATGATCCCGATAGTGTAGCCGTCGGGTTTGGCATTGGCGATGGCGCTGTGGCCGACCACACCCGAGCCGCCGGTGCGGTTCACCACATTCACCGGCACGCCAAGCTCTTTCTGGATCTCAGCACCTAGAATACGTCCCACGGCGTCGGTCCCACCGCCGGCCCCCCACGGTACGACCAACTGTATAGGCCGGTCGGGATAACCCTCGGCCTGAACGGCAGTAGTGAGCGCCAGAAGCGCGCCCATGGCGGCTGCAAATTTCGTGAATCCCATAGTGTTCCTCCTCCTTGATGATGTTGTATCCAGCCGAGGGTATTGCGTACCTCCCAGCCCCTCGAACGTCATTAACCCGTATGCCGACCCCTCCCGATCGGCACCTCCTGCATTGACACTAGCCAGAGAAGCGATAACGTCCTAATGAATAAATACGCGGCAATGATCGTGAAACACGATCGGTCGAGCGAGCCCTCGGAAGATCCATGGCGCGAGATATTGCAAGCAATCTGAAGGTCAGGCAACTGTCACTAATTGTGGCGTTGTCCGACCATGGTACGACGCATCGCGCGGCCGCCGCGCTGAACATGACGCAATCGACGGCCTCCAAGATGCTGCGCGATGTCGAAGAGCTATTCCAAGCCGCCTTGTTCGAGCGTCATGCCAGAGGGCTGAAGCCGACGCCCTTGGGCGAGTTTGCCATCAGCAATGCCCGCAATCAGTTGACAGGCTTGCAGCGGTTCGCCGACGACTTCCGCGCCCGGCGGGCCGGGGGTTATGGCACACTCAAGATTGGTGCAATCGCAGGTGCGGGACTAGATTTGATGTTCCGATCCTTGGCCAACATCAAACGCAAGCGCCCGCAGCTGACGATAACGCTGCACGGCGAAACCAGCGATACCGTATTGAACATGCTCGAAAACGAAGAGTTGGATCTTGTTGTCGGTCGATTCAGCTCCGAGCGTCATAGTCAGCTATTCGAATTCGAACCGCTTGCAGAAGAAAAGCTGATCATCGTGGCCCGTTTCGGTCATGCACTACAGGATCGCGTGATCAACGATCTAGCGGACTTGGTGGATTGGCCCTGGATTCTCCAGAATCAGTCCACACCGGCCCGCAAGGCGCTGGATCTCGCTTTCGTCAAAGCCGGGCTGCGGTCGCCTGATAATGTAATAGAATGCTGCTCTTTGCTGTCGATCCTAAGCCTTGTGCAGGTATCGGACGCAGTAGCGCTTTTGCCGTCCTCGTTGGTAGAAGCCCATCTCAAAGCCGGGCTTTTCACGGAATTGCCGATGCTATCTGAGATAAGGCTAGAGAAATTCGGTTTGGTCACATGGAAGGGCGAGCCTTTGAGCGAAGCAGCCCGCGAATTCGCAGATCTCCTGCGGATGAATGCCGCAAACGGTGACGCATAAAGATTGGTTCTGGTAGATTGGCTCCTCTATTTGCCGCGGCCTTGATGGTGTGGTCACCCCAACCATCAAGGCCCACCAGAATGCTCTGGTTATTGCAGTAAGGCGTGTATATCCATCTATTCATCAAAACCTTGTCGTACGTTCATCGGCCCCAACGCAGGACCAACGGATCGACTGGTTTTAGTAAGTCCATCAGGCGGGCGCGTATAGCTGGGTGAAGTGGGTCGGTAGGCTGCCGACAGAACTCCGATTTGATCACACCACCTTCAACCATCGCCGCTTTGCAAGAGCGCCAACCGCATTGTCGATTTTCATGATTGATCACCATTGCAATCCTACTATAGGCTGCGGTTGATCGGGCAACGTCGCCAGCGCGGTGCAATTCGATGACCGGTTTGATCTGATCAACGATCATACCGCTGGTCATTGACCCGGTGGCCCCGGCATCCAGATCCGCTAGCAAGGTGATTCCCTCTTCACCGTCGAACGGCCCCTCAATGGCATCGCCACCTTCGGCTATCAGCGCACGCAGCTTGTTGGCCGCCTGCGGGCATTCGATCTTGAACAGCTTCACCATTTCGATCTCGCGGGCCATCCTGATCAACAGCGAAACCGGCAAATCGACGCCTGAAAGCGGTGCATCCTGTACCATGATCGGAATACCGACCTCGCCCACGGCTCGGAACTGATCGAAAGTCTGCTGGGGCGACCCCTTCAGCAATGCGCCGTGATAGGGCGGCATCATCATTACAATGGCAGCGCCCAATGCCTTGGCATGAACGGCGCGCTCTACCGCGATCTGTGTGGCATAGTGGCTAATCGTTACGATCACAGGCACCCGGCCAGAGACATGTTCAAGGCAGAGCCGTGTCAAAATCTCGCGCTCGGCATCCGAAAGCAAAAACTGCTCTGAATAGTTGGCGAGAATGCAGATGCCATCGGCACCCTGATCAATGAGGCAATCGAGAACACGCTTCATTCCCTCGGTATCGAGCGAACCGTCATCGTGAAAAGGCGTGGGGGCAACAGGCCAGATGCCTTCATATCGGGTCATTCGAATACCTCGAAATGTTCGAGGTGCTCGTCCGATATACTGATGCCAAGGCCGGGTTGGTCATCGTCAAGCTGAAGAAAACCATCTTTGGCTTCGGCATCACCATCAAAGATATAGTAGAACAACTCGTTGCCCACTTCGACGTCGAAGACAGGAAAATATTCACTCATCGGGCAATTGGTATTAGCCATGGTCAGGTGGTAGTTGTGCATCTGCCCAGCGTGAGGAATGACCGGGATCTGCGCGGCCTCGGCAATCGCGTTAATCTTCTGCGCAGCAGTAATGCCACCTACGCGGTTGGTGTCATATTGAAGCACGCTCACGGCCTTGCGGCGGATCAGCTCGGCACAGCCGATGACAGAGAACTCATGCTCCCCGCCAGAGATCGGAACGATGCCCATGGCGTTCAACTCTGCATAGCCAGCCACATCATCCGCGATAACCGGCTCTTCCAGCCATCGCGGCTCGAATTTCGCTAGCTTAGGCAGCATCCGCTTGGTGTAGTCGAGGTTCCAGCCCATGTAACACTCAAGCATCAGGTCTTTGTCGTAGCCAATGACCTCACGCAACGCTTCGACCCGTTTTATGTTTTCGCGCATCCCCTGCATGCCCTCTTTGGGCCCGTAGCCAAAGCGGGACTTAAAACCGGTGTAACCGTGTTTCATCGCGGCTTCCGCTTCCGCTTGCATCGTCTCCACGGGGCCCGCGTAAAGTTTAGAATAATAGACTGGAATCTTCTCCTTCGTGCGACCACCAAGAAGCTTGAACACCGGTTTGCCAACCAGTTTTCCCATCAGGTCCCAGATCGCGATGTCAATGGCAGAAATCGCTGTCATGCCAATGCCCTTGCGACCCCAAGCATGGGTGCGCCGATACATCTTTTCCCACAGATAGGCATAATCAAATGGATCTTCGCCGATCACCAAGGGGGCGTACCAGTCGTCGATGGCCTTTTTTACCACAGTGGGCGCAAGCGCCGCGTTCCCGATCCCTACCGTGCCATCTTCGGCCTCAACCTCGCAGGTCAACCATTGATGGAACCGGAATGATGCCATTGCATCACCTCTCACCCAGAGCGCGTCGGAGGCATTGGTGCAGAAGTTGCCGGTAGGTGGAACAGTTGGCCCTGTCCAGTTCCAGACGCGGGTACGGACCGATTTGATCTTTGTCATAGTGAGTTTCCGTTATTGCGTTATCAACAGCGGGGCGGGCTTTGGCAAATTGGGTAAACACGTCGGACGCCTGCAGCGTCGCGCGAACGACATTATCCCGTATGACCGCCCCCTCCCGATCAGCTTCCTTGACAGTGATACTAGCCAGCGGAGCGATAACATCCCAATGAATAAATGTGTGCTTTCGATCGCGAAATGCGATCGGTTGAGCGAGCCCTCGGGAGCTCCATAGCGCTGGCTATTGCAGAAAATCCGAAGGGTGTTGCCCCGGCTGCGGATCTGTCAATTCACAGTGCTTTAGACGGCTAGTGGCTGTGTCCCGTGAGGTGGTGTAAGAGGCCGCGCGCGGAGCCCTCAGGCGCAACTTTATGGTGTTGCGCTAATTGCCCACTGATTGCCTCCTCGCTTTTATAGAACTTGGCGATGCGCTTGAGCTCTTCGACGGTGAAGCGATCCGCGTCGATTGCGATCAGGGCACCACGCGGCTAGACCGCCCCGATCAGATGAATCGGCTCCTGATTACAGATTTCAAGGTTGCCGGTATCCAGCGTCACGGCAACCTCGTATCGACAAGAGGTTTTGGACGATCCAGCCGCGCACGCCAACCGGCCAACCGCCGGAACGTGTCGCGGTCGATGCGCGCCCGTCCAAGTGTCGTGCCCTCGATCACATAGAGTATCCCGCCCCGCGATGCCGGAGAGACCATTTCGAACACGTCCGTGAATCGCGGGCTTTCCTAGATGGCCCTCGCATCCCAAGAGTTAACCACAGACCGGCGAAGATCGCCCCGGTGCGCGGGGCATGGCCATCGATCGAGGACCGTCGGCCATGCCATCCGCTAGAAGTTCAGCGAGATATCACGATGCTCGGCATTGCAGGAGGCAACGAAGAGCGCCTGCTCACGCGGCAATCTTGGCTGCTGGCGCAAGCCGATGGTGCCGCTGATTGCGGCCTTGTACTCTCTCAGATCGTCCAGCAATTCGTCTTGCGCCCGCGTACGCCACTCCACTTCGGACTCGAAGAGCGTGCGTGCCTCGGCGATATACTCGGCGGCGCGTTCGGGATCGGGCGACCTGTCGTCGATCTCGCGACGCGCATCCGAGAGTAGCCGACGGATGTCATTCGCACCGGCGACGTCGCCGAACGACCGCTCGACCTCCTTGAAGCGTGCATCGGCGGTTTCACGGTCCATATCCGGCGCATCGGCGGCGAGCGCGGCGATCTGGTCGTCGAGAGCGGCAAGTGTGTCCGCCGTCGCGACGACATCAATCAGCTCCTGAACCGGCTCATAGGCCTGATCCACCGTGCGGCGATACAGGCCGCGCGCGCGCCGGTCAGCAGAGGTGATCTGGCCATAGGCCGTTTGCAACGCTTTCCACTCTTCGGGAACCTGCTCGAGCAACGCCTCGCGTTCGGCTTCCATCTTGTCGACCCGCGCCTGTAGCGCCTCGGTATCGCCAAAGCCGCGTTTGATCTGCACACGCAAATCCTCAAGCTCGGCCTGAATCCTGCGCGCATCGCCTTGCAGGGCGCGGACAATCGTGTGTTGCGGGCGGTAATCGACCGCCTTTTCGTCCAGTTGTTGCCTGATCTCTTCGATCTCGTCGATCATCGGGAACGCGCTGCGGGCTTTCTCCAGGCCGTCCTCGAAATCTTCGCGCAGATTTTCAGGCAGGTAAGCGAGATCGAGCCGTTCCGCCCGCTCGATGGCGGCCAGGATGCTGTCGCCGTTGCGCTCGAATTCCTGAGCGATGTAGTTCTCGACGCAATATTGCAGCGCCGGATTGATCGGCGGCGGCGCGGTTTCGGCGGTCAGCGAGCTGCGCATGGGCAGGTAATTCACCAGCGGCGGATATGCGGCGACGATGAACAGCGCCACGATCTGCAGGGCGATGAAGGGCAAAACCCCGATATAGATCTGGATCGTCTTGACCGCCTTGGAGGCGACGCCGCGCAGGTAGAACAGCGCAAAGCCGAAGGGCGGCGTCAGAAACGATGTCTGGATGTTGAGGCCGATCATGACGCCCAACCAGACCGCCGTGATGTTCGCCTCGGGATCGGCCAGCAGGATCGGCGCGACGATCGGCACCACGACCACGGCAATCTCGATGAAATCGAGAAAGAAGCCCAACACGAAGATCACCATCATGACGATCGCGAATTTCATCCAGAAGCCGCCGGGCAGCCCTTCAAGGAAATGCTTGACCAGTTCCTCGCCGCCGAACGCCCGGAACGCAGAGGTCAGCATCGCAGCCCCGAGAAGAATGATGAACACGAGTGACGTTGTCTTTGCGGTATCCAGCATGACCCCGGTCAGGGCACCGTCGTTGACATAGGCGCGGTATCCGCTCCAGATGACCGCAATGGTAATCATAACCACACCGAAAATGGCCAGATTGATGCCGAATGCATCCTCGGCGTTCCGGATGTTCTGCACGTTCGTGTTGTAATTCGACAGGACGAAGGCGATCAGTCCAAGCCCGGCCAGCGCCATGATCGCGGGCACGAATTGCAGCCTGCCGCCGGGATGGAGCCGGTAACCGGCCATGACCATCGCGCCCACGGCCCCGATAGCCCCGGCTTGGTTGACCGTCGCGATCCCCCCGATGATCGACCCCAGCACCATCATGATGAGCGTGAGGGGCGGCACCATCGCTAGCAGGATCTTGCCCACGAACCGAAGGTCGAACTGGCCCCCGTGATGGACGGCAGGCGCAAGCCGCGGGCGCAGGATGGCCACGGTCAGGATGAACAGGATATAGAGGCTGACAAGCACCAGCCCTGGCACCAGAGCGCCGAGGAACATGTCTCCTGCGCTCGTCGAAACCACGGCGTATTCGGACGGCATCATCAACTCGCCAGTGACCTCCTTGTAGAGCGTCTGACGCATCTGCCCGGCCTGATCTACCGCCGAGGCCAACTGGTCAGCGAGAATGATCAGCACAATCGAGGGCGGAATGATCTGACCGAGCGTGCCTGAAGAGGCGATGATACCTGTGGAGAGCGAATTGGAATAGCCGTTGCGCATCATCGCCGGAAGCGAGATCAGGCCCATGGCCACAACCGTCGCGCCGACGATCCCGGTGGTGGCGGCCAAGAGCGCACCCACGACAACGACCGAGATGCCCAGACCGCCGGGCACCGGGCCAAAGAGTTGCGCCATGGTGACCAGAAGATCCTCGGCGATCTTCGAGCGTTGCAGCATGATGCCCATGAAGATGAACAGCGGAATCGCGATCAGCGTATCGCGTTCAGGCTCCCAGTAGACGCCGCGCAGGTTGGTCACCCCGGCGCTCAACCACTGCGAGGGGCCACCGGATCCGAAATAGGCGTCGACGCCGCCCCCGAAGAGATACCCCGCGCCGGAGGCCAGCAGGATCGTGAGGATCGCCGAACCGGGAAGCGCGAACGCCACCGGATAGCCCGAGCCGAGCGCGGTCGCCATGATCACGATGAGAAGAAGAAGGAAGAACAGTTCCATCAGGTCGGGCCTTATCTCTTACATGATTTCGGCATGCGTCTCGCGCGCGCCGGGTTCGCCGCGCTTGTCGGCGACGGCCTCGAAGAATTGCGCAACGAACTGGACCATCATCGTAACGGCAAAGACCCCGAGGAACCCGGCCATGAAATATTTGACATACATGCCAAAGCCGGCCTGCGTGACCTCGAAGACCAGGATCGGCCCGACAATGACGCTCGAAGACGAGCCGAAGCCCAGGATGAGGATGGTCCAGCACAGCAGCATGCCCAGCAGGACCGCACCGCACGCGTTGACCCGGCCCTTTCTCTCGCGCCGCATGCTGGCATAGAACAGATCGACGCGCACATGCCCGTCCTCCAGCAGCGTATAGGCGGATGCGAAAAGGAAAAGCGCGCCGTACCAGAACCGCACAAGATCGGCCATGAAGGCCTGTTCATAGGAAAACACGAAGCGGCTGAACACGATCAACAGTTCCGCGATCACCACCAGAAGCGAAAGCCAGATGAACCCGAGCGACCGCGTGACAGCCGCGATCAGGATGCCGAGGATCACCAGCGGCGTGTGAAAATAGAGGCCGCGAAACTCTGCCCGGCCAAGGTTTCCGGCCAGATCCGCGCCCACCATGCCCTCCAGCATGTTGTTGACGCGCAGAAAAGACACCACGGCATCGCCCAGCCCGACGAGCAGCACGACCCAGAACGCCCCACGGACGAGGAAAGTGTTGAAGGTTATGATGCCCGCCGCCTCCGAGCGAAGCGTTCTGTCAGGCGTCTTCAGCACATGCCATATGCCTAGCGTGATCGCGGCGAAATAGAGCGCGATCTGGATAAATCCCATCAGGCCGCCGCCGGAGAATGCGGACGTGGCCCCCGGAAAATCGAACCAGAATTTCAGGATCGCGTTAAGCAAGAATGCGACCATGAGACTGAGCATGGTCCAGCCGAATATTCGAACCAGCGGCGCCGGTGCGCCCTGTGACTCCATCATCCGGTCTCCCCCGTCCCTTGTTTATTGGATATTTGGTGGGTCGGGCCGGATGAATATCCAGCCCGACCGTGACTGACGGGCAAACCGCCAGCGATCCCGCGCATTCCGCGTCAGATCTTCAGGTAGCGGTTCCGCTTGGCGACATAGGGGGCGTCGGAAAGGTTCGACCAGGCACCCACATTGTTGCGGACCTCAAGGAAGCTGTCGATGATCTCAGCTGCCAAGGGGCTGTGATCGCGGGCTTCCTCGATCACTTCGGTCGCCGCATCGCCAAAGGCCTCGTAGACGTCATCGTTGAACTCGCGCAGCTCAACGCCGTACTCGTTGATCAGGCGGTTCAGGTAGACACCGTTGTTGTAGTTGGTCTCGGCGGCCTGCAGCGCGTTTTCCTCGGCGCAGGCGGCGGTCAGGATGCGCTTGTCGTTGTCAGACCGGGCTCCCCACCACTCGGCATTGAAGCCCATGCTGAGCTGGCTGCCCGGTTCGTGCATGCCCGGCCAGTAATAATACTTCGCCGCCTCGTAGAGCTTGAGGAAGAAGTCGTTCCAAGGACCGACCCACTCGGTCGCGTCGATGGCACCAGAGACGAGGTTCTCGTAAATCTGTCCACCCGGTAGCGAGACCGGCGAGGCGCCGACCTTGGCCATGACGTCACCGCCAAGACCCGGAATACGCATTTTGAGCCCCTTGAGGTCTTCAGCTGAGTTGATCTCCTTGTTGAACCAACCGCCCATCTGCACGCCGGTATTGCCACAGGGCATGCCACGGATGCCGAACTCGGCACCGAGTTTTTCCAGCAATGCCTGGCCGCCGCCGAATTTCATCCAGGCGTCGATCTCGGTATAGGTCAGGCCGAACGGAACGGCGGTGAAGGGCGCCCAGCCCGGATGCTTGCCTTTCCAGTAATAATCGGCCCCGATATAGGCGTTGGCATTGCCCGAGGCGACTTCGTCAAAGCTGTCGAACGCGCCAACGCGCTCGCCAGCGGCGAAATACTGAACGGCGAAGCGGCCTTCGGTCAGCTCTTCGATCCGGGCGGCAAGCCGTTGGGCGCTTGTTCCCAGACCCGGAAAATCCCGTCCCCACGTGGACACGATGACCAGATCAGTGCGCTCTTGCGCGATTGCCGGGGCCGCGAGTGTCGCAGATGCGACCGCACCCCCCGTCGCAACCTTTAGAAACTTGCGTCGTTCCATAAATTTTCTCCTCCTGTTGCACCCGTCTTTGATGACGGGCGTTCTTTTAGTTGGTTAGTGCCGGTTACATGACCATCGAATCGGATGAAATGGAAGCCTCGTTTCGCCTGTTGCGACCGAAAATTCCGACGCATAGTTGCAAATGGGTGCCACTGGCACCGCAACTTTGAACTGGTCGGGCGCGACCGTCGCGTGTTTCGCAATTCTTGCCCACAAAACAGGCGGAAAGCCGGGTTCTTGGGCACATGTCGGTTGATTGCGAAACGCGTCTCCCGAAGTCCGGGCCGCTTATCCGGTCTTGCGAACGCAATGTCCCTCGCCCCGGGCCAGTGAAGTCGAAGCAGCGCTCGCGACCATGTGACATCATCCGAGCGCCGCTCGCACAACGACCGCGCGACATATCATGCCCCGTGGCATGGCACGGGAGGCTGGCAGTCGTGGTGCGGTCGCGCTAAGGGTGTGACACAATCGCAGACCAATGGCCCTCCAGCCAGGGATCATGCCACGGATCGAGCGATAAACATATCTCCCGACGCCCCGAGAGGGGCTCACAGTCAAATGGATGAGAAACGATGCTGCACTCTGCTCTGGGTTTCGAAGGCGCGCTGAGCGCCCCGCACCGTGCCGCCGCCCTGGCCGGGCGTGATGTGCTGCGCGAGGGCGGCACGGCGGTGGAGGCAATGGTCGCAGCCGCCGCCACGATCGCCGTGGTCTATCCGCATATGAACGGCATCGGCGGCGACGGGTTCTGGCTGATCAAGCGCCCGGGCGAGGCACCCGTAGGCATTTTTGCCGGCGGGCAGGCGGCGGCGCTGGCGACGCCTGACTGGTACGCAGCCCAAGGCCACACACAGGCGATCCCCGCGCGCGGCGGGTTGGCGGCGCTGACCGTGCCCGGCACGGTCGGCGGCTGGCAGGCGGCGCTTGATCTGCATGCAACACGCCTGCCGCTGGCCCGGCTTCTGGCCCCGGCCATAAAATATGCACAAGACGGCATCGCCGTAACCGGCAACCAATCCCGCACCACCGCCGAAAAGCTCGACGGGCTGCGCCAGATTCCGGGCTTTGCCGAGACATTCCTGCTGGAGGGCGCGGTACCCGCGCCCGGTGCCCGGCTGCGGCAGGCCGCGCTTGGCAACACCCTGCGACATTTGGCGGAGAATGGGCTGGACACGTATTACAAGGGGCCGCTGGCCGCGTCCCATGCCGCCTGGCTTGAAGCGCATGGCAGCCCGCTGCGCGAAAGCGACTTCGCCGATTACGCGGCAGAGCGGGTCACCCCCTTGAGTGTGCAGACATCGCACGGGCGGCTCTACAACATGACCCCTCCGACGCAGGGCGTGGCATCGCTGATGATCCTTGGCCTCTTCGACCGTCTGAACGTGGCGCAGGGTGAAGGCTTCGATCATGTCCATGGGTTGATCGAGGCCACCAAACAGGCCTTCATCAAGCGCAATGCCGAATTGGGCGATCACACGCATATGTGCAGCCCCGCGCAGGACTGGCTGAGCGGTGCCACGCTAGACGAGATGGCCGCACGCATTGATCCCAAACAGGCCCTGCCCTGGCCGCACGAGCCCAAGGCGGGTGACACGATCTGGATGGGGGCGTGCGATCGTGATGGCACGGTGGTCAGCTTCATCCAGTCGGTTTTCTGGGAGTTCGGCTCCGGTCTGACCTGCCCGGACACCGGCGTGTTCTTCCAGAATCGCGGCGCAGGGTTCTCGCTCGCCCCGGGGGCGAATCAACTGGCACCTGGCAAGCGCCCTTTCCACACGCTCAACCCTGCGATGGCCGAACTCTCTGACGGGCGCGTGCTGTCTTACGGCACCATGGGCGGCGAGGGACAGCCGCAAACGCAATCGGCCATCTTCACGCGGCATGTGCAGTTCGGCATGGATTTGCAGTCCGCCATCACCGCGCCTCGCTGGCTTTTGGGCAAGACATGGGGACAGGACACGACGACCCTGAAACTGGAGGACCGGTTCGATCCGGCGCTGGTCGCGCGGTTGCGCGAGGCCGGGCATGATGTCGAACTGATCGCGCCCTATTCGGACCTTGCAGGCCATGCCGGGGCGGTGGTGCATCACCCGTCGGGCCTGATCGAGGCGGCATCCGATCCGCGCTCGGACGGGGCCGCGATCACCGATTGATCCGGGTCCTCGCACCTGGCCACATGCGGTTCCGGCTCATCGGATCGAATTGATCGAGCTTTCCAGCAAATGCCGCGTATAGGATGACTGCGCCTCGAAGCGGCGCATCGCCTCGACGCTCAGTACTTCCTCGAAACGGCCCTCTTTCATCACGCCGATCCGTTCGCACAAATGACCGACGACGCCCAGATCATGCGAGACCATGATGTAGGTCAGCCCATGCGCGCGCCGCAGATCGACCAGAAGGTTCAGGATTTCCGCCTGCACCGACACGTCCAGCGCCGAGGTCGGTTCGTCCAGCAACAGGATCGACGGATCGCAGGCCAGCGCGCGGGCGATGGCGACGCGCTGGCGTTGCCCACCCGACAGCTGATGCGGATAGCGAAACCGAAAACCGGGGCCAAGCCCCACATCGTCGAGCAGGCGACCGATGCGGCTGTCGATATCCTGTATCCCGTGCAGTCCCATCGCCTCGGAGAGCACGCGGTCCACCGTCTGGCGCGGGTGCAGCGACGCATAAGGATCCTGAAACACCATCTGTACCTTGCTGTAGAACGCCTTGCTGCGCTTTGCCCCCAGGGTTTCCCCGGCGACGGTCATCGCGCCCGACCATGTGGGCACCAGACCGGCGATGGCGCGCAGGATCGTAGATTTGCCCGAACCGCTCTCGCCCACAAGGCCAAAGCTCTCACCCTCGGCCACCTCGAAATCGACACCGCGCACGGCGTATGCGCGATCAGCCCCTGCTCCGAACCAGACATCGAGATCGCTGACCGTGACCGCACTCATTGGCGTGCACTCACCGAGGGAGCCTCGCGCCATGCCGGATCCCGCCTGAGAACCTCCAGATGGTCGCGCGGATGCTCCAGATCGGGCACGGCGTTCAGCAGGCCGAGCGTGTAGGGATGGCGCGCCTTGCGCAACTCGCTCGCCTTGCAGGTCTCGACGATGCGGCCCGCATACATGATCACGATCCGGTCGCAGAACTTGGCCACGAGGTTCAGATCGTGGCTGATGAACATCAGCCCCATGCCCCGATCGCGCACCAGCCTGTCGATGATATCGAGCACCTGAAGCTGCACCGACACATCGAGCGCCGATGTCGGCTCGTCCGCGATCAGGATTTCAGGGTTCGGCAGCAGCATCATCGCGATCATCACGCGTTGCCCCATGCCGCCCGACACCTCGTGCGGATAGAGATTGAACACCCGCTCGGGTTCGCGGATCGCCACCTCGTCCAGCATCTCCAGCGCCCGCTTGCGCGCCACGCCGCGCGACACATGCTCGTGCGCGCGCAGCGCCTCGACCAGTTGCTGACCGACCGTCATCACCGGGTTGAGCGAGAATTTCGGATCTTGCATGATCATCGACACGCGTCCGCCGCGCAGCTGCCGCATGCGTTTTTCCGGCACCGAGAGGATGTCTTCGCCGTGCACGTTCAGCCGGTCCGCCTCGATCATCCCCGGCGGACGGATCAGCCGCAGCACCGCGCGCCCGGTCATCGACTTGCCCGAACCGCTCTCGCCGACGATTCCCAGCCGTTCCTTGCCTAGGGTAAAGGAGATGCCCCGCACCGCGTCGAAGACACCGGTGCGGGTGCGGAATTTCACCCACAGGTTCTCCACATCCAGAAGCGGCGCTTGGGTCATGAATTGTCCTCTTTCGGGTCCAACACGTCGCGCAGGCCGTCGCCCAGCAGGTTGAAGGCGAGACTGATGGCAAAGATCGCGATGCCGGGGATCGTCGCGACCCACCAGGAATCGAGGATGTATTTGCGTCCCTCCGAGATCATCGCCCCCCATTCCGGGCTGGGCGGCTGCGCGCCAAGCCCGAGAAAGCCGAGGCCCGCCGCCGTCAGGATGATCCCGGCCATGTCGAGTGTCACCCGGATCACCAGCGACGAGATGCACAAGGGCCAGATATGCCGCGTCACGATGCGGAACGGCCCCGCCCCCTGCAACCGGATCGCGTGGATATAATCGGAATTGCGGATGGTCAGCGTCTCGGCGCGCGCGATCCGCGCATAGGGCGGCCAGGCGGTCAATGAGATGGCCAGCACCGCATTCTCGATCCCCGCCCCCAGGGCCGCCACGAAGGCCAGCGCAAGGATCAGCCGTGGAAAGGCCAGGAAGATATCGGTGAGCCGCATCAGCACCACGTCGATCCATCCGCCCGCATAGCCCGACACGGTGCCGACAATCAGCCCCACAAGCGGGGCGACCATGACCACCAGCGCCACGATATAGATCGAGATCCGCGCGCCGTAGAGCAGCCGGGAATAGATGTCGCGCCCCAGGCTGTCTGTGCCGAAAAGGTGCCCCCCCTCGCCCGGCGCCAGCAATCGCTGCCCCAGATTCTGCACAAAGGGATCATGCGTCGCCAGCAGCGGCGCAAAGATCGCGCTAAGGATCAGGAACCCCAGAACCAACAGGCCAAGCATCGCCAGCGTGTTCGAGCGTAGCGATAGCCAGCCCTTGTACCATGACGCGAACCGCGCCTGCCGACGCGACGTTGGCTCGTCGCTCAAAAGCCAGTCGCGCAGGCCATGCGATGTGCTCATTTGGACCTCGGATCGAAGAAACGGTAGAGCAGGTCGGAAAGGATGTTGATTGCCACGAAGATCGTGCCAATCACGATGGTCCCGCCCAGCACCGAATTCATGTCATTGGCCAGCAGCGACGTGGTGATGTATTGCCCCAGCCCCGGCCAGGCAAAGATGATCTCGGTCAGCACCGAGCCTTCGAGCAGATTGGCATAGGCCAGCGCGATCACCGTCACCAGTTGGATGCGGATGTTGCGAAAGGCGTGGCCCCAGACCACCTGCCACTCGCTCAGCCCCTTGACCCGCGCGGTGATCACGTATTCCGAGCCAAGCTGTTCGAGCATGAATGAGCGCGTCATGCGGCTGATATAGGCAAGGCTGTAATAACCCAGCAATGATGCGGGCAGGATGATATGTGAGAACGCGCTGCGGAACACCGCCCATTCGCCGCGCAGGGCACTGTCGACCAGCAGCATCCCGGTGATCGGTTCGACAATGCCCTGGTAAAAAATGCCCAACCGGCCCGGTCCGGCGACCCAGCCGAGGATGCCGTAGAAGATCAGAAGGCCGACAAGACCGAGCCAGAAGATCGGCATGGAATACCCGATCAGACCAATGAGCCGCGCCAATTGGTCGATCCAGCTGCCCCGGCGCACCGCCGCTATCACCCCGAGCGGTACGCCCAGCACGACGCCGAACAGCGTCCCCAGCGTGGCCAGTTCCAGCGTCGCCGGAAACACCCGGGCAATATCGGTCGTCACCTCTTGCCCGGTGCGGATGGATGTGCCGAAATCGCCTTTCAGCACATCCGTCACGTAGATCCAGAATTGCACCAGCAACGGCTGATCCAGCCCCAGATCGCGGAAGGTCTGGTCGTATTGTTCCTGCGTGGCACGTTCTCCGATCACCGCGAGAACCGGGTCGATCGGCATCACCCGGCCGATCATGAAGGTCACGAACAGCAGGCCGAGGATCGTCGCCGCGACGGTGGCCGCCGTCGCCAGCGTCTTCTTCAGCCAGGGCGGGAAGGACGGCCCAAACCGTCCTTCACCATGTGTCGTATCCGCCATCTACTTGGTGATCACCCAGTAAGAGACAGCCGTTGTCGCCCCGCCCGCGACGAAATTCTCGACATTGGACCGCATGCCGTTCTGCTCGATCTGCTGGAACATCACGCCGAACGGGCTGACCTGCTGATGCTCGCGCTGCAAATCGAGGTACATGTCGCGGCGGGCGTCGGTGTCATTCTCGACCACGGCGGCAAGGGTACTGTCGCTCATCTCGGGGATGCCCCAGGCGTTGCGCCATGCCAGAAGGCCGGTGGCACCCGCCTCGTCCGAATTGTCGGGATTGTAGGCGAAGGTGCCGGCATTGGTGTTCGGGTCGGGGTAATCCGGGCCCCAGGCCCCCAGATAGATGTCGTGTTCGCGCGCGCGGTAGCGGTCCAGCGTCTGCGCGCCGGTGCCGACGATCAATTCCACCTCGCAACCCAGTTGCCCCCAGGTGTTCTGGAGTGATTGCGCGATATCCAGCCGTTCCTGCGCATCGCGCACCGAGATCTTGATCGGGCCGCAGTCAGGATGGGCAGATTCGGCCAGCGCGCCCTTTGCCGCCTCGATGTCATAGGAGAACGGTGTCTCGTCAAGCGCACCGAGGAAGGTACGCGGCAGAAACGCCTGATGCACGGTATATTGCCCCTTGAGGAACGAGCCCGACATGCCTTCGTAATCTGTGGCCAGTTTCAGCGCCTCGATGACCTTTGGATCGGCCAGCATCTCCTTTTTCTGGTTGGCCGCGAAATACATCAGGCGACCGCGCAGTTCGTCGACGATCTTGACGCCCTCGGCATCCGCAAGACCGCCCACATCCTCCGGCGAGAGGTTGCGCGCCACGTCGATATCGCCGCGCTCCAGTTGCAGGCGCTGCGTCGCGCTTTCCTGTATATGCTGGACGATCACCCGTTCCATCGCCGGTGTCTCGCCGCCATAGTTGGGGTTGAGATCCATCAGCACGCTCTCGCTCGGCTTCCAGTCCACCACCTTGTAGGGTCCGGACCCGGCGGTATTGGTGCGCAACCAGGCATTGCCCATGTCACCGTCGACCGCATTCGCCATCGCTGTTTCCATGTCCACGATTCCGCCAATGGTGGCGGTCAGGCAGTTCAGCACGAAAGACACCGCATAGGGCTTGTCGAGCGTCAGAACCAGCGTCCGGTCATCCGGCGCGACGATGGTCTGCTCGACGTTCTCAGGGGTGAATCCGAACTGCGTCAGGATGAACGAGGGGGTCTTGTTCAACTGCACCGCCCGGCGCAGAGAAAATTCGGCGTCCCGGGCCGTCACCGGATTGCCCGAGGCGAAAACATTGCCGTCGGCCATGGTGAAGGTGATGGTCATGCCATCCTCGGAAATCTCCCAGCTTTCGGCCAGTTGCGGCTGATACCCGGCATCAAGGTCGAGCGGGTCGAAATTGACCAGCTTCTGATAGACATTGCGGCTGACATCGGCACCCGCGAATTCAAAACTCTCGGCTGGATCGAAGGTCTTGATATCGTCGATCCGGTTGGCGATGACTAGCATGTTCGGCGGCGTTTCCGCCGCGCCGGGGGCGGCCACGCCGACCGCCAGCATGGACGCAACCGCAGCCGCAACTAATGAGTGTCTCATGGTGTAAACCCCTGTTCCTGTTGTTGTCATTCGCCCCACGTCTTGCGCAGGACCCGTAACCAGTTCCCGTGCGTGACCTTGGCCAGGAGGCCATCGTCCACGCCATGAGAACGCAGTGCCGCGAGCATGTTTGGCAGGCCCGCACAATCCCCAATTCGATCAGGAACAAGCGCGCCGTCGAAATCGGACCCTAGGCCGATCCGGTCTTCGCCCAGGATGGTCAACATATGGTTGAAGTGACGGAGCACGATGTCAAGTTCAAACTCCGCATCCATCCGCCCGTCGGGACGCAGAAAGGCGCTGGCAAAGTTGATGCCGACCATGCCGTCGCTGTCACGGATCATCGCCAGTTGGCGATCGGTCAGGTTGCGCGATTGCGGGCAGACGGCCCAGGCGTTGGAATGGGTGGCAACCAGCGGCGCGTCGGTGATCCGGGCCACGTCCTCGAAACCCTTGGCATTGAGGTGGGACAGATCGACCATGACGTTCAGCCGATTGCATTCCCGGATCAGCGCCTTGCCGTCCTCGGTCAGCCCCGGCCCGGTATCGGGATCGGAGGGGTAACGGAACGGAACGCCATGGCCCCAGACGGTATCACGGCTCCAGACCGGGCCGAGCGACCGCAGCCCGCGCGCGTGCCAGCCATGCAGCTTTTCGAAATCACGGTCGACGGCCTCGGCCCCCTCGATATGAATGACGGCGGCCATTTCTTCGGCGGGCAGGGCCGCCTCGATCTCGCGAGCGTTTCGGCAGATGCGGATGGCCCCGGCGGCGGCGAGGTCGTTCATCGCCGCAAACCCGCGCTCGGTCCAGGCGGTCGCCTCATCCTCGGATATCGGCTCGGCCAGCGGAATGTCGTAGGGCGGATTGCACATCTCGTCATGGCGCACCGCCTTATCACCGGGGCTCGGCACAAAGATCGCGAACATACCGCCGCCAAACCCGCCCTTGATCGCACGCGGCTTGTCGATGTGACCGTCCGGCAGGCCCGACGCCACGCCCTCGGCGGTGACATCGCCGCGCAGCAGGCGCAGGATCAGGTCATTATGGCCGTCAAAGACGGGAAAGTCGGTCATGGTGTCTCCAGTGGCAGTTTGTAGCCAAGATGCGTGGCCTCGAACCCCGCGCCCTCATAAAACCGGTGCGCGTCGTCACGGCGGCGATCCGAGGTCAGTTGCACCAGCGTGCAACCCCGTCGCCGGGCTTCGTCGATCGACCAGTCCAGCAGCGCGCGCCCCAACCCCTGCCCGCGCAGGGGCCGGGCGACGCGCATCGCCTCGATCTGCGCCCGCCAGGCACCGTGGCGCGACAGGCCGGGAAGGAACGACAGCAGAAGCGTGGCGACCACCTGCCCGTCGCGTTCGCCCACGACAAGCATATGGTTCGGGTCCGCTTGAATCGCGTCGAATGCGCCCTGATAGGCGACGTCGGGCTCCGCCAGTTCCCGCGACACCCCGATATCGTCATCCCCGTAAAGCGCGACCAGCGCCGCAAGATCGTCTTGCCGGGCAGAGCGGATGAACAGAGCCGGGTAGGTCATTGTCCGACCCTTGGCGAAGTCGCCGCCGAACGCAATCGCAAATCCGCGTCGGCAATGGTCCATTCCCGCGAGCGGCCCACCGATGGCGAAGGCTTGCGGGCGCCGGGGCGTATCATCCCGCCCGCACCGCATCCAGATGACCCGCAAAGCACGCGTCCTGCATCAGCGCCCGGCAGCGGGCAAAACGCCCGGTCGCATAGGCCCAGAAATCCTCAGTGGGATTGTCATCGGCCAATTGGATAAGACCCCAGAGCGTCCAGAGCAGATCACACATCGCCTTGTAGATCACCATCCGCCCTTGTTCGGCATCGGTGGGCGCACGACCGAAATAGGCCGCCAGCATCTCGGCATCCTGCGCGTCATCCATCCCCGCCTCGATCGACAGATCCCCCAGATCCCAAAGCGGGTCGTTCATGCCTGAATATTCCCAATCGACGATCCACATGATCCCGCCGTCATCGAGAAAGTTCTCGCACAGCGGATCGCAATGGCAGGGCGCGAGCGGCAGATCGGCCTGCGCCAGCACGGCCTTCACCGGGGCGGCGGCCGCGACGACATCGTGATAGCCCTCGGGCAGGGCCACGTCCTTGCCCGACAGCACCTTGAGATAGTCGTCGATCATCGCAAAAAGCTCGAACCGAAACTGGAAAGTTTCGCCGGAATTGTGCAGTTTCGCCAGGGCCACCCCCGCCCGCGCAGGTGCCCCGGCGCGGCTGCGAAAGAGGTCCGGCGTCATGGTTACGATGTCCGGCACGGTCTCGGTGATCATAAGGCCGCTCTCTGCCTCGGCATGGATCACCGCCGGTGACACCCCCGCCCGCGCGGCGGCATGGGCGTTGTGCGCCTCGACCGCGCGGTCGATATAGGCCTCGGTCCCCTCTCCGGGGAGCCGCACGATCACCGACCGCATGCCCAGATCGACGCGATGCACCAGATTGGTCATGCCCCCAAGCCGCGTGATGCTGTCCGCCGCCGTCACATCCTCGAATCCCGGAGCCCTGCGCAATGCGCTCAGCACTTCTTCGGCGTGTTCGGTCATCGTGACACCTCCTCTCCTCTCAACGCCATGTTTTCGGGGTCATGGACCGGACCCTCCACCCGGGTGATCGGGTGCCGCTCTCCGAACAGTTCGAGCATGAACGCGGTCTCGTCCCAATGCGCCTTGTCGAGATATCCGCGCAGAACGGTCTTTTGCACCGTGTGCCCGAACGCCACGGAGGTGGCGAGCGACACCACCCTGTCGCCGATCAGGATCGTCTCACCTCCGGTCAGCGGCAGCTTGGCATCGGTCACGAAGGTGCAGAGCCTGCGGGTCAACGCCCCCCCCTTCTGTGCCTCCAGCACGCGACGCCCCTTGAAATCGCCCTTGGATTTCAGATGCACGCGAAAGCCGACCCCGGCCTCGATGGGTGTGTAATCGGGCGTCACGTCGCCCGACCAGTAGATATAACCCTTTTCCATGCGCAGGCTTTCGATGGCGCGGTAACCGACATTGGCGATGCCCACCCCCTGCCCCGCCTGCCACAGCCGGTCATAGACATGGGCCGCGAATTCCGTCGGGATATGCAACTCATAGCCAAGCGCACCGACATAGCCGATCCGCGCCGCCAGCACCGGGGCCGCCCCGACGATGATCTCGCGCGCGGTGGCAAAGGGGATCGCCGCGTCCGACACATCGCTTTCCGAGGCCGCCGCCAGCACCTCGCGGGATTTCGGCCCGACAATGTTGATGACCGCCTTGCCCGACGTCACCTCGATCATCTGGACCGAGCCGTCACCGGGCATATGACGCCGGATCCAGTCGCTGTCATGCACCCCGAAACCCGAACCGGTCACCATGTAGAACCGGTCCGCCCCCAGCCGGATGAAGGTCACGTCGGCCTCGGTGCCGCCCGAGTCGTTACACATCTGGGTATAGATCACCGCGCCCTCGGGCCGGTCCATGTTGGACACGCACAGCTCTTGCAGCAGCGCCAGCGTGCCCGGCCCGAGGATCTCGAACTTGGAGAACGACGACTGGTCGATCAGCGCCACCCGCTCGCGCACGGCCTCGTGTTCCTCTGCGACATGGCGCATCCAGCCGGGATCGAGGAAATCGAGCTGATCGACCGGCGCGACACCCTCCGGGGCGAACCACAAGGGCCGCTCCCAGCCGTTTTTTGAACCATAAACAGCACCCGCATCTTTCAGCCGCTGATAGAGTGGCGACAGGCGCAACTGCCGGGCGCTCTCATGCTCTTGCCCGGGATAGCGCATCTTGTAGTGATGCGCGTAATGCTCGACTGCGCGCGGATACATGAAGGCGCGGGTGCCATGATGCGGCCCGAACCGGCGCACGTCGAGCGGCCAAAGATCAAGCGAGGGGGCCCCCTCCACGATCCATTCGGCGATCATCTCGCCCGCGCCGCCCCCGGCGGCAATCCCGTAGAGAAATCCGGTGGCCAGCATCAGGTTGTCGAGCCCCGGCTGCCAGCCCATCACGAAATCGCCGTCCGCCGAATAGGGGATCGGGCCATTGATGACCTGCCGGATGCCAACCTCGTTTACGATGGGCGTGACCTGCCCCGCCAGTTCCGCCAGCGGCAGAAACCGGTCGAGGTTCTCGGGCAAGAGCTGGCGCACGAACGTGCCCGGAATCCTTGGGTCACCGAAGGGAGGCGTGCCCTCCTCGTAGCCGCCGATCACCAGCCGCCCGCCTACATCGGGCTTGTAATAGACCAGCCTTTCGGGGTCGCGCAGGGTCGGGTAATGGCCGATCTCGGAGCCGGTGGATTCGGTTATGATATACTGATGCTCTACCGCGCAGGCCGGAATACGCAGGCCCAGTTTGGCCCCCAGTTCGCGGCTCCACATGCCGGTGGCGAGGATGACGTTCTGCGCCTCGAAACCGCCAATACTCGTCTCGATATGGTTGATCCGGCCACCCGCCACGGTGAAATCCGTCACCTCGACGCCCTGCCGGATATCTGCCCCCTGCCTGCGCGCCGCCCCGGCGATGGCCTGACACAGCGACGCCGGATCGACATAACCGTCGGACGGGATATAGGCGGCCCCGTGCAGACCCTTTTCGTCGATCAGGGGAAACAGTTCTTTCGCTTCCGATGGGCCGATGATCGACATCTCCAGATCGAAACTGCGCGCCATGGTGGCCAGCCGTTTCGCCTCCAGCATCCGGTCGCGCGTCGCGGCAAGCCGCAGCGAGCCGGTCTTTTTCCAGTCGAATTGCAGCCCCTCCTCGTTTTGCAACCGGTCATACATCTCGACCGACTTGCGGAGCATCCGCGTGGTGTTGCGCGATGAGCGCAACTGACCCACCAACCCCGCTGCGTGCCATGTCGCGCCCTCGGTCAGGTTGGCGCGTTCCAGCAGCACGACGTCCTTCTCGCCCATCCGGGTCAGGTGATAGGCGATCGAGCACCCGATGATGCCGCCGCCGATGATCAGGTGTCTGGCGGAATGCTGCGCCATGCGCCTATCCCCTCACCCGGTCCATGCCGGGATCAAAGAGCGGATCGAGCGTGACTGTCGCGGGCACCCGTTCGGTCGCCACCTCCAGCTCGTATTTGCCGCTCAGAACGTAATCCCGGTCAATCGGTTCGGAAGCGCGCACATAGCCCATGCCGATAGAGCGGCCCAGCGTATGGCCATAGCCGCCCGACGACAGCCAGCCGCACCGCTCGCCGTTGCGATAGATGGTTTCGCGCCCCGACAGGATGGTGTCGCCGCCCGTGGTGAAGGTGGCGAGGATCTTGCCTACCCCGGTTTCGCGCTGCGCCGCCACCGCCTCGCGGCCCTTGAAGGAGATGTTCGATTTCATCTTGACCGCCCAGCCCAGACCGGCCTCGTCGGGGGTGTGATCCGGGCCGATATCAGCGGCCCAGGCGCGATAGCCCTTCTCCAGCCGCAAGGTCTCGATGGCGCGGTATCCGGCATTGCGCAACCCGTGTCCCGCCCCCGCCGCGTGCAACGCATCATAGACCGTCAGGGCATATTCCGTGGGCAGGTGCATCTCCCAGCCCTGCTCGCCCACATAGGTGATCCGCAGCGCCAGAACCGGGCAACCGGCGATGCCGATGCGGCGCGCGGTGGCAAAGGGCTGGCCTGCGTTCGACACATCCGCGCGGGTCACCGCCTCCAGGATCTCGCGCGCCTTGGGGCCAAAGAGCGACAGCACCGCGTTGGCCGAGGTCACATCGACAAGCTGCGCATTCATGCCTTGCGGAATATTCCGGCGGATCCAGTCGAAATCATGGGTGGCAAAGCCGGTGCCGGTGACGATGTAATAGCTGTCATGCCCGGTGCGCACGCAAGTGAGGTCGCATTCGATCCCGCCCCGGTCATTCAGCATCTGTGTATAGATGATCGAGCCCACCGGCCTGTCCACCCGGTTCGCCGCGATCCATTGCAGGGCGGCCTCTGCATCGGGGCCTTGCAGGATGAACTTGGCAAAGGATGTCTGATCGAACAGCACCGCCGCCTCGCGCGCGGCCTTGTGTTCGCGCCCGACTGGCCCATGCCAGTTGGGGCGCGCAAAGGTATATAGATCGCGCGCCACCTCGCCCGCCTCGGCAAACCAGTTTGGCCGCTCCCAGCCCAGCTTTTCGCCGAACACCGCGCCTGCAGATTTCAGCCGGTCGTAGAGCGGCGAGCGGCGGCAGGGCCGCCCGCTCTCGTGCTCTTCCGATGGCCAGGCCATCGTGTAATGCTTGCCGTAAGCCTCCAGCGTGCGGGTGCGCACCCAGTCGGTATCGGTGTGCGGGCGGCCAAAGCGGCGAATATCGACCGGCCACAGATCGTAGGGCGGCGCGCCCGTCGCCACCCATTCCGCCAGCGCCATGCCCGCCCCGCCCCCCGCGGCGATGCCGAAGGCGTTGAACCCGGCCCCGACGAAGACATTGGCCATTTCCGGTGCCTCACCGAGGATGAAATTCCCGTCCGGGGTAAAGCTTTCCGGCCCGTTGATAAGCTGCTTGACGCCAACGCTTTCCAGCTTTGGCACGCGCGGCAGCGCCAGTTCCATGAGCTGCTCGAAATGATCGAAATCCGACGAGAGCAGTTGAAAATCGAACGGCTCCGGGATGCCGTCCTGCGCCCAGGGAATCCCGTTGGGCTCGTATCCGCCCATCACCAGACCGCCCACTTCTTCCTTGTAATAGGTCAGCCGGTCGGGGTCGCGCAGGGTGGGAAGATCGGACGGCACGCCGAACGGCTCGGTCAGCATGTATTGATGCTCCACCGACACAAGTGGCACGGTCACGCCGATGGTGCGGGCCAGCTCGCGCGTCCATTGCCCGCAGCACAGCACCAGCTTTTCGCAGGCGATATCGCCTTGGGCCGTGCGCACACCGACCAGCTTACCGCGTTCGGTCAGGATCTCCGTGACCGGGGTGTTCTCCCGCAGCACCGCACCCCTGGCCCGCGCGCCCTTGGCCAGGGCCTGCGTGATGTCCGAGGGGCTGGCCTGCCCGTCGGTGGGCAGAAACGCCGCTCCGACGATGTCCGAGATATCCATCAGCGGCCACAGATCCTGCGCCTCCTGCGGGCTCAGTAACTGCATGTCGAGGCCAAAGGAATGCGCAGTCGTCGCCTGACGCTTCACCTCGGTCCAGCGTTCCGCGTTGCAGGCCAGTCGCAAGCCGCCATTCATCTTCCAGCCGGTGGCCAGCCCGGTCTCGGCCTCCAGCTTATCGTATAGCTCGATCGAATAGCCCAGAAGCTGCGTGATATTGGCGTTCGAGCGCAACTGCCCCACCAGCCCCGCCGCGTGCCAGGTCGAGCCCGAGGTCAGCGCCGCCTTTTCCAGCAGCAGCACCTCCTGCCCCATCTGCGCAAGGTGATAGGCGGTCGAGCACCCGATGATACCGCCACCGATGATGACGGTCTTGGCAGAGGACGGCAGCGTCATAGCATATCCTTAAACATTCTTGAAATCCTGCAGGGCGGTGCCGAGGCGCGCCATGTTCTCGGCGGTGTAGGCGGCATAGTCGAACGCCAGGTCGGAATGCATTTCCGAGGTCATCGACCAGAGCGTTTCGCGCATCAGAGAGGCGCATTTCATCGCCTGATAGGCGCGCCAATGAGTATCGGCGGGGGCTTCAAAATACCGCTCCAGCATGTCGCGCTCCTGCGCCTCGGAAAACCCGTTATTGCCGGCCAGCCCCGCAAGATCGAAGAGCGGCGTGTTGAACCCGCCATATTCCCAGTCGATCAGCCACAGCCGCGTGCCGTCATCAAGGATGTTCGCGGCCAGCAGATCGTTGTGCCCGATGACCAGCGTCACCGCACCGGTGGCACGCTCCAGCCTGTCGAGTTCGGCCATCAGTTCGGGCAGCCGCGTGGCATGGGCCGAGCCATCGGCGCGCAGGCGCGCGGCATAGCTGCGATTGACCTGAAACGGCCAGAATGCCAGCACGGGTGCCGTCAGATGCGGGCCGAGGGCATGGTGGGTTTTCTTCACCAGATCAACGATGCGCGGGACATTGGCCGGATCGCGGGCCATGGCCTCGGTGTAGGTCTGCGCCTCGAGGAACTCCAACACCAGAACGCCGGGTTCGTGGTAATGCACGGCAGGCGAAACCCCCGCCGCCTGCGCCGCGCGGCTGAGCGCCAGCTCGTTCCAGCGCAGCACGCCATGTTCGGGAATGTCCGCGCCCAGCCGGACGACAAAGCGGCGCGCGCCATCGCTCACGCGCAGATTCACATTGGTGATGCCACCGCTCAGCGGTTCGATCTGCGACGGATGATCGAAGCACGGCAGCGCTTTCGCGCGGGCGATTGCATCCTGGCTCACAACCCCAGCCTCCGTTTCTGATTGTCCGACAGCGCATGCACGATCCGGTCGGCGATGATCGCGATGAACGCGACCGACAGCCCCGCCACGATCCCCTGTCCCGCATTGGCCTTGGTCAGCGCAATATAGACCTCCTGCCCCAGATCGCGGGTGCCCACGAGCGCGGTGATCACCAGCATCGACAGCGCCAGCATGATCGTCTGGTTCAGCCCAAGCAGAAGCTGCGGCACCGCCAGCGGCAGCTTCACCCGCCACAGCAACTGGCGGGGGGTGCAGCCCGCCATGCGCCCGGCTTCGAGCAGATGCGGCGGCACTTCGCGGATGCCATGCGCGGCATAACGCACCGCAGGCGCGAGCGCATAGAGCACGACCGCAATCATCGCGCTGAAATCGCCGACCCGGAACAGCATCACTACCGGGATCAGGTAGACGAAGGAGGGCAGCGTCTGGAGCGTGTCCATCAGCCCCAGAATGATCCGCCCCGCGCCCGGACGCTGCGCTGCCCAGATGCCAAGCGGCGTGCCGATCAGCACCGCGATGAAGACCGACACACCGCACAGATAAAGCGTCACCATCGCCTCGCCCCACAGGCCCGACGCGGCAATGAATCCCATCATCAGCGCCGCCACGATCCCCATCTTCCAGCCCGCCACCCGCCAGGCGATCACCCCGGCTGCGAGGATGCCCCAGAGCCACGGGATGCCCGCGAAGAACTTCTTTACCGGCAGTAGCACCGCCTTGAGCAGCGCCGTCTTGATCGCCTCCAGCGTGTCGAAGAAATTGACGTTGATCCATGCCATCGCGTCCGACCAGAACGGCCCGGTGCTGATCTTCCACGCATCGGGATAGCTCTGCACCGCCGGGATTACCTGACCCAGCAGAAAGGTCGCGACGATCACCCCGAGTACGATCGCGCTGCGCGGATGGCGTTGCAGGACCGAGCCATGACGGCGATGCGTCATCCGCCGCTCGGCAAAGGCCTGGCTCGCCCGGTCGAGCGCGATGGCCATCACCACGATGGCCAGCCCCGCCTCGATCCCGCCGCCGATATCGAGTTTCCGCAAGCTCGCCAGCACGTCGAAGCCCAGCCCGCCCGCGCCGATCATCGAGGCGATGATCACCATGTTGAGCGTCAGCATGATCACCTGATTGACGCCCACCATCAGCATCGGCGTGGCGGCGGGCACCAGCACCTTCCACGTCATCTGGCGCGGCGTAGCCCCCATCATCCGGCCCGCCTCCAGCAACTCCTCCGGCACGCCCTTGAGGGCCATGATCGTCACCCGGATCATCGGCGGCATCGCATAAATCACCGTCGCCACAAGCGCCGCGACCGGGCCGAACCCGAAAAGGATCAGGATTGGCACCAGATAGGCAAAGACCGGCACCGTCTGCATCAGGTCCAGAACAGGGCGTAGCAGCCGTTCAACCCAGGCGCTGCGATAGGCCAGAATGCCAAGCGCCAGCCCCCCGGCCGCCCCGATCGGCACCGCCACCAGAACCGAGGCCAGAGTGATCATCGCGCTGTGCCATTGCCCGAACACCGCCAGATAGAGAAAACACGCCCCCACCAGGGCCGCCAAACCCCAGTCGCGGGCATAATGCCCGATGGCCACGGCCAACGCGATCACCGCGATCCAGCTGAGCGACGGGGCGATCTGGACGGCCTCCTGTCCCAGACCGGATTGGAACCCCTCGATCAGCAGGTTGCGCAGAAACTGATAGGGCAGTTCGATCACCCAGGCGATGGCGCGGGTCAGATCGCGGAAGGTGAACAGCCAGAAATTGGCGGTATTGACCAGCCAGTCGAGAAAGCCGCTGATCGCGCTATCGAGGTTCAGTTGAAACCGGCTCGGAAATCGGATGATCCAGCGTGCATCCAGTGCCTTGTAGATCTGAAAGGAATATTGCGACAGCGCCCAGGTGACCCCGAACAGCCCCAGCCAGACCAGCCGTCGGCGCGTGATATGGCGACGCAAGCCCTGCATCAGCCGCGCCCGACCAGCACGTCGATCACCGCGCGCGCGCTGATCTGCCCGATCACCGCGCCATCCCTCATCACACGCAGCGGCGCATCGGCGCGCTCTACCTTGTCGGCGATGGCCTCGATGGTCGCATCATGGGCCACATCCCCGGCAAAGCGTTCAGCGGTTGCGGGCTCCATCCGGCTCTGCGCGCGGATCACCTTGGCGCGCGCCACGTGGCGGGTGAAATCGGCCACATAGTCCGTCGCCGGGTTCTGCACCAGCTCCTCGGGGGTGGCGATCTGTTCGATCATGCCGTCCTTCATCACCGCGATCCGGTCGGCAAGGCGAATGGCCTCGTCGAAATCATGGGTGATGAACACGATGGTCTTTTTCAGCATGTTTTGCAGGCGGATGAATTCATCCTGCATCTCGCGGCGAATGAGCGGATCGAGCGCCGAGAACGGCTCGTCTAGGAACCACAGGTCGGGCTCCACCACCAGGCTGCGGGCGATGCCGACGCGCTGCTGCTGCCCGCCCGACAATTCGCGAGGGTAATAATCCTCGCGGCCCTGCAACCCGACAAGGTCGATGACCTTGCGCGCGCTCTGCTGCCGCGCTTCCCGGTCGACCCCCTGAATCTCCAGCGGAAAGGCGACGTTTTCCAGAACCGTCAGGTGCGGCATCAGGGCGAATTGCTGAAACACCATGCCCATCTTCTTGCGGCGGATTGCGATCAACTCCGCCTCGTCAGCGCGCAGAAGGTCACGCCCGTCGAATTCGATCTCGCCCGCCGTCGGCTCCACCAGCCGCGACAGGCAGCGCACCAGCGTGGATTTGCCCGAGCCCGACAGGCCCATGATGACGAAAATCTCACCCTGATGGATTTGCACATTCACGTCGCGCACAGCACCGATCACACTGGCCCGGGCCAACGCATCCGCGTCGGGCACCCGCCCCCCGGCCAGAAGCGCCCCGGCCCCCGCGCCGTAGAGCTTCCAGACATGGCGACAATCGAGAATGACGGATGTGGTCATGCAGGCCTCGGGGCAGATCTCGGGCACGGCCTTCACGGATCACCGACACTTTGCCGACGTGAAACCGACCTGTTACAGACATCGGAAAAAGACAGGCGCACCGAGGCGCGCCCGTCCAAGAACGCGGTTACTGCGCGATCCAGCCTTTCCAGGTGGCCTCATTGTCGGCCATCCAGGCGGCGACGACCTCCTCCACGGATTTGCCGTTCAGATCCACATCAGCGACCATCGCGCCCATGTCCTCGTTTGAAATCCTGAAATTCTCGATGGTGTTCGCGGCATTCGGCCATTTCTCCGGCAGACCGGCCCAGGCGGCTTTCCAGATCGGCCCGGTCGGCTTGCCGCAATCGTGGGCGGCGTTCGGATTGAGGCCGACCGACGGATCGTTATAGCACTCCAATGAATAGGGCGGGAATTCGATGAAGCTGCCCTGGTATTTCGCCGGGGCCCAATGCGGCGCATAGACCCAGAGCACGATCGGATCCTCACGCTGATAGGCCGACTCCAACTCGGCAAAGAGCGCGGCATCGGTGCCCGCATGGACAACCTCGAAATCCAGTTCCAGCGCCTCGATGCGCTCTTCGTCAAAACCGCCCCAGGTGACCGGCCCGCCGAGGTAACGGCCCATTGGCGCGGTTTCGGCGGTGGCGAATTCCTGCGCGCAATCGTTCAGCGCCTGCCAGTCTGGCAGACCCGGACACCGCTCCTCCATATAGGCCGGATACCACCATTCCTCGATGGCAAGCATGCCAGTCTCGCCCATGTTGACGACATTGCCCGAACCTACGGCCTCATCGAGCGCCTCACGGCCGGTGGTTTCCCAGATCTCCATCGCCAGATGCAGGTCGCCGGTTTTCAGCCCCGCAAATTGCGCGATGTAATCGGCCTGCACATATTCCACGTTGTTGCCCGCCTCTTCGAGCACCTCGCCCATCAGCGTCGTGGTGATGAGTTGGCCCGACCAGTCATGCAGGGTCAGCTTGATCGGTTCGCTTGAATCCTGAGCCAGCGCGGGCGTCGCCGCAAGACAGGCTGCGGTCAGCACGGACAGGTGTTTCATAAGTATTCTCCCTATGGCTGCCGCTGCTCTGGTTGGGGTGCGTGGCATCGGCTTGATCCGTTCATTCAACAACAACCCAAAACAAAATCAACAAAAATCAACAAATGGGTGGATATTTTGTTGTTTTCGATTGCGAAGCGCCCAGGATCGGGGCACATCAGACAGGTGAGTGAGAGATACGAACGTGATCATGACAGACCTGCACAGCCGTCTTGACACCGCCCGACAGATTGCCGCTGCGGCCTCTGCCGTGGCGATGGCGCATTTCCGGCGACCACTCGATGTCACCTCCAAACCCGATGACAGCCCGGTCACCATTGCCGATCAGAAGACCGAGCAGGCAATCCGCACCGCGCTTCTGGCCGCCTTTCCCGGTGAAACCATCCTCGGCGAGGAGTTCGGCCAGACCGGCACGCAGGATGACATGTGGATCGTCGATCCCATCGACGGGACCCGCTCATTCATCACCGGCCTGCCGCTTTTTGGCATGTTGCTGTGCTATCTATCCGACGGCGCGCCGCAACTGGGCGTGATCAACATGCCTGCCCTGGGCGAGCTTTACGCCGGCGCACGCGGGACCGGAGCCACTCTGAACGGCACCCCCATCACCGTCTCCGCCTGCCGCGATCTTTCCTCCGCGCGGCTGTTTCTGAACGAGGCCGACCGGATGGCCGTCGAGGCCCCGGCGCAATTTTCCCGGTTGGTGACGGCGGGGGCGCTGCGTAGGCTCGGCGCGGATTGCTACCCGCACGCCCTCGTGGCAAGCGGACATGCCGATGCGGTCGTCGATTACGGTCTTCAGCCCTATGATTACCTTCCTGTGGCGGCGGTGGTCGAGGCCGCTGGCGGGGTGATGACGGACTGGTGGGGACAGCCCCTGTCGCTCAATTCCGACGGCCGCACCCTTACCGCCGCGACAGCGGAATTGCACGCAGACCTTCTGGAGATGGTTCAACCATGACCTCGCCAACCTCGAAATACAGTGAAGAGATCCTGCGCCGGGTCGACATGATGGGCACCGTGACCGTGCAGGAACTGTCGCAGATCATGGGCGTATCGGATCAGACCATCCGCCGCGTCACCCGCCCGCTGGCGGAACGCGGGGCCCTCAACAAGGTGCACGGCGCGCTTGTCTCCACCAAATCGGCGCTCGATCCGCCCTTCCTGTCGCGCATGAACCTCAACCGCGAGGCCAAGGTCGCCATCGCCAACACCGTGGCCGGAATCGTGCAGGACGGCGACAGCCTCGCCATCGACACCGGCTCGACCTCGGCCTTCATCGCGCAGATGCTGCGCAACCGGCGCGACCTGACCGTTGTTACCAATTCCGCCTTTGTCGCCAGTACGCTGGCGATGATCCCGGGCAACAACGTGTCGATGGCGGGCACCCAGCTGCGCGATCATGACGGCGCGTCGTTCGACCGCGCAGCCTTTCAGGTGGTGGAGCGGGCGCAGGTCGATTACTGCGTACTCTCGGCCTCGATGGCGCATCCCGCAAACGGCTTTCTGGTCCACGAGCAGTGCGAGGTCGACATGGCTTGTGCGATGATGGCCAGCGCCGCGCGCTCGATCATGGCGGTCGATGCCTCCAAGTTCCAGCCGCAGGATCGCAAACCCGCATTGCGCCAGCCGGATCTCAAGGCGGGCGACATCCTCGTCACCGATCTGGAGCCGCCCGACGCCTTCCGCACACCCTTGGCGCATCTGGACATCCGTGTCGCGGGCTGACCGGGCATTGCGTCAGGTGACGGAAACCTCGCCTCACGGCTGGCTATCGCGTTTGCGCTGAAGTAGGAACTCGCGTATGTCGAGCGTCGATTTTTCGTCCATCGACACGTAGACGAGGCTCATGTTGGTCCGCTCGCGCACCATCTCACCCGGAAAAGGCAGATAGGATAGCTCGCGCGAGCCGAAGGAAGGCGACGCGGTGCCGACCTGCCATTCCGTTTTGAGCTCCACATCTATCAACTTGAGCGCCTTCACGCCTGATGCCGAGGGGCGCTCGAACGGCACACCGGCCAGCTTGAGAAAACTGAACTTGTCGCGCGCCTGCACGAAACCCTCGATGAACTGCGTGGCGAGGATCTGGATATCGGCGGCCTCGTCGTCCGCGTCCATGTGCGAATGCAGGTGATGTCCGTCGGCGTGGTTGTGCCCGGCACCCTGCGCGGGGTGGTCATGGGAATGCGGGTGGGGGTGGTGATCATGCGGCATGGCTCATCCCACCTCATGCGGTTTGTCATTGGACCAGCGCTTGCCCTCAAATTCGCCGAAGGGCAGCGATACCGGCTTGTCGATATGCCTCTTGTGCGCGCCCAGCTTGCCATGCGAAACCAGCGCACCCAGCACATCGACGATGACCCGCGTTCCCATCAGCGCGGTGATGTCCGAGGTGTCATAGGGCGGCGAGACCTCGACCAGTTCCAACCCGCAGATCCCTTCGGCGGCGACGCCCGAGGCGAGCGCCAGCGCCTCGCGTGGCAGAAAGCCGCCCGGTTCGGGCCAGCCGGTGCCGGGGACAAAGCCGCAGTCGATGCTGTCGATGTCAAAGGACATGTAGACCATGTCGACCCCGTCCCAGGCCATTTCGAGCGCCATCTCGATGGTCCTGTCGATGCCCATCTTCTCCATGTCGCCCATGGTGATGATGTTGGTGTGCCGCTCGCGCGCGACCTTGACCGCCTCACGCGGTACCTGCCAGCCGCCGATGCCGATCTGCACCAGGTTCGTCGCGGGCACATTGGGCAGGTTGGTTGAATGAAACCACGGCGTGGTGTGCATCCGCTCGTCGAGATCCTTTTCCTGAATGTCGGCGTGGCGGTCGAAATGCACGATCCCGATTTTCTTGGAGGTGCAGTCCGCGATGCCGCGCACGCAGGGAAAGCCGATGGAATGATCACCCCCGATCATGATCGGCAGCGAGCCCGAGGAGGCGACATGGCTCACCGCGCGACTGATCTGATCAAAGCTCTTCTCGATATTGGCGGGGATGGTGAACACGTCGCCCGCATCGCATAGCGTCATCTGCTCGCGCAGATCGACCCCGATCTCGTAGTTGTAGGGTGTGTAAAGTGCCGAGATCTTGCGCATCCCCTGCGGCCCGAAGCGGGTGCCGGGCCGATAGGTGGTGCCACCGTCGAACGGAATGCCCAGCACGGTCGCATCGTAATAGGCGACCTCCTGCACGTCCTCGACATAGGGTGCCTTGAGAAAGGTGTTGATACCCGCGAAATGCGGCAACTCACCGCGCGCGAATGTGGGGATCGAGCGGTCCTCGATCGAATCCGCTCCGGTCAGCCCCATGCGCAGCGCCCAGCGGCGCTCCTCGTCCCAACGGCCTTCGGGCAGGTCCTGCTCCTTCTGCATCGCCTTCCAACCTGCCAGCTTCGTCAGATCGGGATGATGCGCGCGCCGCTCGCGCAGGGCATGGCGTTCGGCAATGTCGCGCGGATGGTGCGTCCTGCTGCGTGTGGGGTGCGAGACCATCATGGGGTTCTCCTCGTCCTGTGCCCCTGTTTGCGCGGGGCGGTTTCCGGGCCTCGGCGGGGCCGATCTGCGGGGCCCGGCGGCGCAGATCGGCAAAGATCATCCAACGGCCAGCGTCGGGTATCGCTCCAGAGTGTTCTGGAACGGGATACCGCCATCGCGGGCGTCGAAATCATAGGTGATGGTGGCCCCGAAAAGCCCCGGATCCTGCGGGTCCCGGCGGGGCTTGTCGAAGACCAGAACCCGGTCGCCCAGCTTGAACGCCTCTTCCAGATCGTGCGAGACCATGAAGACGGTCATCCGGGTCTCGCGCTGCAATTCGGTCAGAAATTCGTGCATCGCAACGCGCGTGCCGGGGTCGAGTGCGCCGAACGGCTCGTCCAGCAACAGCACGCGGGGCTTGGCGGTCATCGCCTGACCGATGGCCAGACGCTGCTGCATGCCCCCCGAGAGCGCGGCCGGATAGTGATCCGCCACATGATTGAGACCGATCCGTTCCAGCATCGCATCCGCGCGCTCGACCGCGGCCCGGCGGCGCGCGCCGCGCAGGCGGCCCAGCACGGTGGCAAAGCCCTCGCCCGCGATCAGGTTCTCGCGCACGGTGAGATGCGGAAAGACCGAATAGCGCTGAAAGACCACGCCGCGTTCTGGATTGGGTTCTTGCGCGGGCGCGCCGCCATCAATGCGGATCTCGCCGCGCGTGGGGCGCTCATCGGCCAGCAGCAGGCGCAGAAAGGTGGACTTGCCACAGCCCGAGGCCCCCACGATCGAAACGAACTCGCCCTCCTCGACGCTGACGCTGACCCGCTCCAGGATCGACCGCCCGCCGTAGGCCTGCCAGACATTCGATACGGTGACAAAGCTCACAACCCCGCCTCCATCCACGGAAAGGCACGGCGCGACAGGGTCTTGAGCAGCCAGTCCAGCACGAAGGCCAGGAGTGTGATCCAGATCACGTAGGTCAGGATCACGTCCATCGCCAGGTAACGGCGCACCAGGAAAATCCGGTAGCCCAGCCCCACATCCGAGGCCACCGCCTCGGCGGCGATGAGAAACAGCCACGCCGAGCCCAGCGACAACCGGATGTTGGAAATCAGACGTGGCAGCACCTGCGGCAGCGCCACCCGGAGCGCGATCACCAGCGACGACGCCCCCAGCGTCTGCGCCTTGACCATCTGTTCATGCGGAATATCCAGCACGCGCTGCGCCAGATCGCGCGTCATGAAAGGCGTGATGCCGATCACGATCAGCACCACCTTGGACAACTCGCCCAGGCCCAGCATGATGAAGAGGATCGGCAAAATCGCCAGCGGCGGCACCATCGACACCACCGCGACAAAGCCCGACAGCATCGCGCGGGCAATCGGCAAAAGCCCGATTATCATGCCCAAGCTCAGCGACAGCGCGGCGGCGATTCCGACCCCGCCCAACAACCGCGTCAGCGAGGCGAAGGTATCCTTCCATAACACGATATCGCCGGTGCGCCGGTCGCCCTGGGTAAAGAGTCGCTGCGCGGTCTCGGCTATGGTGGCGGGCGCAGGCAGGAGCTTGTCCGCCGGGTTTACCGCGAGGCGCATATCCGAGGCGACGCCATAGGCGATCAGCACCAGCACGAAGGGCAGCGCAACGAGCAGCACCACCATCGGGCGCGGGGGCCTTTGGTTGATCAGGCGCATGGGGTCAGGCGGCCCGCCACCGTCGTCGGCCGCCCCCCGGATCAGAGCGCGCCATCGGCGGCCATCTGCATATAGGTGGCGTCAAAACGGAACCTCACATTATCCGGGTTGCCCGAGACCGAGCCATCAGGATAGGACACGCCGACGAAATCGGCGCTCGGTGCGCCCTCGCCCAGAATGCCCTTGTCGAAGAGGAACCCGGCCACTCCGGTCATCGTGGCGGGCAGGTTCTCGGCGCTTGCCTGCGCCACGGCATCGGCCGGATCATAGAGCATCTGGGTCGCCGCAAGCTGCGCCTTGTAGCCGTCAAGGTCGGTGCCCGAAGCCTCGGCGAGCGCGCTCAGCACGGCCTCGTCGCCTGCTTTCATCAGCCCCATCACCTCGTACCAGGTCCCTGCCACGGCCTTGCCGAAATCAGGATTATCCGCAAGCGTCTGCGTGTTCACCACCATCAGATCGAGGATTTCTCCGGGAATCATCGAGCTGTCGAAGACCGTGTTGGCCTCTGGGTTGGAGTTCAGGATTTCCGACACCAGCGGGTTCCAGGTGACGACCGCCTGCACGTCGTCAGTGGCATAGGCGGCGATCATGTCGGCATCCGAGGTATTGATGACCCCGGCCAGATCCGACTCGGACAGCCCGACACTGTCGAGCCCGCGCGCCAGCAGGTAATGCGAGACCGACAACTCCACCAGATTGACCGGCTTGCCCGCGAGATCGGCGATACCGCCCTCGCCCTTTAGGATTACCGCGTCATTTCCGTTGGAATAATCCCCCACGATCAGCGCGGTGGTGTCCACGCCGCTGCCTGCGGGGATCGACAGCGTGTCCATGTTGGTGGCCGACACGCCGTCAAAGGCGCCCGCAGTGTATTGGTTGATCGATTCCACGTAATCGTTGATCTGCACGATATCGACGGTGATGCCGTATTTCTCGGCCCATTTGTCCATGATGCCACTATCCTCGAGATAGCCCCAGGGCATCCAGCCGACATAGATTGACCAGGCCAGCTTGAACTCGGTCTTTTCCTGGGCGAATGCGGCAGGCACCATCGCCGACAAGAGCCCTGCCGAAAGCGCGGTCGCGGTGAGAAGGGACGTCTTCATGCGTAAGTCTCCCGTGATGCGTCCCGCCGAAGTGACTGAAGGATTTCGCGCCGCAGGCGGAACATGGACATCGGGCGCGGACGAAACCTGCGCAGGAAAGTCTCCCGGGATTTTGCCCCGCCGTGTGCCCGTCGCGGAATTTGCCACGCGGGTGCCGCTTCTCGGACCAGTCTCCGCGTTTGCGGACGGAACCCTAAGCGGCCTGCTGTTCCAGCAAAGCGTCGCCGCCCGTGACAGGGCAAGCACCACAGGGCACAATCCTGAATGGGGGTGAACTGTGCACATTTTTTAGGCAGATCGCACACGGTCTGGCGCGAAATCCGGCGCGAAATTGCCAAACGGCCAAACGGTTCCATGTCACAGATCGACCGAAACGCCTGCGGTGCCGACAGAGCGGGCATGACCCGGCTGCCACACAGACCCGTGACACCTCTGCGCGGCATTCCCCCTATGGCTGCGCGCGGATTTCGGCTATGCGTGAAAACATGCCGCGACGCAGCAGAAAGGGATACCCATGCCGAAGACCCCCAAACCGATCAATCTCGCACTCCAGGGCGGTGGTGCGCATGGGGCCTTCTCCTGGGGCGTGCTCGACTATCTGCTCGAGGACGGCCGCCTGCGCATCGCAGGCATCTCGGGCACCTCGGCAGGGGCGATGAACGCGGTGGCGCTCGCCGACGGCTATACCCGGGCCGGGCCCGAGGGCGCGCGCGCCGCGCTCGACCAGTTCTGGCGCGCGATGAGTGCCAGCGCCCAACACACGCCCCTGCAACGCACGCCGATGGACCGGCTGACCGGAAACTGGGGGCTGGAAAACAACCCGTTCTATCACTTCATGAACGCGCTTACCGGCGTTGCCTCGCCGTACCAACTCAACCCGATGAACATCAATCCGCTGCGTGATCTGGTCGAGGACAGCATTGATTTCGAGATGGTGCGCAAATGCACCGCCTTCGAGTTGTTCGTCTCGGCCACCAATGTCGAGACCGGGCGCGTCAAGGTCTTCCCGCGTGAGCATCTGACCGCTGACATGGTCATGGCCTCGGCCTGCCTGCCGCATATCTACCGCGCGGTGGAGATCGACGGCGTGCCCTATTGGGATGGCGGCTACATGGGCAACCCGGCGTTGTTTCCGCTCTATGGCAAGACCGGCACCGATGACATCCTGATCGTCCAGATCAATCCGATCGAGCGCAAAGGCGTGCCGCGCTCGGCGCAGGAGATCGAGAACCGCGTGAACGAGATCAGCTTCAACGCCAGCCTGCTGAAAGAGCTGCGCGCCATCGACTTCGTCGACCGGCTGATAGCGCAGGGCAAGCTTTCGACCGATCACTACCGGCCCGTCAAGGTCCACCTGATCCAGAACGAAGACGCGCTCAAACCGATGGGGGCATCATCCAAGATGAATGTCGAATGGGCCTTCCTCACGCGGCTGCGCGATATCGGACGCGAGACGGCGGCAACCTGGCTCGACGACTGCTTCGACCGGATCGGTGTCGACAGCACCATCGACCTGCGCACCATGTTCGATGGCATCGGGGCCGAACACCAGGGCTGACCGGAGCATAAAACTGAAGACGCTGCCCCCTCACGCCGCGCGGTTCATCGCCAGCGTGATTGCCTCATAGGGTTTCAGCACCGGCCAGAGCGGCCTGGGATGTTCCGGCAGGCGCGCGCGATCGCAGGCCTCCAGCAGGCTGCATCCGATCAGGTCCGGCTTGCGTCGCAACCGCCCGATATAAAGGCTTTCGGTCTGGGTTCCGGCGGCGTCGATCTCTTCGTGGCCTGGCAACAGCAGATTGTGATAGCTCACCATCATCGGGCTCTCGGCGAAGAGTGCCGAAAATCCGTTGACCAGATAGCGTGCCGGGACCAGCACGGCCTCGGAATTGAACAGGTATTCCACCTCCGATCCGCGGATCACCAGGCGCTGGTGCGGGGCTACGACGATATCGCGGCGCAGGCCGAAGTAAGGCGCGCGCAGGCGCACCGGCCGAAAACTGCCAAGCGCCGGAACCCGGCGATTCAGGCTTTGCAGCACCGGCACCGGCGCGCCATCGGTGGTCAACACCTGGTCGGCCCGTCGCAGTCGACCCGCCGCCACATAGCCGCCCGGCGTCAGCACCGGCACCGTGGCGCTGAGCCCTGGCATTGGCCCCACCGGCTCGACCCGCGACGACAATGCGGCGAAGATCACCTCGCGATCCATTACGCGTTGACGCGGATCGGTGAAGACCGTGCGCATGTCCGACAGCGGGATCGGATGCGGCGGCACCAGCGCGACCGAGGTCAGACCGAACACATCCGGCCGCTCGACCGAGAGCCGCGCCCACCGGCCCGGCGCGTCCCAGCTATAGGTGATGCGCAGGCTGTCGGTGCGGTCGTCGATCCGGTAGGGCAGCGTTGCGTGGCGCAGGTCGTCCGCCTGTGTCTCGATCAGCGTGATCCCGCCCGAGGGCAGCGCCTGCACAGAGAAACTACCGCGCCAGGGGTGGCTGCGGCTGAAGGACAGCAAGGTCTGCGGGCGCGACTCCGCAGCCGGGCGTGTCTCGATCATCAGCGTCCCGCGAGGCATCAGCGCGTCCGGCGCCGGCGGGGCCAGGGTGCCGGTCGGGCACTCTCCCAATCCCTGCGGCATGAAATGCCCGCCGGTCTGGTCGGTGAAAGCGATCCAGCCCATCTCAGGCCGCGTGCGCGCTGATCATCAAGAGCCGCGCCTCGTATTGCTTGAGGGTGCGCCGTGCAGCGGGGCTGTAGCCCGCGCCTGTTTCCGGGTCGATCTCTGGGAAGAGCGCGCAAATCTCCTCGACGATCTCGGCCTCGAAGCTGTGCGCGGTCTGCGGTCCGGGCAGAAAGCTTTCGGTCGGCAGGCCTTCGGAGAACACCACCTGATGCCGATCGAAGAGAATATGCACATACTCCACCTCGCCGCCCTCGATCCGCCGCACCGTGCGGTCATTGACCAGATCGCGCGCCGCCACCAGCACCTCGCGCTCGCCGAACAGCAACTCCGCGACACTGTCGCGGATCAGCACCCGGTGCAGCGGTGACAGAAGCAATTCGCGATGCGCACCAAAGGTGTCAGCGGCGATGCGAACAGGCGCAAAGTCGGCCGCCGCCATCACCTTGCGCCGCCCGATCCAGCGCAGGGGTTGCGCGCCGTCATCCTGCGTCAGGACCAGATCACCGGGCTGCAAGGTCTCGACCGCCACCTCACCGCCGGGCGTGCGGATGAGCGTTCCTGCGACGAAACAGGGCACCGAGTCGACGATGACAAAGCCCACATCGGTCTGTCCCGTGCTGCTTTCGACCTCGTAGGTAAAGTTGAAGAGTTCGGTATCGCCATCGCCGATAATTTCGATCGTGCCATCGGCGTTAAGCTGGATCTGCTGGCCTGAATTCAGCGTGACGATATCGCCCGCCGAGACCGCCTTTCCGTTCAGATGGGTGATCGTCAGCGTTCCGGCAGTGTTGTTGATGTCATTGGCCAGAAGATCGAGCGTACGCGAGCCATCTGGAAACAGCGTCGTCGTGTCATCGCCCGCGACCAACGTGGTCTGCACACTGTCCGCCGCGATCAGGAGGTTCGAGTCGAAATTGGCATCATTCACATCGGCGATACCGATGCGGATCGAATTCACTTCATTCGCGTTGACCGGGATAGTCAGGCTCATCGTGACGGTGAACCCGTCCATCTCGGTATTGAAATCGCTGTTGGTGTTATCGACGAACAGATTAGCGTTGGACTCGTCGTTGATATTGTTCGGTGCTGTATCGCCGTTGCCGACACTGATCGGCACAAAGTTACCGTTGATCCAGACCCCCACAGAATCCTGGAACTGACTTGTAGTGAACTCGGGGTATTCCTCTGAGGCAAAGACGAATTGCATGGTCAGCATATCGCCGGTGGGTATGAAATCAGTGTCTATGAACGCGGCGTCGAATGTCGGGGCACCGATGGCCGCATTGAAGGCAGGATCGTTGTTCACACCGCTGGTATTGGTGCTCGTGTCGTCTCTCTGATTGGCATCGTTGTTGACCCACCAGGCCCATGGCGGCGCGTTGCTTGGGGTGTTGGTAAAATCCGATGCACGTCCGGTCGACAGGATCACACCGCTGTCTGACGGTGTCACGCCCGGCGCGACGCTGTCGCCACTGCTATAGATTCCCGAAGAACGGTCGTCTCCGGTATAGCTTGCATTGACGACCGTCACCCCCTCGCCAAAGATGGCCTCTGCCATGTCCAACGCCGAAGCATTGGTATCGACCGGAAGCTTCGATGCCGTAACCATGTCCTGCCCCACCTCTTCGAGAGGCAGCGCAAACGCAGCGTTACACGGCCCGTGCGGGCCGTCGGATCCTTGATGCCGAAAACGCGCGCCCTTGCTTTTCGGCGCGCGATCCTGCCCGGATATCGGGGCCATTGTCCCTCAGGATCTGCGTCCCTTTGCGGATCTGGCGGCCCGTAAGTCTGTCTTGCCCTGCCTCGGGTTTTTATTGTTAAGTGTCTTTCAATACCAAAAACTTCCATCGGTGTTAAGATTTATTCGTTCGATAGACTGGCCCCCTTGCAATCGGGTCACGGGGTCCGGTTTGCACATGGGCGCGATCCGCGCTAACCGGGCGGGGATATTGATCTTACAGGACCCCGCAAATGCCGCTTTTTCCGCTCGATCCCGCGCGTCTCACCGCCGATCTTATCAAATGCCCCTCGGTCACGCCCGAAGAGGGTGGCGCTCTGCAACTGCTCGAAGAGGTGCTGAGCGGCGCGGGCTTCGCCTGCACCCGCGTGGATCGCGGCGGGGTCGGCAACCTTTTTGCCCGATGGGGCGACAAGGGCGCGGCGCGCAGCTTCGGCTTCAACGGGCATACCGACGTGGTGCCGGTGGGCGATGAGGGCGCGTGGAGCGTGCCGCCCTTCGGCGCGGTCGAAAAGAACGGCGTGCTATACGGGCGCGGGGCAACGGACATGAAATCCGGTGTCGCGGCCTTTGTCGCGGCGGCGACGGATTTCGTGGCAGAAACCCCGCCTGAGGGCGCGCTGATCCTCGCCATCACCGGCGATGAGGAAGGCGATGCGGTGGACGGCACCACCGCCCTGCTCGACTGGATGGACGCGAATGGCGAGCGGATGAGTGCTTGCCTCGTGGGGGAGCCCACCTGCCCCGAGCGTATGGGCGAGATGATCAAGATCGGGCGGCGCGGTTCGCTGTCGGCATGGATCACGATCACCGGAGTGCAGGGCCATTCCGCCTATCCGCACCGCGCCTGCAACCCGCTGCCCGCCATGGCGCGGCTGATGGACCGGCTGTCCTCGCATACTCTGGATGAGGGCACCGAGCATTTCGATCCCTCGACCCTGGCCGTGGTCACCATCGACACCGGCAACCCGGCCACCAACGTGATCCCCGCCGAGTGTCGCGCCACCGTCAATATCCGCTTCAACGATACCCATGACAGCGCCAGTCTCATCCAATGGATGCAAGCCGAGATCGACCGCGTGGCAGAGGAGTTCGGCGTGTCGGGCGCGATGCAGGTGAAGGTGTCGGGCGAGTCGTTCCTGACCCCGCCCGGCCCGCTTTCGGACCTTGTGGCAGGCGCGGTCAAGGCCGAGACCGGTGTGGTGCCGGTACTCTCGACCACGGGGGGCACGTCGGACGCGCGCTTTATCAAGGATCACTGCCCGGTGGTGGAATTCGGCCTTGTCGGCCAGACCATGCACCAGGTGGACGAACGCGTGGAGGTGGCGCAGATCCACCAGCTCAAGGCGATCTATGCCCGCATCCTGCGCGACTATTTCGCCTGATGTACCGGATGCGGCGGCAGCTGATCGTCATGGTCAAGGAACCGCGCCCCGGGCGCGTCAAGACCCGGCTCGGGCGGGATATCGGCATGACGGCGGCGGCGTGGTGGTTTCGCCATCAGGTCGCGCGGCTCCTGCGCGAGGTGGAGGACCCCCGCTGGCATCTGAGCCTTGCCGTCAGCCCCGACCGCGTCGGGATGACAAGCCGCGTCTGGCCTGCGCATCTGCCGCGTCTACCGCAAGGGCCGGGCAATCTGGGCGACCGGATGGGGCGGCTTCTGCGCAACGCACCGCCCGGGCCGGTCTGCATCATCGGGGCCGATATCCCGGGCATTCGCGCCGCCCACATCGCGCGTGCCTTCGACGCCCTTGGACGGCATGACGCGCTGGTCGGGCCGGCGCATGACGGCGGTTTTTGGCTGATCGGATTACGCCGCACCGGTCGGGTGCCCGATGGGCTTTTCCAAGGCGTGCGCTGGTCGACCGCGTATGCGCTGCGTGACACAATCGACAGCCTTGACGGCCAACGCGTCGCGCTGACCGACCAGCTACGCGACATCGATACCGCAGCCGATCTGCGCGCGTTGCGGAGCCCCGGAACGCAGCCCTGATGGCGAGGGACACACAGATCAGGGGCGACGGTGCGCATCTGGCCTGTTGCTGTCAGCTCTGGATAGAGGGATGCGCCACGTATTGGTGCCGAACCTCATGGTCTGCCAAAGGCCCAATCGTCCGCTTCCCTCACCCCGTCATCGGTGCCGACGGCGGCCGCAGCGCGTCGGTCAACTCGCCATAGAGCGCCTTGCGCTCGTCCTCGGACAGGAAGACGCCGATCTCGACCTCGCGATCGCCGCCCTTGAGGGTAATGTAATGCTCGACCGGGCCGCCCTTGGGGTGCATCTGCACCCGTGCCCAGTAGCGGTTGCAGTCCCATTGCTGAACGTCGCCGCGCGGATTAGTACGCGTGAGGTGGACCTCGTCCGGTGAAATGACCAGTTCCTCGGTGATGCGCGCGCTGCGATAGCTGTGCTCTAGCGCCCACCAGATGCCGCCCACCGCGGCCAGCATGAAGGGCAACAACCCCCACAGCACCACCGTTCCCAGAAGTGGATAAAGCGGGATGGTGATCAGTGTGAAGGTGCCCAGCACGAAGGCCGCGAAGCCCCGGCGCGGCAGCGACCGGTGCGGCCAGAGCGAGAGGCTGATATCAGGGTCTGCCCCGCGTGGCGGGGTGCTCCATTCATACGGCATGACCCGTTTGTAGCCCTTGGGCGGAAAATGAAAAGGGTGCGCGGAGGGCCTGTAAGCCGGATTCTGTCCAGGGGTTGCCCCCTTGGATGACCATTCATCTGGACGCGCGATTGCCCGCGCGCCTCAAGCTGCCAACCCGGACCGCCGGGCCAAGACGTGCCTGCGGGCGGTTTCGGTTGCCCGACCGGTCCCCGCGTGCGGTCCCTATTTGGCATTGCTCCCGGTGGGGCTTGCCGTGCCGGTCCGGTTGCCCGTCCCGCGGTGGGCTCTTACCCCACCGTTTCACCTTGACCCTGGCGCTTCGCCAAAGGCGAACCCTTGACACAGCTCCGGGGCTGTCTGTTTTCTGTGGCGCTTTCCCTCGGGTTGCCCCGGCCGGGCGTTACCCGGCACCGTTGTCTTGTGGAGTCCGGACTTTCCTCGACGCCCCTTGCGGGGTGCCGCGGCCATCCGGCCCTCCGCGCGAGGTTCGACTTAGGCGGTCGCGCGGTCCCGGTCAACGGGGAAGCGACGGGCAAGATCGGCGATCATCGCGCAATCCTCGGGACCAAGCGGCCCGGTGGCATGGGGGCGAAAGCGCAGGCGAAAGGCGCGCTGGATATCGTCAGCCTTCACGCCCTCGCGCAAAGAGTAGCCGAATTGTTCTGCATCACGCAGGAAATCCGCCTCTGAAACGCGGCCCGGCGCAGCCCCCTCCGGCCACACCGACAACCCCGCGCGCGCCAGCCCGCGCCAGTCAAACCGTGGCCCCGGATCGGATTTGCGCGCAGGGGCCATGTCGGAATGGGCGATCACCCGCGCAGGCGCGATGCGCCAGCGCTGCATGATGCCCGCCATGAGCCGTTCCAGCGCCGCCATCTGTGGGGCAGAAAAGGGATGCGTGCCGGTATTAGCCAGCTCTATCCCGATGGAGCGGGAATTGACATCCCGCACATCGCCCCACTGTCCAGCCCCCGCATGCCAGGCGCGCATTTCCTCCTCGACCATGCGCCAGACGCGGCCCCGCTCACAGATCAGGTAATGCGCGGACACCTCGGCGCACGCATCACAGAGCCGCTCGAGCGCCGCCTCGGGCGTCGCCATCGCGGTGTAGTGCAACACGATGATGTCGGGCCGCACGCCCTTCCGACGCGGCCCGAAATTAGGCGAGGGATGGGGTGTCACCGGCAGGTGCGCCTCGGCGCACCCGGTCATCAGCCGCCGACCGCGTTCTGAAAGCGGGTCGGATCCCAATCGCAGGCAAAGCCATCGCCATCGGGATCAAGACCGAGACGGTCGCGCTCCGGTCCGCCGCGGTCCAGAAAGTCGATCTGTGCCTGATCCGCCGAGGGGTATTGCGCGCAGTTGCGCTGAAACTTTCTGTCCTTGTTGAAGCCGACCCGGCTGTAAAGCTGGGTCCCGATGGGGTGCCGGTTGGCCAGCGCATAGGCCACGATATTGGGACCCGCTTCGGTCGGACGGGCACCGATCGCCTCGGGCTGTACGACCTGATACTGCGCGCGACTCTGCGCGAGGCGGGCAGCGTCTTCCTCGATGGAGCGCTCCGAGCCCACGGCGTCGAAATCGTTCTCTTGAGAAATACCAGCCGAATTCAGCACCGGCGGTGGCGGATTCGAGGGGCTCGCCTGTAGCGGCACCTCGCCGGAATTCGCCGCCGCGAGGGCGGCCTCGGTATCGGCCGCCAGGCGTTCGGCATCGCTGCCTCCGGTCGCCTGCCCGGTGGCGTCGAGCGGCTCGGAGGAGACCGCATCTGGCGCAGGCAGGGCGTTGCCCGCAAGCGCCGCCTCGCGCGCCTCTTTTTCGCGCTGATACTCGTTGTAATCCTTGAACCCGACGCCCGCGCCGCTATCGGGGATCGCCGGAGCACAGGCCCCAAGCGCCGCCATCGTCACCACTGCAAATGCGATCCGCATCTTTGTTATCCTGCCATGTGCCCTTTTAGAGAGGCGTTTACCACCATTTCGCGGGCTTGGCCACAAAGCCCGCCGCCTGCTCAAGCGCATAGGCGGTATTGAGCAAATCGCCCTCGTCCCAAGGCCGCCCGATCAGTTGCAACCCGAGCGGCAGGCCCTGCTTGTCAGTACCGGCAGGCACAGCGATGCCCGGCAGACCGGCAAGGTTGACGGTCACGGTGAAGACGTCGTTGAGATACATCTGCACCGGGTCGGCATCGGTCATCTCGCCCAAGCCGAAGGCTGCGCTTGGCGTGGCGGGGGTGAGAATGGCGTCGATACCGGCGGCGAAGACCTCCTCGAAATCGCGCTTGATCAGGGTGCGCACCTTGCGGGCGCGGTTGTAGTAGGCGTCGTAGAACCCGGCAGAGAGCACATAGGTACCAACCATCACCCGGCGCTGCACCTCGTGGCCAAAGCCTTCGGCACGGGTTTTTTCGTACATCTCGGTGATGCCGTCACCCTGCGCCAGTTTTGCCCGATGGCCATAACGCACCCCGTCATAGCGCGCGAGGTTGCTTGACGCCTCGGCGGGCGCAATCACGTAATAGGCAGGCAGGGCGTATTTGGTATGCGGCAGGGAAATGTCGCGGATGTCGGCGCCCGCGTCCTTGAGCATCGCGGTGCCGTCAGCCCAAAGCTGCTCGATCTCGTCGGGCATGCCGTCCATGCGGTATTCTTTCGGAATACCGATCACCTTGCCCTTTATATCGCCGGTCAGCATTGCCTCGAAATCAGGCACCGGAATATCCGCCGAGGTGCTGTCCTTGGGGTCATGGCCGCACATCGCGCCCAGCATGATCGCACTGTCGCGCACCGTCTTTGTCATCGGCCCCGCCTGATCCAATGAAGAGGCAAACGCTACGACCCCCCACCGCGAGCAGCGCCCGTAGGTGGGCTTGATGCCGGTGATGCCGGTGAAAGCCGCAGGCTGGCGGATCGAGCCGCCGGTATCGGTGCCGGTCGCGGCAAGGCAGAGATCTGCCGCCACGGCGCTGGCCGACCCACCGGAGGAGCCGCCGGGGGTAAGCGCCGCCTCGTCATTGCCGCGCCGCCAAGGGTTGACGACGTTGCCATAGCAGGAGGTCTCGTTCGACGAGCCCATGGCAAACTCATCCATGTTGAGCTTGCCCAGCATCACCGCACCAGCATCGAACAGGTTCTGTGTAACGGTGGACTCGTATTCCGGCGTGAAGCCTTCCAAAATGCGGCTTGCGGCCTGTGACGGCACGCCGCGCGTGCAGAAAAGATCCTTTATCCCCAGCGGGATGCCGCACATCGCGGGGGCATCGCCCTGCGCGATGCGCGCATCTGCCGCCTGCGCCTGCGCGCGCGCCAGATCAGGCGTGTCGTGGACAAAGGCATTGAGCGCGCCCGCCCCCTGCACCGCCGAAAGGCACGCCTCGGTCAATTCCACGCTGGTCACATCGCCCTTACGCAGCGCGTCGCGGGCATCAGAAATGGTCAGTCTGTTGAGATCGGTCATTATTCAACCACCTTCGGCACGGCAAAAAAACCCTCGCGCGCATCGGGCGCGTTCGACAGGATCTTGTCTTGCTGGTCGCCCTCGGTCACCACGTCGTCGCGACGTTTCAGACGCTGCGGGGTGACCGAGGTCATCGGCTCGACACCCGTCACATCCACCTCACCCAATTGCTCGATAAAGCCGAGGATGGTGTTGAATTCCTGCGCCAGCGCAGGCAGCGCGTCCTCGTCCACGCGGATGCGCGCGAGCTTGGCCACCTTGGCCGCAGTTTCCAGATCGATCGACATGAGCCACTCCTCTTGTCCGGTTGCCCCAGCGTTTAGCGCCCACGCGATATGGGTGCAAGACGGGTGCGGGCTGGACACCCCCTTTATTCTCGCCGCCGGCTTGCTACTGTCACGCCAAATCGCAAGAGAGGAGACGACACATGAATATAATCTGGCTCGGACACAGCTCTTTCCGGATCGAGATCGGCGGGCAGGTGCTGCTGCTCGATCCGTGGCTGAATGGCAATCCGATGCTGCCGGAGGACAGCCACGACGAGGCCACCAAGGGGGCCACGCATATCCTGCTGACCCATGCCCATTTCGATCACGTGACCGACGTTTTGCCGCTGGCGAAAAAGCTGGGCGTGCCTGTGGTCGGCCAGTTCGACCTGATGGCGCATTGGGCCGAGGCCGAGGGGATCGAGACGGTGGGCTTCAACAAGGGCGGCACGGTCGATCTGGGGGGCGTGAAGGTGACGATGGTGCATGCCACCCATTCCACCAGCTTTGGCAGCGATGCCGGACCGAACGTGCCGGGCAGCGAATGCGGCTTCATGATCGCGGGCGAAGGGCATGTGATCTATGTTTCAGGCGATACCGACGTGATGGCCGATATGGGCGTGTTTCACGACCTGCATCAGCCAGATATCGGAATTCTCTGCGCGGGCGGGTATTTCACCATGGACATGTGCCGGGCGGGCTATGCGGCTAAGACATTCTTTGACTTCAAGACCGTGATCCCGTGTCACTACAAGACCTTCCCGATCCTGGAGCAATCAGCGGAGGAACTTGTCAAGGCGCTGCCGGGCGTCGATGTGATCGAGCCCGAGGTGATGGCGGCGATCAGTCTCTGAGCGCGGAGTGGGGGCGCTGCCCCCACACCCCCGGGATACTTTCGGCAAGATGAAGCGATCAGCGGCGGCGGCGCTGCGGTTTGCGCAGTGGTTTTGCGGACGATTTTTTGGTGTCGGGCTGGGGCTCGTCCGGCATCCCTAACTGGTCACGCAGCACGCGGGGGCGGATTTCCTCGACCGCGCCGGGTTTGAGCTGGCCCAACTGGAACGGCCCGTAGGACAGGCGGATCAGGCGGTTGACGACAAGGCCCACCGCCTCCATCGCGCGGCGCACCTCGCGGTTCTTGCCCTCGCGGATCGACACGGAGACCCAGGCGTTGGCCCCCTGCTGGCGGTCGAGCGTCACCGTCATCGGTTGGAATTTCTCGCCCTCGATCACCAGCCCCTTGCGCAGCGGATCGAAGGTGGCATCGGTGGGCCGCCCGTTGACGCGGGCGCGGTAGCGGCGCAGCCAGCCGGTCGAGGGCAGTTCCAGCTTGCGCTTCAACTCGCCGTCATTGGTCAGCAGCAACAGCCCCTCGGAATTGAGATCAAGCCGCCCGATGCTCATCACGCGCGGCATGTCCTCGGGCAGATCGTCGTATATCGTCGGACGGCCCTGCTCGTCTCGGGTGGTGGTCACACGGCCCACAGGTTTGTGATAGAGCCAGAGGCGCGCGGGCTCGGGGGCTGCAAGGGCGCGGCCATCGACCACGATCTTATCCGTTGGCGTCACGTTGAGCGCGGGCGAGGTGATCTTTTGCCCGTTCACGGTGACGCGGCCGGCCTCGATCAGGCGCTCGGCCTCGCGTCGGCTGGCGCGGCCTGCACGGGCGATGACCTTGGCGATACGCTCGCCGGGGGGGGTGTCGGTGCTCATGGATCACGCGCATAGCGCAAAGCCGGGGCTTGCGAAAGCGCGGATCGCGAGGCTAGAGACAAGTCATGACATTCCGCAGCCACATGGACACCGCCCTGACCGAGGCCCGCGCCGCAGGCGCACGCGGCGAGGTCCCGGTGGGCGCGGTGGTGGTGGACGCGGCGGGCCGTATCGTGGCGCAGGCGGGCAACCGGACGCGCGAGCTAAGCGATCCCACGGCGCATGCAGAAATCCTCGCGCTCCGTGCCGCCTGCACCGCGCTCGGATCGGAGCGGCTGATGGGGCATGATCTCTACGTCACGCTGGAGCCCTGCGCGATGTGCGGCAGCGCCATCGCGGCGGCGCGGATCGCGCGGCTCTATTACGGCGCGGCCGATCCGAAATCGGGCGGCGTGGCGCAGGGCGCACGGGTTTTCGCGCATCCGCAATGCCACCACGTGCCAGAGGTTTATGACGGCATCGGCGCACGGGAGGCAGAGGTGCTGCTCAAGGCCTTCTTTGCCACCCGGCGCGGGTCAGAATAAGGTCAGGCCATCGGCCAGAAACGGGTGCTGCCGGATCGCCGGATCGACGATGGTCTCCTTGAGAATCGGCTTGAGCCTTGTGGCCAGCGTCTCGGGCATGTCCTGCAATATACCCTTACGCGCGATCACGCTGATCGTGCGCGTGAGCGGTGCCAGTGGCAATTCCAGCACGTCGATCTGATCGGCAAAGCGCCGCGCCCGCATCAACGCCAGCGGCGGCAAAATCGACCAGCCGGTGCCCTGCCCGACCAGCGCCAGGATCGAGTGATAGCTGTCCAGCTCGAAGCGATGCGGCAGGTTCAGATTTTCGCGCACCAGATGCGCCGAGATCAGCCGCCCCATGTAATGCCGCTGCGTGTACTGGATGAGCGGCAGACGCTTTAGCTGCCGCAGCACGTCGCGATCGGGCCGGATCACGCGTCGCGGCGCGACCACGGCAAAGCCTTCGCGCAGCACCGGGTGCACCTCGGTCCAATCCGCCGTGTCACCCAGTTCAGCAGCGACGATGAAATCGAGCGCGCGCGCGTCAAGCTGGTCATAAAGGTGATGGCTCGCGCCGGTCTCCAGTAGGAACTGACAGCCCGTCAGCTCTCCGGCCATGTGGGTGAGGAGTTGCGGGGTGACATCCGCCTCAAGATCCTCGATCATCCCGAGGCGAAAGCGGGTCAGCGTTGAAAGATGCGACATCGCGAGTTCGGCGCGCGCCTGTGCCGCCTCGTTGAGAATGACCTGTGCGCGGCGCTGCATGATCTCGCCGGCGGGCGTCAGGCGGATCGGCCGGGCGTTACGCTGCAACAGCGTCGCACCCACCGCGCCCTCAAGATTGGTCAATTGCTGGCTGACCGCCGATGGGCTGGCCCCAAGACGCCGGGCGGCGGCAGAAATCGAACGCTCGTCGGCGGCGGCCATGAACACCTCGATCCCCCAGAGGGTGATCCGGCCCGGGCTTTCGACCATGCCCGCCTACTTGCTCATCTTCGACAGCTTGCTCTGCAAATCCGCAAGCTGCTTCTTGATCTCGTCGAGATCGCCCTCGTCCCTGGGTGCGTCGGTATCAGGCTGCGGCCCGCTGCTGCCCATGCCCGACATCCCTCCCGTCATCGCCTTCATAAAGGCCTCCTGCTGGGCGCGCATCGCCTCCATGCCGGGCATTGCGGCGAGCGGGTTGGCCTTGGTCATGTTCTCAAGCATCTTGGATTGACCGTCGCGCAGCATCTCGAAACTGGCGGCAAGGAATTCCGGCACCACACTGGTGGCCTGCGTGGTATAGCTGCGCACCAGATCATTGAGCACGTTGATCGGCAGCACGCTTTCACCGCGGCTTTCGTGTTCGGCGATGATCTGCAGCAGGTACTGCCGCGTCAGGTCGTCGCCGGACTTGAGGTCGATGATCTGCACTTCGCGCCCGTCGCGGATGAACTCGGCGATATCCTCCAGCGTGACATAATCGGAGGTCTCGGTATTGTAGAGCCTGCGACTGGCGTAGCGTTTGATAAGCAACGGTTTCTGGGTGTCGGCCAAAGGATGTCCCTCCCGAGTAATGCGGCTGCAGCACAGACTAGACGCAAGTGCAGAAAAAAGAAAGGGCGAGCCTCGCGGCCCGCCCTTCGCAGTCCATACCCATCAAGGGAGGGGATCAGGGTATGTATCTGCGTGTTCTTACTTGGTCGCGGCGGTCGCTTTCTGCGTCGCTGCGGTCACGTCGTCGGTTGCTTTCTTGACCACTTTGGTTGCGTCTTCCTGCATGGTCTTGCCAGCGGCCATCATCAGTTCGACGGTTTCCATCTGAACCTTTTTCGCGATTTCAGCGAAGGCGGACATGTTCTCGGCGGCCACTTCGGCATTGGCCGACGCGAAATCGGTCATCGCCTTGGCGTAATCGGCAGGCTCGGCTTTCGCTTTCGACATCTCGCTCAGCTTGGCCAGGGTTTCCTTGGTCCACTTGTTCGAGATTTCGGCCGACTGCTCGGCTGCTGTCAGCGCGACGCTGGACAGTTTCTCGTTCAGCGATGCCTGGTTCTTGAACGCATCTTCCATCGCCTTGGTATCGACGGGAAAGGTGCCCATGACGTCTTTGAACATCGCGGTGAAATCTTGGGTTTTTGCCATTGGTCAGATCCTCTCGGGTTGAGCGGGGTGTCCGCTGTTGTCTGCAACTGAGAGGAATATAGATGCTGCAACGCGGCATTTCAAGGATTTTTTCTGCATTGCAGCATTTTTTGGTGACGTAGGGTCAAAAGACTTCCAGATCAGAGGCTTGCCTTCTTGCGCACATAGGTGCCAGGGGCCGGTGCCAGCGCCGGATGCTCCGAATCGCCCGGTTCGCGGGCGACAACCATCTTGCCCGATCGCTTCGCCAGCCATGCCTCCCAGCGCGGCCACCACGACCCTTCGTGATAGGTGGCCCGCTCCAGCCAGTCCTCCGGCGACCCGCTCAGGTCGTCATTGGTGTAATGCCCGTATTTCTTCTTGGCGGGCGGATTGACAATCCCGGCGATATGGCCGGATTCCGATACGATGAAGGTGCGGTCCTTAGCGCCGGTCTGCTGAAAGCCGCGATAGCAATCCTTCCACGCCGCGATATGGTCATTCTCACAAGTGACCGACATGAGCGGCACCTTGACGTCGCTGACATGCAGCCGCTCGCCGCAGAGATCGAACCCGTCGGTCACGAAATGGTTGCCCTGACACAGGCCCCGCAGATACTGCACCGTCATTTTCGCCGGCAGGTTCGCCCCGTCGCCGTTCCAGTAGAGCAGATCGAAGGCGGGCGGCGCCTCGCCCATCATGTAGCTACGCACCGCAGGCTGGTAGATCAGATCACGAGAGCGCAGGAACGACATGGTGCGCCCCATTATGAAGGAGCGCAGCACACCCTGCGCGGTGACCTCCTCCTCAATGCCGTCGATGAAATCGTCCTGCAGGAAGGGCGTGAACTCTCCCTGTTCCGCAAAATCGGTAAGCGCAGTAAAGAACGTGGCCGATTTCACCGATTTGTCACCGCGCTTGGCCATCAGTGCCAGCGTCAGGTGCAGCGTGGTGCCTGCGATGCAATAACCCACGGCGTTTACCTGTTTTTGACCGGTGATCGCCTTGGCCTCGCGGATTGCGGTCAGAAAGCCCTCTTCGATGTACTCCTCCATGCCGACATCGGCATGGCTGGCATCGGCATTGACCCAGCTCACGACAAACAGCGTATAGCCCTGATCGGTGATCCACTTGATCAGGCTGTTCTGTGCCTTGAGATCGAGGATATAGAACTTGTTGATCCAGGGCGGAAAGATCACCAGCGGGATGGCGTGGACCTGCTCGGTGGTGGGGCTGTACTGAATGAGCTCCATCATCCGATTGCGATAGACCACCTCGCCGGGGGTGGTGGCGATATTGGTGCCCAGCTCGAACGCCTTGTCATCAGCCAGGCGCACGACCAACTCGCCGTTATTGGCCTCCAGGTCGGCGATCAGGTTCTCCATCCCCTTCACCAGGCTCTCGCCCTCGGTCTCGATGGCGCGTTCCAGCGCATCTGGGTTGGTGCCGAGAAAATTCGTGGGCGACATCATGTCGATGATCTGATGCGCGAAATAATCAAGTTTGAGGCGGTCCTTCTCCGGCAGATCCTCGTCGATCTCCTCGAGCGCCTGCTCAATGGCCTGCGCGTTGAGCGCATATTGCCGCTTGACGTATTTGAAATACGGGTGCGACTCCCACAGCGGATTGGCAAAGCGCTTGTCGCCCGCCAGCGGGTCGGGCGTGTCATCCGGCTCGGCCGCCTCGCCGCGCATCAGCATCTGCTGCGCCTCCATGAAATGACGCACCGACTTGCCCCAGTATTCCAGTTGCTGCTCATAAATCTTGCCGGGATTCTCGAACATCTCAGTCCAGTAGGACGACGCCGCCTTGGCAAACAGATCCTGCGACGGGGCGTTCAACGTCGGATTCGCAGGCTTGCGCGCGGCCAGCGCCTGAACCAGCCGCTGCGACAACTGCTCGACCTTGGCGAGATTTTCGTTCATCTTTTCAACGTTTTCGCCTGCGACATTGTCTTGCGTTGCCATTTCAATCATTTCCCCTTAACATTTTCTGCTATGCAGCATACCGTCGCCACGACCGGAGGGGCAGTGCGGCGAATGGAACCGGGTGCCCACCCGAGAGCAGGAGACGAATATGCGCTACATGGCCACTTACGACCTCATGGAATCCCTCCGAAATGCCAACCAATGGCTGGGAGCCTCCGCCCTTTCCTTCGCATCCTATCCGATGTTCAGCTTGGTGCCAAACCCTGCCTTGCAATGGATGGCGGCCTGGGGCGAGGTGACCGAGCGCAGCTATCAGCGCATGGTCTCGAAGCCCGATTGGGGCATCCGCACCTTCACCCACGAGGATGGGCGCGACCATCTGGTGAACATTGAAACGGTGGTCTCTCGCCCGTTCGGCGATCTCATCCATTTCAGTGTCGCGGGGCGCGAGGAACAGCCGCGCAAGGTGATGCTCGTTGCACCGATGTCGGGCCATTACGCGACACTCTTGCGGTCGACCGTCAAATCGCTGCTGGTTAATTGCGAGGTCTATGTCACCGACTGGCATAATGCGCGCGATATCCCCGTGTCCGAAGGCAAGTTCGATATCGAGGATTACACCCTCTACCTTGTCGATTTCATGAAAGAACTGGGCCCCGACATCAACGTCATCGCCGTCTGCCAGCCCGCGCCGCTGACGCTGGCCGCGACGGCCTATCTGGCCGAACTCGAGCCCGAGGCGCAGCCGCGCACGCTCACCCTCATCGGCGGCCCCATCGACCCCGACGCCACACCTACGGACGTGACGGACTTTGGCCGCCGCGTGACCATGGGCCAGCTTGAGGAAACCATGATCCAGCGCGTCGGCTTTAAATACAAGGGTGTGGGCCGTCAGGTCTATCCCGGCCTGCTGCAACTGGCCTCCTTCGTGTCGATGAATGCCGAGCGCCACGCCAAGGCCTTTACCGATCAGATCATGCGCGTCAGCCAGGGCGACGCGAGCGATCACGACGCCCATAACCGGTTCTACGATGAATATCTCGCGGTCATGGACATGACAGCCGAGTTTTACCTCTCAACGGTGGAGCGGATTTTCAAGGGGCTGGAGATCGCGCAGAACCGCTTCGAGATCAAGGGACACCGGGTCGATCTGGGCAAGATCACCAAGGTCGCGGTCAAGACCGTCGAGGGCGGCAAGGACGATATCTCGGCCCCCGGCCAATGCGTCGCGGCGCTTGACCTCTGTACCGGGCTGCCCGATCACATGAAGGCCAGCTATCTCGAGCCCGAGGCCGGTCATTATGGCATTTTCGCGGGCCGGTCCTGGCGCAACAACATCCGCCCTGTCGTGCTCGATTTCATCGACGCGAATGCACGGCCTGCGCGCGCCGCCAAGCCGGCGAATCGCAATATCGCCGCGAACGGCTGAGCAGGCTCCGGCGGTACGGCCTTGCCGTGCCGCCGGGCGATCCGAGTTCAGTGCAGTCACCGCGTGCGACGCCGCAGCCATCGCCAGAGCGGCACGATATCGAGCGCGGCCACCGTGATCCCCAGCGGGATCATCCAGAAGCCGAGCACCGGCAGAAACCCCAGAATTCCGCCGACGATCAGCAACAGCCCGACGAGCAGCCTGATCCCCGGTGGCAATCTGCGCCCGGTCCAGACCTGCATTCGGCGGCGCAGTTGACGCAGCCTGCCCTTGGGCGGGGCGATCGGATTCCGCTTCGGCTCAGGCATCGACCGGGTTCTGCAGCATCAAGGGCCGTTTCAGCCAGCCACGCAGCGCCGCGGTGGTCACCTCGGGTTGTTCCAGAACCGGCAGATGCCCCGCCTCGGGCACCAGGGAGAGCGTCGCCGTGGGGATCAGCTCGGCCAGAAAGCTGTGCCGCCGGGGTGGGGTCAGCCCGTCCTGCTCGCCGCACAGCACCAGCGTCGGCACCTTGCAGCGCCGCAGCACCGCCTGATAATCGCGGCGGCGTTGCAGCGCGCGCGTCTGCCGGATGATTGCCTCGGGTCCGAGCGCGGTGGCCATCTCCACCACCTGCGCCAGCACCGCCGCGCGCCCCTGCCCGGGGGCCAACACATCGCGGCCCAGCATCATTTCGACGGCATCGGCCACGGTGCCCGCGCGCAGCTTGATGATGAAGGGCTCGTAGGCTGCGGCGGATTGCGGGGTTTCGGCAAGCGCATTGGTATCCATCAGGGCGATCCGCGTCACCCGGTCCGGAGCGCGCCGCAGAATCTCCATCGCGACGATGCCGCCCATCGACAACCCGGCCAGCGCAAACCGGCGCGGCAGCACGTCGAGCAAGCCCGAGGCGATCTCCTCGATCCGGTCCCCGCCAGTGATCGGCGCAACCGTGACCGCCATATCGCGGCTCATGTCGGCCAGTTGCGGCGCGAAAAGCCGCGCATCGCACATCATGCCGGGCAGAAACACGACCGGATCACTGCTCATTTGACATCTCGCACTTCCCGAGGGTCTGCGCCCCCGCTATCGGGAATCAGATTGTCACCTTGCAAGACCAAAGAGCAAGCCCCTCCTGCCCTCGCGCGCTGGAATACGCCGGGCGTCCAGTCGCACCTCACGCCTGACCGGCCCGCGCGATCACCTCTTCTACCGACGCCCCGATCAGCGCCAGACAATCGCAGTCCGAGAACCGGTGATCGGCGCCATCGACCAGAACCAGCCGCATATCTGGCCCTGTCGAATGGTCCAAAAGCGACAAGGCTACGGACTTATCCACATCTTTATCGGCGGTTCCTTGCAGAAATCGAACAGGAAAGGGAAGATCGAGCGGTGAGCGCAAAACCAGGTTCTCCCGCCCCTCCTCGATCAGTCGACGGGTAATGACATAGGGCTCGCCATAGTCGCTCGGCAGATCAATTTGCCCGTCATCCCGCAACGCCGCGCGTTGCGCCGCATTGAAGCCCGCCCACATCGAATCCTCGGTGAAGTCCGGGGCGGCGGCGATTGTCACCATGCCCACCACCCGCTGCGGCATCTCCCGCGCCAGCAAGAGTGCGATCCAGCCCCCCATGGAGGACCCCACGAGGATTTGCGGCCCCTTGGTCAACGCCTCGATCACCGCTCGCGCATCCGCCACCCAATCGCCGATGCAACCGTCGGTAAAGGCACCAGAGGAGCGCCCGTGCCCGGAATAGTCGAACCGCAGAAAAGCGCGGCCGGCGCGTTGCGCCCACTGCTCCAGCCAGAGCGCCTTGGTTCCCTCCATGTCGGATTTGAACCCGCCGAGGAACACCACGCCCGGCCCTTGCCCCGGCGTCTGATGATACGCCAGATCGCGGCCCTCGGCGGTAGTCAGATAAGGCGTCCCCTGCATCGCGTCCTCCCGCGTCGTTCGGGGCGATCATGCACGGCGCAGCCACCACGGGCAAGCAATGTGCGACCGCCCAGGCTCAGGACGAGCAGACATACAGTTTAACGTTCGGTCAGCCGCCGATATAGGCCCCGCGACGCGGGCGGTAGAAAACCTTTTGATTGTGCAGTCGGCCCAGAAGATCGTGAACCTGGCGCAGGGTCTCATCGGCATCGCCGATGCTGTCCACGGTCTTGTCATGCTGCTCGGCGACCGGCACGGCACGCGCCGAAAGATCGGATTTGGTCTGACGCAGCGCCGCCTCAATCAACTCCATATCCGCGACCGACAATTCGAAGTTTGAATTATAACCCGCCATGTAACTGGCCTCCTAAGCCCATGCTGCCCCCAGGCATTGTGCAGGTGCAGCGTAATATTGTTTCGTGACCGATAAGCGGCAATTAAGCCATCAATTGCGACATGTCCAACGCTTTTTCCGACCTGCGGCAAAATGATAATCTATACCATTGTATACTGCCTCATCCGTCAGCAGGTCTTGACCTGCGGACACGCGGCGGGCATTAGGCGTCAACCATACCCGCAACCGGGCGTTCCGTGGGCGCCAAACCGACGAGGAGCCAGAGCAATGGCCAATATCTCCCTCACCTTTCCCGATGGCAATGCACGCGATTATCCCGCAGGCGTGACCCCTGCCGAAGTCGCGTCAAGCATTTCGACCTCACTGGCGAAAAAGGCCATTTCAGCGCATGTCGACGGCCAGCACTGGGATCTGCAATGGCCGATCCCGCAAGACGCGGCGGTCAGCATCAACACGATGAAGGACGAGGCCCCGGCGCTCGAACTCATCCGGCATGACCTCGCGCATATCATGGCCCGCGCGGTGCAGGAACTCTGGCCCGAGGTGAAGGTCACTATCGGTCCCGTCATCCAGAACGGCTGGTATTACGATTTCGACCGCGCGGAGCCCTTCACACCCGAGGATCTCGGCCTCATCGAGAAAAAGATGAAAGAGATCATCAACCTGCGTGAACCGGTGCGCACCGAGATCTGGGAGCGTCCCCGCGCCATCGAACATTATCGCGGCACTGGCGAGCCCTACAAGATCGAGCTGATCGAGGCCATTCCCGGCGACGAGCCGCTGCGCATGTACTGGCACGGGCACTGGCAAGACCTGTGCCGCGGCCCGCATCTGCAACATACCGGTCAGGTGCCTGCCGACGCCTTCAAGCTGATGAGCGTCGCCGGGGCCTATTGGCGCGGCGACAGCAGCCGCCCGATGCTGCAACGCATCTATGGTGTGGCATTCCAGTCCAAGGAAAAGCTCAAGGATTACCTCACCTTCCTCGAAGAGGCCGAACGCCGCGACCATCGAAAGCTGGGCCGCGAGCTGGACCTTTTCCACATGCAGGAAGAGGCACCCGGCCAGGTTTTCTGGCATCCCAACGGATGGACCATCTACACCGCGTTGCAAGATTACATGCGTCGCAAGCAGCGCGTCGGTGGCTATCGCGAGATAAACACCCCTCAGGTGGTCGACCGCAAGCTATGGGAGGCAAGCGGCCATTGGGAGAAGTATCAGCACCACATGTTCCTGGTCGAGGTGGATGAAAGCCGTGACGGCGAGAACGACGATGCCAGCGCCCGCAACCAGGAACAGACCCGCATCAACGCGCTCAAGCCGATGAACTGCCCGTGCCACGTGCAGGTCTTCAACCAGGGGCTCAAAAGCTACCGCGACCTACCGCTCAGGTTGGCGGAATTCGGCTCCTGCGCGCGATTCGAACCTTCGGGCGCGCTGCACGGCATCATGCGGGTGCGCGGCTTTACCCAGGATGACGCGCATATCTTCTGCACCGAGGACCAGATCCAGGAGGAATGTGCGCGTTTCATCGACTTCCTCGCAGATGTCTATCGCGAGCTGGGCTTTCCGGATTTCGAGATCCGCTTTGCCACACGCCCCGAAAAGCGCGTCGGCTCGGACGAAAGCTGGGACCATGTCGAAGGGGCGCTGGAGAAGGCGATCAAGGCCGTGGGACGCGACTATGTGCTTGAACCGGGCGACGGTGCCTTCTACGGGCCGAAGCTCGATTTCTACCTGACCGACGCGATCGGTCGGGTCTGGCAATGCGGCACCTTCCAGGTCGACCCGAACCTACCCGAGCGGCTCGGTGCCACCTATATCGGTGCCGATGGCGACAAGCACCGCCCATATATGCTGCACCGCGCCTGTCTCGGCTCGTTCGAGCGGTTCATCGGTATCCTGATCGAGAACTGGGAGGGCCGGTTGCCCTTCTGGATGGCCCCGCGTCAGGTGGTCGTGGCCACAATCACCTCGGAGGCGGATGACTATGTGCAGGAAGTCGTTGAGAAACTGACCGCCCTCGGCATCCGCGCCGAGGCTGACACGCGCAACGAAAAGATCAATTACAAGGTGCGGGAGCACTCGGTCGGCAAGGTCCCGGTGATCCTCGCCTGCGGCATGCGCGAGGTTGAGGAGCGCACCCTTTCGGTGCGTCGCCTCGGCGAGAAGCAGACCAGCATGCGCGGCCTTGACGAGATGATCCAGGATCTTGCGCGCGAGGCCACGCCACCCGACCAGGCCTGAGCGCCGGGTCTCGAAAACGCCTCTCTCCTCACGGAATAGTTAGGTTCAATTTCAACCAATATGTGCCACGGTCCGCGCGGAAGACCTTTGCGTCTTGTGACCGAAATGGAGAGACTATCATCATGAAACGCCAGCTTTTCGCCGCCGCCGCGACCCTCGCTGCCAGCCTCGCATTGGCCCCCGTCGCCCATGCGGCCTGCGCCGTCGACGTGACCGATCCGTTCGACCTTGACGCCGCCGCGATCGAGGAGATCTACGCCTGCCTCAAGGACGAGATGGCTGAGAAATACGCCAAGGAAGGCGACGAGGTCGCCGTCGCCTATCGCGACTGGACCGTTACCTCGACCCGCCCCGCCGTCGCGGGCGCGCATGGCAACCGCCTGCTGCAGACCTTCGCCAATGATGTTGCCGCCGAGCAATACCTGAAATTCGCCGATGAGGGTGTGGTAATGCCCGCAGGTTCGGTGCTCGCCAAGGAAAGCATCACCATCAGCAAGAAAAAGAAAGAGGCCCGCACCGGCCCGCTTTTCATCATGACCAAGGGCGAGGAAGGCAGCGCGCCTGACACCGCCGACTGGGTCTATGCCGGCGTGCAGCCCAACGGCAAGCCGATGAAGTTCAAGCAGAGCTTCTGCCACGACTGCCACGTCGCATGGGAGGCGCAGGACATGGTCGCCTACCCGCTCGAAGAAGTCCGCGTCTCGAACTGAGGCATTCCACTCACGGCAACCGCCCGGTCCCCTGCCAAGGGGGCCGGGTTTTTCTTTGCAAATCCCGAACGGCTGCGCCATTACACCCCGATGACACCACAGTTGCGCGCGCTCCTCGTTCATCTTCTTACAGCCACCGGCGCGGTATTCGCGATGCTCGCCATGCTCGCTGCGATCGACCGGGAATGGGAGCTGATGTTCCTGTGGCTCGTCGTGGCCTTTGCCGTTGACGGCATCGACGGGCCGCTGGCGCGCAAATATCACGTTCAGAAATACGCCCCCGAATTCGACGGCGTGCTGCTCGACCTGATCATCGACTACCTGACCTATGTGTTCATTCCCGCCTTCGCGCTTTTCAGCTCCGACCTCTTGCCGGGCTGGACGGGATGGGTTGCGATTATCGTGATCACCTACGCGAGTGCGATGTATTTCGCCGACACGCGGATGAAGACCACGGACAATTCCTTTTCCGGTTTTCCCGGCTGCTGGAACATGATGGTGATCGTGATGTTCGCGATCAAGCCGCCGTTCTGGATCATCCTCGCCCTCGTGGTGATCCTGTCGGTGGCGATGTTCCTGCCGCTCAAGTTCGTGCATCCGGTGCGCACCGAACGCTGGCGCTGGCTGACGCTGCCGATGGCGCTCGGCTGGACGTTCTTCGCGGGCTGGGCCGCCTGGGTGCATTTCGACCCGCAAAGCTGGGCGCATTGGGGGTTGGTGGTGACCAGCGTCTACCTGGTCTTTGCCGGTATCGTGCAGCAGATCATCCCGCTCCGCGACGCATCGGCCTGAGCCCGCAAGCCCTGTTCAGCCGTCAAGGCACCCGAAGACGCTCTCGAGAATCGCTGCCAGCCGCGCCGTATCCTCGACCGTAAAGGCGGCCGGTCGGTCGCTGTCGATATCGAGAACCGCGATCAGCGCACCCGCCGCGTTGCGCACCGGCAGCACGATCTCCGACCGGGTCGAGGTGGCACAGGCAATATGGCCGGGAAAGGCATCGACGTCATCGACCCGCTGCACCTCGCCAGTGCGCGCCGCCGCGCCGCAGACCCCGCGCGAGAACGGGATCGTCAGGCAGCCATGCCCGCCCTGATAGGGCCCGATCTTGAGCATCTGTGGCCCCGTGACACGGTAGAAACCGGTCCAGTCGAAGCGGTCATCGGCATGGTGCAATTCGCAGACCACCGTGGCCATGAGCGCCACGCTGTCGGTCTCGCCCTCGGTCAGGGCGGCGATGGTCTTGGTGATGCTGTCATAATCAATGGTCATACCGAGGATATGCCACGGGGCTCATGTGGGGGCCAGCCCCTGTCTTCGAATGTTGTAGTGCGCTTGCCGGTGGTCGAGTGCGACACGCGGACCGGACTTTTGGCCTAATAAGGGGACGTTGCCACACCCCGCGCGAAACGCACCGAAGGCGCCATATCTGCTCCAAGCCAAAACCGGCACCGCTTGCCCGCCGCACCAACCGTTCTGCCACCCGGTTGCATCTCGCCCGCGTCCCGTGGCAGTCCCCTGGCCCGAAACCGAATCCCGTATCAAGGAGAGGCCATGGCCCGGCTCACCCTGTACCGCAACCACGCCCGCGACCTCGCCCCGCTCGCCCGCCTTCTTGCTGACCCAGACGAGCTGGCACTTGTCAATCCGCACGCCGCGCAGCCCTTCGACCCCGGCGAATGGGCGATGAAATGGGTGGGCGAGCGTGACGACGAGACCTTCTACCTGCTCGACCACGAGGGCCGCGAGGTGGGCTTCTTCGCGCTGCGCGTGGGCGTCGGGCCGGAGGTTCGGCACCTGACATATGTCTTCGTCGAAAAACGCATGCGCGGCGGCACCGGCGAGGACCTTGCCCGGTTGGCCGAAGACGCTGCGCGCGATCTCGGCGCGCTGACGATCACGCTCAAGGTCGAACTCGATAATGAGCCTGCCCTCAACCTCTATCGCAAGGCGGGTTACGAGGAACTCTCGCGCCGCGGTGGCATGGCCACGATGCGGCGCGACCTGGACGGCTAGACGCTCAGTTCCGCTCGATGGCGATTGCAGTGCCCTCGCCGCCACCAATGCAGATGGCGGCGATGCCACGCTTGAGATCACGCTTTTCCAGCGCATTGAGCAGCGTCACCATGATCCGCGCACCCGAGGCCCCGATCGGATGCCCAAGAGCGCAGGCCCCGCCATTCACGTTCACCCGGTCACGGGCCAGACCCATTTCATGCATGAACGCCATGGGCACCACAGCGAAGGCCTCGTTGACCTCCCACAGATCGACATCCTCGACCCCCCAGCCCAGCCGCTTTAGCAGCTTTTGCGCCGCCGGAACCGGCGCGGTGGTAAACCAACCCGGCGCCTGCGCGTGGCTGGCATGGCCGAGGATGCAGGCGCGGATGTTGAGCCCCTGTGCCTCGGCCGCCTCGCGCGAGGCCAGCACCAATGCCGCCGCCCCGTCACTGATCGAGGATGAGTTGGCTGCGGTCACCGTGCCGCCCTCGCGAAAGGCGGGCTTGAGTTGCGGTATCTTCTCGGGCCGCGCCTTGGCAGGCTGCTCATCCGCCGAGATCACCACATCGCCCTTGCGGGTTTTCAGCGTGACCGGCGCGATCTCTTCCTCGAAGGCACCGGATATCTGCGCATCGAGCGCGCCCTGCAACGAACCGATAGCATAGTCGTCCTGCGCCTCACGGGTAAACTGATACTTCTCGGCGCAATCCTCGGCGAAGGTGCCCATCAGGCGGCCCCTGTCATAGGCATCCTCCAGCCCGTCGAGGAACATATGATCGACCGTCCGGCCATGCCCCAGTCGCGCGCCGCCGCGCATCGTGGGAAGCAAGTATGGCGCGCAGGACATCGATTCCATGCCGCCCGCGATCATCGTGGCCGCATGGCCGAGCGCGATCTGGTCAAAGCCCATCATCGCGGCCTTCATCCCCGAGCCACACATCTTGTTGAGCGTCGTGGCGGGCACCTCCTCGCCGAGGCCACCCAGAAACCCGGCCTGACGCGCAGGCGCCTGCCCCTGGCCCGCAGGCAACACGCAGCCCATCAGCACCTCATCGACGCTCGCCGCACGCGCATCACCAAGCGCCGCTGCAATGGCAGCACCGCCCAGAACCGGGGCCGCGACTCCGTCGAAGTCACCCTGGAATCCGCCCATGGGGGTGCGCGCCGCCCCGGCGATCACAACCTCTTTCATTTTGCATCCTCCTGCTGAACTCTTGCGTCTGAACACCGGATGGTAAGGAATCAGGTCTATCGTGTCCCGTATTATTACGTATCACGCCGGAGGCAGCATGGATCTCGCAACCAATCCCCATCCCGATCTGACGATCATAACGGTGAAGGCCGGGCGCATAGACGCTGCCGCCGCGATCGCCTTCAAGGACGCGATGCGCGCCGCGCTGGCCGATGGGCCCGATCACGTGGTGCTCGACCTCTCACAGGTCACCTTCGTCGATTCGAGCGGGCTTGGTGCCATCGTCGCGGCGATGAAAATGACCGGCGACGGGCGAAGGCTCGATCTGGCGGGGCTCACGCCGGACGTGGCCAAGGTGTTCCGGCTGACCCGGATGGATACGATCTTTACCATTCACCCCGATATCGGCCAGCTGGTGCGCCGCGCCACCGGATGAGGCCCGCCAGCCCGGTCGGTCGCCCGGCCCAGCCACAACCCGGAGCGTAACGCAGAGCATGGCAGACAGCATCCGCCTCGACTGCATCGCAACCGAAAGCGACGTGCGCGATCTGCTGATCGACCTGCGCGCGCGCCTGCTGGCCGCAACCCTGTCGGTTGAGGATTGCGGAACCATCGAGATCGCACTTGCCGAAGCGCTCAACAATATCGTCGAACACGCTTTCCCTTCGGATGCACCGGGCCGCATCGCGCTTCGGCTCCATCTGAGCCCCGCCCGCCTGCGTTGCGAGTTGCGCGATCAGGGCACAGCCCTGCCGGGCCTCGCCCCGCCCGATTCCAGCCTGCCAGAGCTCACCGGACCGCCCGAGACCCTGCCAGAAGGGGGATTTGGCTGGTCGCTGATTCGCACATTGACCGAGCGGCTGCACTACGAGCGGCACGATGGCGAGAACCGACTCACGCTTGAATTCAACCTCCGCCCTTCATGATTCAACCCATGCGTGCCGGTGCCGCATTATCACCGCAATCCGGGCAAACTCGTGCCCCAGGTCCCGATCATAAACGCATCTGTAGCTGCATATGGCTTCCCTCGGCGCCGTGCGTAATTGCCCCCACCCAGTGTGCGGCGTCGAGGTCTCTCTCTCCCCAACATTCAGACGATTGGCAAACCAGGCGATAGGTCCTAATGTCTGCCGCATTCACCAGATGAGGCACAGACATGCGCGACTTTCACCTGCCGGGCCGCTCGGCCACATATGCCACCAACGGGATGTGCGCCACGTCGCACCCGCTCGCCGCCAAGACCGCCATCGACATTCTGGAACGCGGCGGCAACGCCATGGACGCGGCAATTGCGGGTGCCGTGCTTCTGGGCATCTGCGAGCCGCAGATGACCGGAATCGGCGGCGATTGCTTCGTGCTCTTCAACACCCCCGGCGACCCCACGATTCGTGCCCTCAACGGCTCAGGCCGCGCCCCCGCCGCCTCCTCCGCCGCAGCCCTGCGCGCCGAAGGCCATGAAGCGATCCCCCTGCAAAGCGCGCATGCGGTCACCGTCCCCGGTGCCATAGACGCCTTTTGCCAGTTGAGCGCCGATCACGGCAAGCTGGGGCTCGACGCCCTTCTCGCCCCTGCGATCCGCTATGCCGAGGAAGGCGTGCCGGTAGCCCCCCGCGTGGCCTTCGACTGGCCCACCGCAGGCCAGGCGCTTCAGGGCCATGGCCTCACCCATTTCATGCCCACAGGCACCCCTCCAGCAATAGGGGATATGTTCCGCGCGCCTGGTCAGGCTGAGGTGCTGCGCCGCGTGGCCCGCGATGGCCGCGCCGCCTTCTACGAAGGAGAGGTGGCCGAGGATATCCTCGCGGCGCTCAACGCGCTTGGCGGTGTGCATCAGGCACAGGATTTCGCAGCACAGCGCTGCGATTACACCACGCCGGTCAGCGGCGCGTACAAGGGCGCGAACCTTGTCGAGCACCCGCCCAATGGCCAGGGTGCCACGGCGATTCTGCTCCTGAACATCCTCAAGCATTTCGACATCGCCGGGATGGACCCGATGGGTGCCGAGCGCCTGCATATCGAGGCCGAGGCCACCAAGCTGGCCTATGACGCGCGCAACCGCTTCATCGCCGATCCCGATCACACCACGCGACTCGACTACATGCTGTCACCGGAAACGGCGGCGCGGCTGGCCGGACTGATCGATCCGAAACGCGCCATGGCCGCCGCTGCCCCCCTGACCGAGGCGGTGCATCGCGACACCATCTATGTAACCGTGGTCGACCGCGACCGCATGGCGGTGTCGCTGATCTACTCGATCTTCCACGGCTTCGGCTCCGGCATCGCGTCGGAAAAATTCGGCGTGCTGCTGCAAAACCGCGGCGCAGGCTTCACGCTTGAGGAAGGTCATCCCAATGAGTTGGGTGGCGGCAAACGGCCGATGCACACGATCATCCCCGGCATGCTGACCGAGAACGGTCGTGTGACCCTGCCCTTCGGCGTGATGGGCGGTTCCTACCAGTCGACGGGGCATGCGCGGCTCACGTCCAATCTGCTTGATTTCGGCATGGATGTGCAGACCGCCATCGACGCGCCGCGCGCCTTCGCTGATCCAGCCGGGCTCAAGCTCGAACGTGGTTTCGCGCCGGAGGTGGCGCAGGCGCTGACGGATCTTGGCCACGCGGTCTATACCCCGCCCGAGGCTATTGGCGGCGCGCAGGCGATCAAAATTCATGAAACCGGTGTGCTCGAAGGCGGCAGCGATCCGCGCAAGGACGGCTGCGCACTCGGCTATTGACGACACGGCGGGCCCCGGCCCGCCGTTCCTCAATTCAACTGGAAATGCAGCGGGTAATGCCCGTCCTCAAACGGCCCGAAGAGATCAGGAATGTCGGGGTGATCCACCGGTTCGCCGGAATAGTCGGCCACCAGATTCTGTTCGCTCACATAGGCGATGTAATAGCTCTGCTCGTTCTCGGCCAACAGATGATAGAACGGCTGTTCCTTCGAGGGGCGGCTGTCCTCGGGAATCGAGGCATACCATTCCTCGGTATTGGAAAACTGCGGATCTACGTCAAAGACAACCCCCCGAAAGGGATGCTGCTTATGACGGACCACCTGGCCCAAGTGATATTTTGCGCGTGTCTTGATCATTTCGTCTTGCCCCTAACACATATTATTAACGGTGCAAGGCCCATTTGTCCAACCATCGCCCGTTTGATCAGGGAAACAGTCTGTGAACCATGTCCCGACAGCGGCCGCTCCGCGCACCCTGCGATTTCGTGATTTCCCCCGGCCCACGTTTCGGTTAGACTTGGCAAAAAACAAAAGAGCGAGAGGCAGATGAGCAGAACCCTTCGCGCCCTGGCCGTGCTATTCCTGCTGTCCTCCTGTGGCGGCGGAACGGGCTATGGTACGGCCCCGCGCAACCTCGACAACGCCTGCGAGATTATCGCAGAGCGACCCGAATACGCCCGCGCCTTCCGCGCGTCCGAACGCCGCTGGGGGGTGCCCGCCCATGTGCAGATGGCGACGATCTATCAGGAAAGCAAGTTTGTCAGCGATGCGCGCACGCCGTTCCGCTGGTCGCTCGGGGTCATCCCGACGGGGCGGATCAGTTCGGCTTATGGTTACAGCCAGGCGCTCGACGGCACCTGGGACGAATACAAGCGCGACACCAACCGCTTTGCGGCACGGCGCAGCGACATCCACGATGCCACCGACTTCATCGGCTGGTACATGGCGGAATCAACCCAGAGCCTCGGGATCTCGCCGTTGGACGCCCGCAGCCAGTATCTCGCCTATCACGAGGGGCGTACCGGCTTCAAACGTGGCAGTCATAACAGTAAACCGTGGCTGATGCGGGTCGCCGGAGAGGTTGACGCACGCGCCACCCGATACCGCGCCCAGCTCGGCAGCTGTCGTCAGGGCCGCGGCCTCGTCTGAGCCGCGCGCCCGGCCTAGCGGTCGCCGCCTGCCTGCGGCTTGCCCGGGATTTTGAAGCTTTCGTCCGCGAGCCGCACCCCGGTTTTCAGATCGCCGAGGATCACCGTCGTGCTGCTGCCGCTACCGTCATGGATCACCCATTGGCGAAGTTCCACCGGGTCGCCGGTGAACACCAGGTCGATGCTGCCATATTCCGGATGTTCGGGATCCTGCGCGCGCACCGTGGTCGAGGTGCCGTCGCTGGCATGCCCGACCACCATCCGCTCGCGCGTCAGATCGACATTGTTGGCGAGGATGATCTTGAGCGGCGTGCGGTGCAGCGGATAGCCCTGCGGCCCGTCATTCGAGCGCGGGTCGATGATGCCCACCGTATCGCCATCAGCCACCACCAGCGTCTCGTCAGGCGGATCGTAGTCGAACCGCACCCGGCCGGGGCGCTTGAGCAAGATTTTCCCGGTACTGATCGAGCCATCCTCGCTGACCTGCGTGAACGCGCCCTGCGCGGACTTGAGCCGGTTGAGATAGGATGAGATTTCCCCAAGCGACAGCTTCTCTGCCGCTGCCGGGAGGGTCATCGCCGCCCAGAGGGCGGGGATCATCAGGATACGCAACTTTGTCATGCTCCTCACATAAGCAGCCCCGCGCGGGATTGCACCTGCGCGGGGCGTAAAATCTGCGTGGTCCGGCGATGCACCGCCGATGCCTATTGCGGCTCCGGCACCAGCACCTCGCGCTTGCCGACATGGTTGGCCGAACTCACCACGCCCTCGTCCTCCATCTGCTCCACAAGGCGCGCGGCCTTGTTGTAGCCGATCGCCAGTTTCCGCTGGATATAGGAGGTGGAGCATTTGCGATCCTTGATGACAATCGCCACCGCCTGATCGTAGAGCGCATCCTCGCCATCCGTGTTGCCCCCCGTCGAGAGGCCCAGAACTGCGTCGATGCTGCCGGCCCTATCCTCGTCGGGGCCTTGCAGCACACTGCCCAGGTATTCCGGCGGGCCGTAGGCCTTGAGATGGCTCACCACCTCCTCGACCTCCTCGTCGCTCACGAAGGGGCCATGGCAACGGGTGATCTTGCCGCCCCCCGCCATATAGAGCATGTCGCCCATACCCAGAAGCTGCTCGGCCCCCATCTCGCCCAGAATGGTGCGGCTGTCGATTTTCGAAGTCACCTGAAAACTGATCCGCGTCGGAAAGTTGGCCTTGATCGTGCCGGTGATCACATCGACCGACGGGCGTTGCGTGGCCATGATGAGGTGAATGCCAGAGGCCCGCGCCATCTGCGCCAGACGCTGGATGCAGGCCTCGATCTCCTTGCCCGCGACCATCATCAGATCGGCCATCTCGTCGACGATGACCACGATATAGGGCATCTTCTCGGGCGCGAATTCTTCCGTCTCGAATACCGGCTCTCCGGTTTCATCATCGAATCCGGTCTGCACCGTGCGGCTGAACATCTCGCGCTTCTTCTGCGCCTCCTCGACCCGGCCATTATAGCCGTCGATATTGCGCACGCCCATCTTCGACATCTTGCGATAGCGGTCCTCCATCTCGGCGACCACCCATTTGAGGGCGACCACGGCCTTCTTGGGGTCGGTCACCACCGGCGATAGCAGGTGCGGAATGCCGTCATAGACGCTGAGTTCCAGCATCTTGGGGTCGATCATGATCAGGCGACACTCGTCCGGCGTCAGCTTGTACAAGAGGCTGAGGATCATCGTGTTGATCGCCACCGATTTGCCCGACCCGGTGGTGCCCGCGATCAGCAAATGCGGCATCTTGGCAAGGTTCGCCACAATCGGATCGCCACCGATATCCTTGCCCAGGGCCAGAGGCAGCTTCTGATTGCCGTCACCATAGGCGCGGCTTGACAGGATTTCGCGAAAGCCCACCATCTCGCGGTTGTCGTTGGGCAATTCAATACCGATCACGGACCGCCCCGGCACCGTCGAGACGCGCGCCGAGAGCGCCGACATCGAGCGCGCGATATCGTCGGCGAGGCCGATCACGCGGGACGCCTTGAGACCGGGCGCCGGCTCCAGCTCGTACATCGTGACCACGGGGCCGGGGCGGACGCTGACGATCTCGCCCTTGACGCCGTAGTCATCAAGCACGTTCTCCAGCATGCGCGCGTTTTCCTCCAACGCCTCGTCGCTCAGGTGATGCCGCTCGATGCGCGCGGGATCGGACAGCAGGCTCAGCGGCGGCAGTTCGTACTCGGGCAGCGCGGGCTCTTCGAATTGCAGCGCGGGCTGCGCCTCGGCGATGGCGCGGGCCGAGGGCTGCGGCACCTTGCGGGGGACATGCTGGACCACCTTGCGCGGTTCCGGCACAGGGATGCGCGGGGCGGCCTGGGGCTGCGGCGCGGGCTCGGCAATGTCGGCCTGCCAATCATCCATCTCCGGCTCGGGTGCATAAAGGTCTTCACGCTCGATCACCGGTTCCTGCGGTTCGGGCGCTGCATGACGCGCGGTCAGCGGTGGCTCGGGCGGCAGGCCGCCACGCGGCGCGGTGTTGAGGATCAGAGGATCGGGTCCCCGGCCCCGGCCCTTGGTCAGCGGTGCGACGCTCTCGGCCTGCACCGCCGGGTTCTGCCGCACCCGGGCGCGGATCACGTCCGAGATACGTGCCTTGATGCGGTCGTCTTCTGGGGGCTCAGCCTCGCCATGGTAGCTCTCGGCCTCGACCAGTTCAGGCTCCGGCATCGGATCGGGGCGGCGCATCAGCATCGGCATACGCGCCAGCAACCCGCCGTTCTTTTCCGCCGCCGCCGACGGCTGCGGTGCGCGACCCAGAACCGGCTCTGACCGGCGCACACGCGGGGCCTCGATGACCGGCTCGTCATCCTCAAAGACCACCGCCTCGGCGCGCCGCGCGCGGCGTTCGGCCATACGCACCTGCATCGCCTGACCGGCCTGCGCCATACCACCAGCCCCCCGTCCCAGGAGGCGCATCAACCCGGCATAGGACACGATCACACCGACCAGAAGGAACCGCGCGATCCGGCTCAGCTCGGGGCGGGTAAAGCCCAGCACGAACGCCCCGAAGACCAGCACGCCGATCCCCATCGCCAGCGACAAAAGCTTGAGCCCCAGGCCCGGTGACACAGGAAGGACCCCAAGCATCGCGCCGAGGATCGTATCGCCAAAAAGACCACCCAGCCCGAAACTATGCGTGGCCGCCCAAGCCTCGCCCGGGGCCAGTGTCGCGGCATAAAGCGCCAGCACGGCCAGCCAGATCGGCGCGAAAATCAGGCGACCGGTCGCGCGATCCTCGCCCAGATGCAGGGCAAAGCGTACGCCCCACGCACCCAGCACGATGGCCAGACCCCAAGCCCCCCAGCCGATAATCATGAACAGCGGCGAGGCGATGGCCGCACCCGCGCGCCCCATCCAGTTCTGAACCGGTGCGTCGGTGGCGCTAATCCAGCTTGGATCGTCAGGGCTGTACGAGGCCACCATCGCCGCCGTCATCAGGGCAATGGCCATCAGCACGAGACCCAGCAATTCCTTGCCGCGTTTCTCGATCGCCTCTGCCGTCGTGCTATCCAGCAAGGGGTCGCGTCCACGTGTCTGATATGCCATCTCGTCCCTCGTCCTCGATCATCCGTATAGACAGTCACGCAGGCGGCGAAGCCCATGTGCCATCTCATCTTTCGGGGCCACCATCGCGGCCCGAATGTAACCTTTGCCGGGATTCTCGCCCCCGGCCTCCTGCCCCAGATAGGCGCCGGGCAACACCCGCACGCCCGTTTCCTTCCAGAGCCTGAGCGTCGCCGCCTCGCCATCCGCGACTGGCAACCACAGGAAAAACCCCGCCTCGGGGCTGTGATAGCCCGGCAGATTGCCAAAAATCTGGTCCGCGATCTCGTATTTCTCTGCATACAGGCGGCGGTTCTCGATCACGTGGTCCTCATCGGTCCAGACCGCCGCCGCCGCATGCTGCAACGGCATCGGCAGAGGGCTGCCCGCGTAATTGCGCAACTGCTTCATCGCCTTGATGCTCTCGGGGCCCGCCGCGACAAAGCCCGAGCGCAGCCCCGGCAGATTCGACCGCTTGGACAGGCTATGAAAGGCTACGATGCGCTCGGGGTCGGCGCCAAGCTCCTGCGCTACCTGCAAGACGCCCGCAGGCGGAGAATCACGGTAGATCTCGGAATAGCATTCATCGGCGAAAATGCGGAAATCGTGCTTTTCCGCCAGCCGGATCAAGTTCGCCCAATAGTCCCGCGTCGCCACCGCGCCTTGCGGGTTGGAGGGCGAGCACAGATAGACCACCCCAACCCGGTCGAGCACATCGGGTGCCACTGCGTCGAAATCCGGCAGATGCCCGGTCGCCTGCGTGGCGTTGAGGAACATCGGCTCCGCGCCCACGCTGAGGGCCGCCACCATATAAACCTGATAAAACGGGTTCGGCACCAGCACGAAGGGTTTGCCGCCGCACTTCGTTTCGGGGCAGAGCGCCATCATCGCATTGTATAGCCCCTCGCGCGTGCCGTTGAGCGCCATCACCCGGGTCGCGGGATCAAGCGTCACGCCATAACGCCGCGCCACCCAGTCGGTTATCGCCTCTAGCAGCGCAGGCATGCCCTCATTGACCGGATAATTGCCGAAACCGTCGGCGTTTTTCGCAATGATATCAACGATCCAGCGCGGAAAGTCGTGTTTCGGCTCGCCGATCGTCATATGCACGACCTCGCCGCCCGGTTCATGGACGTCAAGCAGGCTCCGCAGGCGCGGAAACGCGTAGGCCGGAAGGTTCGAAAACCGCTCGGGAAACATCTGGTACTGCCTCAAGGTTCGGGATCGTTCACGCCCCGTTTTATGCAAATCTACCCAAGCACATGCATCAGGTCCAGCAAAACCAAGGGCTTGACAGGGCGAATGTGGCATTTTTGGCAGCCCTACCCCGATTGCCACCCGAAAATCGCACGGCACCGGCGCGCAGCCCACCCGCTTGCCATAGCCACGCACAGCCGCGCGCCCTATATTGCGGGATAGTTATATCGCAAGGGGAGACAGCGCCATGTGGGAACGGATCGGAGCGGTTTGGCTGGTCCTTGTGGTCGCGGTGGCCGCCGCACCTGCGCTTGCGGGGCGCGACGCCGCGCGGATGCATGTCTTCGGCAACAGCCTGATCAACCACCTCAGCGAGGCAGACGGCGATGCCACCACCGTACCTTATTGGCTCGGCCAGCTTACCCGTGCCTCGGGACGTGATTTTGCACTATCCGGGCAATGGGGGTTCCTGCGTAATTTCGCGCGCGATGGGGCCGCGTCGAACTGGTCGTTCAAGGGCGTGGCCGCACCGCGCGGGCGGATCGACACGGTGATGATCAATCCCGCCAATTTCATCCAGTATCAGCCCCCCGATGCGCCCTATGAGGGCGACAATCCCGACGGCTCCAGCCCACTCTCGGCCACGCTCGCGATCATCGACCGTGCTCAGGATGACTGGCCCGGCGCGCGCATCGTGATCTACGAAGGCTGGCCCGACATGGGCGGTTTCGGCCGCAGCTTCCCCCCCTCTGATCGCAACCTGCGCCGCTGGCATAGCTATGCGCTCGGCGACTATCACGACTGGTATCGTGCCTATGTCGCACAGCTACAGAACGCCCGGCCCGAGACCGAGATCACCCTTGCGCCGGTCTCCTCTGTGCTATCGGGGCTGCTATCCGGCCTGCTGGAGGATATCCCCGTCGAGGCGCTCTTCACCGACGACGCCCCGCATGGCACGCCGACACAGTATTTCCTGGCCGCCCTCGTGACCTATACCGCTCTCTTCGAGGCACCTGCCCCCGCCGGTTTCGCGGTGCCCGAAGCCATTCATCCGGGCGTGCGCAACCGCTATGATCGCCTCACCGACGAGATAGCTCAGGCCCTCGGGCTGAAAGATGAACGCGCCGTAGCCCCCGCCACGACACAGGAAGCACGCGCCGGCGTGGGCGTTGCCAACCCGAGCCTTGCCATGGGCCTCAACGGTATCGCCGACTGGTCGAGCCAGCACCCCTTCCTAAACGTGATGAAATCCGCCCGCCCCTGGATTGGCCACACGTCCGACGAATGGGGCGCCTTCTCGACCGAGGCGCTGCGCACGGGCGGCTACCTGAACGAGGTTGGCTATCCCGTGGCACTCCCCGACGGCGCGAAATCGCTGGAGTCTTTCCTGCTGACCGATCAGCCCGCGGCGGCCACCCACCTCGCCGGTCGCTACCTCTTGCGCTACGAAGGCGAGGGCGTGCTCCGCGTGACCGGGCGCGCCGACAACGTGCGCTACAATTACGACACCCGCGAAATCCGCTTCGACTTTCGGCCCGGCGACGGCCCGGTGGTGCTGCGCCTGCTGGAAACCAGCCGGGACGACCCGATCCGCAATATATCCATCGTCAAGCAAGACCATCTGGCGCTGCACGAGGCAGGTGCGCTGTTCAACCCCCTCTGGATCGACAAGATCGCCGATTTGCGCATGCTGCGTTTCATGGACTGGCAGTTTACCAATGGCTCCAGCCAGTCCACGTGGGAGGGTCGCCCCCGCCCCGAGGATGCCACCTATGTCTGGCGCGGCGCACCGGTCGAGGTGATGGTTGCCCTTGCCAACCGGATCGGGGCGGATCCGTGGGTCAACATGCCCCATGCCGCCGACGACGCCTACATGCACGCCTTCGCCGAATACATGCGCGACCATCTCGATCCCGGCCTCAAGGCGCATGTGGAATACTCCAACGAGGTCTGGAATTTCATCTTTCCTCAGGCCGTCTGGGCGCGCGAGGCCGCCGAGGCGCTCTGGGAGGACGCCGCAGGCGATGACGCCTGGATGCAATATGCCGGGCTGCGCGTGGCGCAGATGGCCACGATCTGGCGCGAGGTGTTCGAGGGGCAGGAGGATCGGCTTTCGGTCCTCGTGGCGACCCATACTGGCTGGCCCGGTCTGGAAGAGCCGATGCTGAATGCCCCGCTCGCGCTCAAGCATGGCCAGCTTTCCGCCGCGCCGGTCGATCATGTCGACGGCTATGCGGTCACCGGCTATTTCGGCTTTGATCTGGGGGCCGAGGAGATGGCCGCAACGGTCGAGGGCTGGATCACCGCCAGTCGCGCGGTGGCGCGCGCCAAGGCCGCCGAGACCGGCAGCGACCCCAACGTCTATCTGGCGGCGCATGAGTTCGACCTCGCCTATGATCTCGCCGCCGAGGCGTTGCGACAGGGGTCGCTCGGCGAATTGCACACGGAGGTGTTCCCTTATCACGCTGATCTGGCGGCCCGTCACGACCTGCCCCTGATGATGTATGAGGGCGGCACACATGTGGTGGGCCACGGCACCACGGTCGAGAACGAGACGTTGACTGCGTTTTTCACCGGCTTCAACTACAGCCCGCAGATGGGGCAACTCTACGAGGAATTGCTGGCGGGCTGGCAGGCCGCAGGTGGCACCGCCTTCAACGCCTTCGTCGATGTGGCCACCCCCTCGAAATGGGGCAGTTGGGGCGCGCTGCGCCATCTCAACGACGACACACCGCGCTGGCGCGTGTTGATGGCCGCAAACACCACGCCCCCCGACTGGGCCGAGCCGCGCATATCGGGCGCGTTCCTGCACGGTGTCACACAACAGGCAGGTGACGAGGGCACGACCCTCATCGGCACGGCCAAGGCCGATATCCTGCTGGGCGGTGCGGGCGATGATGTGCTGATCAGTCATGGCGGCAATGACCGCCTGCATGGCGGCGCGGGCCGCGATCTGGCGATCCTGCCCGGCGCTCGGACGGAATACGGCATCGGGCGCGACGGGGCCCGTGTGATCCTGCAAGGGCTGGCGGGCGAGATCACCCTCGTCGCGATCGAGGCGGTGGAATTCGGTGATGCGCCGGGCCAACAGGTCACGCTCGGCGATCTGATGTAGACCGGCCCCGACTGCGAAAAAACCCGGCCACTCAGGCCTTTCTCGCCCCGAACCGCAAAGAAACCGCCGCTGCGGTCTTGACGGGGTGGCGCAGGTTCCACAAGGTCAGACAGTTTTCAGATTTGCCAACCGGCCAAGGACTTCGACGTGAGCACGCAACTCTCCGATACCGTAGCACTGCTGCGCGATCTCATCGCCTTTCCGACCATCTCCGAGGTCAGCAACCTAGACATGATCGCCTATCTCGCGCGCCGGCTTGAATCCCACGGTGCGCGGGTTGACATCTTTCACGATGAAATAGGCCACAAGGCCAATCTCTTCGCCACCATCGGTCCCGATGACGTGGATGGGGGCATAGTGCTCTCGGGGCACTCCGACGTGGTGCCGGTGGCCGAACAGGACTGGGCCAGCGACCCGTTCGAACTGATCGAGCATGACGGCCATCTCTACGGGCGCGGAAGTTGCGACATGAAGGGCTTTATCGCTGCCGCCTGCGCAATGGCACCGGTCTTTGCCGAAAAGGTCCGCGACCGCCCGGTGCATTTCGCCTTCACCTATGACGAAGAGGTCGGCTGCTTCGGCGCGCAGGCGCTGGTGGACAGCCTCAAGAAACGCGGCATCCGCCCCGGCGTCGCGATCATCGGCGAACCCACCTCGATGCGCATCATCGAGGGCCACAAGGGCTGCTATGAATACACCACCCATTTCTGCGGCCTCGCCGGGCACGGCTCGCATCCCGCGCGCGGCGTCAACGCGGTCGAATACGCGGTGCGCTACGTCAACCGCCTGCTGGAACTCAAGGAATCGCTGCGCTTCCGCGCGCCCCCCGACAGCCGGTTCGAGCCACCCTGGACCACGATCAACACCGGCTCGATCAAGGGCGGCGTTGCGCATAATGTGATCGCCTCAAACGCCACCATCGAATGGGAAATGCGCCCTGTCACGCTGGCCGATGCCGGATTCGTCAAGGAGGACATGCGCCGCTATTGCGAAGAGGTCCTGCTGCCGCGTATGCGCGGCGTCCACCCCGAGGCCGATATCACGACCGAGGTGATCGGCGAAGTCGACGGGCTGGAACCCGCCGAGATCAACGAGGCCAAGGACATCATGATGGAACTCACCGGGCGCAACGGCGCGGAACTTGTGCCCTTTGGCACCGAGGCGGGGATCTTCCAGCAATACGGCATGTCGGCGGTGGTTTGCGGCCCCGGCTCCATCGAGCAGGCGCACAAGCCCAACGAATACGTGGCCCTCGACCAGTTGCAGCAATGCCTCGACATGCTCGGCCGCCTTGGCGACAAACTCGCGGCCTGACGCGATTCCATTAGGGACTTTGGTCTATCCAAGTCATACTTCTCCGCATCCGCTCAGCCACCGCAGAGTAGCAGACGCCGCATATGGGGGACGGTATGACACTCATGGTTATCGGCTCGGGTTTCGGGTGCACCGGCACCATGTCGACCAAACTGGCACTGGAAGAGTTGGGCTTCGGCCCCTGTCGTCACATGCTGGAGGTCATGCAACGTCCCGACCAGCGGCACATTGGGCCACCATGGCAGCCGCACTGCAGTTTTCTCGACGTACCTGTGCCCGACACGCGCTTCCCGCGCAGCGATCCGCGTGACGAGTTCTGGGCGCATTTCGGCGGCGAGCCTGCCTAAGCGCCTGACGCCTCAGACCCGCCGAAAGGTCAGGTAATGCGGTGCCCGGCCTTCGCGCAGGGCCTTTTGCTCGTATCGCGTGGATATCCAGTCACCCCACGGCTCCCGCCAGTCGGCAGGTCCCTCTGCCAGCCAATCGAACCCGTGGCGCGGCACCTCTTCCAATGTCTGGCGCACATAATCGGGGATATCCGTCGCCACGCGGAAAATCGCACCGGGTTTCAGGCACTTGGCGAGCGGAGTTAGATGCTGATCGGTCACGAAGCGTCGCTTGTGGTGGCGTTTTTTGGGCCAAGGATCAGGATAAAGCAGAAACGCCCGCGAAATGGAGCCCTCAGGCAGCACGTCAAACATGTTGCGGACATCGCCCGGATAAACCGCGACATTACGCGCATCGGCATCCCGGATCTTGCCCAAGAGCATCGCCACGCCGTTGATATATGGCTCACAGCCGATAACCCCCACGTCCGGATTTTCGACGGCCTGATGCACCATATGCTCACCACCGCCGAAACCGATCTCGAGCCAGACCTCCCGATCCCCGAAAAGCGCGTTCAGATCAATCGGTTTCCGCTCGGGGTTCGCGTCCCAATCGACCGGGCCGGGCGATAATTTGCCCAGATCCTCGGCCAGATATTCCTCTTGCCTGGGGCGCAGGGCCTTGCCCTTGAAGCGGCCGTGAAAATTGCGCCACGGCGCGCCGGTCGGGTGCTTGTCTTGGCTCATGCAGCACAAACTGGCGCGTGAGGCTCACGCGCCAGCCCCTTGATCAAACGGATTTTTTCAGCGCCTCGACCAGATCGGTGCGCTCCCAGCTGAAGCCGCCATCATCGTCGGGCGCGCGCCCGAAATGACCATAGGCCGCCGTGCGCGCATAGATCGGACGGGTCAGCGACAGATGCTCGCGAATACCGCGCGGGGTCAGATCCATGTTCTGCGCAACCGCTTTCTCGATCTCGGCTTCGTGCACCTGGCCAGTGCCATGCGTATCGACATAGATCGACAAGGGCCGCGCCACGCCGATCGCATAGCTCAGTTGCAGCGTGCATTTCTGTGCCAGACCGGCCGCCACGATATTCTTGGCCAGATACCGCGCGGCATAGGCCGCAGAGCGGTCCACCTTGGTCGGATCCTTGCCCGAGAACGCGCCGCCGCCATGCGGGGCCGCCCCACCATAGGTGTCCACGATGATCTTGCGCCCGGTCAGGCCCGCATCGCCGTCAGGCCCTCCGATCACGAAGGTGCCGGTGGGATTGACATGCCATTCGGTATTGCTCGTGATCCACTCTTTCGGCAGCACTTCGGTGATATACGGCTCGACGATGGCGCGAATGTCGTCGCTGGTCTGCGCCTCGTCGGTATGCTGCGTCGACAGCACAAGCTGAGTCACCTCAACCGGCTTGCCATCCTCGTAACGCAGCGTCAGCTGCGACTTGGCATCGGGCCCGAGCGTCGGCTCAGCCCCCGATTTGCGCACCTCCGCGAGCCGCTTCAGGATCGCATGCGAAAAAAGCAGCGGTGCCGGCATGAGCGCGTCGGTCTCATCCACGGCAAACCCGAACATGATGCCTTGATCGCCCGCGCCATCACGGTCCACGCCTTGCGCGATATGCGCCGACTGCGGGTGCAGCATGTTGTGCAACTGCAAGGTATTCCAGTGAAATTCGTCTTGCTCGTACCCGATATCACGCACGCAGTCGCGCACGATCCCGTCGATCCGGCCCATGAAATCCGCGAGCCGCGACTTGTCCGACAGCCCCACCTCACCGCCGACGACCACGCAATTGGTGGTCGCAAAGGTCTCGCAGGCGACCCTCGCGTTCTCTTCCTCGGCGAGGAATGCATCGAGGATCGCATCGGAAATCCGGTCACAGACCTTATCCGGATGCCCCTCCGAAACGGATTCGGAGGTGAAAAGGTAGTTCTGTCTTGGCATGAACGTGCTCCATTGTGTGACGCCGTCACGCCAGGAAGCCGTTGTGACGGGTGTTGCGTGTCGTTACGCCCCCTACCCGGTCGCGTCAATGCAGAACTACACCGGTTTGCCGCGCCCTGTGGCGCAGCCGCGACAGCCCCAGCAGGCCCAGAAACAGCAGGATCGTCGGCGCATCCCCCAGCCGCGCGTAGAGCGTCGGCGGCAGGGGCGGCGGCAGGGCCGCATCGCGCCAGCCCGCCTCGCCCATCGGGATACTTGCCATGACACGCCCGGTGGCGTCGATCATCGCCGAGACGCCGGTATTGGCGACCCGGATCATCGGCAGCCCCATCTCGGCACTGCGCAACCGCGCCTGCGCCAGATGCTGATAGGGGCCGGAAATCTTGCCAAACCACGCATCGTTGGTGATCAGCAAGAGGAAATCGGCACGCTCAGGCGCCGCCCGCAGGTCGCGTGAAAATACGCCCTCGTAGCAAATCAGCGGCAGCGCCCGGCCCACGGCCCCAAGGTCGAGCACCTGCGCACCGGGCCCGGCAGAATAGCCCTGCCCGGCATTCGACGCGAGGCCATGGATCCCCAACTGCGCCAGAAAATCGCCGAACGGCATGTATTCCCCGAAGGGCACAAGATGATGCTTGTCATAGACCGCCGCGACCGCGCCCCCCGCCTCCACAAAGGCCAGCGAATTATAGAGACGCGGCCCGTCGAACCGCTGAATGCCCAGCACTACCGGCACCCCGCCGGCCACCCGCGAAATTGTCTCAAGCGTTGGCCCCGCACGGTTGAGCATCACCGGCACCGCTGTCTCGGGCCAGACGATCAGGTCAGGCCGCGCACCCTCGCCCGCCGCCGAGAACTGCAACTGTCGCTCGTAAAAGCCTTGGATCTTGTCGGGATCCCATTTCTCATGTTGTGGCGCATTGGGTTGCACAAGGCGCACCGTAGCGGCCTCGGGCCCGGCACCCGCTTCGGGCGTGCGCCATGCCCCCAACGGCAAAAGCACCACGAGCGCCAGCAGCCCCAGCATCGACGGCAGGTGCCGGGCCGTCCCCGCCTGCCAGATCAACGCCGACGCTGCCAGCACCAGCGCCAGCAACCCCGGCGCGCCCAGCCACGCCGCCCAGTGCAAATACCCTGTGTCAATCAGCACATGCCCCGGCTGCGCCCATGGAAAGCCTGTAAAGACAAAACCCCGCGCCAGTTCTGCAAGGCCCATGCCGCCAATGAATCCGGGCACTCCGCCCCCCATCGCCCGCCCGACACCCAGCCCCAGGGCCCAGAATAGCGCCAGCCCCGCGCCCAACGCCAGCAGCGCAAACGGTGCTATCCAGCCATGCCGCGCCACATCCACGAGGAACGGTTCGACAATCCAGTTCAGCGCCATCAGGAAATAGCCGGTGCCGATCAGCCAGCCCAGCCAGGCCGCCTGCCGCCATCCCTCGGTCATCCGGAACAGACCAAATACCACCGCCAGCGCCAGCAGCGTCACCGGCCACGCCCCGATCGGGGCCTGCCCCAGAGCTGCCAGCGCCCCGATCAGCAGTAAAAGCGGCACGCGCCGCCCGCGCGACGTGACGAGGATATGCGCGACCATGCCGGCCACGCGCCCCTGATCAGCCATGCGCCGACTCGACCAGCCGCACCCGCACCCGCTTGATCCGGCGCGGGTCAGCCTCCATCACCTCGATCACCGGACCCGCGGGATGTTCGATCACCTCGCCACGCACCGGCACCCGGCCCAATAGCATAAAGACCAGCCCGCCGATGGTGTCGATCTCTTCCTCGTCCACTTCGTCCACATCGGTGAGCGATTGACCGATCTCGGCCTCGAATTCCTCCAGCGGGGTCTTGGCGAGGGCGATGTAACAGCCGGGCTTTTCCTCGGTCCAGTATTGGCCCTCGTCGATATCGTGCTCGTCCTCGATCTCGCCAACCACCTGTTCGATCAGATCCTCGATGGTCACAAGCCCATCCACGCCACCATATTCGTCGATCACCAGCGCCATGTGCCTCCGCTCGGCCTGCATCTTTTGCAGCAACACCCCAATCGGCATCGACGGTGGCACGAAAAGCAGCGGCCGCAGCATCTTTTTCAGAGAAAACGCGGGGCCATTGCCATTGAACCCGTGCTTCAAGGCAAAATCCTTGAGGTGGATCATGCCGATGGGGGTATCGAGCGTGCCCTCATAGACCGGCAGACGTGTCATGCCGCTGTCGCGGAAGACATGCACCAGATCGTCCTTGTCGATATCGGCGGGAATCGAGACGATCTCGGCCTTCGGGATGGCCACGTCCTCGACCGCCATGTGGCGTAGATTGCCAATTCCCGGCGCGCCGTTCGCGCGCTCGGCGGCGTCTTGCGCCTCCTCATCAGTGTCCTCGACCGGGTTGAATATCCCGATCACGCGGCGGAAAAATCCGCCCGTATCGTCACTCCCATTGTGGCCGTCCGGCTGCGCGCCCTGCGCTGCGCTAGAAGACCCGTCCGTACTCTCGTCCATCCGTCTCTTTTCCAAATCACAGGGGTCTAGGCCCCTCGATAGCTAATATGGGTCACCAACCCCCAGTTTGCCAAGTATCGCCACCTCTGTCGCCTCCATCAAAGTGGCATCTTGGTCACGGATGTGATCGTAACCCAACAAATGCAACACCGCATGCACGATCAGGTGTGTCACATGATCACCCAGCGGTTTGTCGCCGGCCTCGGCCTCGCGCGCGCAGGTCTCATAGGCAATCGCGATATCGCCCAATGCCGGATCAGGCCCCGCCTCGGGCAGGTCGGGGCACGCGCCGGGGCGGTCGGCCCCGCGCTCCTCGCTTGGCCAGCTCAATACATTGGTCGGCTGCGGCTTGTCCCGGAAATCATCGTTCAGGACGGCGATGCGCGCATCGTCACAGCCCAGGACGCTGATCTCCCAATCTCCCGGGGCCAGCCCCAGATGCGCCAAAGTGGCCTCTGCGGCCCGCTCGGCCAGCGCCGCCAGCCCCACCGCCTGCCAGCGGTCGTCCTCGATCATCACCTCGGTCAGCATGTGCGTCTAACCATCGGCCTCATAGGCTTCGATGATCGCGGCCACCAGCGGATGCCGCACCACGTCCTTGGCAGTGAAATAGTTGAAGCTGATCTGCGGAATGGTCGTCAGCAACCGCTCGGCATCGGCCAGCCCCGAGGGCACACCGCGCGGCAGGTCGATCTGCGTGCGGTCGCCGGTGATGACCATGCGCGAGCCTTCGCCCAGACGGGTCAGAAACATTTTCATCTGCATCGAGGTCGCGTTCTGCGCCTCATCCAGCACAACAAAGGCATTGGCCAGCGTCCGCCCCCGCATGAACGCCAGGGGCGCGATCTCGATCCGCTTTTCCTCGACCAGCTTGGCCAGTTGCTTGGCAGGCAGAAAATCATTCAGCGCATCATAGAGCGGCTGCATGTAGGGATCGACCTTGTCCTTCATGTCGCCGGGCAGATATCCCAGCTTCTCGCCCGCCTCGACCGCCGGACGGCTGAGGATGATGCGGTCGACATGCCCCTCGATGAACATGTTCACGCCGACCGCGACGGCCAGATAGGTCTTGCCGGTGCCCGCAGGCCCGATGCCGAACGCCAATTCATGCGCGAAGAGCGAGCGCACATAGGCCTTCTGCGCGTCGGTGCGCGGTTCCACCAGCTTCTTGCGGGTCTTGATCTCAACCGCGCCGCCCTTGAACATCTCAAGCTGATCGCCCTCGTCGCTACCCGATTCGCCCTCGTCGCCGCCCATGCGCAATTCGCGGTCAACATCGCCGCTCTCAACGCTCTTGCCACTTTCCAGCCGCTCGTAAAGCGCGCCAAGCACCTCTGCCGCCACCTCGCGCGCATCCGTCTCACCCACCACCACTAGCTGATTGCCCCGGCGCAGGATCTGGATTCCAAGGGATTTCTCTATATCGGCGAGGTTGCGGTCATATTCGCCGCAAAGCTCGATCAGCAGACGGTTATCGGGAAATTCGACAAGGGTTTCTTGGCCTGCGGTCATATCCGGGACGGGGGGCGGTGCGCTATGGACCAAACGTGTCTCCCACTGCAAAAGGTCTGGGCTCAGAGTGCCAACATGTAGCGCGGGGCGCAAGCTCTGGACGTGCGAGACCATTAACTCTACGAAAAACTGCGGGCGATTTGCCCGCAGTTCCGTTGTTCAGTAAAATCTGCTCACATTCGTCAAAGCGTATCAGGAATTGAGGTTCCTCCTTTGAAGGGTCCGGTCGCAACGGTTGGCGGGGCCACGCCGGAACAGACCGGCTTACCGAACTTGTCGAGCCGCTGTGACAGATAGCCTTCGAGACCGTCGTCGATGATCCAGTGATCGCAGCCATTCGGATCGACCCAAATACCCGCCTGCAACTGGCTGAGATGTTTCTGATCCGTCCCCCGATCACGGGTTTTATCCGGACCGACAGACATGTGCCCCCCTGTACAGGCGGACAGAATGGCGATCGCTGGGACCACAAGTGCAAATTTAAACTTCTTCATCATTCAATCCCCTCAGCGCCAGCACATGATTTCGACACGGCGATTCTGTGCCATGCCTTCGGCGGTATTGTTCGACGCCTTGGGCCGCCGTTCACCGTAACCGCGCACATCCGAAATACGCGCGCCCACGCTTTGCGCGACGGCAGCAACTGCATTTGCCCTGCGCAATGAGAGGTCCATGTTGTATTCATCTGATGCGCGGCTGTCGGTATGTCCCACAATCAGGTAGGAGACTGCGCCCGCTTCGCGGAAGAAATTCATGAGGTTTTCGCGTCCCCCCGGGCGGATCCGCGCACTGTCTGTCGCGAAATGCTGATCGGTATTGACCACGCCACAAAGGTTGAGTTCACGGCATACCGGAATGCCTTGACGGCTGACATGCGGGCTCATGTAGCCCTCTGCCCCGTCATCCATCACCCAATGCTCGCAGCCATCGGGATCGACCCAGATGGTGGGAATGTATCTTTCGCCGCTCACGATACGATCGTCCTGAGCGGTCGCTGTTCCAGCCGTCAGAGCCAGTGAAAGCGCCGTGACAGCGGCCCCCCTCACCAGACTGCGCAGCGTTTCCGACGTCAATTTAACCACGGCTACTATCCTTTTATTTCCCCCAGAAGGCGCATCCACCACGGAGGCCCACGCCAACTCCAAATGCTCTAAAAGTTTAACAAGAATGTCGTCAAAGTGAAGCAGTTTCTACCACATATTGTGGACAAATCGGAAACAATCCCAATTCACGGCCGCATTTTCGCCGCATTCCCTGCCGGGCTATGTGTTTCAGACCGAAACCACCCGCCCCGCCAGAGAATTAGCCCCGCTCTCGATGATCTCGACCTGCGCCAGATTGCCAGGTTTCACACGGTCATCCGCCACATGAACCGCATGCAGATAATCCGACTTGCCGACCATCTGCCCCGCCATGCGCCCGGGCTTTTCAAAAAGCACGCCGACGGTGCGCCCGACCATCGCGTCCTGTGCAGCGCGCTGCTGCCTGGTGATCAACGCCTGAAGCCGGTGCAACCGCTCGGATTTCACATCCTCCGACACCTGCGCGCGTTCCGCTGCCGGGGTGCCGGGCCGGGTGGAATACTTGAACGAGAACGCGTAGCCGTAATTCACCGCCTCGATCAGGTCCATCGTGGCCTGAAAATCCTCTTCGGTCTCTTCCGGGAAGCCGACGATGAAATCGCCCGACATCAGGATATCCGGCCGCGCCGCGCGGATACGCTCGATCAGCCGCAGATAGCTGTCGGCGGTGTGGCTGCGGTTCATCCGCTTGAGGATGCGGTCGGAGCCCGACTGCACCGGCAGATGCAGATAGGGCATCAGCTTTGCGCATTCCCCATGCGCCGCGATCAGGTCGTCATCCATGTCATTGGGGTGGCTGGTGGTAAAGCGGATACGCTCCAGCCCGTCGATGTCATTGAGCGCCCAGATCAGCCGCGCGAGGCTCCAGTCGCCGCCCTCGCCTGCGCCATGATAGGCATTGACGTTCTGCCCCAGCAAGGTGATCTCGCGCACGCCCCTCTCGACCAGATCGCGCGCCTCTTCCAGCACGCGTGCGGCCGGTCGGCTCACCTCGGCCCCGCGCGTATAGGGCACCACGCAGAAGGCGCAGAACTTGTCGCAGCCCTCCTGCACGGTCAGAAACGCGGTCGGCCCGCGTTTCGCCTTGGGCCGGTGTCGCAGCGTGTCGAACTTGTCATCCAGTGGAAAATCGGTGTCGAGGGCCTTGCCGCCCTCGCGCACCCGCGCCTCCATCTGCGGCAGGCGGTGATAGCTCTGCGGGCCGACCACCAGATCGACCAGCGGCTGACGACGCATGATCTCCTGCCCCTCGGCCTGCGCCACGCAGCCCGCCACGCCGATCTTGAGATCGGGCTTTTCGTCCTTCAGCGCGCGGAAACGGCCCAGTTCGGAATAGACCTTCTCGGCGGCCTTCTCGCGGATATGACAGGTGTTGAGCAGGATCATGTCGGCCTCGGCCGCATTCTCGGTTGTGACATAGCCCGCCCCGCCCATGGCCTCGGCCATGCGCTCGCTGTCATAGACGTTCATCTGACAGCCATAGGTCTTGATATAGAGCTTTTTCACATCCGCCATGCGCCGGGCCTCCGCCTGAGAGTTTAAGCCGGGTGACTACATCACCACAGGGGGCACTTGCAATGCCCGCGCGTTTGACGGACTCTGCCGCCAACAATAGGACAGAGCAGCCCATGACCGCCCCGACCCTGACCGAGTTTCTCGCCGCCCCCGGCACCGCCCTCGCCAAGGGGCCGGTCGCGATGGTCTTTGCCGAGGACGAGGTAGAGCTTGATTCCACCCTGCGCCACCATATCGATTCGGGGTTCAAATCGGTGCTGTTCCTCGCCCCCGACAGCTTTGCCCTCGCGCCCGATGTCACCGAAAACCCGCTCATCCATCGCATCGCCTATGATCTGCCCTCAGGCGATAGCCTGACCGAGGCGGTGGACAAGGTGATCAAGGCCGCACCGGGGCTGTGGATGTATTACTGCTACAATGCCGAATACCTGTTTTACCCATTCTGCGAGACGCGCACCGTGGGCGAGTTGCTGGCCTTCCACACCGAGGAACGGCGCGACGCGATGCTGACCTATGTGATCGACCTCTATGCCGGTGATCTCACCCGCCATCCCACCGCCGTCTCGCTGGAAGAGGCGCATATGGACAAATCCGGCTATTACGCGCTGGCCCGCAACGATCCGGCCAATCACAACCACCCACGCGAACGGCAGCTCGATTTCTTTGGCGGGCTGCGCTGGCGCTATGAGGAACACATCCCCGCCGCCCGACGCAAGATCGACCGTATCGCGCTGTTCCGCGCCAAAGAGGGCTTGCACCTGCGCGACGATCACACGTTCTCGGACGAGGAATACAACACCTATGCCTGCCCGTGGCACAATAACCTGACGGCCGCCATCGTGTCATTCCGCACCGCCAAGGCGCTCAAGCGCAACCCGGGGTCGACCTTCGATATCGAGGGGTTCACCTGGCACAATTCGATCCCCTTCGAATGGCACTCGCGGCAGTTGCTCGACCTGGGACTGATGGAACCGGGACAGTGGTTCTGACGCGGGTGGCCTATTGCTGCCGTTGAAGTTCAGCCCCAATGCGCGGAATCAAGGTGCCTCAGGCACCGCCGCGCAGCGCCCGACCGCCCCCTCGGGCGGGCGCCTTTGCAACGTATCAAGCCATTGATAACGCGGGAGTGTTTGGCTGGCATAAAGTGCGATCCGCCGAGTTTGCTGCGCCCACCCGGCGGTCGGGCACCGCGCGGCTCATTTCTGAAACCGTCGACGGCAACTCCAGACCACTAACAACGTCCAAACACTATTTGATGTCCCCTACCCACGCCCCCGCTCCCGCGCACTCGGATGCTCTGACGCCACGAACGGCACCTCCGACACCACCGCCGCAACCGACTGCCCCGAGGTTTCCTGATACATCTCCGGCAATTCGACCTGCAACCGCGTGCCAATGGCGGACTTATCCCACGGCACATGGGCCAGCGCGATATTCTGCTCCAGTTCCGGTGAAAACCACGGCGAGGTGACATAGCCACAGCGCGCGCCCTTTGCATCACCGACAAGCCAGAAATCCGGCGCGTAGTCGGTGATCGGCAAACCGCCCATCTTCAGCCCGACCAGCTTGAGCGCGAACGGATAGCGCCCCGCCTCGATCTCGTCGCGCTGCGCCTCCAGTGCCGCCTTGCCGATGTAGTCGGCGGATTTGTCGCGCGGCACCTGATAGGCGAGATTGACCTGAAACGGCGAAGTTTCGGCATCCATGTCCTGCCCCCAAGACAGGATACCAGCGGCGATCCGGCGGTGATGGCCCGGCGCGATTACCCGCAGCCCGTACCGCGCCCCCAAACCGCGCAGCGCATACCAGACGCGCTCAGCCGTCTCCGAGGCATTGCGCACGTAAATCTCATAGCCCTTCTCGCCGCTGAATCCGGTCTGGCTGATCACCACCGGGCAGCCGTCAATCTGCGCCTCCATCAAGCCGTAATAGGGGATGTCGCGCAGCGCCTCGCCGATCAGGTCCGCCATCAGATCTTCCGAGAGCGGCCCCTGCACCTGAAGCGGGGCGACGTCCAATTCGCGGATATCCACATCCCAGCGGCGCGGCGTGTTCACCCCCTGCAACCAGAGCATCAGGTCACTGTCCGAGATCGAGAACCAGAACTCGTCCTCGGCCAGGCGCAGCAGCACCGGATCGTTCAGGATACCGCCCCGCTCATTGCACAGGATGCAATATTTGCCATGCATCGGCCTGATCCGCGTGGCGTCGCGGGTGATCACGGTGTTGACGAACGCCTCGGCATCGGGGCCCTTCACGCGGATCTGGCGCTCGACGGCGACATTCCACAGGGTCACGCCGTTGACCAGCGCGCGGTATTCGGCCATTGCGCCGCCATCTTCGGGGCGGGCATAGCCGCGCGGGTGATACATCCGGTTGTAGATCGTCGCGCGCCACGCCCCGGCCTCGATCGACAGATGCCAGAAGGGGGATTTTCGGACCCTGGTCGAGATCAGCATCTGCACGGGGGTGGGGCCGGATTGGCGCAGATTGGCGGGCACGGTGCGATCCGATTGATCCACGCCGGGCACATTCGGGTGGGTGCGGTTCTGGTAAGTCATACTGCTGAAGTGGGAATGCGCCACGCTGCGGTCAATACGCCCGCAGCACATTCCCTGTCATGGGTCAGTTACTCAGGGCATCGGTCAGAGACGCCGAAAGATTAGGCGCGTCCTGCGCCAGCCGTTCGCCGGTCCAGGACTTGAAGAACGCCGCAACCTGTTCGTTTTCCTCAAGCCGGGCTTCAATCGACGCGACCGCGCTCTTCATACCGTCATGAAGGTCCGGTGCAAGCGTCGGCTCCTGCCAGATCGCCGTCCCGAGACAGCCCAGCAGGCCGATCCGCACCGGCCAAGCCATGCCCCGCGCGCGTCGGGCGCGCTGCTCAACGCGCATCTGACGTCCTGCCGGAGATTTGCCCTGCTGTTCCATGCCTACAGCATGATCGGCAAGCTTGGTCAAATTGAGGCGGAACTGCGGCGTCAAGAGCGTCATGCGCATGCCCCGGCCACGTAAGGAAAACTGAGGGTGAATGGGAATAACACCGCAGAGCCCGGATTTACCACAAGCCCCGTCGGGATCACCACGCGGGGCTAAGCAACCGTCAGATCGACCTGTCCGGGCTGAGCGGCGTCAATGATTTCGACGACGGTCTCGGTGCCGCGCGGGTTTCAGGCAACTCTGTCGTGCTCGACTTCGGCACGCATGACCTGATCTTGTGCAACTTCACGATTGCACAGCTCGACCCGAACGATTTCATTCTGTGACGCTGCAGGCAGCGCCGCTCCCGACAAGTTCGGGGGCGGCAACCGTGGCTCAGATATTCTCGCCCTGCGGCATGCCCAGCACGTGATAGCCGCCATCCACATGGATGATCTCGCCGCTGGTGCAGGCGCCCGCATCCGATGCGAGGTAGACTGCCGTGCCGCCGATTGCCTCGAGCGTGGCATTGGCGCGCATCGGCGCGTTCATTTCGGTATGTTTGAAGGTCTTGCGCGCGCCGCCGATGGCTGCGCCTGCCAGTGTTTTCATCGGGCCGGGGCTGATCGCATTGACGCGGATGCCCTCTGGGCCCAGATCATTGGCCAGATAGCGCGTCGCCGCCTCCAGCGCCGCCTTGGCCACGCCCATGACGTTGTAACTCGGCACCACCTTATTCGACCCCTGGTAGGTCAGCGTCAGCAGGCAGCCGCCCTTGTCGCGCATCAGCGGATGCGCCCGGCGCGCCACCTCGATGAAGGAATAGGTCGAAATTTCCAGCGAATGCTTGAAATTCTGCCGACTGGTATTGAGAAACCGCCCGGTCAGTTCCGACTTGTCCGAATAGGCGATAGCGTGCACCACGAAATCGATTGTCGGCCAGCGTTCGGCCAGCGCCGCAAATGCGGCGTCAAGCGAGGCATCATCGGTCACATCCACATCCAGCAGGATGTCCGAGCCGACGCTTTCGGCCAAGGGGGCCACGCGCTTGGCGAAATTCTCGCCCTGATAGGAAAACGCCAGTTCCGCCCCCGCCGCGTGCATTTCCCGGGCGATCCCCCACGCGATGGAGCGGTCATTGGCCACCCCCATGATCAGGCCGCGCTTGCCCTGCATCGAAGTCATCATATGCGTGTCATCCGTGATACTTGCTCAGCAGCATGCAGCCATTGGTGCCGCCGAAGCCGAAGGAATTGGTCATCACCGTATCGAGCCCGGCATTGTCGACCCGGGCGGTCGCGATCTCGGCAGGGTCAAGCGCGGGGTCGAGCGTCTCGACATTGATCGAGGGGATGATGAAATCGTGTTCCAGCGCCAGCAGGCAATAGATCGCCTCCTGCGCGCCGGTGGCTCCCTGGGAATGGCCGGTCATCGACTTGGTGGAGCTGATCGGCGGGGTGGAGCCTTGGCCGAAGATGCGGCGCACCGCCTCGACCTCGCCGACATCACCTACGGGGGTCGAGGTGCCATGCGCGTTGATATAGCTGACGCGGCGCTCTTCGGGCAGCGTCGACAGCGCCACGCGCATCGCGCGCTCGCCGCCCTCGCCCGAGGGGGCCACCATGTCGGCCCCGTCCGAGGTGGCGCCATATCCGGTCACCTCGGCATAGATCTTGGCCCCGCGTGCCTTGGCGTGCTCCAGATCTTCCAGCACCACGATCCCGCCGCCGCCGGAAATCACGAACCCGTCGCGATCCGCGTCAAAGGCGCGGCTCGCGCGTTCGGGCGTGTCGTTGTATTTGGACGACATTGCACCCATGGCGTCGAAAAGGCACGACAGCGTCCAGTCCAATTCCTCGCCGCCACCGGCGAACATCACGTCCTGCTTGCCCATCATGATCTGCTCGGCCGCATTGCCGATGCAATGCAGGCTAGTCGAACAGGCCGAGGTGATCGAATAGTTGATCCCCTTGATTTGGTAGGCGGTGGACAGGTTGGCCGAGATCGTGGAGGACATGCACTTGGGAACCGCGAACGGCCCGATCCGTTTCGGGCTGCCCTTCTCCAGAACAGTCTGATGCGCCGAAAGCATTGCCGAAGTGGATGGCCCGCCCGATCCCGCCACCAGCCCTGTGCGCGGGTTGATGATATCGGCCTCTTTCAGCCCGCTATCGGCAATCGCCTGGCCCATGGCGATATGCGCATAGGCCGCCCCCGGCCCCATGAAGCGCAGGGTCCGCTTGTCGACATGCTCGGCGACATCGAGTTTGATCGCCCCCGCGATCCGGCTCCGAAAGCCGTGCTCGGCCATCGCCTCATTGGCGGACACACCCGACCGCCCCTCCCTGAGAGAGGTCAGGACCTCCTCGGCGTTGTTGCCGATGCTGGATACAATCCCCAGACCGGTGACGACGACACGACGCATTGGCGCTCTCCTTGTTGCAGCGCTGATCAGTTTTCCGAAAGGGCCACTTTCATGTCGCTGACCTGATAGATGACCTCACCATCGGCCTCAACCCGGCCATCGGCAACCCCCATCGTTAGACGACGGGTCTGCACCGCCTTTGTGAAATCCACGTGATAGGTCAGCATCTTTCTGTCCGGGCGCACCATGCCGGTCAGCTTGACCTCGCCGACGCCCAGCGCATAGCCGCGTCCCTGCCAGCCGCGCCAGCCGAGATTGAACCCCGTGAGCTGCCACAGACCGTCGAGGCCCAGACAACCTGGCATGATCGGATTGCCCGGGAAATGGCATTTGAAGAACCACAGATCGGGGTCGATATCGAATTCCGCCACGATATGCCCCTTGCCATGTGCCCCGCCATCACCTGACACCTCGGTGATCCGGTCCATCATAAGCATTGGCGGTTCAGGCAATTGCGCATTGCCCGGCCCGAAAAGCTCGCCGCGGGCGCATTTCAGCAGATCGTCACGATCGAAACTGCTCGGATACTCGACCATTCGGGCGGCCCCTTTCATTGCTGGCTTCGCAAAAGAATTCATCTTTGAACCCTCTAACACCGGGCAAAAGCCCCTTGCAAGCCTGCCGCATCACTGCGGCCTTGTTTCTCGCACCCGGAATTTTGTTTGAAATAGGGGGCCATGCCGCCCTATATTGCAGCATATAGAAGGGAAAGGCATCCATGACGACGCAAGCGACCATAGTGGCGACCGATTGGCTCTCCGGGGCCGGGCTGCGCCCCACGCGGCAACGTGTGGCCTTGGCGCGTCTTCTGGTGGGCGACGGGCAGCACCGCCACGTCACCGCCGAGAGCCTCTTTGCCGATGTGCAGACGCAGGGCGCAAGCGTGTCGCTGGCCACCGTCTACAACACGCTGCGCGCCTTCTGCGATGCCGGACTCATTCAGGAAGTGACGGTCGATGGTTCCAAGAGCTATTTCGACACCAACACCCATGACCACCCGCATTTCTTCTGGGAAGACGAAAACCGCCTGAGCGACGCCCCGGCCGACGAGCTGGAAATTTCGCGCCTGCCCTCGGCCCCTGAAGGCGCCGAAATCAGCGCGGTCGATGTGGTGATCCGCCTGCGCCGCACTGCGCATAGTTAAATCGCACGACACAAGCCTGTCGGGCACCCTTCAATCAGCCCGACACCGCATGTGGCGCGCCTCGCAGCACCGCTGCGTTTGTTCCGGACAGAAGGCACTTTTCGGTCTGCTTTCCCGATCTCATGCGTTTCGTTTGGCATAGTCGGAACAACTCTTCCCCGCCGCTTCGGCACTGCATAGGTTTACAGCCATCCGCAAGGGAGACCCATCATGACCGACAATCGCATTCGCAGCACCAAGGGGCGCGGCAGGCGTTTTGACAGCGTTCTGGACACCATTGGCGACACGCCGGTGATCCGCGTCAACAATCTCGGGCCCGATCACGTGACCATCTATGTCAAGGCCGAGGCGTTCAACCCTGCGGCCTCGGTCAAGGACCGGCTGGCGGTGAACATCATCGAGGCCGCCGAGCGCGACGGGCGGCTCAGGCCCGGGCAGACGGTGGTCGAAGCGACCAGCGGCAATACCGGCGTCGGCCTTGCCATGGTCTGTGCACAGAAGGGTTATCCGCTGGTGGTGACGATGGCGGAAAGCTTCTCCATCGAGCGTCGCCGCCTGATGCGGATGTTGGGGGCCAATGTGGTGCTGACACCCAAGGCCGAGAAAGGCTTTGGCATGTACAGAAAGGCCGAGGAACTGGCCGAGGCGAATGGCTGGTTCCTCGCCCACCAGTTCGAGACCGAGGACAATGCCGACATTCACGCCGCCACCACGGCGCAGGAAATCCTCGGCGATTTCGAGGGCGACAAGCTCGATTACGTGGTCACAGGCTATGGCACCGGCGGCACAGTGGCGGGGCTGGGCCGGGTACTGCGCGAGGCGCGGTCCAAGACGAGGATCGCCCTGTCGGAGCCCGCCAACGCCGCTGTTAGAAGGGATCGGCGAGGACATGAACGAGGAAGAACAGGCGATCTCGGCCTCGACCCCGGGCTACCGGCTGGGCGGACGGCCCATTGCACTTTTGCACACAATCTTGTGCAGTCGCGCCGCTTGTGTGCGCGACTGCAAGAGTTAGCTTGACGGCAAAACAATTCGAAAGGATTTCGACAGATGAGCGACGACAGCTATACGCCCCCCGAGGTCTGGACGTGGGAGGCGGCCTCCGGCGGGCAATTCGCCTCGATCAACCGCCCCATTGCAGGCCCCACCCATGACAAAGACCTGCCGGTCGGAGAGCATCCCTTTCAGCTTTATTCGCTGGCCACGCCCAATGGCGTCAAGGTGACGGTGATGTTCGAGGAACTGCTCGCCGCCGGGCGTGACGCCGAATATGACGCCTGGCTGATCAAGATCGGCGACGGCGATCAGTTCGGCAGCGGCTTTGTCGACGTGAACCCCAATTCCAAGATTCCGGCACTGGTGGATCACACCGGCGAAACGCCCCTGCGCGTGTTCGAGAGCGGCTCGATCCTGATGCATCTGGCCGAGAAGTTCGACGCTTTCCTGCCCGGGCACGGCCCGGCGCGCACCGAGGTGATCAACTGGCTGATGTGGCAGATGGGCAGCGCGCCCTATCTCGGCGGGGGCTTTGGTCATTTTTACGCCTATGCGCCGGAGAAATGGCAATACCCCATCGACCGCTTCGCGATGGAGGCCAAGCGACAGCTTGACGTTCTCGACCAGCAACTGGCGGAGCGGCCTTATATAGCGGGCGATTCATACACTATCGCCGATATTGCGATCTGGTCTTGGTATGGGCAATTGTGCCTCGGACGGCTCTATAGTGCAGGCACCTTCCTCGATGTGCAAAGCTACAAGCATGTGATGGCCTGGGCCGAAAAGATCGACGCCCGCCCGGCAGTGCAGCGGGGCCGCATGGTCAATCGCAGCTTCGGCGAGCCGCATATGCAACTGCACGAGCGGCACGCGGCCGAAGATTTCGAAACCCGCACGCAGGACAAGATCGGCGAAGACGCCTAATCGCTTTCACCCCGCCGCAGGATCGGGCATGAAGGGGCAAAGGAGCCTCTTCATGCCCAACCGCGACACCCAACTCCTCGCCGTGCTTATCGACGCCGACAACGTGCCCGCGAAATACGCCGACGCGATCCTGCGTGAGGTCACCAGCTATGGCGAGCCAGGGCTACGCCGGGTCTATGGCGACTGGTCGAGCCAGCAGTTGTCCGGCTGGACCCGCACGGCGCAGAATCTCGGCCTCGTCCAGCATCAGCAGACCGCCAATACCAAGGGCAAGAATGCCTCTGACATCGGGCTGGTCATCGACGCGATGGACATTTTGCACGCCGGCCATTTCGACGGGTTCGTGCTGGTATCCTCGGACAGCGATTTTACCCGTCTGGCCAGTCGCATCCGCGAGCAGGGGCTGACGGTGATTGGCATCGGCGAGGCCAAGGCACCCGATGCGCTCAAGAACGCCTGTAACCGCTTTGTCGCTATCGAAAACATCTACGAGGATGTGACCGACACGCCCCGCACCGCCCCCAAGACCAAACTCGACAGCCAGCATATCGCCGATGCGCGGCGGCTGATCTTCGACGCGATGGAGAAGATCGACAGCGATGACGAATGGTATCCGCTCGGGCGCATCGGCCAGCAGATCCAGGCCGACAAGCCGGATTTCGACACCCGCAGCTATGGCAAGAAGAAACTGAGCGACCTGATCAAGGAGTTGAAGGTGTTCGAGACGCAATCAGGGCCGGGCAACCAGCTTCTGGTGCGGCGGGTGGACTGACCCGGGGTCGGCGGGGTTGCGGCGTCAGCCCTGCCCCAGCACCGGGCCAAAGCGGATCAGGACGCGCCCCTCGGGCGTGGTATCGCGGTACACCACGAGATCGGGCAGGCGCAAGCGCAGCGGTTGCCGCGCCATCCCGGCGCGCCAGGCCGTGCCGGTGTCGAGGCAGGTCGCATCGACGCCCGCGTAGCTTTCGCGCGGCCGCACGCGGCGCAACTCGCCCAGATCGTCGAGCATGACACGCCCATCCACCACCGCCTGCGTGCGCCGCAGGATCTCGCGCCCGAGACTGGCGGTGCGCGGCCCCTGCCCCGGCAGGTCGGACCACACGCCACAGACATGCGCCCGCCCGTTGACGGAGATGAGTTCAGCGGCCACGCGTAGCCCGCCTCCCGAGGAATAGCGCCCCTCGGACCGGCTGACAGCGGGGCTCAGATCGACAAGACGGCTCAGGCGACGCAGGAACGGCACCACCTCGAGCGCCGCACCCATGGCCCCCGGCCCGGTCTGGCGAAACACAATGTGAGGGCCGCCATCGCCCTCATCGGCATGGGCGATCTGCTGGCGCGGCAGGAACACCTCCGGCACACGCCCCGTGCGCCACGGCAAATCGGTCAGGACACAGCCCGCAGGCGCGCCCGCATAATCCAGCTGCGGCGCGATCTGTGGCAAGGCACCCAGATCCTGCGCCACGCGCCGACCCTGCACATAGACGCTGGCCAATTGCACGATACGCCGTGCCTCGCCCGTGGTGTAACTCGCCTGGCTTTCGCTCTCGGCCCATGCGCCGCAGAGCGCGGTGCCACCTTGCGCGGTGCGACGAAACTCGGTCGCGACGGTCAGCCCGCCCCCCGAAGAGAACGTGCCATGCGCAAGGCTCACCCCCTCGCTCAGCCGGGTTTCGGCCTGCGCGCCGGTGGTGACGCCCAAGACAAGAACAAGGATCAGCGGAAATCGCATGGCGGGCCTCCAGGGCAGTTTTTGCCAGCCTAGCAAGACCCGCCATCCGGCACAAATCACGTCGCGGGTTACACCGCCCGCGCCAGCAACTGCTCCTCGACCATCCGGTCGGCGATCACGGCGGGGCTTATGCCCTCCGCCGCTGCACGGGTGAGGATATGCGCCATGTTGGCCTGCATCGCCGACAAACGGTCAGCAACCCAGCCATCCCGGTCCGCGATCTGCAGAATTTCGGCGGCGACATTGATGATCCCGCCGCCATTGGCCACGTAATCCGGCAGGTAGAGAATGCCGCGTGCCTCCAGCAGGTCGGCGGCCTCGGGCGTCGCCAGTTGATTGTTCGCCGCGCCACAGACCATCGCCGCCCTGATCCCGGGGATGCTCCACGCGTTCAGCACACCGCCGATGGCGCAGGGCGCGAAAATATCCGCCTCCGCCGCGTGAATGGCATCCGGTGCCACCGGCTCCGCGCTGAATTCCTTGACGGTCGAGGCGACGCGCGCCGCGTCCATATCCGCCACCAGCAGCCGCGCGCCCGCCTCGTGCAGCATCAGGCACAGGTGCCAGCCGACATGGCCCAACCCCTGCACCGCGACGCGACGACCGGCCAGATCGGCCTTGCCCCAGACCCGCATCGCACCGGCCTGCATCGCACCCAGCACGCCGCGCGCCGTCACCGGCGAGGGATCGCCGCTGGCATGCGCGCCCTGATCGCGGCCCGCCACAAACCGGGTCTCGCGGGCGATCTCGGCCATGTCCCCGGGGGACATCCCCATGTCCTCGGCAGTCCAGTAGCGGCCCGCAAGGCTGTCGATGGCGCGCCCCATGGCGCGCAGCAGCGCGGGCGTCTTGTCGTGGTGCGGATCGCCCATGATCACGGCCTTGCCCCCGCCAAGCGGCAGACCGGCAGCGGCATTCTTGTAGCTCATGCCGCGCGAAAGGTTCAGCACATCCTCGATCGCCGCATCGTCGCCCTCATAGACCCGCATCCGCAAGCCCCCCGCCGCCGGGCCAAGCCGCGTGGAATGCAGTGCGATATAGCCGCGCAAGCCGCTGTCGCGATCCTCGACGCGGTAAAGCTCTTCGTGGCCGGACGATGATAGACGTGTCAACATGGTGGAATCCTCCTTGCCCACAGGGTAAGACCAACCGGGCGAGATAAAACAGCAAACTTTGGTCACTTGCACGTGACGAACGGGGATTATCCCCAAAAACAAGGGGGATTTTGGGGATTATGGACAGTATTGACCGCCGCATCATCGCCGCCCTGCAACACGACGGACGCGCGAAGCTGGCCGATCTTTCGGCCGGTATCGGCCTCTCGCCGACGCCGCTCGCGCGACGGATCGCCCGGTTGGAAGAGACGGGCGTGATCACCGGCTACGCCGCCCGCGTCGATCAGGAAAAGCTCGGCCTGCCACTCAACGCCTTCATCTTCGTCGAGCTGGAGCATCACACCCGCGACGCCATCAAGACCTTCGAGACCCGCCTGCGCCGTTTCGACGAGGTGATGGAATGCTACCTGATGACCGGCACGCGCGACGTGCTCGTCCGCGTGGTCGCCGCCGACCTCGCGGGCTTCGACCGGTTTCTCGAGGACGGGCTGATGCAGACCCCCGGCATCCGCTCCATGCGCTCCAGCTTCGCGCTGCGTACCATGATACGGCGCGACGCTCTGCCCGAGGTCTGAATGGAGCACTTTGACCTCATCGTGATCGGCGCCGGGCCCGCAGGTGGCGCAGCGGCGTTCTGGGCGGCGCGCGCAGGCCTTACGGTGGCACTCATCGACCGCAAGAGCTTTCCGCGCGACAAGCTCTGCGGCGGCCTCGTGACGGGGCGCGCGCGGAGGCATTACGCCGCGATCTTCGGTCATGAGATGCCGTTCGACCCAGATCAGCGCAAGACCACGGTCGATTTCCGCCATCGCGGCCAGCCCATCGGGGTGATCCAGGATGCCCCGACGCTTTGCCTTGCGATGCGGTGGGACATGGATGCGATGATCTGCGGACAGGCGCTCGGCGCGGGCGCGCGGGATTTCACAGGGCAGGAGGTGTCTGCGCTGAATTTCAGCGCGCGCACCGTCACGCTCACCGATGGCCGCGCCCTTGCCTATGGCGTGCTGATCGGGGCCGACGGGGTTAACAGCCAGGTGGCGAAACGCCTCTTCGGCCAGAGCTTCGAGCGCGCGCACATCGGCTTCGGGCTGGAGATTGAGGCAACCGATCCGCACCTGTCCCCCGACGCGCCGATCCGCATCGACCTTGCAGCCGCGCAATGGGGCTATGGCTGGGTCTTTCCCAAACGGCGTTCGACCACCATCGGCGTCGGCGGCCTGCTGTCCGGAAACCCCGGCATGAAACGCACCATGGCCGCCTATTGCGACAGTCTTGGCGTGACGGCCCCTGAGGCGCGCATCAAGGGCCAGTTCCTGCCGTTCGGCCATTTTCGGAGAACCCCCGGACGGAACGCGGTGTTGCTCGCGGGCGACGCCGCCGGGCTGGTCGATCCGATCACCGGCGAGGGGATCGGCCACGCCCTGCATAGCGGCCAACTGGCGGCAGAGGCGGCAATCAGCGCGCTCGCCGCACACCGACCCGAGACGGCCCTGCGCCGCTACCGGCGCGCCCTGCGGCCGCTGCACCGCAGCCTGCGGATGGCGCGGCTGATCCGCCCGGTGATCTTCGCCCCCGCGCTTGAGCCGTCCTTCGCCCGCGCCTTCGCCCGTTCGACGACGCTGCGGCGGCAGTTTCTCGACCTGATGGCAGGGGATGCGGACTATGGCGGCATCCTGTGGCGGCTGGCGTTGCGTTTGCCGCGCCTCGGCCTGATGGCGCTTCAGCGCCGCAGGATCGAGGAATATACCAAGAGCCCGTGATCGCCCAGCTCCCGCTCGATCCGCGACCAGAGCGCGCCCATGCCGATGGGGTCGGTCCCGGTTGCCTGCGCGATCTCTTGCAGGCTGCGCCGTCCATCCACCGCCGCGATCAGCCGGGCCGCCTCTTTCGGCAGGCTCAGCCGCGCCCGCAACCCGCCAAAGCTAAGCTTGGGGCTTTGGCCCTGCGCCACCGCACGCGCCAGATCAGCGGCGCGCAGCCCCTTGACATGCGGTATCAGCGCGCGATTGCGGCCCGTGCCCTGGCCGCGTGCCTCGCTGCCACGCACCGCGTATCCCACATGCGTCTTGATCGTGCCGTTGAGCTTTTCGGCCAGCGCCATACGCTCCACCCTGCCCAGATGGTCCGGCACTTCGGTCAACCGCCCGAGATCATAAAGCGCGGGCATGGTAAAGCCCGACAGATGCCAGCCCGTCGCCTCCAGCATGTCGCAGAGCGTGGTCACGTCAAAGGCGCGGTCCTGCGAGTGCAATAGCAAGTCATAGAACCCTGCGTCGCTGTCCTTGTGATCGCCAAGATTGATATTGGCCTTGAACGGATGCCCCTCGGGCAGGCCAGCCATGATCTTGCGCGCCGCGTTCAGCCGCGCCTCGGGCACCATGCCGTCAAAAAGCGTGGCGAACGCCTCTTGCAGCGGATATACACCTGACCGCCCATAGGGCGCATAGACCATGAACCCCATGCCGCCGCCGGGGGCCAGCGCGGCCAGCAACGCGCGAAACCCCGCGGCCGGGTCGGGCAGGTGATGCAGCACGCCGCAACAGTCGATATAGTCGAATTCGCCATACTCAGCGGCGTTCAACAGGCTGCCGGTGACAAAGCGGATGCCACCCAGCCCCCGAACCCGCGCGCGCTCCTCTGCAATCGCACGCGAGGCGGTCGAGAGGTCCAGATAGGTGATCTCGGCCGCTCGCCCTGCATTCTTCATCTGCTGCGCCAGTTGGATGAGCGCGTCCCCGGTGCCGCCGCCCGCCACCAGCACCCGCAAGGGCCGTGACCAGTCGCGCGCACCGCCGAAGACGAAATGATCGACCTCCAGCACGTGCGACGGCGATCCGGTGATCAACCGCGTCTTCTCCTCCGCCGGATCGCGCGTCGGATAGGGATAGGCCTCGTATTGCGCCCTGACCTCGCTCACCATCCCGCCCCCTGTTTCTTCTTGGCAAAATACTCAAATCCGACGCGGATCTCACTCGAAAAGCTTGCGAAGCACGTCCTTCGCCTTGTCTTCGATCTTGTCTTCGATCTTCTCATTGACGGCATCCTCTAGGCTCTGGCCCTCCTTCGGCGTCACCTTGAGCCGCTTTTGCACCTCGCGCTCCAACCGCTCCTCGGCCTTCTGCTCCAGCTTCTCGCGCTCGGCCTTGAGGTTTAGATCGAGCGCCTTCTCCAGGTCGGGCTTGATGCGCGGGCTGGCCCAGGGCCCCTCGATCCGCACCGGGATAGCAAGGCCACGGGAATTCTCCCCCTCCAACAGCACCGGCGTGAAGAGATAGTCGATATCGCGCGCGCCCAGACCCACGCGGCCCGTCCCCTCGGCCCGCGCCAGCGGCAGCTTCATCGCCAGATCGCGGTTATAGAGATGACCCTTGTCCATTGTAAAACTGGCGCTCAGCGTGTCGAAAACCGTGGTCCCCCCCGACACGTCGCCCGCCCGCATCAGCCGGTCGAGATCGATCCCCGAGATCACCCCCCGTCCGGTGCGCATCGCGCCCTTGCCCGACAGCGAATTCATGATCGCATGCACCGATTGGCCGACGCCGAGAAACTCCACCTCGCCGTTTGCCGAGGCGGCAAACCGGGTGATGTCCATCGCATCCGCAAGGAAGCGTTCGAGGTTGATCCCCTCGGCATTCATGTTGCCCCCCACCGACAGGCCCGCGCGGTTGTTGGCCACGAACTCGCCGGTGATCAGCCCGTCATAGGCACGCAACTCACGCAATGAGAACACCGCGCGCGACCGGTCCAGCGTCATCAGCGTGCGGGTTGTGCCCAGCTTCAGGTCGCCCAGGTCGATGCTGTCGGCCACCAGCGCCACCTCGCCATTCGCAAGCGCCAGACCGCTTGCGTCGATAGGCGTGCGCGACCAGCCGCTGTCAGCACCGCCGCCCGCCTCCCCATCCGCGCCAGCGAATTGCGACAGATCAAGCGCGCCGGCATCGAGCTGCGCATTGACGCGCGGCACATCACCCGCAAGCTCGATATCCGCCGCCCCAGACAGCGCATTACCCCCCAGATCAAGCGTCATGTCGCGCAAGCTGAGCCGCATTTCCTGCGTCAGCGTCACATCCGCCCCGCCTCTGACGCCAGCGCCAAAGCCCTGTGGCAGATCCACCGCACCCAGATCCAGCGCCGCGACAAAGGCACTGGTGTCGGACATGTCGATATCGAACCGCCCCTGCACCTGCGGCTGAAGACCCGCGCGCCCGTCAAAGCCGAGACGCCCGCCCGGCCCCTCGATATTTGCCACCACATCCGTGACCGCCCCGTCGATGAACGCGCCCACCTGTTCCAGATGGCCCGACACCGTCACCGGATCGCCCGCCTGCCGCAGCACCACGTCGAATGTCGCCCGGCCATCGTAATCGGGCCAGCGCAGATCGAAATCCATGTCGCGGATCGCCTGCACCTCGCCTGTGCCATGATCGGTATAGGTCAGATAGGCGCCCTTTATCAGCGCCCGGTCCAGCGTCAGTGACAACCGGTTCGCGGTGGCAGGCGTGTCGCCCTCGGACTGGCCAGAGGGCGCCACGCCCTCGACCCCCAGTTCCCAGTTCACCCGTCCGTCGGCGGCCCGCTCCAGCCGGATCTGCGGCCCCACCGCCTCCAGCCCGGTGATCCGGATATCGCCCCCGAACAGCGCCGCAGGCTCCACCCCGATCTTGAGGCTGTCGGCGGTGAATATCGGCCCTGCGTCGGACCAGTCGGCATTGGCGACCTCGACGGCCCCGGTCGCGACGCCCAGAACGGGATAAAAGCTGATCTTTGTCTCCCCCGACATGGTGACCTGACGGCCCGTTGCCTTGGAAATCTGCTCGGCGGCGATCTTGGCGATCCGGTCGCCAGGCAGGAAAAACAGCGCGCCCAGCACGATTGCCACGATCACAACCACCAGCCCGATCAGCCGAAACACCCACCTCATGGCACACGCCCTTTCCTGCAACGCCTCAGGACAACTCTAGGCGTGCAGTGCAGGCTTGGGCAACCGCTTTTGCCCCTTCCCGCGGGACCGGGCAGAGGCTATATCGCGGCCATGTCACAAAACCCGCCCAGCCTTCGCCCCGACCTCGCCCCGCGCGCCCGCCTGACCGAGGCACCGCGCCACGGCCAACCCACCATCGGCATGGTTTCGCTAGGCTGTCCCAAAGCGCTGGTGGACAGCGAACGCATCCTCACCCGGCTGCGCGCCGAGGGTTACGGCATCTCGCCCGATTATACCGGCGCGGATGCGGTGATCGTGAACACCTGTGGATTTCTCGACAGCGCCAAGGCCGAAAGCCTCGAGGCCATCGGCGAGGCGCTGACCGAGAATGGCCGGGTGATCGTCACCGGCTGTCTGGGGGCCGAGCCCGACTACATCACCGGGGTGCATCCCCGCGTCCTTGCCGTGACCGGCCCGCACCAATACGAGCAGGTGCTCGACGCGGTCCATGCCGCCGTGCCGCCCAACCCCGACCCGTTCATTGATCTTTTGCCCGCTTCGGGGGTGCGCCTGACACCACGCCATTACAGCTATCTCAAGATTTCCGAGGGCTGCAATCACAAGTGTAAATTCTGCATCATCCCCGACATGCGCGGGCGTCTTGCCAGCCGCCCCGCCCATGCGGTGATCCGCGAAGCCGAAAAGCTGGTCGAAAGCGGCGTGCGCGAATTGCTGGTGATCTCTCAGGACACCTCCGCCTACGGTGTCGATATCAAACATGCCGAGACGAATGGCCATCGCGCTCATATCACCGATCTGGCGCGCGATCTGGGGAGCTTGGGCGCATGGGTGCGGCTGCATTACGTCTATCCCTACCCGCATGTGCGCGAGTTGATCCCGCTGATGGCGGAAGGGCTGGTGCTGCCCTATCTCGACATCCCGTTCCAGCACGCCCATCCAGACACTCTCAAACGCATGGCCCGCCCCGCCGCCGCCGCGCGCACCCTTGACGAGATCGCCGCCTGGCGACGCGAGTGCCCCGACATCGCCCTGCGCTCCACCTTCATCGTCGGCTATCCCGGCGAAACCGAGGCGGAATTCCAGACGCTTCTGGATTGGCTCGACGAGGCGCAGCTCGACCGGGTCGGCTGTTTTCAATACGAGAATGTCGCGGGCGCGCGCTCCAATGCCCTGCCCGATCACGTGGCCCAAGAGGTCAAACAGGACCGCTGGGACCGGTTCATGGCCAAGGCGCAGGCGATCTCGGAGGCCAAGCTGGCCGCGAAGGTCGGCCAGCATCTCGACGTTATCGTGGACGACATCGACCAAGACGGCATCGCCACCTGCCGCACCAAGGCCGACGCCCCCGAGATTGACGGGAACTTGTTCATCGACGAGGGGACAGAGGCGCTCTCACTCGGCGATATCGTCACCGTCGAGGTGGATGAGGCCGGGGAGTATGATCTGTGGGGGCGCGTCCCCGCCTAGTGGCCCACCAAAAATACTCTGGGCGGCACCTCCCTCCCCCGTCATCCTCGGGCTTGACCCGAGGATCTCTCGTCAGACGCATGCCCCGGAGCCTCGCTGTCGCGGACATTTTGGCGTGCCATGACGACGCAGGATGCGCGCTCTTCCCGTGACCTCCTCCCGTTCTAGATAACGCAAGAGGAGGCCCCGATGACCACTGAAACCCATGTGCTCTATAATGCCCGCTGCCCGGTCTGCCGGGCCGAGATCGACCGTTACCGGGGCTATGCCGAGGCGCGTGGCCTGCCGATCGCGTTTCACGACCTCAACACCCGCGATCTGGCCGATTGGGGGATCGGGGCCGATGCCGCCGCAAAGCGGCTGCATGTGCGGCAGGGCGGGCGCATCCTGTCGGGGGTCGATGCCTTCATCGCGCTCTGGCGGGCATTGCCGCGCTATCGCCGGATCGCGCGGATCGTGTCGTTGCCGGGGCTGCGTCAGGCCGCGCATCTGGTCTATGAGCGGCTTCTTGCCCCGCGCCTCTATGCCCGGCACCTCGCGCGTGAGGGGCGGGCAGCGTCGTGACGGTTCACTCCCCGCTCACCAAACTTGACAGATCCACCGCCGCCTCGCGCATCTGGTGCAGATAGCCGAGCGCGCGATCGATGTCGAACCGCTGCGTCGGCGCGTGAAACGACAGCGTCGCCATCAGCCGGCCGTTGATATCGAGCACCGGCACCGCGAGCGCGATCATGTCCTGCATGAACTCTTCGCGATCGAGCGCATAGCCGCTGTCGCGCACCAGCCGTATCTCGTCGATCAGTGCCTCGGGATCGGTGAGGGTGTTGGCAGTTCTCGCGCGCAGATCGGTCGCCGCGAGGTATTTCTCCAGATGCGTCCGCGCCAGTGAGCTGAGATACATCTTGCCGCTCGCCGTGCAGTAGAACGGGACCCGCGTACCGATGGGCAGTTGGATGCGCAGCGGCCATTCGGTCTCGACCCGCTCCAGGTAAGTCATCGCGTCACGATCCGGCAGGGCGATGTTGCAGGTCTCGCCGATCTCGCGGCTTAGCCGCTTGAGAATGGCCTGCCGCGCCGTGCGGATGCGCAGCGATGACAGGATGCCGCCCGCCATGGTGCGCAGCCGCGGCCCCGGCGAATAGGTGCGCCCGTCCATATCGCGTTGCAGGAATCCCTCCTCTTCCAGCGTGGCGAAGAGCCGGTGAATGGTCGGCTTGGGCAGGCCGAGCCGCGCATTCACATCCGTGGGCGTGACCGGCACACCGGCCCGCGCGATCTCTTCGATCACCAGAAGCAGGCGCAGGTTTGTCGGGATCGTTCCCGTGTTGTCACCGTCCATGACTACCCCATCGTCAGCGGTTCGGAAGCAAGGCCGTCGATAGCTCTGGTACGAGGGCCACGATAAACCAGACCGAAAGCAAAGCCACCAGATACGGGACGGTGTAGCGCAACAGGCGGAAATAGGGAACGCCCGTCACACCCGAGGCGACATAGAGATTGAGCCCGTAGGGCGGCGTGATAAACCCGATGGAGGCCCCCACAAGGAAGATCACCGCGAATTGAACCGGCTCCACCCCGACCGAATGCGCGATGGGGGCCAGGATCGGCGCGAGGATAATCGTCACCGGCAGACTTTCCAACACCATGCCGCAGACGAAGACAATCGCCATCGAGGTGAAGAGCACCGCGTAATAGCCGCCCATCGAGGTGACGAACCCGCCGATCAGCTCCTGCGCGCCCAGCACCGACAGGATCTGCTGCATCACCACCGACACCGCGATCAGCGGTGCCAGGATGCCGGTGATCTGCGCCGAGCGCATGGTGATCGCGGGCAGTTCCAGCGGGCTGAATCCTTCGACGACTAGCATTTCCGAGACCCGCTTTTCGCTGACATCGCGGCCCTTGGCCCCGCCCATGATCTTGTAGAGTGGCAGGCTGATGAAACCCACGATCACGCAAAAGCCCACGGTCACGCCCGCAGCTTCGGTGGGCGAGAACTTGCCGGTATAGATGCCCCAGAGCACGAGGCCGATGGCAAAAAAGCCGAGCCAGGCACCGATTGCGGTCTTGATCACCCGCATCGGGCTGAGCGTGATCAGAATGCCCCACTTGTTGCTAAAGCAGATCAGGAAGGCCGCGAACATCATTGCGCCCACCATCAGCGCGCCTGGAATGATCCCAGCCACGAACAACTCCGAAATCGGCAGGTTCAGTAGAAAGCCGTAGACGATGAAGATGATCGAGGGCGGGATGATGATGCCGACCGTACCGCCCGCCGCTGCGGTGGCCGCCGAGAACCGCTCGTCATAGCCGCCCTTGACCATCTCGGGATGCAGCATCGAGCCGATGGTTGCCGTGGTGGCCGAGTTCGACCCCGAGATCGCGGCAAAAAGCCCGCAGGCACCAAGCGAGGCCATCGCCAGCCCGCCGCGTATCCAGCCAAGGCAGGCATAGGCGAAATCCGACAGTCGGCGCGCGATGCCCGAGCGGTTGATCAGATCACCCGTCAGGATAAACAGCGGCATGGCCAGCAGCGCAAAGCCATCGGTGAACACATCCGCCAGCGCCCCGCCGATATTCTGGAGCGGCATCCCGAGGACGAAAGATACGCCGATCACCCAGTAGCCGATCACCAGAAAAACCGGCACGCCCAGCATGAAGAGAAACGTCACCGCGATGGAAATGAGCGTGACGAGGGTTGAAGGGTCGGTCATGTCAGTCACCTCCGATCACGGATTGGGTGATAAGCGTGTCGCCGTTTCGGTAATTGGCGATGTCGCGCAGCGCGTTCTCGATCACCCGAGCCACCAGCGTGGTGAATGCCAGCGGCACCGACAGCAGGAACCACCATTGCATCACGTTGTCGGTGCCCAGCATGATCTGGAAATTCGCTGCCGAATTGACCGCGACCTTCATCGACGTCACCACAACCACCCAGGAAAACCCGATCCACAGCAGCGCATCCAGCATCAGGCAGCCCATCTGCCCGGCGCGCGGCATGGCGGTGCGAAACTCGGCAAAGGCCAGATGCGTGCGAAGCTTGACGTTATAACTGCACCCGAACCACGTCATGATCAGAAACAGGAACGGCGGCAGCGTGGTCGACCACGGCGCCTGCTGCGACAGCACGAAGCGGCGGAACACCTCGACAAAGATGATCCCGCCGATGGCGAGGTAAGAGACGACCATCAGCGATTGTTCAAGATTGCGCTCGGCCCAAGGCACCACGCGGTAGAGGGTCAGAAAGGCGATCGCGACCACCAGCATCGCGATCAGGCCCAACGGCCAGGTCGCCGGTGCGCGCATCGCCTCGCTCAACATCCACGAATCGCCCGAGGCGAGGGCACCAAATATCTCCCCCATACCCTGAAACCAGCCGGTCATGCCCACTCCTTCTCTTTGGGTTGCCGTATGTCGCGGCCGAACGTCTCGGCGGCTTGAAGCCGGGCCGCGCGCGGCCCGGCCCTATGCTAGGCGATCAGGCCGAACGCCACCAGCGACGCGGCTCGACATTCTCGGGCAAGGTATCCACGGGGATCTCGCGCGCGGTATCGTAAATCTCCTGATAGGTGTCGATGCCCCCGGCCCAGCCGTTGAGTCTCTCGCGCCATTGCGCCCAAGGCTCGGGGTTGAACTCGGGCGAGCACATTTCCTCGGCCATCTTGATCTGATCGTCGGCGAGAAAGGCAGGCCGCACGCCGTGCTCGGCAAAGATCGTGCCGGGCAATTGCGGATCGGAAAACCCGACAGTCTTGATCAGTGCCGCCTCGTTCGCTGCCTGAACCTGGACCTGCGCCAGATAGGCCGATTCCATAATCGCATCCTGCAGATGCGGCTCCATCGCATCAAAAACGCGCACCGACATCGAAGTATGCTCGGTTCCGCAGAAGAACTTGAGATCGACCGATTGGCTGACCACCGGCGACATGTTGGCATAGGCCACCGCCGACGCCCAGGTCTCGGCCCCGTCGATCAGGCCCTGCTTGAGCCCGTCCAATGTTTCTTCCCAGGCCACCGGCACCGGGTTGAGGTTGAGAAGCTGCATAGCGATACGGCCCAGTTGCGTGCCAGTCACGCGGTTCTTGGTGCCGAACAGCTCTTCGAGCTTGGTCACGGTCGGTTTCTCGGCAAAGTTGTTGCCCAGCTGGATGCCGCGCAGTTCGCAATGCGAGAACAGGAATTTCAGCCCGTGACGGTTTTCCAGCGGCTCGCGCAGCACGCGCTGCGAGGCCGGGGAATAGAGGAAATGGTACTGCGCCGCCCGGCTGGGAAACATGTAGGCATAGTCCAGCACGTTGAGATAGGGCGCACCGCCCGCCGAGTTCTGCGTCGAGGCGGCATACATGTCGATCACGCCGGTCTGGGTCTTTTCGACACAGTTGAGCTGGCCGCAAATCTGGTTGTCGCCGATGAATTCGACACGAATCTCGCCTTCCGTCCGCTCCTCCAGGTCGCGGGCGAACTCCAGAACGCCGGCACGCTCGATCAGCAGGTTGCGCGCGTTGAAACCCGAAGCCCCCAGTTTCAGCGTGTGCTTGGGCTCCTTGGCAAAGCGTTTTTCATAGGTGCTCTCGGCGGCGCGTGCGAGGGAGGGCAGACTGACAGCCCCCGTCAGCGCACCCGCACCCATGACCACGGATGACAGGCCAAATTGGCCTGACAGACGGAATAAATCCCTCCGGGAAATCCCGGCTAGGGCTTTCGATGCTTTCATGGTTCCCTCCCTGAAATTGCAATATTGATACTTGCGGTATCATTATTGGTCAACTTATGGTCAATGTGGCAAGGAAAAACTTTTTTCCTCTCAAACGCATCGAAAGGTCATTGAAAAATGTCTGAAATTTCTGCGGATTACGTGATCGTCGGCGCAGGCTCTGCTGGATGCGTTCTGGCGAATCGCCTCTCCGCCGATCCCAAGACCAAGGTTGTGCTGATGGAGGCGGGTGGGCGCGACTGGAACCCGTGGATTCATATCCCGGTCGGGTATTTCAAGACCATGCACAACCCGAGCGTCGACTGGTGCTACCGCACCGAGCCCGATCCGGGGCTCAATGGCCGCGCGATCGACTGGCCGCGCGGCAAGGTTCTGGGCGGGTCGTCGTCGCTCAACGGCCTTCTGTATGTGCGGGGCCAGCCGCAGGATTACGACCGCTGGGCGCAGATGGGCAATCCGGGCTGGGGGTGGGACGATGTGCTGCCGCTCTTCAAACGATCCGAGCGGCAGGAACGCGGCGCGGATGACTATCACGGCGATCAGGGATCGCTCTGGGTGTCTAACATGCGCCTGCAACGGCCGATCTGCGACGCCTGGGTCGCAGCGGCGCAAGAGGCGGGCTATCCGTTCAACCCCGATTACAACGGCGCGACACAGGAAGGCGTGGGCTATTTTCAACTGACCACGCGCAACGGGCGGCGGTGTTCCTCCGCGGTGGCCTTTCTAAACCCGGTGCGGGACCGCGAGAACCTGACGATTGTGACCCGCGCACAGGCGAGCCGGATCACCTTTGACGGCACCCGCGCGACCGGTGTGGCCTATCGCGACCGTGCGGGGATAGAGCATACGGCGCGCGCCGGGCGCGAGGTGATCCTCTCATCGGGGGCCATCGGCTCTCCGCAGCTAATGATGCTGTCGGGCCTGGGCGAAGCCGCGCATCTGGCCGAACACGGGATCGAGGTGCGGCGCGACCTGCCCGGCGTGGGGCGCAACATGCAGGATCATTTACAGGCGCGGCTGGTGTTCAAATGCAATGAGCCGACGCTAAACGACGAGGTGCGCAGCCTGTTCGATCAGGCGCGTATCGCGCTGAAATACGCGATGTTCCGTGCGGGTCCGATGGCGATGGCCGCGAGCCTTGCCACCGGGTTCATGCGCACCGGCGATCATGTAGAAACCCCCGACATCCAGTTCCACGTGCAGCCTTGGTCGGCGGACAGCCCTGGCGAGGGGGCACATCGCTTCTCGGCCTTCACAATGTCGGTCTGTCAGTTGCGCCCCGAAAGCCGGGGCGAAATCCGCCTCGCCTCTGCCGATCCGAACACCTATCCGAAAATCCATCCCAATTACCTCGCGACCGAAACCGACTGCCGGACCATTGTTGAGGGCATCCGCATCGCCCGCCGCATCGCCCGGCACGCGCCGCTCACGACCAAGATATCCGAGGAATTCCGCCCCGACGCCTCGCTTGATATCGACGATTACGACGGCACGCTCGACTGGGCGCGCAACTATTCCACCACGATCTATCACCCAACCGGCACCTGCAAAATGGGCCAAGGTCCGGGCGCGGTGGTCGATGCGCGGCTGCGCGTACATGGCATCACCGGGCTGCGCGTCGCCGATTGCTCGATCATGCCCGAGATCGTCTCGGGCAATACCAACGCCCCGGCGATCATGATCGGGGAAAAGGCATCGGACATGATTCTCGAGGATCAGGCTTGACAAAAAACGCCCCCCGGCCATGCCGAGGGGCGATTGCGGATCAGTGGACCACCGCGTCGGCGGGCGGGTCCTGGGTGGTTGTCCCCACCCGGTCGCCGATGATCAGCCCGTCGGGGCCTGCTGTGACCGGCACGGTCGCGCCGTCGAGGATGTCGCCCGCAAGCAGCGCCTCGGCGAGCGGATCCTGCAAGGCGCGCTGGATCACCCGCTTGAGCGGACGCGCGCCGAACACCGGATCATAGCCCGCATCGGCAAGCCATGTCTTGGCGGCATCGTCGAGTTGCAGCGCAATGTTGCGGCTGGCCAGACGCCGGAGCAGGCGGCGCAGCTGGATTTCGACGATCCCGTCCATATCCTCGCGGTTGAGGCGGTCGAAGATGATCGTCTCGTCGAGCCGGTTGAGGAATTCAGGGCGGAAATGGGACCGCACCGCATCCATCACGTCGCGCTTGGCCTCCGCCGAATCCGAGCCTTCGGGCAGCTGGCTGAGCGCCTGTGAGCCCAAGTTCGAGGTGAGCACGATCAGGGTCTGCTTGAAATCCACGGTGCGCCCGTGACCATCAGTCAGCACCCCGTCATCGAGCACCTGCAACAGCACGTTGAACACGTCGGGATGCGCCTTTTCGACCTCGTCGAATAGCACCACCTGATAGGGGCGGCGGCGCACGGCTTCGGTCAGCACCCCGCCCTCGTCATAGCCGACATAGCCCGGAGGCGCGCCGATCAGACGAGCGACCGAATGTTTCTCCATGAATTCCGACATGTCGATGCGCACCATCGCTGAGTCGTCGTCAAAGAGGAACTCGGCCACCGCCTTGGTCAGTTCGGTCTTGCCTACGCCGGTCGGCCCGAGGAAGAGGAAGCTGCCCAGGGGCCGGTTCTCGTCGTTGAGGCCCGCGCGGGCGCGACGCACGGCGTTGGCCACGGCCTTGACCGCCTTGTTCTGGCCGATCACGCGTTGATGCAGGTTGTCTTCCATGCCCAGCAGTTTTTCGCGCTCGCCTTCCAGCATCTTGGCGGTCGGGATGCCGGTCCAGCGTTCGACGACCTGCGCGATCTGCTCGGGGCGCACGGCCTCTTCGACCATGACATCGTCATCGCCTTGGCTCTCGGCCTCACTCAGTTGCTTTTCAAGCTGCGGTATGACGCCATAGCTGAGCTCGCCCGCCTTGGCGAGATTGCCTTCGCGCTTGGCGATGTCGAGCTCGGCGCGGGCGCGGTCGAGTTGCTCCTTGATGTCGCGGGCGCTGGCCAGCTTGTCACGCTCGGCCTGCCATTGCGCGGTCATCTCCGAGGATTTCTCCTGCAACTCGGCCAGTTCCCGTTCCAGCTTGGCCAGCCGGTCCTTGGAGGCGGCGTCGTCCTCCTTGCGCAGCGCCTCGGCCTCGATCTGCTTTTGCAGGATGTCGCGGTCGAGCGCGTCGAGTTCCTCGGGTTTGCTGTCGACTTCCATGCGCAGACGGCTGGCGGCCTCATCCATCAGGTCGATGGCCTTGTCGGGCAGGAAGCGGTCGGTGATGTAGCGGTGGCTGAGCGTCGCCGCCGCCACCAGCGCCGAATCCGAGATGCGCACGCCGTGATGCAGCTCGTATTTCTCCTTGATGCCGCGCAGGATGCTGATCGTGTCCTCCACCGTCGGCTCCTCGACCACAAGCGGCTGGAACCGGCGGGCCAGCGCGGCATCCTTTTCCACATGCTTGCGGTATTCGTCGAGCGTGGTCGCGCCGATGCAGTGCAATTCGCCACGCGCGAGCGCCGGTTTGATCAGGTTGGCGGCATCCATCGCGCCATCGGCCTTGCCCGCGCCCACCAGCGTATGCATCTCGTCGATGAAGAGGATGATTTCACCGGCGGCCTGCGTCACCTCATTGAGCACGCCCTTGAGCCGTTCCTCGAAATCGCCGCGATATTTCGCACCCGCGATCAGTGCGCCCATGTCGAGCGACAGCAAGCGCTTGTTGCGCAAGGATTCAGGCACGTCCCCATTGACGATGCGCAGCGCGAGGCCCTCGGCGATGGCGGTTTTACCCACGCCCGGCTCACCGATCAGAACCGGGTTGTTCTTGGTGCGGCGGCTGAGCACCTGCATGGCGCGGCGGATTTCATCATCGCGCCCGATGATGGGGTCGATCTTGCCTTCGCGGGCGGCCTTGGTCAGATCGTGCGCGTATTTTTCCAGCGCCTCATAGGTGTCCTCGGCGCTCGCCGTGTCGGCGGTGCGGCCCTTGCGGATGTCGTTGATCGCCTCGTTGATCTGCTGCGCGCTGATACCGCCTGCATCAAGCGCCTCCTTGGCCGGACTTTTCACGACGGCAAGCGCAGTCAGGATGCGTTCCACGGGCACAAAGCTGTCACCGGCTTTCGAGGCCAGCTTCTCGGCCTCCGCCAGCACCTTGCCGGTTTGCTGGTCCATATAGGTCTGGCCCGCATCGCCCGAGACCTGCGTTATCTTGCCAAGCGCCAGATCGTTGGCCTGCATCACGCGCGCGGGATCGCCGCCGCCGCGTTTGATCAGGTTGCTGGCCAGACCCTCGGGATCGTCCAGCAGCGCCTTGAGCAGATGTTCGGGGGCAAGTTTCTGATGGCTTTCGCGCATCGCGATGGTCTGTGCGGCCTGAATGAAACCGCGCGACCGCTCCGTGAACTTGTTGAAGTCCATGGTCGTTCTCCTTTTCTCAAGCGTTCCCCCGGTGCCGCACCCTAATCAAGGCATGCAGCGGTCGGGGACCTTGAATAGTAAATGGGGAACGGCCGTGTGAGGTTCAAGACAGACCCTCCCCGAAATCGCAGCCTGCCACATTTTTGTGACCCCGGCTTGGATCAACCCATTGCGATACCGATATCTTCTGTAGTTATCCACAGGCCCCGCGCGGGCCATCAGACAAAGGATCGGACTCATGCAACATCAGCCATGCCGGATCGGACCAGTGCGCTACAATCCCCAACAGGGCGCGTTCGAGGCAGTCGTGGACATCATGCAGGGCGCAGTTGCAATCGGCTATGCCGTTCACTTCCCGGCACCGCTCACGGCGGAGTATGACCGGGTCATGCGAGGCCTGCGCGAACGGGCGGAACGGTTGCACCGGTCGGGCCGTGCCGGGCTTCGGATGCTGCGCCTGACGGAGCACGTGATCGCCGCGCACTCGCATGCCGCCTGACCACGGCCGCGTGACACAGAGGGCTTGACGCCCTGCGGGCGCGCCGCGACAAGGGCGCAGCATCCTGCCCCTGCTTCCGGAGTGTTCCCGATGTCCGATGACCGCCTGATCGTTGCCCTCGACCTGCCCAATGCGCTGGAGGGCTTGCAGCTTGCCGAGGCGCTCGGGCCCTCGGTCAGCTTCTACAAGATCGGGTTGGGGATGCTGACGGGCGGTGGGCTGGCGTTGGCCAATGAGCTCAAACAGGAGCATGGCAAGCGGATTTTCCTCGATATGAAACTGTTCGATATCGGGGCCACAATCGAGGCCGCAGTGCGCGGGCTGGCGCAGTTCGATCTGGATTTCCTGACGGTGCATGGTGATCCGCATGTGGTGCGCGCAGCCAAGGAAGGCGCGGCGGGCAAGCCCTTGAAAATCCTTGCCGTGACGATCCTGACCTCGCTCGACCGGGCCGATCTTGATGCCGGGCTGATCAAGCCGGGCGATCTGCCCGATCTGGTGGCCGAGCGCGCGGGGCGGGCGTTCGAGGCGGGGGCCGATGGCGTGATCGCAAGCCCGCAGGAGGCCGCGATGATCCGCGCCCTTCCACAAGCGACGGGGCGGCTGATCGTGACACCCGGCGTGCGACCAACGGGCAGTGCCCTGGGCGATCAGAAACGGGTGGCGACCCCAGCGCAGGCGGTGACCGACGGGGCCGATCATATCGTGGTGGGCCGTCCCATCTGGGCGGCGGAAGACCCGCGTGCCGCCGCCAAGTCGATCCTTGCCGAGTTGCGCGGCTGACCGGCGATCGGCTCAGGGTAATTCATCTTCCGGAATGATGCGGAAGAACGCGCCGCCCGACCACAGACCGAACCAGCCCCCCGAACAATCACCGATCTCGACCAGCCGGTAAAAACTCTTGCGGTCGATGAGCGCCTCGAGATTGGCGCGCACCAGCACGTAAGGCGCGGGCTCTCCGGTCTCGGGGTCGCGCGATACACGAATCGGATGATCCGGCCCGGCGGTGACGTGATCGCCGACATTGGTCTCGAATCGCAGGGTCTGTTCCTGCCCTGCCCCCTCGGGCTCGATATCGACGGCGACGAAGGGTGCATCGTCCACGGTGATCCCGACCTTTTCGACCGGGGTGACCAGAAAATAATCATCCCCGTCGCGGCGCAGAATGGTCGAAAAAAGCCGCACAAGAGCGGGGCGCGTGATCGGCGTGCCCTGATAGAACCACGTGCCGTCACGGGCGATCCGCATGTCGAGATCACCACGAAATGGCGGATTCCAGTCGTGCACGGGGGGCAGCCCGCGCGCTTGCTTGGCAACGGCGCGAGCCGAGGCGGCGAGGCCCTCGGCTGACGGGGTTGTGAGGGGTTTGTCGCTCATTGCTTTTGCCATTTCTGTCTTGCGCGATACACTCTAGGCTGAAGATATAGTTCTGACAGGAGTTTTGCCATGACCGATGACCCCGATCTTCTCGCCGGTCTCGACGCGCTGGAAGGCAAATTGGCGCAGGCCCGCGCCTCAATCACACGGCGGTTCATCGGTCAGGAGCGGGTGGTCGACCTGTCGCTTTCGGCGCTTTTGTGCGGCGGGCACGGGTTGCTCATCGGTCTGCCCGGTCTGGGCAAGACCCGACTGGTGGAAACGCTCGGCACGGTGATGGGGCTCAACACCAACCGCGTGCAGTTCACCCCCGATCTCATGCCCGCCGACATTCTCGGCAGCGAGGTGCTGGAAACCTCGGAGGACGGAAAACGCGCCTTCAAGTTCATCGAAGGTCCGATTTTCTGCCAACTGCTGATGGCCGACGAGATCAACCGCGCGAGCCCGCGCACGCAATCGGCCCTGTTGCAGGCGATGCAGGAACGGCAGGTCACGGTCGCGGGTCAAAACCGCAGCCTGACGCCGCCCTTCCACGTACTCGCCACGCAAAACCCGATCGAGCAAGAGGGCACATACCCCCTGCCCGAGGCGCAGCTTGACCGCTTTCTAGTGCAGATCGACGTGCCTTATCCCGACCGCGACACCGAACGCGCGATCCTGCTCGCCACCACCGGGGCCGAAGAAGAGGAGGCGCATGGCGTCTTTACCCCCCAGGAGTTGATTGACGCGCAACAGACGTTGCGCCGCATGCCGGTGGGCGAAAAGGTGATGGAGGTCATTCTCGATCTGGTGCGCGCCTGCCGTCCCGAAGATGCGAGCGCCGATGACCGGGTACGCGAGAGCGTCGCCTGGGGCCCTGGCCCGCGTGCAGCACAGGCGCTGATGCTGACGGTACGGGCGCGGGCGATGCTGCAGGGCCGTTTGGCACCCGATGCCAGCGACGTGGCCGCAATGGCACAGCCGGTGCTGGGGCATCGCATGGCGCTCAATTTCGCAGCACGGGCCCGGGGCGACAGCCTCAACTCGTTGATCGCGCGCATGGTCGAGGATGTGACACAGGTTCAGGCCGCAGCCTGACATGATAGCGAGTGTTCATACCCTGCGCCCCCGCGCCGAGGCCGAGGCCGCGCGCCTGCCGCCGCTTCTGGCGCGGGCCGAGCATCTGGCGGGCACCGTCCTTCTGGGCGAGCACGGCCGCAGACGGGCGGGGCAAGGCGACGATTTCTGGCAATACCGCCCGGTGCAGCAGGGCGACAGCCGCCGAATGATCGATTGGCGCCGCTCGGCCCGGTCGGACGCGCAATTCGTGCGGCAACGCGAATGGCAGATCGCGCAGAGCGTCATGCTCTGGGTCGATCCCGCCGCTTCGATGCGGTTTTCCTCGGACAAGGGCCTGCCCGACAAGGCGGATCGTGCGCGGCTTCTGGCGCTGGCGATGTCGGTGCTGCTGCTGCGCGGAGGCGAGCGGGTGGGAATGACCGGCACCGCCCTGCCCCCCCGGCGCGGGCAGGCGCAACTGGCCCGGCTGGCGCAGGCGCTGACCCTCGACAGCGACGAGGATTACGCAAGCCCCGACATGGCGGGCCTCGTGCCGCATGGCCGGGCGCTCTTGATCTCGGATTTCATGGGTGATCTGAGCGGGCTGCACGCAGCGCTGACCAAGGCGGCGGATCGCGGGGTGCGCGGCGTGGTCTATCAGGTGCTCGACCCGGCGGAAGAGGCGTTTCCCTATCGTGGGCGCACGATATTCGAGAGCATGGGCGGCACGCTGGCGCATGAGACCTTGAAGGCGAATGATCTGCGCGACCGCTATCTGGAACGGCTGGCCGCGCGTAAGGCCGAACTGGCCGCGCTTTGTGCCGCGACCGGCTGGCGGCATGGCCTGCATCACACCGGCGACTCCGCGCAATCGGCGCTTCTGTGGCTCTATCGTGCAATCGACAAGGGGGCGGGCGCATGATGCTCTGCCCCATCGGTTTCGCAGCACCCTGGCTGTTGCTGGCGCTCGCGGCCCTGCCCATCCTTTGGATTATCCTGCGCGCCGTGCCGCCCGCCCCGATCCGGCGGCGGTTCCCCGGTGTGGCGCTGCTTTTGGGGCTGACCGATGATGACACGGTGACGGATCGCACGCCGTGGTGGCTGTTGCTGCTCAGGATGCTGGCCGTCGCAGCGGTGATCGTGGGGCTGGCAGGCCCGGTGCTCAACCCGCGCGCCGAGGGCGAGGCGGCAAGCCGCCTGCCGCTGCTGATCATGACCGATGCAAGTTGGGCCACTGCGCGGGACTGGAATGCGCAGATCGCGGTGATGGACGGGCTTTTGGCCGAGGCGAGCCGCGCCGGGCGCGCCGCCGCAATCATGGATCTGAGCGACCCCCAGGCACCGGTTTTTCGCGCTGCCGAGACTTGGCGCAGCGGGCTGCCGGGGCTGACACCCGCGCCCTGGGCCCCCGCGCCCGCGACGCTTGAGACGGCGGCGGGCCTGCTGGACGAGGACGGGTTCGAGACGCGCTGGTTCTCGGACGGGCTGGCGCATGACGGGCGCGATGCACTGCTTGAGACGCTGGAAGCGCGCGGCCCGGTCACGGTGCATGAAAGCGTGCGCCCGGTCATGGCGCTGCGGCCTGCGCAACTGTCTGACGGACTGGTCGATCTGACCGCGCTGCGCGCCGCGCCCGGCGATGCGCGCGAAATCACCGTCAACGCCCATGGCCTTGATCCGGCAGGCATTCCCCGCGTACTGGCAAGCCTGCCGATGACGTTTCAAGACGGCGCGACCGAGACCACCGGCGCGCTGTCGCTGCCGCCGGAACTGCGCGCCCGCGTGACCCGGTTCGAGATCGCCGGCGAGACGCAGGCCGGGGCGGTCACGCTCACCGATGACGGGCTGAAACGGCGCGAGGTGGCGCTGATTTCCGGGCGCGAGGATCGCGAGGGGTTGGAGCTTCTGTCGCCGCTGCATTACCTTGAACAGGCTCTGGTGCCGACCGCCGATCTGCTCGACGGCGCGTTGATGGATGTGCTACCCGCCAACCCCGATGTGATCGTGCTGGCCGATGTGGCGACGCTGTCGGGGGCCGAGCAGGCGGCCTTGCTCGAATGGGCCGAAAAGGGCGGGTTGCTCCTGCGCTTTGCCGGGCCGCGCGTCGCCGCAAGCGATGTCTCGCGCAGCGAAGAGGCCCCGCTGATGCCGGTGCGCCTGCGCGCGGGCGGGCGCACCGTGGGCGGCGCGATGAGCTGGGGAGAGCCAAAATCTCTGGCCCCATTCCCCGATGGCAGCCCATTTCAGGGGCTCGATATCCCCACCGATGTGACGGTCAGCGCGCAGGTCATGGCACAGCCCGACCCGACGTTGGCCGAGCGGGTTATCGCGCAGCTGACCGATGGCACGCCGCTGGTCACGCGCAAGCGCATCGGTGCGGGCCAGGTCGTGCTCTTTCACGTCACCGCCAATGCCGAATGGTCGTCATTACCGCTTTCGGGCCTCTTCGTCCAGATGCTGGAGCGGCTGGCGGTCTCTTCTGCCATGGCCCCGCCGGACATGGCAGAACTGGCGGGCACAACATGGCAACCGGTCGAGGTGCTTGACGGGTTCGGACGGCTGGATGACGCGGGCACACGGCCCGGCGTGGCGGGCGAGGACGTGCTTGATGCAGCCCTTGGCCCCGACCTTTTACCGGGGCTTTATGATGGTCCCGAACGCAGGGTGGCGCGCAACGTCATGACAGCCGCGACGACACTGACCCCTATGTCATGGCCCGCCCGCATCCCCGTCGAGGGGCTGGCCCGCACGCCTGAGACGCCGCTTGGCGGATGGGTACTGGCAACGGCGCTGGTGTTGTTGACGGCCGATATCCTTGCCTCGCTGGCACTTTCGGGGCGGCTCTGGCCCGCGCGGGCGGCGGCGGTTCTGCTGCTGGCGCTCAGCCTTGGCGCACCGCAACCGGCGCAGGCGCAATCGGATGATGCCCGCGCCATTGAGGCGACCTCGGAGGTGGTGCTGGCCCATGTGATCACCGGCAACACGCAGGTCGACGATGCCGCGCGCGCCGGGCTGCGGGGGCTGGGGCGCATGCTCACCTTCCGCACCTCGATCGAGCCTGATCCGCCGATCAGCGTCGACCTCGAAACCGACGAGCTGGCGTTCTACCCGATCCTCTACTGGCCGATCACGCCTGATCAGCCCACCCCATCGGCCGAGGCCTATGTGAAGCTCAACGACTACCTGCGCAGCGGCGGCATGATCGTGTTCGACACGCGCGATGCCGATGTGGCAGGGTTCGGTGCCTCCTCACCCAATGGTGCGCGGCTGCAACGGCTGGCCGCCCCGCTCGATATTCCCCCGCTGGAGCCGGTGCCCGAGGATCACGTGCTGACCCGCACCTTCTATCTGCTCAGCGATTTTCCGGGCCGTCACACCGGCCGCGCCGTCTGGGTCGAGGCCGCACCCCCCGATGCCGAACGCATCGAGGGGATGCCGTTCCGCAATCTCAACGACGGGGTGACGCCAGTGGTGATCGGCGGCAATGACTGGGCCTCGGCCTGGGCAGTGAACGAGCGTGGCGATCCGCTCTTTCCGGTCGGGCGCGGCTATGCCGGGGAGCGGCAGCGAGAACTGGCTTACCGCTTTGGTGTCAACCTGGTGATGCATGTGCTGACCGGCAATTACAAATCGGATCAGGTCCATGTGCCCGCGCTTCTCGACAGGTTGGGCCAATGACGGGCAGCGTAATCTTCGATCCGCTTCTGCCGGTCTGGCTGATTGGCGCATTGGCGGTGCTGGTCGCGGCCGGGCTGTCCCTCGCGCTGTTGCGGGGCCTCTCTGGCTGGGCGTTTCGGGCGCTGGCCGGGCTGGTGGTGCTGGGGGCGCTGCTTGGCCCCGCCTATCAGCAGGAGGATCGCGCACCGCTGAGCGATATCGTGCTGCTGGTCGAGGATCAAAGCGCCAGCCAGGGCCTTGGCGACCGCGAGACGATGACGCAATCGACCGCCGATACGCTGGCCGCACGGCTCGAGGCGCGCGACAATACCGAGGTGCGGCGCGTGCCGGTGCCCGACGCGCCCGAGAATGGCGGCACCCTGGCGATGACCGCGCTGGCACAGGCCATGGCCGAAGAGCCGCGCGGGCGCATCGCCGGGGTGATCCTGCTGTCGGACGGGCGCATTCACGACGCCGAGCGCGCGCCCGACATCCCCGCGCCGCTGCACCTATTGCATAGCGGACGCGAGGGCGACTGGGACCGGCGGCTGCGCGTCGACAATGCCCCGGCCTTTGCCATCCTCGACGAGGAAGTGCGTCTGACGCTGACCATCGAGGATGATGGCGCCGCCCCCGAAGGCGTGATGGAAGTGCCGCTCGACATCTCCATCGACGGCGAAGAGCCGCGCCGCTTCCTGGTGCCCCTGGGCGAGGAGATGACCCTGCCGTTGACCCTGCCGCATGGCGGGCGCAACGTGCTGCAATTCACCACGCCCATGGCGACGGGCGAGCTTACCGACCGCAACAACACCGCGCTGGTGCAGATCAACGGCGTGCGTGACCGGCTCAGCGTGCTGCTGGTCTCGGGCCAGCCGCATCCCGGCACCCGGACATGGCGCAACCTGCTGAAATCCGACAGTTCCGTCGATCTGGTGCATTTCACGATCCTGCGCCCGCCCGAGAAACAGGACGGCGTGCCGGTGCGGGAACTGTCGCTCATTGCCTTTCCGACGCGGGAATTGTTTCTCGAAAAGGTCGATGATTTCGACCTGATCATCTTTGACCGTTATCGTCGGCGCGGCATCCTGCCCTCGATCTATCTCGAGAACATCCGCCAATATGTGGAAAAAGGCGGCGCGGTGCTGCTCGCCGCAGGCCCGGATTTCGCCGGGGCCGAAAGCATCTATCGCGGCCCGTTCGAAGAACTGGTACCCGCCCGCCCCACCGCGCGGGTGGTGGAAGAGGGCTATCGTCCCGATGTGACCGACCTTGGCGAGCGGCACCCGGTGACCGCCGGGCTGGAGCGTGATTTCGGCGCCGAATGGGGGCGCTGGATGCGCCAGATCGAAGTGACGCCGACGGGTGGCGACGTGGTGATGTCGGGTGCGGGCGACCGGCCACTATTGATGCTCGACCGGGTGGGCGAGGGGCGCGTGGCGCTTCTGGCGTCGGACCACGCCTGGCTTTGGGGGCGCGGGTTCGAGGGCGGCGGGCCACAGCTCGAATTGCTGCGCCGTCTGGCGCATTGGATGATGAAGGAACCCGAGCTTGAGGAAGAGGCGCTCTGGGCCGAGGCGACCGGCCAGAGGATGCGCATCATCCGCCGCTCGCTGTCGGGCGATGTGGGGCCCGTGACGATCACCACCCCCTCGGGCGAGGCGGTGGAGCGCGATCTCGAAGAGGTCTCTCCGGGGCGGTTCGAGGCGCTTTATGACGGGCCCGAAATCGGGCTTTACCGGCTGGAGAATGGCGAAGAGAGCGCCGTCATCGGGCTTGGCCCGGCGGCCCCGGTGGAATTCGAGCGCACGATTGCCAGCGATGCCGCCTTGCGGCCGGTGATCGACGCCACGAATGGCGGGGTGCAGGCGATGGCCGACGGGGTGCCGCGCATCCGCGAGGTGCGCGACGGCCGCCCCGCCGCCGGTCGCGGCTGGATCGGCATCACCCCGCGCGGCGCCTATGAGACGATGAGCGTGAGCCAGATGGCACTGTTGCCGCCCTGGCTGGTGCTGTTGCTGGTCTCCGGGCTGATCCTGGCCGGATGGTTGCGCGAAGGGCGTCGGTAGAGGGTGGTTTTGCCCTGAAGCTGTCGTTGCCGTTATGCCCCTGCGCGGCGATTTGGCTGCAACCTGCTCTGTGCTCAGATGTTTCCGGGCTTGGCTGGGATAAAGCGCTACATAACCAGCGTCGGATGGCCACACCGCGGCCCGGCGATACGCGGCTCACTATCAACGGGCCCTCAAGGCCTAAGCCTGCCTCAGGGCGTCAATTCCACCCGCACCGGCGCCCCGCTCCAGCCATCGACGGAACAATGCGCCTTGACGAAAATCTCGCGGGTGCCATCGGGAATCTGCAGGTTTGTCAGCGACCGGGTGAAAGGCTGCTCGTTGACATGCGGGTGGTGCAGCACGCGGTGGCCAAGGCGATTGCCCTCGGAGTCCAGCACCTCCCAGCCATCGGCATAATGGTCCCAACCGGTATCGGGATGCTCAAGGGTCACATCGACACGCCATGACATGCCCAACTTCTCCACCTGAACATCAAGTATCACGGGGTCATGCGCCATAGCGGCGGTGGCGAAACAGCAGGTGACAAGGCAAGATGTGATTTTTTTCATAACTCCCACCATAAGGCGAAAACGCCTGTGTTGCACTCACGTCTTTGTGTGGTTTTCCGCAGTGTCCGGCTGCATAAGCACCGCCCGAGACGCCGAGGCGAATTCGCGCCGCAGCAACACCAGTGCTGTTACCAGCGCCGCCGCGATCAGCGCATGGGCCCCAAGCAACCAGGCGGTGGCGGCGAGCGCACAATAGAGTGCGCGCAGCCCGCGATTGAACCCGCGCGCGGCGGTAATGTTGATCTCGCCCGCCTTGCGGGCCCGCGCCAGAGCGGCGGGATGGCCCGGATCGTTGGGCACCGCCCCCATCAGTACCGCGCAATAGCCGAACAACCGGTTGGACCAGACGAACTTGAGAAAGGCATTGACCAGAAACAGCACGACCAGCAGGATCTTGATCTCCCAGACGATCATCGGGCGTTGTCCCGCGCTCAGATCGTCGGCAAGGCCGATCACCTGCTCCAGATCGCCCAGAAGCGCCAGTGCCCCGCCGATGGCAATCAGCGTGGCCGACGCGAAAAACGCCGTGCCCTGCCGCAATTGCCCGATCATCTGCGAATCGAAGATGCGCGGATCACGGGTCACGAATTGCACCATCCATTCGCGGCGATAGTCCGCCATCAGGTTCGAGGTAGAGGGCCAACGGCGCGGCGCGTTTTCGATCAGCAGCGTCGTGCAGATCCAGACGCCAAGCAGCAGCGCCACGCCGACAGCGTCGAGCCGCGTGAAATGCGCCAGCTCTGGTGGCAGCGCGCCCATCGGGTTCAGAACGGGCGCACGACCACGGCCCAGAGCACCGCAATCGCGCCGAACACGCTGATTTCGTTGAAGATTCGCAGGAAACGGTCGCTCTCGGTAAAGATACCCTTTCGCGCCCGCAGCACCAGCCGTCCGGTCCAGCCGTAATGCAGGGCCAGCGCAAGCACCAGCGCCAGCTTGAGATGCGTCCAGCCGGGCCAGCCCAGCCAATTCGCGAGGTAGAGCCCGGTCGCGATGGCGATCACGCCAAGACCCAGTGAGAAGCGATAGAGCCGGATGGTCAGATCGCCAAGCGGGCCGAATTCGCCCAGACTGTCCCATTCGCGGTGCCAATAGATCAGCGCGCGGGGCACGGCGAAGATCGACGTCATCCAGCCCATGACACAGAGAATATGTATGATCTTGACCCAATCCATGCGCTTTCCCTTGCCCGAGCGCGCCAAGCTGCGCAAGTGTCAGAGGGTCGCGCCGATGAAAAAGGACTCGCAACATCGTCAAATTGGTTATATAGTTTTACCAATTTCAAGAGGTACGCCATGCAGATGCCAGAGCCAAACCCCGCCATCCTCGCCAAGAAAGCCGTGCTTGTTGAGCGTCTTCAAGGGGTTTTGCCGAATGATGCCGTGATCACGGAGATTTCCGAGACGCGCGCCTATGAGTGCGATGCGCTGACCGCCTATAAATGCCCGCCTCTGGCCGTGATCCTGCCCGGCTCGACGCAGGAGGTCTCGGATGCGCTTGCGATCTGTCACGAGATGGGCGTGCCGGTGGTGCCGCGCGGGTCTGGCACGTCACTGGCGGGCGGCGCGCTGCCCACGGCGGATAGTGTGATCCTAGGGGTGGCGAGGCTCGCCGATGTGCTGGAAACCGATTACGACAACCGTTTCATCCGTGTGCAGACCGGGCGCACCAACCTAAGCGTCACGGGTGCGGTGGAAGAGCACGGGTTTTTCTACGCGCCGGACCCGTCGAGCCAGCTGGCCTGCGCCATCGCGGGTAATATCGCGATGAACTCGGGCGGCGCGCATTGCCTGAAATACGGCGTGACCACCAACAACCTGATGGGCGTGACCATGGTGCTTATGGATGGCACCGTGATGGAACTGGGCGGCGCGCATCTAGAGGCCGAAGGCTATGACCTTCTGGGTCTGATCTGCGGATCCGAGGGGCAGCTGGGCGTGGTGACCGAGGCCACTTTGCGCATCCTGCGCAAGCCCGAAGGCGCGCGGCCGGTTCTCATAGGGTTCAATTCGAACGAAGTGGCCGGGGCCTGCGTCAGCGACATCATCAAGGCGGGCGTGCTGCCGGTGGCGATCGAATTCATGGATCGCCCCTGCATCCGCGCGACCGAGGATTTCGCCAAGGCGGGCTATCCCGATTGCGAGGCGCTGCTGATCGTCGAGGTCGAAGGATCGGATGCCGAGATCGACGAGCAGTTGGCCCTGATCGAGGGGATCGCGCGCAAACATGATCCGGTGGAGTTGCGCCAGAGCCGGTCCGCAGAGGAAAGTGCCAAGATCTGGCTGGGCCGCAAATCGGCCTTTGGCGCGATGGGGAATATCAACGATTACATGTGCCTCGACGGCACCATCCCGGTCAGCCAGCTGCCTCATGTCCTGCGCCGCATCGGCGAGATGTCGGATCAGTTCGGGCTGGACGTGGCGAATGTGTTTCACGCGGGCGACGGTAACATGCATCCGCTGATCCTGTTCGATGCCAACAAGCCCGGCGATCTGGAACTGTGCGAGGAATTCGGCGCCGAGATTCTCAAGCTCTGCGTTGAGGTGGGCGGGTGCCTTACCGGCGAACATGGTGTGGGGATCGAGAAGCGCGACCTGATGGCGCATCAATATGACCCCGATGATCTGGCCGCGCAGATGGATGTAAAGGATGTGTTCGACCCGAAATGGCTGCTCAACCCGGCCAAGGTTTTTCCGCTCGACTCGTCCGATCCACGGCGGGCGGCCTGATCTTTCAAAGACCGGGGGTTTCACCCCCGGACCCCCAGAGTATTTTTACCAAGAAGAAACAGCATGACACCGAAAACAGAGGCGGAACTCGCCGAGATCATCAGCGGTACCGAGGGACCGCTGCGCATCGAGGGCGGCGGCACACGGCCCCTTGGGCGGGTCTCCAACGGGGCGCGGCTGAGCACGTCGGGGCTGACGGGCATCGAGCTATACGAGCCGGGCGCGATGACGCTGGTCGCCAAGGCAGGCACGCCGCTGGCGGAGATTGTGGCCGCGCTGGAGGCCGAGGGCCAGCGGCTGGCCTTCGAGCCGATGGATCATCGTGGACTGTTGGGCACGGACGGCACGCCCACCATCGGCGGCGTCGTGGCCGCCAATGTCAGCGGTCCGCGCCGCATTCAGGCCGGGGCCTGCCGCGATTTTCTGCTGGGCGTGCGCTTTGTCGATGGGCAGGGCCGCGTGGTCAAGAATGGCGGGCGGGTGATGAAGAACGTCACCGGCTATGATCTGGTCAAGTTGATGGCGGGCAGTTACGGAACGTTGGGCGTGCTGACCGAGGTCGCACTCAAGGTGCTGCCGCGCCCGCGCAGCAGCGGTATGCTGCTGTCGGAGGGGCTGCGCGATGACCGTGCGATCACCGCGTTGAGCCATGCGCTCGGCTCGCCCTACGAGGTGACCGGGGCGGCGCATCTGCAGCGCGGCCAGGATGGCGCGCCGGTGACGATGATCCGGCTTGAAGGGTTTGAGAATTCGGTGGCCTATCGCGCCGGAGAATTGCAATCGCTGCTGGCGGGATTCGGACGCTTCACCCTGGAGACCGATCCGGCAGTGACCGAGGCCGCCTGGCACCACGTGCGCGATGTCGGCCCGTTTCACGGGCGCGAAGGCGATGTCTGGCGTATCTCGGTCAAGCCGACCGATGCGCCGGGGATCGTCGCCGATCTGGCTGGCACCGAGGCGCTCTATGATTGGGGCGGCGGGCTGATCTGGCTGCTGGCCCCCGACGGCTCGGGCGTGAATGCGGCCAGGCTGCGCGCCGCCGTGGCCGCGCGCGGCGGGCACGCGATGCTGATCCGGGGGGACCGGAGCCGCGCCACCTTCGCACCCCTGCCCGCGCCCGTGGCCGCCCTGCAAGAGGGGTTACGGCAGAAGTTCGACCCCCGTCAAATCCTCAACCCCGGCCTGATGGCGCAGGGCGAGACCGCCTGAGCCGCGCCCGGAGACATAGCATATGAAGACCGAATTCACCGCCGAACAACTCGAAAACCCGAAGATCGCGCGCGCCAACGAGATTCTGCGCTCTTGCGTGCATTGCGGGTTCTGCACCGCCACCTGCCCCACGTATCAGGTGCTGGGCGATGAGCTGGATAGCCCCCGGGGCCGAATCTACCTGATCAAGGACATGCTGGAGAATGACCGCGTGCCCGATGCCAGGACGGTCAAGCATATTGATCGCTGCCTGTCGTGCCTGGCCTGCATGACGACCTGCCCCTCTGGGGTGCATTACATGCATCTGGTGGATCAGGCGCGCGAATATATCGAGCAACGTTACAAGCGGCCCATGGGCGACCGCGCCCTACGCTGGATATTGGCGCGCATCCTGCCCTATCCGATGCGGTTCCGGGTGGCGCTCTTGGGGGCCAAGATCGGGCGACCCTTTGCGCGGCTGATGCCGGATGCGCGGCTGCGCGCAATGCTGGAGATGGCACCCAGGCAGGTGCCGCCCGTCAGCCGCAATGACAATCCACAGACCTTTCCGGCACAAGGAGCGCGAAAGAAACGTGTGGCGCTGATGACCGGCTGTGCGCAGCGCGCGCTCAACACCGATATCAATGACGCGACGATCCGGCTGCTGACCCGGCTGGGCTGCGAGGTGGTGGTGGCCGAAGGGGCGGGCTGTTGCGGCGCGCTCACGCATCACATGGGCAAGACTACAGAAAGCCACGCCACGGCGGCGAAGAACATCCGCGCATGGGCGCGTGAAATGGATGGTGCGGGGCTGGATGCGATTGTCATCAACACGAGCGGCTGCGGCACCACGGTCAAGGATTACGGGCATATGTTCCGGCTGGAGACGCTTGCGCAGGATGCGACGCGGGTCAGCGATATCGCCATGGATGTGAGCGAGTTGCTGATTCAGCTCGACCTGCCCGAAGGTGCCGACAAGCAGATGGTGATCGCCTATCACGCCGCCTGTTCGCTGCAGCACGGTCAGCAGATCAAGACCTATCCCAAGGACCTGCTCAAGCGTGCCGGGTTCAGCGTGGTGGAGCCGACGGATGCCCACCTGTGCTGCGGCTCTGCGGGCACTTACAACCTGATGCAGCCGGAGATTTCGAAGAAGTTGAAAGATCGCAAGATCCGCACGCTGGAGGCCAAAAAACCGGACGTGATCGCCGCCGGAAATATCGGCTGCATGATGCAGATCGGCTCGGGCACGGGCACGCCCGTTGTGCATACAGTCGAATTGCTCGACTGGGCCACTGGCGGGCCGAAACCACCGGCGATGGAGCGCGCCACCTCGGGAAAGTCGGAGGTTCCGATTCTGCGCTGATCCGGCCATAATCTGGCCCAAAACGCGCGCTATCTGACAGGCATCTCAGATGTGCCGGAGGTCCGATGCTGCGTTCTTGTCTTGTCACCCTTCTCGTCATGCTGGCCGGAAGCGGCGCTGCCGAGGACAGCCGTCTGGAGCGGCTGGATGTGGGCGACGAGGCCCGTCAGTGGGAGGCCGTGGGCCGACTCGAACTTGCGGGGCGCGGATTCTGCACCGGGGCACTAGTGGCACCCGATCTGGTGCTGACCGCAGCGCATTGCCTCTATGAGAAGGCTACCGGCGCGCGGATCGATCCGGCGCGGATCGAATTCATGGCGGGTTGGCGCAATGGACGCGCGGCAGCCTATCGCACGGTCCGCCGCGCCGTGATCCATCCCGATTATGATTTCGACGCCGAGGTGACAGCAAACCGGGTGCGTAACGACCTTGCGCTACTGGAATTGCACCACCCGATCAAGAACACCCGCGTCACCCCGTTCGAAACCGATGAGCGCCCGCGCAAGGGGCAAGAGATCGGCGTCGTGAGCTATGCCAAGGGACGCGCCGAGGCCCCGTCGCTCCAGAATGTATGCAAGGTCAAGGCGCGCCAGCAGGGCGTGCTCATCATGTCATGCGATGTTGATTTCGGATCGAGCGGCGCACCGGTCTTTTCCTTCGAAGGCGGGCAGCCGCGCATTGTCTCGGTGGTGTCGGCGATGGCCGAGGTGGACGGGAGCAAGGTGTCGCTCGGCACGCAACTGTTGGCCCCGCTGCAAACCCTGCGCGCGGCACTCGATGCCGGGCAAGGGGTGTTCCAGGACGCCGCCCCCAAGACCTTCACCCTTGGCGAACGCCGCGACACCGGCGCGAAATTCGCCAGGCCATGACCCGGGCGCGCCGCATCCTCGGGGTTGTCGCCGCCTTGTGCCTGGCCTCGGGCGGGGCAATGGCGCAATCGAGTGGGCTGACCCGGCTGACCGACCGCGACGACCTGTTCGGTTGGGAGGCCGTGGGGCGTGTGGATATCGGGCGCTCTGGGTTCTGCACCGGGGTGCTGATCGCGCCCGATCAGGTGCTGACAGCGGCGCATTGCGTCTTTGATCGCGCAAAACAGCCGGTCGAGGCCGCAAAGATCCGCTTTCGCGCCGGACTGCGCGATGGCGAAGTGATCGCCGAATCCGGCGTGACCGGCTATGTGACCGCGCCGGGCTATGATCCGCGTGACGGCATGCAGGCGCAGAATATCCGCAACGATGCAGCCCTGCTGCGCCTTGCCACCCCGATCAGCAGCGCGCTTGCCGCGCCCTTTGTCGTGCATGAGCGCCCGCGCGACGGTGAACGCGTGAGCGTCGTCTCTTACGGGCGCGACCGCGACAAGGCCCCGTCCTGGCAGCGCGAATGCAACATGCTGTGGCGCGCCGAGGGGATCATGGCGTTTGACTGCGACGTGATCTTCGGCTCGTCGGGCGCACCGGTCTTTGCCCGGCATGGCAGCCGCGCACGCATCCTGTCGCTGGTCAGTGGCGGACAGTGGAAAAGCACCGAAAAGCGTGCCTATGGCATGGACCTGCCCGCGCTGATCCCCACGCTCAAGCGAGATCTGCGCACCGCCACCGCCGGCCAGGCGAGCGTCAATCCCGGTTTCACGCGGGTGCAGGTGGGCACGGGCAAACGCGCCTCGGGCGCGCGCTTCGCCAAGCCCTGAGCGGCGCATGCACCGCTCTTGACAGGGGCGGGACCGCTTCCCAAATAGATTCCAACCCGGTGCCACACAAAGGGCCGGGGGTTTACAGGCCTGTCCCTGCGGGAAGGCCGACAAGTCAGGTATCGCTCAAAGGAGGATGACCCATGCGCAACTTTGATCTTGCACCGCTCTACCGGGCGACGGTCGGGTTCGACCAGATCGCCGACCTGCTGGATCGGGTGATGGCCAGCGACGTGACGCAGCCCACCTATCCGCCCTACAATATCGAGAAAACCGCCGACGATGCCTATCGCATCTCGATCGCCGTCGCGGGCTTTGGGGCCGATGATCTCAGCGTCGAGGTGAAGGATGGCGCGCTCGTCGTCTCGGCGGCCAAGGCCGAGGATGACAGCGACCGCACCTATCTGCATCGCGGCATCGCCACCCGCGCGTTCGAGCGTCGGTTCCAACTGGCCGATCATGTCCGGGTGACCGGCGCGTCGCATGCCGATGGCATGCTGCATATAGACCTGGAACGCGAAATGCCCGAGGCGCTGAAACCCCGCCGCATTTCGATTGCCAATGGCGATCAGTCCGTTGCCAAGGATGTTTTGGACGCCGAAAAGGTGAACTGAGGCGGGACCCCCCGCGCAACCACCGAGCGCCCGGTCGCATCTCCCTCGGCCGGGCGTCTTGCCGTTTCAGGGCTGGCGCGCCTCTAGCAGGACGCCGCCGCCCTCGCCCCCGATCAACAGCAGCGCGCCGTCCGCGGTGACATCGAACCGGGTCACCTGTTCGAGCGCGTCGAGCATCCGGCGCTCCTGTTCCATCAGTGGCTCATGGCAGGCCATCATCGTGCTGCCCATGGCCCCGAATTGCAGACCCTCACCGGTGAGCGTGAACCCCCCGATCAAGCGGTTACACCCGCTGCTGCCCGCGACACGGCCCGGATTGAGGAAATTGAGTGACAGGCGCTCGGGTTCGATCAACTCCGCATCACCCAAGGCCGTGACCTGCCAAACGCCGTCGATCAGCAAATCAGAAGGGTCCCCCCCGCAGCCACGCAGATCGCGGCCGTCAAGGGTTAAGATTGCCGTGTCGGGATAGGGCATGCCGCTCATGTCATCATGGCAGAGTCGCTCTTCGATCCGCAGATGCGCGCCTGCGTCAGGCATGTCGAAATCATAGGCACCGGGGACCACCTGCACCACCGGGCGCGGGGCTTCGCGCGTGATCTCACCGTAATCGCCGACGATCTCTGCGGTTTTCGGTCCGAGATCCACATACCAGCCCGGCTCGTTGCCGCGCGCGCGGTAAGGCATCTCGCCCGCCGGGAGCACCTCGCGACACTCCGGCAGATCCCGTCCCTCAAGCCGGATCGTGGTCGCGTCGCCCTTGTTCCACACGGTCGTCTCTCGGTCCTTGACGCCTTCATAGCGCGCGCCCGAGGCCGCCTCAACCTGCACGAGCGGGATGTCGCGGCCCTCGGCACGCAGTACCATCTCCTCGCCCAATATGCCCACCATGACCGACACATCCCCGCAAACAAGCTCAGTGGCGAAGGCAATCGGCGTGACCGGCTCCAGGGTCAGTTCCCCTAGATCGACTGGCTCACGTCCAGTCTCGAATGCCAGACCGCGGAGCACCCATCGGGGTTCGCCATGCACGCGGATCACTGCACTCACCTCGCCCGCCAGGCCCGGCGGCACCGCCATCTCAAAAGGCAGCGGCACCTGTTTGCCGTCGGGATTGAGCGTCGTCTCACCCAGCATCGCGCCAAAGCGGCCCTCGGCCACCACGGTGGCACGCGCCTTGGGCGGCAGGGCGATGCGCTGAACGTATCCGAGCGTGCCGGTAATCCAGCGCACATCGTCCTCTTGCGCCTTGGCCGGCAGGACCGACAGAAGCGGCGGAATGCAGATCAGAGACATGACGCGGAACATGGGCCGCCTTCCCTCTCGCGGTCGGGTTTTCCCTACCCTAGACAATGCCTGCCCGCTGGTCGAGCCAATCAGACACTCAGGCAGACATATTTCATTTCGAGGTAATCCTCGATCCCGTGATGGCTGCCTTCGCGCCCGAGGCCCGATTGCTTGACCCCGCCGAAGGGCGCGACCTCGGTCGAGATGATGCCGGTATTGACACCGACAATCCCGTATTCGAGCGCCTCGGCCACCTTGTAGACGCGGCTGAGATCCTTGGCATAGAAATAAGAGGCAAGACCGAAGATCGTGTCATTGGCGAGGTCAATCACCTCGTCCTCGTCCTCGAACCTGAAGAGCGGCGCGAGGGGGCCGAAGGTTTCCTCGGTGGCGAAATCCATGTCGCGGGTCGCGCCGGTGATGATGGTGGGCGGCAGGAACAGCCCCTCAGTCTCTTCCGCCCCGCCAAGGATCACCGTGCCGCCCTTGGCGGTCGCGTCGGCCACATGCTCGCGCACCTTGACCAGCGCATCGGCGTTGATCAGCGGCCCGAGCGATGTGCCATCGGCCAGACCGTCCCCGACTTTCAGCTTTTCGACCGCCGCCTTGAGCTTGGCCGCGAAGGCGTCATAGACACCCGATTGCACGTAGATGCGGTTGGCGCAGACACAGGTCTGGCCGTTGTTGCGGAACTTGCACAGGATCGCGCCCTCGACGGCGGCATCAAGATCGGCATCGTCAAAGACGATGAAGGGCGCGTTACCGCCCAGTTCCATCGAGCATTTCATCACGCTGTCGGCGGCCTGGCGCAGCAGGATGCGGCCCACCTCGGTGGAGCCGGTGAAGGTCAGCTTGCGTACGGCCGGATTCTCGCAGAATTCCTTGCCGATCTCGGACGACCGCGACGAGGTGACGATGTTGAACACGCCCGCCGGGATCCCTGCGCGTTCCGCCAGCACGCCCATCACCGTGGCCGAGAGCGGCGTTTCCGCCGCCGGGCGCCCGACAAAGGCACAGCCTGCGGCCAATGCGGGCGCGGCCTTGCGGGCGATCATCGCATTGGGAAAGTTCCACGGCGTGATCGAGGCCGCGACGCCGATCGGCTGCTTGACAACCATGATTCGCTTGTCGCGCTGATGGCCGGGGATCATCTCACCATAGATGCGTTTTGCCTCTTCGCCGAAGAACTCGATGAAGGACGCGCCATAGGCCACCTCGCCCTTGGCCTCAGCCAGCGGTTTGCCCTGTTCGGCGGTCAGGATCACGCCCAGATCGTGCTGGTTCTCCATCATCAGGTCGAAGAACTTGCGCAGCACGGCGGCGCGTTCCTTGCCGGTCCACTTGGCCCAATCCTTTTGTGCAGCCTCGGCCTCGGCGATGGCACGGGCCACCTGCGCCCGGCTCAGATCGGCGACATTGGCGATGACATCACCTCGCGCCGGGTTGGTGACCTTAAAGGTGCCATTGTCGCCATCCACCCATTGCCCGCCGATATAGGCCTTTTCCGCCAGCAGGCTGGGATCGTTGAGCAGGGATTTCAGGTCGGTCGTGGTCATCGCGGTATCCTCCGGGCGTGTCTTTTGGTCTCGTCATGTCAGACCAGCTTGGGCTAGGAATGTCTAGGGCCAGATATAAGGAGATCACGCCGTGGAACTGGACGATGCCTATGCCAATGTCCCCTATATTCCGGGCGGGGCGCAATACCCGGCGCGCTGGACGGTCGCCGCAGAGGCGTTTCGCGCACGGCTGAGCGCGGAGGGACGCGCGGAACTCGGCCTGCCCTATGGCAAGGGCGCACGGCAGGCATTTGACCTGTTCCACCCCAAGGGCACGGCGCAGGGCCTCGTGATCTTTGTGCATGGCGGCTACTGGTTGCGCTTCGACCGGTCCTACTGGTCGCACCTCGCCTCCGGGTCATTAGCGCGAGGCTGGGCAGTGGCGATGCCGTCCTATGACCTTTGCCCCGAGGTGCGGATCGCAGAGATCACCCGGCAGATTTCACAGGCCGTCACGGTGGTGGCGGGCCGGGTGGAGGGGCGGATCGCGCTCGTGGGTCATTCGGCGGGCGGGCATCTGGTGGCGCGCATGGCGGTGCCGGGGGTCTTGCCGGCCGAGGTAGCCGCAAGACTCAGCCACGTCTTACCGATCTCGCCGGTCTCAGATTTACGGCCACTTTTGCAAACCTCGATGAACGAGCATTTCCGCCTGGATATGACGGCGGCGGAGGCCGAAAGCCCGGCGCTGATGCGCCCCCTGCCAGTGCCGGTCACGATCTGGGTCGGGGCTGAGGAACGGCCGGTATTTCTGGATCAGGCGCGATGGCTGGCCGAGGCCTGGGGTGCCGGGCAGGAGATTACCAGAGGGCGGCACCATTTCGACGTGATCGAGGCGCTCGAGAGGGCCGAGAGCCGGATGGTTGTGCAATTGCTGGGGTGAGGGCTGGTCTGAAGCGGTCGTTGCCGTGAGCCGCGCAACGGGCCGATCGCTTGCCTGTCTGCCCCCGGACAAGAGGCGCGGTCCCCCTCCCCGTCATCCAGACGGCGCGGCGGGCTTCGGCCTTGAAGCCCGGCAGTGGCATGACGGCGCAGGTCCACTCCCAAGCCTAGACAACACAAGCATCACAGCCGTCTCAGCCGTCGGCCTCCTTCGCGCGGCGCACTGTGCGCTCCAATGCCTCCAGAAAGCGCGAGCGGTCGGCCTTGGTGAACCCCTTGCCGCCACCTTGGCGGAACGGGTCGGCGGCGCGCAGATCGGCCATGAGATCGCGCGTGGCCAGCACATTCCCGATATTGGCCGCCGTCAGCGCCTCGCCATTGTGCTTGAGCACCTGCGCTCCGGCCTCGACGCATCTTGCAGCCAGCGGAATATCCCCCGTGATCACTACGTCACCCGGCCCCGCGCGTTCAGCGATCCACATGTCGGCCACGTCGGGACCATCGGGCACGATCACCATTTCCACCAGCGGATTGCGCGACGGGCGCAACCCGCCATTGGAGACGATGAACATCCGCAGCCCGTGCCGGGTGCCCACGCGCTCGACCTCGTCCTTGACGGGGCAGGCATCGGCGTCGACATAGAGGCTCACGCGCTCTTGGCCTTCTTGCCACCCTGCTTGACCTTGTATTCCTCGGGAATCGGCATCCGGTTGAACGCGTCCAGCCCGGCGATCTTGTAGGCCTCGGCCAGCGTCGGGTAGTTGAAGGTGTTCTGCACGAAGTAATCCACCGTGCCCTTGAGGTTGAGCACCGCCTGCGCGATATGGATCAGTTCCGTCGCTCCTTCGCCGACGATCTGCACACCGAGCACCCGACGCGTCTTGAGCGAAAAGAGCATCTTCAGCAGCCCGTGTTCCAACCCCATGATATGCCCGCGACTGGTTTCGCGGAACCGCGCGACGCCGACCTCGTAGTGGATACCGCGCTCCTGCATTTCCTCTTCGGACATGCCGCAGGTGGAAATCTCAGGCACCGAATAGATGCCGTAGGGGAACCACGGGCTCTCGGGCAATGTCGGCGTGTCGAGCGCGTGGCAGGCGGCGACGCGGCCCTGCTGCATCGAGGTCGAGGCAAGCGACGGATGCCCGATCACGTCCCCCGCCGCATAGATATGCGGCACGGTCGTCTGATAGGTCTTGCGATCCACCTCAAGCCGCCCGCGATGGTCGGTTTCCAGCCCGGCGGCAACGAGGTTGAGCTTCTCCGTCGCCCCCATCCGCCCGGCGGCGAACAGCAGCATCTCGGCGCGCACGTGGCGGCCATCGGCAAGGCTCACCTCCACATGTTTGCCCGCATCCTCGATCGTGTCGATGGCCGAGCCGAGCCGGAGGTCGACGCCGTTCTCAAGGATCTGATGGGTGAAATCCCGGATGATCGCGCGGTCGATGAAGTCGAGAAAGGTTTCGCGCGGCTCGATCAGCGTGACCTGCACGTCGAGTGCCGAGAACATCGTGGCATATTCCACGCCGATCACGCCCGCGCCGACCACGATTAGGCTGCGCGGAATCTGCCCGAGTTCGAGAAACTCGTCGCTGTCGACAATGGTACTGCCGTTGAAGGGCACGGTATCGGGGCGGTAGGTCTTGGTGCCGGTCGAGATCAGGAACCGGTCGGCGGTAAGGCGTGTGGCCTCGCCCGCCTCGGTCGCGACCTCGACGGTATTGGCATCGGTGAAGCGCGCCACACCGTTGAGCGTATCAACATGGTTTCGGTTGAACTGATGTTCCAGCACGTCGACCTCGTAATCGAGCGTCTTGTGCAGGCGCATCTTGAGATCCTGCGCCCCGATGTCGTCCTTCACCCGGTAAGAGCGGCCATAAAAGCTGCGCTCGCGCCAGCCCGAGAGGTTGAGCACCGTCTCGCGCAGGGTCTTGGAGGGGATCGTGCCGGTATGCACCGACACGCCGCCCAGCTTGTCCTTCTTGTCGATCACCAGCACCCGCCGCTTGAGCTTGCCGGCCTGAATGGCCGCCGCGCGACCGGCGGGACCAGAGCCGATGATGATCAGGTCGTAATGGCTCATGGCTTACTCCGCATAAAGCGCCTCGGCATGGAAGGTGACGTGATCCTCCATGAAGGTCGAGATGAAGAAATAGCTGTGATCGTAGCCCTTTTGCATGCGGAACGTGCCTTCCTGCCGCCGCGCGGCCATGGCCTGCGCCAGCGTCTCGGGGCGCAAGAGGTCAAGGAACTGATCCGAGGTGCCGGTATCCACCAGAACCGGCCCGTCAAAGCCGCGCTCCCCCATCAGCAGGCTGGCGTCATGGGCGGCCCATGTGGCCTCGTCACCGCCAAGATAGGCCGCGAACTGCTTGCGGCCCCAATCACCGCCAGTCGGGTTGCAGATCGGCGAAAAGGCCGAGACCGAACGGAACCGCCCCGGCAGCGACATCGCAAGCGTCAGCGCGCCATGCCCACCCATGGAATGGCCGGTGATCGCCTGCCGGTCCATGTCGAGGGCGAATTCGCGGCCCAGAAGCGCGGGCAGTTCGTCTGCCAGGTAATCCCACATGCGGAAATGCGGGGTCCAGGGCTCTTGCGTGGCGTTCACGTAGAAACCGGCCCCCTGGCCCAGGTCATAGGCGTCATCATTGGCCACATCGTCGCCGCGCGGCGAGGTGTCGGGGAACACAAGTGCGATACCCTGTTCCGCCGCCCAGCCCTGCGCGCCTGCCTTGACCATGGCGTTCTCATGGGTGCAGGTCAGGCCCGAGAGATACCACAGCACCGGAACCGGGCCCTCCTGCGCGTCCTCGGGTAGGAAGAGGCCAAAGGTCATGTCACAGCCGCAGGCGTCGGATTTATGCGTATAGACCCCCTGCGTGCCGCCGAAACATGCGTTCTGCGAAACCGTTTCCATGTCGTTCTCCTCTTTCCTCTTGGTAACTGTTCAGTAAAGCCGGGCGACCCAGCCGATCACAAGCGACACCGTGACGATGGCCGCGACCGTCGATATAAGGATGGCAGATGACACCCGTTTGGGGGCCACGCCGTAATGTTGCGCGATCATGAAGACATTGCCCGCGACCGGCAGGCTGGCCGCCGCGATCATCACCGCCGCCGCATAGAGCTGCACCTCGAAGAGGATCAGCGCAGAGATGGCCACCGCGCCGGGGTGCAGCACCAGCTTGCAAAACGACAGCCACCCCGCCACGCTGGCGCGTTCCGCCGATTTCGAGGCGAGCGAGGCCCCGATGGCAAAAAGCGCGCCGGGAGTGGCAGCATCGCCCAGAATACGCACGAAAGCGTTGATCGGATCCGGGATCGGCAGGCTCAGCGCCGACCACGCAAGCCCCAACACAATCGAGACGATCATCGGGTTCTTTAGCAGGCCCAGCCCCACGGTGCGAAAGATCCGCAGGCTCATCCGCCCGTCGCGCGAGCCGGTGATCAGGATCACCACCAGCGAGCCGAAGACAATCAGATCGACCGCCAGCACCACCATCACCCAACCAATCGCCGCTTCGCCCATCAGCATCGCCAGCATCGGCACCCCGAGGAACCCGACGTTGCCGATCACCGCGCATTGCGCCTCGATCGCGGTTTCCGACAGGCTGACGCCGCGCAGCATCGCGACGACAGTCGCCACCCCATAGATCAGCGCGGTCGCCGCCAGATAGGCCAGCACGAAATTCCAGTCGAGCACGTCCGACAGCGTCAGATTGGCCGAAAACCGGAACAGCATCGCCGAGAGCGCGAAGTAAAACACGAATTTCGTGAGCCAGGCCGTGGCCTCTTCGGGAAAGAACCCGCTGCGCCCGGCCCCGTAGCCCAGACCGATGATCAGAAAGAAGGGAAGGGTCTGGAAAAAAATGCTCAGCATAGGGCGTGTCGTAGCAGGTTCGCGGGCAGCGTCAATCCGCATGGCCGCGCGCGGTCTACCCCGCGAGGCGGCGGATGAGCGGGGCGATGATCAACGGCGTCAGATACATGGGCACCTGATAGCAACCGATGAACAGCAGCAGCGCCGCGCCGGTCTCGGGTGGCAGCGCACCGAGAAAGAGCCCAAGGTTGCGATTGCCCACCACAATGGCAAGTGCGGGGGTGCCGGGGCTGCCGCGCAACAAGAGCAGCGCGCCGATCTGCGCCCCGAAATTGAGCGTGAAGACGGCGGCGAGGGTCAGCCACAACTCGCGCGAGGGCGCGAGGATCGCAGGCCCCACCGCCGCCATCAGTCCCACCACCACCACCGCCATAACCAGGGTGATCAAGCCATCGACCGTCCCCTGCCCTTCGGCCCTGCTCAGCCACGGCACCGTACGGCGCATCAGCATCCCCGCGCCCCCCGCCAGCGCGATCACCGCCAGTAGCCGCAGCGCGGCCATCGCCACCACCTCGGGCGCGCCAAAGACAGGCAGAACCCAGAAGACCGGCAGCACCGTCAGCGGCAGGAGCGCCGTGCCCAGCACCAGTTGGCGCAAGGCCGGGGCCGGATCGCCGCCCGCCATGATCGTCAGGCCCGGACTACCCGTAAGCGGGGCTGCGGCCAGCACCAGCACCGCCCCGACCCCGATGATCGACTCCATCGCGCCAAGCACCCAGAGCCCGGCAATCGCGCAAAGCGGCAAGATGACCTGCAGGATCAGCGTGGCGCGCAGGAACCGGGGCAAGGCATGCGTGCCGGGAAAGGCCGCGACCACATCCACCCGCAGAGTGGCAAGGAACAGCATCAGCGCGATCAGCGGAAAGATCAGCGGCTCCATCGCGCGGGCAAGGCCGGGGGCGAGAATGCCCACCAGCAGCCCAAGCACCAGAACGAGACGCCCATGCCGCGCCAGCGCGTGAAAAGCCGGTATCACAGCGCCGCTGCGCCCCGCGCCGCCTGATCATAGCTTCCCGAGAGCGTGCGCAAGAGGCCCGCGAGCCGCGACAGTTCCGCCGTGTCCAGCCCTAACTGCCGCACCGAGCGCACCAGCAGACGCTCTCGTACGCGTTCGTATTGGGTGCAATAGTCCTGCCCGGCTGCGGTGATCTGCACGGTCTTTTCCTTGCCCGAGCGCCCGGTGATGATCAGCCCGTGACCGGCCAGCTTCTTGACCGCGTAATTCACCAGATGCGTGTCCTCGACATTCAGCACGAGGCAGATATCGGCCAGGCTCTTGGGCCTCTTGCGGTGATGCACCAGATGCACGATCAGCACCTCCAGCGGGGTCAGCCCCGGCATGCCCGAGGCGGTCATGCAGCGTACGATCCAGCGTTGAAAGGCGTTGTTCGCCATCGTCAGGGCAAACTCCATTTCCGACAGTTCCGGCAAACCGGAATTCGCCAGATGCGCCGAGGACACGACCGGCCCTAGCGCGCCAGCATCGTCTGAGGGATCCATAGCGCAATCTCCGGGAAAAGGGTCAGGATGGCAGTGGCCAGCACCAACAGTAGGAAGAACGGAAAGGCATGGCGCGCGATCTCGAAAATACTGCGCCCGGTAATGGATTGCAGCACAAAGAGATTAAAGCCCACCGGCGGGGTGATCTGGCTCATCTCGACCACCAGCACGAGGAAGATGCCGAACCAAATGGGGTCGATCCCCGCCGCCAACACCATCGGCAGGATCACGGATGTCGTGAGCACGACAATGGAAATCCCGTCAAGAAACATGCCCAGCACGATGAAGAACACCACCAGTGCGGCCAGGAGCATGTTGGCCGAAAAGCCCTGCTCGCCGATCCACGCCGCCAGCGCGCGGGGGATGCCGGTATAGCCCATGGCGACGGTCAGGAACGCCGCGCCCGCAAGGATGAAAGAGATCATGCAAGTGGTGATCGTGGCACCCCGCAGGGCACCCCACGTGCTCTCCCAGTTGAGCGAGCCACTCATGCCGGACAGGATCAGCGCGCCCAGCACGCCGACCACCGCCGCCTCGGTCGGCGAGGCGAGCCCGGCATAGATCGAGCCGATGACGGCGATGATCAGAAGGACCGTCGGTCCCAGGAGGATCACCGCGCGCAGCTTGACCCCGAGCGAGGTGGCGGGCTCTGCCGCAGGCATCTTATCGCGATGGGTCAGCGCCCAGAGCATCGTGTAACCCGAGAAAAGCGACGCCAGCAGCAGCCCCGGGCCGATGCCCGCAAGGAACAGCCGCGCGATGCTCTGCTCCGTCGCAGCACCATAGACGATCAGGATGATCGACGGCGGGATGAGAAAGCCGAACGTGCCAGAGCCTGCCAGCGTGCCGATGATCATCCGGTCGTCATAGCCGCGCCGCGTCAGTTCGGGCACCGACATGCGCCCCACCGTGGCGGTGGTGGCCGCCGACGATCCCGACACGGCAGCGAAAAGCGCGCAGCCAAAGATATTGGCATGCAAGAGCCGCCCCGGCAGCCGCCCCGTCAGCGGCGCGAGCCCCGAAAACATGTCCGATGACAGTCGCGAGCGAAACAGGATCTCGCCCATCCAGATGAACATCGGCAGCGCCGTCAGATCCCAGATGTTGAGCGCGCCCCAGACCTTGGTGCCGAACACCAGTTCGGCGGGCGCGGTCGAGGCCAGCATCATCGCGGCGAGTGCGACGGCAATCAGCGAAAACCCCACCCAGAGGCCGAGCGCCAGGCAACCGAAGAGGATCGCGACGAGGGTCAGCGACAGAAGTTCAATGCCCATCGGTCTTGCCCTGCTTCTCGGCCTCTGCGCGCAGAAACGCCGGATCACCCCCGCGCAGCACCACAAAAGTCTCATCCAGCACAGCGATCCAGAAGATCACGAGGCCCAGAACCATCACCCCCTGCGGAATCCAGAGCGGGAATTTCGCCATCCCGAAGGAAACCGCGTTGAACGTCCAGGAATCCCAAGCCTGCACCCCAGTGCTGTAGAGCGCGAACGCCCCAAGCCCGAGCGCCACCAACAGGACCAGCCCAGCCAAGGCGCGGCGCAGATCGGATGACACGGATTGCGTTAGCATCGTCACCCGCACATGGCCCGCGGCGCGCAGCGTGCCTGCAAGTGCCATGAAAACCGCGCCTACAAAGAGAAACCCGCCAAATTCCGAGAGCGAGGTGATGGCGATACCCACGGGCTCCTGTCCGATGGCCAGCATCGCCTTGTCGATGACGCGGCCCGTCACCTGCACCAGCACCAGCACGGCAATCGCCACCAGCGCCAATGCGGCCAGAACAAAGCCCGCATCGTATAAACGGTCGAGCAGCCTGCGGATCATACGCGGCCCCTTTCTGTCGCAGGAAGGACGCGGGGCGTTTCACCCCGCGCCAGTCAGGATCAGCGCGCGCTATAGGCCGACAGAATTACGGCCCCTGCGTCACCGGCCTGTGCCTGCCATTCCTTGGTCATGGTCTCGCCGATCTCACGCAATTCGCGGGCCAGTGTCTCGGAGGGCTGCGAGACCTGCATGCCGTTTTCCCTGAGGGCGGCGATCTTTTCCTCGGTCTCGGCCATCGACATTTCCCAGCCGCGCAGCTCCGCCTCGGCCGAGGCCTCTATCAGCGCCTGCTGCTGATCGGCGCTCAGCGCCTCGAAGGCGCGGGTGTTGACGAAGACCATGTTCTTGGGCAGCCAGGCCTGCGTGTCGATATAATGACTCACGAAATCCCAGGCCTGCGACGACACGCCGGTCGAGGGCGAGGTGATCATCGCCTCGACCCGCGAGGTGGAAAAGGCGGTGGGGATATCGCCCGCCTCGACTGTCGTGGGCACGGCACCCATCAGCTGCGCCAGACGCTCGGTCGCGGTGTTGTAGGCGCGAAAGCTGACGCCCTGCATGTCCGAGATCGAGTCGATTTCCTTTTGCAGGTAGAGGCTCTGCCCCGGCCACGGCACGGCAAAGAGAAGGGTCAGCCCCTGATCGGCCAGCTTCGCCGCGATCTGGTTACGCGAGGCGGCCCACAGTTTCGAGGCATCTTTATAGCTTGCCGCCAGAAACGGCACCGAATCGACGCCGAAGACCGCATCCTCGTTGGCCAGCTGCGACATCAGGGTCTCGCCGATCGGCGCCAGCCCCCGGCGCACCGAGTCGCGAATTTCCGGGTGAGCGTAGAGCGAGCCCGCCGAATGCACGGTGATGGACAACTCACCCTCTGTCGCGCTCGCGACCTCATCGGCGAATTGCATGATGTTTTGCGTATGAAAGACCGAATCGCCATAAGGTGTCGGCATGTCCCAAGTGGTCTGTGCCTGCGCGGCAAGGGCGCTCATGGCAAAGGCCCCCGACAGGGCCAGCGTGGTGAAATATTTCATGGTCGTCTCCCTGGGTTTTGTTACAAATTGATGCCGGGTGCTGTCCCGGTTCTGAACAGAGCCTGACCCGTCACTTGTAATTTGTCAACAAATTGCCATTGTGGCGCGTAAAGTTGAACCCAACATGCGGAAAATCCGGGATTTCCGGACCTGATGGATTGCGCATTCCTCTCGCCTCATCCCCCCTCGGGGCCGGTCGCGGCAGTGATCGCGCTCACTGGGTGCCGCTTCAGCGCGGGCTGGACAAGGCCTTTGCAAAGGCCTTGAACGCGCTTTTCAAAGCGCGTGAAAGCGGCTTGCAAGCCGCTTTGGAAGCCGTTTGCAAACGGCTTCACGCCCCCGCCTCAGCGATAGGCGGTGGCGGTCATCGTTGCAACGCCATCGGTCTCACGGCGCACCCGCAGGCTCAGCCCCTCGTCGCTCTCGCGTGCCTCGATTGCGACCGGCATACCGCAGATGAGCGGTGACAGGCCGCGATAGGCGAACCGTTTCGGCAGGCACCCCATCAGGTGCGTGGCAAGGTTCATCATCCAGACCGCCTGCATCGGGCCATGCACGACAAGGCCCTCATACCCCTCGACCCCCGTGGCATAGGGGTGATCGTAATGGATGCGGTGGCCGTTGAAGGTGAGCGCCGAGAAACGAAAAAGCAGCGCCGTGTCGGGCGTGAGGTGCCACGCCGTCGCGTCCGGCCAGTCCTCGGCACGCACCGGCGCGTGGGATTGTCCCGGCTTGGGATCTTCGCGATAGACGATGTCCTGCCGCTCTGAGACACGCGCCTCACCCGATACCTTATAGGTATGGCGCTGCGTGACAAAGCCCAGCTTGCCGCTGCGCCCCTCCTTGAAGGCCACATCCTCGATCACCGTCTCGCGGGTCACCAGGTCACCGGGTGCGAAGGGGACGTGAAAGGTCAGTTCTCCGCCCGCCCACATCCGGCGCGGCAGCGGCAGCGCGGGCAGGAAGAGCCCGGTCTTGGGGTGGCAATCGCAGCCCAGCTTGTCCGGGGCCACGACATCCGGCACAAGACACCAGTGCAGCCCCACCGGCACCTCTGCCTCGGCGAGATACCCTGCCAACGTGGCGCGGTATTGCGTGATCAGCCGCTCAGACATCGGCTCCGAGCGCGCATATCCCCATCCGATCCAGTCGCTGTAATCGCTCATCTCACGCCCCCCGTCCCGGCCCGTAGGATTTCGGCAACCCCAGCACCTGTTCCGCAATATAGCACAGGATCAGGTTGGTCGAGATCGGCGCGATCTGGTAGAGCCGCGCCTCGCGCCATTTGCGCTCCACGTCATATTCCTCGGCAAAGGCAAAGCCGCCATGGGTCTGCATGCAGGCCTCGCCCGCCTCCCAGCTAGCCTCGGAGGCGAGCAGCTTGGCGGCATTGGCCTCGACGCCCGGGTTTTGCCCCGCATCATACATCGCCGCCGCGCGGTAGACGATTCCTTCCGCCGCCATCAGATGCGCCTGCGCCCGTGCCAGCGGAAACTGCACGCCCTGATTGGCGCCGATGGCCTCGCCGAACACCGCGCGTTCGCGGGCGTAATCCGACCCGGTTTTCAGGAACCACTTGGCATCCCCGATGCATTCGGCGGCAATCAGGATACGCTCGGAATTCATACCCGAGAGGATATAGCGAAAGCCCTTGCCCTCCTCGCCGATCAGGCTGTCGGCGGGGATGCGCAGGTTGTCAAAGAACACCTCGGTGGTGGCGTGGTTGATCATCGTGCGGATCGGGCGGATTTCCACCCCGTTGCCGATCTTGTCCCGCAAATCGACGAGGAAGACCGACAGCCCGTCGGTTTTCGACTTGGCCTGGTCGCGCGGCGTGGTGCGCGCCAGCAGGATCATCAGGTCGGAATGCTCGACCCGCGAGGTCCAGATCTTCTGGCCGTTTATCACATATTCGTCACCCTCGCGCCGCGCCGTGGTCTTGAGCGCGAGCGTATCGGTACCGCTCGTGGGTTCGGTCACGCCAAAGGCCTGCAGGCGCAGCGTGCCGTCGGCGATGCCCGGCAGATAGACGGCCTTTTGCGCCTCGGACCCGTGCCGCAGCAGCGTGCCCATCGTATACATCTGCGCGTGACAGGCGGCGGCGTTACAGCCAGAGCGGTGGATTTCCTCCAGGATCACCGAGGCCGCCGTCAGGTTCAGCCCCGATCCGCCGTATTCCTCGGGGATCATCGCCGCAAGATAGCCCTCGCGGATAAGCGCATCGACAAACTCCTTGGGATAAGCGCGGCGCGCATCCAGATCGCGCCAGTAGCCGCCCGGAAACGCGGCGCAGACCTGCGCCACGCCATCGCGAATATCGGCAAACTCGGCCGTTGGATCAAAAGACGTCATTCCAGCCCCTCCTTCTCTTGCTGCCCCTGATTGGCAGGTTTTAGCGCTCAATGGAATATTCACATCGGGGTTTTCCATTCCCCCGCCCTGGGGCATGGTGCGCCGAACCCGATCCACCCAGGAGGCCCCCATGCGCACCGACCTTTCCGGTCTTCTCGTCGTCTCGCTCGAACAGGCGGTCGCCGCCCCCTATGCCGCGAACCGTCTGGCCGAGGCGGGGGCGCGGGTCATCAAGGTGGAACGCCCCGAGGGCGATTTCGCACGCGGCTATGATAGCCTTGTGCAGGGCGAGAGCGCCTATTTCGTCTGGCTCAACCGGGGCAAGGAATCGGTCTGCCTCGACCTGCGTGACGAAGCCGACCGAGCGCTGATGGAGCGGATGCTGGCCCGCGCCGATATCTTCATCCAGAACCTCGCGCCGGGGGCCATCGACCGGCTGGGATTCGCCCCCGACCGGCTGCGCGCCGACTATCCGCGCCTGATCACCGTATCGATCTCGGGCTATGGCGAGGAAGGGCCGCTCGCCGATCTCAAGGCCTATGACCTGCTGGTGCAGGCCGAAACCGGGCTGTCCTCGATCACCGGCAACGCGGCGGGCCCGGCGCGCACCGGCGTGTCGGTCTGCGATATCGCGGCGGGAATGACGGCCTATCAATCCATCCTCGAGGCGCTGATCGGGCGCGCCACCACCGGCGAGGGGCGGCATATCGCGGTGTCGCTCTTTCACGCGCTCAGCGACTGGATGAACGTGCCCTATCTGCAATATGCCTATGGCGGCAAGGTGCCGCCGCGCGCGGGGCTCAACCACCCCACCATCGCGCCCTACGGTGTCTATGAGGGCAGCGACGGCAAATCCGTGCTGATCTCGATCCAGAACGAGCGGGAATGGGCCATGTTCTGCGAGACGATCCTCGGGGATGCCGCACTTGCCCGCGATCCGCGCTTTGACAGCAATTCGAACCGCGTGGCACATCGCGATGCCCTCGACGCGGTGCTGCGCCCGGCCTTTGCCGCCGTGCCCCGCGACGCGATGGCCGACCGCCTGCGCGCCGCGCGCATCGCCTATGGCAGGGTCAGCGAGATGGAGGACGTGGTAAGCCACCCGCAGAACCGCTATGTCACCGCCGAGACGCCAAGCGGCCCGGTGCGGATGCTGGCCCCCGGCGCGCTGATCGACAACACCCCAGCCACGCCCGGCCCGGTGCCCGGTCTGGGGGAGCATACGCGCGCGCTGCGCGATGAATTCGGAGAGGACTGACATGAATACCGGCGCAAGGATCGCGTCGATCCTGAAAGAGACGGGCGCGCGCGATGTGCTCGATATCGGCTGCGGCCACGGCGCTCTCGCGCGGCGAATGGTCCGCGAGGGCCTTGCCGTAACAGGCATCGACCCGGCCCCCGACGCCATCGCGGCGGCGCAAGCGAAGGTGCCCGAGGCACAGTTCTCGGTTGCCGGGGCCGAGGCGCTTCCGTTTGATCCGGACAGCTTCGATGTCTGCGTATTTCTCAATTCCCTGCATCACGTGCCGGTGCCCCTGATGGAGCAGGCGTTGCACGAGGCGCTGAGGGTTTTGCGCCCCGGCGGTGAGGTGATCGTGCTGGAACCATTGGCCGAGGGGCCGTTCTTCGAGGTGATGCGCCCGGTCGAGGATGAAACGGAGAACCGCCGCGCCGCCATGGCCGCGATCGACGCAGTGATGGCCTCTGGCGCGGCGACCGGGCCGGCCCCGATCACGTGGTCTCGACCCACGCCGGTGGCCGATACCGAGGCGTTCATCGACATGCTCGCGCGCGTCGACCCCGCCCGCCGCGCGGTGGCCGAGGCGCAGCGCGAGCGGCTCGCCGATCTCTTTGCCCGCCATGCGACCGAAGGCCCAAAAGGCCCCGAACTTTTTCAACCCCTGTGCCTCTGGCGATTGCGGCCCATCTGAGTATCCGGGCAAATTGGCTCTGGATTGATATGTGTTTTTGTGTTTTTTTTCCCGACAAGGGGAGAAATCGCACGTGTTCAGCTTTGGCGACATCATGACAGAGGCGCTCGGCCTGATCCTGACATGGGACCGGGACCTGAGCGAAATCGTGCTCTTGTCGCTGCGCGTGACCCTGACGGCGGTGGCGGTCGCCTGCCTGATAGGCCTGCCGCTCGGTGCTGTGATAGGTGCGTTCCGCTTTCCTGGGCGTGGCGCGGCGACGGTGCTGCTCAATGCGCTGATGGGGCTGCCGCCGGTGGTGGTGGGGCTCTTCGTCTACCTGATGCTGTCTAATGCCGGGCCTTTGGGCGTGCTCGGTCTGCTCTACACCCCCACGGCCATGATTATCGCGCAAACCATCCTCGTCACCCCCATCGTGGCGGCGCTGACGAAACAGGTGGTCGAGGACCTGCATGGCGAATATGCCGAGCAATTCGCCTCGTTCGGCCTGACGGCGCGTGAACGCGTGTCTGCGCTGTTGTGGGACGCACGCTATAGCCTGCTGACCGTGGCGCTGGCGGGTTTCGGCCGCGCGGTGGCAGAGGTGGGGGCGGTACTGATCGTGGGCGGCAATATCAACCACGTGACACGGGTGATGACCACAACCATCGCTTTGGAGACCTCCAAGGGCAATCTCGAACTGGCACTGGCATTGGGTGTGCTGCTTCTGGCACTGGCGGTAATCGTCAATGCGCTCGTCATGGCGCTCCGGGCCTCGGCGGTGCGGGCGGCCTATGCGTGATACGGTGATGGATATCCTCGCAGAACGCCCCGTAGAGGCGAAACCGCTGCTTGAGGCGCGGGGCTTGCGCTTTGCGGCGGGCGGCCAGACCCTCATTCACGGCATTGATGTAGCCGTAGAGCCGGGCAAGCGCATCCTCGTGATGGGGGCAAACGGCAGCGGCAAGAGCCTGCTCTTGCGGCTGCTACATGGGTTGCTGACACCCTCCGCAGGGCAGGTTCAGTGGCGCGGTCATGCCCCCGACCGCGCCGCGCGTCGCGCGCAGGCGATGGTGTTTCAGCGCCCGGTCATGCTGCGCCGCTCGGTGCTGGCCAATCTGAATTTCGCGCTCAAGGTCCACGGCCTGGCTGGTCGCGACCGTGCAGACCGCGCGAACGAGGCCCTGGAGATGGCGCGGCTCACCGATCTCGCAACTCATCCTGCCCGCGTCCTGTCGGGCGGAGAGCAACAGCGCCTCGCGGTGGCGCGCGCGCTGGTGTGTGACCCTGAGCTGCTGTTTCTCGACGAGCCCACCAGTAGCCTTGATCCGGCCTCGACCCAGATGATCGAGGATCTGGTGAACGCCGCCCATGCGCGCGGCGTGACCATCGTGATGGTCACCCATGACATGGGCCAGGCCCGGCGCATGGGGGACGAGGTGATCTTTCTCCATGCCGGACGGGTCGCGGAGCGCGGCCCGCGTGACGAGGTTCTGGGCGCGCCGTGCTCCGAGGCCGCACGCGCCTGGACGCAGGGGCGGCTCTACACCGCTACCCACCATTAACCCCAAACCAGAACGGAGCATTCAATGTTCAGACGTCATCTTCTTTCGCTCGCCATGGGCACCGCACTCGCGCTTGGCCTCTCCGGTGCAGCACAGGCGCACGACGAGTTCATCGTGGTGCAATCCACCACCTCGACGCAGAATTCCGGCCTGTTCGACCACATCCTGCCAATGTTCCAGAACGAGACCGGCATCGAGGTGCGGGTCGTGGCCGTGGGCACCGGGCAGGCCATCAAGAATGCCGCCAATGGCGATGGCGACGTGCTCTTCGTCCATGCCAAACCCGCCGAAGAGAAATTCGTGGCCGAGGGCCACGGCGTCAGCCGCGCGGATGTGATGTATAACGATTTCGTCATCGTCGGCCCACCCTCCGACCCCGCAGGCGTGGCGGGGATGAGTGACGTGGTCGCAGCCCTGACCAGGATCAGCGAGGCCGAGGCACCCTTCGCCTCGCGCGGCGATGACAGCGGCACCAACAAGGCCGAGTTGCGCCTGTGGACCGAGGCCGGCATCGACGCGCAGGCGGCCTCTGGTGGCTGGTATCGCGAGACCGGGTCGGGCATGGGTGCCACGCTCAACACCGGCACGGCGATGGGGGCCTATATCATGACCGACCGCGCCACATGGATCGCCTATGGCAACAAAGGCGACTACCAGATCGCGGTCGAGGGCGACCCGAAGATGTTCAACCAGTATGGTATCATCCTCGTGAACCCGGAGAGACACACCAGCGTCAAGGCCGAGGCCGGACAAGCATTCATCGACTGGGTGCTCTCGGATGAGGGGCAGGCCGCCATCGCGGGCTATACCGTGGATGGCCAGCAGCTGTTCTTCCCGAACGCCGGGGGCTGACTACATCCAGTTTGGCGCGAAAGCCGTTTGCAAACGGCTTCCAAAGCGGCGTCCACGCCGCTTTCACGCGCTTTGCAAAGCGCGTGGGAAGGCCCTTGCAAGGGCCTTCCCTGACCTCACGGCGACAGCCAGTGCACCTGCCCCATCGGGGACAGGTCATAGCCACCAAGTGCCGCGGCCTTGGCCACCATCGTGTCGGATCGCATGAAGGCGACAAGACGCTGCACGGGATCGGTAAAATACAGCCGCCGGTCAATCAGCACATCGAACCGTTCCTGCAACAGCGGGCGAAAGGTAAGGCGGAACTGCCGCGCCATTGATTCGATGCCGAGCGTCGCCTCCGCCTCGCCCGCTGCCACCGCCGCCGCCGCGTCGCTTTCGGTATGGGCGGGGCTTGTCGGCGTGAGGATATCACCGGGGGCAAGCCCGGCCTCGCGCATCAGACGGTCAAAAAGCGCCGTGGTCCCGGCCCCCTCCTGTCGCAGAATCACCCGCCGCCCGCGCAAATCGTCGACCCCACGCACCATATCCGCCACCGACGGCGTCAGGATCAGGCCGCGCATCCGCGCCGCCCAGCCGATCAGCACCGCGTCGCGCAGGCCCGCAGCCTCAAGCGCAGCAATGTTCCAGCCGTCGGCGTCGGGGATGTGCAGCCCGGCAAGACCCGCGCGCCCCTCAGCGAACCCGAGCAGCCCGTCACAGCTTCCGTTCCACAGGGTTGCGAGCCCAGCTCCGCTTTCACGCAGCGCCCAGTCGAGCAGCGGATCGTGCGAGCCGGTGACGAGGTCCGGGCGCGTGGCGGGGTGCAATGCGCCCTCGCCTTCGATCCATGCGGTGAGTTCGCCTTGGGGAAAGAGCAGCTTGCCGGTAATCTTGCGATGCGGAATCTCGCCTGTCGCCACCATGTCATAAACCTTGCGCTCGCGCACGCGGAGCAGGTCGGCAACTTCCTTGGTGGTCAGATAGGCGGGGTCCATCGGCTCTCCGGGTCGCTGTGGCACGCCCCGTTCCTAGCCTATTCCAAGCCGGAAATCAGCAGGAAAGCGCGCTCAGAGCCGGTTGATCGGCACTTTCAGCATCGGGTTTCCGTCGCGGTCCGTCGGCACCTCGCCTGCGCGCATGTTCACCTGAAGCGAGGGCAGGATCAGCCGAGGCATGGCCAATTGCGCATCGCGTTCGGTGCGGAACCTGACAAATTCCTCACGGGTCTTGCCGCCGCCCACGTGGATGTTG
>NZ_BDIY01000004.1 GCF_002072155.1 Roseovarius sp. A-2 | reverse complement strand
TGTGAACATTGGCCAATCCAGAAAGACACGAAACCCCCAAGTGAGGCTCGTCGCCTGAGCGTTCAAGCGGGAAGTTCGAACTTCCTGCTACAGCGTCCGTCTTGGCAGAATAATCAGACGAGATTGTATATAAATAACAAAAGCCTGCCGACCTTTCAGTCGGCAGGCAGGTAGGTGCGTGTCCTGCGGTGCGGAATGGCTCCGGCAGAAATGCCGGGGCTTTTACGTTATATCAACGTTGCTCGGCTCAATATATTGCGCTACTGATGATGGAAAACACCAGAGAGGGCGACTCCATGACACTGCCAGAGGCCAATCAGGATCTGCGTAACTTCCTGAACGGGGAGAAATTCGGCTGCGTCATGGCGGACCCGCCGTGGCGTTTCACGAACCGCACCGGAAAAATCGCACCGGAACACAAGCGACTCGCCCGATATCCCACGATGACGCTTGACGAGATCTGTGATCTGCCCGTGGCTGACCACTTGGCAGACACGGCTCACTGCTATCTCTGGGTGCCGAATGCTCTTTTGCCTGATGGCCTTCGAGTTCTCCAGGCATGGGGCTTCAACTACAAATCGCACATCATCTGGGAGAAGGTCCGAAAAGACGGCGGTCCGGATGGGCGCGGGGTCGGCTTCTATTTTCGGAACGTAACCGAGATGCTCTTGTTCGGGACCCGCGGCAAGAGCGCCCGGACGCTCCAGCCAGGCAGGCGCCAAGTCAATGTAATCCAGGCGCCGGAGCCGGATGGCGATCTCCTAAAGACTCGCAAGCGTGAACACAGCCGGAAGCCCGATGAGCAATACGAGATCATCGAGTCCTGCTCATGGGGGCCGTTCCTGGAACTGTTCGGGCGAGGCGTGCGCGACGGCTGGACTGTGTGGGGCAACCAGGCTCAGGACGATTACAAGCCGACCTGGAAAACATACCCATACAACAGCTCGGTCACGGCCGCGGAATAATCACGGTATCACAATCGAAGCCGGCATCCCGATCAAGAGCATAGGGCACGGGTTTCCAACGCCTCGATCGATGCGCTCTTTCAGCTTCGACCAGTGCGTTGTCGCGGTGCCAAACTTGTCGCTCGTGAACTGCTTTGCGAACGCATCCGCGAACGGGATCTGCCTGTCTGTCATTCTCTTGACCGCATCTCGCTGGCGAGCCGTTCGGTCCTTCATATCAAAGTGATGCATAAGGTCTCCCTCATCGACTACATTGTGTTTGGTCAGACAGTCCTGAATGATTGTCCGCATGTTGTCTTGGAGAGACTTCCCGCGTGTGATTATGACACCCATCGAGATCGCGGTCTGGGCGTGCAGGCGCTGGAAATTCTCCAGGTCACGATCGAAGAATGGGTCTTTGTTGTTCCATTCGATTTCGCACGCGATCGTTCCGGCGTCTGCCCGTCGCACATGGTCGATCTCGTGGCTCATTGAGAGCTGTTCATTCCCATCCAGGAACGATTTGAACTCGAAATTGTGCTTGGGCCAGCCTTTCTTATAGAGCTCATTTCGCAGCCACTGCGTCGACTTCGCCTCGCCTCCACCAGAGCCTACCAGATCCGCCGCCGGGATCGTCATCTGGAGTAGAACGTCTTCGAGTTCTTGAGCCTGGGCGGGAAAATCCACAGAAAAGATTGCGCCCGCATGGTTGCGGATAACCACATCGAAGCCTTTATTCGTGAGGTTCTGAAACATCAGTCGAGAAACCATCGGTTCGGATCGGCGGCATGAAGGCGCTTGCTGTCGTCCCAGGGCTGGATCCAGTATTCGTGCGTCATCTCGCCGGGCACGATGCCGTGCACCGCTGCCGGGCCCAGGGCGCGACCGGTCCATCCCATCTTCCAATAAGTCTCTCCTGCCGGCGTCGTGATCGTGTCCGGCATGTCCGCATTTTTCATACCGGATTTTTACCTCTGGCCGCGGCGAATGACAATTCTCGAAAAATGTGCCCCGCGCGTTTTGGATCGCCCGCCATGTCTCTATTTGCTGGGTATCGGAACACACACACCAGGGCTACCGATGCCCACGCACTGGAGAAATATCATGAAGACACTCGCACAAATCCGCAAAATAGACGGCAACTCGCCCGACCGCGCCATGATTGCGGCGGCCAATTTTGCGTCGCGCAAGGCACTTTCCGCGCGCAGCGACAAGTCCCGCACAGACTGGGAGCGTGAAGCTGATCGGCTCGCCCCGCTCGGCAAGGCTGCCTTCGCGCGCCGTTGTGCAGAAGTCGCCGCATGAACACACACCCTCTCCGCCGCCCGACCCCGGCGGACAACTTCGGAGAGAAGATCATGACAGAAGAATATCTCGATGCAGAGTTTGCGGAAGACCGCGAAGATCGCGAAATTGCTGAACTGGCACGCAGGCCCGGAGCTACCTTCCGTAGCGTGTTCGGCGGCGCGATCTACAACAATGCGCGAAACGTGCTGAGCGACCTCGCACGGGAGCGTGGGCTGAATAGCCGGGAGAAAGAGGCCGTCTGGCCGGGCGTCCTGATCGGGCAGATCGGATCGCGCGCAGCTCAAGCCCGGGAGATGGGCCTCGAGGGTGCGCCGGATCCTGAGCGAGTTGAAAAAGAGACTCAGAAAGCCGCACAATTCCGGCAAGCATATGAAGCGGTGAGCGGGGTTTCGCTCGATCATCCGGCGCGGAACATCGGCGGGATGAGCGACCGCGCCCAGGAAGAGATCCGGCAGAATTTCGGTAGCCCCAAGCTCTCTGCGCATGAGCGTCTCGCCCGCGCTCACGCGGTGCCGTCGGTGCTTCGCGAACAAGCAAAGGAGCTGCATGACACGGGCGTGAGTGAATACACAGAGAGCGCTATTCGGATTGGCGAGCATCTCTCGACCGGTGAGCGCGACCGCGAGGACCGCCGCCGGAAGCCGGTGCGTGTGAAGTCAAGGGGCGGGCCGGTGTTGTAGGGCGGCAATGGTTTCCCGGCGGCCCCATCCCAATGCGCGTCGCAGACCCACCGGGTCAATTCCCGGCTCTATGTTTAGCGACCCTGGGGCATCTTCGGGTTCGATACGGACCGGAGCGAACCCGGCCGACCGTTTCCAGCCCCTCTTCGCAGTCAAATGAACGCCCGGACGGCGAACGACCCCAACGCTTGAGGTGGTGTTTTGGCAGGAGGTCGTGGCGGCTATCCTTCTGACCAGCCTAATATCCCGCAGCATCAACTCGGCGCTCCAAAGAGCCCTGCCTGGAAAGAATATAGGTCCCCGCGCAGCTCTCGAAACTCATTGAAGAAAATTTGGCGGGCGTTTGGTTGGGTCATTTCCGGGGCGTATCTCCAATTCAGTTGAGAAGAGGAGATCAGCAAAATGGGACCCATGGTTATGGATTTCGCCGCTATTGCGGCATCAGATGAGGCCGCGGAAGACGATCGCGATATACACCCTCTCGACCTGCTGGGCCGTCATGCGGCCCGCGCGCTCCTGAATGACCCGTCGGCGTATTGGAGGACTGCAGCCTGCAGTGCGATACTGATGTGGAGCAATCTGTGGGGCAAAATGTGTAGCAAAACCCGCCCTCTTGACCCACAACTTTCACCAAACCCCTTATTTTTAAGGCTCTGTCTGTTTTTCGAGAAAAGATAATGGTGCCCGGGGGCGGAATCGAACCACCGACACGAGGATTTTCAATCCACTGCTCTACCCCTGAGCTACCCGGGCACGGGAGAAGGCGGGGCCTTCGGGTGAGCGTGTCTTAGGCGAGGCGGGGCGGGGTGTCCAGAGGGTATGCGCAAAAAATCAATGGGGTTTCTGCGGCTCTTGGTCTGCGGCGTCCAGGGCCGTCTCGACATCCTCGGGATCGGTGGAGGGCACCGCGTAATCGCCGCTGAACCACCTCCCGAGATCGACATCGGCGCAGCGCTTGGAGCAGAACGGGCGATAGCTTGTGTCGGTGGGTTTCTTGCAGATCGGGCAGGTCATTTCAGCATGTCAGTCAGCGGCAGCCGGTCGCGTTTGCGTTGCAGTTCAAAATGGCCCAGCGGGGTCCATCCCGCAAGGGCGGTTTCGGTCGCATCCTTGCGGAAAGCTGCGCGCAAGGTGGTCTCGAATGTGCGGCGGTCTTTCTTGGGCATCGGTGCGAGGTCGAGCGTGATCTGCCCGCCCAAGCCCCGCAGGCGCAATTGCCGGGGCAGGTCGCGGGCCATGGCGAGATTGGCCTTGAGCCCCGCAGCCGGGCTGGCATCGCCGCCGGTATTCACATCCACCGCGACAAGCGCACGGGTTGGTTCCACGTAATACGAGGCACCACCGGGCAGCGGCACTTGCGCGTTGCTGAGCCCGTCGATCTGATCAAGCACCCCGAGTGTGGCGAAGCACCCCGGATCGGTGATCACCTGCGAGGGCTCTGCCCAGTCCCGCCAGGCGAGGGCATGCGGGCCATCGCCCTCGGTCAGCTTTTCAGGCTCGCGCCCGACGGCATCGTCCAGAACCGCGCGGGCCAGATCCTGCATCGTGCGAATGTCCGCGGCAATCTCGTCTGCATCCCCCTCGGCGCAGGCCGAGCGCAGGATCAGGCCCATGTCGCCTTCGCCCATTTCCGCATGGGCGATCTGCAACAGCATGTCGCGCAGATCGTCGTCCTTGATCGCGCGTGACACGTTCAGCCCCGGGGCGTCCGGCGTGACGATGGCATAGCGGCTCTTGAATAGCAGTTTTACCGTCACGGGTAGCGCCTTGCCCGGTTCCGCATAGCCGGTGACCTGCACCAGCAGCGGCTGACCGGGGGCGAGGCCCTTGACCTGCCGCAAGAACGCCGAGCCATCGGGGGTGCGCAGGAACATGCCGCCTTGTCCCTTCACGGGCCGGTCGGCGATGGCGCGGTAGATGGCACCGGGGCGGGGCTGATCCGAATCGATCAGCAGATCGTCAAGCCTGCCATCGACCGTGAGGGCGGCGGCTGCGGCCCCATTGATATGATCGAGGGCGATGGTGCGGCCGGTCATTGGGCGTCCTTCCAGAGGGGATAGCCTGCCGTCTGCAAAAGCCCGGCGGTCTCGGCCAGGGGCAGGCCGACGACGGCGGTGAACGAGCCCGAGATCCACGGGATCAGCGCCCCGGCGGGGCCCTGAATGCCATATCCCCCCGCCTTGCCCTGCCAGTCACCCGAGGCGAGATAGGCGTTGAGGTCCTCATCCGACAGGCGCTTCATCCGCACGGCGGTCACCACGTCGCGCTCCCAGATCTGCGCGCCACGGCGCACGGCGACGGCAGTGATCACCCGGTGACGGCGCCCCGAGAGCGCGAGCAGGAACTGTGCGGCCTCCGCCGCCGACTCGGGCTTGCCGAGAATCCGGCGGCCAAGGGCCACGGTGGTATCGGCCGCCAAGACGATATCGTCGTCACTCGCCGTGACCGCCCCCGCCTTTTCCCGCGCCATGCGGGTGCAGTAGGGGCGTGGCAGCTCGCCTTTGGCGGGGGTTTCGTCGATCTCGGGCGGGCGGATGTCATCCGCCACGACGCCGATCTGCGCCAACAGATCCCGGCGGCGCGGGCTGCCCGATCCGAGGATCAATTTCATTCCGGCGTTGCCTTGTCTTCTATCGCATTCGCGCGCCCGCGCAGGTGAACGCCCAAGCCAAACGCAGCAGAGTTGAGTGCCGCCCTTGCCTGCGGATCGCTCATTTCATTAGCCAATTCATGCACATACGAGACCGCCTCTTTGGAGGCTGCCCGAAAGGCGTGAACATACTCCGGGCTGCGCGCCAAGCTTACTTGAAGCGGTAGTTGATCCGACCCTTGGTCAGATCATAGGGGGTCATTTCCACCTGCACTTTGTCGCCTGCCAGAACGCGGATGCGGTTCTTGCGCATCTTGCCTGCCGTATGTGCGATGATCTCATGGCCGTTCTCAAGCTCGACCCTGAATGTCGCATTCGGCAGGAGTTCCTTGACGACACCGGGGAATTCGAGCGTGTCTTCCTTGGCCATGGTCTCTCCTTGCTTTTCCGTCCCGCCGGTTTCGCGGAACGCGCTAGTAAATGCGCCCGTTTGACGTTTTTTTCAAGGGCATATTCACCCGAGCGGCACAGATGTGACCTGCATGTCGCGGCCCGCCTGTTCGGCCCAGTGGCGGCGGTTGAGCACGACGCCGTCGTCGCGGACATGCGCGACGCGGCCGAGGTCCACTTCGGCCAGCGTCCAGCCAGGGTGGTTGAGCCTGCCCTCGGCGATCACGCCGGTCGGCGGAAAGCCCCTGTCGGGCGGGCCGAACACGCCGCCCATGCCGGTATTTTCATCCACCGCCGGCGACCATCCCGCATCGCCCACGGTCGAGGACATGACGGTGACGCATTGCATTTCAAGCGCGCGGGCCATCGCGCCGATGCGCACCCGCCAATAGCCGGTCAGCGCCTCGGTGCAGGAGGGCACGACGAGCATATCCGCGTCCTGCAGGGCGCGGCCCAGCAGGGGGAATTCGCTGTCGTAGCAGATCAGGATGCCGATCTTGCCGAGGCCCGTGTCAAACAGGCGCAGCGGCCCGCCCGGCACCACGTTCCACTCTTCACGCTCGAACCGGGTCATGATCTGCTTGTCCTGTACGCCGCAACTCCCTGAGGGGGTGAACAGCCGCGCGCGGTTGACCGGGCGCGGCCCGAGATCGGGGTCGAACACCGGGGCCGAGGCCGCGACGATGTGTAGCCCATGCCTGGCCGCCAGAGTGCTGTGCAGATCGTCTACATCCGCGATCCGGTTCGAGACCGCATGCAGCGAGCGTTCCAGATCGCCCGCCGCCTCGGGCCCGTCGAGCATCGCCAGTTCCATCGCGCCGTATTCGGGAAAGACCGCAAGATCGGCCCCCTGATCGGCTGCGTCGGCCACCCAGTCGGTGATTTTGGCGGCATAATCGGCCCAGCGTGTCAGGGCATCCAGCGGATAGGCGGCGGTGGCGATTTTCATGTCGGTCCTCACGTGCGGCATTTGACGCCGTTGTAATCTCTCGGGCGGGTCGCGTCGAGCGATTGCCGCTCTGTGCGCAACCGTGCTATCACCTGACTTAACGAGGCAGGGCAGCCCCACATATGGCGAAAACGGCACTCAGCAAATACCAGCGGCTCGAAGCGGCGGGCCTGTGGCGCGCCGACGCGGAGGCGCAGCGCATCGATGTGATCGTTTCGGTCGGCGAGGCGACGCTGACCATGACGGATATGCGCGAGCGGGTGCAGGCGCATTGGTCGATCGCCGCCATTGCGCGGGCCAATCCGGGGCAGAGACCGGCGATCTATCACCCCGACGGCGACCCCGGCGAGACGCTGGAACTGCCCGAGGACGAGACCGACATGATCGCCGCCATCGAAACCCTGCGCAATGCGATTGCCCGGCAACGACCGCGCCCCGGACGGCTACGGCTCTATGGCGTGCTGGCCAGCGTGGCGGCGGTGATCCTGCTGGCGCTTCTCTGGCTGCCGGGTGCCGCGCGGGATCATGCGCTGCGGGTGGTGCCGGCGGTCAAACGGGCCGAGATCGGGCAGACGCTCGTCACGCATTTGCAGCGCGCGACCGGACCCGCCTGCCGTGCCCCCGGCAGCAACGCCGCGCTTGCTGCCCTCGCGCGTCGCCTGCCGCCGCGCCAAGGGGGTACGCGGTTCATGGTCGTCCGGAACGGGGTGGCAGAGACCCTGCGCCTGCCCGGCGGCACGGTGATGATCAATGCCGATCTGGTCGAGGATCATGACGAGCCCGACGTGGTCGCGGGCCATATCATTGCCGCCTATCTGCGTGCCGAGGCCCGCGACCCGCTCGACCGGCTTCTGGCCGATGCCGGGCCGATGGCGAGCCTGCGGCTGCTGGCGACCGGTCAATTGACCGAGGAAACCCTGCGCGCTCATGCCGAGCGGCTGTTGAAATTCCCGCCCGAGGCCCCGCCGGAGGCGGCGATGCTCGAGGGTTTCGCCCATTGGCAGGTGCGCGCCAAACCCTATGCCTATGCCCGCGACATCACCGGCGAGACGGTTCTGGGCCTGATCGAGGCCGATCCCTTCGCACGCGGCGCAGAGCCGCCGCCCCCGCTGCTGAGCGATGGCGACTGGCTGCGATTGCAGGGGATTTGCGGCGGCTGAGCGATTGGCCTGGCGCTAGAGATTCTTGCGCGATTTCGAACCGAAAAAGTCTATCAAATTTCTCTGAAATCGCTTTAGCCGATCACCTCGTCCGAGCGGTCATCGGTCTCGCCATAGCGTTTGAGGGTGGCGGGCCGTGTGCCTTGGTAGACGCGCTCGAGGTTCTGCGCGATCTTGGCGTTCTCGCGCTCGAAGAGGCAATTGCCGTCAAGGTCAGAGGCCGCGATGAACGGCCCCATCTTGTTGCAGCGGATAACCCACATTGCCTGCGCGAGGCCCAGTTCGTCGCGCCAATGCACGGCCTCGACCTTTTCGATCCCGCGCCCGAGCAAGGCACCGGTGCCGTAGCCCACGGTCGAGAGGTAAATCGCGCCGTTGGGCACGAAGTATTCCTTGTAGTCCCTGGAGGACATCCCCCCCTTGCCGATGATCAGCCGTGCGCCGGTCTTTTCCATCCATTCCGGCAGCCATTTGGCGAAACGGAACGACGCCGTCGCCGTCACCGCCCCCATGTCAAAGCTTCCGTCAGAACGAATCGCCGCGGCAGGCGAGCAATGGAAATTCGCCGCACTCTCGCTTGGCAGTTCCATCGGGATATTCGCCTGCTCTTCCAGCGCGCGTTTATAAACCCCCTCGCGCGCGGTGTAGAGCAGACCGTCGAGATAGACGATATCGCCGAGGCGCAACTCGGCCAATGCCTCGGGCGTGGGCGTCGTGCTCAGCCGGATTTCACGAGGTTTGGTCATTCGGCGGCCTCCTGTGCGGTGCCCGGCCATTCAATCGTCTCGCGCCGCTGATACGGGGTAAACCAGTCGGGATCGGTGCGATACTCCACCCGGCCGTCCGCATAGACCCGCGCCACGGCCCGGCGCGACGACAGGCAAAAGGCATGCACCGACATCTGCATGCCCCCGGTGTGGCAATAGCCGACCTCGATATTGCAATCGATGACCATATTCTTGCCGACAAACCCCATCGCGCCCATGCCGATGGAGTTGCCCAGATCCTTGAACTCGCGCTCCAGTGCGGCGATCTTGGGGTCGGGGTTTTCGCTGCCCACCACGCGCAGGCAGGCGGCGCGCTTGCCCAGCAGCATGCAGGTATCCTTGGAGCCGCCGAGGCCAATCCCGATGATCGCCGGCTGACAGGCCAACCCGCGCTTGCCGAAGGCAACAAGGCTGTCGAGATAGAACCGCTTGATCCCCTCGATCCCGTCGGAGGGGAACAGCATCCGGTAATCGGTGCCGAAAAGCCCGCCCTTGTGCACGGTGATGAGGTCGATCCACTCGCCCCCCGGCTCATACCCGTATTCGATCTCGGGCGCGCCGATGCCGACATTGTTATTGTGATCGGTGCGCCAGAGCGGGTGCACCCGGTTGGGTCGCAGCGGCACGCCATCGGTCGCCTGCGCCGTGGCCCGGCGGAGGGCGGCCTCAAGCGCCACCGGCCCACCCTCGATCTGCGTCTCGTTGCCCATCTTGACGTACCAGCGCGGACAGCCCGTATCGCCGCACATCGCGCGGCGGTCCTCCTTGGCGGCCTTGTAATTCTCCAGCATCGCCTGAAGCACGAAGGACGATAGATCGCCGTCCTCGGTCTCGGCCGCGTGTTGCAGCCCTGTGAGGTAATCGTCGGGGATCTCGATCGCCGCCTTGTCCATCAGCGTCCCGGCGGTGCGTTCGATCAGGTCGATGGGTATCATTGTGCTGCCACCAGTGTTTCGGGTGCGTCCTCGGGCAGGATCGTCTCGCCCGGACGCACCTTGGTGAATTGAACCGGGTGGCGGCGCACCTCGGGCGCGTCGCCCGTCTGCGTGACCACGGTGAAATAGGACGCATCGAGATCGCCCGTTTCGGGGAAATCCTCGCGGTAATGGGCCCCACGCGAATTTTCGCGGGCAAGGGCCGCCAGCGTGATCGCCTCAGATATATCACAAAGCGAGCGCAGATTCAGCCAGTCATGCCAGGTGAGGTTGAAGGCCAGATCATCGCCCGCAACGCCGACCTCCATCAACTCCTTGGAAATCTCGCCAACACGGGTCAGCCCGCGTTCCATGCCCGTGGCATTGCGCATAACGCCCACATCCTCCCACATCGCCTCTTGCAGGGCGTGGCGCATCGGTTGCACGAGGCCGGGCTTGCGGCTGAGGGGGTGCAGGGCACGGTCGACCTCGGCCTGCAACGCCTCGGGGCAGGGATCGCGCAGCGCGCCCATTTGGCGGATATCCGCGCCCATCACATCACCCGCCACGCCGCCATAGACGGTCGAATTGGCCACGCCATTGCCGCCCAGGCGGTTGGAGCCGTGCGCGCCGCCTGCGTCCTCGCCGGCGACATAGAGCCCCTCCATCGCGGTACGGGTGTCGGCATCGACGACCACGCCGCCCATGAAGTAATGCGCGGTCGGCACCACCTCGACCAGACCACCCGCCAGATCGAACCCGCTATCGGCGCAACGCTTGACCATGCCGGGGAACTTGGCGCGCACATGGTCGGGGCCAAGATGCGACATGGAGATGAATACGCCACCATTCGCAGACGTATTGTTCTTGCGCATCTCGGCATAGATCGCGCGGCTGACCACGTCACGGGTGGCGCGCTCGCCCTTGGGGTCATAGTCGAACATGAAGCGGTTTTCGGCCCCGTTGAGGAGCTGCCCGCCCGCCCCGCGCAAGCCCTCCTCCAGGACCGTGCCGGTCATCCGCGTGTGATCGCCCGCCAAGAGGCCGGTAGGGTGAAACTGCACCATTTCCATATCGCGGAGTTCCAGCCCCGCGCGCAGCGCCATGGCCAGTCCGTCCATCGTCTTGTCGCCCGAGGGGGTGTTGTATTTGTACATGGTCGGGCCGCCGCCGGTGGCCATCAGCACCGTCTTGGCCCGGACAAGACGAAAGCCTCCGGTGCGCATGTCGATGAACAGAACCCCAGCCAGCGCATGGCCGTCCCGCGTCGGGATCAGGCCAATCGCGCGGTGTTCCTGTAGCTTGTCCACGGGCCGCGCGAGAACCTGCTCCATCAACCGGCTGATGATCTCGATGCCGGTCAGGTCGCCCTTGTGCACCGTGCGGTCGGCGGTTTGCCCGGCGAATGCCTTTTGATGCAGGGTGCCGTCGGGGTTGCGGTCGAAATAGCAACCGATCTCGTTTTCCAGCTCGTGGATGCGGACCACCGCCTGTTCACACAGCTTCCACGCCATGTCCTGGTTGGGCAGCCATTTGCCGCCCTGGATCGTGTCCATAAAATGCCGCTCGACCGTGTCGCCACCACCGAGTGCTACGTTATAGCCGCCCTGCACCATCCGGGTGCAGCCGCTTTTGCCAATGAGGCCCTTGACGGCGATGGTGATGCGCGTGCCCTCGGGGGCCGATTGCTGCGCGTGAAGGGCCGCGAAAAGGCCCGCGCCCCCGGTGCCGATGATCAGGATATCGGTATCATGCCGGTCGATATGCACCATCAGATCGCCCTCAGGAAGAATGTGCCGGACAGGAACAACGCCGCGCCGATGGCGGCGGCGGCATAGGTCTTGTGCCGGTTGGACCACGGCAGGAACTCTAACGCCAGCAGGCGCAATCCGCCCGCCATGTGAACGGCGAGCAGAAAGACGAGGCCGAATTCGGCCAGCTTCGCCAGCGGGTGGTCGGCGAAGGCGAGAAAGCCGTCGAGCGTGGCGGGTGACGTGACAGCCTGCGACAAGAGCCACAGATGCACCGGCAGGAACAGCGCCAGCGCCAGACCCGAGAGACGGTGCAACAGGAAGGCGAGCCAGAGGGGGTGAGAGCGGGGTGGTGTCTTCATGGCAGAGATACCGCGAATACCGCCTGAATACCGACGTAAAACAGACACGCGCCGATGCCCCACATCAGCCAGTCCAGAACCCGCCCCCGAAGACCGCCCCACTCATGCGCGATGACGCGCAACCCGATGGCGGCATGAACCGAGACGGCGATCACGAAGCTGCCGTAGAACAGGAACCACAAGAGGCTACCTTGGGTGCGGCCAAGGATTTCGACCGTGCTCAGCCCGCCCTGAATGGCGTAAATCATCACCGCGATATGGCCCAGAACGAGGGGCACCATGACCAATGCGCTCAGCCGTTGCGCCATGTAGAGCTTTAGGTCAAGCATCGCGCTTGCGCCCCCACGCGGCGCGAACCGTCTCGCGCTTGAGCCCCGCAATCGCACGCATCGGGTTAAGTTCATTGGGACAATATTGCGCACAACTGCCCATCGAGTGGCAGTTGTGGCAGCCGCCCTTACCCGAAACCGCCGTCAAAATGCCGTCGCGGTCCGCGTCGCGGCTGTCATTGAGCAGGGTCCAGGCCCGTTGCAGCGCGGCGGGGCCGAGATAGTCGGGATTGCCCGCCACCGTATCGCAGGCCGCATAGCAGATGCCGCAATTGATGCATTCGATGCCGAGATCGGCCTCGGCGCGGGCGGGTTCCTGTGGGGTGACAGGGTCGAACCCGTCGGCGCGCCCGGCGGAGGGATGATGCCGCGCCTCAGCCGCGACCCATTTGTCGAAAAACGGGTCCATGTCGGCGGCGAGATCCTTGATCACCGGCAGGTTGCGCAGCGGTGCTATGTCAAGTTCACCGTCGGCGGCGACCTTCTTTACATGGGTGCGGCAGGTCCAGCGCGGCACGCCATTGACCATCATCGCGCAGGAGCCGCACATGCCGACACGGCAGGCAAAGCGGTAGCTGAGCGTCGGGTCGGCCATCTGCTGAATCCAGGTGACCACATCAAGCACGGTCTGATTTTCATAGGCTGGCACGTCGAAGGTTTCCCGGCGCAGCGCCGAAGCGGTGCCGCGCTGCACGGTGACGCGCAAGGTGTCGGGCGTGGTGGTCACAGGTTCCCCCGGGGCGATTGGATGGCTATGGACTTGAGTATAATTATCAGCCCAGCTAACCAAAAGGAATTAATTCTAATGGTTTTGGATAGATTTACTTTCAAAAACCCTGAGTGTCGCTAGTTCTGGCGGTTTCTGTTTCAGCAAATGGCGCAGGTCCTCGCACGCCTTCAGGTGGAAGGGTGCGCCCCGCCGTCGATGCGTCGAGGTCAGTTGAAAGTCTATCATCGCCGCGCGTCCATCAGGGGTGCACAGCCAGTTTTGCGGTTTGGCACTGTCGTTATGGGGCACACCCGCGCGGATCAGCGCCGGGCGGCCCGCGATCCCCCGCACCGCGCGCCTCGCGGCGGGCGAGCCATCCTGCAATGGGCCGGGCATAGCGCGGCATGCCATCGAGTTTGCGCCGCACCACCGGCAGGTCGGCACGGCCGGCAAGATGCCCCAAGAGCGTCTCGGAGAAGATATCGCGCTTGTGGACCGTCTCGGGGAGGAACCGCACGCGGCTGAGGGGCCGAGGGTCGCTCACGGCTCAGGTTTAGAGGGGTTTCAAGACAGGCAAAAGTCGCGACATCAGAGCCGACGCCAGCCCTCGGGCACAAGGTCGGGATTCGAGAGCTTCGGCGTACCGAACCAGTTTCTCGGCGCGATGACATGCTTGCCCGGATGGGGGTTGAGCCATGCGCCCCACCAGGAGAAGGTCGAATTGGCGATCACGTGATGGGTGCAGCGCGACATCAGGTGCAGGTCGAACGCCCCGCGCGCTGGGGTATTAAGGTCGACCACCACCTGATCCACCCCGAGATCGAGAGCGTCGCGCGCCCAGCCGGGATCGTCGGAGAAGATGAAACAGGTGAGCGGCGCGTGCAGCGCCGCACGGAGCTCGGCGACGGCCTGACGGTAGTACTCGGGCGGGCAGGGGGCATAGCTGCTCGAGGCCAGGTAATCGCCGCGCCGCACATGCAGCGAGACGGGGCAGGGCGCGGCGTCGATGCGCGCGGCCATCGCCGCATTGTCGGGGTCAAGCGGGCTGGTGAAGGTCAGGTCGGCGCGCAACCGGTCAGCGATACCGGCGAAATAGCGCTCGGATTGCCAGTAGCCGTGCAGGTAGGTGTCACCGGGCAATTCGAAGGAATCCGGATCGAAACCAAGGATTTTCTCGCGGTGAAAACGCGGATGGCGTCCAAAGGCCCGCCAAAGCGCATAGCGCAGCAGACTATCGGATTTGGCAGGTGGCAGGCGATCGGGCAGGACGTAGCGCGCATCGGCGAAATGGCGCAAGGCGTCGCTCTGCCCGTCGTCCAGAGACCGCCGGTCGAGTGCCAGATCGCAACTCAGATGATCGGCAAGCGCACGCCCGGCGGCGTATTGAAAGAGCTGGTTGCCCAAGCCCCCGAAAAGCCGTGCGTAAATCACGCGAGCCCGCCCTGCACCGGCGCGGCGCTGGTGCGCGACGCGCGTGAGACGCCCCGGCGATAGCGAAAGCGCGCCCATTCGCGGTGGAGTTTCTCCAGCACACCGCACGTGTCGCCGTGAATGGTCGAGCCGTCGAGCGTGTCGGCGATATCGTTGATCCCCGAGGGATGGAGTGCCGCCGGACGCAACCCGGTATGCCAATGGCTCTGCACGAAGGTATCCACGGGACGGTCGAAGCTCTCGGTCAGACGCAGCAGGTGATCGGCGGCCTCCCAGCTGACCATCTGCGCGGTGGTGCGCAGCCCGGCCTTTTGCGGTACGCTGAGCATGCTCGGCCCTACGGTATCGACCAGTGTGGCAGGCCCCGCGTTGGGCCGGGTCTGAAACTGGATCAGCCCGAGTGTGTCGATACTGGAATGGGCAAGATGCAGTGCGCGCTCGTAAGGGTCCGGCGTGATGGCGACGTCATCTTCAAGGATCAGGCCGACATCGAGGTCGCGGCGGACGATCTCGGCCCAGATCTGGCGGTGACTGAGGAAACAGCCGATCTCGCCCGCCTCAAGGCCGAACGGATAGGCGGGCGCGAAAAGCTGCGCGCCCACGCAGGCGGCGAGATCGGTCGAGGATAGCGCGCGCCCGTCGACAGCAGGCCAGATTTCGCCGTCCATCCCGCAGCCCGCCAACACCGCGCGCGCATTGTCACGGCGCGCCGTGGCGCGCGTCAGATGCAAGACAAACGCGCGCCCCGCCACCGGCTCAGGCGTCCGGGGTCCAGCCCGAGACCGCCTTGACCTCGAGGAAATCCTCGATGCCCCAGACGCCGCCTTCGCGGCCATAGCCCGACTGCTTCATGCCGCCAAAGGGCGAACCCGCGCCGCGCGACTGGCCGTTCATCTCGACCATGCCGGAACGCAGGCCGCGTGCAAGGCGATTGGCGCGCGCCGCGTCACCGGTCTGGACATAGTTGGTCAGCCCGTAAGGCGTGTCATTGGCGATCCGCAGACCGTCTTCCTCGGTGTCGAACGGAATGATCGACAACACGGGGCCGAAGATTTCCTCGCGGGCGATGGTCATGTCGTTGGTGACATCGGCAAAGACCGTGGGGCGCACGTAAAAGCCCTTGTTGAACCCCTCGGGCCGCCCGGTGCCACCGGCGACAAGGCGCGCGCCCTCGTCGATGCCTTTCTGGATCAGGTCCTGGATCTTGTTGAACTGCACCTCGTTGACCACCGGGCCGATATGGCGGCCTTCCTCGCTGGCGGGGCCCACGGCGAGCGAGGCTGCGACCTCGGCGGCCTCTTCCACGGCGCTGTCGTATTTCTCGCGCTGCACCAGCATCCGGGTGGGGGCGTTGCAGGACTGGCCGGTATTGTTCATGCAGTGGATGACGCCGCGCTTGACGGCCTTGTCGTCGGCATCGGCAAAGATCAGGTTTGCGCCCTTGCCGCCCAATTCAAGGCTGACCCGCTTGAGCGTGTCGGCGGCGGATTTGGCGATGAGCTTGCCCGCCCGCGCGGAGCCGGTGAAGCTTATCATGTCGATATCTTCATGCGCCGAAAGCTGGCTACCGACGCCCGCACCATCGCCGTTGACCAGGTTGAAAACGCCCTTGGGCAGACCGGCCTCATGGATGATCTCGGCAAAGACCACGGCGTTGAGCGGCGATTCCTCGGAGGGTTTCAGCACCATGGTGCAGCCCGCCACCAGCCCGGCGATGACCTTGAGCGTGACCTGGTTCATCGGCCAGTTCCACGGCGTGATCATGCCGACAACGCCGACGGCCTCGTGGAGGATGCGGTCATTGGGGGTGTGATCGCCAAGGGGCGCGTCGAACTCGAACTCGCGCGCGGCCTTGAGGAAGTTGGTGATGTGCCAGACGCCGGCACCCACCTGCTGCTGACGCGCCATGTCGATGGGCGCGCCCATCTCGACGCTGATCGCCTGCGCCAAGTCCTCGCCCCGGGACTTGTAGACTTCGAGGATCTTCTCGACATGGGCGATACGCTCGGCCACGGGCGTGGCCATCCAGCCCGGCAGGGCGGCGCGGGCGCTCGCGACGGCGGCATCGGTATCGGCCTGCCCGCCAAGCGAGATCACCGCGCAGGGCTCTTCCGTCGAGGGGTCGATGACGTGATGGTCCTGCCCCGCGATGGGATTGGCCCATGCGCCGTTGATGTAGAACTGTCGTTTCTCGATCATCTGATTGACCTCCGTGAATCTGGCGATACTCTGTCAGCGTGCCGAGTGACCCGCAAGGCGGGAAATCGACTGCCTGAGGTGATTTGATCAAATGACCTATGCGCACCGAACCACCACATCAAGAAGGAGGCTGACATGAGCCTGCGTATCAATGACACGATCCCCGATCTGACCGTGACCACCGATCTGGGAGAGATTTCTCTGCATGACTGGGTGGGCGATGGCTGGGCCATCCTGTTTTCCCATCCCAAGGATTTCACCCCGGTCTGCACCACCGAATTCGGCGCGGTGGCGCGGCTCGCGGATGAATGGGAAAAACGCGGCACCAAGGTGCTGGGCGTGTCGGTCGACGGGGTCGAAGATCACGTCAAATGGAAGGCCGATATCGAAAAGGTTGGCGGGGCCGCCCCCGGGTTCCCGATCGTCGCGGATGAGGGGCTGGAACTGTCCAAAGCCTTCGACATGCTGCCTGCCGAGGCCTATCTGCCGGACGGGCGCACGCCTGCCGACAGTGCGACCGTGCGGTCGGTCTTCATCATCGGGCCGGACAAGCAGGTCAAGCTGATGATGACCTACCCGATGACGGTGGGGCGCAATTTCGGCGAGGTGCTGCGCGCGCTCGACGCGCTTCAGACCACGGCGGGGCATGGCGTGGCGACACCGGCCGACTGGGCTGTGGGGCAGGACGTGATCATCCCGCCAAGCGTCAGCGACGCGGATGCGACGGCGAAATTTGGCGCGTTCGACGCGGTGCTGCCCTACCTGCGCAAGACCAAGCTGCCCGGCTAAGGTGGGGGGCGCCCAAGCGATTTGAAAAGCGCTTGGGAAGCCGTTTTCCAAACGGCTTTGGCGCGCGGCGTCAGGGATGGGGGCCAATCGCTTTGAAAAGCGATTGGCAAGCCGTTTCAAACGGCTTGCACGCCAAATCTGACCGGCGCGCTCAGCGGACTACGAAGACCGAGCATTTGGAGTGTCGCACCACGCGGGCGGCGTTGGGGCCGAGCAGGTAGTCACGGAAATCGGGTTTGTGCGCGCCGATCACGATCAGGCTTGCGCCATCGGCCTCGGCCACGTGCAGGATCTCGTCATAGGCGTTGCCGGTCACCACGAGATGACGGACCTGCGCGTTGGCCTCGTCGCCGACCACCCCGGCCACCAGTTCGTTCAGACGTCGGCGTGCCTCTTCCACCGCCTTGTCGTGGTGGTGTTCCTCGAAATACGTGCCGACCACGCTCATCCCGTAATCGGGGACCACGGTGATTACGTCGAGTTGCGCGTTATCGAGCGCCGCGAGCCGGGCGGCGGCGCGCAGCACATGATCGTCGCGATGCGGGTTGCTGACATCGACGGCGCAGAGAACAGGACCGGTCATGCGGTGACTCCTTGCTTGGCCTGGGGCTCTCGGGACATGCGCCCGCGCTGCAGAAGGGCGACGAGGCCCAGCAGGATGAACGCGGGGATGAAGATCAGCTCTTGCGGCCATTGCGCGACCGGGGCCTTGACCGAGGTAATCGTGACCGGCTCGTCGCCGTAAAAGTCATAGCTCTGCATTGTCTCGGAGAAGGGCGTGCCGAACATTGGTTCTTCCAGCAACACCTGATCGCCTTCGGGGATAAGGGTGAGACCGTATTCCTGTAGGAGCGCGGCACCGTCCTTGCCTTCGGTCGCCGTGAGCACCAGCGTGGTGTCCTTGGGCTCTCCGCTGATGAAATCGGGGCCAGCCACCACCATGCGCAAGTCCTGCCCCGGCATTGCGTTGTCGAGCGCCTGTTCGAGGTTGGCCGGCTCCACCATCTCGAAGGGCGGCTGGATGCGGTTCATGAAATAGTCGGGCCGGAACAGCGCAAATGCGATCAGAATGAGGGCGATGCTTTCATAGATCCGGTTCTTGGTCAGGAACCAGCCCATCGTGCCAGCGGTGAACACCAGAATGGCGATGGTGGCCACGATGAAGGTGATTATCCCTTGCGTCACCGTAACGTCGATAAGCAACAGGTTGGTGTTGAAGATGAACACGAAGGGCAGCGCCACGGTGCGCAGACTGTAGAAGAACGCCGCAAAGCCGGTGCGGATCGCATCGCCCCCCGAGACGGCAGCGGCGGCAAAGCTGGCCAGCCCCACCGGCGGGGTCACATCGGCCATGATGCCGAAGTAGAAGACGAAGAGATGCACCGCGATCAGTGGTACGATCAGCCCCGATTGCGCGCCAAGCTCCACCACGACGCCCGCCATCAGCGACGACACGACGATATAGTTGGCCGTGGTCGGCAGGCCCATCCCGAGGATCAGGCTGAGAATGCCGACGAAGACCAGCATCAGCACAAGGTTGCCGCCCGAGACGAACTCCACGAGGTCGGCCATCACCTGCCCTACGCCGGTCAGCGTCACGGTGCCGACGATCACGCCTGCCGTGGCTGTGGCAAGGCCGATGCCGATCATGTTGCGTGCGCCCGCGATCAACCCTTCGAGCAGGTCCCGCAGGCCTGCGCGCATGGTGCTTGCCATGTCGCTCTGGCCACGGAACATCGCCTTGAGCGGGCGCTGCGTGATCAGGATCACAAAGAGCAGCGACGTCGCCCAGAACGCCGAGAGACCGGGGGATTTCTGCTCGATCATCAGGAAGTAGACCAGCACCACGATGGGCAGCAGAAAGTAGAGCCCTGCCTTGTAGATTTCGCCCACCACCGGCAGGCGCACGTCCTCGGAATTGGGATCGTCCGGCTCCAGGTCCGGCACCCCCGCGGCGAGCCGCAGGAGCGCGACATAGGCCAGCACCAGAAGTCCCGAGAGGATCAGCCCGGAATTGTCGGGCATCGCCGAAACGATCCAGCCAACCGGGTATTGCACCCCGTAGCACAGCCCCGCGAAGCCCGCGAAAAAGACGAACATGCCGCCGATGGTCCGCCCGAGGCTGACCACGCGGTCGCCCAATGTGGGCATGTTCTGTTTCACCGCCTCGAGATGCACGATATAGACCAGCGCGATATAGCTGATCGTGGCGGGCAGAAAGGCGTGGGTAATCACCTCGACGTAAGAGATGCCGACATATTCGACCATCAGGAAGGCCGCAGCACCCATCACCGGCGGCATGATCTGGCCGTTGACGGACGATGCCACCTCGACCGCGCCGGCCTTTTCAGAGGTAAAGCCTACGCGCCGCATCAGCGGGATGGTGAAGGTGCCGGTGGTGACCACGTTAGCGATGGACGAGCCCGAGATGAGGCCGGTCGCGGCAGAGCCGACCACGGCCGCCTTGGCCGGGCCGCCGCGCAGGTGGCCAAGCGCACCGAATGCCATCTTGATGAAGTAATTGCCCGCGCCCGCCTTATCCAGCAATGCGCCGAAGAGGACGAAGAGAAACACGAACTTGGTCGAGACGCCGAGCGCAATGCCGAATACGCCTTCGGAGGTGATCCACATGTGGCTCATCGCCTTTTGCAGGCTGGCCCCCTTCCAGCGGATCACCTCGGGCACCCATTCGGAGGCCCCGAAGAACACGTAGCCGAGGAAGATTGTGGCGATGATTGCCATCGCCGGTCCGAGCGCGCGGCGCGCGCCCTCGAACAGGATCAGCAGACCCGCGAGTGCCGCCCATTTGTCGGTATGGTCGGCGAGGCCGCCATTGTTGACGATCTTCTCGTAGAAGAAATAGCCGTAGAGCGCGAAAAACGTCCCCGCGAGGCCCAGCACCCAGTCATAGATCGGCACATATGTGCGCGGGCTGGATTTCAGCATCGGGTAGGCCATGAAGGCCAGAAAGATCGCGAAGGCAAGGTGGAACTGGCGCGAATTGTTGATCAGGTCGCCGGGCAGCACATAATTCGCGAGCGGCGAGGCCAGAAGAACCTGGTAGAGCGACCAGACCACCGCCACGACCGCGAGCAACAGCGCCACGGCGCCTGTCGGATTGCGCGCGCCGCCATCGTTGGAGGCGACCATGTCCTGGAGTTCGTCCTCGCTGAGCGGGCCCTTGCCCTTCGCGTCATCGGCCATATGTCCCGTCTCCCTGAAGCGCCGCGATCAACCCGCGATCTGTTATCATCACTTTGAAATAAAGTTTAAGAGGTGGCAAGGGCGGCGCGCCGCCCCTGCCAAAGGTGCCGGGGTCGTTATTCGATCCAGCCTTGTTCCTTGTAATACTTGGCCGCGCCCGCGTGCAGCGGCGCGGAAAGACCGGCGGTCGCCATTTCCTGCGGGTCGAGATTGGCGAAGGCCGGGTGCAGGCTGCGGAAATCGTCGAAGTTCTCGAACACCGATTTCACGACCGTATAGACCGCCTCTTCGCTCACCGCGTCGGAACTGACGAAGGTGGCACCGACGCCGAAGGTCTGGGTGTCCTCGTCATTGCCGCGATACATGCCGCCGGGGATGGTGGCGGTGCGGTAGTAGGGGTTATCGTTCACGAGGCCCTCGACGACATCGCCCGCGACCTCCACCAGCACGCTGTCACAGGCGGTTGTCGCCTCCTGAATCGAGCCCGAGGGGTGGCCGACGGTATAGACCATTGCGTCGATCTGGTTGTCGCAGAGGGCAGCGGACTGCTCGGCGGCCTTGAGTTCGGTGGCGAGGGCGAAGTCGTCGGTGGTCCAGCCCTTCGCCTCTAACAGCACTTCTATCGTGCCGCGTTGGCCCGAGCCGGGGTTGCCGATATTGACGCGCTTGCCCTTGAGGTCGTCGAATGTGGTGACACCGCTATCGGCGCGGGCCACGACGGTGAACGGCTCGGGGTGGACCGAGAAGACCGCGCGCAGGCCCTCGAACGCGCCATCTTCTTCAAAGCGCGAGGTGCCGTTATAGGCGTGATACTGCCAGTCGGATTGTGCGACGCCGAATTCCAGCTCGCCGGCGCGGATGGTCTTGATGTTGTAGATTGATCCGCCGGTGGATTCGACCGAGCAGCGGATGCCGTGATCCTTGCGGCCCTTGTTGACCAGGCGGCAGATTGCGCCCCCGGTCGGATAGTAGACGCCGGTCACGCCGCCGGTGCCGATGGTGATGAACTCTTCTGCCATGGCCGCCGGTGCCATCATCGTGGCCAGCGCGGCCCCCGCGACAGTGAATTTTAACTTTGAAAACATCATGATCTCCCTTGCTTGATGTTTGGTGGTTAGGGTTCAGCCGTCCCAGACTTCTCCCAGGCGGCGGCTGCTTTCTTCGACCCGTGCGATCCGCTGATGGGCGGCGGGGCCTGCACGACTGACCATTATGCCGATCATGGCCTCGACGAGAACCATCGTGGTCACATAGGACGAATAGAAATGCGGGCTGTCGGTGGGCACCACGAAACCGGCCGAGGCGTGGCGCAGCGCCGGACAGGCGTGGCTGTCGGTGATCACCACCACATAGGCCCCCTGGCCCGCCGCCAGTTGCGCGGCCTCGATGGAGCGGGTGGAAAACGGCGGTTTGGTCACCACGACCAGCGCATCGCGCGCATCGAGGTCGGCGAGCCCGGCCCCGAGCGAGGCGCCCATACGGCTGACCGTGGACCAGTTGCCGGTGCAAAAATGCGCCATATAGGCAAGGTATTCCACCACACCGGCGGAGCCGAGCGCGCCCAGCAAAAGCACGTTGCGCGCCGCGTGCAGGTGATCGACCGCGCGTTCAAGCAGGTCCTGGTCCATGTCCTGCAAAAGCGTCTGGAGGTTGTTCTGGCAGGCCCCGACATGGGCCTCGAAAAAGCCGCTCTCGCCGGCCTCGTGGGCGTTCTGGAGCCGCTCCGCGCGTTCGGCGAAACTGTTGACACGCTGGCCGATCTTTTCGCGCATCGCCTCGCGCAAGTCCTCGAAGCTCTGATAGCCGATGGCGCGGGCGAGCCGCGAAAACGTGGCCGGGGCCAGCCCGCTATCCTGCGCCACGGTGCGCAGGGAGCGGGTCGCGGTATCGACGGGGTGGGTCGCCACATATTCCCCGGCCTGCCGCAGCTTGTCGCTGAGGCCATCGAAATTCCGCGACAGTCTGTGTTCGAACGAGGCGTTCAAACGGGCACTCCGTGACATTGGACTCTTTTGAAACAATTGGTTCCATCTGTTTCATGTATTGTCAACAGGTGATTCATTTGTTTCAGTGGCGCGAACAGCAAGGATGCGCGCCATGACCCATGTCTTTCCCCGCCACACCAAGGCCCTCCCGCCCCGCGCGGCGCGCGGCGACGGTGCCTATATCATCGACGAGACCGGCAAGAGGTATCTCGATGGCTCTGGCGGGGCGGCGGTGTCGTGCCTTGGGCACTCCGACCCGGAGGTGACGCAGGCGATCAAGGATCAGGCCGACCGAATCGCCTTTGCGCATACCGGGTTCTTCACGTCGGAGCCTGCCGAACGACTGGCCGACCGGCTGATCGCGCATGCGCCGGAGGGGATCGAACGGGTCTATTTCGTCTCGGGCGGGTCCGAGGCGGTGGAGGCGGCGCTGAAGCTGGCGCGGCAGTACTTCCTGGAAAAGGGCGAGCCGTCGCGCACCCGGTTCATCGCGCGACGCCAGAGCTATCATGGCAACACGCTTGGCGCGCTTGGCACCGGCGGCAATGCCTGGCGTCGCGAGCCGTTTGCGCCGCTTATGGTCGAGACCTCGCATATCGCGCCCTGTTATGAATATCGCGGGCGCGAGGCGGGCGAGACGCCCGAGGCCTATGGCCTGCGCGTGGCCGATGAGCTTGAGGCGGAATTGCGCCGCGTCGGGCCCGAGAACGTCATCGGCTTCGTCGCCGAGCCTGTGGTGGGTGCCACGCTGGGGGCGGTGCCGTCCGTGCCGGGATATTTCAAACGCATCCGCGAGATTTGCGACCGGCATGGTATCCTGCTGATCCTCGACGAGGTGATGTGCGGGATGGGGCGGACCGGCACGCTCTTTGCCTGCGAGCAGGACGGCGTGCGCCCCGATATCGTGACCATCGCCAAGGGGCTGGGCGCGGGCTATCAACCGATCGGCGCGATGCTGTGCTCTGGCGCGATCTATGCCGCCATCGAGGGCGGATCGGGGTTTTTCCAGCACGGCCATACCTATATCGGCCATCCCGTCGCCTGTGCCGCAGCCGATGTGGTGGTGGGCAAGCTGACAGCGGGTGGGATGACCGAGCGCGCGGCGCGGATGGGCGAGGTGCTGGGTGACGCGCTCGTGGCTCGGTTCGGCCAGCATCCCCATGTCGGCGACATTCGCGGGCGCGGCATGTTTCGCGGGCTGGAACTGGTCGCGGATCGCGAGAGCAAGACCCCCTTTGATCCCGCGCGCGGCATCAACAAGAAGATCAAGGCGGCGGCGTTCGACGCGGGTCTGATCTGTTACCCGATGGGCGGCACGATTGACGGGCGGCAGGGGGATCACGTGCTGCTCGCACCGCCGTTCATCCTGACCGAGCATCAGGTAGGCGAACTGGTAGACAAGCTGTCCTCCGCGCTTGATGTGGCGCTGGCATGAGGGCGCTGCCACGGCTGATGGTCGCGCCCAATGGGGCGCGGCGCGGCAAGGCCGATCACCCCGCACTGCCCGTGACCCTGCCCGAGATCGTGGAGACCGCGCGCGCGTGCCACAAGGCGGGCGCGGACGGGCTGCATTTGCATTTGCGTGATGCCGATGGGCGACACCTGCTCGATGCCGGGGCCTATCGCGAGGCGTTGGAAGAATTGCGCCGTGCGGTGCTAGGGATGGCGGTGCAGGTGACGACCGAGGCGGCGGGCTGCTACACGCCTCCGCATCAGCGCGATGTCGCGCTTGGCTCGGGGGCGGATCTGGTATCGGTCGCGTTGCGCGAGATGGCGGCGGAGGAGGCGGAGGCACCGGGGTTCTACGCCGCCTGCGCCGAGCGCGGCATCGCGGTGCAGCATATCCTCTACGATGCGGAGGATTTTGATCTGCTGGCGCGGCTGGTGCCCGAAGGACTGCGCGATGCGGCTGGCTTGCAACTGATCTTTGTGTTGGGCCGCTACAGCGACGGGCAGGAAAGCGATGCGCGCGATCTCGCCCGGTTCCTCGAGCGGCTGGCGGCGCGGGAGGCGCCCGCTGACTGGGCGCTCTGCGCCTTTGGCCGGGCTGAAACCGCCTGCCTGCGCGCCGCGCATGCGGCGGGCGGCAAGCTGCGGGTAGGGTTTGAGAACAGCCTGTGGCACGCGGATGGGAAGGCGGCGCGCGACAATGCCGAACGGGTGCGGGAGGTGGTTGAGGTCTGCGGGCTGGGATAGGGGATGGCTTGGCCTGGAACTGTCGTTGCCGCATCCCGCGCGAAACGCACCGAAGGTGCCGCGCGATCGCCGGGCCGTCCCGCGGCCTGGCGATTTGAGGGCGAGCGCAATGTGTCGAGGCGACAATGACTTGGCTGGCATAAAGTACCCGCAACACACGCTGCATCGCCAGTCCCCGGCCCTGCGATTGCGCGGCACCTTCTGGCGGGGTGCAATGACCGCAACAGCCCAGAAACGCCCCTCACAGCGCCGATTCGAGACGCGTCCACTCCGCCTCGCTCCCCGCAAGGCCAAGGCGCAGCCAGTGGCGCGAATAAGGGAAGATGCGTGACCAGATACGGTGGCGTGCAAGACGCTCCTGCGCCGCCGCGGCATCGGGCGTGACATAGGTGCGGAAAAGCGGCGTACCCCCTACCAGCGACCAGCCCGCGCGGAGGCCAAGCGCATCGAGCCGGGCCGCGTCGCGGGCCAGGCGGGCTGTGGTTTCGGCTCGCCATGCGCTGTCCGTCAACGCCCGCAACGCCACCTCGATTGCGGGGCCGGAGATCGGCCACGGCCCGGCCATGGCGGCAAGCGTGCGAGCGATCTCGCCGGATGAGAGCGTGAAGCCGAGGCGCAGCCCAGCGAGCCCGTAGAACTTGCCGAAGGAGCGCAGGACGAGGATATTCTCCGGCCCCGCATGCAGGCGCGGGGCGAGCGACAGGGCAGGTTCGGGATCGGCAAAGCTTTCGTCGACCACGAGCAGGCCGACATGCGCCGCTAGGGCGGCAAGGCGGGCGGGGTCGTGGCGCGCACCGTCGGGGTTGTTGGGGGTGACGACAACGGCGCAATCTGCCCCGGCGAGGGCACCGAGATCCCGCACCTCGTCCACCGTCCAGCCACGGGCGCGCAGGGCGGCGGCGTGTTCGTTATAGGTAGGCGACAGCACCCGCGCGCGGCCCGGCGCGCTCAGATGCGGCACCGCCTGAATGGCCGCCTGCGCTCCGGCAAGCGGGGTGACATGCGCGCGCGTGCCATAGCAGGTGGCGGCGGCCTCGCGCAGGGCGGTCATGTCGGATGTGGTGGGTAACTCGACCACCGCATGCCGGGACAGCGGCGGCATGGGGTAGGGCACCGGGTTGATGCCCGTCGAAAGATCAATCCATTGCGCCCGGTCGCCGCCGAAACGGTGCATCGCGGCATCGAGATTGCCGCCGTGATCGCGAGGCGTATTGTCCATGCCGCCTTAGACCAGCCAAAGCCCCAGAAGCGCAAGCGCCATCAGCGTCATGGCGCGGGCATAGAGCGACAGGGCGCGGTGCATGTCATCAGCCTTGGGGTCGGGCGCGCCGGGGTTGAGCCACGGCTCGTCGGTGACGTGGGTGCCATAGATGCGCGGCCCCGAGAGGCGGATGCCGAGCGCACCGGCCATCGCGGCCTCAGGCCAGCCGGCATTGGGCGAGCGGTGGTGGCGAGCGTCACGGAGCATGATGCGCAGCGCGCGCGGGGCATGGCGCGGGGCGGTGAGGCCAAAGAGCAGCCCGGTCAGCCGCGCCGGGATCAGGTTGGCCAGATCGTCGAGCCGGGCGGCGAGTTTGCCGAACGCCTCGTATCGGTCATTGCGGTGGCCGATCATCGAATCGAGCGTGTTCACGGCCTTGTAGGCGGCAATGCCCGGCAGGCCCGCGACCGCGCCCCAGAAGACTGGGGCGACGATGCCGTCGCCGGTATTCTCGGCCAGGCTCTCTATACCAGCGCGGGCGACGCCTGCGGTGTCGAGCATGGCCGGGTCACGCCCCACGATCATCGCCACCGCGCGGCGCGCGGCCTCCAGATCGCCCTTGGCCAGCGGTGTGGCGACGGCGGCGACGTGATCGCGCATCGAGCGTAATGCAATGAGCGGCCAGGCCAGCAGCCCGCCGATCAGCCAGCCAATCGGGCCCTCGGGTAGCATCGCCTGTAGCACGAGCGCCGGAAGCGTGGCGGCGGCGATGGTGATCAGCGCGGTGAGTGCTCCCATACGCAAGCGTATGCTGTGCGTGCCGGTGTTGAGCCGCGCCTCGAGCGTCGCGATCAGGCGGCCAAGCCATGTCACCGGGTGGCCGATCCGGGCATAGAGACGATCCGGCCAGCCGAGCATCAGATCGAGCGCGAGCCCTGCCAGCATCATCGCCGCGAAACTCATGCCGGGCCCCCGGTGCGAAAGTGCGCCACGTCGCGCAGCCCGGCTTCGTGCAGCGCGGCACCGGCCCCGTCGGCCACCTTGCCGGGGGCAAAGATCAGCGCGCGGGCGGGGCCGGTATGGGCGCGGGCATATCCTAGGGCGCCCAGATCTCGCGCCAGATCGGGCATCGGGTCGGCAGGGCCGCGTTGCGCGGTGCAGCGGCGCGCGGATTCCGTGGCGATCCCGGCGATGGCGGCCAGATCGTCGCGCGCGGCGGCCTCGGACCAGACCTCGACCAGATCGGCGATGTCGGGAAAATTCTCATCGTCCGGATCGGTGCGCTCGGACTCGCCCCAGAAGCCGCCGACGATCTCGGCCTCGGGAAGGCCCGGCAGATTGCGCAGCACCTCCGCCCGGCGCGAGGCCCAGAGCAGGCGGTCAGGGGCGACGTGCATCAGCGGATCGCTTGCCCCTTCGACCGCGAGGCAGGCCCGGGCCAAGGCATCCGGCGCACCGGAATGGCCAAGCGCGCGGGCCGAGGCCACGAGACACGCGGTCGAGGCGCCTGCCCCCGCCCCAAGCGGCATGTCACAATCGAGCGCGGGCCAGTCGGGGGCATCGAGCCCAAGCGCGGCGGCGAAGATATCAAGCCGTGCGGCATCGAACAGAGCGGGCAGGCGCAGCCCTGTCCCGGGTGCGCGCGCCGCCAAGACCGGGCAAACAAGCGTGATCAGCGCGACCGGGCCATTGGGGCCAAGTCGTCCTTGGAGCCATTCGCCGAAATGGCCGATCACGGTGACGGGGACGCAGGGCATGCCGGTAAGGTCTCTTGTTGATGGGCGGGCCGATGCCGCTTTGTCATGGGGGGTGCAAAATGTCGAGCCGGGGCGCGTGGTTTCGGTTTGACATTCAAAAGTGACAACGTAATAACATTACATAAATAACAAACGAGGTTCCTCATGACCACCGCCGATCCGCGCCTGCCCGTCACCGTCCTGTCCGGTTTTCTTGGGGCGGGCAAGACGACACTGCTCAACCGCATGCTGAACAACCGCCAGGGCCGCCGCGTGGCGGTGATCGTCAATGACATGTCCGAGGTGAATATCGACGCCGATCTGGTACGTGCCGAAACCGAACTGAGCCGCACCGACGAGACGCTGGTCGAAATGTCGAATGGCTGCATCTGCTGCACGCTGCGCGACGATCTGCTGGCCGAGGTTCGCCGCCTCGCGGGGGAAGGACGGTTCGATTATCTGCTGATCGAATCGACCGGTATTTCCGAGCCGTTGCCCGTTGCCGCCACTTTCGAGTTTCGTGACGAGGCGGGCGAGAGCCTGGCGGATGTTGCGCGGCTCGACACGATGGTGACGGTGGTCGATGCGGTGAACCTGTTGCGCGATTTTTCTAGCCACGATTTCCTGCGCGACCGGGGCGAGAGTTTGGTCGGACCGGGGGGTGTCGTGGACGAGCGCACACTGGTGCATCTGCTGACCGATCAGATCGAGTTTGCCGATGTGGTGATCCTCAACAAGGTGAGCGACGCTGCCCCGCATCAGCGCGACGCCGCGCGCAAGATCATCCGCAGCCTGAATGCCGATGCGCGGGTCATCGAGACCGATCATTGCGCGGTGGCGGCGGATGCAATCCTTGCCACCGGGCTGTTCGATTTCGACAAGGCGCATGAGCATCCGATGTGGGCGAAAGAGCTCTACGGGTTCGCGGATCACGTGCCCGAGACCGAGGAATACGGTGTCGCCTCTTATACCTACCGGGCGCGCGCGCCGTTTCATCCGCAGGCGATCCATGACGTGCTGAATGGCCCTCTGCCCGGTGTGATCCGGGCTAAGGGGCATTTCTGGATCGCCACGCGGCCTGATTGGGTGGCCGAATTCTCGCTGGCGGGCAGCCTGTCGAGCGTGACACCCTTGGGCACATGGTGGGCGGCGGTGCCGCGCGAGCGCTGGCCGGATCAGGCGCAGGCGCAGGATTATCTGCGTGCGCATTGGCAGGAGCCATGGGGCGACCGGCGGCAGGAGATCGTCTTTATCGGGGCGGGCATCGACTGGGCCGCGCTGCGCGGCAGGTTGGACGCCGCGCTGATGCAGGGTGAGGGGGGTGAGGGTCTGCCCGATCCGTTCCCGCACTGGCAACGGGCGGAGGCGGCGGCATGACGCTGGCGCGTGAGATCCTGCACGGGCCGGCGGTCGGCGTGGGGGTGGCGGACTGTGCGGGGGATCTCGATGTGATCGCGCGGCCGGGCGTGGCTGCCGCGCTGTGGCGGCGGCGGGTCGATCCGGCCTGGCAGGCGTGGATCGACAGCCTTGCCGCCGCAAGGCTGCCGCACCTGCGGGTGATCCTGCGGCCCGACATGGTGCGGGATGCCGCGCGCGCCGCCTGCGCGGCGGCGGGATTGGGCGGGAGCGCGGCGCGCAACTGGCTGATCGAGGATATCGGCATGCTAGCGGATCACTTTGCCGGGCTGATGCGGGCGCGGTTCCTGCGGCTGCGGCTCGACGTGGTCGAGACCGATGCCTGCCGCCGGTTCCATATCGACGCGGTCTCCGCGCGGCTGATCTGCACCTATCGCGGCACCGGTACGCAATACGGTATCAGCGTTGATGGCGAGGTGCCGCGCCGGGTGTTCACCACGCCGACGGGCGCGCCGCTGGTGCTGCGCGGCACGCTTTGGCCGGGCGACCCACCCCCGGGGCTGCTGCATCGCTCGCCGCCCATCGAGGGACGCGGCGAGACGCGCCTCTTGCTGGTGCTTGATCCGCTGGATGACCCGGAGGAGGCGATATGAGCTACAGGAATACTGGGCGGACAAGCCTGCGCCACCGTCGCCGGAGCCTCGATCCGATGCGCGAGTTTGACCGCCTGCCACCCGTGCTGCGGGCTTGGCTGGTGCGGGCCTGTCTGCCCTGGGGGCCGCGCTCGGTGCTGCGCGCCTATCGTCGCGCCCTTGGTCAAACCGGGGATACAGCCCGGGCGCTGGAGGCGCTTGACGGGATCGAGGCGCGTCTGATCGCGCGGGATGCCGCACGGGTCTGGGGCAGGGCACATCCGGCGGCCGCGGGCCCCGGCTGAGGCGGTCTATGCTGTCAGACCCGCCATCTCGCAGATGATGCGCCATTCCTCCGCCGTCACCGGCTGCACCGACAGGCGCGCGTTGCGCACCAGCACCATCTCCGACAGGCGTGGGTTGGCCTTGATCATGTCGAGCGTGACAGGCACCTGCGCTGCCTCCAGCGCCTTGATGTCCACGCAGTCCCATCGCGGATCGTCGGTGGTGCTGTCGGGATGCGCCCCGGCGATCACCTCGACCGTGCCCACAACCGCCTTTTCCTTTTGCGAATGGTAGAAGAACCCGCGATCACCCACCACCATGTCGCGCATGAAATTGCGCGCCTGGTAGTTTCGTACGCCGTCCCATTCCTCACCTGCCTCGCCCTTGGCGACCTGATCGGACCAGCCCCAGACCGACGGTTCGGACTTGAACAGCCAATAGCGCATCAGATCACTTTTTTCCAAGGGATCAGTTCGACACCCGAAAACAGCTCGGCCTTGGCATAGGGGTCGTTATTGGCCCAGTTCTGCGCCGCCGCCATATCCTCGACATCGAGGATCACCAGCGAGCCGACCATCTCGCCCTCGTCATTCAGGAGCGGCCCGGCCTGGCTGACGACGCCGGTCTCCTTGAGATAGGCGATATGGGCGTCGCGGTTGTCGAGACGGGTTTGCAGGGCGCCGGGGCGGTCGCGGGCAATCAGGGCAATCAGCATCATTCTTCCTTCAATGGTCGTGAGAGGAGCATATCGACCGCTTGTGCCACACGCAATTCGCCGGTGACAAGAGCGGTGATGGCCTGGGTGACGGGCATGTCGAGGGCGAGCGCATCGGCGCGGCCGAGCACGGCGCGGGCGGTGGCGGCGCCTTCGACTGTGAGGGTGGCGTCGAAATCCTTGCCACGCCCGAGGCTCTGGCCGTAGCGGTAGTTGCGCGACTGCTCGCTGGTGCAGGTGAGCACCAGATCGCCAAAGCCCGACAGCCCCGCCAGCGTATCGGGTCGCGCGCCTAGGGCATGGGCAAACCGGTGCATCTCGGCGAAACCACGGGTCATCAGGGCCGCGCGCGCGCTCTCGCCCAACCCCGCGCCCATCACCGCGCCGCAGCCGATGGCGATCACGTTCTTGAGCGCGCCACCCAGTTCCGCGCCGGTGGTGTCGGTGGTGCGGTAGAGGCGCAGGGTGGGGGTGGTGAGGCTGGATTGCAGAGCGGCGCCAGTCGCCGCATCGGCGCAGGCCAGCGTCAGCGCCGTGGGCAGGCCGAGCGCGATATCGCGCGCGAAACTGGGGCCGGTGAGAATGGCCGGGATCGCGTCCGGGCAGGTTTGCGCGATAAGGCCGGTGGGGCCAAGCCCGGTGGCAAGGTCCATGCCCTTGCAGCAGGCGACAAGGGCGTGGTGCCCGAGTGCGGCGTGATGCGCCGTCAGAAACCCGCCCAGCGTCTGCATCGGCATAGCCAGCAAGCAGAGGCGGGCACCCTTGGGCAGGCTTCCCGAGATCACGGTAATCGCTTCGGGCAGGGGGACATCGGGCAGGCGGCGCGCGTTGACGCGGCGTGCCTGCATTTCGGCCGCGTGATCGGCATCGCGCGCCCACAGGGTAACGGGGCCGTTTTGCGCCAATGTCACGGCCAGCGCGGTGCCGAACGCGCCCGCGCCACAAATCAGCGTCATGCCTTGGCCCCCTTCTTGCCGCTGCCCAGCATCGCCGGGCTGTCCTGATCCAGCGGCCAGCGGGGCCGGGCGGCGAGGCTCATGTCGTCGCGATGGCCCTGCGCGTAGAGTTCCGCCCCCGCATAGGCGATCATCGCCGCGTTGTCGGTGCAAAGCGCGAGGGGCGGGGCGAGAAACCGCGCGCCGGCCTGTGCCGCCACGTCTTTGAGCGCCGCGCGGATGGGGCCGTTGGCGGCGACGCCTCCGGCCACGGCGATGAGCGGCGCTGTGGGATTTCCGGCCATGTAGAGGGCGAGGGCGCGGCGGGTTTTCTCGGCCAGCACATCGCAGACCGCCGCCTGAAACCCGGCGCAAAGATCGGCGCGGTCCTGCCGGGTCAGCCCGGAGTTCTCGGACACGAGTGTGTCGCGGGCACGCAGCAGCGCGGTTTTCAAACCGGAAAAGGACATGTCGCAGCCGGGCCGGTCCAGCAGCGGACGGGGAAAGCGCAGTCGGCTCGCGTCTCCCGTCGCCGCCTCTCGCTCCACGCTCGGCCCGCCCGGTTGCGGCAGGCCAAGCAGGCGCGCGGTCTTGTCGAACGCTTCGCCCGGCGCGTCGTCGATGGTGCCGCCGAGGCGGGTGAAATCATCCGGGCCGCGCACGACCAGGAACTGACAATGCCCGCCCGAGACCAGCAGCATGAGATAGGGATAGGCCACCTGATCCGTCAGGCGCGGGGTCAGCGCATGCCCGGCCAAATGGTTGACGCCGATAAGGGGCAGGCCTGCTCCGGCAGCGATCCCCTTGGCGCACATCACCCCGGCGATCACCCCGCCGATCAGGCCCGGCCCGGCGGTGACGGCGACGGCATCGACCTGTCCAAGCCCGAGCCCCGCCTGCGTCAGCGCCTCGCACACGCAGGTATCGAGCTTTTCGGCATGCGCCCGCGCCGCGATTTCCGGCACGACGCCGCCGAAATCGGCGTGCAGCAGGGCCTGCCCGTGGACAACCGAAGCGAGAATGCCCGGGGTGCCATCAGCGGAGATACGCAAAAGCGCGGCTGCGGTATCGTCGCAGCTACTCTCAAGTCCAAGAAAGATCAGCGGCTTGCTCATCGCGCCCATGCGTTGCGTGACAGGTGCAAGGCAGGTAACACCGAATGAGGCAGGCAACAACTCTGGATGATCCATGCCCGTGACGATCCTCATCACCCGGCCCGAGCCGGAGGCGGGCCGCTTCGCTGCGCGGCTGAGGGCGGTGTGCGGACCGCAGACAGAGATTCTCTGCGCCCCGGTCATGCGAATCGCTTGGCGCGGGACACTGCCACCCCTGCGCGGCGACGAGGTGCTGATCTTCACCTCGCGGCATGGCGTGGGCGGGTTCTGCGCGCTGACAGCGCGGCGCGGTTTCACCTGCTACTGCGTGGGCGAGGCCACGGCACAGGCGGCGCGCGCGCAGGGATTGATGGCGATCGCCTGCGGCGGCGACGCTGCGGCACTGCTAGACCGGATTGCAACGGACGGTGCCACCGGGCCGTTCCTGCACCTGCGCGGGGCGCATGTGGCCGCCGATATCACTGGCGCGTTGCAGGCGGCGGGCCATGAGGCGCAAGAGACCGTGGTCTATGATCAGCAGCCGCAGGACATGGGCGAGGCCGCGCGGCGCGTTCTCGCCGGGGAGGGGGCGGTGATCCTTCCCCTGATGTCACCGCGCAGCGCACGGCTAGCCTTCAGTCAGGTGAGCGACATCCATGCGCCCCTCTTCGTCGCGGCGATCAGCCGCAATACGGCAAAGGCGGTGCCGGAGGGGGCCGCGCAGAAAATGAGCATTGCGCAACGCCCCGATGCAGAGGCCGTGGCCGATGCGGTGCACGATCTGGTGAAAGAGGCCAAGCGGCTTGAGGGTGGAAAACGGGCACAGTAAGGTCAGGTTGACAGCTTGGCGTGGTGAGATTCGAGAAGGTGGCGAGACGTGGCAAGAAAAAAGACCCCTGAGACGCACAAGACCGAGATGCAGGATAAGGCGGCGGAGGACACGCCCTCTCCCGAAACCGAGCTACCGCCCTCCGAAAAACCTGCGAGCGATACCGCCGAGGATACGCCCGAGGCCGAAACCCCGGAGCCCCCGTTTGACGCCGATGGGGCGCAGGAAACGCCAGACTCCGAAGAAGAGCCGCGCGAGCCGGAGACAGCGCCGGGCTCGGAGACAGTTTCGGGGTCGGAGAGCGCGGATAGCACGGACGAGGCCGCGACCGACGACGCCACACCCGAGCAAGCGACCGCTGACGAGAGGATGACCTTGGCCGAAGACGATGATCCGATGGCAGAGGTCGCGACCGTAGCCGAGGCCGAAGAGGCGCAGACCGGTCAGCAGACCGGCGAGGCCGAGACATCTGCCCCGACCCCGGTGACGAAAACCGAACAGGTCACGATCCGGCAGGGCGGGTTCTGGTCGATGCTCCTTGGCGGGGTTGTGGCCGCGGGCATCGGGGTGATCGCCGCGCCCTATGTCCTGCCCGACCATCCGCTGCGTCCGGTCGAAGACAGCGTTGATACGGATGCGTTGCAGGATCGCATCGCCGCGCAGGAAACCGCGCTGGGCGATTTGCGCTCCACGGTCGAGGGTATCGAGCCCGCGTCTGAAGCCGCCCCCGACCTGAGCGGTGAACTGGGTGAACTACGAGACACGCTGACCGATCTTGCCGAGCAGGTAAGCTCCATTGAAAGCCGCGTTTCCGAGTTGGAAGATCGCCCGACCCCCGAGGCCGGCGGCAGCGATGGAACGGCGGAGCAGATCGAGGAATTGAGCGCGGCACTGAGCGCACAGCGCGCCGAGATCGACGCCCTCAAAGGCGAGGCCGAAGCAGAAAAGGCCGCCGCGCGCGATAGCGCGCGTGCCACCTTGCAGCGCGCCGCATTGACCCGGGTGATGACCGCGCTCGACAGCGGCGATGAGTTCACTGTCGCGCTTGCCGATCTGCGCGACACCGGGGCCGAGGTGCCCTCCGCGCTGTCGGATGTGGCCGAGAGCGGCGTGCCGACGCGGGCTGAACTGACCGAGCGTTTCCCCGAGGCGGCGCGCGCGGCGCTCGCGGCGGTGCGCAGCGCCGATGGCGGGGCCGCGTCGAGTGTCGGTGGATTTTTCAAGAGCCAGCTCGGCATCCGCTCGCTGGAGCCGCGAGAGGGCGATGACCCGGATGCGGTTCTGTCACGCGTCGAGGCGGCGCTGCGGGACGGGCGGCTAGGCGATGCGCTGGCCGAGATCGAGACTTTGCCCGAGGGCGCGCGCGCCGAACTGAGCGATTGGGCCGCAGAGGCCGAACGCCGCAGAGCGGCGCTGTCGGCCGCCAATACGCTCTCCGGCACGTTGAATTGAGTTAGAAAAGGCGATCCATATGCTTTGGTCGATTATCAAGATAGCCGTTTTCATCGCCCTGGTGGCCGCCTTGGCGTTCGGCGCAAGCTTTCTGCTGGAGCTTGAGGGCGGGGTGCGCGTCGTCATGGCCGGGGTTGAGATCAACCTGACGCCGATCAAGGCGGTAATCGCGCTGGTCATACTGGTGCTGGCGATCTGGGCGCTGATGAAGCTGGCGGCGATGCTGGTCGCGGTGTTGCGCTTCATCAACGGGGATGAGACCGCGCTGTCGCGCTTTTTCGACCGCAACCGGCAGGAAAAGGGATATCGCGCGCTGAGCGAAGGGATTCTGGCGCTGGCCTCGGGCGAAGGCGATGTGGCGATGGCCAAGGCCGCCAAGGCCGAGGGCTATCTGCGCAAGCCCGCGCTCACTGACCTGATCAGCGCGCAGGCCGCCGAGATGGCGGGCGACACAGCCAAGGCCGAGAAGGTTTACAAGCGGCTGCTGACCAATGAGAAAACGCGCTTTGTCGGGGTGCGCGGTATCCTGCGCAAACGGCTCGAAGAGGGCGACACCGAGACGGCGATGAAACTGGCAAAGACTGCTTTTGCCCTCAAGCCGCGTCATGCCGAGATGCAGGACACGCTGTTGCAGTTGCAGGCCGGATCGGGCGACTGGAAAGGCGCGCGTGCCACGCTCAATGCCAAGCTGAAATACGGCAATCTGCCGCGTGACGTTCATAAACGGCGCGACGCCGTGCTGGCCCTCTCGGAGGCGCGCGACGTGCTGGACGAGGGCAAGAGCATCGAGGCGCGCGAGGCCGCGATCGAGGCCAACAAGCTCTCGCCCGACCTGATCCCGGCGGCGGTGCTGGCGGCGCGCGGCTATGTCGAGCAGGACAAGAAGCGCAATGCCGTGCGGGTGATCAACAAGGCGTGGCTGGTGCGCCCGCATCCCGATCTCGCCGCCGCCTTTGCCGCCATCGAGCCGGGCGAAAGCCCCGCACAGCGGCTCAAGCGGTTCGGCAAGCTGTTGAAGGTGCATCCCGACAATCGCGAGACTCGGCTGCTCGAGGCGGAGCTGAACCTTGCCGCCGAGGATTTCCCGGCAGCGCGGCGGGCGCTTGGCGATCTGGCCGAAGTTGAACCGGATGCCCGCGCGCTCACCATCATGGCCGCCATTGAGCGTGGCGAGGGCGCGCCCGACGCAGTGGTTAAAGGCTGGCTCGCGCGCGCGCTCAGCGCGCCGCGAGGTCCGCAATGGGTGTGCGACAAGTGTCAGCATATTCATGCCGAATGGGTTCCCTCCTGCGAGAATTGCGGCAGCTTCGACACGCTCAGTTGGCGCGCACCGCCTAATTCGCCGATGGCCACGCCCACCGGGCTGGAGATGCTGCCGCTGATCGTCGGTGCGGTGGAGGACGGGCGCCAGGACGAGGAGGGCGGGGACGTGGTCGAGGCCGAGGTGGTTGAAGACGGCGAGACGTCAGAGAGTTCGCCCAAAGAAGACGCCAAGAGCTGACGCGCCTCGCGCCTGCCTCACACATGCCGGAGACCCCGATGTCACAGCTACACTTCGCCGATAACCTGTCGCGCCTTGGCACCGAGTCGGCCTTTACCGTGCTGGCCCGCGCGCAGGCGCTGGCCGCGCAGGGCCATGACATCATCAATCTCGGCATCGGCCAGCCCGATTTCCAGACCCCGCCGCATATCGTCGAGGCCGGGATCAAGGCGCTGCGCGACGGCCATCACGGCTATACACCCGCCAACGGCATCCCCGCCCTGCGCGAGGCGGTGGCCGCCGACCTGCACGCCCGCCACGGGGCCGAGGTGAACCCCGAAAACGTCGTGGTGGTGCCCGGCGGCAAGCCGACGATGTTCTTTGCCGTGCTGATGTTCGGCGAACCGGGGGCGGAGATCATGTATCCCGATCCCGGCTTTCCGATCTACGAATCGGTCATCCGCTATTCCGGGGCGACTCCGGTGCCGATCGCCCTGCGCGAGGAAAACGGCTTTGCCTTCGACGCAGAAACCGTGCTGGCGCAGATCACGCCCCGCACCCGCCTGATCATCATCAACAGCCCCGCCAACCCCACCGGTGGCGTCACCCCGCGCGCAGAGGTCGACAAGTTCGTGGCCGGTCTGGCCGATCATCCCCAGGTGGCGGTGCTCTCCGACGAGATCTACAGCCGCATGCTCTACGGTGGGCGCGAGCATGTGAGCCTGCTGCAATATCCCGAGATCCGCGACCGGCTGATCATGCTCGATGGCTGGTCCAAGACCTATGCGATGACCGGCTGGCGGCTGGGCTACGCCGTCTGGCCCGACGCGGCGGTGGCACACGCCACGCGGCTCTGCATCAACGATCATTCCTGCGTCAATGCCGCCTCGCAATATGCCGGGCTCGCGGCGCTGACCGGACCGCAGGACGCGGTGGACGAGATGATGCGGCATTTCGATACACGGCGTCAGCTGATCGTCGAGGCGTTGAACAGCCTGCCGGGCCTGCGCTGCACCGATCCGGGTGGCGCGTTCTATGCGTTCCCGAATATCGAAGGCACGGGGATGAGTTCCGCGCAGGCGCAGGACCGCTTTCTTGACGAGGCCGGGGTGGCGACTGTGGCAGGTACATCCTTTGGCCGCCACGGAGAGGGTTATCTGCGGTTTTCCTACGCCAATTCCGCGGAGAATATCGAGGCGGCAATCGAGCGCATTCGCGCCATTCTCTGAGCTGGGCTGCCTGATTCCGCAGGGTCGGCTCGTTCGTGCCGTCAGATTTGGTATACCAAACCTTGACCGCGTGGCGGGATTGCGCGACGTTTGCCGCAGACCCGCCCCCGTTCTGGAGAAATGCCCGTGCAAACCGTCTGCCTCTCACCCGAAGATAATGTCGAGACCGCCGCCGTATCGCTCTTGCCCGGTGCGGCAGGGGCGGTGGAGGCGATCCCGCGCGGTCACAAGATCGCCGTGCAGGATATCGCCAAGGGAGAGGCGGTGCGCAAATACGCGCAGGTGATCGGCTATGCCGCCTGCGACATCGCGGCGGGAAGCCATGTGCACACCCACAACCTGGAATTTCGCAATGTAGATGCGGCCTATGAGTTTTCGACCAACCTGAGGCCCGCCGCCAAACCGGACAAGACCGACACCTTCATGGGCTATCGCCGGACCACCGGCCGCGTCGGCACGCGCAACTATATCGCGGTGCTGACCTCGGTGAACTGTTCGGCCACGGCCGCCCGTCAGATCGCCGCGCATTTCACGCCCGAGCGGCTGGCGGCCTATCCCAATGTGGATGGCGTGGTGGCCTTTGTGCATGGCACGGGCTGCGCCATGGGTGGCGATGGCGAGGGGTTTGCCGCGCTGCAACGGGTGCTTTGGGGCTATGCGCGCAATCCCAACGTGGGCGGCGTGCTGCTGGCCGGGCTGGGCTGCGAGATGATGCAGATCGACTGGCTGATCGAAGCCTACGGGCTGACGCCCGGCCCGACATTCCAGACGATGAACATACAGGATGTGGGCGGGCTGCGGCGTTCGGTGGAACTGGGCATCTCGAAGATCGAGACGATGCTGCCGGAGGTCGACGCGGCAAGGCGCGAGGCTTGCCCGGCATCGGAGCTGATGGTGGCGCTGCAATGCGGCGGCTCGGATGCCTGGTCGGGGATTACCGCCAATCCTGCCGTGGGCCATGCCTGCGATCTGCTGGTGGCGCAGGGCGGCACCGGGGTGCTGGCCGAGACGCCCGAAATCTACGGGGCGGAGCATCTTCTGACCGCGCGAGCCGTGACCCGCGAGATCGGAGAAAAGCTGATCGGGCTTATCCGCTGGTGGGAAGATTACACCGCACGCAATCGCGGCTCGATGGACAACAACCCCTCGCCGGGCAACAAGGCCGGGGGGCTGACCACCATTCTGGAAAAATCGCTTGGGGCGGCGGCCAAGGGGGGAACGACCCCGCTGATGGGGGTCTACAACTATGCCGAGCCGGTGACGGCCAAGGGTTTCACCTTCATGGACAGCCCCGGCTACGATCCAGCCTCGGTCACCGGGCAGATCGCTTCGGGCTGTCAGCTCGTCTGTTTCACCACCGGGCGCGGATCGGCCTTTGGTGCCAAGCCCTCGCCCTCGATGAAGGTCGCCACCAATTCCGAGATGTACGCCCGGCTGTCGGAGGATATGGACGTCAACGCGGGCGTGATCCTGTCGGATGGCCGCTCGGTCGAGGAGGTCGGGCGCGAGATCTACGCGATGTGGCTGCGCATGGCCTCGGGCGAGCGGACCAAATCCGAGGCGCAGGGGTTGGGCGATGACGAGTTCGTGCCGTGGCAGATCGGGGCGGTGATGTAGCGCAGACGGGCGGCCGCTCAGACGGCCAGCGCCTCGATCTCGCGGGCGATATCATCGGCAAGGCGTTGTGTGTTCTCGCCTGCATCGCTGCGTTGTGCATAGGCGCGCAGGCCAAAGATCGAGACCTGCAACCGCGCCGCCAATCGCTCCGGGTTCGAACCGGGGGGGATCTCGCCCGCGCGTCGCGCGTCGCGGAACGCATCGGCAAAACCGGCCTCGACCTCGCGCATCATGCGCTCGACCGTGCGGCGCAACACCGGATCGTCATCGGGTGTCTCCAACAGGGTCTTGACCATCATGCAGGCGCGCGATGGCGGATTGCCGGACATCAGGCGGCCAATCATTCGCACATGCGCGGCCAGCCCCGCGATCGGCGACTGCGCCTTGGCCAGCGTTTCGGCGAGGTTCCTTTGACCGTTAATGGCATAGCGGTCGAGTGCTGCGCAAAATAGCGCCTCCTTGGAGCCAAAGGCGGTATAGATCGAGCCCGGGCGCATGTCGAGAACCCGCTCGAGATCCTTGAGCGAGGTGGAGTGATAGCCGCGCGCCCAGAACAGCTCCATTGCCGACTGCAACACCGTGTCCCGGTCATAGCCGGTCGTTCTGCCCATGCCTGACACCTCGATCTCGATTGAGTGATCGCTCAAGAATTATCTTGTATACTGGTTCGAGTAAAGGTAGGAAAGATAGTTGAGCAATCACTCAAGAATTCACGCCACCATTCACAAGGAGAACCGCATGTCCGGCTTTGACCTGCACACGATCGAAACCGCCCCCGAAGAGAGCCGCACGCTGCTCGAAAACTCGCAGAAATCCTTTGGCCGCATTCCCGGCCTGCATGCCGTGATGGCCGAGGCCCCGGCGCTTCTGGATGCCTATCAGAAGCTGCACCAGATGTTCGCCGAGCAGACCAGCTTTGACAAGGACGAGCTGACCGTGGTCTGGCAGACCATCAATGTCGAGCATAACTGCACCTATTGCGTGCCCGCACATACCGGCATCGCCAAACGGATGAAGGTCGACGACGCGATCAACGACGCGCTGCGCGACGAGGCCCCGCTGCCCAATGCCCGGCTTGAGGCGCTGCGCAGCTTCACGCTTGCCGTCACGCGTGGTCGCGGCCATGTTGACGAGGCCGAGTTGCAGGCGTTTCTCGATGCAGGCTTCACCAAGCGTCAGGTGCTCGAAGTGATCCTCGGCCTATCGCAGAAGGTCATGTCGAATTATACCAACCACCTGGCCGAGACGCCGGTGGACGAGGCATTCAAGGGCTTTGCCTGGGAAAAGGCGCGCAAGGACGCCGCCTGACCGCCTGTCTGACAGGCCGTCGCCTGTCGCCATGTCCGACAAACCCGGCCCGGTGTCTTGTGACGCCGGGCCGTCATTTGCTAGGCTTGCACGGCTGCACGCATCCCCCGTACCGGAGACCCCCCACATGCCAGGACCCTTGCACGGATTTCGGGTCATCGACCTGACCACGATGATCTCGGGTCCGCTGGCCACCATGACGCTGGCCGATCAGGGGGCCGAGGTGATCAAGATCGAGCATCCCGACGGCGGTGATCACAGTCGGCAGGTCACCGGGCGGCGGGGCGGGTTCTCGGCCTCGTATCTCAACAACAACCGGGGCAAGAAAACGGTCACGCTCAACCTCAAGCATCCTCGGGGGCTCGAAGCGGCGTTGCGGCTGTGCGAGGGGGCAGATGTCTTCGTGCAGAATTTCCGCCCTGGGGTGGCCGAGAGGATCGGGCTGGGCGAGGCGGCGGTGCGCGCGGTCCGTCCTGATATCATATATACCTCGATCGCGGGTTTCGGGTTTGAGGGGGATTGGGCGCGCAAGCCTGTCTATGACCCGCTGATCCAGGCGCTGTCAGGTCTGGCCAGTGTGCAGGGCGGCGCAGATGTGGCGCGGCCCCGGTTGGTGCGCACCATCCTGCCCGACAAGCTGACCGCAATTCAGACCGCGCAGGCGATCACCGCCGCGCTACTGGCGCGCGCCCGCACAGGCGAGGGCAGTCATGTGCGCGTTTCGATGCTCGACACCGTGCTGGCCTTCCTGTGGAGTTCGGACATGGCGGGCCATACCTTTGTCGGCGCGGAGGCACCGCCCGACACGGGTGCCGAGGCGCAGAGCTTTGTCGAGTTGATCTATCAGACCGCCGACGGCTGGATGGCGGTCTCGGCCCATACCGACAGCACCTGGAAGGGCCTCGCGGCGGCGGTCGGCCGGCCCGACTGGCTCGATGACCCGCGCTTCGCCACCGTGGCCGCGCGGGAGGAAAACAAACCCGCCCGGCTGGAACTGACGCAGGCGGCGCTGCGCACCGACTCCACCGACAACTGGATGCAGCGATTAAGTGCCCATGACGTGCCCTGCGCGCCGGTGCTGACGCGCGATCAGGTTTACCGCCACCCGCAGGTGCAGGCCAATGGCATCGTGATCGAGCAGGACCACCCGCAGGCCGGCCCGATCCGCCAGACCCGTACACCGGCGCGGTTCTCATCCACCCCGCCCGAGGCTCCGCAACCCGCCCGCCGTCTGGGAGAGGATACCCGCGCAGTGCTCGCGCAGGCGGGCTATGACGACGCGGCAATCGACGAGATGATCGCCGAGGGCATCGCCACCGACACGCAGGAAAGCCCGGCATGATCGACCTCTATTTCGCGCCCACGCCCAATGGCTGGAAGGCCGCCATTATGCTTGAGGAGGTTGGCCTTGCCTATCGCCCGATCCTGATGCGGCTGGGTGAGGGTGACCAGTTCACGCCCGAGTTTCTGGCGATCAGCCCCAATGCCAAGATGCCCGCCATCGTCGATCACGCGCCGGGGGCGGGCTGGGGCGACGACCCGGTGACGGTGTTCGAATCCGGGGCGGTGCTGCTCTATCTCGCCGACAAGACCGGGCAATTCGCCCCCGACCCGACCGATCTGCGCGCCCGCAAGGACCTAATGGAGTGGCTTTTCTGGCAGGTCGGAAATCAGGGGCCGATGGCGGGTCAGCTCAGCCATTTCCGCAACTATGCGCCCGAGGGCGAGCGCGCCTACGGCTTCAAGCGCTACCTTGGCGAATACGACCGCAATATTGCCGTGCTGGAGAACCGCCTTGAAGGGCGCGACTGGCTGCTGGGCGACTATTCCATTGCCGACATGCTGGCATTTCCCTGGGCCTTCATCGCCAAGCCGCTTGGGGCCTCGCTCGACGCCTTCCCGCGCGTCGCGGACTGGCGCGCACGGATCAAAGCGCGCCCGGCGGTGCAGCGCGCCATCGACCTGCACAAATCCGAACAGAATGGCGGGCGGCACCGGGTCGACAACAACACCGTGCTGTTCAGCCAATCCGCCGCGTCGCTGCGGCCCAAGGCGGGCAGGTCTTTCGACTGACGCCGGTCAGTCGATGTCGAGCAGCACCGCACCTGCGCGCCCCGGCTGCATCACCGTGTCATGGGCCGTCGCACAGTCCTCAAGGGCAAACCGCGCGTGAATGGCGGGGCGCAGCGTGCCGGCCTCGATGGCCTTGGTGAGTTGCGCGATGGCGGCCTGCCGCTCGGCCTCGGGCAGGATGTAGATCAGCGCGATGTCGATCTTGAGCGCCTTGAAGAGATAGGGCCCGAACGGGATCTGCGGGGTCATGTCCTTGAAGGAGCCATAGGTGGCGATGGTGCCATTCGGGGCCATCACCTCGGGCAGCAGCGCGACATTGGCCCCGAATTCCACCTCGACGGCACGGTCGATGCCTTGCCCGCCGGTCGCATCGAGGATCTTTTCGGCCAGTTCCGGATCGGAATAGTCAAAGACCTGTGCCGCCCCCGCCGCGCGGACCCGCTCCATCGCCGGGGCCGAACAGGTGGCGATGACCTCGGCCCCCGCCGCGCTGGCAAGCTGCACGGCATTATGGCCGACAGCCCCCGCGCCGCCCGACACCAGCAGCCTTTGCCCGGCCACGTCACCACCGCCAAAGACGGTATGCGCCGCGGTCAGGCCCGGGATGCCGAGGCAGGCCCCGATGTCGAAATCCACCCCCTCGGGCAGCGCAACGGCCTGCGCGGAGGGCAGCGCGATATACTGCGCCGCCGTGCCGAGGGCTCTCTGCCACTGGCCGTTCCAGATCCAGACGCGCGTGCCGATGCGCGCGGCGGGCACGCCGTCGCCAACCGCCTCGATCACCCCGGCCCCATCGGAATGTGGAACGATGCGAGCATAGGCGGGTTTGGTGACACCGGGGCGCGCCCCGGCGCGGGCCTTGGCATCCGACGGGTTCACCCCCGAGACATGCAACCGCACCAGAACCTCGCCCGGGCCCGGGTTGGGCGTCGGTATCTCGCAGGGGGCGAGAACCTCGTGGGGCGGGCCGAAACGGCTGTAACTTATGGCGTGCATGGGTGTGTATCCGATCAGGTGGCAAAATTTCATGCGCCCTCCCGGCACCGGCTGGCCGGTGCCGGGAGGGGACAGGGCGCGCGGACGGTGCCCCGATGCGCTCTGCTCGGTAATGTTGCAGCGGCCCCCGGAATTGTCCACCGGCAAGTCAACGCGCCGCCCGCGTCGTGCCGCGCAGGATGCGTTCGAGCGGCACCTAATCCGGAACGCTCCTCGGTGGCTCCGGTGATCAGCGCGGGATGATTGAAGCTGCGCGATACGGTGGAGGGCGACATGCCTGCGGTCTTCGCAACCGCGACGATCTCGACTTTTGCGGGGTTTGTATCAGACACCTGAGCTGTGTTCCTGCCCCGATCATGAAAACATTTGCACCCCATCTTCACAACGCGGCGCAGATCGTCAACCGAGCCGTGCCCTACCTGCGCGCCTTCGAGATCGGGGTACAGGCCCGGGAAGGTATCGGGAAACGGCTGGCCTATTACAATGCCGAGCGGCCCCACTCGACCCACGGCACCGTGACCCCTGACGAAGTCCATGCCGCCACCTCGACGCTCGCCAACTGTGTCAGCCACAGCCCCACCGAACGGGTCGCGCAGAACCTGCGGCGGCACGAGTAGCGCGGCCCGGTCCAGAGAGATGACGACTTGCTGCCCGCCGCGTTCTATGACGACGCGAACTTTTCGGCGCTCACCGCCGCCGGGCCGATCCGCACCGATTATCCTCTGGGCGGGACATTGTTGCTGACGGTGATCAAGGGTATCGCGGCGCGCCCAGACATCACCGGCTTTCACTATTTCGAGGAAACGCGGCGGGGCCGACCGTTATGGCAGCAGGCCGTGCGCTCAGGGGGCGATCACGGTGCGCCCGGTCCCAAACGTCTTGCGCATCACGATGGCATCCACCGCAGTGATTCCTGCGCGCGCGTAATAGCCCGCGCGCCGGGTGATCTCGGCATAACCTGCGGTGTCATAGAGCCCCCGGGCCATCATATTGTCCGCCGCAACCTCCAGAAACGCCGTCACCGCGCCACGCGCCCGTGCCCCGGCCTCGAAACTGGCGAGGCAGGCCCGCCCCAACCCCTTGCGCCGCTGCGCCGGATCGCAGGCCAGCGTCAGGAGTTCCGCCTCATCCGCAATCACCCGGCCAAGCGCGAAGGCGCGAGCGTTTCCCACGGCAAAGATCAGCGGGCTTTCCAGCAGACTGGCGAATTCCACGACCGTCCAGGCCCGCCCCTGACCGGCAAAGGCCCGCGCGTGGCAGGCCGCCATCTCTTCAGGCGTCATCCAGAATCTCCGGCGGCGCATCCCTTGCGGGGGCCGCGTCGGCAGGTCGCACGTAAAGCGGTGCCGGGGGGGGGCCTTCGCCGGGTGCAAGGGTGGCCAGCCGCGCGATCCGCTCGGCCAGCCGTGCGGGGGCCGGGGGCAACACGGCATCGGCGATATCTGCCATCGCCACCAAGTCTGGCATGTGGCCCGCGCGCTGCACATAGCCCTGATCGCGCGGCGCGGGCACGCAGGGCGTTCCGCGCTCATGGCCTGCGCGGATCGCCTCCAGCGTGCTGATCCCGATTGCGGGAATGCCAAGGCTCAGCGCCAGCCCCCGCGCGGCGGCCACCGATATGCGGATGCCGGTGAAATTGCCGGGTCCGATGCCGACGCCGATCCGGGCCAGATCGCGCCAGCGTACACCGCCCTCGGCCAGCACCTCTTCCAGCAGCGGCATCAGGCGTTCCGCCTGCCCGCGCCCCATGTCCTCGGCGCGCACCACCAGAACCCGGTCACCGCACAGCAAAGCGGCCGCGCAATGCGCGGCCGATGTGTCGAACCCCAGGATAAGCGGCTCAGACACCGACAGGGCGCACCTCGGTCACTTCGGGGATATAGTGGCGCAGAAGGTTCTCGATCCCCATCTTCAGCGTAATGGTAGAGGACGGACAGCCTGCGCAGGCTCCCTGCATATGCAGATAGACCACCCCGCGCTCGAACCCGTGAAAGGTAATGTCGCCGCCATCCTGTGCCACGGCTGGGCGCACGCGGGTGTCGAGCAGTTCCTTGATCTGACCGACGATCTCGGCATCCTCGCCGCTATGATCGGCATGGCCCGACGCGCCGCCGCCCTCGCCGATCATCACCGGCTGACCGGATTGGTAGTGCTCCATGATGGCCCCGAGAATCGCGGGCTTGATATGGTCCCACTCGGTGCTGTCGCCTTTGGTCACGGTCACGAAGTCATTGCCGAGAAAGACCCCGGAGACACCCGGCACCTTGAAGATGTGCTCGACCAGCGGCGACACTTCCGCGCCTTCGGCGGTCGGGAAGTCGGCGGTTCCGGTATCGAGCACGGTCTGCCCGGGTAGGAATTTCAGCGTGGCGGGATTGGGAGTGGATTCGGTCTGGATGAACATGGCGCGTCCCTTTCGTGCTTGTTCCCAGATATGCGCCCCACGTCGGCGCAAGTCAAGGATTGGAACGATTCTAAACTGCGCAGCGCTCTGGTTGGGGCAGAGGGGTGCAGGCCTGGGTCAGCGCCACACGCCTTGATTGGCCTGAAGCTGTCGTTGCCGCATCCCGCGCGAAATGCACCGAAGGTGCCGCGCGATCGCCGGGCCGTCCCGCGGCCTGGCGATTTGAGGGTGAGCGCAATGTGTCGAGGCTACAATGACTTGGCTGGCATAAAGTACCAGCAACACACGCTGCATCGCCAGTCCCCGGCCCTGCGATCACGCGGCACCTCCTGACGGGGCACTATGTCCGCTAACGGCCAACATGGCACATGCCTTACCATCGCGTTGTCCTGATTCTCAGGGTCCGCCTATCCAGCCTTTGCGCGCCTTACAGTTGACGCCGAAATCACTCATCCGCGCCCGTCAGGTGATCGATTCCAGCCGTTCCTTGCTCAGGTCGCCGGGCACGATGGTGATCGGAATGGGCAGGCTGCCCGAATTCTTGGTCAATTGCGTCACCAGTGGCCCGGGTCCCTTCTTGCCGGTTCCCGCGCCCAGAACCAGCACGCCGATATCGGGGTCGTCATGGACCTGTGAAATGATCTCCGACACCGGTTCGCCCTCGCGAATGACCAGTTCGGGATCGACCCCCTGCTTGTCGCGCATCCATTTCGCGAAAACCTCGAAATGCGCCTCGATGCGCTCACGGCTCTCTTCGCGCATGATGTCACCGACGCCGATCCAGTGGTTGAATTCCTCTGGCGGGATCACCGCAAGGATCTCGACCCCGCCCCGCGTATGCGCTGCCCGCATCGCCGCAAAGCGCATCGCATTCAGGCATTCGCGGCTGTCATCCAAGACAACAAGAAACTTGCGCATCGCTCATATCTCCTTCAGGCGCGCATCATGACGTGGAAATCCGGATGGGGCAATAGAGCCCGTGCATGCGCACGGGTTTGAGTATTTTTGCCAAAAAGAAGCAGGGGCTTGTCGCCTTCTCGCGCAGTCAGTCAAAGGTGCCCGCGACCCGGCCGAGCAGCATGAAGGCGCGCGCCGTGCGGGTCTCGGAAAGCGCCGAAATCTCGGCATCGCTCGCGGTTTCGGCGAATTGCGAGACCATTCGGTCGAAGAGCCGTAGGAAGTGATGCGCCGCGTCGCGAAAGATCGTGTCCTGCTTCATGCGCGCCGCCGTCAGCGCCAGCGACGAGCGGTCCCGCACCCCGCCAAGCGCGGCCACCGTGCGCCCGCGCTCGCCGCCCGCGAAACGGCGCCAGATCTCGGGGCGGGCCATGTCGGGGCGCAAGTCGTCCATGTAGATGCCATCCTGCGACATCAGCGTGAGAATGTCCTGCGCGGCCCGGACAAGCTGCGCGGTGGGCCGGTCCTTGAGCGCCCGGCGCAGTGCCGCGAACCCGGCCTTATCATCGGGATTGTCGGGGAAATTCAACGCGCTGATGAAATCCGACCGCTCCAGCGGCGGCTGGATCTCCTCGGCGGAAGTGCCAAGGGGCAGCGCAACCTGATCTTCGGTCGGAGAGGGGGCCGGGGCAAGCACCGGGCGCGGCTCGCTTTCGTGATTGCGCACCGAGGAGAATGTCGCCAGCGTGCTCTCGGTCTTGCGCTGCGCCGCCACGATCTCGTCGAGCTTCTGGCTCACCGTCTTGTCCACGGTTTGGCCAAGCGACTGGTTCTGCTTGAGATAGGCCTCGCGGATCGCGTCGATCGCGGCATGGAGCCGGGCGCTTTCCTCGCGCATCACCCGGCTTGCCCGGGCCGTCATGGCCCCGACCCAGAGAATCGCCACGGGAAGGAACACGGCCACCAGCACGATCACGAATTGCAATGCGCTGCCGGTCGGGTCCTGCGGTGCCAGGACGAGGAAAAACAGACCCGCGCCGACCAGCCACGCTACAGACACCGCCAGCGCGATCACCTCGATAGCACTGAGACGGTCCTGTGTCGGCCTGTCGGGACGCCCCGACAAGGGGGCGTTTCGCGTGTTCTTGGGCATGATATGCGGCCTGTCAGATATAGGCCACCTTTATCACCTCGTAGGCGCGATCACCACCGGGAGTGCGCACTTCGACGCTATCGCCCTCTTCCTTGCCGATCAGCGCCCGTGCAATCGGCGATTTTATGTTCAACAGGCCCTTTTCGATACTGGCCTCATGCTCGCCCACGATCTGATAGGTCTTTTCCTCGTCGGTATCCTCGTCAACCAGCGTGACCGTGGCGCCGAATTTGATGGAACCCGAGAGTTTCGCGGGGTCGATCACTTCGGCAAGGCTCAGCACGCCTTCAATCTCCCTGATCCGGCCCTCGATGAAGGACTGCTTTTCCTTGGCCGAATGATATTCGGCATTCTCGCTCAGGTCGCCATGCTCGCGCGCCTCGGCGATGGCGCGGATGATGGCGGGGCGTTCGACCGACTTGAGCTGCTTGAGCTCTTTCTCCAGCGCGGCATGGCCGCCTGCCGTCATCGGGATCTTTTCCATATCTCGCGTCCATTGTCAGAAGCGGGGCCGCGCATCTGCTGGCCCCGTCGGTCTCGTTTCAGGATTTCGATCAGATTGCACGAAGCCGGGCTTCGATTGCAATAGGGGATCGCGCGGACAGGCGAATTCGGGCGCAGGCCCGTGAAAAATTGCCGGTTTCATGCGGTTTTAACGTCGTGTTTTAATTGACGCTTGCCGCGCGGGCGGGCTAGTCACTCATCGCAAGATTGTTGCGTGGCGGCACTGGCCCGTGGCGCGCCCCGGAAAAAGGATGATGTCGATGACGGATGTGACGCGCGAAGCGATGGAATACGATGTCGTGATCGTGGGGGCCGGACCCGCCGGGCTCTCCGCTGCGATCCGGCTGAAGCAGCTCGATGCCGACTGTCAGGTCGTGGTGCTGGAAAAGGGCTCCGAGGTGGGCGCGCATATCCTGTCGGGCGCGGTACTCGATCCTTGCGGCCTCGACGCGCTGATCCCCGACTGGAAAGACAAGGGCGCGCCGATCAACACGCCTGTGCGTGAGGATAATTTCTACATGCTGGGGGAAGGCGGCAAGGTCCGCATCCCCAACTGGCCGATGCCGCCGCTGATGAACAACCACGGCAATTACATCGTCTCGATGGGCAATGTCTGCCGTTGGATGGCCGAACAGGCCGAGGCCCTGGGCGTCGAGATATTCCCCGGCATGGCCTGTTCGGAAATGGTCTATGGCGACAACGGCGAGGTGAAAGGCGTGGTTGCCGGTGAATTCGGCCGCAACGAGGACGGCACGCCCGGCCCGAGCTATGAGCCGGGGATGGAGTTGCACGGCAAATACGTGTTCCTGTCAGAGGGTGTGCGCGGCAGCCTTGCGAAGGAGGTGATCGGCAAATACGACCTCTCCAATGGCCACGAGCCGCAGAAATTCGGCCTCGGCATGAAAGAGATCTGGGAGGTCGACCCCGCCAAGCATCGCGAGGGTAGCGTCACCCATACGATGGGCTGGCCTCTGGGCAGCAACGCAGGCGGCGGCTCGTTCATCTATCATCTTGAGAACAATCAGGTCTATGTCGGCTTCGTGGTGCATCTGAACTACCAGAACCCGCATCTTTACCCCTACATGGAATTCCAGCGGTTCAAGCATCACCCGATGGTCGCGGAGCTGCTGAAAGGCGGCAAGCGCGTGGCCTACGGCGCGCGCGCCATCACCGAGGGTGGATATCAGTCGATGCCCAAGATGGTAGCCCCGGGCGTGGCGCTTCTGGGTTGTTCGGTCGGCATGGTCAACGTGCCGCGCATCAAGGGCAACCATAACGCCATGCTTTCGGGTAAGGCGGCGGCGGAGGCAGCGCATGCGGCGATCACGGCGGGTCGCACCAGCGACGAACTCAACGACTACGAGACCGAGGTGCGCACCGGCGCAATCGGCAAGGACCTCAAAAAGGTCCGCAACGTCAAGCCGCTCTGGTCGAAATACGGCCTGCTGGCTTCGCTCACCGTGGGCGGGCTCGACATGTGGACCAATACCGCAGGCTTCAGCCTGCTGGGCACGCTCAAGCATGGCAAGACCGACGCCGAGGCGACCGGGCTGGCCGAGACCCACAAGAAGATCGACTACCCCAAGCCGGACGGCAAGTTGAGCTTTGACCGGCTGACCAATGTCAGCTTCTCGATGACCAATCACGAGGAAAGCCAGCCCGCACATCTGACGCTCAAGGACCCGAATGTGCCGATCAGCGTCAATCTGCCGAAATACGCAGAGCCCGCGCAGCGCTATTGCCCGGCGGGTGTCTACGAGGTGGTGCACGAAGAGGGCAAGGAGCCGCGCTTTGTGATCAACTTCCAGAATTGCGTGCATTGCAAGACCTGCGATATCAAAGATCCCAGCCAAAATATCAACTGGGTGACACCGCAGGGGGGCGACGGTCCGAACTATCCGAACATGTAACCATCCCGTGAGATCGGCGGTGGGGCGCGGCAAGATGGGCCACGCCGCATTGCCTTGGCAGGTCAGCCATATTACCTTTACCGGATATTTCCGCGATAAAAGGCAGGTCAGCGTGAGCATCAGAACCCTTTCGGCCCTCGCATTCGGCGTTTTCTTGCAGGTCGCCCCTCTGCCGGTCACGGCGCAGGAGCCGTCCGGCGCCTATCTTGCGGCGCGGCAGGCGCAGGCTGCGGGCGATTTCGCGGCGGCGGCGCAGTACTACGCGCAGGCGCTCGCGCAGGACAGCTCGAACCCCGCGATGCTGGAGAACGCGACAATTGCCTATCTGGCGCTCGGCCAGCTTGACCGCGCCGACGCCGTCGCCGGCAAGATCGAGGCGGACGGGCTGCGCAGCCAGGTGGCGCAGATCGCGCTGTTGGCCAATGAGACGCGCAACGCGGAGTGGGACGCGCTGCTTGCCCGGCTTCAGGATGGGCGCGGCGCGGGCGATCTGGCGGATGGGCTGATCACCGCCTGGGCCTATCTTGGCAAGGGCGACATGACCGAGGCGCTCGCGCGGTTCGACACGGTCGCCGAGGAACGCGGGCTGCGCAGCTTCGCGCTATATCAAAAGGCCCTGGCGCTCGCCTCTGTCGGCGATTTCGAAGGCGCCGACGAGGTGTTTTCGGGCGATGAGGACGGCCCGCTCCAACCCACCCGGCGTGGTGTCATCGCCTGGGCGCAGGTGCTCAGCCAGCTGGGCGAACAGGAGCGCGCACTTGCCATCATTGACGACACGTTCGGCACCGATCCCGACCCCGGAATCGCGGCGCTGCGGGGCCCGCTGGCGGATGGCGAAACCGTGCCCTTCGATCTGATTTCCGGTCCGCAGGACGGGGTGGCGGAGGTGTTCTTTTCGCTCGCCCGTGCCCTGATGCAAGAGGCCAATGACGAGTTCGTGCTGATCTACGCACGCACCGCCGAGCTGATCAAGCCCGACCATATCGACGCTGTCATCACCGTGGCGGAACTGCTTGAGGATATGGGGCAATTCGATCTCGCTATTGCCGCCTACAAGCAGGTGCCGCGCGATGATCCGTCCTATCACCTGGCCGAGCTTGGCCGCGCCGAGGCGCTGCGCCGGTCCGAGAAACCCGATGCCGCGGCAGAGGTGCTCGACCAGTTGGCGCAATCCTATCCGGATCTCGCGAATGTGCATGTCGCCGCCGGGGATCTGCATCGCGCGCAGGAGGATTACGCGGCGGCGGTCGACGCCTATGACCGTGCCATCACCCTGCTGGAGGCGCGCGACAATCCGCAATGGTTCGTGCATTACGCCCGCGCGATCAGCCATGAACGGCTGGATCACTGGCCCGAGGCCGAGGCCGATTTCCGCAGCGCGCTGGAGCTGAACCCGGATCACCCGCAGGTGCTCAACTATCTCGGTTATTCGATGGTGGAAAAGCGCATCAATCTCGACGAGGCGCTGGGCATGATCGAGCGCGCCGTCGCGACGCAGCCCAACAGCGGCTACATCGTCGACAGCCTCGGCTGGGTCTATTACCGTCTGGGTCGCTATGACGAGGCCATCGTCCAGATGGAACGCGCCGCCGAACTGATGCCGACTGACCCGGTGGTCAACGACCATCTGGGCGATGTGTTCTGGGCGGTGGATCGCAAGGCCGAGGCGCGGTTTCAATGGCGGCGCGCGCTATCATTGCATGAAAGCGAGCCCTCACCCGATCTCGACGCCGATCGCGTGCGCCGCAAGCTGAAGGTCGGGCTCGATCAGGTGCTGGAGGACGAAGGGGCCGAGCCGCTGAGGGCCGTGAATGCCGTCCCGGCCAATAACTGAACCTGCCCCGGCCAAGGTCAATCTGACGCTGCATGTCACGGGCCGCCGGGCGGATGGCTATCACCTGCTCGACTCGCTCGTCGTCTTTGCGGATATCGGCGACCGCGTGACCGTGCGACCCGGTGCATCATGTCTGCGGGTGCTTGGGCCGATGGCGGCGGCTGTGCCGGTGGGACCGGAAAACCTCGTGCTGCGCGCCGCCGCGCTGATGAACGCAGAGGCTGAAATCACCTTGGACAAACACCTGCCCGCGTCCGCCGGGATCGGTGGCGGATCAAGCGATGCGGCGGCCTGCCTGCGCGCGCTTGCGCGTCTCACCGGCGCGCGCCTGCCCGATGACGTGGCACGCCTCGGGGCCGATGTGCCGGTCTGCCTGTTGGCCCGCGCCGCGCGGATGCGCGGCATCGGTGAAGAGGTCACGCCGCTGGCGCGTGTGCCGCTCCTGCACGCGGTGCTGGTCAATTCGCGTGTCGCCGTCTCGACGCCCGCGATCTTCAAGCGGCTGGCGCGGCGTGACAATCCCCCCATGCCCGAACGGCTGCCGGGCTGGCACACGGCCGAGAACTTGATTCGTTGGTTGACCACGCAGCGCAACGATCTGGAGGAATCTGCCATCGCAGAGGCCCCGGTAATTGCCGAAGTCCTGCCAAAGATTGCCGCGACAGAGGGCTGTGCCTTGGCCCGCATGTCAGGATCGGGGGCCACCTGTTTCGGGCTCTACCCCGATCCACACTCCGCACAACAGGCCGCCGACGTGCTGCGCCGCGACCACCCCGATTGGTGGGTCATGCCGGCCCGGCTCAGTTGATCCGCGCCACCACGTAATCCGCCAGCCCGTCCAGCATGTCGCGCACCGGATGGGCGGGTAGCGTCTCCAAAGACATGCGCGCCTTGGCGACCCAGGCCCTTGCATCCGCGCGCGTCTGATCGAGCGCGCCATGCGCGTGCAACAGATCGAGCGCATGCTCCAGATCACCCTCGCGCTGATCGCCCTTCTCGATGCACCGCTTCCAGAACGCGCGTTCCTCGTCCGAGGCCGCCGCCACCGCCTTGATCACCGGCAGGGTCAGCTTGCGCTCGCGGAAATCGTCGCCGACATTCTTGCCGGTGGCCTTGGCGTCGCCCTCGTAATCGAGCAGGTCATCGACGATCTGGAACGCGACGCCAAGCGCGTCGCCGTAATTGAAAAGCGCCTGCACCTGATCCTCGGGCGCGCCCGCGATGACGCCACCCACCTCGGTCGCCGCCGAGAAGAGCGCCGCCGTCTTGCCGCGCACCACCTGAAGATAGATGCTCTCACCGGTGCGCAGGTCGCGCGCCGCACTTAGTTGCAGCACCTCGCCCTCGGCAATCGTGGCCGAGGCATTGGCAAGGATATCAAGCACCCGGAGTGAGCCGGTCTCGACCATCAACTGAAAGGCGCGCGCAAATAGGTAATCGCCCACCAGAACGCTGGATTTATTGTCGTAAAGCAGGTTCGCCGTCGGCCGCCCCCGGCGCTGCGCGCTCTCGTCCACCACGTCGTCATGCAACAGGGTCGCGGTGTGGATGAACTCCACCGTCGCCGCCAGATGCACGTCATATCCGCCCGCATAGCCGCACAGATCCGCGCTTGCCAGCGTCAAGAGCGGGCGCAGCCGCTTGCCGCCCGCCTCGACCAGATGCGCCGTGACCTCGGGAATGCGCGGCGCGTGGCGCGAGGCCATGCGCGCGCGGATCAGCATATTGACCGCGTCCATCTTGTCCGCCAGATGCGCGGCAAGGGCTTCATGCGGTTTGGTGGCGACTTCGTCCAATCCCATAACACTCCCGTCAACACTGCTCGACAAATAGCCCGCGGTGCCCTTATGTCAGCCTTATGAAACAGCTACTTCGCACCAATGATCCTGCATCCATGGCCTTCGCTCACGCGCTGCTTCAGGGCGAGGGTATAGACTGCTTTGAAATGGACGTAAATATGAGCATCCTCGAAGGCTCCATCGGGATCTTCCCGCGCCGCCTGATGGTCGCCGATGACGATTACGAGGACGCTCGCGTGGCGCTCATCGACAACGGGTTCTCGCTTGAGGACTGAGCGATTTGCCGAAGAAGAGCTGAGCCATGATGCCTTTCTCGGCGGGCGGCTGCGGATCGCGCAGCCCCGCGCGGGCTATCGTGCGGGCATCGACCCGGTGCTTCTGGCCGCGAGCATCCCGGCGCGGGCCGGGCAGAATGTGCTCGACCTTGGCTGCGGCTCGGGCATCGCGGCGCTCTGCCTGGGCGCGCGGGTGCCGGGCCTCATCCTCGCAGGGCTGGAAATACAGCCCGCTTATGCCGATCTGGCGCAGCGTAATGCCACAGAGAATGATCAGGCCCTCGAGGTCGTCACCGGCAATCTGACCGACATGCCGCCCCCCCTGCGGCAGCGCCAATTCGACCACGTTCTCGCCAACCCGCCCTATTTCGACCGGGCGGCCAGCACCCCGGCCCGTGATCCGGGGCGCGAGCACGGCATGGGCGAAACCTGCGCCCTTGCCGAATGGGTCGCCGCCGCCGCGCGCCGCGCCGCCCCCAAGGGGCAGGTGACCTTCGTGCAACGCGCCGACCGCCTGCCCGACCTGATCGCCGCCATGGCCGCGCATCTGGGATCGCTTGAGGTTTTGCCGCTCATCCCCCGGCAGGGGCGGTCCGCTCGCCTAGTCCTGATGCGCGGGCGCAAGGGCGGGCGCGCGGAATTTCGACTGCATGACGGGCCATGTCTGCACGCCGGGGCCAGGCACGGGCGCGACGGCGAGGATTACACACCTGCGATCTCCGCCGTGCTCAGGGGTGCGGCAGATTTGCCGTTTCCTGACTGAGTCGTGTCAAATGCAATCGGAAAACTCCCGCCCATCTCGCAGGCGCGGCGTGACAGTATTGTAAAAGTATGCTGCACTTCCCATGTCGGATGGAGACGCATCCATATCAGAGGAGACTGCCCATGAGCTTGAGTTCGCATATTGAAGAACTGAAGAAGAAACATAACGCGCTCTCGGAAAAGGTGGAAGAGGCGCAGCGCGCGCCGGGCAGCAGTACGCTGGAAATCGCGGACCTCAAGAAACAGAAATTGAAGATCAAGGAAGAGATCGAGCGCCTGTCGGAAAATGCCTGACAGTGCAGCCAGATAGACGTGGATAACAAAGGGCCGGTCACCATGGACCGGCCCTTTTTCGTGGTCTGTCGCGGGTCGGATCAGACGAAGAACTGACCGCCATTGGCCGAGATCGTCGAGCCGTTGATGAAGCTTGCGTCGTCCGAGACGAGAAAGCTCACGCAGCGGGCGATTTCCTCGGGCTCGCCCAGACGACCGGTGGGGATCATGCCGATGATCGATTCGCGCACTTTTTCCGGCACCGCCATCACCATTTCCGTGGCGATGTAGCCGGGGCAGATCGCGTTGGCGGTGATGCCCTTGGCGGCGCCTTCCTGCGCCAGGCTCTTGATGATGCCCAGATCGCCCGCCTTGGTGGCGGCATAGTTGACCTGCGCAAACTGTCCTTTCTGACCGTTGATCGAGGAAATCACCACGACTCGGCCAAAGCCGCGCTCGCGCATGCCAGGCCAGACCGGGTGCACGGTGTTGAACACGCCGGTGAGGTTGGTGTCGATCACGGCATTCCACTGGTCCGGCGTCATCTTGTGAAAGGGCGCGTCGCGGGTTATGCCGGCATTGGCGACGACGATCTCGATTGGGCCCAGATCGGCCTCGACCTGTTCGATCCCGGCCTTGGAGCTATCATAGTCGGCGACGTTCCACTTGTAGGTCTTGATGCCGGTCTCCTCGGTGAACTTGGCGGCGGCCTCATCGTTGCCGGCATAGGTCGCGGCGACGGTATAGCCGTCGGCCTTGAGCGCCTTTGAAATGGCGGCGCCGATTCCGCGCGATCCTCCGGTGACGAGTGCAGTTCTTGCCATGGTATCCTCCAATCTGGCTAATGCTTTGGTAACTTGGTTATCCTCTTGATGCAGCAAGCGCAACATTGTTGCGCGATAGAATCTCGACGATGCGGGGTGCGGCATGAAAAAGGGCGCCCGGAGCGCCCCTTTTTGTCATCCGCCATGCCCCGGGTCAGGGACGCTCGATGCACATGGCGACGCCCATGCCGCCGCCGATGCAGAGCGTGGCAAGGCCCTTCTTGGCCCCGCGGCGCTGCATCTCGAATAAGAGCGTGTTCAGAACCCGGCAGCCCGAGGCCCCGATCGGGTGGCCGATCGCGATGGCACCGCCGTTGACGTTCACGATAGACGGGTCCCAGCCCATTTCCTTGTTCACCGCACAGGCCTGCGCGGCAAAGGCCTCGTTCGCCTCCACGAGGTCGAGGTCACCGACGCTCCACCCGGCTTTTTCCAGCGCCTTGCGGCTGGCATGGATGGGGCCCACGCCCATAATCGAGGGGTCGAGCCCGGCGGTGGCATAGGAGGCGATGCGCGCCAGCGGCTCGATGCCGCGGCGCTCGGCCTCGTCGGCGCTCATCAGCAGGGTGGCGGCGGCCCCGTCATTGAGGCCGCTGGCATTGGCGGCGGTGACGGAACCGTCCTTGGTAAAGGCCGGGCGCATCTTGGACATCGCGTCGATATTCGCGCCAAAGCGGATGTATTCATCCTTGTCTACGACGATATCGCCCTTGCGGGTCTTGACGGTGAAGGCGATCACCTCATCGTCGAACTTGCCCGCCTTCTGCGCGGCTTCGGCCTTGTTCTGGCTGGCGACGGCGAATTCGTCCTGCTGATCGCGGCTGATCTGCCATTTCTCTGCGACGTTCTCGGCGGTCTGGCCCATGTGGTAGCCGTTGAACGCATCCCACAGCCCGTCGCGGATCATGGTGTCGATATATTTCATGTCGCCCATCTTGTGGCCGGCCCGCAAATGCGCGGCATGGGGAGAGAGCGTCATGTTTTCCTGCCCGCCGGCGCAGATGATGCTGGCGTCGCCCAGTTGGATATGTTGCGCGCCTAGGGCCACGGCCCGCAGGCCCGACCCGCAGACCTGGTTGATCCCCCAGGCCGCCGATTCAATCGGCAACCCGGCATTGATATGCGCCTGACGTGCCGGGTTTTGACCCTGTGCAGCAGTCAGGACCTGACCGAGGATCGTTTCGCTGACTTCGGATTTGTCCACGCCTGCGCGCGCGACGACAGCCTCCAGAACGGCCGCGCCCATATCATGCGCGGGGGTGTTGGCGAACGCGCCGCCAAAAGACCCGACAGCGGTGCGTGCTGCGGATGCGATTACTACATTGGTCATTAGTGTCCTCCACCAGGATTTGCCCGGGCCGAGGATGTAAGCGGGGTCGCCGCATGGGAATGCGCGCCCCGCCGTTTCCTCTGCCGTTACGTGGCGTAATATCGTAGAAGCCGCGCTCCGGCAACGGACGGAGTGTCACATTCACGCGCTTGCGCGGTCAAGGGTCTCGTCAAGCCAGGGCGGGCGGATCGTGGGTGCCCCGTAGTAATAGCCCTGCAGGCAGTCGATCCCGAGCGCGGTGAGATAGGCCGCATCCTCTGGTTTTTCGACCCTTTCAGCGACGGTCACCATGTCGAATTGCTGCCCGATGCTCAGCAGCGCGGCGGTCAGTACCTGGTTGTCGGCATCCCGTGCAATGCCGCGGATGAATTGCCCGTCGATCTTGAGGATGTCGAAATAGAACTCCTTGAGAAAGCGAAAGGATGTATAGCCCGCGCCGAAATCGTCGAGCGCAAAGCCGATGCCCTTGCGTTGCAACTCGGTCATGAATCCGGTGACCAGTTCCGGCACCAGCATGGCAGAGCTTTCGGTGACTTCGAGGATCAGCCGTTCCGCAATTGTAGGGTCGCCCGACAGCCCCTTTTTCAGGATACGCATCCAGCGCGCATAGCCGATGGAGCGCGCTGACATGTTGATCGACAGGCGAAGGTCGGGATAGTCATGCAGCGTGCGAAGCCCCTTTTCCAGTGCAAGGCAGTCGATCACCCGGCCGGTTTCCGTCACCTCGATCTGGTTGATGAAGTCGCGCGCGGGGATCACCCGCCCGGTCGCGTCCATGACGCGAATCAGCCCCTCGTAAAAGGCGGGTTTATCCGGTTGTCCGGCGGTGACGACGGCCTGATAGGCCAGCATCACCTGTTTGTGCCGCACCGCCTGATCGACCATCTCGATCACCGAGCGATCCCGTGCCGAGACCGCATAGGATATCGGGTTGTCATGTCCAGCCGGAACATCGGCCCATTTGCGTGTCTTGCCCATCTTGCCCTCCGAGACTGACGTGTTCCCAAACTGGGGCAGATCCCTTAAGGACAGTTTAAAGGGCAAATTTGAACGAAATCGCGGGGACAGGCCATGGAACGATGCGGTTGGGTCGGGGCGGATGCGCTCTACGAATCCTATCACGACCACGAATGGGGCGTGCCCGAATTTGACAGCCGTGCGCTGTGGGAGAAGCTCATCCTCGACGGCTTTCAGGCGGGTCTGAGCTGGATCACCATCCTGCGCAAGCGCGAGAGTTTTCGTGATGCATTTCAGGGGTTTGACCCGCATGCCATCGCCGGATGGGGTGAGGCGGAGGTCGTCCGCCTGCTGGCTGATCCCGGCATCATCCGGCACCGGGGCAAGATCGAGGCGACCATCGGAAATGCCCGCGCGTGGCAATTGATCGAGGCCGAACACGGCTTTGACCGCTACCTCTGGGAGCATGTCGGCGGGCGGCCCCTCCAGAACCGTTGGCAGACCCTTTCGGAGGTGCCCGCGCAAACCGATCTTTCCATAAAAATTTCGAAAGATTTGAAGAAACGCGGCTTCAAGTTCTGCGGCCCGACCATCGTCTACGCCTTCATGCAGGCGGTGGGGATGGTCAATGACCACCTCGTCACCTGCCCCTGTCACGAGCGCGTGGCGCGCTTGGGCTGAGAGGCCGCGTGATGTGGTGCCGACGGCGGCTTCGGATTGGCCGCCCCGTCAACTCATTCACGCAGCAAGCCGATGTCCGGGCCGCCTCAGAACAGACTGCCTTGCCCCTTGGGCGGGTCTGTCGGCTTTGGCGCGGGCTTTGCGGTCTTGCGGGGGGCACTTGGGGCATCACATACGCCCAGAACCCCGTCGGTGAATTCGATCTCCAGCGCCTTGGCCGCCGCCGCCGCGTCGCGCGTGGTCACAAGCGCGCCATCGCCGCGCACCACCGCATAGCCGCGCCGCAGCGTCGCCTTGTAACCCAACGTCTCGCGCAGCCGGTCAAGCGCGTCGATCCGCTCGCGCAAGCCCTTGGTCTGTCGCCCTGCGGCATCCGAAAACCGCGCAGTCAAACGATCCAACTCGTGCCTCTTGTGGTCGATATCCCGCGTCAGCGCATGGATGTTGAGCCGCGCGGCGGTGCCCGCCAGACGCCGCCGATCGCCATCGACCGCGCGCCGCAACAGCGACGGGCGCAACGCACCCGCAGCATCCGACAGCGCCACGCGCCGCACCTGCACCGAACGGATCAGCGCGGCAGGCAGGCGGTCCGACCAGGTGTCGAAGCGCTGGCGCGGTGTTTCTAGCAGTGTCTCGACACGCGGCAGGGCGCGCGCCAGATCGCGCAGGCGTTGACCACGCAGGGTGATCGCCTGGCCCAGCGCATGGCTGAGTCGCGCCGCCTGAGTATCGAGCCAGGCCAGCAGGTCGAGCCGCACCGGCACGGCGAGTTCCGCCGCCGCCGTCGGCGTCGGCGCGCGCTTGTCCGAGGCGTGGTCAATCAGCGTCGTGTCGGTCTCATGCCCGACGGCCGAGATCAGCGGTATGTCACTCTCTGCGGCGGCGCGCACCACAGCCTCGTCATTGAAGCCCCAAAGGTCCTCGACCGACCCGCCCCCGCGCGCCACGATGATCAAATCCGGGCGCGGCAACGCCCCGCCGGGGGTCAGCGCATTGAAACCGCGAATCGCGCGGGCGACCTCGGGCGCGCAACGCTCGCCCTGCACGGCGACTGGCCAGATCAGCACCTTGCGCGGAAACCGTTCTCGCAGCCGGTGCAGGATGTCGCGAATGACCGCGCCCGAGGGCGAGGTGACAACCCCGATGATCTCGGGCAGGTAGGGCAGGGGCCGCTTACGCTCTGCCGCAAAGAGCCCCTCGGCCGCCAGCGCCGCTTTGCGCTTTTCCAGCATCGCCATCAGCGCGCCCATGCCCGCCGGTTTGATATCCTCGATCACGATCTGATAGCGCGACTGGCCGGGGAAGGTGGTCAGCCGCCCGGTGGCTACGACCTCCATCCCTTCCTCGGGCTCGACCGAGAGGCGCGCCGCCACCCCCTTCCAGATCACCCCCGACAGAACCGCGCGATCATCCTTGAGGTCAAGATAGATATGCCCCGAGCGCGGCCGCGAAATCCGCCCCAGCTCGCCGCGCACGCGGACATGACTGAATTCGCCCTCGATCACCCGCTTGATCGCGCCCGAGAGGTCCGAGACCGAGAATTCGGGGGCGTTCTCGCCGGGATCGGGATCGTCGATTAGATCGGACATGCTGCTGCCTTGTGTCTGCCTGCGCGCCACCCTAGAACGCATGCCAAGCGAGGCCAAGCCGGAGTTATGCGCCATGAATATCCTGATCCTCGGCGGCGGTGGCCGTGAACACGCCCTTGCCTGGGCCGTGTTGCAGAACCCTAAATGCGACCGGCTGATCGTGGCCCCTGGCAATGCCGGGATCGCCGAGATTGCGGATTGCGCGACGCTCGATATCCTCGATGGTGGTGCCGTGGCCGGGTTTTGCGAGGCCGAGGCGATTGATTTCGTGATCATCGGCCCCGAGGCCCCGCTTGCGGCAGGGGTCGCCGACCGGCTGCGCGAGGCGGGTCTGCTGGTTTTTGGGCCGGGGGCCGAGGCCGCGCGACTGGAGGCCTCGAAGAGTTTCACCAAGACAATCTGCGACATGGCGGGGGCGCCCACCGCCGCCTATGGCCATTTCACCGACCACGCGGCGGCGCGTGATTACGTGCAGGCGCAGGGCGCGCCGATCGTGGTCAAGGCTGACGGGCTGGCGGCGGGCAAGGGGGTGATCGTGGCCGAGACCGAGGCGCAGGCACTGGCCGCGCTCGACGACATGTTCGGCGGTGAATTCGGCGCCGCCGGGGCCGAGGTGGTGATCGAGGAATTCATGACCGGCGAGGAAGCGTCGTTCTTCGTCCTTTGCGACGGCGAAACCGCCCTGCCCATCGGCACCGCGCAGGATCACAAGCGCGCAGGCGAGGGCGACACCGGCCCCAATACCGGCGGCATGGGGGCCTATTCGCCCGCGCCGGTGATGACCGAGGCGGTCACACAAAAGGCGCTGGACCGGATCGTGCGCCCGGTTCTGGCGGAAATGATGCGGCGCGGCACGCCCTATCGGGGGGTGCTTTTCGTCGGGCTGATGATCGAGAACGAACAGCCCCGGCTGGTCGAGTTCAACGTCCGCTTCGGCGATCCGGAGACCCAAGTGCTGATGATGCGCTTGGGCGGTCAGGCGCTCGACCTGATGCAGGCGGCAGCCGAGGGACGGCTGGCGGATTGCGCGGTCAACTGGGCCGAGGATCACGCGCTGACGGTGGTGATGGCGGCCAAGGGGTACCCGGGCGACTATGACAAGGGAAGTGTCATCAACGGGCTGGAGGACGCCCCCGAGGACAGCTTTCACCAGGTGTTTCACGCCGGCACGGCACGCCGCGACGGGCGGTATGTGGCCAGCGGCGGGCGCGTTCTGGCGGCGACGGCGCGCGGGACCAGCCTGCGCGAGGCGGCGGACCGGGCTTATGCCCTCGTCGACCGGATCGACTGGCCGGACGGGTTCTGCCGCCGCGATATCGGCTGGCGCGCGCTATGAACGGCGCGCACTCTTAGCTCAACCGGCAGAGCGGCGCACCCTTGAGAAGCGAGGTGACGAAACGCCCCTCGGCGGTATCGCGGATCGCGTAGCCATAGCCGCGCAGCCGGTGCTTCCATTCGCGCTCGGACACGGCGAGGTGACGCTCACGCAGGACAAGATCGTGGATTTCGCGGTTGGGTTCACACTGGTTCAGGTTCATTGTTTCCATCCCTGTTACGGTTTTCCGATATTCAAGGGATAGTTAACGGTTGTGGCGTCAATCGTGCCGAATTGTGGCGCGGTCGGGGAAATGTCGCGACGGCTCAGCCGCTGGCGGCATCGACCCCCGCGAGTTGCGCCGTATGTGCCTGACGGGCCTTCGCGGCCGCGATCAGCGCGCGGAAAATGCCCATTTGCCGATGCGCGTAGAACAGATGCTCCGGGTGCCACTGCACGCCCAGGGCAAACGGCTCCTCGACCCGCTCGATGGCCTGGATCATGCCACCCTGATCGCGCGCCGCCACGCGCAATCCTTCACCCAGCCGGTCCACCGCCTGGGTGTGCAGCGCGTTGACCTTCATCGGGCGCAAACCCGCCAGACGCGCCAGCCGGGTGCCCGGCTCGATATGCACCGTCTTGCGCGGCAGCACCGTGCGGATATGGTCGCTGGCCGCGTAGGTCGAATAGGCGTCCTGATGCAGCGTCCCGCCCAATGCGATATTGAGCATCTGGCTGCCCCGGCAGATGCCCAGCACGGGCTTGGATTTCACGAAGGCCCCCAGCAACACGCCCCGCTCCAGCGCATCGCGCGCCGGATCGAGCCGGGCCGAGGTGACGATCCGCCCACCGTATAGATCGGGCGATATATCGTCGCCGCCGCCGATGATAATGCCGTCCACACTGTCGATATCCGCCCTGCGCCCGGCTTGCCAGCGCCGCGCGCAGCCCCCCGAGAGCCAGACATTGAGCGCAATCAGCGGATAGATGCGCCAGCCCGAGCGGCGCGAGACGGTGACCCCGATCACGGGGCGGTTGGATCGGGTCATGTCCCGGCCAGCCCCGCCGTTTGCAAAATACGCCCCGCCCGCAGGGCCCAGCTTTGCCGGGAAATCGTCAGCAGGCCATGATCGTCCTCCCAGGCCCGCGCCAACCGGTCGAGCAGCGCCGCATCGGCGGCCACCCGTTCGACCGTGCGCCAACGCCGCCATTCCCACGCGATCGACCATCCCGCCTCGTCGATCCGGCAATCGGGCAGGCGAAAATGAAACGTGGGACGCGCTGATGTCTTGTCGGCAATCGCCGCCGCAATGCGGTCCGGTTCGAAATGCGCAAAAACCGGCAGCATGTCGAGGCCACGATTACGGCTCGGCGTATGCTCCAGATAGAGGCCCGTCACATGGTCGCGCGTGGCCCCCGGCCCGGCCCCGATCAGGGCGCGCACGAAATCGGTGGGGTAGGGATCTGTGAAGGGCAGCAGGCGGCGCGACTCGTCAATCGGGTCATCGGTGCGCAGCCAGTCCTCGATCAGCGCATAGGCCAGAAGCGGGCGCACGATATCGGCGTCCTCGTCACTTGCGATCTCGATATTGAGATGCAGACCAAAGCCAAAAAACCAGCCCGCGCGACTGCCCAACGCCCCGGCCTCGCGCAACACCTCGCGCAGCGCATCAAGCCGCGCCAGCCCGTCCATGTCGAGCGGTTCGCTCACGATCTCGACCGGCACCACCTCGCGCCCTAGATCCAGCGCCAGATCGCGCAGCTTGCTCTTCTGCGCGTTGCGCAGAAAGATATCGAGATAGACTTCAAGCCGCCCGATGCGACTGTCCTCGATATGCCAGATATGGCTATCGACCTGCTTGGGCGTCCCGCCCACAGCCTCGGCACAGAGCCGCGCCACCTCGGCCTCGGGCAGCCCACCAAGCTCGATTTCCACGCCCACGAGGCGCGGATCACCTTTGGAGTTGAGCGGCTGCGGCAGGGGCGCGAACTCCGCCACGGATCAGAGCCCCGCCTCGGCCTCGATATCGCGGCGTGGCTTGCGGGCGCGTTCGGTCGCCGATTTCAACTGTCCACAGGCGGCCATGATATCCTCGCCACGTGGGGTGCGGATGGGGCTCGCATAGCCCGCCTTGTAGATGATGTCGGCAAAGCGCTCGATCCGCTCCCAATCGCTGCGCTGATGCGGCGCGCCGGGCCATTCGTTGAACGGAATAAGGTTGATCTTGGCCGGAATACCCTTGATCAGTTGCACCAGACGGCGGGCATCGGCATCGCTGTCGTTCACGTCCTTGAGCATGACATATTCAAACGTGATGCGCTCGGAATTGCTGAGGCGCGGATACTCGCGCAGGGCGCCCAGCAGCGTCTCGATGTTCCATTTCTTGTTGATCGGCACCAGCCGGTCGCGCACCTCGTCGGTGGTGGCGTGAAAGCTGACAGCGAGCAGACAGCCGATCTCTTCCGCCGTCTTGGCGATCTCCGGCACAACGCCGCTTGTCGACAGTGTGATCCGGCGGCGCGACAATGAAATGCCCTCGCCATCCATCGCAATTTTCATCGCGTCGCGCACATTGTCAAAATTATAGAGCGGCTCGCCCATGCCCATCAGCACGATATTGCTGATCAGGCGCGGCCGCTCGCCCGCGCCCTCGCCGGGGCGCGGCCATTCGTCAAGATCATCCCGCGCCAGCATCACTTGACCGATGATCTCTCCGGCGGTCAGATTGCGCACCAGCTTTTGCGTGCCGGTATGGCAGAACGAACAGGTCAGGGTGCAGCCCACCTGAGACGAGATGCACAGCGTGCCACGATCCGTCTCGGGAATATAAACCACCTCAACCTCATGCCCGCCCGCGATCCGCACAAGATATTTGCGCGTGCCATCGGCGCTGACCTGTTTGCTCACCACCTCGGGAATCTCGATCACGAACGTCTCGGCCAGATCGGCGCGATAGGTCTTGGCAAGATTGGTCATCGCGTCAAAGTCGCGCACGCCCCATCCATAAATCCATTGCCAGATCTGGTTCACCCGCATCTTGGCCTGTTTCTCCGGCGTGCCGTGCTCGATCAGCACCTCGCGCAGCCGGTCCCGGGTCAGCCCGACCAGATTGATCGGCCCGTCGGGCAGCTTGCGGGGGATGGTCATCACGTCCTGCGTGATCGGGGCGGTCTGTGTCATGGCTCTTTCGCGCGTCTGAGGGAATGTCCCGTCATATAGGGGTTCGGCAGTGATTCCAAAACCTCTTTGCGCCGGGGCGCGGGGGATGAGCCATTTTGGTCACCCCCTTGGGAGCGTCGGGGAGGATCGGTCGCTGACGCCCCGGCGTGCAAGCACGCCTTGTTCCGCGTGGGTGGGGCAATGCCCGCACAGAATCGTCACGACCCATTTTGCATCGCCCAAATCAAAGCCGACCTTGAACAGCTATACCGTGTGCGGCGCAATGGGCGCGCAGATTTGCGGTCGAAGCAATCGCTTGACGCAGATTGTCGCCTCAATAGGCTTGGACCCTGAAAGGTGAATTGGATGACACCCCTCATAAGGACGGCAACCGCGTCGGATGCGGCAGGCGCAATCTGCACACTCCATCGTTCGATCACTGAACTCTGTGTCGCTGATCATGAAAACGATGCAGAGAAAATCGAAGCCTGGTTGGGAAACAAGACCGTCGGCGCATGGGAAAGGTGGGTCGCAAGAGACGATGCGGTTCTGTTGGTGGCGCTGCGAGAGAAGACCGTTGTCGGCATTGGCATGGCTGCGCTACGGGGCGAAATCCTGTTGAACTATGTCCACCCTGACGCGCGATTCTCTGGCGTCAGCAAAGCTGTCTTGGCCGCGATGGAGCGGGATTTGCGGTCTTGCAAGGTCCCCCGCTGCGAACTCGAAAGCACGATGACGGCCCGGTGTTTCTATGAAAGCTGTGGGTACACGCAAGGAAAAGATAACGCTGCGATCCTGTCGAAATCCCTGTAGGGGACAGGACCAGCAAGGTCTCAAAGGCCCCTGCACTCTCCACCGGCGCAATACCGACGGAATACCGACGCGATACAGCCCCTCATCCGGGCCGCCATACCCCGAGCCCTGCGACGCGGCATTCCGCTCTACATCGTCTCCAGGCAATGTCGCCGGAACGCGCGTTTCAAGAGATCGAGCTCCTCGCGCAGGAGCGCCATTTCGGCGCGGATATCATAGGTCAGTACATCCCCTGCCAGCAGCGCGAAGCTGTCCAGAACCGCGCCGCTCATCCGGTCGCGGATGACGAAAGTCTGCACCCCGTCGGCGAGTTTCTCGGGCGGCACCGGCACGCGCACCACCCAATCGCCAGTCTCGGCGCGGGCGATCACCTCGACGCCTGCAATCGGTTCCTGCTGGTGGGTCACCTCGATTTCGGGGGCGGCACCGCCGCCGCTCTCGCCGCTCAGCACCCCCTCCCAAACGCCCTCGAAAAGCCGGGTCTTGGTCAGTGTCAGATCGCTCATGATCGGTCCTTTCCTAGAGATCCGCACGCGGGCGGCGGCTGAAGGTGACGTCGCGCAGCACGACCTGGCTCATCTGCGGGTTCTCGAAGATCAGGTCGATCCAGGCCCGTTCCACCCGCTTTTCGCTCAGCGTGGAATAGGCAAGGTCGAACTCGACCATGATCTCTTCCTCGTTGAGCGGCAGTTCGCGCACGATCTGCTGGGTGTTGGGCCCGTGTTTGATATTGAGCCGTGCAAAGATTTCGAGCGGCTTTTCCAGCTCGACGATGGTGTCCATGCGAATGAGGTGCCGCCGGGTCAGTCCGTCGATGGCCTGCTGCGGGAAATCGAGCACCAGCGACAGGAACGAGCCGTCGAAGGCGAAGACATCCATACGCAGCCCATACGGCGCAAGATCGGCCTCGCGGCTGTTGCGCAGCTGGCGCAGCGACAGTTCTGAATGGGCGCAGTCGTGAAACAGCGTCACCTCGCGCCCGAGCATGGATTTCGACTGCACCGAGGCCATGCCGGGCGTCGGCAGCGGTTCGCGCCAGATCTCGGGGCGCCAGGCCCAATCGGTGCCATGCGGGCGCGGAAAGGCGTTAGAGCCGATCATCGGCAGCGCCAGGCGATTGTCGGCGACCGAGATCACCTCGTTGAGGGAATACATCAGCTTGCGTGCCTGCGCCCGTGCCCGGCGCAGGGCACTGATGTTCATCATCGGGGCGTTGCGCGCGGCCTGCCGCCATTTGCGCATACTGCGCCGGTGCATCGCGACATCGAGAATCTTCATGCAGACCGCACCTTTGCCAAGCTTTTCAGGCGAGAAGGCCCCGTTTTATGTAATGACTGTCTTTGCATAGCATTAATTCGAAACAGGAAACAATCCGCCGAATAGAGTGCCGCGCCCAGCGGGGTGGATGGCCGTCTGACTGGCGGTTCCCGGTGCCGGGCTTGCGTCGCGCATCGCCTCGGCCAAGTCGCGCAGCAGGACGCGGCCCCCGGTGCCTGCCACCGTTCCGCCCTCGGGCCCGTAGGCGGCCAGCCCGACAAGGTGGCCGTTGATCACCATGCTGGCGCGCCAGTGGGACGGGTCGCCGCCGGGCAGAACCTTGTCCCCGCCCCGCGCCACATGCACGAGCGCGAGGCCATCGCCGTCCTCGGCACCGCGCACCGCCTCGGGGCCGAGCGCCTCGGCCATGGCTGCGGCCGAGGGCTGTTCGGCACCGCCCGCGCGCGGCAAGACCGCGACGGTCATCACCGCAGGCTCCACCGCGATGCCAGCCTGTGCCGTCAGGCTCTCGCAACTGGCAAGGAGCGCGAACCGCCCGCCGGGGCTGCGCTTGACGCTGCCGCGGTCGATGCAATAGCCGCGCGGGCCGGTCACCGTGACGTCGCCATCGTAAAACGCCACGGCGCTCAACGCGTCGCCCGGCCCGGACTCGCCCGTCACTTCGAGACAGGCCACCAGCGGCAGGAAGGCGAGCAGAAGACCGGCCCGCGCCGCGACCCGGTGCCGGGCCGATGCCATTTCAGAGGTCCATATACACATGCCGCTCGGAGGTCGCGCCGGGATGGGTCACGGCCCCTTTGTAGGTCTCGCCCACCAATTGCGCATATTTCCAGAGCGCACCCGAGGCATAGATCGTCTCGCGCGGGCCGGGCCATGCCTCTTTGCGCTTGGTCAGTTCCTCGTCCGAGAGGTCCACCGACAACTCGCCCTTGATGGCGTCGATGGTGATCATGTCGCCGGTCGCGATCAGCGCAATCGGCCCGCCATGCGCCGCCTCGGGGCCGACATGGCCGACGCAGAACCCGCGCGTCGCACCCGAGAACCGGCCATCGGTGATCAGCGCCACCTTCTTGCCCATACCCTGTCCCGAAAGCGCCGCCGTGGTCGACAGCATCTCGCGCATGCCGGGCCCGCCTGCTGGCCCCTCGTTGCGGATGACGATCACCTCGCCTTCCTCGTATTCGCGGTTCTGCACGGCGGCAAAGGCATCCTCTTCGCAGTCAAAGACGCGCGCGGGCCCGGTGAACACCTGATGTTCAGGGGCGATGCCCGCCACCTTGACGATGGCACCGGTGGGGGCGAGATTGCCCTTGAGGCCGACCACGCCGCCGGTCTTGGTGATCGGGGCGTCGATGGGATAGATCACGCGGCCATCAGCCTCGCGCTCGATCAGGTCGAGTTCTTCCCCGATAGAGCGCCCGGTCGCGGTCATGCAATCCTCGTGGATGAGGCCTGCCTTGCGCAGCTCTTTCATCACCACCGGGATGCCGCCCGCATCGTAAAGGTCCTTGGCGACGAATTGCCCGCCCGGTTTGAGATCGACGAAATAGGGCGTGTCACGGAAGATGTCGCAGACATCCTCAAGGAAAAAGTCGATCCCTGCCTCATGGGCAATCGCAGGCAGGTGCAGCCCCGCATTGGTCGACCCGCCAGTGCATGCCACGACGCGCGCGGCGTTCTGCAAGCTCTTGAGCGTCACCACGTCGCGGGCACGGATGTTTTTCTCCAGCAGGTCCATCACCGCGCGGCCCGACGCCTCGGCATATTGATCGCGGCTCTCGTAAGGGGCGGGCATGCCCGACGAATTCATCAGCGCGAGGCCGATCGCCTCGGACACACAGGCCATGGTATTGGCGGTGAACTGTCCGCCACAGGCACCAGCCGAGGGGCAGGCCACGCGCTCCAGCGCGTCGAGCGCCTTGTCTGACATCTGCTTGTTCTGGTGCCAGCCGACGGCCTCAAACATGTCTTGCACCGTCAGGTCGCGGGTGCGGAAATCCTCGGGGATCTCGTCGATCTGCGGTGCCTTGCCCGGCAGGATCGAGCCACCGTAGATGAACACCGACGGCACGTTGAGCCGCACCATTGCCATCATCATCCCCGGCAAACTCTTGTCACAGCCCGCAAGCCCGACAAGCGCGTCATAGCAATGGCCGCGCATGGTCAGTTCAACCGTATCGGCGATTGCCTCGCGGCTCGCCAATGAGCTGCGCATGCCCTCATGCCCCATGGCGATGCCATCGGTGACGGTGATGGTGGTGAACTCGCGCGGGGTGCCATGCGCCTCCTTGACGCCGCCCTTGACCGCCTGCGCCTGACGGCTGAGGGCGATGTTGCAAGGGGCGGCCTCGTTCCAGCAGGTTGCCACACCGACCAGGGGCTGATGAATTTCCGCGTCGGTCATGCCCATCGCGTAGTAGTACGAGCGATGCGGCGCGCGCTCTGGGCCTTCGGTCACATGGCGGCTGGGCAGTCTGGATTTGTCGAACTTGGTCATGAGGGGCCTCCCGGAATTAGCTGGCATTCGGTCTAGGCCAGAGCTGCGGGCGGGGCAAGCCGGATTGCAACGCGTGGCTGCCCGGGATAGCGTCGCGCCCATGCGATACCACGCCCATGAACGGCTTGTTGCCCCCGCCCGCGCCTCTGCCGCCCTGCCGCGCCTTGTCGGCGGTTTCGTCCTGCTGGTGCCGCTCTTTCTGGGCCTGAGTTTCGGTTATGCGGCCCTGCTGCCGGTGATCTTCGGCCCCGAGACATGGGCGCAGATCCAGCCGGGGATCGCCGCGGCCACCACCCCGGCAGGGGTGCTGATCAACCTGCTGGCCTTCGCCCTGCTGATCGTGGCGCTGGCGGTGATCCTGCTAATCGTGCACCGGCGCGGCCTTGCTTCGCTGATCGGGCCGCTGCCGCTGGCGCTGCGGCAATTCGGGCGGGCGCTGGCGGCGATGCTGCTGCTTTACGGGGCCGTGATGCTGATCCCGATGCCCGAGGGCGTCGCACCCGAGCCAAATCTCAAACCGGGCATCTGGATGCTCTTTCTGCTGCCCGCGCTATTCGCCCTCTTCTGTCAGGTCTTCGCCGAGGAACTGATCTTTCGCGGCTACCTGCAAAGCCAGCTTGCCGCGCGCTTCGCCTCGCCGCTGGTCTGGCTGGTGTTGCCCTCGGTCGGCTTTGCCCTCCTGCATTTCAACGCGATGAGCTATGGCGGCACGGCCTGGCTCGTCGTGCTCTGGGCCGGGGCTTTCGGCCTCGTTGCGGCCGATCTGACGGCCCGCTTCGGCACGCTCGGTCCCGCCACCGCGCTCCATCTCATCAACAATTTCAGCGCCATCCTGATCGCCGCACCCGAGGGGCAGTTCGACGGGATGGCGCTCTATGTCTATCCGTTCGGGATGGATGACACGGCGATGATCACGGCGATGATGCCGGTCGACCTGCTCATCCTCATCTGCGGCTGGCTCGCCATCCGTGTCGCCCTGCACGGCTGATTGCATTTCCCGTGCGCCCCGCTTATGTGGTGGCGCAACGTCAAGGCAGGGGCCCGCCCGATGAACTGGATCACCAATTACGTGCGACCGCGGATCAATTCGATCTTCTCGCGCCGCGAAATTCCGGAGAACCTCTGGTCCAAATGCGACGAGTGCGGGACCATGCTGTTTCACCGCGAACTCTCGGGTAATCTCAACGTCTGCACCAATTGCGGCCACCATATGGGAATCACGCCGCGCGCGCGCTTTGCCGCGCTCTTCGATGGCGGCCTATTCACCGAGGTCGAGGTGCCGCTGCCGACCCCCGATCCGCTGCATTTCCGCGATCAGAAGAAATATCCCGACCGGCTGCGCGCAGCACAGAGGGAAACCGGCGAAAAAGAAGCGATGCTGGTCGCCACTGGCGAGATGGGGCGCACGCCGATTGTCGCGGCGGCGCAGGATTTCAGTTTCATGGCCGGTTCCATGGGCATGTATGTCGGCAACGCCATCATCGCCGCCGCCCAGGAGGCGGTAAAGCTCGAGCGCCCGCTGATCCTGTTTTCCGCCGCAGGCGGCGCACGTATGCAGGAGGGGATTCTCAGCCTGATGCAGATGCCGCGCACCACCGTCGCGGTGCAGATGCTGCGCGAGGCCGGGCTGCCCTATATCGTGGTGCTGACCCACCCCACCACAGGCGGCGTCACCGCATCTTATGCGATGCTGGGCGATGTGCAGATTGCGGAACCGGGCGCGCTGATCTGCTTTGCGGGGCCGCGCGTGATCGAACAGACCATCCGCGAGAAGCTGCCCGAGGGCTTTCAGCGTGCCGAATACCTGCTGGAGCACGGCATGCTCGACCGGGTGACACCGCGCGCGAAGATGCGCGACGAACTCATTACCATCACCCGCATGTTGATGGGCCTGCCCCCCGCCGTGAGGGGCGACCTGCCCGCGCCCGCAGCGCCCGAACCGGTCGTGCCCGAGACCGCGGCCAAGGACGAGTCCAAGGAATGAGCGCGCCGACATCCGACCTCATCCTTGAAAGGATGATGGCGCTGCATCCCAAGATCATCGACCTCACGCTCGATCGGGTCTGGCGCCTGCTTGACGCCCTGGGCAATCCGCAGAACGACTTGCCCCCGGTGATCCATATCGCGGGAACCAACGGCAAGGGCTCGACCCTCGCGATGATCCGCGCCGGGCTCGAGGCGGCTGGCAAGACTTGCCACGCCTATACCTCGCCGCATCTGGCGCGGTTTCACGAGCGTATCCGGCTGGCAGGCGCGCTGATTTCCGAAGATCACCTGACCGCCATTCTCGATGAATGCTATGCCGCCAATGGCAATGAGGCGATCACGTATTTCGAGATCACCACCTGTGCCGCGATACTCGGCATGGCGCGGGCCGGGGCGGATTACACGCTGCTAGAGGTCGGGCTTGGCGGGCGGCTCGATGCTACCAACGTGGTGGACCGGCCCGCGCTGACGGTGATTACCCCCGTCTCGATCGACCATGAGCAATATCTCGGCAACACGCTCGCCAGGATCGCGGGCGAGAAAGCCGGGATCCTCAAGCGCGGTGTCCCCTGCGTGGTCGGCCCGCAGCAGGATGACGCGACGGCGGTGATCGAGGCGCGCGCCACGGCCCTTGGCGCGCCGCTTCTGGCCCACGGCCAGCACTGGCACGCCTTCGAGGAGCGCGGGCGGCTGATCTATCAGGACGAGACCGGGCTGTGCGATCTGCCGCTGCCGAACCTGCCCGGCGCGCATCAGATCGAGAATGCGGGAGCCGCTCTCGCTGCGTTACGCCACCTCGGGACGGGTGATGCAGGGTATGAGGCGGCAGTGACGCGCGCGCATTGGCCCGCGCGGATGCAACGGCTTGTGCGTGGACCGTTGGTCGAGGCCGCGCCAGAGGCGGAAATCTGGCTCGATGGCGGGCATAATGCCGCCGCCGGTCAGGCGCTCGGGCGGCATCTGGCGGGCTTGCCCAAGCGTCCGACGCATCTCATCTGCGGCATGCTCAACACCAAGGATATCGGCGGCTATCTCGGGCCTTTGGCGGCGCAGGCCGACCAGCTGATCGCGCTCTCCATTCCCGGCGAGGCGAACACCCTGCCCGCCGAGGCCACGGCAGAGGCGGCGCAAGCCGTGGGGTTGCGCGCCAAAACCGCCGAAAGCGCGCTAGAGGCCGTTCAGTGCATCGCGGCTAGCGCTCCGCAGGCGCGCATCCTGATTTGCGGCTCGCTCTATCTGGCAGGTGGCATCCTGCGCGAGAACGGCTGAGCGGGGCAGGGGGTTTGGTCTCGATCTGCCGTTGAAGTCTAGAACCGATGCGCGGAATCAAGGTGCCGCAGGCACCGCCGCGCAGCGCCCGGCCGCCCCCTCGGGCGGGCGCTTTTGCAATGTTTCAAGCCATTGAAAACGCGGGAGTGGCTGGCTGGCATAAAGTGCGGTCCACAGAGGTTGCCGCGCCCACCCGGCGGTCGGGCGCTGCGCGGCTTATCTAGTTAACACCAAAGGTCCGCGCTCCAGTCCATTTGCAGCACAAACTCCCTCAGATCGACTGATCGTAGTCGCCAACGTCCGGTTCGGTGCGGATCACGGCGTCGATATCGGCAAAGATCGCCCGCATCTCGGCCTCGCTGTCGCTGCTTTCGCAGACCACTACCAGGTTCGGTGTGTTCGACGACGCCCGCACCAGACCCCACGACCCGTTGTCGAGGATGACGCGCGCGCCGTTCACCGTCACCACCTCCTTGATCGCACGTCCTGCCACCAGATCACCCGCCTCGTGCTTGGCGACCAGCCGTTCCACGATCCGGTCGAGCACTGCGTATTTCTCGGTATCCGCGCACCAGGGTGACATGGTGGGCGTAGAGTAAGTCACCGGCAGGGCGCGGCGCAGGTCCGACATCGACATTTCGGGGTTGCGGTCCATCAGCTTGCAGATTTCCACCGCCACGCGCATGCCGCAGTCATAGCCGCGTCCCACCGGATCGGCGAGGAAGTAGTGCCCCGATTTCTCGAATCCGGCGAGCGCGCCCAACTCCTTGACCCGGCGTTTCATGTGGCTGTGCCCGGTCTTCCAGTAATCCGCCGTCACGCCATTCTTGATCAATTCGGGGTCGGACGCGAAAAGCCCGGTGGATTTCACATCCGCGACAAAGGTTGAATCAGGGTAAATCTTGGAAAGATCCCGCGCCATGATGACGCCCACCTTGTCGGCGAAAATCTCTTCGCCCTCGTCATCGACCACGCCGCAGCGGTCACCGTCCCCATCAAATCCAAGCGCGAAGTCGGCCCCCGTGGCGCGCACCGTGTCGGCCATGTCATGCAGCATTTCCATGGCTTCGGGGTTGGGGTTGTAATGCGGGAAGGTGTAGTCGAGGGTGTTATGCGAGGGGATCACCTCGACGCCGATGCGCTCGAACAGCTCGGGTGCGAAGGCCGAGGCCGTGCCGTTACCGGTGGCGCAGACCACGCGCAGCTTGCGGGTCATCTTGAAGTCGGCGGCGAGGTCGTCGAGATAGGCCTCGCGCACGCCGGGGACGAATTCATAGGTGCCGCCCTGATGCGTCCGACCACGCCCCTCCAGCACGATACCCTTGAGCTCGGCCATCTCGTCGGGGCCATGGGTCAGGGGCCGCTCGAATCCCATCTTGACCCCGGTCCAGCCATTCGGGTTATGCGAGGCGGTGACCATCGCCACGGCGGGCACGTCCAGGTGGAACTGTGCGAAATAGGCCATCGGCGACAGGCAGGGGCCGATATCCTTGACAGCCATGCCCGCCTGCATCAGCCCGAGGATGAGCGCATTCTTGATGCTGAGCGAATAGTCGCGATAATCGTTCCCGACCGCGATCACCGGCTCGATCCCGCGCGCGCGGATCTGCGTGCCAAGCCCTAGGCCGAGCGCGGTGATGCCGGGCAGGTTGATCTCATCGGGATATTTCCAGCGCGCGTCATATTCGCGAAAGCCGGTGGGCGCGATCATCGCGTCGCGCAGGAATTCCCAGGTGTTGGGGGTAACGGTCGGCAGTGGTTTGGTCATGAAATACTCGTGTTTCTTGGGTCAGAGGGTAATCGGATTTGCCTTGGCCAGACGGTCGAACGCCATCAGCGTGTCGATCAGCGCAGGCATTTGCGCCAACGGGATCATGTTGGGGCCGTCCGAGGGCGCGCTGTCGGGATCCTCGTGGGTTTCGATGAACACGCAGGCCACGCCGAGGCTGACGGCGGCGCGCGCCATCACCGGCGCAAACTCGCGCTGCCCGCCCGACGAACCGCCTCGACCGCCCGGCTGCTGCACCGAATGGGTGGCGTCCATCACCACCGGATAGCCGGTGGCGGCCATCTGCGGCAGGCTGCGCATATCCGCGACCAGTGTGTTGTAGCCGAATGAAGTGCCGCGCTCGGTCAGCATTATGCGGGAATTGCCCGTGCTCTCGATCTTGGAGATGACATTGGGCATGTCCCAGGGGGCGAGAAACTGGCCCTTTTTCACATTGATCACAGCCCCGGTTTCACCGGCGGCAATCAGCAGATCTGTCTGCCGGCACAGGAAGGCGGGGATTTGTAGCACATCGGCCACCTCGGCCACCGTCGCGCATTGCTCGGGCAGGTGCACATCCGTCAGAACCGGCAGGTTGAGCGTGTCTTTGACCGATTGCAGCACCTTGAGCCCCGCGTCGAGGCCAAGCCCGCGCTGTCCACCGAGCGAGGTGCGGTTGGCCTTGTCGAAACTACCTTTGAAGATGAGCCCCGCCCCGGCGGCGCGGCAGGCCTGCTGAAGCTGGCCCGCAATCATCTGCGCATGATCGGCGGATTCGAGCTGGCAGGGCCCGGCGATCAGGGTCAGGGCCTGATCGTTTCCGATGCAAAGCCCGTTCAGGTCGATGTGTGTCATATCAGGACGATACCTGTTCGCGCAGAATGGACGCCGTGAGCGAGATCATCAGGTAGATACCAGAAAAGATCAGGAAGGCCAGCACGGTGTTCTCGAACACCCGCGGATAGGTGGAATCCTGCGAGGGCAGGGGGCGGACACTGACGGTCAGGTAACGCACCTGCTTGTTGGCCTCGACTTCGGACTGGCGCTTGGCTTCGAGCGCCGATTGCAGCACCAGGTCGGCGGTTGCGAGATCGGCCTGCGCCATCTGGATCGCGGCCGTCTTGGAGGCCAGCGAGCTTTCGCCTTCGGTCGCCTCGGTGAGCCGCGCCTTCTGTCGATCCAATTCGCTGCGTAGAATCCGAATTTCGGTCTCGAGAGCCTCGACCCGCGCGCGGTTGGGCCGGGCATTGTTCATCTGGATGCTGAGATCGAGCTCTTTTTCCTGGAGTTGCAATTCCACCGTTGTGATCAGGCTGCGGATGCCCGCGATCTCGCCTTCGGGATCGAGAATGCTGCCCTCCTGTAGCGTAACAAGCCGCTCCTGCGCCTCGCGGCGTTCGGCCTTGGCTTGATCCAAGCTCTCGATTGCGGTCTTGACCGCATCCTGTCGCTTTTCCTGGCTGAGCTCGTCGACACGTTCCTCGGCATAGGCGATGAGGCGTTCGGAGAATTGCGCGCTGATGGCCGGATCGGCGGTCGAGACCTCCATTCGGATGACGCCTTCGGTCGGGTCGTAGCCGAGTTTCACGTATTTGCGATAGAGGCTGTAGGCTGCCTCGTTCGAGGCATCGGGATCGAGCCGCTGCAGCGGGTCGATATGCGGCTGGCTGAAATGCGCGCGAAAGCCGACATCGGCATCGAGGCGCAGCATCGCATCCTTGGATTCGAGATATTCCTGCGTGGCGATGGCGTCCTGCCCGGTGGCGAACTGGCTGGGCAAAAGTCCACCGAGTCCGCCGCCGCCCCCGCCACTGCCGCCATCGGCCGACAGGATCAGAAAGGCGGATTTGGTGGCGTACATCGGCGTGGCGATGGACATGTAGTAATAGCCCACGACAATCGTCGGCAGGATCACGAACGCCATCAGCCGGGAAAACAAAAGCGCCAGCTTGCGCCGACGGCGCCGCCCGATATCGCGCTGGATGTCCTGGATTTCCATGGCGCGGCGGTCGGCCGGGCTCATGTCGGTGGCGGGCAGGTTGCCATGGTGGCCCGCCGGAACGGTCTGCGGCAGTTGCACACGGGTATTGGCCTGCGCGTCCTGGGTCCGTTCCGCCCCGCCGTCGGTCTTGTTGGCCACAAGCTCGAGGATGTTGGCGCGCTGGAACGGATCGATGCCACGGGCCCGCAGCAGCCGGACGGCGTCGAAGTCCGATGTTGGGGCCAGCCCGTGCTTTTGCGCCATGCGCCGTGCCATGCGCAGTTGGCGCCCGGTCAGCCCCTCGCGGCGGATCTCGTCGATGTTCTGGGCCGTGCCGGTTTCTCTGGCCGATGACACCTCGCCGCTATGGGCAGTTTGCGACTCGGGTTCGGGCGCGAGATTCGGTGCCTCCTCGTATTGGCGCGCGGCATTGCCGTCCTGCGCCGCCACGGCGGGGCCGGGCGCGCTGCGCCGGATGCGGAACTTCCTAACCTTGGGTTTCGTAGTCATAAAGCTCTCTTGCCTCTTCCAAGGTGTCGAACATGTAGAGCTTGCCGCCCATCAGGACAGCAGCGGAGCGCGCGAATTTCTCGAGCACCTTGGGGTCATGCGACACGATAACGATGGTGGTGGTACTCAGCCGTTCGCGCAGGATGTCGCCGGCCTTGCGGTTGAACTCCACATCGGTGGAGCCGGGCATGCCCTCGTCAATGAGATACATGTCGAAATCCAGCGCCAGCATCAAGGCAAAGCTGAACCGCGCCCGCATGCCCGAAGAATAGGTGCCGATGGGCTGGTCGAAATATTCGCCGAGCCCGCACAGCCAGCGGCAGAAGGACTCGATGTAATCGGGGTCGAGCCCGTAAAGGCGGGCGATGTAGCGCGCGTTTTCCAGCGCCGACAGGCGGCTGATGACGCCGCCCATGAACCCCAGCGGAAAGGAGATACGACAGCCCCTGCGTATCGTGCCCTCGTCGGGTTTTTCCAGCCCGGCCATCATGTTTATGACGGTAGTCTTGCCGGTGCCGTTCGGCGCGAGGATTCCGAGGCTGTTCCCTAGCTCCACGCGGAACGAGACACGGTCGAGAATTACCTTGTGCTGGGTGCCCGTCCAGAAGGATTTGCTGACATTCTCGAATTCGAGCATCAAATGCCCCCGGTTGAACTGCCCTCCCGCTGTATCGGGAAACTTTTAAGGTCGACTTAGCCTGATTGCGTCATTATTGCCGATCTGCGGACAATGTGCCATTGGAACAAGGCAATATTATGCGGCCAGTGATCGGAATCGTGGCAATTTCCTGATCCTTCTCCGGCCAATGCTTGTCGAAAACAACCTGCGGAGGGTGATCTGGCCGCTGGGCGCAGCAGGGGCTGGCCGACAGGGGGCAGGGCTTGCGGGCGCTGCTGCTGGATCATCAGCGATAGGCGCGTGCTTCCTCACCGAGCCGCGTCTGCGGAAAAGACTCGACATAACCGGAATGTTAGTTATATTTATCTCATGAGTATAACAAGCCCCAATGCCCGCGCGCTGGCAGCCCTTGGCCATGACGCCCGCCTGTCGATTTTTCGCCTGCTGGTCAAGGCGGGGCATGACGGGCTGCGGGTCGGCGATATCGGTGCGCATCTGGGGCTCGCGCCCTCGACGCTGGCGCATCACCTTTCGACGCTGGTCGAGGCCGGGCTGGTGGTGCAAATCAAGGAGGGGCGCGAGGTGTTCAACAGCGTGGATTACGCGGCGATGCAGCGGGTGCTGGGGTTTCTGACCTCGGAATGCTGTGCCGGTGTCACCCTGCAGACCAAGGGCGATGCGGCGTGAGATTTTTAGGTCCTTAAATAACCAAAATTCCGGAGATATAGACATGACAGACACGAGCCTTTCCCCGACCGGCCCCGCCGCATGGCTCCGCACGCTCTGGCGGACTCACCGGGTGTGGCTGGCCTCGGCGCTGATCCTCATGGTGCTCGCAGTGCTCGACCCCGTGCAGGCGCGCGATAGCCTTGGCTTTACAGCGCAATCGCTGCTGAATACCGCACCCTTCCTGATCTTGTCGATCGGTGTGGCGGCTTGGGCCACGGCAACCGGGGCCGATAACCTGATTGCGCGCGCCTTTACCGGCGCGCCGGTTGTGATGATCGGGTTGGCGGCATTGGCCGGGGGGCTGTCGCCGTTCTGCTCCTGCGGGGTGATCCCGCTGATTGCGGCGCTTCTGGCGATGGGGGTGCCGCTCTCGGCGGTGATGGCGTTCTGGCTGGCCTCGCCGGTAATGGACCCGTCGATGTTCGTGTTGACCACCGGTGTTCTGGGGCTGGAATTTGCGCTCGCCAAAACGCTGGCGGCGGTGGGGCTTGGCGTCCTTGGCGGCACGGTGGTGCATGTCATGTCCCGCGCCGGTGGGCTGAGCGATCCGCTGCGCGAGGGGATCGGCAATGGCGGCTGCGGCGGGGCCAAGTTGCGCGCGCCCAAACCGGTGGTCTGGCGGTTCTGGCAAGAGCCCGAGCGGCGCGCGAAATTCGGACGCGAGGCGCTGAACGTGACGCTGTTTCTCGCCAAATGGTTGACGCTGGCCTTTCTGCTCGAAAGCCTGATGCTGGCCTTTGTTCCGGCGGAAACCGTCACGTCGGTGCTGGGCGGCAGCGGGCTTGGACCGATCGCGCTTGGCACACTGGTCGGGGTGCCCGCCTATCTTAACGGCTATGCCGCGCTGCCGCTGGTGGGCGGGCTGATCGCGCAGGGCATGGCGCCGGGTGCCGGGTTGGCCTTTCTGGTGGCCGGTGGCGTGACCTCGCTGCCCGCCGCCATCGCGGTCTGGGCGCTCGTGAAACCGCGGGTCTTCGTACTTTATATCGCATTGTCGCTGAGCGGGGCGTTTGCCGCCGGGCTTCTGTTTCACCTGTGGAGCATCGCATGACCGCTGCCGGGTATGGGGGCGCGGCCCCCGTCACCGCTCGCGGCGACTCCACCGAAATTTTTTTACACGTCTGATGGTAAGGGTTTGTTCATCCTGACAACCTGGGCTGCGGTACAGGCGGGGACGCCGATGACCGCCAACTGCGATGGCGCGCCGCTTCCATGACCCGGGCGCGGCGCGTTCGCTGACTGGATGGCATCGTCGGATTTGCCTAATAATTGGGCAGTCGTCGCATTTAACGCCACCCAAAGACGCGAACACGCCCTTTCATGTGCATTTTCTGTTCAAAAATGGCCCCGTTGCGGTGTGAGAATATCGGGGTAAGCTGATCTTCCTTAAACGTGGGACGATGGATGACCGAGTGTTTTGACGAAATGTGGGGCTCTACGGGCGGTTTGCGTGCGCCTTATCGCGGTTTTCACGACTGGTTCGCCGAGGAAGACCCAAAGCGTTTGCGCGCCAAGCAGCGTGAGGCCGAGGAAATCTTCCGCCTCACCGGCATCACCTTCAACGTTTATGGCCGCGCCGAGGCCGAGGAACGGCTGATCCCGTTCGACATCGTGCCGCGCATCATGTCGGGGGCCGAGTGGCACCGCCTGTCGCGCGGCATCGAGCAGCGGGTGCGCGCGATCAACGCCTTCCTGCACGACATCTACCACACCCAGGAAATCGTGAAGGCGGGGCGCATCCCGCAAGAGATGATCGCGCGCAACGACGCCTTTCTGCCGCATATGATCGGGGTCGCGCCGCCGGGCGGGATCTATACCCATATCGTCGGCATCGACCTTGTCTGCACAGGCGAGGGCGAATTCTACGTGCTTGAGGATAATGCGCGTACCCCCTCGGGGGTCAGTTACATGCTGGAAAACCGCGAGACGATGCTGCAGATGTTCCCGGAACTTTTCTCGCGCAACCGGGTGCAGCCGGTGCAGAATTACCCGGCCAACCTGCGCCGCTCGCTCGCGGCCTGCGCGCCACCTGCGGCGGGGATTGATCCGGTGGTCGCGGTGTTGACGCCGGGGATCTTCAATTCCGCCTATTTCGAGCATGCCTTTCTGGCCGATCAGATGGGTGTGGAACTGGTCGAGGGGCATGATTTGCGGGTGGTGGACGGGCGCGTGGCGATGCGCACCACCTGTGGTTACAAGGCCATTGACGTGCTTTATCGCCGCGTCGATGACGAGTTTATAGACCCGCTCAACTTCAACCCCGAAAGCCAGCTTGGAGTGCCTGGCATCATGGATGTCTACCGCACCGGCGGTATCACGATTGCCAATGCACCGGGTACCGGCATCGCCGACGACAAGGCGATTTATTCCTACATGCCCGAGATCGTCGAGTTCTATACCGGCGAGCGGCCGCTGTTGCAGAACGTGCCGACATGGCGCTGCTCGGACCCAGACTCGCTGGCCTATGTGCTCGAGAATTTGACCGATCTGGTGGTGAAGGAGGTGCATGGGTCGGGCGGTTACGGCATGCTGGTGGGGCCGACCGCCAGCAAGACCGACCTCGCCGCCTTCCGCCGCAAGCTCAAGGCGCGGCCCGGTAATTACATCGCCCAGCCCACCCTCAGCCTGTCGACCGTGCCGATCTTTTCGCGCATGGGGCTGACGCCCCGGCATGTCGATCTGCGGCCCTATGTTCTGGTAAGCCCAGAGGGCATCCGGATTACCCCGGGGGGGCTGACGCGGGTGGCGCTGAAGAAGGGATCGCTCGTGGTCAACTCCTCTCAGGGGGGCGGCACCAAGGACACATGGGTGCTGGAGGACTGAGGCGATGCTGGGCAAGACCGCGAATGGGATCTTCTGGATGTATCGCCTGCTGGAGCGGGCTGAGAACACCGCACGCCTGATCGAGACCGGCCAGCGCATCGCGCTGACCCGGCTGAATGAGCCTGACGCGGAGTGGCGGCCGGTGCTGCAATCGGCCTCGGTGCTGGATGCCTATCTGGCGGCCAACGAAACGGTGACCAAGGATGCTGCCGTGGACTGGCTCTTGCGCTCGCGCGAAAACCCGTCCTCGGTGCTGTGCTGCATCGAGCAGGCGCGCCAGAATGCGCGCATGGTGCGCACCGCGCTGACCGGCGATGTCTGGGAGGCGATCAACGCCGCCTACATGCATGCGCGCGAGACGCTGGCGCGCAAGGTCGGGGAACGCGACCTGCCCAATGTCCTGCGCGCGCTGCGGCAGCAGGCGGCGCTGGTGCGGGGGATGACCCACGGCACAATGATGCGCAACGAGATCTACGATTTCGCGAGGCTTGGCACCTTTATAGAGCGGGCCGACAACACCGCGCGTATTCTGGACGTGAAGTACTACGTGCTGCTGCCATCAACCGTCGCCGTGGGCAGTTCCATCGATAATGTGCAATGGGAGAGCATCCTGCGCTCGTTGTCGGCCAAGGGCGGGTTCCGGATGGAATACGGCTCCAAGCTGGCTCCGCGCGAGATCACGCATTTTCTGGTGCTGGACAAGCGGATGCCGCGTAGCCTTGCGTTCTGCACGGCCAAGATCCGCGACAACCTGAGTTATCTCAATCGCGGCAATCGCGAGCCGGGGCCATCGTTGCGGCTGGTATCGCAGATCGAACAGCAGTATCTTTCGCATGATCTGGACCAGATTTTCGAGTTTGGTCTGCACGAGATGATCACCGAGCTTCTGGGCGCATTCTCCGGCCTCGCCAGGCAGATCGAGTTGGATTATCGCTTTTATGAGTGATTCATGCGCCTGACCATTCACCACGTGACCAGCTATCGCTTTGCCGAACCGGTGCGGTTCGGCCTGCAACAGGTGCGCAAGACGCCCAAGACCACGCCGCATCAGAGCGTGATCAGCTGGCGCACCGCAATCACCGGCGGCAAGAAGGAACTGAGTTTCGAGGACCACCATCACAACACCACCGAACTGATCAGCCTTGATCGGGACACGCAGATCCTCGACGTGCTGAGCGAGGGCGAGATCGAGGTGAGCGATACCCACGGTATCGTCGGGGCGCATCGCGGCCCGGCGCCGCTGTGGCTTTATTGTCGTGCCACGCCGCGCACCGAGGCCCGCGAGCAGGTGCGCGGCCTTACCGGCCGTCTGGCACCGGGCAACGATCTTGACCGGCTGCACGCGCTCTGCGGGCTGATCCGCGAGGCGGTGGCCTATGAGACCGGTGCATCGGAACCCACATGGAGCGCCGAGGACGCCCTGAACGACGGGCGCGGCGTGTGTCAGGATCACGCCCATATCTTCATTGCCTGCGCGCGGCATCTCGATCTGCCCGCACGCTACGTGTCGGGCTATCTGATGATGGACGACACCACGGACCAGACCGCGATGCATGCCTGGGCCGAGGCCTATCTGGACGGGATCGGCTGGGTCGGGTTCGATGTCTCGAACGGGATTTCGCCGGATGCGCGCTATGTGCGCGTCGCCACGGGGCTGGACTATTCCGACGCGTCCCCGATAACTGGCATGCGGATCGGCGGGCTGTCGGAGACGCTCGGCGTGCAGATCAAGGTTGTTCAGCAGTGAAGGCACGAGATGACCTATTGCGTGGGTATGGCCCTGAAAGAGGGCCTGATGTTCATGTCCGACACCCGCACCAATGCGGGCGTGGACAATATCTCGACTTATCGGAAGATGATGATCTGGGAGGTGCCGGGGCGGCTTTGCCTGACGCTTTTGTCCTCGGGCAACCTTGCCACCACGCAGGCGGTGATCAGTCAGCTTGAAGAACGCGGCAAGGCGCATGACGAACGCAATCCCGATCTGTTGTCGGTGCCGTCGATGTTTCAAGCCGCGCGGATCATCGCACAGACACTGCACGAGGTGGTGGCGGTGCATGAAACCGGCGGGATGAAGGCCGACTCGGCATTTCACGCCACGCTGATCCTTGGCGGGCAGATCGCGGGCGGGCCGCCGCGCCTGTTCCTGATCTACCCCGAGGGCAATTTCATCGAGACCACCGAGGATTCGCCGTTCTTCCAGATCGGCGAGACCAAGTACGGCAAGCCCATTCTGGTGCGGGCCTATGATAAGGATCTGAGTTTCGAACAGGCGATGCGACTGTTGCTGGTGAGTTTTGATTCGACGATCAAGGCCAATCTCGGGGTGGCACCACCGTTTGATTATCATTTCTACGCCGCTGACAGCCTGAGCCGGGGGCGAACGGGGCGCATCCAGGGGGATGATCCCTATTTTCACCATATCTCCGAAGCCTGGGGCGCGGCGTTGAAAGACGCGCTGAACAGCCTGCCGGAGTTTACAGAGCCGAACGGATAGACGAAACAGAACGGAGGATGCCAGCCATATCGCCGACACCCTCCGTCACCCCACGTGCTCCCTACGCACCACACGTGTTACTGTCTGAAGGTCCCGGCCATCCTGGCCTCGACCTCTTGACCATACACAAAAAGCGCGGCCCCTCCTAACCAAGAGTGCCGCGCATTCGCTTCAAATTGTCATGGGCCGACTGACACAGGCATCACGTCTCATCCGGCTTGACCGGATGATCCCGGGTCAGGCGGCCTTTTTAGGGACCTGCGCCACCGTGCCTTCGATCAGCGCACGGTGTAGCGCGGTGATCCCGGCCTCCATGTCCGCCGCCGACAGCACGAATTGCACATCCACGCCACGCGGCGTCTGATGCGCGGCGATTACCTCGATGCCCGCCTCTTCCAGCGCCGAGAGGCCCCGGCTGAGTACCTTGAGCCCGCTCAGATCGCGGCCGATGGGCGACACGAGCGACAGGGTGCGTGCCGAAACCGTGGCCGATGTGAACTGCTCTTCCAGATCGCGGGCCACGCGGCGCACGACCTTGAGCGAAGCGTGCACATAGTGGGTGATCGTGTTGGCGTTCGATGTCTTGGAGACAATCCAGACATTGTGCCGTTTGAGCGCCTCGAGAATGGCCGCGTCATAGCCCTTGACGCCGACCATATCCTGTTCGAACAACTCCAATGCCACGACCTTGAGGCCGGTCACGATCTCTACATTGGCCTCCTTGGCGGGCTGATCGTCGATCAGCGTGCCAGGGTCGCCCGGATCGAAGGCGTTCGTCACCCGCAGCGACACCTCGGCCTGGCGCAGGGTCTTGGCCGCCTTGGGGTGGATCGCCTCCATTCCGAGATTCGAAAGCTGATCGGCGACGTCGTAATTGGTGTGGCCCAGCTTGCGCACGGCCTCTTCGCCGACGAGTTTCGGATCAGCCGAAGATAGGTGGAATTCCTTGTGGATGATCGCCTCGGTCGCGCTCGTGTAGGCGGCGATGCGGGCGAAGGTCACCTCGGAATAGCCACGGTCGAATTCGCGCATCAGCCCTTCGGTGCATTGTGCATAACCGGTGATGATCGGCATCTCGGTGGCGAGGTCCACGTCGCCCAAACCCTGTGCGATACGCTCCGAGAGGGTGTGCTCGGTCTCATCGCGCCAGCCGCTGAGGTCGATGAAGCGTGCGTTTACACCTGCGCGCTGCAACAGCAGCGTGGTGACAAAGGCGGAATGCGCCTCGCCCAGGCCCGACAGCAATTCGCGGATGACCAGCATGTGATCGCTGAGCCGGAAATGCCCGTAGGAACACAGCCGCTGCAGATCGAAGAGGCACGAGCGCGCGCCCTCAATCCGCTCACGCACGAATTCATCCGCCATGCTGCGGTCGCCGGGATGTTCGAGGATTTCGCCATGTGCGGCGCGCATCGCGGTGCCCACCTCGGTCAGCGCGTCGAGCCAACCGTGATCATCATCGGCATTGGCAAAGAGGGCATAGACCCCCGGCGTGCCGGATTTTTTGTGCTCCAGGAGCTTGTTGGTGATCCCGCCAAAGGCCGAGACCACGAAGGCGCGGTGATAGAGTCGCTGGCCCTCGCGGCCGCCGATGAAGAGCGTGTCGAGCAATTCGTTCACGCGGCTCATGGATGTGCCGCCGATCTTTTCGACGGTATGGGTTGGAAATGTCATATCCCTCTTCCCGGGGGGGCACACCCCCGAGCCTTTGTTAGCTGTCTTCCAGCGCGTAGGAACCGTCGGCCTGATGGACTTCTTTGCCGGTTACCGGCGGGTTGAAGCAGCAGGCCATCACAAGCTCTTCCTCGGCGCGCAGGATGTGGCGATCGTGCTGGTCGAGCGCGTACATGACGCCCGGTTTGATCTCATGAGTTTCGCCGGTGGCGATATCGGTGATCGAGCCCTTGCCCTGCATGCAATAGACGCTCTCGAAGTGATTCTTGTACTCGAACGTGTGCTCGGATCCCGGCTCCAGAAACGTGATGTGGAAGGAAAACCCCATCCCGTCATCGGCGAGCAGCATCCGCACGCTCGACCATTGCGCGTTCGAAACGACGCGGTTGCGTTCGTCTTCGATGATCTTGTTGAAGTCTCTGACAATCATTCCTGTTACTCCGCTGCAAATTTGGTTTGAGCCGTCACGTCGCGCGCGGCCTCGATGAGGATATCCAGCCCCTTACGGAACGTGGCCTCGGGTGTGGTGAGGGGGGCCAGAACCTTGACCACCTCGTCATGCGCGCCCGAAGTCTCGATGATGAGACCCTTTTCGAAGGCGCGCGCGCATATATCGCCCGCCAGATCGCCATTGCCGACATCGACGCCCCGCATCATGCCTCGCCCCTTGAGGCGGGCACCGGGGGTGTCGTCGGCGATAAGCTCCAGCGCCTCGCGCAGCATCTCGGCCTTGGTCGCGATCTCCTTGCGGAAGGTGTCGTCTTTCCAGAACTTCTCCAATGCCACACGCGCGGTGACAAAGGCATGGGTGTTGCCCCGGAAGGTGCCATTATGCTCGGCCGGGCCCCAGATATCATGCTCGGGCTTGATCAGCAGGGCGGCGAAGGGCAGGCCCATGCCGGAAAAGCTCTTGGCCATCGGGATGAGATCGGGCTCGATGCCCATCTCCTCGAAGCTGAAGAAGGTGCCGGTGCGGCCACAGCCGGCCTGAATGTCATCGACGATAAAGAGCGCGCCGTGTTCCTTGGCAAGCTTGGCGATGCCGCGCATGAACTCGGGCGACGCCGCATTGAGCCCGCCCTCGCCCTGCACCGGCTCGATGATGAAGGCCGCAGGGGCATCGACGCCGCTCGACGGGTTGGAGAGCATCTCTTCGATGATCTTGAGGCTGTCCATGCCATCGCCGAACGCGCCCTCGAAGGGCATATGCGTGGTGCCGCAGAGCGGCCCGCCACCGGCACCCGCCCGCTTGCCGGCGTTACCGGTGCAGCTGAGCGCGCCCATGGTCATGCCGTGAAAGCCGTTGGTGAAGGCGATAATGTTGCGGCGGCCCGTGATCTTGCGCGCGAGTTTCATCGCGGCCTCGACGGCGTTGGTGCCGGTCGGGCCGGTCATCATCACCTTGTAGTCCATGTTCCGTGGTTTGAGGATGATGTCCTCGAACGCAGTCAGGAAGTCTGCCTTGGCCCCGCTGTGCATATCAAGGCCGTGGGTGATCCCATCGGCATTGATATGCTCGATCAGCGCGGCTTTCATGTCCGGGTCGTTGTGGCCGTAGTTGAGCGACGAGCACCCGGCGAGAAAGTCGATATAGGTGCGGCCCGATGCGTCGGTCAGCTCCGAGCCCTGCGCCTTGACGAAAGACGTGGGAAAGCTGCGGCAATAGCTGCGCGCCTGCGATTCGCGGCGTTCATAGATGGCAAGATCGGCTGACATGTCAGTCGGCATGGTATGTTCCTTCATGTGATTTGGGTGAGGGCGGGCAGAGGGGGCCTGGGATCAGGCCGCCTTCTTCGTCCGCGCCTTCATGGTGATGGTCACCATGTATTCGGTATCGTGCAGATCGTTGAAATGCTGCGACTTCGAGAAGTAGGGTGTGCTTGACAGCTCGCCGTCGGTGTAATCGCTGAACTTGCGAAACAGCGCCCAACTCCCGGGATTGTCACGCGTGATCGTGGTCTGGAGCCGGGTCACGCCTTTGCAATTCTCACGCGAAAGCAGCGCGCGCAGCATCAGCGTGCCAAGCCCGGTGCCGCGTGCTTTTTCCGAAACGGCAACCTGCCAGACAAAGAACGTTTCGGGATCGTCGGGCAAGACATAGCCCGACACCCAGCCGACCACCTCGCCATTCAGCTCGGCAATGATGCAGGTATCGCGAAAATGATCACACTGGATCAGGTTGCAATACATCGAGTTCTCGTCCAGCGGCTTGCACGCTTGGATCAGTTCCCAGATCGCAGCGCCATCCTCCGCGCTCGGCTTGCGCAGGGTGGGAAGGGCTTTGTGAAACATTTCCATCGCATGTCGCATAGGATCAATGACCTCTCTATTTGCTTTGACTATCTAAATATATCAGGCGATTCCAAAAATCAACCTTAGAGCATCATTCGCCGTGATAGACGAATAAATTCCAAAATACCCTTAAATTCATAGGTAATATGCGTTATATATTTAATTAGCTAACTAAATTAATTTGGCTCGGGAGGAATAAAATTGCAATTGAGCGACAGCTTTGCGACCATTACTTCGATTAACGAAGGGACGAAAATGGATCGCACCGACCAAAGCCTTATCGCGCTGCGGCGCATCCTGCGCGCCACTGAAATCTATGGGCGCAAGCTAGCTAATGCCGCCGGGCTGACAGCCGTGCAGTTTCGCGTGCTGCAGATTGTGGCAGAGCGTAGCAGTTGCACAGCGACACTCATCGCCCAGCAGATGCGCGTCAGCCAGGCGACGGTGACCTCGCTGGTGGACAAGCTGGTGAAACACGGTGTCGTCACGCGCGAGAAATCGCAAACCGACCGGCGTCAGACGAATATCATCATCACAAAGGAAGGCCGCGATATCATCCTCCACGCCCCCGACGCGCTACAACAGCGTTACGTGCGGAAGTTCGAGGCGCTGGAGGACTGGGAGCAGGCGCAGCTCGTGGCTTCGCTGGAACGCGTCGCCACCATGCTCGACGCCGAGGGCATCGACGCGTCGCCGGTGCTGGATACCGGGGATTTGCGCAGTGCGTGAGCCGCGTAAGAAAACGCCCGCCACATCATCGGGCGGGCGCGGCGTCATTGCCGTTGCAGGCGGATCAGCCGTAGACTGATTCCTTGCCGAAATGCTTGGTCAGCATGTAGTAGACCACGGCGCGATACTTGTTGCGTTCAGAGCGGCCATAGGTCTCGAGCACCTGGTTGATCGCATCCATCAGCGCGGGGCTGTCCGCGAGACCCAGCTTCTTGACCAGGAAATTGGTTTTCACCGTCTCCAACTCCTCCGGCTGGCTGGCGGCCACGGTCGAGGCATCCGCGTTGTAGATCGCCGGGCCGCAGCCGATGGTCACCTTGGTCAGCAGATCCATATCCGGCTGCATGCCGCATTTGTTGCGCAGGTCATCTGCATATTGTGCGATCAGATCGTCACGCTTTCCCATGAATTCCTCCAGAATACCCGACCTTTTTACTGGTCTCGTGTTTCACCCAAGCCCCTAGAATGGCGCTTTGGGCACGATAGCGGCTGTTTTTATGCTCTCAAAGGGAAATTTGCCTGGGCACTCCCCCTCGGCGGAGCCACGACGAAAAACGCCCGCTGGCCATGTGGTCAACGGGCGTGTCCTCGCGCGTGATGCGATATCTAGTAGCGATAATGCTCGGGCTTGAACGGGCCGTCGGGGCTGACGCCGATATAGGCGGCCTGATCGGGTTTGAGTTCGGTCAGCTTGACGCCGATGCGATCCAGATGCAGGCGCGCGACCTTTTCATCGAGATGCTTGGGCAGGACATAGACCTCGTTGCTGTACCGATCTCCCTTGGTCCATAGTTCGATCTGCGCCAGCACCTGGTTGGTGAAGGAGGCCGACATCACAAAGGACGGATGCCCGGTGGCGTTGCCGAGGTTCAGCAGGCGGCCTTCGCTGAGCAGGATGATGCGGTTGCCCGAGGGCATCTCGATCATGTCCACCTGGTCCTTGATGTGGGTCCACTTGTGGTTCTTGAGTGCTGCGACCTGAATTTCATTGTCGAAATGGCCGATATTTCCGACGATGGCCATGTCCTTCATCGCGCGCATGTGCTCGATGCGGATCACGTCCTTGTTGCCGGTGGTGGTGATGAAGATATCGGCGCTATCGACCACATCCTCCAGCGTGGTTACCTCGAACCCGTCCATCGCCGCCTGAAGCGCGCAGATGGGATCGACCTCGGTCACCTTGACCCGCGCGCCCGCACCGCGCAAGCTTGCCGCCGAGCCCTTGCCCACGTCGCCATAGCCCATGACCACGGCGACCTTGCCCGCCATCATCGTATCGGTGGCACGGCGGATGCCGTCGACAAGGCTTTCCTTGCAGCCGTACTTGTTGTCGAATTTCGACTTGGTGACCGAGTCGTTGACGTTGATCGCGGGGAAGGGCAGCAAGCCTTTCTTGTGCAGATCATAGAGACGATGCACGCCGGTGGTGGTTTCCTCGGACACGCCCTTGATCTGGTCGCGCACGCGTGTGAACCAGCCGGGGCTGGCGGCCATGCGCTTGGCGATCTGCGCCTTGATCACCTCTTCCTCTTCCGAGCCGGGCACCGGGATGATGTCTTCGCCGGCTTCGGCGCGCGCGCCGAGCAGGATATAGAGCGTGGCATCGCCGCCATCGTCGAGGATCATGTTGGGCCCGTCTTCGAACATGAAGGACTTGTCGAGATAATCCCAATGCTCTTCAAGGCTCTGCCCCTTGATCGCAAAGACCGGGGTGCCACCTTCGGCGATTGCCGCGGCCGCGTGATCCTGGGTCGAGAAGACGTTGCACGAGGCCCACCGCACATCGGCACCCAGATCGACCAGCGTCTCAATCAGCACGGCGGTCTGGATGGTCATGTGCAGGCTGCCGACGATCCGCGCGCCCTTGAGCGGCTTGGTCTCGCCGTATTCCTTGCGCAGCGCCATCAGCCCCGGCATTTCAGTTTCCGCGATATCCAGTTCCTTGCGCCCGAACGCGGCGAGGCTGATGTCCTTGACGATGTAATCCTTTGCCATCTTGAGGGTGGCTCCTTGCATGAGAATTTTGCAAGGCAATTAGCACTCACCCCCCGATTGGGCAATGCACGATTACCCGGCCACGCCGTCAGGTCGGGATCTTGCTGCTCCGGTCCAGTTCTGGCCGGTCGCGAGAATGCAGCTCACGCCATTGGGACGGGTCACGAAAACCGTGAAGCTGCCGCTTTCGTCTGATGCCCAGACCTCCAGCAATTGCTGCGGGCTTTGCAGCCCGCCACCGGCGCGATGTTCCTTGTAGCGATTTTCCAGCCGTTCGACCAATGCCGCGCGTGGCAGGCAGGTCATCGCCTGTGCCTGCGCAGGCTGCGGCGGCGCAAGGGCGGCGGCACCAAAGATCATGGCGGTGGAACAAAGACGTTTGAACATGGGGTTTCTCCTCGGATCGGGGGCGCGGTTGCGCCGGTTTCATTCATTGAATCTGGGGGGTGTGGTCCCGTGCCGCATTAAAACTCGCGACACAAGCGCGTGTGGGAGATGTGTTTGGGGCTGGCATGGCGCGCGCATCCTGTCTACCTCTGCGGATATGAGCGACCAGCGTTTGACCTTCTCCGGCCCCGCCGCGCGGCTACAATATGTGCTTTTGATGGGGCTATTCCGGCTGGCGGTGACACGCGGGCTCTATGGTCGCTTCGCACGCGGGCTGGGGCGCGTCTTTGGCCCGGATGGGGCGGTGTTTTTGCATGAGAATGGCGCACCACCCTACCGCATCGCGTTGAATGACGGCTACTGGACCCGCTTTGCGCTTTACCGCGCGCCCTACGAGCCGGAGGTTGCCCGCGTGCTACGCGCGGCCAGGGGCGCCACGCCGCTGTTCTGCGACATGGGGGCGAACAAGGGCTATTGGACGACGCGCGCCGTGCCGCTGTTTGACCGGGTGATCGCGGTCGAGGCCTCGGCGAGAACCTTTGCCGAGTTGTACAGGAACGCCGGTGAATTGTGCAACGTGACCCTCCACCGCGCGGCCATTCATGCCCGCTCGGGCGAAGAGATGCGTTTCGTCAACACCCATCTCAGCCATGCCTCGGCCCGTCTTCAATCCGATCAGCCCGTGGGCGGGCAAGACCGGGTCGAGACCGTCGAGACACTGGCCATCGACGATCTGGTGCCCGAGGGCGTCGCCGCCTTGATCAAGCTGGATGTCGAAGGGGCCGAGATCGCCGCGATCGAGGGCGCCGCCCGCGCCCTGACAGATGGCGCGGTGCTGATCTTTGAGGATCACGGCAACGATCCCGCCTGTTCGGTCAGCGCGCATTTGCTGTCGGACCCCGATATGCGGCTCTGTTCCATCGAGCACGGGTTTGAACCGATGCGGGATGTGGGCATGATCCGTGCCCTTAAGACCGACGCCTACAAGGGCTACAATTTTCTCGCCGCGCGAGCGGACTCGCCGCTTCTGGCGCGGATCGCGCAGGGCTTTGCAAATCCGGCGCAGTCGCGTTAGTCAGGCCCATAACCTGACCCCGGAGGCCCCATGCACACCCCCCGCGCCTGGCAAAAGATGCTCTCGGGTCGCAGGCTCGACCTGCTTGATCCCACCCCGGTCGATATCGAGATCGAGGATATCGCCCACGGTCTCAGCTTTGTCGCGCGCTGGAACGGGCAGACGCTGGGCGATTTCGCCTATTCCGTGGCCGAGCATTCACTGCTGGTGGAGCGGCTTTTTGCCCGGCTCAATCCCCGCGCGCCCGCCAAATGGCGGCTTGCGGCACTTTTGCACGATGCCCCCGAATACGTGATCGGGGACATGATCTCGCCGGTAAAAAACGCCGTCGGGCCGGGCTATGACGCGCTCGACAAGCGGCTTGCGGCGGCGGTGCATATCCGGTTCGGCCTGCCCGCCGCCATTCCTGCCCCGGTGAAGAAGCAGATCAAGACCGCCGACAAGATCAGCGCCTGGATGGAATCCACGGAGATCGCCGGTTTCACCATCGCCGAGGCGGAACGCTTCTTCGGCAAGCCCGACGCGGAGATGATCCGCGATCTGAGCATCACCCTGCGCCCCCCCACCGAGACGCGTGCCGCCTATACCGCACGACATCATGCACTGATGGCCGAGATGGGCTGAGCCGCAAACCCATGATCTGTGCGTCGCACCCATGGACGCGGTTCTCGTGGCGCATTTCAGCGCGTCCTGAATAGCTGAGCTAACCGGAAAGCGGCGCGCACCTGTCCGCCCCAGTTGACCGCACCGCGTTCGGTCTCTCACGTCAGGCTGGGATGCAGGTCGCAGGTGCCCGAGCCAAGCTGCATCGAATAGGCCAGCCGCATGGGGGCATCGGGCTGAGCATCCGCCGGTTCGGTGATCGAGCCAGTGGGCAGGCTGAGCCCGAGGTTGAATGCCGCGTGCCCACGCTGTCCCGATGTGGGCAATAAACCGCAAGCCTGCCCGTCACTTGCTCGGGCCAGTTACATGCGTGATTACGAATTTGTGAAGTCGGGGCCACACCGGTGGCCCCTTTTGCCGCAGGTCAGGCGCGCGCGACGGCAGGCCCCGCGCGCGCCGAAGATCAAAACGCGTATTGCCAGCCGAGCGTGGCGATCCAGTCGGTTTCCATCTGCGGGCCGTTGAGATCGCGGTAGACCGGCAGACCGATCTCGGCGGCGAGGCGGTGGCCGCGCAACGCTCCCTCCTGTCCCGTCAGGTTGATTCCGGCCCAGAGCATGACCGTGTCGCCGCCGTAATTATTCGGGTCCGCCGTCTGTACCGGGGCTGAGATGAGCGGGTCGCGGCCGCTGATATCACCAGCGGTCTTGGCCTCGATCCGGCCGGACAGGCTCAGTCCCGGGGTCGGCTGATAGCTCGCCCACGTGGTGAGCTTGGCTTCGTCGCCGAGGCGGTAGCCATTATTCTTCCCGGTGCGGATCACCCCGGCAAGCTGCGCCCCCCAGCTGAGATTGCCCGACCGGCCGTTATAGGTGATGCCGGGCAGGAGATCATAGGTGCCCGATCCGATCTGCATCGCATAGGGCAACCGCACGGTGGGCCGTGCTCCCGTCGGCGTGAGTATGGTGCCGCGCTCCGAGGTGGAGCCGGTCGGAAGGCTCAGCCCGAGATTGAGGTGCAGCTTGTGATTGCCATGCTCGGCCAGGCCGATCAGCGAGGAGATCTTCAGATCGCCGATACCTTCCGACCGGGTGCGGAACCGCCCGAGTTCGGTTGCCCCGGCGGCACCCTGGAAGGTGATGTGGTCCATCTTCTTGTCGATATAGGGCAGCATCGCCATGAGGGTAATGCGGTCACTGGGCGCGTACATTGCGCCGAACATGTGCATCTGCATCTGCATGTCGGTGGGCACGACGCGCAGGGTGGGCGGCGCGCCGCCGCCGCCATTGGGCACGGTGGTGACGATGGTGGCGGGATCGACGCTGTTGTCGCCGATCCGGTTGCCACGCATGTCCATGTACATGAAACGATAGGACAGCATCACCTCGCCGGTCTTGTGGCGGTGATCGCCCATCACGCCGATCGGCGCATGGCCGTCGGCGCGCAGCGGCGGCAGGTCGGTGACGGTGAAGGGCGTGTCGTCACCCGGTGCTGCGGGCGCGTCGTCATGAGCGGTTGCCGGTTGAGTCGTAAGGCAAAGCGCCAGCGTCGCGCAGAATGCACCTGCGCGCAGGAAAACCTGTGTCATGGTTTTGGTCTCTTTTTTGTTGTGGGGTCCGTCGGTGAGGCGCGTGGGGTTATGTGGTCGGCCCGGCTGGCGCCTGCGGAAATCCTATTGAAGACTTGTCGGATGGACTGGCCGTGGGGGGCTGGCATGGGCCGTTCGGGCCTGTCATCCCGGATCTCGTTCCGCCGTGCCTGCCCGCTGGAGAGGGTGTCACGACCGAGAACCTGAATGGGGAAAGCCCCGCACCGGATGTCCCGCTGGAAATGCATGCCGTCCTGTGTGGGGAACGGATGCACGGGTGGGCCCGTCAGGCGCGCATGCCAGTTATCCCTGGGCAGTCAGGGGCGGTGCACGCGGGCTGTAGGCCGCGCAAGGGATCTGCGCGGCGGCGCCGGGCACGTCCGTGCGCGCCGAGATGTAGGAAAAGGTGACGATCCGAGCTGCCGGATCGACCGAAATGTCGGTCAGCGCGGCGGGTGATTTGAAGAACGGGCAGGGCGTGCCGAGATGCGGGCCGTCGTGATCATGCGCGGCCTCGGTCGGGGCGGGTTGTGCCGGATTCTCCTCGACGAGGCACAACTCGCCGCCCAGTGCCAGTGCCTCGATGCGCAGCGCCTCTTGCGCACGCTCGGCGGCGCGGGCAGCATCGGCCAGTTCGTGCTGACAGTCGACGGCGGCGGCGGTGGCGACGCGCACACTGAGTAGCACGATCAGAAGGGCCGGTGCGACACCGACCTTTCGCAAGCCTGCCATGAGTGCGCGTATGCTCAGCACAACAAAATCTCCGGGCCGGAATGGCCGGACTGGTCAAAAATCAAGCGCGGGAGCGAGTAATGCAGGAACCGCGCAGGAAAAAGTTAGCCAGCGATGGAATTTCTGTCAAGCCTGCGCGGCACGTGCTAGCCCTTTTGGCGTTGCCGCCAGAGGGTAAACAGCCCCGCCCCCACGATCAGCGCCGCGCCAATCGCCACGTTGAGGCGGATGGTTTCGGAAAACACCAGGATGCCCAGGGTGCTGGCAAAGACCAGTTGCAGATAGGCGAAAGGCTGCACCGCGCTCGCCTCGGCGACCTCGTAGCATTTGATCAGCGTGTAATGTCCCGCCGCGCCGGTGATGCAGAGCGCGCCCATCCAGACCCAGTCGGGGCCGGTCATCGATTCCCAGAACCAGGCGCCAACTGCTGTCATCGCGACCGAGCCCACCGTACCGGTCCAGAAGAACGAGGTGGCCGCTGTGTCGCGCCGGGCGACATAGCGGGTGAGCAGGCCGTAGAGCGCGAACATCAGCGCCGCGATGAAGGGGATGATGGCGGCGGGCTGGAACACGCCAAAGCCGGGCTCGAGGATGATGGTTACGCCGACGAAACCGACGGCGATTGCCGTCCATCTGCGCCAGCCCACGCTTTCGCCCAGAACCGGGCCGGAAAGCGCGGCGATCAGCAGCGGGTAGCAGGCGAAGACCGCGTGGCTCTCGACCAGCCCGAGGAGGGTGAAGCCGTAGACCATTACGCAAATCTCGGCCACCAGAAGCACCGCGCGAAAGCCCTGCATCAGGGGCTGGGTGGTGGCGGCGGCGCTACGCAGGCCACCGGCCTTGCGCGCGGCGATGGTCATCACGAAGGCGGCGAAGAACCAGTAGCGGATCATCACCACCATGAAGACGTTGTATTCGTCTGCCAGATGCCGAGAGATGCCATCCTGCACCGCGAAGATGAAGGTGGTCAGCACCATCAGCCAGATGCCGAGCCGGGTATTCTGGAGCGTCATGCCTTGCCTTTCGCCGCCACGGTCATGTGCCGTTTGCGGCCATATCCCGCCTGACGGGTAACAGAAAATCCCGCCGCCTCAAGCCCCCGGCGCACGAAACCGGCCGCCGTGTAGGTGGCTGCCGTGCCGTCCGGTTTGGTGTGGCGGGCGACTTCGGCCATCAACTCGGGCTGCCAGAGTTCGGGGTTCTTGGCGGGGGAAAAGCCGTCGAGAAACCACGCGTCCGCCATGTCCGGCCAAGGCTTTAGCGTGTCGCGGGCATCGCCGACGATCAGCGTGAAATGCAGGTCCGGCAGGATGATTTCCTGCGCCTGGCCCTGCCAGTAGGGGGCAAGGTCGGCGGCGATCGGTGCAAGCTCCGCAAAGCGGCTTTGCGCGCGGCGCATGTCGGCGGGCGGCATCGGGAAGGCTTCGAAGGAGGTGAAACGCAGCCGGCCGGGGGCCCGAGCGGCGCGCCAGGCCGCAAGCGTCGCCAGAAGGTTCAGCCCGGTGCCGAAGCCGAGTTCGGCGATATGGAAGCCGTCGCGGAACCGGGCGGGCAGGCTGTTGCCTGCAAGAAAGACATGGCGGGTCTCGGCGAGCCCGTTTTCGAGGCTGAAATAGGGATCGTCGAAGCGGGCCGAGACAGGCACATCGCCGTCACGCCAGCTGAGGTCTGCGGGATGGTCCTGCATGCGGCGATCCTCTAGAACAGGGGCGAATGCGCGCAACCATGGCGCGCGGCAAGGGGATTGGCAATGGTCGATATCACGGTCAGGGGTGCGGGAATTTTCGGGCTGTCTGTGGCCTGGGCCTGCGCGCGGCGCGGGGCACGGGTGCGGGTGATCGACCCGCATGGCCCCGGTGCCGGGGCCTCGGGCGGAGTGGTTGGTGCCCTGGCCCCGCATGTGCCGGAAAACTGGAATGACAAGAAGGCGTTTCAATTTGAGGGCCTGATCATGGCGGGGCCGTTCTGGGCCGAGGTGGCCGATGCCGGGGGCCTCTCGCCGGGCTATGCGCGGCTGGGGCGGGTGCAGCCGGTTATGAATGAGGCGGCGTTGGCGCTGGCGCGGGCGCGAGAGGCCGGGGCGGCGACGCTGTGGCAGGGGCAGGCGGAGTGGCGCGTGGAGCCTGTGCACGGCGCGTGGTGCCCGCAGAGCCCCACCGGGTATGTGATCCGCGACACGCTGAGCGCGCGGCTGCATCCGCGCCGGGCCTGCGCGGCGTTGGTGGCGGCGCTGCGCGCGCGCGGTTGCGAGGTGCTGCGCGAGGGGCCGGATGCGGGCCGCGTGCTCTGGGCCACGGGGGTGGCGGGGCTGGAGGCGTTGAACACGGGTCATACCCGGCAGGTGGGCAACGGCGTGAAGGGGCAGGGCGCGGTGCTCGATTTCGACGCGCGCGACTTGCCGCAGCTTTTTGCCGATGCGGTGCATATCGTGCCGCATGAGGACGGCACCACGGCGATCGGCTCGACCTCGGAGCGCGACTATGACGATCCGGAAAGCACCGATGCGCAGTTGGACGCGGTGATTGCGCGGGCTCGCGCGGTGGTGCCCGCGATCAGCGGCGCGCGGGTGCTGGAGCGGTGGGCCGGGGTGCGCCCGCGGACACGCTCTCGCGCGCCGATGCTGGGGGCGCATCCGCTGCACGCGGGCGCATTCATCGCCAATGGCGGCTTCAAGATCGGGTTCGGCATGGCACCCAAGGTGGGCGAGGTGATGGCCGACCTGATGCTCGACGGGGTGGACCGCATCCCGGATGGGTTCAGACCGGAGGCATCATTGTGAGCGGGGGCAAGACCCTTGCTCGCGCGATCTCGAAAACGCCTGGCGGTGCCTCAGGCAGATCATGTGACGAGGGTGTATCGCGATGCGACCTGAATTGAGCGGGCTGGATCATCTGGTGCTGACGGTGGCGGATATCGAGGCCACGATCGTCTTTTACGAGGGGACGCTGGGGATGCGGGCCGAGGCGTTTCGCCCGGCGGATGGCACGCGCCGTTGGGCGCTCCGCTTTGGGCGGCAGAAGATCAACCTGCACCCCGCCGGGGCCGAGTTCGAGCCCAAGGCAGCGCACGCGCTGCCAGGCACGGCGGATCTGTGTTTTCTCAGCGATGTGCCGCTGATGGCGTGGCAGGCGCATCTGGCGGCGTGCGGTGTCACGGTCGAGGAGGGACCGGTGCGGCGGACCGGGGCGATGGGGCCGATCCTGTCACTCTATCTTCGCGATCCGGATGGCAACCTGATCGAAATTGCGACGCCGATCGCCGATCGGGTGCCGTCCTAGGTCTCCGGCGACTTACTCTCGTGCGGCAAGTTCCTGGGAAAACGGCACCGGCAGGACCGACTTGTCCAGCCGGGCGCGATAGGCGGGCAGGCTTTCGGCCACGCGCATCACGTAATTGCGGGTCTCGCGGAACGGGATATGCTCGATCCAGTCGACGATCTCATGCGCGCCCTTTCCGCGCGGATCGCCCTGCGTCCCCAACCATTGCCCGGCACGACCCGGCCCCGCGTTATAGCCCACCGAGACCAGCACGATATTGCCCTCGAACCGCGCCCGAAGCTGCGCGAGATACCCCGTGCCAAGCCGCGCGTTGTACACCGGATCGTTCAGCAGGTTCGCCGGGTCGTAGCCAAGCCCCAGATCGCGCGCCATGTCGCGCGCGGTGCCGGGCATGAGTTGCATCAGGCCACGCGCCCCGGCACCGCTGACCACCCCCGGGTTGAATTCACTCTCGCGCCGGGCGATGGCGAGGGTCAGTTCCATCGGGGCGGGCAGGTCCATTCCGGTCATCGGATGGAGTGCATAATAGGGGGCTTCGACCACGATCCCGCGCTCCGCCGCCGCCTTGCCCAGCATCACCTGCAAATGGGGGTTCTGCAACTCGGCAAGCATCCTGCCCATCTGGCCCAGCCCGGTGCGATCCTGACTGTCCGCCAAATGAATAAAGAACCGCCGCGCTAGCCCCAGATCGCCCATTCTGAGCGCCAATATGGCGATCTCGTGCAGATCGCTCTGCGCGAACGCAGCGCCGCGCCAAGGCGGAAACGCCTCGGTGCCGCGCAAATTGTCATCGACAGGCAGCCCCGCCTTTTCCGCCGCGAGCAGCCCGTAAAAGCTGGTCTGATACGCCGCCCCCTCGGCATAGGCGAGTTGCGCGGCCTCTGTGTCGCCCAAAGCCTCCTGCGCGCGCCCGATCCAGTAGCCGGCGCGCCCCAATGAGATCGGTGTGCCGACCGCCACGCGGAAGCGCTGAAAGTGATCGAGCGCCAGTTCCGGCGCATCGAAATACCGCAGTGCCAGATAACCCGACAGCCACTCCAGATCGGCGTAATTCGCCCCATCAACCAGTTGGTGGACCGCCGCGATCTCATAGGCCAAACGTGGTTCGCCCGCACGCATCTTCTGCCGGGCGAGCGCGCGGCGCCAGCTGGCCCATCTCTCGGGCTCGCCCAGACCACCCTCGATCCGGCTTTGACGCAGCAGCACGGCAATCGCCTCCTCGGGCGCGTTGCTCAGGTGGCGGGTGAACAGCTCGAACGCGATACCCGCGTTGATCTCTTGTGCCTCGGTCAGGTCCTGCGCCTCGCCACGCTTCACCTTGCCCCGCAACTCCGCCAAAGCGCGCGCCTCGGCACTGACCAGCGGCAGCATGTCCTCGACATCGCGCAAACCCCGCCAGAGCGCCATCTCAAGCCGCGCGGCGTGATGCGGGCGCAAAAGATCGCCGAAGTCGCGCAGAAAATCGTCATGCTCCGCCGTGCTCAGATCGAGGGTGCGCCAGGCCAGGACCACGCCCACCTCCGCTTCGCCCTGCCGTCCGCGTGCCAGCAGGGCGCGTGCGAGGTTGAGCGCGCCGGTGCCGGTCTGCGGGCGGTAGCCATCGTAAAACGTGAGCACATTATCGAAATCGGCATGGGTCATCGCCGCCTCGCTCCGGCGGCGCAGATAGTCGAGGCCGGGCCAGTGCGCGTTGCGCTCCACAAAGGCGAGGATCTCGCGTGGCTCTCCCAGTCCCGCGCGCAGGCGATACCACTCGATCAGATCGGCCGCCGCCCGACCGTCACGCGCCGCCAGCCGCGCCGCGACTTTCCATCGCCCACCCTGCATCGCGTCAAGCGCACTGGCCAGCGGGCGCGGGGCGATGCGCGGCAGATCCGCCGCCTGTGCGGCGAAAAGCGGAGTAATCAGCCCGAAAACCAGCGTGAGTACGCGCAACATCTCTTGCATTTCCCGCCATGGCGAAGGATAGACGACGCCAGCCTAGGGGGCTTGCGCGCCCGCGTCCATTGATGATGCACGCGACACTGCGCGATACGCCGCTGATGGCCAACCGGATCACCGCGGGCCCGACCCGCACAGGACGAAAGGAGCGTGTCATGTTCAAAGGATCTTTTCCTGCCCTGGTCACGCCGTTCAAGAACGGCGAACTGGATCTGGACACGCTCAAGAAACTCGTCGAGTGGCATATCGGCGAAGGCAGCCACGGCCTTGTGCCCGTGGGCACCACAGGCGAGAGCCCGACGCTGACCCACCGCGAACACGAGACCGTCGTCGAAGAGGTTGTGCGCGCCGCCGCAGGCCGTATCCCGGTGATTGCCGGGGCGGGATCGAACAACACGCTCGAGGCGATCCGCTTCATGCAGCATGCCGAAAAGGTCGGGGCCGATGCTGCGCTTGTCGTGACGCCCTATTACAATAAGCCCACGCAGGACGGCATGATCGCGCATTTCACCGCGCTGCACGAATGCTGCGATCTGCCGATCATCATCTACAACATTCCCGGTCGGTCCGCCGTGGACATGATGCCCGACACTATGGGGCAACTGGCCAGGCTGCCGCGCATCATCGGTGTCAAGGACGCCACCGGTGATCTGGCGCGGGTCTGCGCGCAGCGGCTGACCTGCGGCAAGGAGTTCATCCAGATTTCCGGCGAGGACGCCACCGCGCATGGCTTCAACGCGCAGGGCGGCGTCGGTGTCATATCGGTGACCGCGAATGTCGCGCCGAAACTGGTGGCGCAGGTGCAGGAGGCGACGCTGGCGGGCGATTATGCCACCGCGCTCGAATTGCAGGACCGGCTGATGCCGCTGCATAGCGCGATCTTTACGGAACCGGGGCTGGTCGGCGTCAAATACGCTATGTCACGGCTCGGGCTGTGCAGCGAAGAGGTGCGCACGCCGCTGGTCGGGCTGAGCGATCCGGTCAAGGCGCTGGTCGAGGACGGCATGCGCCATGCGGGCCTGATCAACTAGGCCGCCCGGTGACAGATCCTCAGCCCCTCCTGCGCGCGATGTTCGACCAGGCTGTGGCCGTGGCTGACCCGATGCAGAGCCTTGCCGCGCACCTGCCGCCACGCCCCGAGGGGCGGCTGGTGGTGATCGGCGCGGGCAAGGCAAGCGCGCGCATGGCCGAGGCGGTCGAGGCTGCCTACGGCCCCTGCGAGGGTCTGGTGATCACGCGATATGGCTATGGGCGGCCTTGCAAAGGCATCGAGATCGTCGAGGCCGCGCATCCGGTGCCCGATGCGGCAGGCATGCAGGCCACAGCGCGGATGCTCGATCTGATGGCAGGTCTTGGCGAGGCGGATATGGTGTTGGCGCTGATCTCGGGCGGCGCATCCTCGCTTCTGGTGCAGCCCGCGGGTGCGGTGACGCTGACCGAGAAACAGGCGGTCAACACCGCGCTGCTGGCGTCGGGCGCGCCCATCGGCAAGATGAACCTGCTGCGCAAGCATCTGAGCCGGGTGAAAGGCGGGCAACTGGCCGCCGCCGCATATCCTGCCCGGATGCGAGTGCTGATGATTTCAGACGTGCCGGGCGATGATCCAGCGATGATCGGCTCGGGCCCCACGGTGGGCGAGGCCTCCACACCCGCCGACGCCCGCGCCATCGTCGCGGCCTATGGCATCGATTTGCCCGCCTCGGCGCAGGCGGTTCTGGCGGGACAGACCGGGGTGATCGCACCGGATGATCCGCGCCTGTCGCGGGTCGAGAACGTCATCTACGCCGCCCCCGTCCAATCACTGGAGGCCGCCGCTGAAATCGCCCACGAAAACGGCATCGAGGTGGTCAGCCTTGGCGACGCGCTGGAAGGCGAGGCACGTGACGTGGCGCGCGCGCACGCCGCCGAGGCACGTGCGGTTCAGGCCACGCTTGGCGCAGGCGCGTCGCCCGTGCTGCTCCTTTCCGGGGGCGAGTTGACGGTGACGCGGCGCGGCGACGGGGTCGGCGGGCCCAATGCCGAATACGCGCTGGCGCTGGCACTGGCGCTCGATGGCGCACCGGGCATCCACGCCATCGCCTGCGATACCGACGGCGTCGACGGTGCGGCAGAGGTGGCGGGCGCGGTGATCCATCCCGAGACGCTGACCGAGGCCGCCAAACGCGGGGTCGATCCGCAGCTGGCACTCGACGGGAACGACGCGCACAGTTTCTTTGCGGCTCTTGACGATCAGGTTGTTCCCGGTCCGACGCTAACCAATGTGAACGACTTTCGTGCCATCCTGATTGCGCCTCTCTGACGCGCCGTCGGCGACGGGATTCAAGTTTAGAGTCGCAATTATGCCCAGAATTTGCGATACTTTCCTTTGTTTTGAAAGGAGTTTTCGCATGAAGCGCCGTTTCCTTCTTGCCGCCATCGCCGCCGTGACAGTGGCCACAGCCCTGCCCGCCGTTGCCGCCCCCAAGCGGCTGAGCGCCTCTGAGATAGATACGCTGTTGGCAGGCAATACGATTTCTGGCACCTGGTCGGGCACCGCCTATCATCAGTATTTCGCCACTGACGGGACGACCCTGTATGTCCCGGATGGCGGGGAAGACGACGAGGGAAAATGGCGCGTGAACGCGGACACCAACGAGTATGAAAGCTGGTGGCGAAGCACCGGCTGGACGCCTTATGCCATGGTCCGCACCGATGAGGACGGCTACGCCTGGGTGAATGGCGACCGGCTGGAGCCGTTCACGGTGCAGGAGGGACGGCAACTGGAATAGCGCCGTTCAAGGGGTGCAGGAGGCGCGGTCAGCCGCGCCGGATATCTGCGCCGAGCGTCGCCATCAGCGGCTCGAAGATCGGGAAGGACGTGGCGATCGGACTGCCGTCATCGACGCTGACGGGGTCTTGTGTTGCCATGCCCATAACCATGAAGGACATCGCTATGCGGTGATCGAGATGGCTGGAGCAGGTTTGGCCGCCGGGCACATTGCCATGGCCCAGGCCGTGCACGATCCACCAGTCTGGGCCATCCTCAACGGTCACACCTCCGGCGCGCAGTCCTGCCGCCATCGCCTCGATCCGGTCGCTTTCCTTGACGCGCAATTCCTTGACCCCGCGCATCACGGTCTTGCCCCTCGCAAAACCCGCCACCACCGACAGGACGGGATATTCGTCAATCATGCTCGCGGCGCGTTCGGGCGGCACATCGACGCCCTTCAGATCCGGCGAAAACCGGGCGCGCAGGTCTGCCATCGGCTCGCCGCCTTCCTCGCGCAGGTTCTCATACTCCAGATCGGCCCCCATCTCGCGCAGCGTGGTGAACAGTCCCGCACGCGTCGGGTTCAGCCCGATACCCGGCACCAGCACGTCAGAGCCAGGGGTGATGATCGCCGCGCAGACCGGAAACGCTGCCGAAGAGGGATCGCGCGGCACGACGATGCTCTGCGGGATAAGTTCCGGCTGCCCGGTCAGGGTGATGACACGGCCCTCTTCGGTCACCTCGGTCGTGACCTCGGCACCGAACCCGGCCAGCATGCGCTCGGTATGGTCGCGGGTCGCTTCCTTTTCTATGACCACCGTCTCGCCGGGCGCGTTCAGCCCGGCCAGAAGCACAGCGGATTTCACCTGCGCCGACGGTACCGGCACCTGGTAGCGCACCGGCACAGGCTCGGCCGCACCGACCACGGTCATCGGCAACCGGCCACCCGCGCGCCCCACCGCCTGCGCCCCGAATAGCGCCAGAGGGTCGGTGACCCGCGCCATAGGCCGTTTGTTGAGGCTCGCATCCCCGGTGAACGTCGCGCAGATCGGCGAAGTCGCCATCGCCCCCATGATCAGCCGCACCCCGGTGCCGGAATTGCCGCAGTCGATCACCTGTTCAGGCTCGGCAAAGCCGCCCACGCCGACGCCATGCACATGCCATGTGCCGTCCCCGTCGCGCGTCACCTCGCCCCCGAAGGCGCGCATCGCCTTGGCGGTGTCCAGAACGTCCTCGCCCTCCAGCAACCCGGTGATCACGGTCTCACCCACACACAGCGCCCCGAGGATGAGCGCCCGGTGCGAGATCGACTTGTCCCCCGGCACATCGGCCCGACCGCTGAGAGGCCCGGATCTGTGTGAGGTCATGGGAACGGGCGTGGCATGGCCGGACATGGGCGGCGGTCTCCTGAAAAACGCGAAATCGCCTGCCTGATAGCGCAGGCAGGCGACCTCGTCCATCGCTCTTGCGTGTGGCTCAGCCCATGTCGAATTGCAGCGAGCGGATCTGCTGGAACTTGCCCGTCGCGTGCAGCGCCTTGATCGCCGCGTCCGGCACGGGCGCATCGACATAGAGGAGCGCGATCGCCTCGCCGCCCGCATCCGAGCGGCCAAGGGTGAAATTGGCGATGTTCACGCCGTTCTCGCCCATCGTCTGGCCCAGCGTGCCGATGATCCCCGGCACGTCCTCGTTGGTGGTATAGACCATGTACTGCCCGATCTCGGCGTCGATATTGATGCCCTTGATCTGGATGAAACGTGGCTTGCCGTCGCTGAACACGGTGCCGCCGATGGAGCGTTCGCGCTTGTCGGTGACCACGGTGATCTTGATGTAGCCCTCGAAAGCACCGGACTTGTCCTGCTTGGTGGTCGAGATCTTGACCCCGCGTTCCTTGGCCACGACGGGGGCGGAGACCATGTTCACCTCGGGGTTGACGGACTTCATGATCCCCGCCACTGCGGCAGAGGTCAGTGCGCCAAGGTTCATCTCGCTGGCCACACCATCGTAAAGGATGTTGATCGCCTTGATCGGCTCGTCGGTCATCTGGCCGATGAAATTGCCAAGGTGATCCGACAGCTTGATCCACGGCCCCATAACCTTGGCCTCTTCGGCTGTCACCGACGGCATGTTGAGCGCGTTGGTCACTGCACCGGTCAGCAGGTAATCCGACATCTGTTCGGCCACTTGCAGGGCGACGTTTTCCTGCGCCTCGGTGGTCGCGGCCCCCAGATGCGGCGTGCAGACCACGCCTGCCAGACCGAAAAGCGGATTGTCCACTGCGGGTTCCTCTGCAAACACATCAAAGCCCGCACCCGCCACATGACCCGCGTTCAAGAGGTCCGCGAGCGCCTGCTCATCCACCAGCCCGCCGCGCGCGCAGTTGATGATGCGGACGCCCTTCTTGGTCTTTTCAAGGTTCTCACGGCTCAGGATGTTGCGGGTCTGATCGGTCAGCGGAACATGCAGAGTGATGAAATCGGCGCGCTTCAGCAGCTCATCGAGTTCGACCTTCTCCACCCCCATCTTGTCGGCCTTTTCCTGACCGAGGAACGGGTCATAGGCCACCACCTTCATCTTCAGCCCGCGCGCGCGGTCGCAGACGATGCCGCCGATATTGCCCGCACCGATCACACCGAGGGTCTTGCCGGTCAGCTCCACCCCCATGAAGCGCGATTTCTCCCATTTGCCCGCCTGGGTCGAGGCCGACGCCTCGGGGATCTGCCGCGCCACGGCGAACATCATCGCGATGGCGTGCTCGGCGGTGGTGATCATGTTGCCAAAGGGCGTGTTCATCACGATCACGCCCTTTTTGCTGGCTGCGAGTTTGTCGATATTGTCGGTGCCGATGCCTGCGCGCGCGATCACCTTGAGATTGGTGGCATTGGCGAGGATCTTTTCGGTCACCTTGGTGGCTGAGCGGATGGCAAGACCATCATACGCGCCAATCACCTCGGCGAGCCTGTCCTTGTCCTTGCCCAGATCGGGCTGGAAATCCACGTCGATGCCGCGATCGCGAAAGATCTGCACGGCGGTTTCGGAAAGTTTGTCGGAGACGAGTACCTTGGGAGCCATTTTTGCTGGTCCTTTGATGAAACATTTGGGGGAGGGTCCGAATTCCTTGAAGGAATTCGGACCGATTTCTTTTCAAGAAATCGGGGGTCACGCCGTCTCGGACAGCGCCGCGATTTCGGCTTCAAAAGCCCATTCGATCCACGGCATCAAGGCTGCCACATCCGCGGCCTCAACCGTGCCGCCGCACCAGATGCGCAACCCTGGAGGGGCGTCGCGATAGGCCCCGATGTCATAGGCCACGCCCTCGGCCTCCAGCCGCTTGGCCACCGCTTTGGCAAACGCCGCGCCGTCAGTGATACGGTCGTCGGTGAATTTCAGGCAGACTGAGGTGTTCGAGCGGATCGCCGGTTCCTGCGCCAGAAAGGTCAGCCACCGATGCCCGGCGACAAAGGCCTGCACGGCGGCGAGATTGGCATAGGCCCGCTCGCGCAGCCCGTTCATGCCGCCCACCGAGCGCGCCCAGTCGAGCGCCAGCAGATAATCCTCGACCGCCAGCATCGACGGCGTGTTGATCGTCTCGCCGACAAATATGCCCTCGATCAGCTTGCCGCCCTTGGTCAGGCGGAAAATCTTGGGCAGCGGCCACGCGGGCGTATAGCTTTCCAGCCGCTCGACCGCACGGGGGGAAAGGATGATCATGCCATGCGCGGCCTCGCCACCCAGCACCTTCTGCCAGCTGAACGTGGTGACATCCAGCTTGTCCCAGGGCAGGTTTTGCGCGAAGGCAGCCGATGTGGCATCGCAGATCGTCAGTCCCGCGCGATCCGGTTTGATCCAGTCGCCATTGGGCACACGCACTCCGCTCGTGGTGCCGTTCCAGGTGAAGACCACGTCATTGTCGGTATCGACCGTCTCCAGATCGACGATCTCGCCATAATCGGCGGTCTTGACCTCGGCGTCGAGTTTCAGCTGCTTGACTGCGTCGGTGACCCAGCCCGCGCCAAAGCTTTCCCAAGCCAGCATTTCAACGCGGCGCGCGCCCAGCAGGTTCCACATTGCCATTTCCACAGCCCCGGTATCCGAGGCGGGCACGATGCCGATGCGGTAGTCGTCGGGAATGCCGAGGATCTCGCGCGTGCCCTCGATGGCGGCCTTGAGCCTGGCCTTGCCCACGGCGGCGCGGTGGCTGCGGCCCAGGGGCGCAGCCGACAGCTTGTTCAATTCGAAAACGGGGGGTTTGGCACAGGGGCCAGAGGAAAAACGCGGATTTGCCGGCCGCGTTGCCGGTTGTTCAATAGCCATTGCTGCTATCCTTCCAGATAAGCGCCCCTCGTTGGGGAGGGGTGTCCCACCTGCGGGATTACGGCCGCGCGGGGCGTTTCGCAAGTGCAGAAATGACGCAGAATCGAAAAAGACGGTCGTTTTCAGTACAGTGACATCTCGCGCGTTTCCCATCGGAACGCGCCGCATCTGATGGGATCAGCGCAGGCCCGGGAACCGCGCCACCGAGACACCCGCCGCTTCAAGCGCCGCGCGCAGGCCGCGCGCGATCTCCACTGCTTCCGGCGTGTCGCCATGCAGGCAGATCGTATCGATCCGGGTGGGGATATGCTTGCCGCTTTCGGCGACGATCGCGCCCGCGCGAATCATTTCGAGGATACGGGCGGCGGCGCAGGCGGGATCATGGATCACCGCGCCCGGCTTGCGCCGGTCGACCAGCGTGCAATCGTCGTTATAGGCGCGGTCGGCAAAGATCTCGCAGGCCATGCGCGCGCCGAGATCGCGGGCAGCCACCTCCTGCGCGGTGCCTGCAAGCACCATCACGATGATCTCGGGATCGACCGAAAGTGCTGCGGCATAGGCGGCGCGGGCTAGTTCCGCGTCCTCAGAGGCCATGTTGGCGAGCGCGCCATGCAGTTTCAGATGGCGCACCGCGCCCCCCGCCGCGCGCGCCATCGCCTGCGCCGCCCCCAACTGATAGCGCACCAGGTTGCCGAGCGTCTCGTGCGCCAAATCGATGCGCCTGCGGCCAAAGCCTTGCAGGTCAGCAAAGCCGGGATGCGCGCCGATGCCCACGTCACGCGCGACAGCGCCCGCCATGGTCCGCGCCATCACGTCCGGGTCGCCCGCGTGAAAGCCGCAGGCGATATTGGCGGAACTCACCACCTCCAGCAGGGCGGCATCGTCGCCCATGGTCCAGGGGCCAAAGCTCTCGCTCATGTCGGCATTCAGATCGACGCTTGCTTGCATGGGTCAGGTCTCCTCGTCATGGCCTGCGGTGACACCGCTGATAAGTTGATAGGACAGCAGATCGCGGATGTCATCGGGGTTGCGTATAAGGTGGTCGAGTTTCGCCCGCAGCCCCTTGCGGGTCGTCTCGGCGGCGCGTTCAGCGGCGAGACCCTCCTCGGGCGTGACAAAGCGAAACCGCAGTTGCGCGCCGGGCTGCGCCTGCGCAACGCGCGGCAGGTCGCAGGGCAGGACCGAGCCGATGCGCGGATAGCCACCCGTGGTCTGGCATTCCGACATCAGCACGAAGGGCGCGCCGTCGCCGGTGATCTGGATATCACCCGGCACGATCACTTCGGACAGGACCGAAAGCCCGGCCGCGCAGGCAAAGCCCTCGCCGTCGGGATCGAAGCGCACGCCCATCCTGTTGCCGCGCGCGGCGCGGGTGAACTGCGTGGCCTCGAAGCGGGTAATCTCCTCATCTGGGAATAACCCGGTCTGAAACCCCGGCACGAGACGCACCTTGCCCCCCTCGAACCGGTCATCGCCAGGCAGGAAAAGCCCGGTCTCGGCCTCGGCCCGGTCCTCACCCAAAGGTAGATCGTCGCCCGCCGCGATCAGCGCGCCAAGCCCCGCCGCAAGATGCGCCGAGTGCGCGCCGAGACGCTTGGGCGTGGCGATGCCGCCGCCCAGATGCAGGTAGCCATAGACGCCGTGTGTCGCCGCCCCGACACTGAGACGGCTGCCCGCGTGCAGCAGGTACGAGGCGTTCCACGCCAGCGGCGCGCCGTCCAATTGCGCACGCATCGGCGCGCCGGTCAGGGCGATGCGGGTATCGTGGCTGACCTCGAACGTGCCGCCCATGCCCGCCATTTCCAGCGCCGCCAGCCCCTCGGGCTGATGCAAGAGCGCCGCGCCCTCGGCCATGGCGAGCCGGTCCGCCGCGCCGCCACGCGAGAGGCCAAAGGCGAGGTATCCGGGCCGGCCCAGATCCTGCACGCTGACACCGGGCCCGGCGTCATGAATGATCAATCGGCGTGTCATCGGATCAGCTCGGACCGGGCACCGCCATCGGGGCCGTCCTTGCGCAGGCGGTCATAGGTCTCGCGGTCGGTCGCCTCGAATATCACCTCGTCGCCCGGGCGCAGGACAAAGGGCGCCTCCGCATCGGGGCGAAACAGGCGAAAGGCGGTCTGCCCGATATGCCGCCAACCAGTGGGCGTGGTGACCGAAAAGAGTACCAACTGTCGGATCGCCACGGCCAACGCACCAGTCGGCACACGGTCGGTCAGCGCGGTCTGGCGGGGGATGTCCCAGGCCTCCGGCAATTCGCCCAGGTAGGGCTGACCGGGGGCGAATCCGATGGTCTGCACGCGCACGCGGGTGCTGGCGATCTCCTGCGCCGCCGCTTGCTCTGTCAGCCCTGCCGCCTTTGCCGCTTCGGCCAATTGCGGGGCCAGATCGGTGCCGTAAACGGTGGGAATGCGCCAGAAGCTGCGCCCCTCGGGAAGATCGGCGGCATACCAGTCGCGGCTGTCGAGCAGCGTCTGGAGTTCCGCGCGCAGATCCGCCGCCTCGATGCGCAGCGCATCGAAGCGCAGGAAGGTCGAGACGAGCGAGGTGGTGCTTTCCTCGACGCCCTCGGGCGTGACCTGCTCCACCGCTGCGCGAAAGGCGAGGGCTGCGCGGTTGGCAGGCTCGCTCAACGTCTCGCCGAAGGAGACAAGCAGACCATCGAGCCCAACCCGCCCGATCCGGGGAAAGCGTGCATCGGCGCGTATATCTTGATCCGTTTCGCTCACGGGGCGGTTTCCTTCGATCTCGCGCATGCCTCAAGGTCTATTGGACAGCTTGCGGCAGGAAAAGGGCAATCTGCCGAAAGGCGATGAGCAGCCCGGCCATGACCAGCATGGTCGCCGCATAAGGTGCCGCCCCCAGCATCACCTCGGACATCCGCCCGCCCTGCCGCTCATGCGCTGGCCCATACTCCCGGCGACACCCGCCGTAAATCTCGTTGATCGCTGTGCTATTTTGGCGACCCCGGCAGGATTCGAACCTGCAACCTGCCCCTTAGGAGGGGGCTGCTCTATCCAGTTGAGCCACGGGGCCGCGCGGGGTCTGATTACTCGGCGGCGGTCCGTTTGTCATCGGTTGATTTCACATGAGCGGCGATTCCGTTCATGTCCGTCATGCGCGGGCCGCTTGATCCGGCGGGTCTGTTCACGGTAACACTTGATCAAAGCCTTTTCTGGACAACGCCCGTGACCAATCAAGACCGCCACCCCCTGACCTTGCGCGACGTGTCCGAGTGCGCGGGGGTGTCGGAGATGACCGTCAGCCGCGTGTTGCGCAACAAGGGCGACGTGTCGGACGGCACCCGGCAGCGGGTGCTGGAAGCCGCCAAGCGGCTCGGCTATGTGCCCAACAAGATCGCCGGCGCGCTGGCCAGCCAGCGGGTGAACCTGGTGGCGGTGATCATCCCCTCGATGTCGAACATGGTCTTTCCCGAGGTGATGACCGGGATCAGCCAGGTGCTCGAGGAAACCAGCCTGCAACCGGTGGTAGGGCTGACGGGATATCGTCCCGAGAAAGAGGAAAAGGTCCTATACGAGATGCTCTCGTGGCGGCCCTCGGGCGTGATCATCGCGGGGCTGGAGCATTCGGATGCGAGCCGTGCCATGCTGCGCGCGAGTGGCATTCCGGTGGTCGAGATCATGGATGTGGATGGCACGCCGATTGATTCTGTCGTGGGCATTTCGCACCGCCTCGCCGGGCAGCAGATGGCGCAGGCGATCATCGGCGCGGGCTATCGCCGGATCGGCTTCATGGGCACCAAGATGCCGCTCGATCACCGGGCGCGCAAACGTTTCGAGGGGTTCACAGAGGCACTCGCCAAGGCCGGAATCGAGATGGCCGATCACGAGTTCTATTCCGGGGGCTCGGCGCTGCTCAAGGGGCGCGAGATGACCGCCGAGATGTTGCGGCGCACGCCGGATCTGGATTTCTTGTATTATTCCAATGATATGATAGGCGCGGGCGGGTTGCTCTACCTGCTGGAACAGGGCGTGGATATTCCCGGCGACGTGGGGCTTGCCGGGTTCAACGGCGTGGAGTTGTTGCAGGGCCTGCCGCGCGAGCTGGCCACCATGGATGCCTGCCGGCTGCAGATCGGACGCCGCGCCGCCGAGATCATCGCCGCCCGCGCCGACCACCCCGAGACCGCCGAGCCGGTGCGCGTCGCGCTGGAACCCACGATCAGCCTGGGCGACACGCTGCGCCGCGTCTGACGCGGTTTTTACGCCGCGCGTGCGTTTCCATTTTGCATTTGCCTCGCGAATCGCAAAAGGCTGTGTCGAGCCGTCTTGAGTACGGTGCAAGCAACAGGGGCGTACTCCATGAAAATCGGCTTTATCGGTCTGGGCAATGTCGGTGGCAAACTGTCCGGCAGTCTGCTGCGCAATGGTCACGACCTGACGGTCTATGACCTCAACGGCGATCTGGTGCAGGGCTTTGTCGCGCACGGGGCCAAACCTGGCGAAAGTCCGGCGCAGCTGATGCGCGACAGCGAGGTGGTGATCACCTGCCTGCCGTCGCCCGCCGCGTCTGACGCGGTAATGATGCAGATGCTGCCCGAGGTCGGGCCGGGCAAGATCTGGCTGGAGATGTCCACCACCGATGCAGGCGAAATCCGCCGACTGGCCGGGATGGTCGAGGCGCGCGGCGGGGCGGCGGTGGATTGCCCGGTCTCGGGCGGCTGTCACCGGGCCGATACCGGCAATATCGCGATCTTCGCGGGTTGTGCGCGCGAGACCTTCGAGCGGGTTCTGCCGCTTTTGACGACGATGGGACGGCGGGTGCTGCATACCGGAGAGACCGGCAGCGCCTCGGTGCTCAAGGTGATCACCAATTACCTCGCCACTGCCAACCTGCTGAGTTGCTGCGAGGCGCTGGTCACGGCCAAGGCGGCGGGAATGGATCTGGCCACTGCCTATGAGGCGATCAAGATCAGTTCCGGCACCTCCTTCGTGCATGAAACCGAAAGCCAGGTGATCCTGAACGGTAGCCGCGACATTTCCTTTACCATGGACCTGGTGAAAAAGGATATCGGCCTCTTTCAGAAGATCGCCGACGAGGCGGGTGTGCCGCTGGAACTCTCGCCGCTGCTGCTCTCGATCTTCGATGACGGCATCGCGCGCTATGGCGAACGGGAATTGTCGCCCAACATTATCCGTCGGCTGGAGGATGCCACGGGCCTCGATATCCGCGCGCCGGGCTTTCCGGCGCAGATGACCGACGACGAGCCCGAAGAGCCGGGATACGAGGTGCGTCCCTCGGCGCGTTAACCATCGCGGGGCTTTCCCCTTGCCAAGAATCGCGTGCCGTAGTCCCATTCTGTGGGGTCGTGGCGGGTTTTTGTGATGATGTTGGCGGCAGGTTTGTTGGGAATGGTGGCCGTTGGCGCGTCGGCATTTGTCGGTCTGGGGGGAGGGTCTGACAACACCCCCGAACCCGACGCCGCACCCGATGACGGTCAGCAGGACAGCGATACGGATCTGCTGGATGCGCTGGTGCAAGATGCGGGTGAGGCCGCGCAGCCGGTCTGGCAGGTGATTGCCGGGCAAGGCGAGGCCGAGGTGATTGCCGGGACCGACGGCCAGGATCAGATCAACGGCTATCAGGGTGAAGACACGATTAGCGGCGGGCCCGGTGCGGATGTGCTGCATGGCGGTGCCGGGCAGGACGTGATCTCGGGCGATGGCGGCGATGACTCGCTGCACGGGGGGGACGGCGATGACGATCTGCGCGGCGGTCCTGGCGACGATACGCTCTTCGGTCATAACGATGATGACCGGCTGTCTGGCGGCGCTGGCGATGACAGTCTTGTCGGCAGTGCGGGGGATGACGCGCTCGCGGGCGGGCAGGGTGCGGATGCGCTGCATGGCGATATCGGCAATGACCGTCTGACCGGGGATCTGGGGCAGGACACGCTCTTTGGCGGCATCGGAGATGACACGCTGAACGGCGTGGTCGACGATCCGGACACTGCGGCGCGCGACGATCTCGATGGGCGGGATTATCTCAATGGCGGATCGGGCGATGACGTGATCATTGCCGGGCAGGAGGACGTGGTCGACACCGGGTCGGGGGCCGATCAGGTGATTCTCGGTGACTGGCTGACGGCCAGGCATCAGGCGGAGATCCTGGATTTCTCGGTGGCGGAGGATTCGCTGCTCGTGGTTTATGACGATACTTCCGGCGGTGCCCCCGAGATCGGGCTGGCCTCTGATCCCGAGACCCCCGAGACGCAGCATCTTGTGGTCGAGGGCGTTCAGTTGGCGACGATTGCCAATGCGGCGGGGCTGACGCTGGACCATGTCACGCTGCTGCCGCAGAGCGGGCTGGCCGGGTTGATCGGGTCCTGAAACACGGAATGGATTTCCGCTTTCATTCCCCGTCGAATTCTCCTATACGCGCCTATCCTTCGGGCCCGGCCCAAAGGCATATCTCATGGACCTTGCTGGACGACATCCCGGCTTGTGCCCGAAACCCTGAATCACAAGGAGATCCCGATGTCGATCACTGTTGAAGAAAAGCACCGCCTGATCAAGGAATTCGGCACCAAGGAGGGCGACACCGGCTCGCCCGAAGTGCAGGTTGCCATCCTGACCTCGCGGATCACTACGCTGACCGAACATTTCAAGACCCACAAGAAAGACAATCACGGTCGCCGTGGTCTTTTGATGATGGTTGCGCAGCGCCGCAAGCTTCTTGACTACCTCAAGGGCAAGGAAGAGGCCCGTTACACGGACCTCATCAAGCGCCTCGGCATTCGCCGCTGAGCACCTCTCGCCAGACAGGTTTTCGGACGCCCGCCTTGTGAAAGGCGGGCGTTTCGCTTTTTCAAAGGCGCTGCGCGGTCATCTGACCCAGACCTCGACCCGGCGGTTCACCTGGCGGCCCCAAGCAGTGTCGTCGCAGGCCATGGGCATCGCCTCGCCAAACGCCTCGACACCGATGTCGATCTCGTCGAGCCGCGCAGTCTCGGCGGCGCGCGTCACTGCGCGGCGCACGGTCTCGGCCCGGCGCAGCGCGATTTCCCGGTTCGTGCCTGCCGCTCCTTCGCCATCGGAAAACCCGACAAAGACGAGGCGGCGGCTGTCATATAGCCCCACCTCCAGCGCCTGTGCGAGTTGTTCGGCGTTGGACCGTGACTGTGCATCGAGTCGCACCGAACCGGTCTCGAAGCGGAAGGTGGTGGTCAGTCGTTTCAGCGGCGCCAGCGTGCGGACCATGCGCTGCAATTCGTCAAGGCCCAGCTCTTCGCCTGCCCGCGCGATCGCATTGGCGAAGCGATCACCCTGCGCGTTGATCTCTATCGCTTCGGGGGTCTGATCCACAAACCCCGCGCGACGGATCACCAGCTGTGCCGACGGATCGCGCAGATAGGCCATGAACTCGCGCCCCAGCTTGGGCAGGCGGCGCGCGGGCAGGTAGAGAAAAAGCGGCGCGGTGAGCGGGTAATCCTCGGTCTTGACCGCGCGCCGCGTGGCACGCAGGGCAAAGCCGCAGGCCCCGGTGATCGGCAATTGCCAGGTATTGCCCTGCTCCGACCGCGTCGTCAGCCCCAGGGCGAAGGGATCCTGCGATACCGTCCGGGCGAAATCCGTGCCATTGGCATGGCGCTTGACCCGGTCCAGAATATGCCGCCCCGCAGGCGTCAGAACCTGGTCGATGCTGGCCTGCCCGATACCCGTCTCGGGGGCCCAGAGGTGAATGTCGATCGGCGCATCCGGTCCGCCGAGGTCGGCCCAGTTGGTGATTTCACCGGCCAGGGCGCGTGACAGCTGGTTCAGGCTGATCCCCTGCACCGGGTTGCTGGGGGCGACGACCGGGATGAGCGCGTCAAGTGCGAGGATGCGCGCGCGGCCCGGGGCCGAGAGATCACCGAGCCCGGCCTCGCGCGCGCGTTCCAACTCGTGCTGACGGATCTCGCGCAACGTCATCGCGATGTCGGCCTCGTTGGCCAGCAGATCGGCAAAGCCCTCGTCGGTATTGGTCAGGCGAAAGGTGAATTCCCCGATCAGCGGCCCGTCCTCGGCGGCGTGCAGCTCAAAACGCAGCTCGCTCGGCGTGTCGGCGGCGCGGGTCAGCACGTATTCGCCGCGAATGGCAAAGGCCTCTAGCAGGGCAGGCATGAGCACGCGCCCCACGGTGGGTGCGCCGGAAAACACCAGCCGCGCGACATAGGCCTCGAGATTGGGGCAGCCCGGCCCGTCGCAGGCCACGCCCGAGCCGTCGACGGTCAACTCGCCATAGACCGTGTCGACGCGGTAGAATTCGCCGTCGAAGCCCAGAAGGTTACCGGAAATCTCGACATCGCCGTCATGCGAGCGCAGGGTCACGTCCTGTGCTGTCACGGGGATTGCCATGACCCAAAGGGAAAGTGCGGCGAGGATCGCCGCACGCAATGCTGTCATGTCCTGCCCCCTTGACGATCACGTTATCAGTTTCGCGCAATCTTCAGGTCATTGAACAGGTTTTTCAACACAAGAAACTCTCCGACCGCCGCACAATCGGGCATGGCGAGCACGAGATCCTGAACCTTGAGGCCGCTTGGGGCGGTGGCGATGGTCTGCGCCTCGAGGTCACGCCCGCAATTGGCGGCGCTCACCTCGGCCTCGACCCGCAGTGTCACTTCTCCGCCGCGCCGGGCGTTGGCGGTGGGGAAGGTGTAGATTTCGGCCATCAGGGCGCGGTCGGCCTCGGGCAGGCCGAGACGGGTGAGAAATCCGCCTTCGCCCGCGATGCCGCGTGCCTTGTCTTGACCGGCGGTGGCCCAGACATGGCCCGCCTCTCCGAAATCGGCGCCGTATTCGAGCGCATGCAGCCCGAGGCTGTCGGCGCTGCCGCTCCACTGCACGACAAAGCGGTCGTAGAGGCCGAGCGTGTCGACATCGGCGGTCGCAAGCGCGCCGTTGCCATCCGGGAAGGAGGCGATAAAGACTGCGTGCTCGGCGAGGGCCGGCACTTCGAACATGGCCTGGCCCGAGGCGTCGGTGACGGCGCTGAACATCATGCCGTTGTGGTGCAGTGTAAAGCCTTCGTTGATGCGGCAGGGGGCAGAGAGGGTCAGTTCGACCATCGCGGCCTTGCGCGTCGCGACCTGCATCTCGTAGGCGCAGTCAAAGGTGGGTGCGGTTTCTTCCTGGGGCAGGGCGTCTGGTGCGGCGATGCCCTCTGCCACCGCGAGCTTGACCGGCATGGCCGGAAGCGCGGCGGGCGCGGGCATGGCGGCGGGCGGTGTCGGCGCGGCCTCGGCCGAGGTCAGTTCGATCTGCGAGATATCGACCGGTTTCTCGATCACGGGCAGCGCGGAGGTCTGCGCGGCGATGATACTGCCCGATGGGGTCTGCGCTTGCATGAAAAACCCGATGCCGAGCGCACAGGCAAAGGTGCCGCCCGCCATGATGTAACGTCGAGACTTGGACATAGCCCTCTCCATACCAATACACGGTTGGCATGGAGGTTAAGGGTTAATAATGGCCTCGCGATGGCGCGGAAATGGTGTCATTCTGACGGCCCGGTCAGGCCAGCCGCCCGTGGCAATGCTTGAATTTTTTTCCAGATCCGCAAGGGCAGGGCTCGTTCCGGCCGGGATTGCCCCAGGTCGAGGGGTCGTTCTCGACAAAGCCGGAGGGTTCGTCGGTGGCGGCATCTGCGGCGGGTTCGGCTGGCGTGTCGGGCTGGGCGGAGGCCTCCATCGCGGCGCGCTGCTCTTGCAATTCGCGCATCAATGTCTGCTGTTCCTCCTCCGTCATCGGGCGGATCTGCGACAGTTTCTTGGTCACGTCCATGCGCAGACTGTCGAGCATGGTCTCGAAGAGCTGGAACGACTCGTTCTTGTATTCGTTCAGCGGGTCGCGCTGCGCGTAGCCGCGGAACCCCACGACGCTGCGCAGATGTTCGAGTGTCAGAAGATGCTCGCGCCACTTGCCGTCGATGGTCTGCAAGAGCACCTGTTTCTCGATCATGCGCATGCTCTCGGGCCCGAATTGCGCGGCCTTGGCGGCCATCATCTCGTCGGCGGCCTTGTCGAGACGCTCGATGATGTCCTCGTCGTCGACGCCTTCCTCGTTGGCCCAGTTGATCACCGGCACATCCATGCCAAGCTGCTCGATCACCGCGGCATAAAGCCCTTCGGTGTCCCATTGATCGGCATAGGTCTTGGGCGGCATGTATTGATCGACCAGATCGGTGATCACCTCGGCGCGCATGTCACGCACGATCTCGCTCAGGTCCTCGGCCTTCATGATGTCGAGGCGCTGCTTGAAGATCACCTTGCGCTGTTCGTTCATCACGTCGTCGAATTTCAGCAATTGCTTGCGGATGTCGAAATTGCGCCCTTCGACCTTGGCCTGCGCGCGTTCCAGCGATTTGTTGACCCAGGGGTGAATGATCGCCTCGCCCTCTTTCATGCCAAGCGTCGAGAGTACCTTTTCCAGCCGTTCTGAGCCGAAGATGCGCATCAGGTCATCATCGAGGCTGAGGAAAAAGGCTGACCGGCCCGGATCGCCCTGACGACCCGACCGGCCACGCAGCTGGTTGTCGATGCGGCGGCTTTCATGGCGCTCGGTTGCAAGAACGAAAAGCCCGCCCGCAGCCTTGACGGCCTCTTCATCCGCGGTGTGCGCGTCTTCGATGCGGCGGCGGATTTCCTCAGGGTCACCCTCGGGGTCGGCGGCGATCGCCTCCATGATCTGGAAATCGAGATTGCCGCCCAGCTTGATGTCGGTGCCGCGCCCGGCCATGTTGGTGGCGATGGTGACCGCACCCAACTTGCCCGCATCGGCGATAATCTGCGCCTCCTTCTCGTGCTGGCGTGCGTTGAGGACGTTGTGCGGGATCTCGGCCCTGGTCAGAAGCGTGCTCAGAATCTCGGACTTCTCGATCGAGGTGGTGCCCACGAGGATAGGCTGCCCCTTGCCATGTGCCTCGCGAATTTCCTCGACGATGGCGTCGTTTTTTTCCTGCTGGGTGCGATAGACGGCGTCGTCCTGATCGACCCGCGCGATCGGCTGGTTGGTGGGTACCTCGACCACGCCGAGACCGTAGATTTCCATGAATTCCTCGGCCTCGGTAACGGCGGTGCCGGTCATGCCGGACAGCTTGTCATAGAGGCGGAAATAATTCTGGAAGGTGACGCTGGCGAGTGTCACGTTCTCGGGCTGGATCTGGCAGCCCTCCTTGGCTTCGATGGCCTGGTGGAGCCCGTCGGACAAACGCCGTCCGGCCATCATGCGGCCGGTGAATTCGTCGACCAGCACGACCTCGCTGTCGCGCACGATATAGTCCTTGTCCTTGCTGAACAGCTTGTGCGCGCGCAGGCCCTGATTGACGTGGTGCACGATGGTCGTGCTCTCGGGATCGTAGAGCGATTGCTCCTCGGGGAGAATGCCGCGCGCCTTGAGCAGGTTTTCCAGATATTCGTTACCCTCGTCAGTAAAGGTGACGTTGCGGGTCTTTTCGTCGAGCGAATAGTGATCGTCGCTCAGTTCCGGAATCAGCGCGTCGATGGTCTGGTAAAGCTCGCTGCGGTCCTGGCTCGGGCCGGAAATGATCAGCGGTGTGCGCGCCTCGTCGATCAGGATGCTGTCGACCTCGTCCACCACGGCAAAGTTGTGGCCGCGTTGGTTCATCTCTTCGAGGGACGACTTCATGTTGTCGCGCAGGTAGTCGAAGCCAAGCTCGTTATTGGTGGCATAGGTGACATCGGCGGCATAGGCCGCCTTTTTCTCGGCCTCGGGCTGTTGCGGATAGACGACGCCCGTGGTCATGCCGAGCGCGGCAAAGACGTTGCCCATCCATTCCGCATCGCGCCGCGCGAGATAATCGTTCACGGTGACTACATGCACGCCCCGGCCCGACAGTGCGTTGAGATAGCAGGGGAAGGTGGCGACAAGCGTCTTGCCCTCGCCGGTCTTCATTTCGGAAATGTTGCCTTGATGCAGGAAAATACCGCCCATCAGCTGCACATCGAAGGCTCGCAAGCCGAGCGCCCGGCGCGCCGCCTCGCGGCAGTTGGCGAATGCCTCGGGCAAGAGCGCATCAAGGCTTTCGCCCTCTGTGATGCGCTTGCGGAACTCATCCGTTTTGGCGATCAGCCCCTCGTCGCTCAGGGCTTCGAACTCGGGTTCCAGTGCGTTGATCTTTTCGACCAGCGGCCGCGTCGCCTTGATCTTGCGGTCGTTCGGTGTGCCGAAGATCTTGCGCGCGACCGTTCCAATACCCAACATGTTTTATCCGTTCCGGTGTTTTGACTGTCCGTGACAGGCAATCGCTTGCCCCGCTCGCCTGTGCGCCCTAGAACGGGCGCAAGTTGTCGGCTCGCGCCTTGGTTACAAGGCGATGTAAGGGGCTGCCGGAAAAGTGTCAACGTCGCGCGCTGTCCCATCCGGTGCCGCGTCACGCAATAAAGGGATGTTTCCATGTTTCGCCATTTGATGACCTCTACCGCGCTTGTCGCCGGGCTGGTGCTGAGCACGCCGCTTCTGGCGCAGGATGCGCCGACCGCCGAGACCGTCGTCGCCACCGTGGGCGATACCGAGATTACGCTGGGGCACATGCTGGCGCTGCGCGCGGGGCTGCCGCAGCAATACGATCAGGTCCCGCCGGAGGTGCTGTTCAAAGGCGTGCTGGATCAACTGGTGCAGCAGAGCCTTCTGATGCAGGCGCATGAGGGCACGCCGTCGCTGGCCGCGCAGATGCAGCTCGACAACGAGCAGCGCGCGATCCTTGCGGCGGATGTGGCCGATGATGTTCTCAACGACGCGCTCACCGACGAGGCGCTGCAAGAGGCCTATGAGGCGCGCTATTCCGATGCGGACCCCGAGACCGAGTTCAAGGCCGCGCATATCCTCGTGGAAACCGAGGAAGAGGCGCAAAAGCTGATCGAGGAGATCGAGGGCGGGGCCAATTTCGCGGCCCTCGCGCAAGAGCATTCCACCGGCCCTTCCGGCCCCTCGGGCGGTGATCTGGGCTGGTTCGGCGATGGTGTCATGGTGCCTGAGTTCTTCGACGCGGTGGCGGCCCTCGGCGAAGGCGGGGTATCGGCCCCGGTGCAGACGCAATTTGGCTGGCATGTGATCCAGCTCAAGGAGACCCGGGTCAAGGAACGCCCCGAGCTTGACGCGGTGCGTGACGAGTTGGCGGGCGAGCTGCGCCAAGCGGCTTTTGACGCCTATATCGCAGAGCTTGAGGCCGAAAGCAGTGTCGCGCGTGACGCGGGCGACGCGCTCGACCCCGCGTTGATCAACCAGACCGATCTTCTGGAGAACTGAGCCATGGGCGCCAAACCGCCGCTTTCCCCGCTGGCCCCGGCGGGCTTTCCCGAACTGCCCGAGATCGCTGGGGTGAGTTTTGCCACAACAGCGGCGGGGGTGCGCTACAAGGAGCGCACCGATGTGATGCTGGCGAGCCTTGCGCCCGGGACGGCGGTGGCGGGGGTGTTCACCCGCTCGGCCACCCGCTCTGCGGCGGTGCTGGATTGCCAGGACAAGATCGGCGGCGCGCCCGAGGGCGGGGCCGCGATCCTCGTCAATTCCGGCAACGCGAATGCCTTTACCGGGCGTCGCGGGGCCGATTCGGTCAGCGCGGTGACAGGGGCGGTGGCCGAAACGCTCGGCATCCCGGCGGTGCGGGTGTTTTCCTCGTCGACCGGCGTGATTGGCGAGCCGCTGCGGCATGAGCGCATCATCGCCTGCCTCGATGATCTCAAATCCGCACTGTCGCCGCATGCCATCGAGACGGCAGCGCATGCGATCATGACCACCGACACCTTTCCCAAGGGATCGGGCACCACGATCACCATCGACGAGCAGAGCGTGCATATCGCGGGTATCGCCAAAGGGTCGGGCATGATCGCGCCCGATATGGCGACGATGCTGGTGTATATCTTCACCGATGCCGCGATTGAGCAGGACATCCTGCAAGACATGGTTAGCGCGCTTAACCGCACCACGTTCAACTGCATCACCGTGGACAGCGACACCTCGACCTCCGACACGCTTCTGGTGGCGGCGACGGGGGCCTCGGGCATTCGCGTGACCGAGACCAATGTCGGCTTTATGGCGGGGCTGCGCCGGGTCATGCTCGATCTGGCGCATCAGGTGGTGCGCGATGGCGAGGGGGCCACGAAATTTGTCGAGGTCTCGGTGACTGGCGGGGCTTCGGATGCCGAGGCGCATGTGCATGCCAAGGCCATTGCCAATTCGCCCCTGATCAAGACGGCGGTGGCGGGCGAGGACCCGAACTGGGGCCGCGTCGTGATGGCGGTGGGCAAGTCCGGCGCGCGCGCGGATCGTGACCGCCTTGCGATCTGGTTCGGCGATCTGGAGGTGGCGCGCGACGGGTTTGTCAGCCCCGCCTATGACGAGGCGAAAGCAGCGGCATACATGAAGAACGAGGAGATCGTGATTCATGTCGATCTGGGTCTCGGTGGCGGCACGGCGCGCGTCTGGACCTGTGATCTGACCCATGGCTATATCGACGTCAACGCGGATTACCGGTCTTGAAAACGGTTCTGGTTTCGGCCGTGGCGCTGATCGACGTCGATGGGCGCATATTGCTGACGCAGCGCCCCGAGGGCAAATCCATGGCCGGGCTGTGGGAATTTCCCGGCGGCAAGGTCGAGCCGGGCGAGACGCCCGAACATGCCCTGATCCGTGAGTTGCAGGAGGAGCTGGGCATCGACACATGGGCATCGTGCCTTGCTCCGCTGACCTTCGCCAGCCATTCCTACGACGATTTTCACCTGCTGATGCCGCTCTTTGCCTGCCGCAAATGGCAGGGCATCCCGCAGGGTCGTGAGGGGCAGGCCCTCAAGTGGGTGCGCGCGGGCGATCTCAAAACCTATCCGATGCCGCCCGCCGACATTCCGCTTATCCCGATCCTGCGCGATTGGCTCTGATAGCGCCGGGCTGGAACCGGTATGCGCGCAGCCGGGCTCAAGCTATCGAAACATACCCGGTAACATTCCTTTGATCACTGAGCGAAAAGTCGAGGATTCCGCGTAATCTCGTGCAATGCTGTCAAAGCACGTGCCACGGCGCACACCGTAGAAGGAAGACGATGAATGCTCCGTACGATTCAACTCGGGTCCAGCACATTGGTTCAGGGGCTTTTTGTTCGACTTCTTGCAAACGGCTTCATGCAGGTGCGCGTCGGCGACCGGCTCTATGCAGGACGTCCGGTATCAAGCCGAACGTGACGAACGCGGCGGTCAGAAAAAAGGCGGCCCCGAAGGCCGCCTTTTTTGTGTGACTGACCTCAGGCCAATGTGCGAGTGACTTCCTCGCGTTCGAAGATCTCGATCACATCGCCTTCGCGGATGTCGTCGTAATTCTCGAAGGCCATGCCGCATTCCTGACCCGAGATCACCTCGGCGACCTCGTCCTTGAACCGCTTGAGCGTCTTGAGGGTGCCTTCGTGAACCACCACGTCGTCGCGCAGCAGGCGCACACCGGCGGAGCGGCGGGCCACGCCTTCGGTGACCAGACAACCCGCGACGCGGCCCACGCCGGTGACCTTGAAGACCTCCCGGATTTGGGCATAGCCGATGAACTTTTCGCGGATTTCGGCGCCCAGCAGACCGCTGGCCGCCGCCTTCACATCGTCGACCAGATCATAGATTACCGAGTAGTAGCGGACCTCCACACCCTTTTGGTTGGCGCTGTTGCGCGCAGGCGCATTGGCCCGGACGTTGAAGCCCAGAACCGGCGCACCAGAGGCTTCGGCCAGACCTATATCGGATTCGGTGATCGCACCGACACCCGAGTGCAGCACGCGCACGCGCACTTCCTCGTTGCCGATCTTCTCCATCGCCTGAACGATCGCCTCGGCAGAACCCTGCACGTCGGCCTTGACCACGATGGGCAGTTCCTTGAGGTTCTCGTCTTCCTTGGCCTTGGCCAGAAGCTGTTCGAGCGAGGTGCCTGCCCCGGCCGCGGCGCGCTTTTCCTTGGCGGCATTGGCGCGGTATTCGGCGATTTCGCGAGCCTGGCCTTCAGTCTCGACGACATTGAGAACGTCGCCGGCCTCGGGCGTGCCGTTAAGACCCAGAACCTCGACCGGCACCGAGGGTCCAGCCTCCTTGACGCGCTCGCCGCGGTCGTTGATCAGCGCGCGAACCTTGCCGAATTGCTCGCCCACCACGAAGATATCGCCCTGTTTGAGCGTGCCCTTCTGGACCAGAACCGTGGCCACGGGGCCTCGGCCCACGTCAAGCTGCGCCTCGATCACAGCGCCCTCGGCGGCGCGATTCGGGTTGGCCTTGAGTTCGAGAATCTCGGCCTGAAGCGCGATTGCCTCAAGCAGTTCATCCAATCCCTGACCCGAGATGGCCGATACCTCGACATCCTGCACATCGCCTGACATCGCCTCGACGATCACCTCGTGCCGCAGCAGATCGGCGCGCACCTTGTCGGGGTCGGCTGCGGGCAGGTCGACCTTGTTGATGGCCACGATCATCGGCACCTTGGCCGCCTTTGCGTGGTTGATCGCCTCTACGGTCTGCGGCATCACCGCGTCATCGGCCGCGACCACAAGCACCACGATATCGGTGACCTGCGCACCGCGAGAGCGCATCGAGGTAAAGGCGGCGTGACCCGGCGTATCGAGGAAACTGAGCACCGCGCCGCCATCGGTGGTGACCTGATAGGCCCCGATATGCTGGGTAATGCCGCCCGCTTCTCCGGCCACGACCTTGGCATCGCGGATCGCGTCCAGAAGCGAGGTCTTGCCGTGATCCACGTGGCCCATGATTGTGATGACCGGCGGGCGCGGCTGCATGTCCTCGGGCTTGTCCTCGATCGTGGCGATCACGTCCTCGACATCCGCGTCGCTGACACGGACAACCCGGTGGCCGAATTCTTCGATGATCAGCTCGGCGGTGTCGGCATCAACGGACTGATTCTGCGTGACCATCATGCCGTTCTGCATCAGCGCCTTGACAACGTCACCGACGCGCTCGGCCATGCGGTTGGCGAGTTCGGAGACGACGATCACCTCGGGCAGTTGCACATCGCGCACGATCTTTTCACGCTCTTGCGAGCCGCCCATGGCCTTTTGCCGTGCGCGCTCCTGCTTGCGCTTCATCGCGGCCATGCTCTTCTGGCGTCCACCTTCGCCACCTGAAAGCGCCTGGTTGAGCGTCAGCTTGCCCGAACGGCGACCATCGTCGCCGCCACGGCCCTTGCCGCGGCGCGCGCCCTTGTCGTCGTCTTCACGCTTGCGCGCGGCAGGCGCGGGCTTGGAGGGGGTCTGACGCGCGGGTCCGGGGGCAACCTCGGGCTCGGACGGGGCTGCCGCCGGTTTGGCGGCGGCCTTTTCGGCCTCGCGCTTCTTGCGCTCGTCTTCCTCGGCCTTGGCCTTGGCGCGTTCTTCGGCTTCGCGCTGCTCGCGCTCCTTCGCCTCGGCCTCTTCGCGACGGCGCAGACGCTCTTTCTCGCGGGCCTTTTCCTCGGCCTCACGCCTGGCGGCATCGTCGGCCTCGCGCGCCTTGGCGGCGGCGAGCGCCTTCATCCGGCGCTCCATCTCAGCGTCGGAAATGCCGGCGGGGCGCTTGGCAGAGCTTGCCGGACCGGAAGATTTTCCAGAGCCTCCCGCGCCGCCGGACGATGTTCCCGCGCTCGGCTTGGGCACCACCACGCGCTTGCGCTTGGTTTCCACCACGACGTTCTTGGTCCGGCCATGGCTGAAGCTCTGCTTCACGTTCCCGGGCCGGGACCCGCCGCCACGCACACCCAAAGGTTTCTTTCCGTCGTTGTCGCTCATATTCTCTTACTTTCCTTTCCGGCGCGCTGTCCCGCCGTCCGAGACGCGCAGACCCTTCAGTCTTGCCGCCTCCTCTACAACACGTTTGCACAAACCTCCAGCACCCAGTGCGGCATGGATCGTGCTTTGACGCCCGAAGGCTTGACCCAGTTCATCGGCGGTCAGCCAGCCGATGAATGAGCCGCCATAGGGCGTGCTCAATTTCGATTTTCCGCGCTCCGAGCCGTCGCTGGCCTGGATCAGAACTTCGGCCTCGTCCTTGGCCAGCCAGTCCTTGACCCGCTCATAGCCCGAGGTCGCAGCGCCGCCCTTGCGCATGAGGCTAATCAGGTTCAGCACCCGTTGCGCCAGCAGCGCCTCGACCTGATCGACCAGATCTTCGGGCACCTTCACCGGCTGCCGCGCCGCACGGGCGAACAGCCCCTTTTTGGCGGCCTTGGCTAGTGCAGAGCGATCCGCCGCGACCCAGATGCCGCGCCCCGGCAGCTTTTCTGCCAAGTCGGGGGCGATCTGGCCCTCGGGGCCGATCACGAAGCGGATCAGCCCATGTTTTGGTTGCACCTCGCCCGTGGCGATGCATTTACGCTCTGGACCGTCGCTCCGGTCTTTGGGTTGCCCGCCGCGCCCCATCAGGTGCTTCCGAGGCCTGATAAAATCAGGCCTCGACCTCCGCGTCATCGCCGTCTGTCTCGTCGACTGCAGGTTCCAGATCTGCCGGGTCAACCCAGCCGAGCATGACGCGTGCCGTCATGACCATATTCTGCGCCTCTTCGAGCGAGACGTCAAACTTCTCCAGTATGCCTTCATCCTTGACGCGCTCGCCGTTCTCGGTGGTCCAGCCGCCTGCCAGTTCCCAATCGGCGCAGGTGGCGAAATCTTCGAGCGATTTGACGTCATCCTCGGCCAGTGCCTGCACCATCTGGGGTGTCAGACCCTCGAATTCAACAAGGCTGTCCTCGACCCCCAGTTCGCGCGCCTTGGCGAGTGCCGCGGCGGCCTGCGCCTCCAGCACGTCGCGCGCCCGCGCCTGAAGCTCGCCCGCGGTGTCCGCATCGACCCCGTCGATCACCAGAAGTTCGTCCAGTTCCACATAGGCGACCTCTTCCAGCGTGGTGAAGCCCTCGGCCACCAGAAGCTGCGCGAAGAATTCGTCGAGATCGAGCGTGTCCATGAAGAGCTTGGTGCGCTCCTCGAATTCCTTCTGACGGCGTTCGCTGTCCTCGGCCTCGGTCATGATGTCGATGTCGAGCCCGGTCAACTGGCTTGCCAGACGCACGTTCTGACCGCGCCGCCCGATGGCGAGGCTCAGCTGCTCTTCGGGCACGACCACCTCGATGCGCATCGCGTCCTCGTCGATCACCACCTTGCTGACCTCGGCGGGCTGCAATGCGTTGACGAGGAATGTCGCCTGATCCTCGTTCCACGGGATGATGTCGATCTTCTCGCCCTGAAGCTCGTTGACCACCGCCTGCACGCGGCTGCCGCGCATGCCGACGCAAGCACCCACCGGGTCGATCGAGCTGTCATAGGAGATCACGGCGATCTTGGCGCGGCTGCCGGGATCGCGGGCGACGGCCTTGATCTCGATGATGCCGTCATAGATCTCGGGCACTTCCATCTTGAACAGTTCCGCCATGAATTGCGGCTCGGTCCGGCTGAGGAAGATCTGCGGGCCGCGCTGCTCGCGGCGCACGTCCTTGACGTAGCAGCGGATCCGGTCGCCGGGGCGGTATGCCTCGCGCCCGATCTTCTCGTTGCGGCGCAGGATGCCCTCGCCCGCGCCCACATCGACGATGACGTTGCCGTATTCCTCGCGCTTGACGACGCCGTTGATGATGGTGCCCGCGCGGTCCTTGAATTCCTCGTATTGGCGGTCGCGCTCGGCCTCGCGCACCTTTTGCAGAATCACCTGCTTGGCGCTTTGCGCCGCGATGCGACCCATCTCGACGGGGGGCACTTCCTCGACGAAGGTGTCGCCGACCTTGGGCTCATCAAGATACTGTTTGGCCTGCTCCACGGTCAACTCGGCCTGGTAATTCTCAAGCTCCTCGTCCTCGACCACGGTGCGCACCCGCGTGAATGTCGCGCGGCCGGTCTTGCGGTCGATGCTGACCCGAATGTCCATCTCGCTGCCGTAGCGGCTCTTGGCGGCGCGGGCGAGGCTTTCTTCCATGGCCTCGACCACGAGGCCAGGGTCGATCATCTTCTCGCGTGCCACCGCCTCTGCGGTCTGCAACAGCTCAAGCTGGTTGGCCGATGTGATTGCCATGGTCTCAGTCCTCCTCAGAACCGCTATCGGTTTCGATCTCGTCAAAATTTTCTTCGTTGATGGTGCCCGCCGCCTTGCGCTGTCGCAGCATCTCGCGGATCAGCTCGTCGGTCAGCACCAGCTTGGCGTCGCTCAGCCAGTCGAAGTCGAGCCCGATGGTGCCCTCCTCGACATTGATCAGCACTTCGTTGCCTTCGACACCGGCCAGCATGCCCTTGAAGCGCTTGCGCCCGTCGATCATCTCGGAGGTCTCAAGCTTGGCCTCGTAGCCCTCGAACATCTCGAAATCCTTGAGCCGGGTCAGCGGACGGTCGATACCGGGGCTCGACACTTCGAGCGTGTAGGCGTCGAGGATCGGGTCCTCGACATCGAGAGTGGCGCTGACGGCGGTGCTGATCTCGGCGCAGTCATCCACCTCGATCCCGCCGTCGGGCTTGTCGGCCATGATCTGAAGGGTATGGGTCTTGCCGCCCATCAGGCGCACGCGCACCAGCTCATAGCCCATGTCCTCGATCACCGGTGTGATGATCTCGGCCAGTCGGCGATCAATCGCGGCTTTGGCAATCAGGTCGTTGGTCATTGTATCCAGACACAAAAAAACGGGCGCGCGGCCCGTTACACTCTCCGGTGGAGCCTTCGGAGTGGACCCGAAAGCGCCGCTGTTGGTGGGGATATAGGCCGCCTGTCGCGGATTTGCAAGCAGGCTTTTCGGCGCTAGCGCAGCGCCCGCAGCAGACGGCGACCGAATTGCGTGACATCGCGCAGGACTGGCAGCCGGTCGAACCAGCGAAGTTCGTGAATATCCGTGCGCGAGGCGCGTTGCCCCCCCAATGTGGGCGAGACCGCCAGCGTCACCATTTCGGGATGATCGGCCCGGAATTGCGAATAGGCGCCATCGACATGCATCGGCCCGCCCGCGGGATCGCCCGCCTCGCGCTTAGTGATCGCGGTCAGGTAGGGCACCAGTGCCTCGATGGCGGGTCTGCGGAAGGCCATGAAGTGACTGCATAAAACCGACTGCGCGGGGTCGAGACGCAGCAGCCCGTCCTCAACCACGAGACCATGCGCTGCGGCATCGAAGCCACCATAAAAGATATCCCAGTCGCGCGCGCTCAGCGCCTCCAGCACCTGCGGTGCGCGATGCTCGAAATCCGCGCTGAAATCGAGATCGTCCTCGCACAGTACAAAGCCCGACAGGCCATCGTCGCGCGCCTGCCGCAGCACTTCGATCTGGCTCAGGAAACAGCCGCGCGTGCCAAGTGTGGGAAACCCGGCCAGGCTGTCGGGCCGGATCGCGTCAAAGATCGAAACCTGCGGATGATCGAAGCCGAGCCCGATTCGCGCCAGCTGTGCGGCGAACTCCCGGCGACGATCGGGGCGCGAGACGAGATTGATGACCCGGATCGGGCCGAGGCATTCGGTCATGCGGGGGCCGACAGAGGTCATGTGTGCGGTTTTTCCTGCTCTGGTTCTTGGCAAGGACCATATGGCGCGTCAGCCGCCCGCACAAGCGGTGCCGCCGAACCGCTGCTGCCATGATCCTACGGGATCGCCGGGCAGGCTGCGTGCGCTGAATACCGCGCGCGCAATTGCCCGCGCCATGACACCGGCCGCCGCATGCCCCAGCAACACCTGGCCTGCCGGATCGGGGGCGGGCCGCGTGCCGGTCGCGGCGGCAAAGATCAGGTCGCCATCCATCAGCGTATGCGACGGCACCAACGCGCGGGCGAACCCGTCATGCGCAGCAGTGGCCAGCCGTGTGCACTGCGCCTGTGTCAGCGTCGCATCGGTGGCGACGATGCCGATGGTGGTATTGGCGTGCTGTGCCAGCTTGGTGGAGGCGGTCATCGGATCGGGGTGGTGCGTGGCGGGACCGAGCCCGCCGAACTCGGCGTCGATTTCGAACGGCGCGGCCCAGAATGCGGGCCCGTCACCTACCGTCGCCGAGCCGAGCGCGTTCACCGCCACCAAAGCGCCCACGACTGTGCCATCCGGCAGCACGACCGAGGCCGAGCCAAGCCCGCCCTTGAGGGTTGCGGTTGTCGCCCCGGTGCCCGCCCCCGTGCTGCCGATCTCGAACGCGTCTGACGCCGCCGCAAGGGCCGCGCGGCCAAGCGCCTTGTAGGGGTTGTCGCACCAGTCCTTGTCGCCGCCGTTCAAGAGATCAAAGAGAATCGCGCCCGGCACGATGGGCACACGGACATCCCCCACGGCAAAGCCGCGCCCGATGTCGCGCAGCCCGTCCGCCACGCCCGACGCGGCATCGAGGCCAAAGGCCGACCCGCCCGAGAGCACGAGCGCATCGACCTGTTCGACAACCCGGTCGGGGCTGAGCAAATCCGTCTCGCGCGTGCCCGGTGCGCCGCCCATGACATGCACCCCGGCGGTAAAGGGCGCATCGGCCACCAGCACCGTTGTGCCTGAGCGCAGGCCCACATCCTGCGCGTTGCCAACCCGCAGCCCCGCCACATCGGTGATCAGGTTGCGCGCGCCCGTCTGCGTTTTCATGCCGCAAATCTCCTTCTGGGTCGCGAATGATCTTGCCAGAGTGCGCGGGATAGGCAAGGAAAGGTGTCAGGCCCGGGCGATGGCGTCGCTCCGATCAGGGCCTTTCCCAACAGTCCTGAACGCCGGGACCTTCTTTTGCAAGGAGGGTCACTATGACTGCACGTCCTGAATTTTATCGTTTCCACAATGGCGAAAAGGCCCCGCTGCCCTTTGACGTATCCGAATACGAGGCGCGCATCGCGGCCCTGCGCTCGATCATGGAGGAGGCGGGGGCAAGCGCCGTCGTCTTCACGTCGATGCACAACATCGCCTATTACTCGGGGTTTCTCTACTGTTCCTTTGGTCGCCCCTATGGCCTTGTCGTGACCGAGACCGACTGCGTGACGATCAGCGCAGGCATCGACGCGGGCCAGCCGTGGCGGCGGTGCTTTTGCGACAACATCACCTATACCGACTGGCAGCGCGACAATTTCTGGCGCGCGGTGCGCGCGGTGGCGGGCGAGGGCGGTGTCATCGGCTACGAGGGCGATCACCTGACGCTGATGCAGCGCGACAAGCTGGAGGATTTTCTGACGCCGCTGACGATGGTGGACGTGGCACCGGCCACGATGCGCCAGCGAATGCGCAAATCCGAGGCCGAGATCGCGCTTATCCGGTCCTGCGCGCAGGTGGCGGATGTGGGCGGATATGCCATCCGTGACGCCGTGAAAATCGGCGCACGCGAGATCGACGTCGCAATGGCGGGGCGCGACGCGATGGAGGCCGAGATCGCACGGCATTTTCCCGAGGCCGAGTATCGCGACACATGGGTGTGGTTCCAGTCCGGCATCAACACCGATGGCGCGCATAACCCGGTGACGGCGCGGGCGATCGAGCGCGGCGATATCCTGTCGCTCAACACCTTTCCGATGGTCTCGGGCTATTACGTGGCGCTGGAACGCACGATGTTTGCCGCAGAGGTGGATGCGACGAGCCGCAAGATATGGGAGGCCAACGTCGCCGCGCATGAATATGGCATGTCGCTGCTCAAGCCAGGCGTAAGCTGCGCCGAGGTCACGCATCGGATCAACGCCTTCCTGGAGGACCGCGACCTGCTGCAATACCGCACCTTTGGCTATGGCCACAGCTTCGGCATCCTGAGCCATTACTATGGCCGCGAGGCGGGGCTGGAACTGCGCGAGGATATCGATACGGTGCTGGAGCCGGGCATGGTCATCTCGATGGAGCCGATGCTGACGCTTGGCGCGGGTCAGCCCGGCGCAGGCGGCTATCGCGAGCACGATATTCTCGTGATCACCGAAGACGGCCACGAGAACATCACGGGTTATCCCTATGGGCCGGAGTTCAACGTCGTCGAGTAAGACATCTGCGGGGCGGCACAGTGCCGCCCCGCCCGCCGTCAGGCCAGATGATCGACCACCTGCAAATGCTGCGCGAGGTGGCCGACCTCACCCAGATAGCGCGCGAGCAGTTTCGGGTCGTGCGGTGCGGGGCTGACACCTGCCGGGATCTCGCCGTTGAGGACCGATTCGATGGCCAGCGACACCGGGATGGACACCAGCCGCGCCATCGCCGTGCCGCGCGCATCGCCCCAGGCGTCCATCACGTAGGTCTTGTGCCAAACCGGTTGTCCGGCCTTTTCCGCCTTCAGATCGACGCAGAGCACGACGCGGTCGGCCTCGCCTTCATCATAGGCGTTCTCTTGCCAGAACTGATCAGACATTTCCTTGAGACGGGCCTCGCCCGCTTCGCCCTCAAGCGTCTCGATCTCGGCGAAGATGTCCTTCCACGCCTCGGACCAACCATTCAGCCGCAGCGTGCCGCGCACGAAATCCTTGATCCGCCAGTCGGGATCGAACCGGTAATCGGCGATGAAGGGGATCGAATCGCGGTTGGGGTAGACCTCGAATGTCTCAGGCGCAGGCAGCGGCGCGTCGTAGGATGAGAGCGCATCCCAGGGCCGCGCGACGTTGAGTTCCGAGAAATCACGGATCGAACGCGAGGGCGAGCGCAACGCCTTGAGTACGCCCAAGGGGGACCAGCTGAACTTGTAGCGGAAGGGGTTGGGCACTTTCGGCACGCCGCCGCAATAGGAGGTGAAGCTGAGGTCATTGCCCGCGTCGAACGCATCCGATGCGCGATACTCGGCCACCAGGTGATGCGCCATCAGGTGGTCGATGCCGGGATCGAGGCCGATCTCGTTGACGAGGCACAGGCCCTTGTCGCGCGCCGCCTGATCGAGCGCCCGCATCTCGGGCGCGATATAGGAGGACGAGACGAAATGCGCGCCCTTTGACAAGCACAGCTCCGCCAGTGGCACATGCCAGTCGCCGGGCAGCATCGAGACGACGACGTCACCGGGCTTTAGCGCCTCGGCGAGCGCGTCCTTGTCAAAGGCGCTGATCCGGTCGGTCAGGTCGCCCACCGCCGCCTCTGCCTTGTCGGTCGAGCGGTTCCAGACGGTCACGTCATGGCCCGCCTCGATCAGTCGCCGCAATCCGGGAATCGCCGAAAGGCCGGTGCCGCACCAATGGATTGTCATGTCTCAGACCTCCTTCATATGTGTCTTGTAAGTTTCCTCGGCCCGCGCCCAGACGCCTTGATCGAGCGCGTCGAGCGTCAGCAGGGATGGCAAAAGCTGGCCCGCGTAATCCTGCGAGGATTCCACCGGGAGGAGCGAGGGCAGGTTGTCGATCGCCATCACATCGAGCGGCGGCGCATCGTGGACGCGCAGCGCCGGTTCGGCCCATGTGGTGGCGCGGTCATAGACCGGCACGGGGTTGTAATCGCTGTCCGGGTCGCAGGCCACGTCGCCGATCACGGTCAGGCGGCGGGGGTCGGTCAAGGCGGATTTCGGCACGAAGACCGGTGTGCCAGGGCGCGCGAGGATGCAGTTGAGGAAAATGTCGTGGTCAAGGATTTCCGGGAACGGCCCGCCCTTGGCAGTCTCGGCCATGTCCCACCGGGTGACGGTCACGCCCGTCGCTTCGCACAGATCCGCCGCGCCGGTGCCGACACGCCCCAATGCGCCGATGACGATGGCGGTGGGGCGGTCCTTGCCCGCTGCATCAAGCTGCGCCCCAAGACCCGCAAGCAGCGCATCGCGCCCCGGACAGGTCGCAACCGGCGGGCAGGTGCCGCCGCCCTGCTGCGCCGCCCATGTCATCAGCGACACCGCCGCCCCCGCATAGCCCGCCCAATAGCCGAAAGCGGCGACGCGCCGCCCGTCCTTATCCACCAGATATTCCAGATCATAGAGCGTGCCGCCCCCGGCCTTGAACCGCGCGAGCAGGCGCTTGCCCGCATGTTGCCCCTTGAAGGCATGGCCGAACATGATGTGGCGATGCGGCAGGGCGGTGCCGTCCTCGGGCAGTTCCTTGAGGCCGAAGATGATCGCATCCGACGGGGCGGAAGGCCAGGTATTCTCGCCCGCGATCTCGCAGCCCGCCGCCCGGTAGCCGTCAATCGGGATGGCGCGGTTGTGGCTGTCCTCCACCGTCACGCGGATGCCCTTGGCGATCAGCGCCGCCGCCCCCTCGGGGGTCAGCCCGACGCGCTCCTCGTTGGGCCGCTGTTCGGCCCGGACCCAGAGATGTGTCATGCGGCAGCCCTCAGATCATGTTGTCGGCAATGACCTTCGCCACCGAAGCACGGCCGCGCATCGCCTCGATGAAGCCGGTAATCTTGGGGTAATCGGCGACGGTCACGCCGTCCCCCTCCAGCCAGCTACAGGCGACATAGAGGTAGGGATCAGCCAATGAGAACGTCTCGCCCAGCACATACGGCCCTTTGAGCAGGTGATGTTCCACATGGGCCGCGCTGTCGGTCATGGTCTGGACTGCCTTGGCCTTCATGTCGTCGAACGAGCTTTGCTGATCGGCCCAGCGGTGGCCGCGCATCCTGTGGGCGTGGTTCACATGCATGGTCGAGGCGAGATAGCACATCGCCTCGCGCATCTTGGCGGCCTCATAGGGGCCAGAGGGGCGCAGCCCGGTGGCGGGCGCGATATCGGCGATGTAATCAAGGATCGCCGCCGTCTCGGTCAGGATGCCTTGTTCGGTGACAAGCGCGGGCACACGGCCCTTGGGGTTGATCGTCTGATACTCCGGCCCGGTTTGCTCTCCGGCGCGGAAATCGAGGCGTACCGGCTCGAAATCAAGCCCCGCCTCGTGCAATGCGATGGCCGTCGCAATGGCGATGGTGCCCTTGGCGTAATAGAGTTTCATGGTGCGTGTCCTGTTGTTTAGATGAAAGTGCGGGCATGCGCCCGGTCGGGAAGGTCGAGATGCGGGGTGGCGTTGAACGTGCCCAGCATCAGCATATCGTGGACATGTTCAAGCCGGTGCAGCGAGCTGTTCATCACTTGCAGCATGACCTTGGACATGCCGGGAATATCAAGCCCGAGCGTGTGCCGCATCACCATACCGATCACACCCCCAGAGGTAACGATCAGGATGCGCCCGGGATGATGGCAGATATCGTCGATCAGGCCGGTGATCCGGGTGGTGAAATGATCGAACGTCTCGGGCACATCCGCAAGGTCGCCGCGCGCCCAATGCTCGATTACCTGCGGCAAGTAGCGGGCGAATTCGGTGGCGTCCGAGGGCGCGGGGATGCCATGCTGCGCCTCGATGGCCTGCGCGAGCGCGAAATAGCTCAGCTCATCTAGCCGCGCATCCTGTTTGGTGATCGCGTAGCCCATGGCCCGCGCGGTGCCGGTCTGCCGGTGCAGCGTGCCGGTGATCACGTGGTCGAAATGCGGATTGGTCCCGCGCAGATGCGCGCCCAGCCATTCCGCCTGCTGCACGCCGAGCGGCGACAGCCGGTCATAGTCCGCCTCGTCGGTCGCATGGCTGTTCGCCTGCCCGTGTCGCACCAGAATAAGTTCTGCCAAGATGTCGCCTCCGCGTTTGATCGTGACGTTAACGCCGCGCGGCAGCGGGTGAAAGATGGCACAAGGGAAATAATAATCGCCCGGTCGGACCTGTGGCTGACGCCTATAGGACATCCACCCGTGTGCGCCGCCGCAAAAATGCGGTGCCGTGTCGGGATTGCCGGGTACACACGGGGGTGGTGCGTGGTATGCCATGGCCGTCAAGAGGAGTCGCGCGCATGTCTGAAACGATCAAGATCACACTGGATGGAACTGAGGTCGAGGCCGAGGCGGGCCAGACGCTCTGGGAGGTGGCCAATGGTCGCGGGCTCAAGATCCCACATCTGTGCCACAAACCGAACCCCGGTTATCGCCCCGACGGCAACTGCCGCGCCTGCATGGTCGAGGTAGAGGGCGAGCGCGCGCTCGTGGCCTCCTGCATCCGCGAGGCGCGGGACGGGATGATCGTCACCACCAATTCGAATCGCGCGGAAAGTGCGCGCAAGATGGTGGTCGAGATGCTGCTTGCCGATCAGCCCGAGCGTGATGCCTCGCACGATGCCTCCAGCCACCTGTGGGACATGGCCGATGCCAATGGCGTGACCCATAGCCGGTTTCCCAAGCTTGAAAAGCCGCGCGTGCCACTGCTCGATGACAGCCACGTGGCGATGCGCGTCAATCTGGATGCCTGCATTCAATGCAACCTGTGCGTCCGCGCCTGCCGCGATGTGCAGGTCAATGACGTGATCGGCATGGCCGGGCGCGGCCACGATGCCTATCCGGTCTTCGATTTCGACGACCCGATGGGCGAGAGCACCTGCGTGGCCTGCGGCGAATGCGTGCAGGCCTGCCCGACCGGCGCGCTGATGCCCGCCTCGGTGGTGGATGACGCGCAGCAGGGCGACAGCGCCGATTATGACGAGGAGGTGCAGAGCATCTGCCCGTTCTGCGGGGTGGGCTGCCAGGTCTCGCTCAAGGTCAAGGATGGCAAGGTCAAGTATGTCGAGGGCATCAACGGCCCCGCCAACGAAGGACGACTCTGCGTCAAGGGGCGCTTTGGCTATGACTATATCCACCACCCGCACCGCCTGACCAAACCGCTCATCCGGCGCGAGGACGCGCCGCCAAAGGGTCTCAATGTCGATCCCGGAAACTGGCACGAGTTCTTCCGCGAGGCGGAGTGGGACGAGGCGCTCGACCTGACGGCGGGTGAGTTGAAGCGGCTCAAGGATGCCCATGGCGGTGCGAGTGTTGCGGGATTTGGCAGCGCCAAATGCACCAATGAAGAGGCGTATCTGTTTCAGAAATTCATCCGGCAGGGCTTTGGCCACAACAACGTCGATCACTGCACGCGGCTGTGCCATGCCTCCTCGGTGGCCGCATTGATCGAGAATGTCGGCTCGGGTGCCGTGACGGCCACGTTCAACGAGATCGAGAATGCCGATGTGGCGATCATCATCGGTGCCAACCCGGTCGAGAATCACCCCGTGGCGGCGACGTATTTCAAGCAGTTCACCAAGCGCGGCGGTAAGCTGATCGTGATGGACCCGCGTGGCGTTGGCATGCGCCGCTTTGCGACGCATATGTTGCAATTCAAGCCTGGCGCGGATGTCTCGATGCTGAACGCGATCTGCCATGTGATCGTCGAGGAAGGACTTTACGATCAGCAATATATCGAGGCCTTCACCGAAAACTGGGAGGCCGAAAAGGCGCATCTGGCGCAGTTCCCGCCCGAGAAGATGGAGGCGGTCTGCGGCATCCCCGCCGAGACGCTGCGCGACGTGGCCCGTGAATTCGCCCGTGCCAAGGCAGGCATGATCTTCTGGGGCATGGGCATTTCCCAGCATATCCACGGCACCGACAATTCGCGCTGCCTGATCTCCCTGGCGCTGATGTGCGGCCATGTGGGCCGCCCCGGCACCGGGCTGCATCCCTTGCGCGGGCAGAACAACGTGCAGGGTGCCTCGGATGCGGGGCTCGTGCCGATGTTCCTGCCCGATTACCAGACGGTGACGGATGACGGCGTGCGCCGCGCCTTTACCGAGGTCTGGAACACGGGCGATTTCAGCGCCGAAAAAGGCCTCACCGTGACCGAGATCATGGATGCGGTACACGAGGACAAGATCAAGGGCATGTATATCCTGGGCGAGAACCCGGCCATGTCCGACCCGGATGTGGAGCATGCCCGCGACGCGCTCGCCAAGCTGGAACATCTGGTGGTGCAGGACATCTTCATCACCGAGACGGCGAATTATGCCGATGTGATCCTGCCCGCCTCGGCCTTTTATGAGAAATCCGGCACCGTCACCAATACCAACCGTCAGGTGCAGATGGGCCGTCGCGCCGTCACCCCGCCGGGCGAGGCGCGTGAGGACTGGCGCATCACCGTCGATCTGGCCAACCGGATGGGTTTGCAGTGGCACTACGATAGCCCGGCGGATGTGTTTGCCGAGATGAAGGTGAACATGCGCTCGCTCGACAATATCTCGTGGGAGCGGCTGGAGCATGAAAACGCCGTGACCTATCCGTGCAAAACACCCGATGGCCCGGGCGAGGCGGTGGTGTTCGGCGACGGCTTCCCGCGTCCCGAGGGGCGGGCGCGCTTTACCCCCGCCTCGATCATCCCGCCCGATGACGTGCCGGACGCCGACTATCCGATGGTGCTGACTACGGGTCGGCAGCTGGAGCACTGGCATACCGGCTCGATGACCCGCCGCGCCAGCGTGCTTGACGCGGTGGAACCCGAGGCCAACTGCTCGATGCATCCCTCGACCCTGCGCAACATGGGGGTGGAGCCGGGCGGCATGGTGCGCCTGACCACCAAGCGCGGCTCGATCCGGATCATGGCCCGCGCCGACCGGGCGGTCGCGCCCGACATGGTGTTCCTGCCCTTTGCCTATGTCGAGGCGGCGGCCAATATCCTCACCAATCCCGCCATCGACCCTTATGGCAAGATCCCCGAGTTCAAGTATTCGGCGGTCCGGGTCGAGGCGGCGGAGATGGCGGCGGAATAAAAGTCGGGGGGCGATCCGCAAATCGCCCCCTCATTCACCGTTCCGGAAAATACTCATATCCCGCCCGTGCGGGCGGCGTCACCGGTTGGGCAGGATCACGATCTCGACGCGACGGTTCTGCTGTTTGCCCTCGGCGGTGAGGTTGGAGGCCACCGGCTGATCCTCGCCTCGGCCAAAGGCGTTGACGCGGGCATAAGGCACGCCGCCACTCATCAGCACATCGGCCACCGCATTGGCGCGGCGCTGCGACAGTTGTTGGTTGTAGCTGGCCGTGCCGTCGCTGTCGGTATGGCCCACCACCTGCACGGTTGTGTCGGGATATTTCTGAAGGCTGTCGGCCACCTTGAACAGGTCGTCACGCAAGACCGGCCGCACGGTGGCGCTGTCCACATCGAAGAGAATATCCTGCGGCATGGTCAGGATCAGCCGATCGCCGGTATTGACGATCTGCACGTCATCGTCGAGTTGCCGGCGCAGTTCGGCCTCCTGCCGGTCGAGCGACGTGCCAAGCGCCGCGCCGCCCGCCGCGCCGAGGATGCCGCCGATGATCGCGCCCTTGGCGTCGTTATCGGCGATGACAGCCCCGGTGCCCGCCCCGATCAGGCCGCCCATGATGGCACCGGTCTTGGCGTTGCGGTTCGGATCGCTGCCCGCGACGTAATTCGGATCGGTGCAGGCCGTGGCCAGCAGGAGCGATGCGCCGGAAAGAAGGAGAATGGGATTGCGTGCTCGGATCATGGAAGGTCGCCTCTGTTGATTGATCGGCCCGATGGATCGGGTATCGGGCCATGATATGCAATAACAACGCGTTTCCCAAGGTCCGGTCACGGGGAAAGATACAGCGCGGCGCGCGGGTTTCCGCCTATCCCTCGGCTCGGGCGCTTTCCCATGCGAGGATTGCGCGCTTGACCGGCAGACCCCAGTGATAGCCGCCCAATCCCCCCGATTTGCGCAAGGCCCGGTGGCAGGGGATCAGAAAGCTGACCGGGTTGCGCCCCACGGCGGTGCCCACGGCGCGCACGGCGCGCGGGTTGCCGATGGCCTGCGCGATTTCGGAATAGGTGGTGACATGGCCCGACGGGATGGTGAGCAGCGCCTCCCAGACCTTGATCTGAAACGGCGCACCGATCATGTGGAGCGCGGCCTCGCCTCGCCCTTCGAAGGCGGCACGGACCCAGTGGGCGATTCTCTCCGGGGCCTCGATATAGGTCGCCTCGGGCCAGCGGGTGCGCATGTCGGTCATGGTCACGTCTCGCCCGAATTCCCCGGCAAAGGCCAGCCCGCAGAGACCGCGCTCCGTGCCCATGGCGAGCGCCTCGCCGAACGGGCTGTCAAACCAGCCGTGATGAATGGTCAGCCCCGCGCCCTTGCGCGCGAATTCACCGGGGCTCATCGCCTCCCACCGCAGAAAGAGATCATGCAGCCGCCCAGACCCCGACAATCCCGCCGCATCCGCCGCCTCCAGCGTGGTATAGCGCTGCGCCAGCAGGTCCTTGGCGTGGCCAAGCGTCAGATACTGCTGGTAGCGCTTGGGCGACACACCCACCCATTGCGAGAAAAGCCGCTGGAAATGCGCCGCACTCATGCCCATCTCGGCGGCCAGCGTCTCCAGCGGGCGCGCCTCGCCGCCTGCGTCGATCAGGTCAATGGCGCGGCGCATGACGTTGTAGTGATAACTTTGTTCCAGGTCGGTCATCGGCATATCCTGACTGCTTTGCCACAAGATAGGCCGCGCGCGCACGGCCCGCGACCCGAATGTTGCGCATCCCGCCAAATCCCGGCATTAAGCGCGCATGGCGCGTCAACTCGATTATCACACGATCCGCGAGATCTTTGCCCGGTTCGAGGCCGCGGAGCCCGAACCCGAGGGCGAGTTGGAGCATGTCAACGCCTACACGCTGGTGGTTGCCGTGGCGCTTTCGGCGCAGGCGACCGATGTGGGCGTGAACAAGGCCACGCGGGAGTTGTTCAAGATTGCCGACACGCCGCAGAAGATGCTGGATCTGGGCGAAGCGGGGCTGATCGGGCATATCAAGACCATCGGCCTCTACCGCAACAAGGCCAAGAACGTGATGAAACTCAGCCGCATCCTCGTCGAGGAGTACGGCGGCGAGGTGCCCAATTCCCGCGCCGCCCTGCAATCGCTACCCGGGGTGGGGCGCAAGACCGCCAATGTCGTGCTCAACATGTGGTGGCACTACCCGGCGCAGGCCGTGGATACCCATATCTTTCGCGTCGGCAACCGCAGTGGCATCTGCCCCGGCAAGAACGTCGACGCGGTCGAACGCGCCATTGAGGACAATGTCCCGGTGGATTTCCAGCGCCACGCGCATCACTGGCTGATCCTGCATGGCCGCTACACCTGCAAGGCGCGCAAGCCCGCCTGCGGCACCTGCCTTATTCGTGATCTATGCTTATTCGAGGACAAGACCCTATGACAAAATATCAGGCCGTCGGTATCGGCAATGCCGTGGTGGATGTGATCAGCCAATGCGATGACGCCTTTCTTGCCCGGATGGGCATTGACAAGGGTGTCATGCAACTGATCGAGACCGAGCGCGCCGAATTTCTCTACGAGAACATGACCGACCGGTGGCAGATGCCGGGCGGGTCGGTCGCCAATACCATCGCGGGGCTGGGGGCGCTTGGCCTCTCCACCGGCTTCATCGGTCGGGTGAGCGATGACGAGTTGGGTCATTATTACGTGCGGGCCATGGCCGAGGTCGGCACCGATTTCGTCAACGCCCCGCGCGGCGACGGCGCATTGCCCACCTCGCGCTCGATGATCTTCGTCTCGCCCGATGGCGAGCGGTCGATGAATACCTATCTCGGGATTTCCACAGAGCTGGATGAGGGCGATGTGCCTGCGGATGTGGCCGGGCAGGCGGGGCTCTTGTTTCTCGAGGGGTATCTCTTCGACAAGCCCAAGGGCAAGGCGGCGTTTCAGGCAGCCGCGCGCGCGGCGCGGGCAGGCGGCGGCAAAGCAGGGATTACGCTGTCCGATCCGTTTTGCGTCGAGCGTCACCGTGCCGATTTTCGTGGCCTGCTGCGCGAACTCGACTACGTGATCGGCAACGAGCATGAATGGTGCGCGCTCTACGAGACCGAGGATCTCAGCGAGGCACTGGAGCAGGCGGCGCAGGAAAGCGGGCTGATCGTCTGCACCCGGTCGGGCCATGACGTGGTGCTGGTCGACGGCGAAGAGACGGTGACCGTGCCCGTACATCGCGTCGAGCCGGTGGACACGACCGGCGCGGGCGATCAATTTGCCGCCGGGTTACTCTACGGCCTTGCCACCGGGCAACCGCTGCACGTGGCCGGACGTATGGGCTGCATCGCGGCGGCCGAGGTGATCGGCCATTACGGCGCGCGCCCCGAGGCGGATGTGAAGGCGCTCTTTGCTGCCGAAGGGCTCATATAACAGGATCGTACATCGGGGCAGAGCGCGGCATATGAGTATTTTTGCCATAAAGAAACCCACAGCAGGGTTTGTTAACCATCGCGTGGCAATCTCGACCTGCGGTACAGGCTGGAGAGCCGATGACCGTCCATGAAGAAGCCGCGCCCGGGTGTTGCGTGTGTCAAACCCGGGCGCGCATTTTCATGTTTCTTTATGGTCCGAATACTCCGGGGTGAATTGGCCGCAGGCCAAGAGGGGCAGCGCCCCTCACGCCGCAGACACGTTCACTTGTCGCGGAATTGTGCCTCGCGCTTTTCGGCGAAGGCGGCCATACCCTCTTTCTGATCCTCTGTGGCGAAGAGCGAGTGGAACACGCGCCGCTCGAAGAGAAGCCCCTCGCGCAGAGTGGTCTCATAGGAGCGGTTGACCGCCTCCTTGGCCGCCATCACCGAAATCTGCGATTTCTCGGCGATCTTCTGCGCCGCCGACATCGCTTCTTCCATCAGCTTCTTGGCGGGCACCACGCGGCTGACCAGCCCCGCGCGCTCGGCCTCTTCGGCATCCATGAAGCGGCCCGTCAGGTTCATGTCCATCGCCTTGGACTTGCCCACCAGACGGGTCAGGCGCTGCGTGCCGCCCAGCCCCGCGATGACCCCGAGATTGATTTCGGGCTGGCCGAATTTGGCGGTGTCCGAACAGATGATGAAATCGCACATCATCGCCAGTTCACAGCCGCCGCCCAGAGCATAGCCTGACACGGCCGCGATGATCGGCTTGCGCACGCGCATGATCGCGTCGCTGTCCTCGGTGAAGAGATCCTCGAGGAAGACATCGACGAATCCCTTGCCGCTCATCATCTTGATGTCGGCCCCCGCCGCAAACGCCTTTTCCGAGCCGGTGAGCAGGATGCAGCGCACCTTGTCATTCTTCTGCGCCTCGCCAAGCGCCTGCGCCAGCTCTGACATCAGCTGATCGTTGAGCGCGTTGAGGGCATCGGGGCGGTTGAGTTTGATGAGGGCGACGTGGTCTTCTATTTCGACGATGATCGTCTCATAGGCCATGAAATCAGCTTTCATTTGTTTCCATCAGACCGATTCATTACCACTGTTGGCCGCGCGTTCAACCTATCTTTGACAGCGCGGGCAATAGAAGCTGGACCGCCCGGACTGCACGACGCGCCCGATCACACCGTCACAGCCCTGCGTCCGGCACGCCTCTCCCTCGCGCCCGTAGACGTCGAAACTGTGCTGGAAATAGCCCAATTCGCCATCCGCCTGCCGGAAATCCCGCAATGAGGAACCGCCCGCCGTGATCGCATCGCGCAGCACGTCGCGGACGATCGGCACCAGCGCGCCCGCGCGTTTGCCCGAGATGTTCCCGGCGCGCCTGCGCGGCGATATACGTGCCCGAAAGAGCGTCTCGCAGACATAGATATTGCCCAGTCCCGCAACGATCCGCTGATCGAGAAGCGCGGATTTCACGGGCGTGTTGCGACCCCTGAGCATGGCGGCGAGATAGGGCGCGTTGAAGTCGTTGCCCAAGGGCTCCGGCCCCAGTTTCGCCAGCAGCGGATGCGTCTCTGTCGTGGCTGTCGGCATCAGGTCCATTGCGCCAAAGCGGCGCGGGTCGTTAAAGGTGATCCGCGCGCCGCTCTCCATGTCGAGCACCACGTGATCGTGCTTTTCCGGCGCGGGGTGCGCATGCACGAAGCGCCCCAGGGGATCGCCCGAGATCAGCATGCGCCCGGACATGCCCAAGTGAATGAGCAGCGTCTCACCCGAGCCGAGATCGGCGAGGATGTATTTCGACCGCCGCCGCAGCATCAGCACCCGCTGCCCGGTCAGCCGTGCCACCATGTCGGGCGGAAAGGGCCAGCGCAGGTCGGGGCGGTTGACGGCGGCGCGCGCGATCACCTGCCCTTCCATCACCGGGGCAAGGCCGCGGCGGACTGTCTCAACCTCAGGCAATTCGGGCAATTGGCACCTCGCTGCGTGCAAGGGGCGGATTGTAACCCCCCGCTTGCGCCCTATAAGAAGGGCAAGTCACAAGAGCGGCAAGACCCATGAACGAGAAAACCACCCATTTCGGATTTCAGGATGTGCCCGAGTCGGAGAAGGCCGGGCGCGTGCGTGGGGTCTTTGGCAGCGTGGCCAGCAAATACGACGTGATGAACGATGCGATGAGCATGGGCATTCACCGCATCTGGAAAGACGCGATGATGGATTGGCTGGCCCCGCGCGCGGGCCAGCGCCTGCTCGATGTGGCGGGCGGCACCGGCGATATCAGCTTTCGCTTTCTCAAGCGGGCCGGACATGGGCATGCCACCGTGCTCGACCTGACCGAGCCGATGCTGGTCGAGGGGCGCAAACGCGCCGAGGCGGACCAGATGGCCGAGAGCCTCGATTGGGTGGTGGGCGATGCGATGGCGCTGCCGTTCGAGGCTAACAGTTTCGACGTTTATACGATCAGCTTCGGCATCCGAAACGTGACCCGCCCGCAAGAGGCGCTGAACGAGGCGTTTCGCGTGCTCCGGCCCGGTGGACGGCTGATGGTGCTGGAATTCAGCCAGATCCCCAATGAGATGATGCAGAAGGTGTATGATCTGTACAGTTTCAACATCATTCCGCGTCTCGGGCAGGCGATCGCCAATGATCGCGGCAGCTATCAGTATTTGGTCGAATCGATCCGCAAGTTCCCCGATCAGGAGACGTTTCTGGGCATGGTGCGACAGGCCGGGTTCGAACAGGCGAAATATCGCAATCTCAGTATGGGCATCGCCTGTCTGCACTCCGGCTGGAAGATCTGAGCGATGCGCGGACCGCATAATATCCTGCGGCTGATTCGCACCGGTGCCACGTTGGAGCGCACCGGCGCAATGGGTCTGATCATGGACGCGTTCGAGGCCCCGGCGCTGGTGCGCGGGACCATGCGCTTTCTGGCCTGGCCGTTTCAGTGGTTGGGCTACAAGGGCGACGAGACAACCCCGCCCGCACCGCGCGCGCTGACTGCACTGGGCCCGGCCTATATCAAGTTCGGCCAGATTCTCAGCACCCGCCCCGATCTGGTGGGGGAGGAGTTGGCCGGGCAATTGCGCGTCTTGCAAGACAAGCTGCCGCCCTTCTCGGTAGATGTGGCCAAGGCGAGCATCACCCATGAGCTGGGGCATCTCGTCGAAGAGATGTTCGACGATTTCAGCCCGCCCGTCGCCGCGGCCTCGATTGCTCAGGTGCACAAGGCACGGCTGCGCGACACGGGCGAGGCGGTGGCCATCAAGGTGCTGCGCCCCGGGATTGAGAAGGCGTTTCGCCGCGACATCGACGCGTTTTACTTTGCCGCGCGCATGGTGGAATTGCTGGCCCCCGGCGCGCGACGCCTGCGGCCCACAGAAGTGATTGCGCATTTCGAAGGCGTGGTGATGGGCGAGCTCGACCTGCGGCTCGAGGCGTCGTCGGCCTCCGAGTTCTCGGCCAACACCTCGGAGGACGCCGGTTTTCAGTTGCCCTCCGTGCAATGGCATCTGTCATCGCGCCGGGTGATGACGATAGGCTGGGCCGACGGTCTGCCGCTCGGCGACAATGCGGCGCTCGATGCGGCGGGCCATGACCGGGCCGAACTGGGCGAGCGGGTGCTGCAACTCTTTCTCAACCACGCGCTGCGCGACGGGTATTTCCACGCCGACATGCATCAGGGCAATCTCAAGGTGGCCGGCAATGGCGATATCATCGCCTATGATTTTGGCATCATGGGCCATATCGACGAATATACCCGCCGGGTCTATGCCGAGATTCTCTACGGCTTCATCAAGCGCGATTACCGCCGCGTCGCCGAGGTGCATTTCGAGGCGGGCTATGTGCCGGCCGACCGTGATGTCGACGCTTTCGCCCGGGCCTTGCGCGCCGTGGGTGAGCCGATCTTCGGCATGGATGCCAGCCGCATCTCGATGGGCAGCCTGCTCAGCTATCTCTTCGAGGTGACCGAGCGATTCGGGATGGAGACGCGAACCGAATTGATCCTGCTGCAACGCACGATGGTGGTGGTCGAGGGCGTCGCCCGGAGCCTCAATCCGCAGATCAATATCTGGCAGGTCGCGCGGCCGGTGGTCGAGGATTACATCAGGAAAACAATCGGCCCACGCGCCGCGCTGCGCGATTTCGGGCGCACTGCCGCGGTTTTGTCGCGCTACGGGCCGCGCCTTCCCGGGCTGGTTGAGGCCGCGTTGATCCGCCAGGCGAGCCCACCGGAACAGAGCCAGCCCGCGCGCTGGCCGGTCTATCTGGCCTTCACCGGGCTTGGTGCGGCCTGCGGAGCGGCGGGGCTTCTCGTGGCGATGGCGTTGGCCTGAGCGGGCGGGATCACTGCGCGGTCACGGGGCAGCCTCGGGCGTGCGCAGGCCGAGTACATCGCTGGCCGCAACCGTTTGGCCCGTGTCGAGAACGAGACGTGTCTCATTGCCCTCCTGACGCGCCTCTGAAATGCGGGTGTTCACATGGACATCGTGACGCGCGATGATTTCGCCCTGCCGCTGGGATTGAACCGAAATGTCGTAGGTGCCGGGTGCCAGGGGGATGCCGGCGACGTCCCGTCCGTCCCATGTGATACGCCCGCTTTGCGGGGCGATGGCCTGGCGCTGGACGATCAGCCCCTGCGGATCGGTGACCACGAGTTCGGCTGCGTCGGCCAATGGGTCGACCGTCGCGGTCAGTTGCACGGGGGTGCCGTCGAAGGCCACGGGTAGCTTTGCCTCCGCCTCCAGCCCGATCCAGCCGGACAGTTGCCCCAGTCCGAGCGCGCCCATCTGCGCGCCGAGCCCGGTGAGCAGATCATTGGTGCGCACCTGTTGTTCGACCGTCGAGAAGGTTGCCAACTGCACCGCGAAATCGGAGGAATCGACCGGGTTCAGGGGATCCTGATTGCGCATCTGCGTGGTCAGCATCTTGAGGAATGTTTCGAAATCTGCACTGATCGCGCCACCGCTTTGGGTGGCTTCTGCGGTTGTGGCACGGGTGGCTGTGGTTTGCCCGGTCGCTTGTGTGAGGTCGGTAATGTCCATGTGCAGACCTTTCTAGAGACGAATATCGAGGCGATCCCCGAGATGGATCGCGATGGCTGTGGGGCGCGGGCTTTCCACATCGGGGGGCAGTCCGAGTCCTGGAGCAGCGATGGGCTTGTCCTGTCTGGCATCGGAGCCGGGGTCTTCCTGGTCGAAGGTGAATTCCGCAGACTCGTAGCCGATATCCAGAAAGTCCCGTGCGAGCAGGTCGATGTTGCGACGCAGAAGCTCGAGCGTTTCGGGCCGCTCCGCAAAGATCGCGACAGAGAGACCATCGTCGGTGTGCCGCAGGCTCAGACGCACCGATCCCAGCTCCTCGGGACTGAGTGTGAGGTTGATCAGGCGGTCCGACCCGGGGGTCGCGCGCCCTGCGTCGGCCGCGACCTGCATCGCGATCTGCTGCGGCAGATCGGCACGAAGGGCGATGTGAGATGCCTGCTGCGGCGGTGCCGCGCCGCTGCCCGTACGGGTCTCGAAAACAAGATGAGCCTCTGGTTCGTGCTCGCTTGCGGCAAGTTCTGCTTGCGGTTCTTGCAGGACGAGCCCGGCAATCTGCGCGGCGGCAGGGGCGGTCGGGACGGTGGCGGCCGCCTGTGGCAAAGCGAATGATGGCAGCCCATTCCGCACCGTCGGGTGGTCCCGCATATGTGGTGCGGCCTTGTCATCACGGCCCGAAGCAGGGGCGGTCATCGCGCCACCTGATTGTTCTGGCCACTGCATGTGAGCAGCCCTGAGTGTGCCGGTCTCTTGCAGGACTGCGCTCACCATATCCTTCATATGTGCGGGCGGCGAAGGTCCACCGCGCGGGCCCGGGGAGGTGTCGCCTTGCGGTCCGGACACCGTTTGTCCAGATGGGCGCGCGAGACCGTCTTGACCGGGTGCATTCCCGTTCCGGACGGGGATTGCCTGTAAAGGCAGGGCTTGCAAGCCGGACGCGAGCGCACCGGGTAGCGCACCTGGTGGTGCCGGATCGGGTGCCACATCTGGCACAGCCGCGTCATGCTGGTCATGCCGCGCGCCGGACTCTCCGGGTGCCGCGCCGGGCGGCGGTGGGGCGGGGCTGTCATCTCCGGGCGCTGCCTGCCTGGCCGCGATGACTGGCGGGGTCCGATGCGATACCGTGTCGTCGGTCGCCGAGACCACGGGGTGCGGATTGTCCGTAGTGTCATGTCTGCTCGCCGAAGGGGGCAGAGACGATTCAGGCGGCTCGCCTGCAGAGGGCGTCTCTTTCGGAGGCAATGCTTGCCCCTGCGGAGCGGGTGCGGCGACAGTGTCCTCGGGCTTCGGGCCTTCGGCGTGAAAAAGCGCACTGAAGCTTGGCTCTGGTCGCTCTGCCTGAGCGAGAGCCGATGGCTGCACTTTGGCGGCCGCGGGAGCGGTACCCGATGTGAAGGGCCGACCCTCGGTCAGCGGACTTGGCGCGTGTATGGACATGTTGCGACTCGTGATTTCTGTGCGAGCAGACTGACAGATGCCGGTTACCGATTCTTTACCGCATTGCTGTTTGATGCGGGTGAGTTCGAGAAATTGGAGGTAATCCGGTGACAGATTTTTTACCCATAGTCCCGGTCGCAACCCGGCCCCCGGCGGCACATCCCGGCGTGACGGTTCGCGATGCGGCAGAGCAACTGGAGGCGAGCTTTCTGGCGGAGATGCTCAAATCCGCCGGTCTCGGGGCGCAAGAGCACAGCTTTGGAGGCGGCATCGGCGAGGAGCAATTCGCCTCGTTCAGCCGCGACATGCTCGCGCGTGAAATGGTGCGCGCAGGCGGTATTGGCCTCGCCGACATCTTCGCCGCGACCTTGATGGAAAGGACACGGGATGAATGACGATCCGGACCGGCTTGCCGCGCTGCTCGATGCATTGCTCGAAACCGAGCGCGCTGCCTTGTTGCAGGGCGATCTCAAGGCAATCGCGGCAGGTGTCGAGGAAAAGGAACGGCTGATCGTGGCGTTCGAGGCGCTTGGCGCGCCGTATGCGGGCCTCGCGGATCTGCAAGCCAAGGTTCGTCGCAATCAGGTGCTGTTTGACGGGGCCTTGCAGGGTATCAGGTCTGTCGCGCAGCGGATCGCGAGTTTTCGCCGTATCCGCAAGTCGATGCACACCTATGACCGGCAGGGGCGCAAACAGACCATCCCCGGCGACGTCGTGCGCAATGTCGAGAAACGCGCATGAGGATTTGTTTCAAATGCCACGCGAATTAGGTGTCGGGCTTAGCACTCCTTTAGGGTTTGTCGCGCCATTCTGCCATTGCATCCGGAAACGGGTGGCGCGTCCGGCACAATCAGGTTCGGGTCGCATCTGTCAGAATGACACCGCCATCGTCCGCCTTTGGGGCGGACAGTGAAACCGGCGTAAAGCGCCGCAGTCAAAGGAAAAGCTATGTCCAGCATTCTGACAAACAACAGCGCTATGGTGGCGTTGCAAACCCTGCAATCGGTCAATTCCAACCTGGCCAAGACGCAGGACGCGATTTCGACCGGCAAGGATATCGCGACGGCCAAGGACAATTCGGCCATCTTCGCGATCTCGAAGGTCATGGAATCCGATATCTCAGGCTTCAAGGCCATTTCGGACAGCCTCTCCCTGGGCGAGGCCACGGTTGCGGTGGCCTCTTCCGCCGCCGAACAGATCGTCGAGGAACTCAACGGCATCAAGGAACTGATCGTCTCGGCGCAAAGCGAGAATGTCGATCACGAAACGATCCAGAACGACATCGCGCAGCGGACCGCGCAGGTTGCATCGATCGTCGGGGCGGCCCAGTTCAATGGGGCCAACCTGCTGGCGGCCGATGTCGATGGCAATGGCGCGACTGGGCTGAGCGTGCTGTCGTCGCTCGACCGTGTCGGTAGCGGCGCGCCCGCCGCCTCCAGCATCGACGTGGCGACGGTGGATTTCGAGAGCAATCTCGACCTCGCCACGAACCTGACCGAGATCACGGATACCGCCAGCGCGGCGACGGCACTCGGCGATATCGAAGGCTTCATCCAGACGGCGGTCGATGGTGCCGCGGCGCTCGGTGCCGCCTCGAGCAGGCTCGAGAGCCAGAGCTCCTTCGTCTCCAAGCTCACCGATTCGCTGACCTCTGGGGTGGGGGCGCTCGTCGATGCCGACCTGGAGGAAACATCGGCCCGGTTGCAGGCGCTTCAGGTGCAGCAGCAGCTGGCGACGCAGTCGCTGTCGATCGCCAACCAGGCACCCCAGGCGATCCTGTCGCTGTTCGGGAACTAATCCCGTCAGGGGCGTCCCCCGGACGCCCCTGATCTCCGGTTCTCTGACCGATACGACAGATCTGGAAAGGACATGACGTGAACGCGATCCTGCAGGCAAAGGCCGCCTACCGCGCCCAGGCCCGGACCATCCGGACCGAACGCGGCCTGGAATACGATGCGCTTGCGCGCATCACACACCGTCTCAAATCCGCGGCCGAGGAGGCCGGTGGCATCGGCCCGCTTGCCTCTGCGGTGCATGACAACCGGCGGCTCTGGACGGTCTTCGCCACCGAGGCCGCAGACCGCGCCAATCCCTTGCCCGGCGAATTGCGCGCCCGAATCATCTCGCTGGCCGAGTTTACCCGGCAGCATAGCGGCAGAGTGCTGCGCGACGGGGCGGACGTGGCCCCGCTCATCGACATCAACCTTGCGATCATGCGCGGGCTGAACGGTAATGGCGGCACGGCATGAGCGGTCTTGTGCTCAAGCTCGGCCCGAAGGAGCGCGTGCTCATAAACGGTGCCGTGATCGAGAATGGCGATCGGCGCGCGCGTCTCGCCATCGTGACCCCGGATGCCAATATCCTGCGGCTGCGCGATGCGATCCATCCCGAGGAGGCGACGACCCCGGTGCGGCGCGTCTGCTATGCCATGCAGCTTGTCCTGTCGGGTGATTGCGACCCGGATACCGCGCGCCTTCAGATCCTGCGGCGCATCGAGGAATTGAGCCAGATCCTGCGCGACCCTGACAGCCGGGCGCATCTCACCCGCGCGACCGAGGCCATCCTGGCGGACCAGTATTACCAGGGTCTCAAGGCGCTGCGCGCGCTCTTGCCGCGCGAGGCCCGCCTGCTTGTTCAAGGGCGTGGCCAGTGACCTTCGATCCGGTCCTGCCGCTTGGCGGCCTGCCCGGCTGGGTTCTGCTCAATCGAACGCTGGAGCGGCAGACGGAGCTGTTCAACGCGTCTCCGGAGATCGTCCGGGATACGGATTATTTCGAACAGAATATCGGCGCTGTTCAGACTGCCGAAGACCTGGTCTCGGATCGGCGTCTGCTGCGTGTGGCGCTTGGGGCGTTCGGGTTGCAGGAGGATATCGACAGTCGTGCCTTTATCCGCAAGATCCTTGAGGAGGGCACGGAACGCGACGATGCCTTTGCCAATCGCCTGACCGACGACCGTTACAAGAAACTGGCCGATGCCTTCGGGTTTGCCGATCGCCCGGTGCCGGCCACGCAAGATCCGGGCTTCGGGGCGACGATCACCACGCAATTTCGTCGACAGGCGTTCGAGGTCGCGGTGGGCGATCAGGATGAGGGATTTCGCCTCGCACTCAACGCGCAGCGCAGCTTTGACGAGATTGCCGCAGATGATGCCTCTGAGAATACCCGCTGGTTGCGGATCCTCGGGGATCCGCCCTTGCGCCGTGTGTTTGAGGCCGCCCTCGGGCTACCTGAGAGTTTTGCTCAACTCGACCTCGACCGGCAATTGACCGAGATACGCTCGCGCGCCGATCGCCAACTCAATATTGCCAGTCTCTCGGATCTGAGCGACAAAACCTTGCAGGAGGATGTCGTCCGGCGGTTCCTGATTCGCGATCAGCTCTCGGAGATTACCGCACTGTCGTCACAGACGATTGCGCTCACCTTGCTGCAATCGGCACCTCGGGCGTTCTGAGGCAGGGACGCCCTGCGATGGCCGAAACGGTGCGGATCACTGAGCGGAGCTGAAACGTCAGAAGAGGTCGGCGATGCGGCACTCGCTATCCGGGTTTGCCGCTGCGCTGCCGTAGAAATCGCACAGCAGACCGAAAAGATGCGCCTGCGTGTCCTCGGTATCCATCAGCGTCTCGTGGCGACCGCCAGGCACGAGTTCCAACCGTCCGCCAGGCCATCGCGCCATCCGGTCATGCACCCGCGGCACATCGACGATCTCCTCGTCGCTGCCAAGAATCGTCAGGCAGGGCAGGGCGGGCGAGGGACGGCGTGCGAGACCCCGGGTTTCGCGTAGCGCCTCAAACAGCCAGTGCAGGCTCGGCCCGCCCAAGCCAAGTTCCGGATGCGCCCTGATCTGCTGCTCCATATAGGCCCACATACCCGCGTCATTTGTCAGCTTGTTGGTCGCGAACGGCTCGCTCAGCACGTAATGCTCGGGCGCGGTGCCGGGGGCGTAGCGATGGCTCAGCCCGACCTGACGGCTGCCCCAGGACAGCGACCACGCCACCGGTCGCAGCGCGTCGGCCATCCTGATCCCCCACATCGGCCCCGAAAAGGCGACGCTGGCGACGTCGAGCCCCTGCATCACCGCGCGCAGCCCGATACAGCCGCCCATCGAATGCGCCAGCAGGTGCCACGGGCGCGGCAGGTCTAGCCGTTCGGCGGCCCGCATCATCGCGGCGACATCGTGCTGGTAGTCGATGAACTGATGCACATGGCCGGACATGGCATCGCCCAACAGGCGGTCGGCCAACCCCTGACCGCGCCAGTCGATGGCGAAAGTGGCATATCCACCCGCGGCGAACCGCGTCGCGGCACGGCCGTATTTCTCGATATATTCGGTGCGCCCGGGCCAGAGCAGGACCGTGCCCCGGGGGGCCGCGCGGTTCCAGAGGCCGACGCGCAGGCGCACGTTATCGTCCGCCCTGATCCACCAAGCGGCACCGTCCCCGGGCCCTTCGGCCACATCTGCAAAGAACGGTGCCGTATCCATCAGGCGAGAACGCTGCCCAGCTTCATCGCCAGTCCCATGTCGCCATCGACGCTGAGACGGCCCGACATGAATGCCGCTGTCGGGTCGAGATCGCCGGAGAGAATCGATTCGAAGGTATCGGCATCGGCGGTGAGTGTGACGTCGGCGTCATCATCGGTGGCGCGCGCGCCGTCCTTGTCCATGACGATGCTGCCCTCTCCTTCGATCACGAATTTTGCGATGCCGTCAAAGCCGTCCTCGCCCATCTTTTCGTTGAGGGCCTTTACAGCCGCATTGATCACGTCGCTCATCTGCGCTTCCTTTCACAATTACGATGTCGGGGCTTTGAATCCCGGCATTATGCGCTAAACTCACTCCTGTTATGGGCGCAGTAATTACCAATCTCAACCGTATCGTCGCGGCATGTGTGACGGTAGTCACGTTTTCCTTACCCGCCGTGGCGCAGGACACGCGGCTTGATGCGCTGCTGTCGGACCTTTCCAAGGCCGAACCGGCAGAAGCGCGCAAGATCGCTGCCGACGTCGAGTTGGAATGGTCGAAATCCGGCTCGCCCGCGATGGATCTGTTGTTGCGTCGGGGTGAAGATGCGATCGAGGCCGGTGATCTGGGGGCCGCGGTCGAGCATTTGAGCGCTTTGATTGATCATGCGCCGGACTTTGCCCAAGGCTGGCATCTGCGCTCGGTCGCGTTTTTCAAACAGGACCGATACGGGCTGGCGCTGGCCGATATCGAGCGGGCGCTTGCGCTGGAACCGCGCCATTTCAACGTGATCTACGGTCTGGGCGTGCTGCTTGACGAGACCGGGCATCCCGATCTGGCGCATGACGCGTTTTCGCGCGCGCTGGCTATACATCCCCACCATGAGGACGTAACCAAGGCCAAAGAGCGTGTTGTCCGCGAACTGGGTGGCGCGGAACTCTGACGGCATAAGGAACGCGGGCCATGTCCGAGCAGTCGAGAACCCTTGCGGTTCTGGGCCCCACCAATACCGGCAAGACCCATTTCGCCATCGAGCGGATGCTGGGCTATCGCACGGGGGTGATTGGCCTGCCGCTGCGCCTGCTGGCGCGCGAGGTCTATGACCGGATCGTGGCGGTGCGCGGCCCGTCCGTGGTGGCATTGGTGACGGGTGAAGAGCGCATCGTGCCGGAGCGCGCGCAATACTGGGTCTGCACGGTCGAGGCGATGCCCGACGGGATGGGGACCGATTTTGTTGCCGTGGACGAGATCCAGCTTTGTGCCGATCCTGAGCGCGGGCATGTCTTTACCGACCGGCTGTTGCGCATGCGGGGTCTGCGCGAGACGCAGTTTCTGGGCAGCCACACGATGCGCAGCGTCATTGCCAACCTGGTGCCGGGGGTGGAATTCCTGAGCCGCGAGCGGATGTCGCAGCTGAGTTATTCGGGGCCGAAGAAAATCTCGAAAATGCCCGCGCGCAGCGCGATTGTCGGGTTTTCGGTGGAAAACGTCTATGCGATGGCCGAGTTGCTGCGACGGCAAAAGGGCGGGGCGGCGGTGGTGATGGGGGCACTTTCCCCGCGCACGCGCAACGCGCAGGTCGCGCTCTATCAGAATGGCGATGTGGATTACCTGGTGGCGACCGATGCCATCGGCATGGGGCTCAACCTCGATATCAACCATGTGGCGTTTTCGTCGCTTACGAAATTCGACGGGCGGCGGATGCGGCATCTGCAACCCAATGAGCTGGGCCAGATCGCGGGGCGCGCGGGGCGGGGGATGAGCCACGGCACATTCGGTGTGACCGGCGAGGCGCCTGATCTCGACCCCGATCTGGCGCAGGCGATTATGGAGCATCGCTTTGCCCCCATTCGCAAGCTGGAATGGCGAAATGCGCGGCTGGCTTTTGGCAGCACGCAGGCGTTGATCGCCTCATTGGAGGCCAAGCCCGAGCACGAGTTGCTGGCCCGAGCCCGCGAGGCCGACGATCTGGGCGCGCTCAAGACGCTGGCGGCACAGCCCGATGTGGCGGCGCGCGCCAGTGATGCGCCCTCGGTGCGGCTGTTGTGGGATGTCTGCCGCATTCCCGATTTTCGCGGCATCAGCCATGCCGAACATACCGGGCTCCTGGAGACGATCTATGGTGACCTGGTACACTATGGGCGGGTGCCCGATGACTGGCTGGCGCGTCAGGTCAAGCGGATCGACCGCATCGATGGCGATATTGACACATTGTCGAAACGACTGGCCTATATCCGCACATGGACCTATGTCGCACAGCGCAAGGGCTGGGTGGATGACGAAAAACATTGGCGCGGCGCGACACGCGCGGTAGAAGACCGCCTGTCGGACGCGCTGCACGAGCGTCTGACGCAGAGATTTGTGGACCGGCGCACATCCGTGCTCTTGCGCCGGCTCAAGCAGAAGGAAGCCATGGTGGCCGAGGTAAACGATCAAGGTGATGTGAGCGTCGAAGGCGAATTCGTCGGACGACTCGAAGGGTTCCGCTTCATGCAGGACAAGGCGGCAGCGGGCAAGGAGGCGCGCACCTTGCAACAGGCAAGCCTGCAGGCGCTGGCGCCGCATTTCCATCTCAAGGCGGATCGCTTTTACAACGCGCCCGATACCGAGATCGACTTTACCGAACAGGGTGGGTTGCTCTGGGGCAAGGAGGCGGTGGGCAAGCTGGTGCTTGGCTCCGATCCCTTGAAGCCGCAGGTTGCCGCCTTTGTCGATGACGAGGCGGGCGCGGACGTGGCGCAGAAGGTGCAGCGCCGGTTGCAGCATTTCATCGACCGCAAGATTGCCACGCTGTTCGAGCCGCTGATGAACCTGCAACGCGACGAGACGCTGAGCGGGCTGGCGCGCGGTTTCGGCTTTCGCATGGTCGAGGCGCTTGGCATCATCCCGCGCGGCGATGTGGTGGCAGAGGTCAAGGCGCTCGATCAGGAGGCGCGCAGCGTGCTGCGCAAGCATGGCATCCGGTTCGGTCAGTTCACGGTGTTCATGCCTGCGCTGCTGAAACCCGCGCCGACGCGGCTGCGGCTGGTGCTGTGGTCGCTGAGCAACGGGCTGCAGGAGTTCCCCGAGGCCCCGCCGCCGGGTCTGGTGACGGTGCCCGCGCGCGATGATGCACCCAAGGGCTATCACAGCATGGCAGGCTACCGCGCGGCGGGAGAGCGGGCGATTCGCATCGACATGCTGGAGCGCCTCGCCGACATGCTGCGCAGCGAGGACACGCGGGCCGGATTCGAGGCCAAGGCGGACATGCTGTCGATCACCGGCATGACGCTGGAGCAGTTCGCGGCGCTGATGCAGGGCCTGGGCTACAAGGCCGAGAAGGCTGAGCGCGAGAAGGTCAAGCCAGTGGATCAGGTCGTGGCAGACGCGCCCGCCGCTGCCGCGCTGGCCGCTGACGAGACCCCGGTCGAGACCGCGGAGGATGCTGTCGAGGCCATCGTCGACGAGGGGGAGGCCCCGATTGCCGCCGAACCGCAGCCCGAGGCGGAAGTCACCGCCGACATTCCCGAAACCCCGGAAGAGGAAGTGATCCCCGGCGAGACGCCCGAGACGGCCGAGCCGGAGATCGAGGTCTATTATACCTTCACCTGGGCCCCGCGAGCGCCGCGCGGCAACCGCCCCGCACAGGGCGGGCGTGGCAAGCCGCAAGGCAAGGCGCAGGGCAAACCCAAAGGCAAGGGTGGCCCCAAGGGCAAGCCGCGCGAGGAAAGCCCGAGGAATTTCTCGGCCAAACCCGAGAAAAAGGACCGCATCGACCCTGACAATCCCTTTGCGGCGGCCCTGATGGGGCTGAAAACCAAAGGTTGATTTTGACCGGGGGCGCGTCACGCATCCGCCTCGATAAATGGCTCTGGCAGGCGCGGTTCTTCAAGACGCGCTCGCTGGCGTCAAAGCAGGTGTCGGGCGGGCATGTACGGGTCAACGGCAATCGGGTGTCGAAACCGGCGCAGGCGGTGGGGCCCGAGGATGTGCTGACCTTCGTCCAGGGCGATGCGGTGCGGGTGGTGCGCATTCTGGCCCCCGGCACGCGGCGCGGCCCGGCCCCCGAGGCGCAAACCCTCTATGATGATCTGACCGAGCCCAAGCCGCAGGACAATGTTCCGCCCGCGCCGAAATACGAGGGAAAAGGACGCCCGACCAAGCGCGACCGCCGCAAACTCGATCTCAATGGGCCGGGGACGCTTGATTGATCCGGTTCACTGGATTAGGTGAAGCGCAATCCGGCAGAAATGAGAGACGGCCATGACCTATATCGTCAACGACAAGTGCATCGCCTGCAAGTACACCGACTGCGTCGAGGTCTGCCCGGTGGATTGCTTTTACGAAGGCGAGAACATGCTGGTCATCCACCCCGATGAGTGCATCGACTGCGGGGTCTGCGAGCCGGAATGCCCCGCCGATGCGATCCGCCCGGACACCGAGCCGGAGATGGAGAAGTGGGTGGAGTTCAACCGCAAGTATTCCGAGATGTGGCCGGTCATCATCACCAAGAAGGATCCGCTGCCCGAGGCCGAGGAACGCGACGGCGAGACCGGCAAGCTGGAGAAGTATTTTTCCGAGGCCCCCGGCGAGGGCGGCTGAGACCGATTCGCGCGGCCTGGGCGTCCACACGGCGCCGCGCGGGCTGAGAATACCGCAGAACCCATTGTTTTCACGATGGGTTTACCTCCCCTGTGATGCATGGCCTTTCACAGGGCTCGTTTTTGTGATACATTTCCTTCACAAACAATGAGAGATGCCTGACATATATTCACCCACCGTGCTGCTTGGGGTGGATTTCCTTGTGACAGCCCCACATATCCCCGGTCTGCAATTGGCCCGAGGCATGTGGTTGTCTGCGTCGCCTGGACGGGCCCCCTTGCTAGGAAATGAACCGAATGTCGAAATCCAAGAAATCCGAATTCCGCCCTGACGATTATGTCGTGTACCCCGCCCATGGCGTGGGTCAGATCGTGTCCATCGAAGAGCAGGAAATCGCCGGGATCACCCTGGAGCTGTTCGTGATCTCCTTCGAGAAGGACAAGATGACCCTGCGGGTGCCGACCAATAAGGCTACGGAAATCGGGATGCGCAGCCTGTCCAGCCCCGACGTGATCTCCAAGGCGATGACCACGCTTAGGGGCAAGGCCAAGGTCAAGCGCGCGATGTGGTCGCGCCGCGCGCAGGAATACGAGCAAAAGATCAACTCGGGCGATCTGATCGCCATCGCCGAGGTCGTGCGCGACCTGCATCGCAGCGATGATCAGCGCGAGCAGAGCTATTCCGAGCGTCAGCTTTACGAGGCGGCGCTCGAGCGTCTGACCCGTGAGGTTGCCGCCGTCTCCGGTGGCGACGAGGTGCTGGCCGCCAAGCAGGTTGACGAGGTTCTGGTGTCGCGCGCGGCGTAAGCTGGCTTGCCGATGAGTATTGGGCCGCGCCTTCGGGGCGCGGTCTTTTTCGTGGGGTATAGTGAGGTTGAGCGAGGGGGAGCAGATGGTCTGTCGTTGCCATTGAAGGCCAACCCCAATGCGCGGAATCAAGGCGCGGAACGCGCCGCCGTGCAGCGCCCGACCGCCCTCCCCCGGGCGGGCGCTTTCGCAACGTCACAAGCCCGCGTAGCCGTAGTAGTATTTGGCTGCCATAAAGCGTACCCAACTGAGATTGCAGCGCCCACCCGCGGTCGGGCGCTGCGCGGCTAGTCCCTGAAATGGTGACGGCAGCAACAGGCCAAATCCACCCAAGTTCACCACATATCACGCCAGCAGGCTGACCAGCACCACGATCTCAACCATCTGTTGCGTCGCGCCCAGAATATCTCCGGTCTGCCCACCGATCCTGGCTTGGGCGAGGGCCGCCACCGCGACCGTGCCGAGCCCGGCCCAGAGCGCCGCCCAGAGCCCGGCCCCGCCAGCGAGAATCAGTGCGACCCCGATTGACAGGCCCAGACCAAGCAGGACCGCCGCCATCGGCGGGCGGCCCTGGCTGTGAGACAGGCCGTCGCGGCGGGCATGGGGCAGGGCGGCCATCAGCCCGGCCATCGCCGCGCGTGACAGGGTTGCGGCGACCAGCACGCCAGCAACGCCCGCCGCCGCGGACTGTGCGAAGAGCAGCCATAGCACGCCCCCCCGTGCGGCCAGTGACAGGCAGAGGGCGATCACGCCGTAGCTGCCGATATGGCTGTCGCGCATGATCTCCAGCCGCCTTTGCTGCGTCCAGCCCCCCCAAAGCCCGTCGGCGCTGTCGGCGAGCCCGTCTTCGTGCATCGCGCCGGTGCTGACGATCCCGAGGGTCAGGACCACAAGTGCCGCCAGAGGGGCAGGCAGCCCGCACCATAGTGCAACCAGCCCGCCCAACGCCGCCAGACCGCCCACGACCAGCCCGGCCAGCGGATAGGCCCAGGCCGCACGCGCGCCGCGCGCGAAAGATGTGCAGCGCACCGGCAGGCGGCTGAGGAGCGAGAGCGCGAGGGGGATATCGCGGGCGCGGATCAGGGTGGTGTCGTTTTCTGCCATGCGGGGGCCTTTTGGGGCTGTGGCCGGGACCCTTCACGCGATACATCAAGGGCAGGTCCCTATGCAACGAGGCACGCCATGCACGCCGGTTTTTCCACCCTTGCCGATCTGGCCGCGTTGCTGCGCGATCTGCCCGCGCCCGATGCCGCCGCAGGTGACGCAGCCCGCGCGCGCGACGCGCAGCTGACCAAGCCGCCGGGCGCGCTTGGCCGGTTGGAGGAACTGGCGCTGTGGTATTGCGGCTGGCGCGGTGAGGCGCGCGCAAGGGTGAGCGCGCCGCAGGTCATCGTCTTCGCGGGCAATCACGGGGTAGTGGCGCAGGGCGTCTCGGCCTTTCCGGCCGAGGTCACGGCGCAGATGGTCGCCAATTTTGAGGCGGGCGGTGCGGCGGTCAACCAACTGGCCCGGGTGGCGGGGGCGCGGATGGATGTGCACGCGCTCGATCTCGACCGGCCGACGGCGGATATCAGCACCGGCCCGGCCATGTCCGAAGCCGAGGTGATCGCCGCCCTGCGTGCGGGATGGGACGCGGTCGCCCCCGAGACCGACCTGCTGGTCGTGGGCGAAATGGGCATCGGCAACACCACGAGTGCGGCGGCCATCGCGTTGGCCCTCTTCGGCGGTGGGGCGGGTGACTGGACCGGGCGCGGCACCGGCGTGGATGCGGCGGGGTTGGATCGCAAGACGCAAGTGGTGGCGCGCGCGGTCGAGGTGAATAAAGGCGCGACGGGCGGTCTGGAGGTGTTGCGCTGCCTTGGCGGGCGCGAACTGGCGGCGATGGCAGGGGCGATCCTGCGCGCCCGGATGATGCGGGTGCCGGTGCTGCTCGACGGGTTCATCTGCACCGCCGCCGCGGCGTGCCTGGAGGTGGTACAGCCCGGCGCGCTCGATCACACGCTCGCGGGCCATGTCAGCGCCGAGCCGGGCCATGCGCGACTGCTTGAGCGGTTGGGCAAGGACCCGCTGCTGTCGCTTGGCCTGCGCCTTGGCGAGGGCTCGGGCGGGGTCCTGGCCATGGGCGTCGTACAGTCGGCGCTGGCCTGTCATTCAGGGATGGCGACGTTTGCCGAGGCGGGGGTGGCAGGCGGATGATGGTGCATGACGGGGCTTGGCTTGACCCTTCCGCCGCACCGGAATACTGATCAAAACCGTCAGATTAAACCGGAGCGTGCCGCCCATGAGTGAAACCCTGTTGCACCGCCTCGCCTGGATCGTGGTCGTGCTTTGCGTGGCCCCGATCCTGGCCGCCGGGCTGGCGGCCCTTACCGGCGATCTGCAGACATGGCGCGACGTGCTCTCGTCGGTTTTGCCGCGCTATACGGCGACGACGCTGACGCTGGTGGTGATCGTCGGGATCAGCACGGCGGTGATCGGGTCGATCACGGCGTGGCTGGTGACGGTTTACCGCTTTCCCGGGGTGCGGCTTCTGGAGGTGGCGCTGGCGCTGCCGCTGGCCTTTCCCGCCTATGTGATGGCCTATGCCTATACCCATATGCTGGATCATCCCGGCCCGGTGCAGACCGCGCTGCGCGCCCTCACGGGATGGGGGCCGCGCGATTACTGGTTTCCGGAGGTGCGCAGCCTTGGCGGCGCGGCGCTGATGCTGACAATCGTGCTTTATCCTTACGTCTACCTGCTGGCGCGCGCCTCGTTCCGGCAGCAATCGGCCAATGCGTTTCTGGTGGCGCGCACGCTGGGGCGCACGCCGATGCGGGCGTTCTGGCGGGTGGCGCTGCCGATGGCGCGCCCGGCCATCGCCGGCGGCGCATTGCTGGCGATCATGGAGACGATCGCCGATTACGGCACCGTCGCGTTCTTCAACGTGCAGACCTTTGCCACAGGTATCTATCAGGCGTGGTTCAGCCTGGGCGACCGCGCGGCGGCCGCGCAGCTGGCGCTTTGCCTGCTGACATTCGCGCTTTTGCTGGCGGGGCTGGAACGCGCAAGCCGGGGCCGCGCGCGCACCGCCGGGCGCGGCGCGCGGTTCGAGACCATGGAGCGTCCCGAACTGCGCGGGGCCGCCGGTTGGGGGGCGTTCACGCTCTGCTTTCTGCCGGTGCTTCTGGGTTTCGTCATTCCGGTGGTCATGCTGGGAGTGATGGCGGTCGACTCGGGTCAGGATTTTTTCTCGCCGCGTTACATCGGGTTCATGACCAATTCGGTGACGCTAGCCAGTGTCGCCGCCGTGCTGACGGTGTTGGGGGCGATCCTCGTGGGATTTCGTGCGCGCACCCGGCCCGGACGTGCCTCGCGCTGGCTGGTGGTGGGTGCGGGGCTTGGCTATGCCGTGCCGGGCGGGGTGATCGCGGTCGGGCTGATGGTGCCGATGGCGGCGTTCGACAACGCGCTCGATGCGTTCATGCAGGAGGTTTTCGGCATCCGCACCGGGCTGTTGCTGACCGGGTCGATCTGGCTGATGGTGATGGCCTATGTGGTGCGGTTCATGGCCGCCGCGCTCAACGCCTATGACAGCGGCATGGCGACGGTGCCGGGGCATCTCGACGCAATCGGGCGCTCGCTCGGGCAGCCGGGGCCGAAGCTGCTGACGCGGGTGCATCTGCCAGTGGCGCGGACCTCGGTGCTCACCGCGCTGCTGATCGTCTTCGTCGACGTGATGAAGGAACTGCCCGCGACGCTGATCCTGCACCCGTTCAACTTTCAGACATTGGCGGTGCAGGCGCATCGGCTGGCCGCCGATGAGCGGCTTTCGGAGGCGGCGGTGCCCTCACTGGTGCTGGTGGCGTTCGGGCTGGTGCCGGTGCTGATCTTGTGCCGGACGCTGGGACGCGAGAGCACGGGGCGCCGCGCGGCCAAGCTGGGCACGGCGATTGCGCCAGGGTAGGGACTTGGACGTATTTGGCCTGAAGCTGTCGTTGCTGTGAGCCGCGCCATTGCCAGGCCGCGGACTGGTGATCTTACGCTGTTTCAGGGCACTTTATGTCTGCCAAATCCGAATAACTCTGATTGGCGCGCGAACTTAGACAAATCGCCAGTCCGTGGGGGCGGCCTGGCGATGGCGCGGCGGCCTCCGGCCTTGTTCCGCGCCGGGTCTGTCAAACCAAGGTCGGCTCAAGGCCAATCGCGTCGCCGCCGACCGGACCCTGACCCCCCTATTGCGGGCGTTTCAGGCTGAAGGTCTCGCGGATCACCGAGTAGTCCTGATAGCCCAGCCGTGTCAGCGGGTTGAAGCGGGTGACATCAAAGAGGCCATCCACCATGCAGTCATCGCGCATATGCACGCCGGTGACCTCGCCGAAGACCACGAAATTCGCCTCGCCGGGCAGTTGCACGATCTGCGTGAGCTTGCATTCGAGGTTGGCGGGGCTCGCGGCCACGCGCGCGCAGTCCACCGTTTCGCAGGCGGCTTTCTCCAGCCCGGCATCGGCGAACTCGTCCACCTCGCGCCCCCATGGCCCGGAGGTTTGGTTCATCGCGTCGCGCAGTGCATCGCTGACGATATTGACGCAGAACACGCCGGTGTCGCGGATATTGGCAACGCTGTCCTTGGTGCCGTCGCGGTCGGGCTTGGCCGAGGTCGAGGCGAACATCACCTGCGGCGGGACATAGGCCACCGCGTTGAAGAACGAGTACGGCGCGAGGTTGTCATGGCCTTGCGCATCGCGGGTCGAGATCCAGCCGATGGGGCGGGGGGTGACGATCGCGTTGAAGGGATTATGCGGCAGGTTGTGGCCATCCTCAGGTTTGTAGAACATCGCGCCTCTCCTCTCGGGGTGATCCGGTTTGTGCCAGCCGTAACGCCGTGCTACGCGCTTTGCCAGTCGATATTCGCGAAGGTATGGCGCGCCATGTTGGACTTGCGGCCCGAGCGGCCAGAAGATCATTGGGAGGTCGAGGCGCTCTATGACCTGTGTTTCGCGCCGGGGCGCGAGGCGTTGTCGTCCTACCGGCTGCGTAACGGGGTGCCGCCGGTCGCTGATCTATGCCTTGTGGCGCGCGAGGACGGGATTATCGCGGGCGCGATCCGCTATTGGCCGGTGTGCGTGGGGGCCGCGCGCGCGCTGCTGCTGGGCCCTGTGGCGGTGCATCCCACCCATCAGGGCGAGGGCCTGGGCGCCTGGCTTATTCGCGACAGCGTGGAGCGGGCGCGGGCGGCAGGTTGGCCGCGCGCGATGCTGGTGGGGGATGCGCCCTATTACGGTCGGTTTGGCTTTGCCCGGCTGGACGGCGTCGTGATGCCGCCGCCCACCAATCCAGAGCGCGTTCTCGGGCTGGCCCTGCAGCCCGGCGCGTGGGAGGGTGTGCGCGGAGAGGTGACGCGCGCCGCTTGATTTTTTCGCAGGCCATGCGCAGCTTGATCCATTGAGAGAGCTGACAGGGCAGGGCGATGGAACTTCTGGGCCGACCGATAGACGAGACCACGACCGAGGCACGGCTTGATGCGCTTGTGCAGCGCAACGCGCAGGCCGGCAATTCCGTGATGGATGTGCTCAACCTCATTGGCGGGCAGGCCGAGGGGTTTCTGGACCGCCTGCCACCGTCCGTGCGCATGCGGCTCAACTCCGCCACCGAAGAGGCGCTGCGCCATGCCGCCGAGGCCGCGCATCGTTCGCGTGAGGTAGTGGGTGACGGGCCAGCCTGGCGCATCCGGGCGCTGACCACGGCGATGGGTGCCGCGGGCGGTTTTGGCGGGTTGCCGACGGCACTGGCGGAACTACCCGCGACCACGACGATCCTGTTGCGCGCGATTCAGGACGTGGCGAGCGAGCACGGGTTCGATCCGTCCGAGCCGGGCGTGCGGTTCGATTCCATCGAGGTGTTCGGGGCCGCAGGCCCGCTGTCTGAGGATGACGGGGCCAACCTGGGATTCATCGGCACGCGGGTGACGCTGACCGGGGTCGCTATGCGTGCGCTGATCGCGCGGGTCGCGCCGCGTCTGGCGGCGGTGCTGGGCCAGAAGCTGGCGGCGCAGACCGTGCCGGTGCTGGGCGCGGCAGCCGGGGCGGCGACGAATTACGCCTATACGCGGTATTATCAGGATATGGCGCATGTGCATTTCGGGCTGCGCCGCCTCGCCATTGACGCCGACCGCGACCCGCAAGAGTTGGTTCTGGCGTTTCGCGAAAGGGCAGGGCGATAGAGCGGCATTATCCCTGGGCGTGACCCGGGGGGGCGGTCAAGAGATCCTCGGGTCACGCCCGAGGATGACCGAGCAAACCCCTACTGCAAGTCCGCAAACGCCGCCTGCAAGCGCTCCACCGCCTCGGCCACGCGCGCGCGGGGGGTGGCGATGTTGAACCGAAGGAAGGTTTCGCCGCCGGTGCCGAATGTGGGGCCATGATTGACGCAGATGCGCGCCTCCTGTTCCACCCGGCGGGTGAATTCGGCGGCCTCCATGCCCGTACCGGAGAAATCCACCCATGCCAGATAGGTGGCCTCCAGCGGCATGGATTTGACGCCGGGAATGGCGTTCATGCCCGCGTCGAATATCGTTCGTGTCCCGTCGAGATAGGCGCAGAGCGCATCGACCCAGGCCGCGCCCTCGGGGGAATAGGCGGCCTCGGCCATGGAGAGGCCGAAGGAATTGGGCGACAGCCCCATCGCCGCCATCCGCGTGGCAAAGCGCGCGCGCAGCGCGTCATCGGCGATGATCACATTGCCCAGATGCGCGCCCGCGATGTTGAATGTCTTGGTGGTGGCGGTCATCATCACCAGCCGGTCGCTAGTGCCCTCGATATGCGCCATCGGGATATGGCGGTGGCCGGGCATGACCAGATCGTGATGGATCTCGTCCGAGACGAGGATCAGATCGTGCCTTCGGGCGAAATCGGCGACGCCCTGCAATTCGGCGTGGCTCCAGACCCGACCGCCTGGGTTATGCGGCGAGCACAGGATCAGCATCCGTTCATTGCCGGTCATCTGGGCGTCATAGGCGGCGAAATCCATCTCGTAACGGCCACCGTGGTTGACCAGCGGGCATTCCCGCACCTCGCGCCCGGCGGCGTTGATCACCCGCGCAAAGGCGTGGTAGACGGGCGTGAAGAGCACCACGGCATCGCCCGGCTCGGTATAGGTATCGACGCACATCGCGGTGCCGTTCACCAGACCATGTGTGGTGAAGATCCACTCTGGCTCTATCTGCCAGCCATGCCGCTCGGCCATCCACCACTGGATCGCGGCGCGGTAGCCCCGGTCATCGCCGTAATAGCCGTAGATGCCGTGCCGGGCCATGCCCTCAATCGCCTTGGTCACGCAGGCGGGCGGGCGGAAATCCATGTCGGCCACCCACATCGCGATCCCGTCCTGCGGTGAGATACCGTATTTGGTTTGCATCATGTCCCACTTGTCGGAATGGGTGCCGCGGCGGTCGATGATCTCGTCGAAATTCATGGGGCTCTCCTTGGGATGTCGCGGCGCAGGCTAGACGAATGCACGCCGGGCGCAAGACCGTTGCGGATTGTGCGCCGATCGCCTAAGTCAAGCGCCATGAAACGCCCGATCCTGATCCACCCCGACCCGCGCCTGAAAAAGGTCTGCACGCCTGTCTCCGATCTCAGCGACGATCTGCGCCAGTTGGCCGACGACATGCTGGAAACCATGTATGACGCGCCGGGCATTGGCCTTGCCGCGCCGCAGGTCGGCGTGACGCGCCGCCTGATCGTGCTCGACTGCGTCAAGGACGAGGGCGAGGCGCCGCGCCCGCTGGTGATGTTCAACCCCGACGTGGTGGCGTCGTCGGACGAAACCAACACCTATGAGGAGGGCTGCCTGTCGATCCCCGACCAATATGCCGAGGTGACGCGGCCCAAACTGGTCGATGTGCGCTGGATCGACCGGAACGGCAACGAACAGAACGAGACCTTCGACGGGCTCTGGGCGACCTGCGTGCAGCATGAGATCGACCACCTGAACGGCAAGCTCTTCATCGACTACCTCGGCGCGATGCGACGGCAGATGATCACCCGGCGCATGCAAAAGCTCAAGCGCGAGCAGGCGCGCGCGTGAGCCTGCGGTCTGTCTTGCGCTGGCCCGACCGTCGGCTTAGAACGCCCGCCGCGCCGGTGCCGGAGATCACCGAGGACACGCATCGCCTGTGGGACGAGATGATTGCGGTGATGGAAGCGATGCCGGGCGTGGGCCTCGCCGCAACCCAACTGGGCGAGATGCAGGCGCTGGCGGTGGTCGATGCGAGCGACGCACGCGGTCAGGCGGTGCGCATGGCCAATCCCGAGGTGTTGCATGCCAGCGTGCATTTGCGCGAGCATCAGGAGGCCAGCCCCTGCCTGCCCGGCGTCTCGGCGGTGATCGTGCGGCCACGCGCGGTGACGGTGCGGTTTCTCAATGAGAACGGCGAGGTCGAGGAGCGCGATTTCGTGGGGTTATGGGCCACGTCCGTGCAACACCAGATCGACCATTTGCAGGGGCGGATGTATTTCGACCGGCTGGGCCGGGTCAAGCGGGACATGCTGCTGAGGCGGGCGCGCAAGAGGGTCTGAGCGCATCGCCTGTGGCGCGGTCGGATTTGAGTATTTTGGGAACGGTGAAGGGGGCAGGATGCGCGTGATTTTCATGGGAACGCCCGATTTCTCGGTGCCGGTGCTCGATGCGCTGGTCGAGGCCGGGCACGAGGTGGTGGCCGTCTATTGCCAGCCGCCGCGCCCGGCGGGACGGGGCAAGAAGGACCGTCCCGGCCCAGTGCAGGCGCGGGCCGAGGCGTTGGGCATGACCGTGCGCCACCCGGTGAGCCTGAAGGGAGCAGCGGAACAGGCGGCAGTTGCGGCCCTTGGGGCGGATGTGGCGGTGGTGGTGGCTTATGGCCTCATTCTGCCGCAGGCGGTGCTGGATGCGCCCGCCAAGGGGTGCCTGAATATCCACGCAAGCCTCCTGCCGCGCTGGCGCGGGGCAGCCCCCATTCACCGCGCGATCATGGCGGGTGATACCGAGACCGGCATCTGCATCATGCGGATGGAGGCGGGGCTCGATACCGGGCCGGTGCTGCTGCGCGCGCCGGTGCAGATCGGCGAGGCCGAGACCACGGGGCAGTTGCATGACCGGCTGTCGGGGTTGGGGGCAAAGCTGATTGTCGAGGCGCTGGAGCGGCTGGACGGGTTGACGCCGCAACCGCAGCCCGAGGCGGGCGTGACCTATGCCGCCAAGATCGACAAGGCCGAGGCGCGGGTGGACTGGAGCCTTGACGCGCAGGAGGTGGACCGTCGCATTCGCGGCCTGTCGCCCTTTCCCGGTGCCTGGTGCATGGCGGGCGAGGAGCGGGTGAAGCTGCTGGCCGCGCGCGTGGCCGAGGGAGAGGGCGCGCCGGGCGAGGTGCTGGACGATGCGGCAACGGTTGCCTGCGGGCGGGGCGCGGTGCGGCTTTTGCGCTTGCAACGCGCGGGCCGTGCGGCGCAGGATGGGCCCGAGTTCCTGCGTGGCATGGCATGGCCGCGCGGCAGCCGATTGGAGTGACGCGATGTTCCTGCAACTTTTCGGCACGGTGGTGATCGCGGGCATCGTCGGCTATGTCAGCGAGAAAAGCGGCTTTACCCGCAACGGCTATCTCCCGTCGATTATCATCTGCATTGGCGGCGCGTTCCTGTTCTATTTCATCCGCATCATGTTCGGCATCCGCTTTGGCGCGCCTGGGATTGATGCGATACTGTCCTCGGTCGGGGCATTGATCATCGTGCCGACCCATTGGCGCAAGCGGAGGTAAGTCATGGGCGTGGTCTATCTGATCATCATCGGGGCGGCGGCGGGGTTCCTCGCGACCCGGCTGATGCGGATCGAGGCCGGGGTGGTGCAGACCGTGATGATCGGCATTGCGGGGGCGCTCATTGGCGGGGTTGTGATCCGGGTGTTGCTGATGGTGACCGGGCTGTTGGGGGGGCTGATCGGCGCGGTGCTGGGCTCGTTACTGCTGATCTGGTTGTACCGGATGTATCTGGGTCGCAAGTGACGCCTTACATGCGTGGCGGGCGCGCGCGGTAGACCGGCAGTCGCCAGCCGAAGGCGAGCGAGCCTGCGCGCAGGGCCCATGTGAGCGCGGCGCAGATGCAAAGGATCACGAGCAGGTCGTCGGTGACGCGCGCCGCCACCACCGCCCCGAGCGCGCCGGCGAAAGCCGCCGAGACATAAAGTTCGCCCTGTTTCAGCACCAGCGGGACCTCGCCCACCACCACGTCGCGCATCAGCCCGCCCATGCAGCCGGTGACCATGCCCATCAGCACCACGATTACCTCGGTCTGGCGCATCGCCATGGCCGCGCTGACACCCGCGGGCACAGCGACGGCGAGGGCGAAACTGTCGAGCCACAGGAGCCAGCGATAGCGGCTCTCGACCAGATGGGCGGTGAAAAAGACCGTGAGCGCCGCGGCGCAGGCGATCAGGATGTAATCGGCATTGCCCATCCAGAACACCGGGTTGCGATCCAGCAATACGTCGCGCAGCGTGCCGCCGCCCACCGCCGTCAGGCACGCGAGAAAGGCAAAGCCCACGATATCCAGTTGCTGGCGCGAGGCGACGAGCGCGCCGGTCAGCGCAAAGATCAGCACCGAGGCGTAATCGAGCAGGATGAGCGCGCTCATACCCCGGCTTTGCCCGGCTTGAACGGGGCCATACCCGCGCGGGCAAGCTCATCCGCGCGCTCGTTCTCGGGGTGGCCCGCGTGGCCCTTGACCCATTGCCAGGTCACGTCGTGGCGTTTCTGCGCCTCGTCCAGACGCTGCCACAGCTCGACATTCTTGACCGGTTTCTTGGCGGCGGTTTTCCAGCCGTTGCGCTTCCAGCCATGCATCCAGCCGGTGATTCCGTTCTTCACATAGGCGCTGTCGGTGACGATGGTGATGGCCGAGGGTTTCGAGAGCGCCTCCAGCGCATGGATCGCCGCCAGAAGCTCCATCCGGTTATTGGTGGTGTCGGCCTCGCCGCCCGAAAGCTCGCGTTCCTTGACGATGGCATCGCCTGCCATGGCGCGCATCAGAACGCCCCAACCGCCCGGGCCGGGATTGCCCGAGCAGGCACCGTCGGTATAGGCGAAGAGATCAGCCATCCGTGAGCCCAACGTAACCCGGTAGCGCTGCCACGCGGGCGCACCACGCGGTGAGGCGCGGAAAGCGGCCCATGTCAAAGCCGCCGCGCGTTCCGGCGGTGTGGGTGTAGGCATAAAGCGCGATATCGGCGAGCGTGGGGGAGGGGCCGCAGAACCAGTCCTGCCCATCGAGCGCTTCTTCCATAAGCGCAAGGATCGCGTGGCCCTGATCCAGCAATTCGGCCATACGCTCGGGCGTGGCCTCATGTGCCAGATGCGGATAGGTCGCGAGCGAGGCGCGCATGGCGACGACCGGCTCGTGCCGGTTCTGCTCGAAGAACATCCAGGCGAGCATCTGCGCCTGTTCCAGCGCATCCTCGGGCACCCAGCCAGTGCTCGCACCCAGATACCAAAGAATCGCGTTCGATTCCGTCAGGATCGTGCCACCCCCCAGATGCAGCGCGGGCAGCTTGCCGAGTGGCAGATGCCCCGCCGCCTTGGCCTCGGTCAGTTCGGGGGTGTTGGTCTCGATCGGCACATGAGTATAGGCCCGCCCTTCGAGCGCCAGCAAGAGCCGCACCTTGTAGCTGTTGCCCGAGGAGGGCATCGAATAGAGCGTCAGATCGTTCATGTTTGGCCCTCAGATAAAGACGCCGACCGCGAGGCACGCGATCACCACGGCGCTGAGCAAGAGCCGTAGCGGCATCCACCATGCGGGCGCAAGACCCCAGCGGGCGAATTGCAGATCCAGGGCCAACAGCCCGGCAAAGCCGAAGATCAGGCTCGTCCCCGCCGAGACCGGCCCGCCGCCGGTCATGAAGAACGCCCAGAGCGCGGGGATCACCGAGAGCGCGTAGCCGGTGGTGGCGAGGAGGCCAGTGGCCTTTGTGGCAAACCCCCAGAGCACGCCGGACATGAACGAGAGGACCACCGAGCCATAAAAAAGCATCACGTAAGGCCCGGCAAAGCGCGGGCCGACGGTCTGCGCCGTCCACAGGCCGAGTTCGGGGAGAAGCACGGTCAGCGCCCCCCAGAGAAAGGGCAGGAGACCGGCAAGGCCAAGTATCAGCGGGGCGCGCGGGATGGTCTGGAACATGGCCGCAAATTGGCGCGGTGGCGCGGGGTTAGCAAGGGCAGATGGGGCGTCTGGTGTGGTTGCGATGCAGAGTTTGCGGTCGATTGCCGAAATATCCTTGCGTTTGATGATGGCCTGAAGCGGTCAGTTGGACTGGGCCGTGCATCGCCGCGCCGGGGGCGGCACGGCGATGCGCGGCGGCCTTACGGCCTTGATTCCGCGCAGAGGCATAAGGGCCAAGGTCCGCTCAAGGCCAACATTGCCGACCGCTCCACCGTGCCGTCATGCACACGTTGGGCTCTCATCCGCCATCCGACACGACGCACGCGCGATTCGGCCACGCGCGACCCCACGTCGCATTCTGAACGCGGCAGTCTCCTGCGCGGTGGCGGCTTGTCCGACTGTCACCGCACAGCACGCCCCGAAGCGGGGCGTTTCCGGACGTCTATGACGGGTCGGGGCCAATTGGCCTGCAGCTCCTGCGACGGGTGCTTCCCTCGATGCCCGTCATGGGTCTCCAGAACATCGACGAAGTGCTGTGTCGGGAGCCGCAGGTTTTCGGAAGCCCAGACCGCTTCCGTCACCATGACCTCGGCGATGTCGCTGATCGGCAAGGGCACCAGCCGCCCAGTCGCGACATTGCAGATGCTTTCGGTCAGGATGGTGATGCCCATCCCGCAGGAGACCAGACCGGGAATGCCGATGGAATCGCATGCCTCCTGGACGATGTGCGGCTGAAAGCCCGCCTTGCGGCACAGCGAAAACAGGTAATCGTAGAAATATGCCCAGGCCTCGGCGGGGCCGTGCTCGAAATCCTCATCCGCCAGATTCGCAAGCGTAACCGAGGCGCGCGAGGCTAGCCGGCGACCCTCCGGCACGATGCAGATGGGACGGTCGGCCTGCACAACGCGGCTGTGCCCCCCCCCGGCTGACGCACCGGCCTGATGACAAATCCGATATCGAGCTTGTCGTCCCGCAACTCCTGAAGTTGAGACGCCGTGATGCGGGCGGCCGCCAAGGCGGGCGTCTTGATCGCCGATATCGCCCTGACGCTGATGGCGCAGGCGGCTTGGACGGCGTCCGAGCCGTTCCCGCTGGCGAGCATCCGGCAGATCATCATCTTTACGGCGGTGTTCTTTCCGCTGGTGACCAGCCTCGGCGTCGATCCGGTGGTGTTCGGCATCTTCACCGTCATGACCTGCGAAATCGGGTTCCTGACCGGCGGAACCAAGGAAGACACAAAACATGCGGATCTGATCTGTTTCGACCTGCAAAGGGGCGGCTCGGTCTTTTCGGTCGGTTCGATCACATGCTGTGGCAGCTTGCCGTGGAACGGGTTCGACAATGATGTCTCGCGCCTGTTGGAGAATTGTCTGCACCGGAAACTGACGGGACCGTAGTGACCGGAACGAACCTGTTGGCCCTATTCGAATGTGTCGCAATCTGACTGCCCGTCACCGTGGCGGGGGCGCGTGACGGATCGTGTCTCGATCCCGCGTCAAGAGCTGTCGCCCCGCGACATGGCTGCGACAGTGTTATTGCTGGTGCCGATCATGTTAACTGGTATTGTGAAGTTGCATAAGGCAGAGGAACCAGCGATCATGCGTCTCACCTCTTTCACCGATTACGGCTTACGCATGTTGATGCGGATGGCGGGTGCGCCGTCGCACTCGTTCTCGACTGCCGAGCTTTCGGAAGAATTCGGATTGTCGCGAAATCATCTGGCCAAGATCATGCAGCGCCTTGCCCGCGCCGGGCTGATCACGACGCGTCGCGGCGGCGGAGGCGGGGCTTTGCTGGCCCGACCGGCGGACGAGATTCGGCTCGGCGCTGTCGTGCGCGTGCTGGAAGACGGGCAATCCCTGGTCGAGTGCCTGAGCGAAGGTGGCGGGGCTTGCACTCTCGATGGCCGTTGCAGGCTCAAGACCCGGCTGCGCGCGGCGGAGGCAACTTTTCTCGCCGATCTCGACCGCTCCACACTCGCCGACATCGCACTCGTCCCCTCAGCCGCAGAGTAACTTCGGGGTCGAGGCAGGGCGACTGCCATCCTGTTTTCCGATGGCAGTGCTGGCCCCGGGCGCTGGATGCAAGGGACGGGGTGAATGCCCTGGAACATTCCGATCGACTTCGGCGAGGATCATGCGCGTTACCCGCGCCATTTTTGCTCAATTTTCAGTCAGATCCGGGGTTCTGCTTGGTGAATCGGCATCGACACACTGGACAGGGCGGCGCAGATCCCGCAAGCTGTCAGCACATTGGCAACTAAAGCCATCGGCAATCGAGCCCCGTTTTTCCTCATTCAGAGGGACGGGGTTTTTTTATGGAAAGGGTGTCATCGTGACACTGCGTTTGGGTCTCGTCTTTTCCACGACCGGCAGTTACGGCGCGCTCGGGCAAAGCGCGCTTGCGGGCGCGCTCGGTGCCATCGAGCGCCTTGCGCGGCACGGTGCAGCGCCGATCACGCCGGTGATCGCTGACCCCGGTGGCGATCTGGCCGCTTATGAGCGGATGACGCGCGAGATGCTGGAAAGCGGGGTCCGGCATATCGTCGGGGCGATCACCTCCTGGAGCCGGAAGGAGATGATTCCGCTGCTCGAACGGCATGGCGGGCTGCTGTGGTATCCCTGCCCTTATGAGGGGTTCGAGAGCAACGATCATGTCGTCTATCTCGGCGCTTCGCCGAACCATCATGTGGTTCCTGTGGCCGACTGGATCGCGGCTCAGGGCCTGCGCCGCGCCTTTCTCGTCGGATCGAATTACGTCTGGGGCTGGGAAACCCTGCGGCTGGCGCGCGAATGCCTGATGGATCGCGGGATCGAAGTGGTGGGCGAACGTCATGTGCCGCTCGGGGCGGACACGCCGGCGCATATTTTCAACGAAATCCGCGATCAACAGGCTGATTGCGTCATCGACAGCCTGATCGGGCCGTCGAATACCAGTTTCCTCCTGGGGCTGGCCGCGCGTCGCACGTCAGACTGCCCGCCGGTCCGCGTGGTCAGTTTCAACCAGACCGAGGCCGATCTCGCCGAGATCGGGCCAGCGGCGGATGGGCTGCTGTCGGCGGGCAGTTTCTTCGAGACCAATGCCGACGAGGCGTTGCGCGATGTGGCCCGGCGGCACGCACCGAACGGCCGCGTCTCGTCGTTCTTCGCGACCTCCTTTGCCGCGGTGGAGATCATTTCGGCCGCCGTGGCGAGGGCCGGAAGCGATTCGCCCCCGGCGGTGTTCCGCGCGGCGACGGACGGGCCTGTGTCCACCGTCATGGGACCGATGCCGATTGACCCGGTGCTACGGCATGCAATGCTGACACCACGGCTGGCCATCGCATGCAAAGGGCAGTTCGATGTCGTGCAATGCGCCGGTGCGCCGGTGGCCGCCGATCCTTACATGACCGCGCGATCGGCGCGACGGCCCGCCCCCGCCGCGCAGGCACAAAGGAGGCTGAGGGTCGTGAAATGAGCCATGCACCCGTGCATAACTTTTCCGGACAGACCGCGCTTGTCCTGCACCGCTCGCCGGAGATCGGCCAGCGGATCGGGGCGCGCTGCGACCGTTTGGGCGTGCGCGCCTGTCTGGAAAAGAACGCGCTCGATATCCGGAGCGCGCGCGATGCCGACATGGTGATCCTCGATATCGACACGACCGATGACGCCATGCTGCCCTGGCCGCGCGCCGAGGCACCGATGCCGCTGATCGGGCTGATCGGGTCGGAAAGCCCCGGTCGTCTGGCCTGGGCACTGGCGCAGGAGGTGGACGCCTACCTGCCGGTCGGGGGCCTGGGTAATTTGTTCTCGGCGATGGTCATCGCGCATGAGGTGTTCGCGAAAAAAGCCGTGCGGCGCGCCCGCGAGGCGGACATTGCCCGCCGCAGTCATCATCGGCTCGACGTGATTCGCGCGGTGCTCGCGCTGATGGAAGAGGGGCGCGACGAGGCGCTGGCGCTCAAGCAGTTGCGCACGCTGGCGATGGTCGAACGCATCACGCTCGAGGAGGCCGCGATCCGGCTATTGGCTGAGGGGCGCACCGCGCGGGGGCGGGCGAGATGAGCCACGCACAGACCCTAAGACCGCGCGCACCGGGCCGGTTTTGGCGCATCATGGGCGAGTTGATGCGCCGCCCGCGCGCGGCCTTCGGCATGGCGGTGATCGTGGTGATGGTCCTTTGTGCGGTGCTTGCACCCTGGATCATGCCGCATGATCCGTTCGAGCAGAGCTTTGACGGGCTCGATCTGATGGGCGGCCCGTTGCCGCCGGGCGGCGAGTACCTGTTGGGCACCGATCTGCTGGGCCGCGATCTGGCGTCGCGGCTGATTCTGGGCACGCGCACCTCGCTGATCATCGGGGTGGTGGCGAACGGCATCGCGGTCATTCTCGGCGCGGGCGTGGGCATCGCGGCGGGGTATTTCGGCGGCTGGACGGCGGCGATCCTGATGCGCTTTACCGATCTGATGATGGCGTTTCCGGCGCTGCTTCTGGCCATCGTGCTGGCGGCGATCTTTCAGCCCAGCCTGATGATCGTCGCGCTGGTGATCGCCATGGTCAACTGGGTGCAGATGAGCCGGGTGATCTATACCGAGACCCGCAGCCTTGCCGAGCGCGAATTCATCCAGGTGCAGCGCGCCATCGGCTCGTCACCGCTGCGTATCCTGGGCAAGCACCTGCTGCCGCACCTGCTGTCGTCGATCATCGTCTTCGGCACGCTCGGCATCTCGACCACGGTGCTGCTCGAGGCGACGCTGAGTTTTCTCGGCGTGGGGGTGCAGCCGCCGATGCCAAGCTGGGGCAACATCATCTTTGAGAACCAGACCTATTTCTCGACCGCGCCCTGGCTGGTGTTCATTCCCGGCCTGCTGATCGTGCTCCTGGCGCTGGCCTTCAATCTGGTGGGCGACGCGCTGCGCGATGTGCTCGACCCGACACTGAAGGGGCGGCACGGATGAGCGGCTATCTGATCCGGCGGCTGCTTGAAAGCGCGCTGATCCTGCTCGGGATCACGCTGGTGACCTTCGTGCTGCTCTACCTGATTCCCGCAGATCCGGCGCGGCAGATCGCGGGCCGTTCGGCCACCGCCGAGACGGTCGCCAATATCCGCGACCAGCTGGGGCTCAACGATCCGCTTTTCGTGCAGTATTTCCGCTATCTCGGCAACCTCGTGCAGGGCGACATGGGCCGGTCCTACCTGCAACGCGCCGAGGTGGCGGATCTGATCGCCGCGCGCCTGCCCGCAAGCCTGCTGCTGATGGTCTCGGCCATCGTTACCGAGCTGATTCTCGGGCTGAGTATCGGGGTCATTGCCGCGCTGCGCCGCAACCGCTTTGCCGATCATTCGCTGATGATCTTCAGTTTTGTGTCGATCTCGGCGCCGCAATTCGTGATCGGCATCCTGCTGCTCTATGTCTTTGCGGTGCAACTCGGCTGGCTGCCCATCGGCGGCTATGGCACCTTCGCGCATCTGGTGCTGCCTTCGATCACCCTCGGGTTCCTGGGGGCGGGTTGGTACAGCCGCATGATGCGTTCGTCGATGATCGACGTTCTGGAACAGGATTTCGTGCGCACCGCCCGGGCCAAGGGCCTGTCGAAACTGCGCATCATCGCCCGCCATGTCATGCCCAATGCGATCCTGCCGATCATTGCCATGATCGGCATCGACATCGGATTGTTCATGTCGGGCATTGTCGTTGTCGAAAGCGTCTTTGGATGGCCCGGGATCGGCCAGCTTGCCTGGCAGGCCATCCAGCGCGTCGACATTCCAGTGATCATGGGCGTCACCATGGTTTCGGCCACGGCCATCGTGCTCGGCAATCTGCTCGCCGATCTGGTGGCCCCGCTGATCGATCCCCGCATCAAGACAAAATGAAACCGACAGAGGAGAGAAGACCGATGAAAAACGCATTGATGGCCGGCGTCGCCGGATTGGCTCTTGTCGCGGGCGGTGCGCTTGCACAGGTGAACGAGGACGCCCCGCAGGGCGGCGAGATGGTCGTGACCTATCAGGACGATGTGGCCACGCTCGATCCCGCGATCGGCTATGACTGGCAGAACTGGTCGATGATCAAGTCACTGTTCGACGGGTTGATGGGGTATGAGCCCGGCACCACCACGCTGCGCAACGAACTGGCGGCGAGTCACGCGATTTCCGGGGATGGCATGACCCATACCTTCGTGCTGAAGGACGGGATCAAGTTCCATAACGGGCGCGAGATCACCGCCGAGGACGTGAAATACTCGCTGGATCGGGTGACAAACCCCGAAACCCGCAGCCCCGGTGCCGGATTCTTCGGGATGATCGCGGGGTTCGACACGTGGAACGCGGGCGAGGGTGAGGGGCTGAGCGGGGTCGAGGTGCTGGACGACAAGACCGTGCGCATCACCCTGGCGCGGCCAGACGCCACCTTTAGCCATGTCATGGCGCTCAACTTCGCCTCGATCGTTCCGCGCGAGGCGGTGGAGGCCTCGGGCGAGGATTTCGGGCGCGAGCCGGTGGGCTCGGGCGCGTTCCGCCTCACCGACTGGACCCCGGGCCAGCAGCTCGTGTTCGAGCGGTTCGGGGACTATCACCGCGCCGGTGTGCCCAAGCTTGATCGGGTGACCTTCGATATCGGGCTCGATCCGACGGTCGCGCTGCTACGCCTGCAAAGCGGCGAGGCGGATGTGCCGGGCGATGGTATCCCACCGGCGCAGTTCCTGCAGGTGATGAACAACCCCGCGCAGGCCGAGAACGTGGTCGAGGGCGGCCAGTTGCATACCGGCTACATCACGCTCAACACACGCATGGCACCGTTCGACAATGTCGATGTGCGCCGCGCCGTCAACATGGCGATCAACAAGGCGCGAATCGTGCAGATGATCAACGGGCGCGCGGTGCCCGCCAATCAGCCATTGCCGCCGACCATGCCCGGCTATGCCGACGACTACGAGGGCTATGCCTTCGATCCCGAGGCCGCCCGCGCCCTGTTGGCCAAGGCGGGCCATGCCGACGGATTTACGACCGAGCTTTACGTGATGAATGTCGACCCGAACCCGCGCATCGCCCAGGCGATCCAGCAGGATCTGGCCGAGATCGGTGTCACCGCCGAGATCCGCAGCCTCGCGCAATCCAATGTGATCGCGGCGGGCGGCGAGGCCGATCAGGCCCCGATGATCTGGTCGGGCGGCATGGCCTGGATCGCGGATTTCCCGGACCCGTCCAATTTCTACGGCCCCATCCTGGGCTGTGCGGGCGCGGTGCCGGGGGGCTGGAACTGGTCGTGGTACTGCAACGAGGAGATCGACGCCCGCGCCAGCGCCGCCGATGCGATGGCCGACCCGGCCAAGACCGCCGAGCGCGAGGCGGCCTGGCGGTCGATCTATGTCGATATCATGGAAGACGCGCCCTGGGTGCCGGTGTTCAACGAGCAGCGCTTCACGCTGGTCTCGGGCAATGTCGCGGGCGATGACAGCCTCTTCGTGGACCCGGTGCATATCCCGGTGAACTACGATTACATCCATGCCGCAACGGGTGAGTGAGCTCATGTGCAAGACCTGTGACTACACGATCCATGGCCACCATCACCACGGGTGGGATCATGGGCTCCCGCCCGCGCAGTCCGTGGCACCGGGCAGCCGGGTGCATTTCCGCTGTCTCGACAGTTCAGGCGGGCAACTGACCCGCGACAGCACCACGGCCGATGTGCCCGGTCTCGATTTCAGCAAGATCAACCCGGTCACCGGCCCCGTCTATGTCGACGGGGCCGAACCGGGGGACGTGCTGAAGATCACGCTGGAGCAGTTCCACCCCTCCGGCTTTGGCTGGACCGCCAATATCCCCGGTTTCGGCCTGCTCGCGGATCAGTTCACCGATCCGCATCTCAAGGTCTGGTCCTATGATCCGGATACGCTGGCCCCGTCGCTCTTTTCCGACACCGCCCGCGTGCCGCTCAAGCCTTTCACCGGCACCATCGGGCTCGCCCCGGCAGAGCCGGGGTTGCATTCCGTGGTGCCGCCGCGCCGAATGGGCGGCAATCTCGACATTCGCGACCTTTCCGCCGGATCGGTGCTCTACCTGCCGGTCGAGGTCGCGGGCGCGCTGTTCTCGGTGGGCGATACCCATGCCGCGCAGGGCGACGGGGAGGTCTGCGGCACCGCCATCGAAAGCCCGATGGATGTCGAGATAACGCTCGACCTGATCAAGCAGGAGCGGCTCGACTTTCCGCGCTTCTCGACGCCCGGGCCGGTGACCCGTCACCTCGATGCCAAGGGTTACGAGGTCACGACGGGGATAGGCCCGGACATGATGGAAGGCGCGCGCAACGCGGTTTCCGGCATGATCGACCTGCTGGGCAGGCAGCACGGGCTCTCGGCGGAGGATGCCTATCTGCTGTGTTCGGTCGCGGGGGATCTGCGGATCTCGGAAATCGTGGACATGCCGAACTGGGTGGTGTCGTTTTACTTCCCGCGGATCGTCTTCGAATGACACCTGATGCCGTCAACGGGCGGGGCGCGGATGCGCGCCCCGCCCTTTCGGTCCGCGATCTGACCGTGCAGGTGGCCACCGGCGCGGGCGGCAAGACTGTGCTTGACGGGCTGTCGTTCGATCTCTTTCCCGGTGAGACGCTGGCGCTCGCGGGGGAAAGTGGCTCGGGCAAGTCGATGACGGCGCTGGCGATCATGGGCCTTTTGCCGCGTCCGATGGCGCGGATTACCGGCGGCTCCATCCGGCTGGGGGATCGTGAGCTTGCGGGTCTGGGCGAGCGGCCCTACCGTGCCATCCGGGCGCGGCGGATCTCGATGATCTTTCAGGAACCGATGACCTCGCTCAATCCGCTGATGACTGTCGAACAACAGCTCTGCGAGGTGTTGCTGGAGCATGACATGTGCCTTAGCGGCGAGGCCCCGGCGCGCGCGCTCAAGCTGCTTGAGGACCTGCAACTGACCGATCCTGAACGGCGGCTCGGGCAATATCCGCACGAGTTGTCGGGCGGCATGCGCCAGCGCGTGATGATCGCTATCGCGCTGGCCTGTGAGCCCGAGATCCTGATCGCGGATGAGCCGACCACGGCGCTCGATGTCACGGTGCAGGCCGAGATCCTGGACCTGATTCGCTTGCTGCAAACGGATCACGGCACCGCCGTTCTGATGATCACCCATGACATGGGCGTGGTTGCCGAGATGGCTGACCGCGTCATCGTCATGCGCGAGGGCACGCCGGAAGAAATTGCCCCGGTGGGGCAGATCTTCGCGGCGCCCCGCTCGGCCTATGCGCGGCAATTGCTGGCCGCCGTGCCCCGGCTGGGTGCGGCACCCGCGCGCGCGCCGAAGGGTGGCGCGCAAAGCATCGTCGAGGTCGAGGATCTGAGCGTCCGCTTCGACGTGACCGGCGGGATATTCAACCGGACCGTGGCGCGGTTGCATGCGGTGGAAGGCGTCTCGTTCCGAATCGGGGCGGGAGAGACGCTGGCGCTGGTGGGTGAATCTGGGTCCGGTAAATCGACCATCGGCAAGGCGCTACTGGGGCTGGTGCCGTGGGGCGGCTCGGTGCGGATCGATGGCCAGCAGACCAAGGGGCTGTCGCGGGCGGCGATGCGGCCGGTGCTGCGCAAGATCCAGATGGTGTTTCAAGACCCTGGTGCCTCGCTGGACGCGCGCATGACCGTGGGCGAGCAGGTGGTCGAGCCGCTCCGGGTGCATGGTCTGGCGCAGGGGACGGAGCTTATGGACCGGGCCGAGTTCCTGTTCCGGCGCGTCGGGTTATCTGCCGACATGCTGGCGCGCTATCCGCATGAGTTTTCCGGCGGCCAGCGCCAGCGGGTCTGCATCGCGCGGGCGCTGAGCCTCTCGCCCCGGGTGATCGTAGCGGATGAGAGCGTCTCGGCGCTGGATGTTTCGGTGCAGGCGCAGGTGCTGGAGCTGTTGCAGGAATTGCAGGACGCCGACGGGTTGTCTTATCTCTTCATCAGCCATGACATGGCGGTGATCGACCAAGTGGCTGACCGGGTCATGGTGCTGCGGCTCGGCCAGGTGATGGAAGAGGGGCCGCGCGACGCGGTGCTACACGATCCGCGCCATCCCTACACGAAACGGCTGCTCGCGGCTGTGCCGGTCCCCGATCCGCAGCGGGCGCGCGCGCTGCTTCCGCCCGCGCCCGAGGCTCCAAGTCCGGTGTTGCCGCTTGATGCGACAATGCGGCGCGTAACTCTCACGCCGGTGGCCGACGGGCATCGCGTCGCGGGGTGGTCCTGAGATGGCTCGCGCAGCGACAGATCACTCAGAAGCCGACGGCCTGACCGTCCTTGCGCGGATCGGAGCCGGCGCAATATCCCCCCGAGGGCAGGCGATGGACAAGCTGTGCGCCGCCGAAACCGAAGGCATTGTCGGGGCTCTCCAGCGTGACGGCGTGGCCGAGCGCGCGCAAGCCCTCGATGGTCTGCGGGGACATCGCCGTTTCGCAGGCCACCTCCAGCCCCGACACGACCCGCCAGCGCGGGGCGTCTGCTGCGGTCTGGACATCCTGCCCCCAGAGCTGGGTGCGCAGCGTCATCTGCACGTGGCCCTGTGCCTGCATCGGGCCGCCCATGACCCCGAAGCTCATCAGCGGCGCGCCGTCCCGCATCAGAAAGCCGGGAATGATCGTTTGAAACGGCCGCTTGCCGGGCGCGACCTGGTTGGGGTGACCGGGCTGGAGCGCGAAGCCCGCGCCACGGTTTTGCATGTGAATGCCCGTCCCCGGCACCGCCACGCCCGAGCCGAACCCGGCATAGTTCGACTGGATGAACGACACCATCATGCCGTTTGCATCCGCCGCCGACAGGTAGACGGTGCCGCCGTTTTTTGGCGCGCCCGAGCCGAAATCCTGTGCCGAGTCAGCACTGATCAGCGCGGCGCGACTGGCCAGATATTCGACGTCGAGCAGCGCCTCGGGGGTGATCTCGGTCATCGCCGACCTGTCGCCGACATAGGCGTCCAGGTCGCGGAAGGCCAGCTTGGTGGCCTCGATCTGGTAATGCAGCGCCATCGCGTCGTCGGGGCCGAAGTCGCGAACCGGCGTGTGGCGCAGGATGCCCAGGGTCATCAGCGCCGCGATGCCCTGCCCGTTGGGCGGGATCTCGTGCAGGGTGACATCGTCGAACTCCATCGACAGGGTGCCGCACCAGTCCGGGCGGTGGCGGGCGAGATCGTCGAGGGTCAGGCCGCCGCCATGGGCGCGCGCTGCCGCGACGATCTTTTCTGCCAGCGCACCCTCGTAAAAGGCGCGCCCCCCGGTCGCGGCGATCTGGTGCAGGCTTTCGGCCAAAGCGGCGTTGACAAAACGCTCGCCTGCGGCGGGCGGCTCGCCGTCGCGCAGAAAGGTCTCGGCAAAGCCCGGTTGATCGGAAAGTTCGTCCGCCCCGAGCCGCCAGAGCCGCGCGATCACCGGCGACACCGGAAAACCATGCGTCGCATAGCCGATCGCAGGTTCGAACAGGGCCGCAAAATCGAGCTTGCCGAAGCGTCGCGACAGCTCTGCCCAGGCACTCACGGCCCCCGGCACGGTCACGCTGTCCCAGCCCCGGAACGGCATTTCCGTGGCACCTGCGAATCGCTCGGGCGTCCAGGCCGCCGGGGCGGCGCCCGAGGCGTTGAGCCCGTGCAATTCCTCACCGTCCCACAGGATGCAGAGCGCATCCGAGCCCACGCCGTTGCCGGTGGGCTCGACCACGGTCAGTGTGATCGCCGCAGCAAGGGCGGCATCGACGGCATTGCCGCCGCGCGCCAGCATCGAAAGCCCCGCCAGCGCGGCCAACGGCTGCGAGGTTGCCACGACATTTTCGGCAAGGACCGGCGAGCGGCGAGAGGCATAGATGGATTCCTGACGCATCTGCATGGGGTGGCTGTCTCCGTCTGGTGTTGTGTCACACGGTCCAGACTCATCGGAGGACAGGTGGCACCCTGCATGATCACAAGCCTTAGTGGGGCCGCGGCACAGCGTCCAGCCGACCGGCACACGCCCTTGCACCCCGAACATGCGCAGATCTGCATCGCAAGCAGTCACGATCACGTGAGGACGCTAAAAAAGCACAATGAATTCAAGGGAAAAATCCGCAACCCAAACCGCAAGGTTGATATGTCCGCGCGTTTCGCCGACGCTTGGCATGTGGTGGCCCAAATAGCGCGAGAGCCAAAATGACACTTCTGGACATTGAGAACCTGACAATCAAGCTGCGCAAGCACGGGGTCGAGGCGACGCTGGTCGAGAGCCTGTCCTACGAGGTCGAGGCCGGCGAGACGCTGGCCATCGTCGGAGAATCAGGATCGGGCAAATCGCTGTCATCGCTGGCGGTGATGGGGCTTCTGGCCGAGGATCTGCACATCACCTCCGGCAGCATCCGGTTCGACGGGGTGGACCTGCTCGAATTACCCTCCGAAGAAATGCGCAAGCGGCGCGGGCGAGACATCTCGATGGTGTTTCAGGAGCCGATGACCTCGCTCAACCCGGTGCGTACAATTGGCAGCCAGATCACCGAAAGCATAGAGGAAAACATGGGCCTGTCGGGCGCTGAGGCGCGGGCACGTGCCGTCGCGCTCTTGCAGGAGGTCGGGGTGTCGGATGCCGAGCAGCGGATGCGGCAATATCCGCATCACTTTTCGGGCGGAATGCGCCAGCGGGTGATGATCGCCATCGCGCTCGCCGCCGAACCGAAGCTTATAATCGCCGATGAGCCAACCACGGCGCTCGACGTGACGATCCAGGCCCAGATCCTCGATCTCATGGCGCGGATCTGCCGCGATCACGGCACCGCGCTGATCCTGATCACCCACAACCTTGGCGTCGTCGCGCGCTATGCCCGGCGGGTCAATGTGATGTATGGTGGGCGGATCGTCGAGAGCGGTCTTGCCCGGGCGCTGTATTACGCGCCGCGCCATCCCTATACGCAGGGGCTGTTGCGCTCGGTGCCGAGGCTCGACCGGCCGCGCTCTGAGCCGCTGGAGCCGATTGCCGGCAACCCCGTCGATCCCTTCGCGCGCATCACCGGATGCCGCTTTCATCCGCGCTGCCCGCATGCGCAGGCGGTCTGCACAACGACCGTCCCGGCATTCGACGGGCAGGTGGCCTGCCATTTCCCGCTCTCCGATGAGACGAGGGAGGCGTCATGACTGCGGATGCCTTTCTCAGAATTGAAGGTCTCTGCGTGCATTTTCCGGTGCGCAAGGGCCTGCTGCAACGCCAGGTCGCCAGCGTCAGGGCGGTGGACAACGTCACGCTCTCGCTCAGGCGCGGCGAGGCATTCGGCCTGGTGGGCGAATCCGGCTGCGGCAAGACGACCCTCGCGCGCACCGTGCTGCGTCTGGTCGATGCGACCGACGGTGCAGTCTGGTTCGATGGCGAGAACATCACCGCGTTGAAAGGCGCGGCGCTGGCCCCTTATCGTACGCGGGTCTCGGCGGTGTTTCAGGATCCGTTTTCCTCGCTCAATCCGCGAATGAAGGCGGGCGCGATCATCGCCGAGGTGCTGAAGGTGCATCGTTTCGCCGGAGACATCACCGCAAGGGTCCGCGAATTGCTGGCGCTTTGCGGCCTCTCCGAGAGGTTTGCCGATCTGTTCCCGCATCAGATGTCGGGCGGGCAGCGGCAACGTGTCGGTATTGCCCGGGCGCTGGCCACCGATCCGGATTTGATCGTCTGCGACGAGGCGGTCTCGGCGCTTGACGTGTCGATTCAGGCGCAAATCGTCAACCTGCTGGAAGAACTGCGGCTGCGCCATGGGCTGACCTATCTTTTCATCGGGCACGACCTGTCGGTCGTGCGCCATCTGTGCGACCGCGTGGCGGTGATGTATCTCGGCCGGGTGATGGAGACCGCGAGTTCCGAAGAGCTGTTCTCGGAGCCGCAGCACCCCTACACGCAAGCGCTGATCGCTGCCATTCCGAACCCCGATCCGGTCTCGGAAGAGGCCCGCGACACCGCGCTGCTGAAAGGCGAGGTGCCAAGCCCGCTCGACCCGCCTTCGGGCTGCGTGTTTCACCCGCGCTGCCCGCTTGCGATGGATATCTGCGCGCGCATCGCGCCTGAACTCGAGCCGGTCAGATCGGGGCACGCCGTCGCCTGTCATGCCGTCACCACCCAACCACAACCAGAAACTACCACAACAGGAGAGAGAGATGACCGATAAAGATCTCATCAAACGCGCCGAAGCGGAACTGCGCGAGGCTCATGATTACGATCCCCGTGACCCGCTCTTTGGTCTCACGCGCGACGAGTTGCGCGGCGACCGGCTTAGCCGTCGCGCCACGCTGCGCCTGCTTGCCGCCGGTGGCGCGCTCGGGCTTGCGCAGGTGCTGCCCGGTCTGCGACCGCAGTCTGCGATGGCGCAGGGCAAGATGGGCGGCGAGCTGAAATGCGCCTGGGCCGGTGTCGGCGAGATCGTCACCCTCGATCCCGCGCAGATCGGCCAGGTGCTGCAATTCCAGATCACGTCGAACATCTATAGCGGCCTGATGCATATCGACAACAACCTGGTGGCGCAGGGCGATCTTGCCGAAAGCTGGGAGATCAGCGAGGACGGGCTCGAATATACGTTCAAGCTGCGCGAGGGCGTGACATTTCACAATGGCGATCCGTTCGACGCGGAGGATGTGCTGTTCACCTTCAACCGCTCGCGCGATCCCGAGCAATCGGTGCACAGCCGGGTCATCGCCAATGTGGCCGAGTTGGAAAAACTCAACGACTACGAGGTGCGGTTCACGCTCAAGCAGCCGCAGGCCTCGTTCCTCACGAAATCGCTGGAACGTGCCTCGGGACGGGCGATGACCATCGTTTCGCGCGGCGGGCTGGAGAGCCTCGGCACGGCGCAATATGGCCTCACGCCGATCGGCACCGGGCCGTACAAGGTGGTGGAGCACCAGCTGGGCCAGGGGGTCGTGCTCGAGAAATTCGCCGAGTATTACGACCCCGACCGGCCCAAGCTCGACCGGATCACGATCACCCCGGTGGATGGTGTGGAGCCGCTGGCCGCCGCGCTGGAGGCAGGCGACATCCATTACGTTGGCGGCAACCCGTTCCCGACCCAGCTGATCGAGCGGATGCAGGCCAATCCCGATCTGGTTGTCGATATCAAGCCGGGGCCGGGCTTTCAGTCGATCTGGATCAACCCCTGGCACGAGGCGATGCGGGTCACCGATTTCGACAAGCCGCTGGAGGAGCTGAAGAAGGAAAAGGGCTTCATGGTGCGTCTGGCCATCGCCAAGGCGCTCGATCGCGAGCTGTTCATCAAGCAGGGCCTGTTTGGTTACGGCGTCGCGGCGCATGGCACGATCAACCCGGCGATGGGCTTTTTCTTCGACGAGACGCTGGCCGACAGTTCCGAGCAGGCGTTCGACCCCGAGGGGGCCAAGGCGCTCATGGCCGAGGCGGGCTATCCCGGCGGCGCGGGCTTTCCCGAGCTCACTTTGCAGACCACGCCCAACACCAAGCGCGCGGGGCAGGTTGTCGCCAATATCCTGCGGCAGGTGCTGGGCATTACCGTGACCGTCGATCCCAAGGATTTCTCGATCGGTATCGAGGAATTCAACAAGATGGAGATCGACCTGCGTCTCGGCGGCTCGGGCGGGGATTACGACCCCGATGATGGCCTCGTGGACTGGATGCAGACCACGTCAAAGTTCAACGGGCCGGACCGCGACAAGGCGGCGAAATCCTTTGGCTTCTTCAGCGAGGCCGAGGCCGACCGGCTGATCGACGCGCAATCCGTGGCGGTCGATCCCAACGCGCGGCGCGAATTGGTGCGTCAGGCCAATGCGATCAGTTCCGACAAGGTGGCCTGCGCGTTCCTCTATCATCCGGTCGATGTGCTGGTGCACAACGCCTCGGTCGAGGTGCCGGAAGAGGCGCGCATTCCGGGTCTGCATGAACTCGACCGCATTTCGCTCAAGTAAACACGGAAAGGCGGGCGGGCCCCTCGCGGCCTGCCCGGTATTGCCATGGGGTCCTATATTCTCCGACGGCTGGTCGGTTCCGCGCTGGTGATGCTGGCCGTGGCCGCGCTGGTGTTCTTCATGATACGGCTGGTGCCTGGTGACCCGGTCGCCGCCATGCTGGCCGATGCCGGCAGCGAGGAGGCGCGTGAGGCGCTGACCCGCAAGCTGGGGCTCGATCAGCCGCTTGTGGTGCAGTTCTGGAAATGGTTCACTGGCCTCTTGCAGGGTGATCTGGGCGTGTCGATCTTCGGCAACAACCAGCCGGTCTCGACCATCCTTCTGGAGGCGCTGCCGCGTACGATGTCGCTGGCCTTCCTGTCCTTCGTGATCGCGCTGGTGATCGCCATTCCTGCGGGCATCCTGTCGGCCACGCGCCGCAACACCGCCACCGATGCGACGGTGTCGCTGTTCGCCTTTCTGGGGCTGTCGATGCCGGATTTCTGGCTGGCGATCCTGCTGATCATCGTCTTTGCCGCCAATCTGCAATGGTTGCCCGCGATCGGATACGTGCCGCTCTCCGAAGGGCTTTGGCCCTGGTTAAGCCACCTGATCCTGCCCTCAATTGCCATCGGCACCGGCTTTTCGGCGATCATCGCGCGGATGATCCGTTCATCCATGCTCGAGGTGCTGCGCGCCGATTACATGCGCACGGCGGCCTCCAAGGGGTTGCCGATGCGGGTGCAGATGCTGCGCCACGCCTTTCCCAATGCGCTCATTCCGGTGGTGACGGTGATCGGAATCGCCTTTGCGCTGCTGATCTCGGGGGCCGTGGTGGTCGAGAACGTGTTCGCGATCAAAGGGCTGGGGCGGGTTCTGATCCAGGGCATCCAGAACCGCGATTACCCGGTCGTGCAAGGCGCCGTTTTGGTGGTGTCTGCGTTCTTCGTGCTCTCCAACCTCGTGGTCGATCTGCTTTATGCGGTGATCGACCCCCGCATACGGTATTCCTGATGACCGACCTTCCCGCCAAGGACCTCTCCGAACCCGATATCCGACCGGCCCCATCACGGTTGCGCGCAAGTTTTGCGCGGGACCGCAAGGCGCAGGTCGGGCTGGTCATCCTGCTGGCCTTCCTGCTCGTGGCGCTGCTGGCCCCGCTGATCGCGCCCTTCGATCCCAACGCGATGACGCTCGACATGATGAGCAGCCCGTCGCTGACGCATCCGCTCGGCACTGACGATCTGGGGCGTGACCTGCTCTCGAGGATCATCTGGGGGACGCAGATCTCGCTTTTCGTCGGCGTCTCCACAGTGGCGCTAGCGCTGATCCTCGGCGTCACGCTGGGGGTTGTGGCGGGCTATTACGGCGGCTGGGCCGACATGATCATTATGCGTTATATCGACCTGCAATGGGCGTTTCCGAATTTCATCATCGCGATCTATCTGGTCGCAGTGTTCGGCACCGGCCTGTTGAATGTCATCGTCGCCATCGCGCTGGCCTTTCTCGACGACTTCGCGCGGGTTGCGCGCTCCATGGTGCTGACGCTCAAGGAAGAGCAATTCGTCGATGCCGCACGTGTGCAGGGCTTTTCCGATCTGCGGATCATGTTTCGCCATATCCTGCCGAACGCGCTGGCACCGATCATCGTTCAGGCCACGGTCAGCGTGTCCTATGCCATCCTGGGCGAGGCCTCGCTGTCGTTTCTTGGCCTTGGTGTGCGGCCCGACACGCCGACATGGGGTCTGATCCTCGCCGATGGCCGGAGTTTTATCAGTCAGGCCTGGTGGCTCGGGGTGTTTCCGGGGTTGGCGATCATGCTGGTGGTGCTGGCGATCAATTTCGTCGGCGACGCGCTGCGCGATGCGCTTGACGTGCGCGAGACGGGGCCATGACGCGGCCCTTGGCGCGACCTGCCCACCAGGCATGGGTGACCGATCTCTCGGATCGACGACGGCACCGCCCCCGATAATTGCGCCATGGCCGCTTGACGGCCTTGGTGAAAAACAATAACAGGCACGCATCTTAGGGGTATAGCTCAGCTGGTAGAGCGACGGTCTCCAAAACCGTAGGTCGCGGGTTCGAACCCTGCTGCCCCTGCCATCCTTCCAATCGGTGTCGTGTTTGCCTGTCTGGGCCGCTAAAGCGGCTCGTCGCGAATCGGACATGCGCCCGAAGTCAGGAGGGCACTCCCTGAGGTTGAGTTGCGTGATGGCGCATTCTTAGAATGCGGGTAAAATGTAGCTCAAATATGGTGAAAATCGGACATGCCTTGTTCCAGCCATCGGTTTGCCATGGTTTCGCCACATTTGCGCCCGATCTAGACCATCAATCGACAAGTGCTTCCAGAGCATGGGGCCGTCGATCCGCGTGGGGGCGTGGAAAAAAGAGTATTGCTATCATGGAACACGATTTGCCTCGGGCCGGGGCTCCGGTCCCGTATCCGCCACATCCAGATACCGAATATGAAGGTCATGCACCTGCGGATGCCGTATCGACCGAGATCGCGGTGCGCAACGCGATCACGACAATCAGTGAAATCATGGCTGAGGACCGCCGCCGTCGCGGCTCCGAAGCCCTGCCCGAACTCGCGCCGCCGGTGGCGATGGAGGCCGTGGCACCTCGCAGAGGTCGAAAGCGCCGCCAGCCCGCCGCCGGGCCGCGGAAGGGCACCGGGTTGCGCGCACGGATTCTGGCATTTCGGCCCAAGCCGCAGCACCTTGGCTGGGCTCTGGCTTTCGCCGCCGTGCTGCTCTGGCCGAGAGTTGTTCTGATCGCAGTCTTCGCGATTTTCTGCCTCACGCTGATCGGCTGTGCCTTGTTCGGTGTGGAGCGTTTGACCGGCCTGCGGGACCGTCTGCGCGGCATGCAGGGCGGCTGGCGTCGGCGGCAAGAGCAGGCGCCGGATCCCTTTGCCGACCATCCCGATCCGTTCGAGCGTATCGCCAAGGAATTGCACTGACGCCCGCGCCGCGCGCGGGCATCGGCCCTTGAATTCACCGACAAGCCCGCGTATGTCGCGCGCAGCAGCGAAATCATGGAAGACAGCGCAGATGGCACGCACGAACCCGCTTCAGTTCATTCAGCAGGTCCGATCGGAAGTGGCCAAGGTCGTCTGGCCGACCCGCCGCGAGGTGATGCTGACCACGGTGATGGTCTTCATCATGGCCACGATCACTGCGATTTTCTTCGCACTGGTCGATCTCGGGATCCGCAGCGGGTTGCAGGGGGTGCTCGGGCTGTTTGGCTGAGGTGGTCATTATTTCATCGTCGGGCCTTGAATTCGTGAACGATCAAAGGTAGTTGACGCAACACTTCTGGACATGGCGCGCGGCGATTCGGGTTGCGCGCCGCTTTTCGTTGCAGGGCGTGCGGGTGCAACCGCTTGGAAGAATACGGAAATCCGGCTTGGTGCCGGTAGGAACAAAGGCGTAGGTCAACGATGGCAAAGCGGTGGTACTCGGTCAGTGTTCTCTCGAATTTCGAGAAGAAGATCGCCGAGCAGATCAGACAATCCGTCACCGACAACGGTCTCGAGGACGAGATTGATGAGGTGCTGGTTCCCACCGAAGAGGTGATCGAAATCCGCCGTGGCAAGAAAGTGACTGCTGAGCGTCGCTTCATGCCCGGCTATGTGCTTGTGCATATGGAGATGTCGGATCGCGGCTATCACCTGATCAACTCGATCAACCGCGTTACCGGGTTTCTGGGCCCGCAGGGCCGCCCGATGCCGATGCGCGACGCCGAGGTGCAGTCGATTCTCGGCCGGGTGCAAGAGGGCGAGGAAAGCCCGCGCACGCTCATCCACTTTGAGATCGGCGAGAAGGTCAAGGTCAACGAGGGGCCGTTCGAGGATTTCGATGGCATGGTTGAGCATGTCGACGAGGACAACCAGCGCCTCAAGGTGTCCGTGTCGATCTTTGGCCGGGAAACTCCGGTCGAACTGGAATTCACACAGGTCACCAAACAGGCCTGATGATGTGAGCCGTGGGAGGCGAGATGGCCGCGGCCATCGGACCGGACCACACAACAAGAGAGCCGGAGGGGCGCGCCCCGACGGTGTTGGAAGTGAAGGAGAGGCCACATGGCCAAGAAACTCGTAGGGACGCTCAAGCTGCAGGTGAAAGCCGGGCAAGCCAATCCCAGCCCGCCCGTCGGCCCCGCATTGGGTCAGCGCGGCATCAATATCATGGAATTCTGCAAGGCATTCAACGCCAAGACCGCAGACATGGAGCCCGGTGCGCCGTGCCCAACCGTGATTTCCTACTATCAGGACAAATCCTTTGACATGGCAATCAAGACGCCGCCCGCGTCTTATTACCTCAAGAAGGCTGCCAAGCTGCAATCGGGTGGCAAGACCCCGGGCCGCGCCACCGCAGGCACCGTCAGCACCAAGCAGGTGCGCGAGATCGCCGAAGCGAAGTGGAAAGACCTGAACGCGAACGACGTCGAAGCTGCGATGAAAATCATCCTCGGCTCCGCGCGCTCCATGGGCATCGAGGTGAAGTAAGATGGCAAAGCTTGGAAAACGGACCCGTGCCCTGCGTGAAGCTTTGGTTGGCAAAGACAATCTGACCGTCGAGGACGCGGTCGCCCTGATCAAGGGCAACGCTACTGCGAAATTCGACGAGACCGTTGAAATCTCGATGAACCTCGGGGTTGATCCGCGTCACGCAGACCAGATGGTTCGTGGCGTCGTCGGCCTGCCCAATGGCACTGGCAAGACCGTGCGCGTCGCTGTCTTCGCCCGTGGCGCCAAGGCCGAAGAGGCCGAAGCCGCAGGTGCCGATATCGTCGGTGCCGAGGATCTGATGGAAACCGTGCAGGGCGGCAAGATCGAGTTCGATCGCTGCATCGCCACGCCCGACATGATGCCCGTCGTGGGCCGTCTGGGCAAGGTGCTCGGGCCCCGCAACCTGATGCCGAACCCCAAGGTTGGCACCGTCACAATGGACGTGGCGCAGGCGGTCAAGGATGCCAAGGGCGGCCAGGTGCAGTTCAAGGCTGAGAAAGCCGGTGTTGTGCATGCCGGTGTTGGCAAGGCGTCGTTCGATGCCGAAAAGCTGGCCGAGAATGTCCGCGCCTTCGTCTCTGCCGTGCAGAAGGCGAAGCCCGCAGGCGCAAAAGGCACCTATGTCAAGAAGATCAACCTGACCTCGACTATGGGTGCAGGCGTGTCGATCGACATCAACAGCGCGGCTGTTGAATAAGAATTTGCGCCCGGGATCGTGATCCCGGGAGCGAATGGCAGGGCCGCAACCTGGCCCTGTCCTGTCCGAGACGGAGGGTTCGTCGCAATCGCGGTGAATAATTCCTTCCTGAGATGGGGAACGAGATGAGATTTCCAGCCTGGGCGTATGCCCTCGGGTGATCTTGGCCTCGGGACCCTGACATTGGACCCGAACGCTGCCCTGCATGGGGTGGCACAACTGAGCCGGGGGGAGACCCCCAAATTTGGAGTGAAACTGTGGATAGAGCCCAGAAAGAGAAAGTGGTCGAGGAACTCGGCCAGATCTTCGAAAGCTCTGGCGTCGTAGTGGTTGCCCACTACACGGGTCTTACAGTTGCCGAAATGCAGGATCTGCGTGCCCGCGCCCGTGAGGCAGAGGCATCGGTTCGTGTTGCAAAGAACAGGCTCGCCAAGATCGCCCTTGAGGGCAAGCCGTGCGCAAGCATTGCAGACTACCTCTCGGGTATGACCGTACTCACCTTCTCCGAAGACCCCGTGGCAGCAGCCAAGGTCGCGGAGGGCTTTGCCAAGGACAACAAGAAGTTTGAAATCCTTGGTGGGGCAATGGGCGAGACGGCACTGGACCGTGCCGGTGTTGAAGCTACGTCGAAACTGCCGTCGCGCGATGAACTCATCGCGACGATTGCAGGCATGATCGGCGCACCTGCTTCGAACATCGCGGGGGCCATTGGCGCACCTGCTTCGAACATCGCGAGCATCCTTTCGACCATCGAAGAGAAGGCCGAAGCCGCGTAAGGCATACTGTAACATTCGCGTAGGGTTTACGTCCCGACGTTGGAACACATCTAGAGAACGGAAAGAGCTGAAAAATGGCTGATCTGAAAAAACTGGCTGAAGAGATCGTTGGTCTGACGCTTCTCGAAGCACAAGAACTGAAAACCATCCTCAAGGACGAGTACGGCATCGAGCCCGCAGCCGGTGGCGCGGTCATGATGGCGGGTCCTGCTGGCGACGCCGGCGATGCTGCTGAAGAGCAGACCGAATTCGACGTGATCCTGAAATCCGCAGGCGCATCGAAGATCAACGTGATCAAGGAAGTTCGCGCGATCACCGGTCTGGGCCTGAAAGAAGCCAAGGACCTCGTCGAGGCCGGTGGCAAGGCCGTCAAGGAGCAGGTCTCCAAGGACGAAGCCGAAGAGATCAAGGGCAAGCTGGAAGCAGCTGGCGCCGAAGTCGAACTCAAGTAATTTGCGCCGGGTCGCCCCGGAGTGAATTTGAAGGCTGGGCCCGGATTTCCGGGCCCGGCCAAACCTGTCTCAGAGAGGCCCTGCGCGGTTCGGGGCTTTTCTAAGGCGAGGTTTACAGGATCGGGAGGCCGTCATTGGGACGATGGCCGGGAATTGATCGAACCAAGCCCTCTCGGATGGCCGCGGCGCTGAGCCCCGACAGCGCGCGCGACCGGTGAGAAATGAAAGGTGACATCGACCATGGCTCAATCCTACCTTGGCCAGAAACGTTTGCGCAAATATTACGGCAAGATCCGCGAAGTGCTGGAGATGCCGAACCTCATCGAGGTTCAGAAATCCTCGTATGACCTGTTCCTGAAATCCGGTGATCAGCCCCAGCCGCTCGATGGCGAGGGGATCAAGGGCGTGTTCCAGTCGGTTTTTCCGATCAAGGATTTCAACGAGACCAGCGTGCTGGAATTCGTCAGCTACGATCTGGAAAAGCCGAAATATGACGTTGAGGAATGCATGCAGCGCGACATGACGTATGCTGCGCCGCTGAAGGTCAAGCTGCGGCTGATCGTGTTCGATGTCGATGAGGATACCGGCGCAAAATCCGTGAAGGACATCAAGGAGCAGGACGTGTTCATGGGCGACATGCCGCTCATGACGCATAACGGCACCTTTATCGTCAACGGCACCGAGCGCGTGGTCGTGTCCCAGATGCACCGCTCTCCGGGCGTGTTCTTCGACCATGACAAGGGCAAGACCCACTCCTCGGGCAAGCTGCTCTTCACCTGCCGGATCATTCCCTATCGCGGTTCCTGGCTGGATTTCGAGTTTGACGCCAAGGACATCGTGTTCGCCCGCATCGACCGCCGCCGCAAGCTGCCGGTGACGACGCTGCTTTATGCGCTCGGTCTCGACCAGGAAGGCATCATGAATGCCTATTATGACACCGTCGATTTCAAGCTGAAGAAGAAAAAGGGCTGGGTCACCAAGTTCTTTCCAGAGCGGGTGCGCGGCACCCGCCCGACCTATGACCTGATCGACGCCAAGACCGGCGAAGTGATCTTTGAGGCGGGCAAGAAAGTTACCCCCCGCGCGGTCAAGCAACTGATCGACGAGGGCAAGGTAACCGAGCTTCTGGTGCCGTTCGAGCATATCGTCGGCAAGTTCGTGGCGTGTGATATCATCGACGAGGAAACCGGTGCGATCCATGTCGAGGCGGGCGATGAGCTGACGCTGGAATACGACAAGGCCGGTGAGATCACCGGCGGCAGCCTGCAGGAACTGCTCGATGCCGGGATCACCGACATTCCGGTGCTGGATATCGACGGCATCAATGTCGGCCCCTATATCCGCAACACCATGGCGGCGGACAAGAACATGAACCGCGAGACCGCGCTCATGGATATCTACCGCGTCATGCGCCCCGGCGAGCCGCCCACCGAAGAGGCCTCGGCGGCGCTCTTCGAGACCCTGTTCTTCGACGCGGAGCGCTACGATCTCTCGGCCGTCGGCCGGGTCAAGATGAACATGCGCCTCAACCTCGAAAAGCCCGATACGCAGCGTACGCTTGATCGCGAGGATATCGTTGCCTGCGTCAAGGCGCTGGTGGAACTGCGCGACGGCAGGGGCGATATCGACGACATCGATCACCTGGGCAACCGCCGGGTGCGCTCGGTCGGTGAGCTGATGGAGAACCAGTATCGCGTCGGTCTGCTGCGGATGGAGCGCGCGATCAAGGAGCGGATGAGCAGTGTCGAGATTGACACGGTGATGCCGCAGGATCTGATCAACGCCAAGCCTGCCGCTGCCGCTGTGCGTGAATTCTTTGGCTCCTCGCAGCTCAGCCAGTTCATGGACCAGACCAACCCGCTCTCGGAAGTGACGCACAAGCGCCGCCTCTCGGCGCTCGGGCCGGGCGGCCTGACGCGTGAGCGAGCGGGCTTTGAGGTGCGCGACGTGCACCCCACCCACTATGGCCGGATGTGCCCGATCGAGACGCCGGAAGGCCCGAATATCGGTCTGATCAACTCGCTCGCCACCTTTGCGCGGGTGAACAAGTACGGCTTTATCGAAACCCCCTATCGCAAGGTCGTGGACGGCCAGGTGACGGATGACGTGCAATACATGTCCGCCACCGAGGAAATGCGCCACACCGTGGCGCAGGCCAACGCCAATCTCGATGGCGCGGGCCGCTTCGTCAACGATCTGGTCTCGACCCGCCAGTCCGGCGAATACATGCTGGCTCCGCGCGAGCATGTGGACTTGATCGACGTCAGCCCGAAACAGCTTGTCTCGGTCGCGGCCTCGCTCATTCCGTTCCTGGAAAACGACGACGCCAACCGCGCCCTGATGGGCTCGAACATGCAGCGTCAGGCTGTGCCGACGCTACGCGCCGAGGCACCGCTGGTGGGGACCGGGATCGAGGGCGTCGTGGCCCGCGACTCGGGCGCCGCCATCATGGCCAAACGCGCCGGGGTAATCGACCAGGTCGATGCGCAGCGGATCGTGATCCGCGCCACCGCCGATCTGGAGATCGGCGACCCGGGCGTGGATATCTACCGCATGCGCAAGTTCCAGCGCTCGAACCAGAACAGCTGTATAAACCAGCAGCCGTTGGTCAAGGTGGGCGATACCGTTCAGAAGGGCGAGGTCATCGCCGATGGCCCCTGCACCGACATGGGCGAACTGGCGCTTGGCAAGAACGTGATCACCGCCTTCATGCCGTGGAACGGCTACAACTATGAGGACTCCATCCTGATCTCCGAGCGGATCGTGAGCGATGATGTCTTTACCTCGATCCACATCGAGGAATTCGAGGTTGCGGCCCGAGATACCAAGCTGGGGCCGGAAGAGATCACCCGCGACATTCCCAACGTGGGCGAGGAGGCTCTGCGCAACCTCGACGAGGCGGGAATCGTCTATATCGGTGCCGATGTAGAGCCGGGCGATATCCTGGTGGGCAAGATCACTCCCAAGGGCGAAAGCCCGATGACGCCGGAGGAAAAACTTCTCCGCGCGATCTTTGGCGAAAAGGCGAGCGATGTGCGCGACACATCGCTACGCGTCAAGCCGGGTGATTTCGGCACGGTGGTCGAGGTCCGCGTGTTCAACCGCCACGGTGTGGAAAAGGACGAGCGCGCGCTCCAGATCGAGCGCGAAGAGGTCGAGCGTCTGGCACGTGACCGCGACGACGAATTGGCTATTCTCGACCGCAATATCTACGCGCGTCTGAAAGCGCTGATCCTCGGCAAGGTCGCGGTCAAGGGTCCCAAGGGCGTCAAGGCCAACTCTGACATCACCGAGGAGTTGCTGAGCACCCTGACCAAGGGTCAGTGGTGGCAGCTGGCCCTCAAGGACGAGGCCGACGCCAAGATCGTCGAGGCGCTGCACGAGCAATACGAGGCGCAGAAGCGCACGCTCGATGCACGTTTCGAGGACAAGGTCGAGAAGGTCCGCCGCGGTGACGACCTTCCGCCGGGTGTGATGAAGATGGTCAAGGTCTTCATCGCGGTGAAGCGCAAGCTTCAGCCGGGCGACAAAATGGCCGGACGGCACGGCAACAAGGGCGTGATCTCCAAGGTCATCCCGATCGAGGACATGCCGTTCCTTGCGGACGGCACCCCGGTTGATCTGTGCCTCAACCCTCTGGGTGTGCCGTCGCGCATGAACGTGGGTCAGATCCTCGAGACCCATATGGGCTGGGCTGCGCGCGGTCTGGGTCTCAAGATCGACGAGGCGCTCAAGGAGTATCGTCGCTCCGGCGATCTGACGCCGGTGCGCGAGGCGATGCGCATCGCCTATGGCGACGATGTCTACGAAGAGGGCATCGAAGGCATGGACGAGCAGACGCTGATCGAGTCGGCAGGCACCGTGACGCGCGGCGTACCGATCGCCACCCCGGTCTTTGACGGCGCGAAAGAGGGCGACGTAAACGACGCCCTGGCGCGGGCGGGTTTTGACCAGAGCGGCCAGTCGGTGCTCTTTGACGGGCGCACGGGCGAGCAGTTTGCACGTCCGGTGACCGTGGGCATCAAGTATCTGCTCAAGCTGCACCACCTGGTGGACGACAAGATCCACGCGCGCTCAACCGGGCCTTACAGCCTCGTTACGCAGCAGCCGCTCGGCGGCAAGGCTCAGTTCGGTGGCCAGCGCTTTGGTGAGATGGAGGTCTGGGCGCTCGAAGCCTATGGTGCCGCCTACACCCTGCAGGAGATGCTGACCGTCAAGTCGGATGACGTGGCCGGCCGGACCAAGGTCTATGAGAGCATCGTCAAGGGCGAGGACAATTTCGAAGCCGGCGTGCCGGAATCGTTCAACGTGCTCGTCAAGGAAGTGCGCGGCCTCGGCCTCAACATGGAACTCCTGGATGCGGAGGAAGATGAGTAAGGGCAGAAATTTCGCGGAAAATTCTACCCCCCGGATTTTTCGGCGAAAAATCCGGGCCCCTCTCTCCCCCTCTGCCAGCCTTCAAGGATCGTAAAATGAACCAGGAACTCACAAACAACCCGTTCAACCCCGTGGCCCCCGCCAAGGTGTTCGACGAAATCAAGGTCTCTCTGGCCAGCCCCGAACGGATCCTCTCGTGGTCCTATGGCGAAATCAAGAAGCCCGAGACAATCAACTACCGCACGTTCAAGCCCGAGCGTGACGGCCTTTTCTGTGCGCGTATCTTTGGCCCGATCAAGGATTACGAATGCCTGTGCGGCAAATACAAGCGCATGAAATATCGCGGCGTCGTCTGCGAGAAATGCGGCGTTGAAGTCACGCTGCAAAAGGTCCGGCGCGAGCGCATGGGCCATATCGAACTGGCCGCCCCCTGCGCGCATATCTGGTTCCTGAAATCGCTGCCAAGCCGCATTGGCCTGATGCTCGACATGACGCTGCGTGATTTGGAGCGGGTGCTCTATTTCGAGAATTACGTGGTGATCGAGCCCGGTCTGACAGACCTGACCTATGGCCAGATGCTGACCGAAGAAGAGTTCATGGATGCGCAGGATGCGTATGGCATGGACGCCTTTACCGCCAATATCGGTGCCGAGGCGATTCGCGAGATGCTGGCCAATATCGACCTCGAGAACGAGGCCGACACGCTGCGCGCCGATCTCAAGGAAGCCACGGGCGAATTGAAGCCCAAGAAGATCATCAAGCGCCTCAAGGTCGTTGAATCCTTCCTCGAATCCGGCAACCGCCCGGAATGGATGGTGATGACGGTGCTGCCGGTCATCCCGCCCGAACTGCGCCCGCTGGTGCCGCTGGACGGTGGCCGCTTCGCCACCTCTGACCTGAACGACCTGTATCGCCGGGTGATCAACCGCAACAACCGTCTCAAGCGGCTGATCGAGCTGCGCGCGCCCGATATCATCGTGCGCAACGAAAAGCGGATGTTGCAGGAATCGGTCGATGCGCTGTTCGACAACGGCCGTCGCGGCCGGGTCATCACCGGTGCCAACAAGCGCCCGCTCAAGTCACTCTCGGACATGCTCAAGGGCAAGCAGGGCCGCTTCCGCCAGAACCTTCTGGGCAAGCGGGTCGATTTCTCGGGCCGCTCGGTCATCGTGACCGGCCCCGAACTCAAGCTGCATCAATGCGGGTTGCCCAAGAAGATGGCGCTGGAACTGTTCAAGCCGTTCATCTACTCGCGGCTCGAAGCCAAGGGGCTGTCGAGCACCGTGAAACAGGCCAAGAAACTGGTCGAGAAAGAGCGCCCCGAGGTGTGGGACATCCTCGACGAGGTGATCCGCGAACACCCCGTCATGCTCAACCGCGCGCCGACGCTGCACCGCCTGGGCATTCAGGCCTTCGAGCCCACGCTGATCGAAGGCAAGGCGATCCAGCTTCACCCGCTGGTCTGTGCCGCCTTCAACGCCGATTTCGACGGCGACCAGATGGCTGTGCACGTGCCGCTCTCGCTCGAGGCGCAACTCGAGGCGCGGGTGCTGATGATGTCGACCAACAACGTTCTCAGCCCTGCCAACGGCGCACCGATCATCGTGCCGTCTCAGGACATGATTCTTGGCCTCTATTATGTGACGCTGATGCGCGAAGGCATGAAGGGCGAGGGCATGGTCTTTTCCTCGCTTGACGAGGTGCAGCACGCGCTCGACGCGGGCGAGGTGAATTTGCATGCCAAGGTCACAGTCCGCGTGCCGCAGATCGACGAGCATGGCGACGAGGTCATGGTGCGGACGGAAACCACGCCGGGCCGCGCCCGGCTTGGCGCGCTCCTGCCGCAGAACGCCAAGGCCCCGTTCAGCCTGGTGAACCGTCTTCTGCGCAAGAAAGAGGTTCAGCAGGTGATCGACACTGTCTACCGCTATTGCGGTCAGAAGGAATCGGTCATCTTCTGCGACCAGATCATGACCATGGGCTTCCGCGAGGCGTTCAAGGCCGGGATTTCCTTCGGCAAGGACGACATGGTGATCCCCGACGGCAAATGGACCATCGTCGAGGAGACCCGCTCCAACGTCAAAGGCTTCGAGCAGCAATACATGGACGGCCTGATCACCCAGGGTGAAAAATACAACAAGGTCGTCGATGCCTGGTCGAGATGCAACGACGAGGTCACCGAGGCGATGATGGGCTCGATCTCTGCCGAGCGCCGAGACGCGAACGGGGCCGTGATGGAGCCCAACAGCGTCTACATGATGGCCCACTCCGGGGCGCGTGGCTCGGTCACGCAGATGAAACAGCTGGGCGGCATGCGTGGCCTGATGGCCAAGCCGAACGGCGACATCATCGAAACCCCGATCATCTCGAATTTCAAGGAAGGCCTGACCGTTCTTGAATACTTCAACTCGACCCACGGTGCCCGTAAGGGCCTGTCGGACACCGCCCTGAAGACCGCCAACTCGGGTTACCTCACGCGGCGCCTGGTGGACGTGGCGCAGGACTGCATCGTGCGCGAGCACGATTGCGGCACCGAGCGCGCGGTCACCGTAGAGGCGGCGGTGAATGACGGCGAGATCGTGGCCTCGCTGGCCGAGCGCTGCCTTGGCCGTGTCGTGGCGGAGGATATCGTTGATCCGCTGAGCGACCGGGTGATCGCCGCCAAGGGAGAACTCATCGACGAGCGCATGGCCGATTCGCTGGAAGAGGCCGCGGTGCAGACCGTGCGCCTACGCTCGCCGCTGACCTGCGAGGCCGAGGACGGGGTCTGCGCCATGTGCTATGGCCGTGACCTCGCGCGCGGCACGATGGTCAATATCGGCGAGGCTGTCGGCATCATCGCCGCGCAGTCGATCGGCGAGCCGGGCACGCAGCTGACGATGCGGACCTTCCACATCGGCGGCGTGGCCCAGGGTGGTCAGCAATCCTTCCTTGAGGCAAGCCAGGAGGGGGTGATCGAATACGAACAGCCCCAGACGCTGGAAAATGCCAGTGGCGAAACCCTCGTGATGGGCCGGAACATGAAAGTCCGGATCATCGGCGACAAGGGGGTCGAACTGGCCAGCCACAAGGTGGGTTACGGCACCAAGCTTTTCGTCAAGGAAGGCGATAAGGTGGAGCGCGGTCAGAAGCTCTTTGAGTGGGACCCCTACACCCTGCCGATCCTGGCCGAGAAATCGGGTACGGCGAAATTCGTCGATCTCACCTCGGGCGTGTCGGTTCGCGATGTGACCGACGAGGCCACCGGCATGACCCAGAAGATCGTGACCGACTGGCGTGCCGCGCCGCGCGGCAACGAGCTCAAGCCCGAAGTCTTCATCGTCGGTGAGGATGGCGAGCCGATGCGCAATGACGCGGGCAACCCGGTGACCTATCCGATGTCCGTCGATGCGATCCTGTCGGTTGAGGAAGGCCAGAAGGTGCAGGCCGGCGACGTGGTCGCGCGTATTCCGCGCGAGGGCGGTAAGACCAAGGACATCACCGGCGGTCTGCCGCGTGTGGCCGAGCTTTTCGAGGCGCGCCGCCCCAAGGATCACGCGATCATCGCCGAGCTCGATGGGTATGTGCGCTTTGGCCGCGACTACAAGAACAAGCGTCGCATAACCATCGAACCCGCCGACGATACTCTGGAGCCCGTGGAGTACATGGTGCCCAAGGGCAAGCACATCCCGGTGCAGGAGGGCGACTATGTCCAGAAGGGCGACTACATCATGGATGGCAATCCCGCGCCACATGACATTCTCGCCATCATGGGGGTCGAGGCGCTGGCCAATTACATGATCGACGAGGTGCAGGAGGTCTATCGTCTGCAGGGCGTGAAGATCAACGACAAGCATATCGAGGTGATTGTGCGCCAGATGCTCCAGAAATGGGAGATCCAGGACAGCGGCGACACCACCCTGCTCAAGGGCGAGCATGTCGACAAGGTCGAGTTTGACGAGGCTTGCGAAAAGGCGGTTGCCAAAGGCGGGCGTCCGGCACAGGGCGAGCCGATCCTGCTGGGCATCACCAAGGCGTCGCTGCAGACCCGCAGCTTCATCTCGGCGGCCTCCTTCCAGGAAACCACCCGTGTGCTGACCGAGGCTTCGGTTCAGGGCAAGCGTGACAAGCTGGTTGGTCTCAAGGAGAATGTCATTGTCGGTCGCTTGATCCCGGCGGGCACGGGTCGTGCCACGCAGGAAATGCGCCGCATCGCCCAATCGCGTGACAACATCGTCATCGAGGCGCGACAGGAAGAGGCCGCCGCGGCGGCAGCATTGGCTGCGCCGGTGATCGACGACGACGTGGTTGGCGGCGACGAGTTCGATAATTTCGTTGAAACGCCGGAGAGCCGCGACGAGTGATCGTCTCAAGACGGAAAACCAAGAAAAAGCCCGGCCATATGGTCGGGCTTTTTTCGTGTCAGGCGTTCAAGCGGAATGCCGTGTTCTGAAATCACGCATGCCCTGACGTCGAAGCACGAAGGTGGAGCGCTGTTCACGCCGACTGCTTTGGTGGTGTGCCGCCTTCATTGAATGAACGCGGACCGAAATCTTTTCAAGATTTCGGGGGTTCGCCCGTCTGTTTCGCACATAGCTCATCGAGCGGGATGTGGCAGCGAATTACATGCCCGTCGCCTGTCTCGCGCGCCGGCGGTGCATCGGTGTCGCAGATCGTGCCGCATTTCACCGGGCAACGCCGCTGGAACGGGCAGCCGCGCGCGGGGGGGGACAGTTCCAAGACATCCTCGGCCATCAGGCGCGGCGCATGGTCGGGGTCGGGCGTCAGCACCGCATTGAGCAGCACCGCCGTGTAGGGATGCGATGGTGCGCCATAGACCGCCGCCGCCGGGCCGAACTCGCAGATCCGCCCTTGGTAGAGCACCGCCACCCGGTCCGACAGCGCGCGCACCACCGTCAGGTCATGGCTGACAAACACGAAGGCGGTCTTGTGTGCGGCCTTCAGATCGTTGAGCAGGTCAAGTACGGCGGCCTGCACCGAGACATCGAGCGCTGATGTGATCTCGTCGCAAAGTACGATCTCGGGTCCGGCGGCAAAGGCGCGCGCCACCGCCACGCGTTGTTTCTCGCCACCCGAGAGCTGACCGGGACGACGCTCGAGATACGGCGCGCCGAGGCGCACGGTGTCGAGCAGTGCCACCGCGCGGTCGCGCAGCGCCTTATCCCTGAGCCCGAAATAGAGCCGCAGCGGTTGCGCGAGGATCTCGCCGACCGATTGCCGCGGATTGAGGCTGTCATCGGGGTTTTGAAAGATCATCTGGATGCGGCGCAGTTGATCGGGGCGACGGGTCTCGACAGCGGCGGGCAGGGCGGTGCCGTCGCCAAGTGTGATCTGGCCCGATGCGGGCGGCAGCAGACCGGCAATCGCCTTGAGAATGGTCGATTTTCCGCTGCCCGATTCGCCGACAAGGCCGATCGTCTCGCCCTGCCGCAGATGCAGGTCGATGCCGTCCACCGTGGCGGGCGGGCGTGGCGCGCCGCGCAACCGGTCAAACAGCCCGGGCCGATCATAGCGAATCGATACCTCCGCCAGATCGAGCGCGCAGGGGCTGCCCTCGGCGCAGCCATGGGGCGCGTTGCCCGCCTGATCGCCGGTGATTTCATCCACCCGATCGGGGTAGAGACACCGGGTCATCTGATCCGCGCCCCCTTCGATCATCGGTGGAGTGGCGGCGCGGCAGTCCTGGGTGGCCAGCGCGCAGCGCGGAGCGAAGGCACAGCCTTCGCGCGGCCCGTTCGGCCCGGGCGGGCGGCCATCGAGGGCGCGCGGCAAGGTTTGCTCGCCCAGGCGCGGGATCGAGGCCAGAAGCCCGCGTGCATAGGGGTGCGCCGGTTCGCGCAACACCGCGCGGGTCGGCCCCTCCAGCACGGTCTCGCCGGCATAGAGCACCTGCACCCGGTCGCAGACCCGCGCGATGACGCCCAGATCGTGGCTGACATAGACCATCGCCATGTTGCGTACCCGTGCCAGTTCGCGCAGCAATTCGAGGATGTGGGCCTGTGTGGTGACATCGAGCCCGGTGGTGGGCTCGTCGAGTAGCAGGGCATCGGGTTCGCCCGCGAGCGCCATGGCAATCGCCACCCGCTGTTGCTGCCCGCCCGACAGCTCATGCGGGTAGCGGCGCAGGATCGCCTCGGGGTCGGGCAGGCGCACCTGCGCCAGCAGATCGCGCGCGCGGGTCGCATGCTCGCCCTCGGACATGGCGCAATGCAGGTGCAGGGCTTCGCGGATCTGCGTGCCGATCCGCATCGTCGGGGTCAGCGCCTGACCGGAATTCTGCGGGATCAGCCCCAACTGGCCACCTCTGATCCGTGCCAGGTCCGCCGGGCTGCGCCCGAACATCTCGGCCCCGTCATAGATCACATCGCCCGATATCTTTTGCAGCCCATGCTTGAGATAGCCCATGGCCGCCAGCGCCAGCGTGCTCTTGCCCGATCCGCTCTCGCCGACGATGCCGATGCTCTCGCCCCGGCAGACCGTCAGATCGACCTCGTGCAGCACCGGCAGGATCGCGCCCGCGCGCCCGCGAAACCCCACGCAAAGCTTGCGGATGTCGATCAGGGGCGGGGTGCCTGCCATCTCAGATCACCGCCTTGCGGCTGCGATCGAGGCCAAGCGTCTTGGCCAGCGCATCGGCGCTGAGATTGATCCCGATGATCAGGGTCGAGAGGGCGATGACCGGCGCGATCACCCCCAGAGGGGCCAGCGACATGTAGACCCGCGCATCCGAGATCATCAGCCCCCAGTCGGGTTTCGGCGGCGAGACGCCGAAGCCGAGGAAGGACAGCGCCGAGAAACCAAGGAGCATCCACGACCACCGCATCGCGCCTTCGACCAGTAATGTATCTGTCACGTTGGGCAACAACTCGCGCCGAACGATATCGAGCGGGTGGTGCCCGCGTGCCCGCGCCGCCGAGACGAAATCTCGCGCCACCACCTCATGCGCGGCCGCGCGCGCCACGCGGATCACCGGGATGCCGAAGAAAAACGCAAGCGTCGGCATCAACACCTCGCCGCCGCTGCCGAAGACGGTGATCAGCACCAGGAGCGGCAGGATGCCCGGCAGGGCGAGGAACGCATCGACCAGGCGCATTGCCACCTCGTCACGCCAGCCGCCCTTGAGGCCGAGGTACACCCCCAGAAGCCCGCCCCAGATCAGGGCGACAGGTGTCGCCGTGCCGGTAACCAGCAGCGCCTCGCGCCCGCCCAGCATCATCCGTGTCAGGACATCGCGCCCCAGATGGTCAGTGCCGAGCCAATGCGCAGGCGACGGCCCCGCCAGTGTGATTGTCGCATCCATCGCCTTGTAGTCGTAAGGTACAATCCAAGGGCTCAGAACTGCCATCAGAAGATGCAGCCCCACCAGCGTCAGCCCGATCGCGCCCGAGGGCCGCGCTATCATGGCGCGCAGCACCTCGACGCTGCGCGGACCGCGTGGGGCAGGGGGGGCGGTGCTCATGTGCGCCTTGCCTGATGGCTGCGCAGGCGCGGGTTGAGCGCGAGGCTGAGGATATCGGCCACAAGGTTGACCCCAACATAGGTGATCGCCACGATCATCGTGATCGCCTGCACCACCGGCAGATCGCGGTCGGAAATGGCATCGACCAGCAGCCGCCCGAGGCCGGGATAGTTGAACACCACCTCTACCACCACCACCCCGCCCAGAAGCCACGCGACTGTGAGTGCGATTACGTTGATCGCGGGCAGCAAGGCATTGGGCAGCGCGTGCCGAAACACGATACGCCAATGCGGCACGCCCTTGAGCGTGGCCATCTGAACGTAATCGCCCGCCATCACCTCGATCATCGAGGCGCGCACCATGCGCATGATATGAGCGATCATCAACATGGTCAGAACGGTCGAGGCAAGGATGAACTCCGGGAAGAACTCGAGCGGCGGTGCATCGGCCGGGGTCAGCACGATGGCGGGTACCCATCCAAGCCAGATGGCGAAGATCAGGATCAGGATCGTGGCGGCGACGAATTCCGGGATCGTCATGGCCAGGATCGCGCCGGTGGAAAACAGCAGATCCGGCCAGCGGTCACGACAGAGCCCCGCTACCACGCCGAGAAGGATCGAGAGCGGAATACCAACGCCTAGCGCCCCCGCCGCCAGCAGCAGTGAGTTGCGCAGCCGGTAGCCCACCAGTTCCGCGATCCGCTCCTGCCCGTTGGCGGAAACGCCGAGATCGCCGGTCAGAAGGCCCGCCGACCACTCCATGTATCGGGCAAAGGCCGGTGTGGTCAGCCCCATGATCTCGCGGCACTTTTCCAGCGCTTCGCCATGGGCATCGCGCTCTAGAATGGCGGTGCAGGCATCCCCCGGCAGCGCCTCGACCCCCAGAAAGATGATCACGGACACAAGCCAGACCGTGACCAGCCCAAGGGCCAGACGCCTGATGATCAAGGCCAGCATGTTATCCGTTTCTCCCCAGAAACCCAAAATGTGACAGGTCGAGACTAGACCAGCCCGCGCGCCTGCGTCGAGAGTTTAGTGGGGGCGGCTCGAACACGCTTTCTTCGGATTATGTTATGTTCCCCATCTATCTTGAGAATGAGTTGCAATCTTCCTGACTATTCTGCGAGTCACTCTCATATCCAATCGCAGTTTCAGCCGATGGAGGAACCGAATGGCGATCCATCGCTGTCATGTTCTGAGCCTTGCCGCCGGGGCCGCACTCTGGGCCGGGGGGGGGGCGCAGGCGCAGGCGGGCAAGCTGTCGGTCGTGGCGACCACCGGCATGATCGCCGATGCCGCCCGCGTCGTGGGCAAGGCGATGCCGCAAGAGGACCGCATCGGCCACGAGTATTACGAGGGCCGATTCGATCCGCATGTCTGGATGGTGCCCGATCTTTGGTTGCCGGTGGTGAACCGGGCGGCGCGGGCGCTGAGCGATCTGCGCCCCGAAGACAGCGCCCTGTTCGAGGCCAACGCGCAGGCCTACAAGGATGAGATCACGGCGCTCGGGTCTTATGCCGCGGGCGGTCTGGCCTCGGTGTCAGACCCTGCTCGCGTTCTGGTCACCGCGCATGACGCGTTCGGCTAGTTCGGGCGCGCCTATGGTTACGAGGTTGAGGGCATTCAGGGCATTTCCACCGAGAGCCAGACCGGTCTGGCGCGTATTCGCGACCTTGGTGACCTACTGGTGGCACAAGATATCAAGGCGGTGTTCGTCGAAAGCACCGTGTCGGATCGCAACGTGCCTGCGTTGATCGCGGGGACGAGACGCCAGCAAGGGGCCGTCTGGACCGTCTGGCGGCGGAGAGTTGAGCATGGCCCTGGAACTTGTCGGGAGCGTCCTGCAAAATATGGCTGGGCCGCGCTTTGGGACCGCGAGATCTTGCGCGCTCTACCGTCGGAATTGCCGCGCATGGCGGCGGTGATTCTGGGGGTGGTGATCTTCACCGCCGTGTCGTGGCGAGCGCTGGTTATCTCCACCTTCGACGAGGGCTTCGCGCGCAGTATGGGCTTGCCGGTGCAGGCGCACTGATCGGGCCATGCCGGGGCGCGGGCGTGCTGCGGCTTGGCGGACACGTTGCCCACGCCTAGCGCGGCAACGGGTTGCGCGCCTTGTTATAGGGCTGCCAGTCGGTGATTTCGGGGTAATAGGTCCGCCGCCAGCGGCGCACGCGTGGGTTCATTACCCGCCGCCAGATGGGCGGCACCATCGCCGCCATGGTCATCAGTGGATAGCCATAGGGCAGTTGCGGGGCGTCCGCCTCGGTATAATTCTGCAACAGCGGAAAGCGGCGGTCGGGCTTGTAATGGTGGTCGGAATGACGTTGCAGGTTAATCAGTAGCCAGTTCGACGCCTTGTGCGCCGCGTTCCAGCTATGGCGCGGCTGGACGTGCTCGTACTTGCCATCGCCCAGATGTTTGCGGGTCAGCCCGTAATGCTCGATGTAGTTGACCAGTTCCAGCTGCCAGATGGCGACGAAGGCCTGCCAGATAAAGAGCGCGAGCCCGGTCCAGCCGCCGAGCAGAATGGCCAGCAACGCCATGAAGCCCTGCAAGGCCCAATAGCGAAAGAACGGGTTTTTCAGATCGTGCCAGGGTCGGCCCTTGCGCGCGAGCATGTCGCGCTCGGCGCGGAAGGCGGACAAGAAGCTGCCCCTGAGCACGCGCGGAAAGAAGCGGTGAAACCCCTCGTTATAGCGCGCCGTGACCGGGTCGCGCGGAGTACCTACATGGCGGTGATGGACTTGAAGATGTTCCGAGCGAAAATGCGAATAGAGCACCATCGCCAGGAGCAGGTCGCCCAAGAACCGCTCACCCCGGTCCTTTTGGTGCATCAACTCGTGGCTGTAATTGATCCCCACCGTGCCGGTGATCACCCCGACGCCGAAAAACAGCACGATGGTTTCCAGCGCCGACAGATGCGCGTCGCCGGGCCCGGTCACGTACCAGATCATCCAGAAGAGCAGCGCGAATTGCAGCGGGGCCCAGATCAGCGTGATCGCCCTGTACCAGCGTAGCTGACCCTCGGATGTGTCGAGATCGGCGTTCTCGGTGTAAAGGCCGAGGAAGGCATCGAGGATCGAGAAGAAATACCACGTCGCCACGGGCAGCAGAATCACCGTCCAACCGCCGTGTAGCGCCCCGAGAACCGCCACGGGTATGAGCAGCAGCGACATCCAGAACGGCATGGCCCGGCTGAACCGGGCGACCTGCGGGGCGGGGATCATTCAGCACCTCTATCTGGCTGTCCCGTTTGGTTCAGATTGTATCTGCAAATGCCCCCTGCGCAAGATCGAATACCTTGCGCATCACGGTGGGCAGGTGCGCGGGGCGAAAGCTGTGGTGCGGGTGGAAGGTGCCGCGTTCCGGCATGTCGTGCGGCGACACCTCTGCCACGAGAATCCTCAATCGCAGGTGAAAATGGGTGAAGGTGTGGCGCGCCTCGGCGTCGATCATGCGCCAGTCGGCCTGCATGGGGGGCGCGGGCGCGGGGGCGTCGTTCCAGTCGCTGCCGGGCCAGCCCAGCATGCCGCCCAGAAGGCCGCTGTCGGGCCGCTCCTCGAGCAGCCAGGCACCATCGCTGCGCCGGGCGACATAGGCATAGCCCAGACGCACCGGTTTGGGCTTCTTTGGCGTCTTGCGGGGCAGGTCTGCCGCGGTGCCCGCGCGGCGTGCCGCACAGGAAGCCATCCACGGGCAGATGCCGCAGGCCGGCGATTTCGGTGTGCAGATCGTCGCGCCGAGATCCATCACCGCCTGCGCGTAATCGCCGGGGCGCGATTCGGGCGTCAGCGCCGCCGCCGCTGCGGTCAGTTCCGGCTTGGCCTTGGGCAGGGGTGTGTGGATGTCGTGCAGCCGGGCCATAACCCGCTCGACATTACCATCGACCACGACCTCGGATCGGTCGAAGGCGATTGCGGCGACGGCCGCCGCCGTGTAGGGGCCGATGCCCGGCAGGTCCATCAGCCCGGTGCGGGTGCCGGGAAAGAGGCCGTCATGCTCAGCCGCGACCACCCGCGCGCATTTCAGCAGGTTCCGGGCACGAGCGTAGTAGCCAAGCCCAGCCCATTCGCCCATCACCTGCGCGTCGGGCGCCGCTGCCAGATCGGTCACGGTGGGCCAGAGCGTGGTGAACCGCTCGAAATAGGCGCGCACGGCGGCCACCGTGGTCTGTTGCAGCATCACCTCGCTCAGCCAGACGCGATAGGGGTCGGGGTGCACGCCTGCAGCGCGGTCGGCGGGCGACACGCGCCACGGCAGGTCGCGGGCATGGGCGTCATACCAGCGCAGCAAGTCATGCGGATCGGCGGCATAACGCATAGTTTATTACCCATCTCTCAATCAGGTCTGGCATCCCGGCTCACATGGCATAGATTAGCGCCGATGAGGAGGGTGCCAAGCATGGCCAGCCGAAAGCAGACGACATACGGGTTCAAGCGCACCTCGGCGCTGCTCCAGCCCAGCATTCGCCGTGCCTCAGAAACGCGGGGATTCGCGCAATCTCGCCTGCTGACCCACTGGGCCGAGATCGCGGGCGAGGATATCGCCGCTGTTGCCCGGCCTATCGAGGTGTCCTATGCCCGCCAGGGGATGGGGGCGACGCTGACCATTCTGACCACCGGCGCACAGGCCCCGATGCTGGAAATGCAAAAGGAACAGCTGCGCACACGCGTCAACGCCGTCTACGGCTACAATGCCATCTCGCGCATCCGCATCACCCAGACCGCCCCCACCGGGTTTGCCGACGGGCAGGTCGATTTCAATCACCGCGCCCCGGCCAAGGCCCCGGTTGCCCCCGCCCCGGAAACCACCCGCGCCGCTACTGAACTGGCCGCGCCGGTGAGTGATGACGGGTTGCGTATGGCGCTGGAATCCCTCGCGCGCAACGTATTAAGCAGATCGCAACGCTGAACTTTTCGAACAGACAAAGGTGAGATGATGAAACAACTGATCGCAACCGGGGCGTTGGCCCTTGCCATGCTTGCAGGCCCCGTTCAGGCGCAGGACGCCGATACCTCGAAGATCACCGAAATGACGATGGGCCCGGCGGATGCCAAGGTGACGATTATCGAATATGCCTCGTTTACCTGTCCGCATTGCGCCAATTTCCACAAGGGTCCGCTCAAGGAGTTGAAGGCCGACTATATCGACACAGACAACGTGCATTTCATCTATCGCGATGTCTATTTCGACCGGTTCGGTCTCTGGGCCTCGATGGTGGCGCGCTGCGGCGGGGAAGAGAAGTTCTTTGGCATCTCCGACATGCTCTATGAGCAGCAGCGTGAATGGACCAATGGCCAGCCCGGCGAGATCGCCGACAACCTGCGCCGGATCGGCAAGGTCGCGGGGATCGAGCCGGACGCGCTCGACGCCTGCCTGAACGACGAGACGAAGGCCAAGGCGCTGGTTGCGTGGTACCAGGAGAACGCCGAGTCGCATGAGGTGAATTCGACGCCTACGCTGATCATCAACGAGCAGAAATATTCCAACATGGCCTATGACGATCTCAAGGCCATCATTGAGGAAAAGCTGGCCGAGTGACGCCGGTTGTCACAGCCCGACGCGGCGGAGTGCCGCGTCGAGCGGGGCACTGTCCATGATCCGTAATCGCACCGGAAGACTCAGCACCTTGCGTCGAAACTCTGGCGGCAGGCGCACTGCGTCCTTTTCCGTGGTCACCAGCTGCGCGCCAAGCAGTTGTGCTTCGCGCGCCAGACGGGCCATCAGCGCGGGGGTCAGCGGCTGGTGATCCTCCAGCGCTTCGCTGCGCACCAGATCGGCCCCGAGGCCTTGCAATGTGGCGAAGAATTTCTCGGGATGTCCGATCCCGGCGAAGGCCAGCAGCCGCGCGCCGCGCCAGTCCATACCGGTCTGCAATGGCTCAATACGCGAGCGTATGTTTGGCGAGTTAATCAGGTTGCCCCATTCGACTTGAAAGGCCTTCTGCGCCGCCTGTGGCCCAATGGACAGCAGAAGGTCGGCGCGCTTCAGGCCCCCTGGAACAGGCTCGCGCAATGGCCCCGCAGGGATGCAATGCCCGTTGCCGAAGCCTTTGACCGCATCCACCACGATCAGCGACAGATCCTTGAAAAGATGAGGGTTCTGGTGGCCGTCATCCATCACGATGCAGTCGATCCGTTCGCTACTGGCCTGCGCCTGCGCCATGATTGCGCGCGCCCCCGCCGCACGGTCGCGGGCGATCCATGTCGGGGCGAAGGCGGCGGCAAGCAGCGGTTCATCACCAACATCCGTATCCGTATGGTATGCCGGGTCAACCGCCACCGGCCCGCTCAATCGCCCGCCGTGACCGCGCGACAGGATTACCGGCGTGTGCCCGCGGTTCTGCAACAGGCTGACCAGCGCCTGCACGGTCGGGGTCTTGCCGGTGCCGCCCGCATTCAGGTTGCCGACGCAGATGACCGGCACAGGGGCGCGCCAGTCGGGCGCGCGGCCCGCGCGACGCGCGGTGATCCGGCCATAGAGCCAGCCCAGAGGGGCCAGCAGCCGCGCGCGTGGATCGGGGCGCTCGGGCGAGGTGAACCAGAAACCGGGTGCCCTCATCTTGCGGCGTCCTGCCGGTCGAGACGGTCGAGCAGCATGTCCACGATCCGGTCGGTCACCGCCGCGCCCTTGGAGGCCACGTCCCACGCCGCATGCGCCATAGCGGCGGATTGATCGGGCGGCATCAGCTGTTGCACGGCACCCGACAGGGTTTCGGTGTCGCGCACGATGCGCGCGGCACCCGCCTCGGCATAACGCGAATAGCGGTGCAGGTAGCGGGCCACGTTTGGCCCGTAGAGGATGGCCGAGCCATGCGCCGCAGGTTCGTTCGGATCGCGGCCGTATTGGCCCGAGACCAGCGAGGAGCCCATGAAGGTGATCGGCGCGAGGCGATACCACAGCCCCATTTCGCCGCGCGTATCGGCGAGCACGATCTGGGTCGCCTCGGCCGGCGTCTCGCCCTCGGACCAGGTGACATAGCGCCAGCCCTCGGAATCCAGACGCTGCCGTATGGTGGCGCTGTCCGCCGGATCGTCGGGCACGATCACCAGCAGGCAGCGATGCGCGGCGCGGCTTGCCTCGCGATGCGCGCCCAGCACGATGTCAAGTTCGTCCACTTGCAGCATCGCGGCCAGCCAGACAGGACGCCCGAGCAGCAGCACGGCCATCTCCTCGCGGTCGGACATGTTGCAGGGCAGGGTCAGCGCGCCTTCCTGAAATGGCCCGGTCACGCTCACGATCCGCTCCTGTGCGCCGAGGCGGCGCACCTGCCGCGCCGCGGCGTCGCTGCGTGCGAGGATCTCGGTGAAACTGCCCAGTACGGCGCGTGGCAGATCGGGAAACCAGCGCCAGACCGGACGCTCGAGCAGCGTCTCGTCCGCATCCACCAGATAGAGCGGAATGTCCTTGCGCGCGGCGCAGACCATCAGTGCGGGTTTAAGGTCGCCGCCGGTCCAGAGGCAGATATCGGGCCGCCAGTGTTCCAGAAATGCCTCTGCGGCGGGCACGTTGTCCTCGGGGAGGGTTTGCCAGATCACCGTGCCCCCGGCGCGCCTGCGGCGCGGTTCGGGCACCGTGGCGGTCAGCACCATGTGCAGCCCGGGCCGGGTCTGGGTTAGCCGCTTGGCCAGATGGATAAGCGTGTCGGCGCGCGCCGCATCGACCGCGTGCGCCCAGATTACCGCGCCGTCGGGCCGGGGCGTCTCGGGGGGGGTGGGGGGGGGGCCGGCGCGCCGTGCATAGGCGAGATAGGCTGCAAGGCTGAGAGAGCGGGTCATGCCGTATGAGGCCGTGTGCGCGATATTCCGGGCATGGCGTGGTCCTTTTCGACTTGTGCGCAACCTATCCCGGGGGGCGTCGGCGTCAAGGCGGCGGCTTGACGACGCGCGCGTTGCGGGGCAACCAGTTAAAAGCCCGAGGAGATGCCCCGTGACAAAACCCTTTCTCATCCTGCAACTGCGCCCCGAGACCGAGGCGGCGGATGACGAATATTCCGCGATCCTGCGCAAGGGCGGGCTGGAGGCGGCGCGGAGTCATCGTATCCGGCTGGATCAGCAGGACCTGCCCGACGACCTGCGGCTGGCCGAGTATGCCGGGGTGATCGTCGGCGGCGGCCCCGGCTGTGTCAGTGATGCGCCGAACGACAAGACCCCGCAGGAGGCCCGGATCGAGGCGGCCGTGCTGTCGCTGATGCCGCGCATCACCGGCGAGGATATCCCGTTTCTGGGCTGCTGCTACGGGATTGGCATCCTTGGCAAACATCTGGGGGGCGATGTGGCCAAGCGCGCCTACGGCGAACCAGTGGGCACCGCCGATTGCATTGTCACGCCCGAGGCCGGTGACGATCCGCTGCTGGAGGGTATACCCGGTCGCTTTGCCGCCTTCGTCGGTCACAAGGAGGCTTTGCAGGACTTGCCGGAGGGCTGCGTGCATCTTGTCGCCTCGCCGACCTGTCCTTTTCAGATGGTGCGGTATGGCGCGAATGTCTACGCGACGCAGTTTCACCCCGAGGCCGATGCGGCGGGGTTCGAGACGCGCATCCGCATCTATCGGCACAAGGGTTATTTCCCGCCCGAGACCGCCGATGAACTGATCGCCATGTGCCGCGCGGCGGACGTGCATGCGCCCGAGCGTATCCTGCGCAATTTCATCACCCGCTACGCCTGAAAAGCGCCATTTGGCTTGCGCCGCCAAGGGTGGGATGCGTGCCACCGACATCGCGGCGCGTGACGTCGTAACTGTTGCGCGCGGCCACGCCATCGGCCCATTGGCCGAACCGGTCGCGCGTCCACTCGAAATGGTGGCCGGGATGGCGAAAGCGGTGCGCGGGCACGCCGAGCACCGGGTTATACTCGGCATTGGGGGTGGTAACGATGACATGCCGGGGGCGCATGTCGCCGAAGAGAGCCCGCTCCAGCCGGTTAAGATCCGCGAGCGGCAGATGCTCGATCGTCTCGACCAGACAGGCACACTCGTAACCGCGCAGGGCGGCATGCCGGGCGGTCATCGAGGCATGGGCGATTTGCACCTTGGCGCGCGCGGTGTCGGGCAGATCCTCCAGTCGACCCTGCAAGACGCGCAGGGCTGGCACGTCGAGGTCGAGCCCGGTGATCCGGGTGATCGCGGCCACGGGGGCCAGTCGCAGGATCAGATCGCCCGAACCGCAGCCGAGATCAAGCACCGTTTGCGCGCCCGTCTCTGCGATTGCCGCGATGACCGCTGTCAACCGCGCGTCGTGCAGCGCACTGGTCATGGCCCCGGCACCTGCATCAGTGCCACGTCCTTGCGCGGGATGTCGCATGACCAGCCGCGTAGCGCGGCTATATGGGCCAGCGTCGCGGCACGGTAGAAGACCACATGGGTCGCGTCCATGCGGTAGTGCCAGGTGGCAAAGCGCGCGTCCTCGGTCTGGAAGGAGGTCATCAGTGCGAGCCAGCCGCCGGGGCGGAGCATCGCGCCAAGCCGGTCGAATTCGTCAGCGGGGCTGTGGAAATGCTCGGCCGCCTCGGTGCAGGTAATGAAATCATAGCGCACATCCAGCACGCGCTTATCAGGGGCATAAAACGGATCGTAGACCGCCATGTCATGCCCGGCCTCGCGCAGCATATGCGCCAGCGCCGGGCCGGGGCCGCAGCCATAGTCGAGGCCATGCGCGCCGGGGGGCAGCCGCGCCCGCAGCGGCGCGGCGAGCCGGTCGAGAAAGCCGCAATAGCCGGGATCGTGTATGTCGTTCTGGTGCGTGTCATATTCCGCGCGCTCGGTGGTGGCGTCGGGGTAATGCACCGGGTTCAGCCCGCGCGCCTGACATTGATCGCAACGCCAGTATCCCAAGCCGTCGAACAGGCCGAAGGGTGCGGGATCAGGTGCGCGACAGACGGGGCAGGCAGGGGGCAGGAGATGTGACATGCGGCGCTTTCGCTCGGGTTCCGTCTGCCTTAGCCGGGGGCGGGGCCGGGGATCAAGCGGGGCGTGGCATGGACAGCACCGCACGGATTGCCTAAGCCTGCACCAGCGACACGGACGAGAGGATGGCATGGCAAAGCGCAAACCCTTCGAGATCGGCAGTGCTACCGTGGCCCCCGGCACCCGTGCCCGCGTCGATATTCCGGTCAGCACGCTGTCCAATCACACGCCGGTTAACCTGTCGGTCGAGGTGGTGCATGGCAAACGCGCGGGGCCGGTGATGTTCGTCTCGGCGGCGATTCACGGCGACGAGGTGATCGGGGTGGAGATCATGCGGCGGTTGCTGCGCGCCGCACCGGTCAAGTCCATGGCCGGGACGCTGCTGGCAGTGCCGATTGTCAACACGTTCGGGTTTCTCAATCATTCGCGTTACCTTCCGGACCGGCGCGATCTGAACCGGGTGTTTCCCGGGCTGAGCGAGGGGTCGATGGCGTCGCAACTGGCGCATATCTTCATGAACGAGGTGGTGATGCGCGCCGATGTGGGTATCGACCTGCATTCGGCGGCCATCCACCGCACCAACCTGCCGCAGCTTCGCCTGACGCCCGGCAATGACCGGCTGGAGGAGTTGGGGCAAGCATTCGGCGCGCCGGTTATGATGGAGTCGAAGCTGCGCGACGGCTCACTCCGGATGGCCGCCGAGGAGGCGGGTGTCGACGTGCTGCTCTACGAGGGCGGCGAGGGATTGCGGTTTGACGAATTTGCCGCGCGGGCGGGCGTGTCGGGCATTCTGCGGGTCATGCGGCATCTCAAGATGGTCGGTGCCAAGGGCGTGCCGCGCGCGAAGGGGCAGCCGGTGCGGGCGCGCAGTTCAAGCTGGTATCGCGCGCCGCGCGGCGGGCTGTTTCGCGGCTACCTCGCCGTCGGTGACGCGGTGCAGCAGGGCACGGTGCTGGGGGCGGTCGCCAATGCCTTTGGCGATATCGAGAACGAGGTCGTGGCCGAAGAGAGCGGCATCATCATCGGGCGCACCAACATGCCGGTGGTCTATGAGGGCGACGCGCTGTTTCACGTGGCCGAAACCCCCCGCGCCGAGGCCGCCGCCGAGGGCATCAGCGCACATATCGACGCGGTGCCGCTCTATGACGAGGACGAGATTATCTGATGGGTGCGGCGCGGCGCTCATGGGATCTCAACGACATGGCCCTTGGTGTGATCCGCGCCCGGATGCGCCTGCATTTCATGCTGACGACCAAGGGTGACCGGCAGGCGGTCAAGTATTTCGTCATCGGCCATCCGCGTTGCGGCACAACCTCGCTGCACCGGCTCTTTCAGGCCAATGGCCTGCGCAGCTTTCACGGTGCGCGCGACTGGCCCACCGGAAGATTCGACGCGTTTTCCGATTTCGGACAGGTCCGCCCGGTGGCCGCATATGACCGCACCTATCCCAACGCCAGGTTCATCCTGAATTTCCGGCCGCTGCGCGCGTATCTCGTCAGCATCGCCACGCATCACCAGCGTGTGTTCAGCGTGCGCAACTTTGTCAACGAGGCGTATCGGCGGGCCGACTATTTCGCCTGGGCGCTGGAGCATTTCGCGGGGCGCGACGATTTCGTTGCCGTCAATATCGAGGCACCGGGCGCGGTGCCCGCCGTCGCGGATGCTCTTGGGCTCGACGTGAGGGAACCGCCCGACGGGGTGCATCACAACCGCTCGAACCGGCCCCGGCTGAAGCAGAACGCCATCAATATTGAGGCCGCGCTTGCCGCGCTCGGGATCACCCGCGAGGCCGGGCAGGGGGGGCTCGTCTCGGCGCTGCACGGTGACCGGCAGGACCGTTTGCGCGCCGCGCGCGACAGCCTGCGCGTGGTGGGCTGAGCCGGCGGCGCTTACGTTACTTGTTCGTCGTTGTGCGGATGCAGGACAATCGACAGCATCAGCAGGCTGAACACGCATTCGTAGCTTTCCCATTTCAGCGGCAATTGCACCACTGCGATGACCAGCGTCGCCACCAGCGCAAGAATCATATGCCGCCGGTCGGCCAAGGGAATGGCAAGCCGGGTCGCGAGTCGTTGCACGCGGCTGGATCGTTCGTAGATCATGGGTAAAACAAGGAGATAGAACAGGATCGCCAGCGTCAAAACTGGACCGAACACGGTCTTCACAAGCGCCACATCGCCCAGCACGAGGTTATGCAGATTGGTTTCCTGCTGGGCATTTTTTTCAAGAAAAAAATCGCCCGGCTCCCATCCGAAGAGGCGCTGCCCCCAGGATATCTCCTCTCCCGCCGCGAAGACGAAGAGAAGCGCGTAGACCCCGCAGGCGAGTGCTGCGCCCCGCCTGTTTCTACGGCGTAAAAACATAGCGCTACGTATCAGGGCAATGGCTGTTGCCAAGAGGCCCGCGACCGTGACCCATTCCAGTGGTCCGTCCTCGGCAGCAAAGCCACGGCGAAATTCCTCGTGCAGTCCAGTGACCTGGTAGATTACCGTGAAGATCAGAACTGTATATGCCGCCCCAAAGAGCAGACCGTCGAAATAGCGCAGCCCGGACCGGTGCGCGATCATCTTTGCCGCCTCCAGCCCGAATGATTGGCATGACGGATGAAAATGGCGGTGGCAAGTAGGGCGAACACCAGCTCGTAAACCTCCCATTTGCGCGGCACGTCGAGCCCCGCCACGATCACGCTCGCAGCAACTGCGAGCCCCGCATGCCGCAATCCGGGTATCGGGACGGCAAGCCTCTCCGCGATACGGTTGATCCAGGCGATCCGTGAGTAAAAAATAGGAAAAACAACCAGATAGAACAAGATCACTGTGGTCAGGCCACTGCCGAACAGCGTCCGCGCGAGCCGATGGCCGCCCACCGTCAGGTTATGCAGGTTGGTTTCGCCCTGCGCGTTGTACGTGGCGAAGAAATCATTGCTGTTCCAGCCGAAAATGCGCTGTCCCCATGATATCTCCTCGCCCGCCGCGAACAGGAACAAGAGCGCGTAGACGACCGTCAGCGCGGCCCCGAGTCCGGGCAGCCCCCGGATCCGCCGTGCTAGCATCAGCCCCGCGACCAGCAGGAAAAGCGCCGTGGCAGTCTCGACCGGCCCGTCTTCGGCAGCGAAGACCTGCACGAAGAACGCGGGCGCGCCAATGGCAAGCATCACGCTCGCCACGAGCAGCATGGCGATTGCCCATAGCAGTAATCGCTCAGCCGTGCGCGCCGACATGATCGCGCGCCCCGGTCACGCCTCGGGCCAGTTCGCGATGATTTCCATCGCTTCGTCTGCTGTCTCGACAAAACGAAAAAGCTCGAGATCCTCGGCGCTGATCGTGCCTGCCTCCGAAAGCGCCTCCCAATTGATGATCTTGCGCCAGAACTCCTCGCCGAAGAGCAGGAACGGCACCTTGGTCATCCGGTCGGTCTGGATGAGGGTCAGCGCCTCGAAGGTCTCGTCAAGCGTGCCGAACCCGCCGGGAAAGACGCAGATGGCGCGGGCGCGCATCAGGAAATGCATCTTGCGGATGGCGAAATAGTGGAAGTTGAAGCACAGCCCCGGGGTGACATACTCATTGGGGGCCTGTTCATGCGGTAACACGATGTTGAGCCCGATCGAGGCCCCGCCGGCATCCGCCGCGCCGCGATTGCCGGCCTCCATCACGCCCGGCCCGCCGCCGGTGGCGATCACGTAGTCGCGGCCATAGGTGCTCATGGATTTCTCGGTCATCAGGCGTGAGAATTTGCGCGCCTCGTCGTAATAGCGCGAGAGATCGGCGAGGGTCTTGGTGCGCGCCGTGTCCTTGTGGGCCGGTTCCGGAATGCGCGCGCCGCCGAAGAGGACGACGGTGCTCTGGATGCCGCGCTCGTTCAGGATCATCTCGGGTTTCAGGAGTTCGAGTTGCAGGCGCACGGGGCGCAGTTCATCGCGGCATAGAAACTCATCATCGGCGAAGGCCAGACGATAGGCCGGCGCGCGGGTCTGGGCGGTATCTGGCACCTGTTCGGCGGTGGACCGGTCCGAATGGGCATCGCGGAACTGGCTCAGGCGGTCGTCTTTCATCGCATGCGATCCTTGCTTGGGTCTTTTATATCAGGCGTATAGGCTTTGAACGGGCAAGAAAAGGCAAAGAGGTGTGAGTGATGGCATGGCAGGCGTTGATTTCCGAGGCGGGCGAACGGATTGCGGGGCACGTGCGGCGCACGCCGGTCACGGGGATTGATCTGGACGGGCGTGAGGTCACGCTCAAGCTGGAGCAGATGCAGCATACCGGCAGTTTCAAGGCGCGCGGGGCGTTCAACACGCTGCTACAGGCCGAGGTGCCGGAGGCGGGGGTCGTCGCGGCCTCGGGCGGCAATCACGGTGCGGCGGTGGCCCATGCGGCGGCGGCGCTGGGGCACCGGGCGCGCATCTATGTGCCCGAGATTGCGGGCCCGGCCAAGATCGCCCTCATTCGCGCGCAGGGCGCGGATCTGACGGTGGTGCCTGGCGCCTATGCCGAGGCCGCCGACCGCGCCGCCGAATGGCAGGCCGCGACGGGGGCGATGCAGGTGCATCCCTATGATGCCGAGGCGACGGTTGCCGGGCAGGGCACGGTGATGGCGGAATGGGAGGAGCAGGGGCTGTCCGCCGATACGGTGCTGATCGCGGTGGGCGGTGGCGGGCTGATTGCCGGCGCGCTGGGCTGGCTGGAGGGGCGGCGCAAGGTTGTGGCGGTGGAACCGGAGACATCTTGCGCGTTGCATGCTGCGCTGGCGGCCGGTGGACCGGTCGATGTAGAGGTGTCGGGGGTCGCGGCCAACGCGCTTGGGGCGCGACGGATCGGGGATATCTGCCATGGTCTGGCGCAGGCGCAGGGTATCGAGAGTGTCCTGGTGCCTGATGCGGCGATTACCGATGCGCAGGCGGTGTTGTGGCGCGAAATGCGGCAATTGGTGGAGCCTGCAGGGGCCACCGCCCTTGCCGCGCTCTTGTGCGGTGCCTATGTCCCCGAGCCGGGCGAGCGAGTCGCGGTGCTGGTCTGCGATGGCAACATCGCCCCTGATCCGCTGGCCTGACCGATGGGTCCGCTGGACAGTGGATGCGCACGGCGATAGGAGAGCCGGATGGCCAAGGCAAAGGAAAATCCGAATTACAAGGTGATCGCCGAGAACCGGCGGGCGCGGTTTGATTATGCCATCGAGGACGATCTGGAATGCGGTATCATCCTGGAAGGCTCGGAGGTGAAATCGCTGCGCGTCAACAGCGCCAATATCGCCGAGAGCTATGCGATGGTCGAGAATGGCGAGTTGTGGCTGGTGAATTCCTATATCGCGCCCTACGAACAGGCCAAGACATTCGGCCATGACGAAAAGCGGCGGCGCAAGTTGCTGGCGTCTAAAAAGGAGCTGTCCAAGCTCTGGAGCGAAACGCAGCGCAAAGGCATGACGCTGGTGCCGCTGGTGCTGTATTTCAATCATCGCGGCATTGCCAAGCTCAAGATTGGGATCGCCAAGGGCAAGAAGAACCACGACAAGCGGGCGACCGATGCCAAGCGCGACTGGAACCGGCAGAAGCAGAGATTGCTGAAAGAGGGGCTGTGAGCGGAGACGCGTCCCGGTCCCTGGAATATCGGAGGAGCATGGCATGGAATTGATCCTGAGCCTGATCGCCGGGGCCGTGGGGGGCAATGTCGCGGGTGGCCTGCTGAAGCCGCGGAGCCTTGGCACCATTGGTAACTCGCTGGCGGGTGTCATAGGCGGCGCGATGGCCGCCTATCTCATGGCGATGGCCGGGGCGGGCGATCTGGCGGGGCTGGCCGGTGGCGGTGATACGGGCGTTCTGACAGCTGCGATTGTCACGGGGGCCGTGGGCGGGGGCGCGGTGATGCAGGTCCTCGGGATGATCCGCAAAATGCTGTTCAGGTAAGTGTTGCGCCGGGCCGCGTGCGGCGGTGGCCGGTCTTGCCCTCTGCGCCGTCAGACTGTAGTCAGACAAGGTCTAAACCCGGGGGGCGCATATGGCCACTGATGATCCGAAAACCCTTGTTTCCACCGATTGGCTGGCGGCCCATATGAAGGACCCCGACCTGCGCATACTCGACGGCACCATGTTCATGGCCGCCGAGGGCCGCGACGGGCGCGCCGAATACGAGGCCGGGCATATTCCCGGCGCGCGGTTTTTCGATATCGACGAGATCAGCGATGCGCGCTCTGACTTGCCGCATATGGCCCCGCCGGTCGAGAAATTCATGTCGAAGCTGCGTGCGATGGGCGTGGGCGACGGCCATCAGGTGGTGGTCTATGACGCCAAGGGGCTGTTTTCCGCCGCGCGGGTCTGGTGGCTGTTCCGGCTGATGGGTCAAGAGAACATCGCCGTTCTGGATGGCGGGTTTCCGAAATGGCAGGCCGAGGAGCGCGCCATCGAGGATATGCCGCCGGTGATCCGCGACCGGCACATGATGGTGCGGCGTCAGAACCACATGATCAAGGATGTCACGCAGGTCTCGGCCGCCGCCAAGCTGGGGGATTATGAAATCCTCGATGCCCGCGCTGCCACGCGCTATCGCGGCGAAGCGCCGGAACCGCGCGCAGGGCTGCGCAGCGGCCATATTCCGGGATCGAAGAACGTGCCCTATACCTCGCTTTTGAACGAGGACATGACGATGAAGGACCCCGACGACTTGCGCGCAATCCTTGCCGCTGCCGGGGTCGATATGACCAAGCCGGTCATCACCACCTGCGGCTCTGGCGTGACCGCGGCGGTGATCAATCTGGCGCTGGAGCGGATCGGCAAGACCGATCACGCGCTCTATGACGGGTCATGGACCGAATGGGGCGCGTTTCCGACGCTGCCCGTCGCCACTGGAGAGGCATGATGTTCGAGAAACTCAAGGAAAAACCGGCAGACAAGATCCTGGCGCTGGGCCAAGCCTATCGCGAAGACCCGCGCGAGACCAAGATCGACCTTGGCGTCGGTGTCTACAAGACGCCCGAGGGCGTGACCCCGATCATGCGCGCGGTCAAGACCGCCGAAAAGCAGCTTTGGGAGATCGAGAGCACGAAAGCCTATACCGCGCTGGCTGGCGATCCCGCGTTTACGGATGCGATGGTGGGCCTGGTTCTGGGCGACGCGGTGGCGCGTGATCAGGTGTCGACCATCGCCACGCCCGGTGGCACGGGGGCGGTGCGGCAGGCGTTCGAACTGGTCCGGATGGTGAACCCCGGCGCGCGGGTTTTCGTGTCGGACCCGACATGGCCCAATCACCTTAGTATTCTTGCGCATCTGGGTATGGAGGTGGTGAATTATCGGTATTTTGACAGCGCCACCTGTGCCGTCGATTTCGCCGGGATGCTGACCGATCTGGAAGGCGTGCGCGCGGGCGATGTGGTGCTGCTGCATGGCTGCTGCCACAACCCGACCGGGGCCAACCTGAACATGACCGAATGGGCGGCGGTGGTGGAACTGCTGAACGCCAAAGGCGCGCTGCCGATGATCGACATCGCCTATCAGGGCTTTGGCGACGGGCTGGAGGAGGACGCGGCGGCGGTGCGGTTCGTCGCGGCGAACTGCCCCGAGATGCTGATCGCGGCAAGCTGTTCCAAGAATTTCGGCATTTACCGCGAGCGCACCGGCATCCTGATGGCGGTGGCGCAGGATGCGACGCTTGGCAAGGTGACGCAGGGCAATCTCGCCTATCTCAACCGGCAGAACTATTCCTTTCCGCCCGATCATGGCGCGCGGCTGGTGAGCATGGTTCTGACCGACCCGGACCTGCGCGCCGACTGGCAGTCGGAACTGGAGGATGTGAGGCTTGGCATGCTGAAACTGCGCGAGCAATTGGCGGGCGAGTTGCAGCGGCTGTCGGGGTCTGACCGGTTCGGGTTCATCGCGCAGCATCGGGGCATGTTCTCGCGGCTGGGGGCGACGCCCGAGCAGGTTGAGCGACTGCGAGAGGACCATGCGATTTACATGATCGGTGACAGCCGGATCAATATTGCCGGGCTCAACTCCGATACCGTGCCGATCCTCGCCCGGGCGATGATCGACGTCGGCGTCTAGGGCTCAGGGCAGAGCGGGGCGGGCAGGCATGTGACGCAAGAAGTCGTCTTCATCTGTCGCAGGCGCCTCTGGCGTGCCGGGTCCAAGATCATGCGCTGCGATCAGCTGGCCGATATCGGGCGGCGGCATCTGGGGGATCGGTACACATTTGCGGTGCGGGCGTTGCCCAAACTGGAAACCGAGGCCGGGGCGCATGCCTTTGCCGAGAGCCTGACGGGGCGGATAGTGATCCTGCTCAAGGGCACCGGGGCGATCCTGGGCGAGGCGGGCATGGAGATGCTGCGCGGCCGGACGCGGGGCGTTGCCATCGACTACGTGGATGCGCGCGCCCGGGACTGCTTTTCGCCCCACGCCGATCTGCACATTGCGGCCTCGCGCAAGGGCGAGGCGATATTGAACCGGGTTCTGGCGCGCCGGGGCGCGGGGGATGGGCGCGCGGGTGTCGCGCATCTGACGCATCATTATGATCCGCGCCTTGTCGGGCGGCAGATGGACGGCCCGGGTGGCCTGCGGGCTGCCTATCTGGGTCATCCGCGCAACATCTACGTTCCCGATGTCATCGCGGCGTATGTCACGCGGATCGACGCGGGTGGTGAGGGCGGGATCGAGGCCGGGTTCGACCGGCTGTGCGGGTTCAACCTGCATTACGCGATCCGCCCGCCGGATCATGCGCAGACGCTGGCGCGCGACCTTGCGAAACCGTTTACCAAGGGGTTCACCGCCGCCGCCTTCGGGGCCAATGTGATGGTGACGCGCGACACCGATGATGCGGAGTTTTATCTAGGCCGGGATTATCCGTTTCTGGTCGAGAATCATGCGCCCGCCACGATATCCGAGGCGTTCGCGCGGGCGCAGGGCATCTACGATACTGCCGAATGGCACGAGGCGCGCGACCGGATGCGCCACCTGCGCGATCTGTCGGCACCTGCGCAGGTGGCGCGCGAGTTGGATGTGATCCTGTCGCGGCTGATGGTGCGCGATGTGGTGGGATTGCCGAAAACAAAAGGGGCGACCCCTGTGAGCCGCCCCCCGGTTTGAGTGCGCTGCACGCTTACTTCGGCATGATCACCCCGTCGATGACGTGAATGACACCGTTGCTGGCCTCGATATCGGCCTGCACCACGTTGACGCCATCGACGGTTACACCGCCCTCGGTGCCGATGGTGACCTCACCGCCCTGCACGGTGGCGGCAATCATGCCGTCGCTGAGGTCGCCCGACATGACCTTGGCCGGCACCACATGGTAGGTGAGGATCGCGGTCAACTTGTCCTTGTTCTCGGGCTTGAGCAGGTCTTCGACCGTGCCTTCGGGCAGCGCCGCGAAGGCCTCGTTGGTCGGAGCGAAGACGGTGAACGGGCCTTTGCCCTTGAGCGTCTCGACAAGGTTTGCGGCCTGCACGGCGGCGACGAGGGTCGAGAAGTTATCATTGCCTGCGGCGATGTCGACGATGTCCTTGGAGTGGTCATCGGCGAAGGCGGGGCCTGCCATCAGGGTGGCTGCGGTCAGGGCGAGATAGGTTCTGCGAAACATCTGTGTAGTCTCCTTTTGAGCAACAGTTTCAAGTGATGCCTGCGTGGCATCATGGCAGGACTTACGCGCCGAATGTGCGGTCGGTTCACAGGGGATTTCCGCCGATGCGATTTGACGAAAGCGGGCGTTTCGCTAAGCTAAGCTGCTTTGTAACATCCAGTCACGTTTTTGTGTTCTTGCGGAGAATCGCCTGTGTTTCAGGGGCGTTTCAAACGGGCTGTCCTGCCATTGCACCGCCCGCGGGCAATTGGCCCGAATGGCGTGATAACGCTTTGTCACAGGCCCGTGCCTCGTGATTTCGCTGCTTGCCTGCCCTCCGCGAAAAGCGCAGTTTGCGAGGTAACAGCCCGCCTGCGGGATATTGGATCATTGGAGATTTTCAAATGGGGTATGTGACGCAGATCCTCGAGGTTCTGGCGCTTTTGTTCGTTTTGCTTCTGGGGGCCGTGGTCTTTGTCGCGGTGCTTTTCTACATCCTCGACAAGACGCAGCCCGGCGACGCGATCCGGCGCAATTACCCGGTGATCGGGCGGTTTCGCGGGCTGTTCACCAAGCTGGGCGAATTCTTTCGGCAATATTTCTTTGCCATGGACCGCGAGGAGATGCCGTTCAACCGCGCGCAGCGCGATTGGGTCAGCCACGCGACCAGGGGCAAGGGCAATACCATCGCCTTTGGTTCGACCCGCAATCTCGGGGTGCCGGGCACGCCGATTTTCGTGCCTGCCGCCTTTCCGCCGCTCGACGGTCAATTCGCGGCGACGGCCCCGATGGAAATCGGGCCGACGGCGGCCATTCCCTACAAGGCCAAGTCGATCTTCAATGTCTCGGGCATGAGCTATGGCGCGATCTCGCGCCCGGCGGTCGAGGCATTGAGCCGGGGCGCGGCCAAGGCGGGCATCTGGCTCAATACCGGCGAAGGCGGGGTCAGCTCGTTTCATCTCAAGGGGGGCTGCGATCTGGTCTATCAGATCGGCACGGCCAAATATGGCGTGCGCGATGCACAGGGCATGCTGAGCGATGACCGGCTGCGCGAGGTGTCCGATAATCCGTGTATCAAGATGTTCGAGTTGAAGTTGGCGCAGGGGGCCAAACCCGGCAAGGGCGGTATCCTTCCCGGCGAGAAGGTCAATTCCGAGATCGCCGAGATCCGTGGCATCGAGATCGGCAAGGACAGCATTTCGCCCAATCGCCACGCCGAGATCAACGATTTCGGCGAGTTGCTCGACATGATCGTGCATATCCGCGAGGTGACGGGCCGTCCTGTCGGCTTCAAGACGGTCGTCGGATCGTCGGAGGCGTGGGAGGCGATGTTTGAATTGATCGTCGCGCGCGGTACTGACTGCGCGCCCGATTTCATCACCATTGACGGCGGCGAGGGCGGCACCGGGGCGGCACCCATGCCGTTGATGGATCTGGTCGGCATGCCGATCCGCGACGCCCTGCCGCGCATGGTGGATTTGCGTGACCGCTACGGGCTCAAGGAGCGGATCCGCATGATCGCGAGCGGCAAGCTGATCAACCCCGGTGACGTGGCATGGGCGCTCTGTGCGGGGGCGGATTTCGTCACCTCGGCGCGCGGCTTCATGTTCTCGCTGGGCTGTATCCAGGCGCTGAAATGCAATCGCAACACCTGCCCCACCGGCATCACCACCCACGATCCGTACCTGCAACGCGGGCTGGTTGTCGAGGACAAGTATCTCAAGGTCGCCAACTACGCGCAATCAGTGATCAAGGAGGTCGAGATGATCGCGCATTCCGTGGGCGTGGCCGAACCGAGGCTGATGCGGCGGCGGCATGTGCGGCTGGTGCAGGCCGATGGCACCTCGATTCCCTTCAACAAGATCCGGCCAAGCTACAACCCGGACGCGGGCTTGTGATCTGGTGATCTGAAACCCTTGGCTGGCATGATGCGCGACTGTCTCTATATGGTGAAGGACAGATCAGGAGGACGACATGGCCAACCGTTGGACAAATACGCTACGCGAGCGTGACGTGACCCCCGAGGGCGTCTATCTCAACCGCCGACAGATGATCGCGGGGGCGGCGGGCCTTGGCCTCATCGGCGGGGCCGGGGGGGCGCAGGCGCAGAACGGTGCGCTGGAGCCCAATACCTGGGAGGATATCACCAGCTACAACAACTATTACGAGTTCGGCACCGACAAGGGCGACCCGGCCCGCTATGCCGACGCGCTGACCATCGAGCCCTGGAGCGTGCGCATCGACGGGCTGGTGGACAAGCCCGGCGATTACGCCTTTGACGAGATCATGGCGAAGATGACGGTCGAGGAGCGGCTCTACAGGTTCCGCTGTGTAGAGGCGTGGTCGATGGTGGTGCCGTGGAACGGCTTTGAGTTGGCGGATCTGCTGAACCTTGCCGGTGTGCAATCTGGCGCGAAATACGTGGCCCTTGAGACCGCGCTGCGCCCCGAGGAAATGCCCGGCGTTGCCTACCCGGTGCTTGACTGGCCCTATGTCGAAGGCCTGCGGCTCGATGAGGCGATGCACCCGCTGACGATCATGGCGACGGGTATCTATGGCCGCGCCATCCCCAACCAGAACGGCGCGCCGCTGCGCCTGATCGTGCCGTGGAAATACGGCTTCAAGTCGATTAAGTCGGTGGTCCGGATCACCCTCACCGACGCAGAGCCGCCGACCAGCTGGAACAAGGCCAATGTCCGCGAATACGGGTTCTATTCCAACGTGAATCCCGAGGTGGATCATCCGCGCTGGTCACAGGCCACCGAGCGTCGCATCGGCGGCGGGCTGTTCTCGCCGCGCATTCCGACGCAGATGTTCAACGGCTACGGCGAAGAGGTGGCGGCGCTCTATGAGGGCATGGACCTGACCAAGAAATTCTGATGATGGCGGACCGGATCAACGCCGTGGCGCGGCGCGTGCCGGTCTGGTCGGTGTGGCTCGTTCTGTTGGTGCCTGCGGTCTGGACATTCTGGCTCGGCCTGACAGGGGGGCTCGGCGCAGAGCCGATCAAGGCGTTGGAGCGGGAACTGGGGGAGGTTGCGTTACAGCTTCTGGTGCTGGGCCTCTGCATCACGCCGCTGAGGCGGGTCCTGGGCATCAACCTGATCCGGTTTCGCCGGGCGATCGGTCTGCTGGCATTTACCTATGTGGGACTGCATCTGCTGGTCTGGCTGGTGCTCGACGTACAGATCCCGGCGCAGATCTGGGCCGATATCGTCAAACGGCCCTATGTGACGGTGGGGTTCACCGCGTTTCTGTTGACGATTCCGCTGGCTCTGACCTCGAATGACCGGTCGCTGCGCCGTCTTGGGCCACGGTGGCGGCAACTGCACAAGCTGACTTACGCGGTGGCGGTGCTGGGTGCGGTGCATTTCATCTGGCTGAGCAAGGGGTTTCAGATCGAGCCGCTGATCTATCTGATGGTGATTCTGGGGCTACTGGCGCTGCGTCTGCGGGCAAAGCGGCGGGCTCAGCGCGCGTGAATCGGTCGGCATGAGCAGAAATCTTGCCGGGAATCCGGGGCAAATCACGCTCTGTTGGGGATAACGCTGTGGATAACCCTATATGTAGAAATGGCGGTGAAATCTCTCCCGAAATAAAGTTGCGCTCGCCGCTTTGAAATCGACGTTAATTTCCCTTAACCTCTTAAAATCAGGTCAAAATCCGCTTCTGTGAAAAAAACATGACGAAAGGCAAAAAAACCTCTTGCGACTCTTTGGGGCTAACCGTAAAAGCCCCTTCACCGGCGGCGCCGATGTGCTTCTGGGACGCGGACCGGACTGAGGCGGATGTCTTGAGAGGGGAAGCGGTTAGAAATATCTGAGGTATGATTGGCGGGTTGCGCTAGGTAGATTGGCGCTTCCGGTTGGTTTTGCTTCGA
>NZ_BDIY01000003.1 GCF_002072155.1 Roseovarius sp. A-2 | reverse complement strand
GCCGCGATCTCCTGCACGGTCTTGTCACCACGTAGCGCTTCCAACGCCACCTTGGCCTTAAACTGGTCTGTAAAGTTCCGGCGCTTCGCCATTCTCGTATCCCTTCAAAGGTTTGGGATACACCTTAGCCGACTGTCCAGTTTTCTGGGACCACTTCAGATCTATTGGATACACTCGTTACTGAGCACGGTATGCAGGTAGTTGAAGTGGACAAGCAGCCGTTCGTGGATCGGGTGCCGCTAGTGATGGCCAAGTACCCAGAGTTTCAGGAACTCTACGACCAGATCCAAGCAGTCGAATAAACAGTCTGAATTAATCCACCTATCCCGCAATCGCGGGATAGGTGGATGGAGATGTGATAATGACCCGTCTGCTTAAATCTTTGGAAGTGGGGATCGGCAGCTTTTGCTTATTCGCCATGTTCTCGCTTCTGTGCATCAATATTGTGATGCGCTACGCCTTCAACTCGGCTGTTCCTTGGGTCGAAGAAGTGTCCAACTATCTCTTTGTCTGGGCGGGCTTCCTATCCTGCGCCCACTTGCTAGGCGAAGAGAAACATCTACGCGTCGACTTTGCTGTCAATCTCTTACCACTGAAAGCGCAGGCTGGCGCCAAGCTTTTCAATGACATGGTACTTGTCGTTTTCTTCGTCTCAATGGTGATCCCCAGCATCCGCTTGTTAGGCAAGCTGCGGACCACGCCATCTCTTAGGATGCCCGAGGCAATCCCATATTCGATCCTGCCGATCACAATGGTAATCTGTCTCGTTCACCTTGCTTCGCTTATTCGCCGCCACTACGCGGCCTACCGGGAGGCATCGGCATGAGCCTGGCAATTTTGCTTGTTGGTTTCACCGTATTGTTTCTGCTCGGGATGCCTGTCGCATTCGCAATGATCATCGCTGCTTGGGCTTACGTTCTATACAGCGGGTTCGACCTATCCTTTCTATCACTCCAGCTTTTTGCCGGGTTAGATTTCTTTGTTTTGTTGGCTATCCCCTTGTTCATCCTCGCCTCGGAAGTGATGGCCCGCACATCCGTTGCGCAACGGATCTTTGACTTTGCCCAAGCGATGGTTGGCGGTATTCATGGTGGGCTGGGCCATGTGAACACTGTCACTTCCGTGGTATTTTCAGGCATGTCCGGGTCCGCGGTGGCAGATGTCGGCGGGATTGGCCGCCTTAGCTATCGAGCAATGGTCAACCAAGGATATCCTGCGCCTTATAGTGCTGCAGTGACAGTCTCCAGCGCGGTAATCGGTCCGATCATTCCGCCATCGATTCCGATGATCGTCTTCTCGATGGTCTCGGGTGCGTCGATTGCAAAGCTCTTTTTTGCAGGCGCAATACCGGGGTTGATGATCGCCGTAGCGATCTTTGGGTATGTCTACGTCACGTCGCGCCGCCGAGGCTATCCCATGGACCAGCGTGCTAACTTCGCCCAGCTGGTCGCTGCCCTGATCGCGGGATTTCTGCCGCTGATGACGCCTGTCATCCTGTTAGCCAGCATTTACCTGGGCGTCGTTACGATTACCGAAGCCGCCGCCGTAGCCGTGCTCTATGCACTAGCACTCGGGATCTTTGTTTACCGAGCCTTGGGGCTGAAAGATTTTGTCGACTGCATGCGCTCGGTCTTTGTGACCTGTGGCCCGATTCTTATCTTGTTGCCCGCCGCCAAAGTTTTTGGGTTTGCCCTCACCGCCGAAGGCGTATCGCAGCATTTCGCCGTTTGGGTCACATCAATTTCAGAAAGCCCAATATTCATCTTGGTGGCCATTAACGTGCTGTTCCTCTTACTTGGCTGCATTTCGGACCCGAACGTTAACATCATGCTGTTCGTGCCTATCGTGATGCCATTGGCCAACATGATCGGGATCGATCCGATCCAGTTCGGCATGATTGTTGTCCTAAACTGCATGATCGGGCTGGCAACGCCACCTGTGGGAGGATTGCTCTTTGCCATCTGCGGAATGGAAAAGATCAGACTCGAAGAGGTCTTCAAAGCGATGTGGCCCTTCTTGGGGCTGCTCATCGGCGTCCTCGTATTGGTGTCCGCCTTCCCTGCCCTTTCGCTGTGGTTGCCCAGCGTCCTTTTTGACTAATCGAAAGTAGATATCATGACTATCTCTCCTGCCTGGATGAAACCGGCTCTTAGTGCCGGATCGGTATTGCGCGGCCTCATGGTTTCGGAATTGAAAACTCCGTTCCTAGGCGCGCTCCTAGACTCAATCGGAATGGATTTTGCAATTCTGGATCAAGAACATGGTAGCTATGGTCCGGACATGCTGGCTTCGCTTATGGCAGGCTTTCGCAACGGGCGGTGTCAGCCCATTGTCCGGGTACCGGAAATCAGGCGCGACGCCTTTCTGACGCCGCTTGAACTGGGCGCCGCAGGCGTGCTCGTGCCGCGTGTAGAAACTGCTGATGATGCGCGCTCCATCGTTGATTTCTGTCACTACGCACCATCGGGTTCTCGCGGTGTCAGCATGTCACGCGCCCACACCCGTTTTTCGCGCGTCAACCCCGCAGAGTACCTGCCGCAAGCTAACGCCGACCTCCTGATTGGGGTCCAGATCGAGACTGAAGCAGCACTGGATGCTCTGGATGACATCCTGTCGGTCGAAGGAATAGATATGGCTTTTATCGGCCCATCAGATCTAAGTGTGTCTTGCGGGATTTCGCCTAAGTTGACGTCGCCAGAAATGGCAACCCATGTTGATGCGATTCTGGCGGCATGCAAGCGTCACGGCAAATTCGGCGCACTTCAGACAACCGATTGGGAAGCTGCTTTGGCGCTGGTGCCGAATGGCCTCAGTGTGATTTCTGCCACCACCGACCTTGTGGCGCTTCAACACGGTATGAAGGCTGCACTGGGTGCGCTTAACACCTTGCCGAGCGCGAACTGAACAATGGCCGATAACGATTGTTTCCTTGGCCTTGATCTCGGGACCAGCAGCCTTAAAGCGGTTTTGACTGACAGGCACGGTGCCGTGCTTGCTGAAACGTCCGCGCATTATCCAACCTTACGGCCTCAAATCGGCTGGTCCGAGCAGGACCCCGCCGACTGGCTCACGGCGATGACCGCGACCGTTGCCGAGCTATATGCCAAAGCATCGCAGTACATGGAGCATCTGGTCGCGATCGGCTTTTGTTCCGCAGCTCATTCGCCGGTACTGCTCGATGCAGACGGTCAGGTGGTGCGCCCGGCGATCTTGTGGAGCGATCAGCGTAGTACAGTCGAGGTCGACTGGCTGATTGCCAATCACGGCCCGAAGATACGCCAGGTTACCTTGAACCAGCCGTCTTGCACCTGGACGTTGCCTCAGCTTGCTTGGGTGGCTGGGAACGAACCTGAATCCTTGGCACGCACAGTTTCCTTATTGTCTTCTAAAGACTACCTTATCTATCTGCTGACGGGACAGCATCAAATGGATTTGACGTCTGCAGTCGCGACCTTGCTTTATGATGTCGGTGAGCGACGCTGGGATCTCGAACTATGCGTACTTGCAGGCCTATCGCCGGAAGCTCTTCCCGAAGTTGTAGATTCTACGACGTGTGTCGGAAAGACTGGCGATGGTGCGAAGAGCTTTGGCTTGCCTAAGGGCGTCGCGGTGATCAGCGGTGCGCTAGATAGCGCCGCAGAAATCGTAGTCTGTGCCGGTCGGGCAGTTGCCCCGCCTGCGGTCATTCGCGTCGGATCATCGGCTGCAATTCTGGCCCCCGGAAAGCCTGTCTTCAAACAAGGCGTGCTGAATTACCCGCACGCTGTAATGCCGGGCCATTATTATCAGGCCGGGACGAATGCGGGGGCGGTTGCCCTTCAATGGGTGCGCCAGCTCGCCGGCGGGTTAGACCATTCCGAGGTTGACGCGATGGTCAAGGCAGCGCCGGCGGGTGCAGATGGCTTATTGTTTCACCCGTACCTGCAAGGTGAAAGAGCCCCGTATTGGAATCCCGATATGCGAGGAAGTTTCTCAGGTATTCATACTCGACATGATATAGGCCATTTCATTCGGGCAGTCATGGAGGGGGTCGCGTTCTCGCTCCGGGATTGCATTCAGCGCCTGGAACTTGACCTGGCCCATGACGTTACGGCCAGAGTGGCGGGCGGCGTGACACGCGGGAAAATCTGGCCGCAGATCCTCGCGGACGTCCTAGGGCGTCCGCTTGAAACAGTCGACCATGCTGAATCGGCTCTGGGTGCCGCGTTTATCGCGATGTGGGCCAAGTGCGGACCGACTGGTATCCCTGAGGTCTCCGCGCGGACAACGATCCGGCCTGATTTGGAAAAGACTGACCTCTATTCCGAGATGTTCGGTCGCTATCAACGATGGGCGGATTTTATGGATCGGGAAGCCCGAACAGGCGCTTGCCCCTAGGGGCTATCAATTTCCGAATAATGCATCCAGCCTTCGGGCAAGGATTGTAAGACCACGTCAGGTAAAAGATCAGTGCGTTTGCGGGCAAATTGCAGTAGCAGACGGGCGGCACGTGTCATCCGTTCTGGGACGAACGCAGCGCCTAATTGTTCGGAAAGGTTGTTTGTGTCGATATCCAAAGCGACAAGCCTGCCTTGCTCCAACAGGTCCACAACGGCCCAATCGCCAAGAAACGCAATGCCACTTTCGATTTCGCACAAGGTGCGGATCAAATGCGTGTCGTTGCTCTGACCAACGATATCAGGGGTGATTCCGTGCAGTGCAAAGAAGTGGTCGCTAATTGAACGGAAATTGATCCCACGCTCGTACAGGATGAATCGTTCGCGCGCGATATCCTTCGGTTTCACCCCTTTTACCCCTGCCAAGGGATGGTTCGGGTGAGCCACGATTAAGGTGCGGTGACTGCCTAACACCACCTGCTCTATTCTGGGGCTGCGATGCGCATATGGGATGGGGAGAAAGCCGATATCCAGAGCGCCGCTAAGGATGTCCTCTGCTGTGCGTTCGGTATGGGTTGTCGTCCGAATATCGAGCCTAATGTTCGGATACATGCGTCCGAACGCCTGATAAAGCCTTGCCCATATGAACGACGTGCCGGACGTGCTGGTTCCGACACGAATTCGGCCGTGGTACTCTTCTGGAGACAGATTGCCTGCCGGCATAAGAGATTGTCGCTGACGTAACAGGCTTTGCGCTTGGGGAAGCAGGTTCTTCCCAGCCTCAGTAATCTCACAGTGGCGTGCATTACGAACAAATAGAGGCTCCTTCAACTCTTCTTCCAGTCGCCGAATGGTCTGGCTGACCGCTGACTGAGACATACTCAGTTGTTCGGCTGCCAAGGAAAAACTCCCTGTTTCAGCGATGGCGACGAACGTTTGAAGATGGCGGAATTCCATGATTGAAGGCTAATGCGTTAGGGGAGTTTTTGCCAGAACTTGTCATCAGGCTTTGTCAGGTCGTTTTGTAGCGACGTGACCAGGATCCGCGCGCCGTTCAGGCAGCCATTTCCGCCGCATAGTTGTTTACAGGCTAAACGCGTCAGCCTGAGATCGGCGGTAGGATGTTGCGGAAAGGCGGTGGCGCTTTGGTCGGAAGATGTTGGCGGGTGTTGTTCGCCGTGGTGCTGCTGCGGTTTCGTCAAACGATGTCGGCCTGAAAAATCGGTGAACTTGACCTGTGTCAATCATGCAGCGGTGAATGGGAGTATATTGCAACCAACGGCCAAGAACTGCGCCATGATTCAAAACCAAGGAGACACAGATGAAAAACCTTATCGCCCTCGCGCTTGTCGGGATGCTGTCAGCTATCGCAGGATGCACCGATAGCCATCATTACCCTGTCAGCGGGGAGGAATGCGGCCCGAACGATCCGGTTCAGACCATGGATACCTCCGACTGCGTGCCTGTGGTGTAATCAGAGGCGGCAAATCCATTTGTCGGCACGCTGGCCCGCTACTCAAAGTAGCGGGCTTTGCCATTTGTGGGCCGCGCGTCGGTCAATTTCGAAAAACCAATGGGAAAGGTGCGGCGCTCTCTTCTTCAGGCTTTGCGGTGTTTGAGTGTCGTGATCACTGCGCGGCCTATCACCACTGTCGCCACGATCAGCACCGCGGAAATGGCCGCGATGACCGGGTCGATATTATCCCGCAGCCCCTGCCACATGAGGCGGGGCAGGGTGACGGCCTCTACCGAGGTGATAAAGATCGGGACGGCACTTTCTTCCCATGACAGCTCCCATAAAAACCATGGAGGGCGGCGGGCTTAACGGATATGATGCCGGAAAGAGGGTCAAGAGGCGCAAGCGCCATATCGTCACCGATACGAGCGGATTTCTGGTCGGGTTCGAGGTCCACAGCGTCGGGATTCAGGATCGCGACGGGCCGCCGAACGTACTAAAACACCTACAAAACTTGCAATAGAACCATCCTGGCAGCCCCTTATTCGAATGAGGCCATCGGATTTCCCTTTTTTATCGGGCTACGAAGTCATTATCCGGGGGAGCCACGTGATTATCGCCGGGAATGCAAAAAGGATCGCAATCGTGATAATCTCCATCAGGACAAACCAAGACGCCCCTTTGAAAATTTCGGGCAATGGCGTTTCCCGGTCGATCCCTGCAATGACATAGACGTTCAGCCCGACAGGTGGTGTGATCAGCCCGATCTCGCACATCTTGACCGTCAGGATGCCGAACCAGATCGGATCGAAGCCCAGCGACTGCACCGCCGGGAACATGATCGGGATCGTGATCGCCATCATCGAGAACGCATCGAGAAACATGCCCATTGGCACGAAAACCATCAGCAGCATCGCAACGATCAGATAGGGTTGCAGGCCGGATTGAACGACCGCCTCCGCCAGTTGGTTGGGCACCTGGATCAGCGTCAGGAAATAGCTGAAGATAGCGGCGCCGATCATTGTGAACAGGATCATCACCGTCGTGTCGATGGTCGAACGGAAACTATCGACGATCCGGCCCATCAGGCCGGGCCAACTTGCGCGATGCGTGAGCAGCATGAGGAATGCGACGAAAGCCCCCAACGCGCCCGCTTCGGTCGGGGTGACGAGGCCCAGATATATCCCCCCCATGACCACCAGGAAAAGCACGGCCACCTGCCATGCCTTGCCGGTTTCGCGGATGGCAACCCCCCAGGGTGCGCGCGGCGACACCGCTTTGCGCGCCGCGCCGCGCCCGGCGATGAAATAGATGCCGATCATGAATACGACCATCGTAAGCAGGCCGGGCAGAAAGCCCGCGATCAGCATCTTACCCGCCGAGGTTTCGGTCAGCGCGGCATAAAAGATCAACAAGACACTGGGCGGAATGAGAACCCCCAGAACCCCACCCGCAGCCACAGCCCCTGCCGACAGGCTGCCAGCATATCCAGCTTTTTTCATTTCCGGAATCGCCACCGAACCAACCGTCGCGGCCGTCGCCACGCTGGAGCCGGATGTCGCGGCAAAACCCGCGCTGGTCAGAATCGCCGCCATCGCCAGTCCGCCCGGAAGATGCCCGACCCACCGACTGGCCACGTCAAACAGTTTCTTTCCGACTTGGGCGTGTTGCGCAAAGCTGCCCATGAGGATGAACAACGGAATAATTGTCAGGGTGTAAACCGCAGTTGTCGAATAGGAGATCGACTTGAGCCGGGTCATCAGAAAGTGCAGATCTTCGACCATAATGATCCCCGCTGCGCCCGACAGGGCCAGTGCGGCAAAGACCGGCGTGCCAAAGGCCATCAGCAAAAAGATCATTGCCACGGCGATATACGGGGCGAGATTGAGATCCATTGTTTTTCCTTAGGTCAATTGGGGCCGGTTCCGGCGCTGGCTTGTTTGCCCGGCTCACCGAAGAGGAGGATCTGAATGGAATGGATCGCCATCTGAATGCAGGCAAGCCACAGGCCGGCCGCCATGCTGGCCTTGGTCCACCAGATCGGGATCTTGACATAACCCCAGCGAAATTCGCGGATTGAAATGGAATAGATCGCCTCGTTCGTCGCCGGAATTGCCAACAACAACAACCCCAATGCGCCAAGACCCCAGCCAATACCGACAACCCAGACGCGGACGGGTCGGGATAGTTTGTCGGTCAGTACGGTCACGCGGATATGCGCATCATCCCGTTGCGTCCAACCCGCCCCGAAAAACACGATCATCACCAAAGCAAGTTCGGTGAACTCGAACACGCCGGAAATCGGGCTGCCGGTTATGGCGCGGGTAATTATGTCCAGCGTGATCCCAAACATCAAAAACGCAAGAAACAGCATGGCGACCGCACCCAGCACGTCGGACACTAATTTAAGGATCCTGTTCAAAAACTGCATTATCCAGTCCTTCGCTTGGTGCGATCGCCACTATCCATCAGGACGCTTGGCTGATTTCATAGGGACGTTTCAGCGTGCCCTTTGCGTCGTGTTTGGCGATGGCATCGTCGATCAGAGATTGCATTTTTTCGCCATCGATGCCCGCCTGTTTGGCCGGACCGTCCAACCATGCGTTGACCTGTGCAGGCTGCACAAGGTCTTTGGCCATGGCCTTCTGATCGTCCGGGATAGTGTGCAGTGTCACGCCCTCGGACTCGGCGATCTTGACGTATCTCGCCAGAACCTCTTCGTAGATGGCGCTGAACTTGCCGCCATAGATTTCGTCTACGATACCGTCAGAAACCTTACGCACATCCTCGGGCAATCCGTCATAGACCTGCTTGTTCATGATCGTGGTAGCAGGCGCGTGCGGACCATCGCCGATATCATAGAATTCCGGCGCGGTTTCGTGCAGTTTGTAGGCGATTGCGGTTACGAAATCAAAACCATAGACCCCGTCGAGAATACCGCGCTCCAGTGCCTGATAGACCTCTGGGGCTGCCATCGGGATCGCGGTGCCGCCAAGCGCCTCGACCACATCGGCGGACACGCCATAGGCGCGGATGCGTTTGCCTTTGATATCTTCGATGGAATTGATGGGTTCGCGCAGGATCATTGGCGCATAGTTCCAATTGGTCCAATACAACACCTTCGAGCGGTGGCGTTCCTCCCATTCGGCGCGCAGGGGGTCGAACTGCTCATAAATATCTCGGCAGACCTGTTGCAGCGCATCGGCGCGGTTCATACGGAAATACCATTCCAGACCGCGCGTCACCGGCAGTTCGGCCTGATAATAACCGGGCGAAATCAAGGTCATTTCCGACGTGCCATCACGCGAGGCGGCAAGGTGCTCGCCGACCTTGTTGAGCGATCCGGACCAGTATTGGCGGATATTCACTTCACCCTCGGTGCGCTTTTCCAGTTCGTCGAGATACCAACGGTCGATCCAGGACGGACCGGCAGTTTCCGACACATAGCTGTCAAATTTCAACGATGTGTCCGCCAGCACAAGTGACGGCGTCCCCATGATAAAAGCCCCCGACGCGGCGGCGGCGCCCGACTTGATAAATGTTCTGCGTTTCATGTCTCTCTCCCTTTTTTTGGGCCCCCTAGTTTCGGGATTGGCCCTGTTGTTGCTGCAGGCTCATGCCGACTACTCACCTCCGAAGTTGAGCGGCACGTTCCCGCAGACTGGTTTTCAGGACTTTCCCGTAGCTATTCTTGGGCAAGTCCTGCTCGAAATAATAGTGTTTTGGCTTCTTGAACGAGGCCATCCGGCTCTTGCACCAGTTATCCAGTTCTGCGGTGTCGCAGGATGCACCCTCGCGCAGCACGACAAAGGCGATCACGTCTTCACCCCATTCTGCACTCGGCATTCCAATCACGGAAACCTCGAAAACCTGATCATGGGCCAAAAGCGTTTCTTCGACCTCGCGGGGATAGATGTTGGTGCCACCGGAAATGATGACATCCTTGGAGCGGTCGGTCAGGGTCACAAATCCGTCCGGATCCATCGACCCCAGATCGCCGGTGCGAAGCCAGCCGTCCACGATCGCGTCGGCGGTGGCCTCGGGATTGCGCCAATAGCCTTTCATCAGCGTATCGCCCGCGAGCACAATCTCGCCTACCTCGCCGACAGGCATGTCGCGCATTTTCTCGTCCACCACGCGCACCATAACGCCGGCCTGTGCAAATCCGACCGAGACCCGCCGCGCACTTGCGTTGGGATGCGTTCTATCGGCCACCAGATCGCGCGGTAGCACGGTGATCGTCATCGGGCTTTCACCCTGACCGTAGATCTGGACGAAACGCGGGCCAAAGCGGCTCAGCGCCTCATCAATATCGGACAGGTACATCGGACCACCGCCATAGATGATCGTCTTGATGCCGGTGCCGTCATACCCGGTTTCGGCGGCATGGGCGATCTGGCGCTTGACCATGGTGGGCGCGGCGAAGAACACGAGATTACCTAGATCCTGCGCCAGCCCGGCAATTTCTGTGGGGTCGAACCCACAGGAACGTGGTATGACATGGCAGCCCCCTGCCCGCAGGATAGGAAAATGATACAGCCCCGCGCCGTGCGACATCGGCGCGGCGTAAAGCGAATTATCCTTCGCCGATACAGCATCCACATCCATCGCATAGGCCAGCGACATTGCCATGAGATTGCGATGGGTTGCCATAACCCCTTTGGGCCGGCCGGTCGTGCCGGAGGTGTAGAACAACCATGCGACATCGTCGGCGGCTGTTTCAACGGGGGGCGTCATCAACGCGTCATCCTTCGTGGCCCTGACAAGACCGCAATCGTGGATACCGCATTCGATGCACTCACCTTCGAGATCGCCCGCAACAGGATAAATCTCGCCGGTCTCGGTGATCGCGACCTTGGCGTCGGCATTGCCGATGATCCACGCGGCCTCACGCGGATGTAATTTGTGATTGATAGGCACAACGATCGCCCCGATCCAGAGCACCGCGTGAAGAATTTCCAGATATTCCGGGCAGTTGTGCATGAAAAGTGCAACCCGGTCACCTCTGTCGACCTTGAGCACCTCAGCCAGATAGCGCCCCATGCTCGCACTGCGCCTTGCAAAGTCGCCATAGGTCGCGTGCAACTCGGTGCCGAACCGGATTGCCGGTGCATCCGGACGGGCTCGCGCTGTCTGATAGAGCCAGCTTGCGATGTTCATTGCGCCTCAGCCCTTTCGAGCTTCGAGAACTGACACATAGTTTGCCACCGCCGATCCGCCCATATTGAAGACCAGCCCCAGAGCGGCGCCTGATTTCTGCATATCTCCGGCCTGATCCGTCAATTGCCGATAGGCCAGTGCATGCATGGAGACGCCGGTGGCGCCGACCGGATGTCCCTTGGCCTTGAGACCACCGGACAGGTTCACCGGAAGGGCCCCGTCGCGACAGACTGTCCCCTCTTCGATCGCGCGTGCCCCCTGCCCTTTCGGCGTTAGCCCCATGGCCTCATAGGTCAGCAATTCGGCAATGGTGAAGCAGTCATGAACCTCAGCAAAATCAATGTCAGCAAGCGCCACACCAGCGGTTTCGAACGCTTCGGCAAAGGCCCGCTCCGGGCCTTCGAAAGCCAGGAAATCGCGGCGCGCCATTGGCAGGAAATCACTCACATGCACAGCAGCGCGCAGACCAACAGATTTCGGGAAGTTTGCAGCATTTTCGTCGGTCGTCAGCACCAGCGCGGCGGCACCATCAGTCACCAGCGAACAATCGGTCAGTCGCAGTGGCGGCGCGATCTCGGGGTTGGAGTTGGACACCGTGCTGCAATGCTCAAAGGTAAACTCCTTGTGCATATGGGCCAGCGGATTGGCAATCGCATTGGCGTGGTTCTTGACCGCGATACGTGCCATCGCATCCAGCGGGCTGGAATGGCGTGCCTCGTAGTCGCGGGCCGCCACGCCGAACACCTGCGGAAAGCTCAGCGCTGCCTCGGCCGGGTCGTTCTGATAGCCTGCACCGGCCAAGGCCTCGGTCACTTCACGTGTCGAACGGCTGGTCATTTTCTCGGCCCCTACGATCAGCACCGTGCGCGCCTTGCCCGCCTGAATCGCGTTTATCCCCGCATGGATCGCCGCTGACCCCGAAGCACAGGCGTTTTCCGCGCGCATCCCCGGCTTGAAGCGCAATTGCGGATAGGCCTGATGGATCAACGAGGATGCAAATCCGTCAGACACCATACCCGAGTTGAAATGCCCTAGAAACACGGCGTCGATAGCGGCGGGATCAATGCCGGCTTCCTCGACTGCCTCGCGCGTCGCCGCGACGATCAGATCTTCGAGGTTTTCCTGCAACCGGCCGAATTTAGTGTGGCCGCTACCTACGATGGAAATTCCAGTGCTCATGTCGCTCTCCCCAGGTTATCAGGCCAAAATAACACTGAAACCGTATGGCGCTATTGGTAGAATCACGTATTGTGGTACGTGGCTATACGTAAATACCCAAGTGGTTAAGCATTCATGACTGACACATCGACACCGCAAAAGGCGGCAATGCTCGGCTTTCTGGAATCTCCGGTGGCGCAAATCGTCGTGCGCCATCGCCGTATCATTGAAGCAAACAAAGCCATTGAACGTCTGTTCGGTTACAGCCGTGACAAATTGGCAAATCGCTCGGTGCAGAAGCTATACCCCTCAACCGCCGATTTCACCCAGATCGGTGAAAAATGCGAAACGCGCATGCGCGCGACTGGCGATAGCTATTATGAAGATGAACGCTTCATGCAGGCCTGTGATAAGAAAATTTTCTGGGTTCGCGCCAAGGGAATGACCCTGACCCCCAAGGATCCCTTCGCGCTGATGATCTGGAGCTTTGAACAGATCGCAAGCAAATCCTATCGCTCCGTAAATCTAAGCCCACGCGAACGCGAGGTGACGCACCATTTGGTCAATGGCAGCACATCGCGTGAAATCGGCATAGCTCTGGGGATATCTCACCGTACTGTCGAGGTGCATCGTGCCCGCCTCATGCGAAAGTTCAACGTCAAAAATACTGCCGCATTGATTTCTGAAATAGTACATGCCGTCTGAAATATGGTACGCCAAAACGGCGTAGGAGATGATTTCAGGCAGGAAACGATGGCCTTTGAAGGCAGCAGATTGCTTGGGTTTTGTCATGCGCCTCAGTACAGGTATGGGGAGTAGGCAAAACTTGGTGGTGTGGATGCCGCCACATGGAGGCATCCACATGCCTCAGGCTGGCATCGCCAAGTTTTTGGCGCTAGGGCGAATAACTTGGCAATGCTCCTCTTTGTTATATACGTTCCGGCTTGACGCTGCACGGTTCATTCCGGGACGCTGTGAAATCTTAACACGCCGATATTTAAGGAAAATTTATTCCGATGGCACTTGGTGAAAACGTATGACACAAAGAGAATACCCCCCAGCGGGAGTATTCTGGGAACGATGAAAGGGGAATGCGCGTGGAGATTTCTGTGACGCGCGATGTGTTTCGGCTGGCGCAGGTGTTTACCATCAGCCGGGGTTCGCGGACCGAGGCGCAGGTCTTGACCGTGCGGGTCCATCAGGGCGGTGTGACCGGCTGGGGCGAATGCGTGCCATATGCGCGCTATGACGAGACGCTGGACAGTGTCACGGCGCAGATCGAGGCGTTGCCGAATGATCTGACGCGCGACGCGCTTTATGATCTGCTGCCCGCCGGGGCGGCGCGCAACGCGGTGGATTGCGCGCTATGGGACTGGCAGGCAAAAACAAGGGGATGCCGGGTGTGGGATCTGGCCGGGCTGGCCACGCCGGGGCCGGAAATCACCGCCTACACCCTGTCGCTCGACAGTGCAGAGGCGATGCAGGCGCAGGCGGCGCAGCATGCGCATCGTCCGCTGCTCAAGATCAAGCTGGGCACACCCGACGACATGCCCCGGCTGGAGGCAGTGCGGCGCGGTGCCCCGCAAGCCAGGATCATCATCGACGCCAATGAAGGCTGGAGCGCAGAAGTCTATGCCGATCTCGCGCCGCATCTGCTGCGGCTTGGCGTGGCGCTAGTCGAACAGCCCTTGCCCGCAGCTGAGGATGAGGCGCTGATCGGCATGGCGCGCCCGGTGCCGGTCTGTGCCGACGAGTCCTGCCATGACCAGGCGAGTCTGCCGGGGCTCAGGGGCAAATACGACGTGGTCAACATCAAGCTGGACAAGACCGGCGGGCTGACCGAGGCGCTGCGGCTGCGCGATGCGGCACGGGCAGACGGTTACGGAATCATGGTGGGATGCATGGTCGGCAGCTCTCTGGCCATGGCACCTGCGGTGCTGGTGGCGCAGGGCGCGATGGTGACGGACCTTGACGGCCCGCTTCTCTTGGCCGAAGACCGGGACAACGCTTTAACTTTTGATGACGCCGGGGTGCATCCGCCCGAGGCCGCTTTGTGGGGGTAGAACCATGCGCACTGTCTATGTGAACGGCGAGTATCTGCCGGAGACCGAAGCAACCGTGTCGATTTTCGACCGGGGTTTCCTGATGGCCGATGGCGTCTATGAGGTGACCAGCGTGTTGGGTGGCAAGCTGATTGATTTTGCGGGCCATCTGGCGCGGCTGGAGCGGTCGCTGTCGGAGCTTGACATGAACAAGCCCGCGGCCTTTGACGAGTTGCTGGAGATCCACCGCGAGCTGGTGCGTGTCAACGAAATCGAGGACGGTCTGGTCTATCTGCAGGTCACGCGCGGCAGCGCTGGCGACCGTGATTTTGTCTTTCCAGATGCGGAGACGACCGCGTCTACATTGGTGCTATTCACCCAATCCAAACCCGGTCTGGCGGACAATCCGGCCGCGAAAAAAGGCATCAAGGTCATCAGCATAGAGGATATTCGCTGGGGCCGTCGCGATATCAAGACGGTGCAGCTTCTCTATCCGTCGATGGGCAAGATGATGGCCAAGAAGGCCGGATGTGACGACGCCTGGATGATCGAGGAGGGGCATGTGACCGAAGGCACCTCGAACAACGCCTATATCGTGAAAGGCAACAAGATCATCACCCGGCATCTGTCGAATGACATCCTGCACGGGATCACCCGCGCCGCCGTCCTGCGTTTTGCCCGCGAGGCGCAGATGGAGGTGGAAGAGCGCAGCTTCACCATCGACGAGGCGCGCGCGGCGGATGAGGCCTTTGTGACCTCGGCAAGCGCCTTCGTGATGCCGGTGGTCGAGATCGACGGGGCAACCCTGGGCGACGGCACACCGGGGCGCGTGGCGACACGGCTGCGCGAAATCTATCTTGACGAGAGCCGCAAGGCGGCGGTGTGAGCACGGGGCAGTCGGACCATTCGGTGTATAAGCAGGATGGATCGACCGTATCTGCATTCGCGCACATAAGCTGGGCATAATCGGGGAATTGAGCGCTGCGCGCGCAATTGGCATTCTGCTGGCGACGCAGCAAAGGACGCCACCATGACCCCTGTTCACCCCGCCACCCGTATCGGCCATGTGCATCTCAAGGTCTCGAATCTTGAGCGCGCCATCGAATTCTATTCCGGCGTGCTCGGGTTCGAACCCATGCAATATTACTCCGGCGGGCAGGCGGCGTTCCTGTCGGCGGGGGGCTATCACCATCATATCGGGCTCAACACCTGGGAGAGCGCGGGCGGCACGCCACCGCCCAAAGGTCATACCGGGTTATTCCACACCGCGTTTCTCTACCCCGACCGGGCCGCGCTCGCCGATGCACTGCGGCGGGTAGTCGAGGCGGGCATTGCCATCGAAGGCGCGGCGGATCACGGGGTGAGCGAGGCGTTCTATGTCTCGGACCCGGATCGCAACGGCGTGGAGCTATATGTCGACAAGCCGGAGGCGGAGTGGCCGCGCGACGCGAGCGGAAACCTCGCCATGGTGAACAAGCCGCTCGATCTCGAACGCCTGCTGGCCGAAGCCCCGGCGCGGGGCTGATCGCTCTGGACCCTCTGGCAAGACCGGCCTAGGGTCTGACCCGGACGAGGCAAGGAGGACCGATATGCCAACCGGGACAAACATCCGCACCTATTTCAATGGCCAATGGCATGACGGCGACCTGGCCGTGATGAAGGCCGCCGATCACGGCATGTGGCTGGGCAGCAACGTGTTCGACGGGGCGCGCTATGCGCATGGGCTGATCCCCGATCTCGACAAGCATTGTGCGCGGGTCAATGCCTCGGCTGCGGCGCTGATGGTAACGCCGACGGTGAGCACCGAAGACATGGTGGAAATCGTGCGCGAGGGGCTGCGCGCCTATCCCGAGGACGCGGCCGTTTACATCCGCCCGATGTATTGGGGGATCGACGGCGGCATGTCCGCGATCGTGCCCAAGGAGGGCGGAGGCACCGGCTTTGCCATCAGCCTCGAGGAAATTCCGATGGCGCCCCCCGGCTTTACCACCACGCTGAGCCGCACGCGCTTTCGCCGCCCGGTGATGGAGGATGCAGTGGTCAATGCCAAGGCGGCCTGTCTTTACCCCAACAATGCCCGCATGCTGGCCGAGGCGCGCGCGCGCGGCTTTGGCAATGCGCTGGTGGCCGATGCCCTGGGCAATGTAGCCGAGGCGGCAACGGCGAATGTCTTTGCGGTGCGCGACGGCGAGGTGTTCACGCCGGTGCCGAACGGCACGTTTCTGGCCGGGATCACCCGCGCGCGGCATATCTCGAACATGCGCGCCGAGGGGATGCAAGTGCATGAATGCGTTATGAGCTTTGCCGATTTCGAGGCGGCGGACGAGGTGTTCCTGTCGGGCAACATGATGAAGGTCACGCCGGTCTCGGCCTTTGAAGAGCGGCAATATCAGCCCGGCCCGGTGACCGAGCGGGTGCGCGAGATGTATTGGGACTGGGCGCAATCGGATGCTGCACGCCGCGCCTAACCTGCGGTGGCCTGCACTCCGCCTCAGCTCTCCTGCCGCACCGCGCCCACGACCTTGCCCATCACCTGTTCGAGCACGGCAGGGTCGAGCGCCTCGGCCATCACCCGGATCAGCGGCTCGGTGCCCGACTCGCGGATCAGGAGCCGCCCGTCATCGCCAAGTTGCTTTTCCGCCTCGGTCATCGCGCGTTGCACCACGTCGGTCTCCAGCGGGGCCTTGCCCTTGGCAAAGCGCACGTTCACCAGTTGCTGTGGAACCGGCTCGAAGACCTGCGCCAGCTTGCTCGCCGCCTGCCCGGTTTCGACCATCGCCACGAGGAATTGCAGCGCCGCGATCAGCCCGTCGCCTGTGGTTGCATAGTCGGTCATCACGATATGCCCGGATTGCTCGCCGCCGAGGTTGAACCGGCCCGCGCGCATCGTCTCGACCACATGGCGATCGCCGACCGGCGTGCGTTCGAGCGCGATGCCCTGCGCATCGAGATGCCGCTCCAGACCCAGATTGGACATCACCGTCGCAACCAGCGTATTGCCCTTCAGACGCCCCTCGCGGGCCCAGCGGGTGGCTATAAGCGCCATGAACTGATCGCCATCGGCGACCCTGCCCTGTTCGTCGATCAGGACAACGCGGTCGGCATCGCCATCAAGGCAGATCCCGAGGTCGGCGCGCGTGTCGAGCACCTTGCGTGCGGCGGCCTCGGGCCGGGTCGAGCCGCAATCGAGGTTGATGTTGAAGCCGTCAGGCTCCACCCCCACCGAGATCACCTCGGCACCGAGTTCCCACAGAACCTCGGGTCCCGTGCGATAGGCCGCCCCGTTGGCGCAATCCAGCACGATGCGCAGCCCGTCGAGGCGAAGATGCCGCGGAAAGGTGGTCTTGGCATATTCCACATAGCGGCCGCGCGCATCGTCGATCCGGCGTGCGCGCCCGATATTCTTTGGCACCGAGGGGGCCACTCCCTCGGTCAGAAGATGCTCGATGGCGGCCTCCGCCTCGTCGCTCAGCTTGTAACCGTCAGGACCAAACAGTTTGATCCCGTTGTCATAGGCCGGGTTGTGGCTGGCCGAGATCATTACCCCAACATCGGCGCGCAGACTGTGGGTGAGATAGCCGATGGCGGGCGTCGGCACCGGACCCAGCAGGAACACGTTCATCCCCGTCGAAGTGAACCCGGCGGTCAGCGCATATTCCAGCATGTAACCCGAGAGGCGCGTGTCCTTTCCGATCACCACCCGATGTTCCTGCTTGTCCTGCCGGAAATAACGCCCTGCCGCCGCCCCGAGCCGCAGCGCCATATCGGCGGTCATCGGCCAGGTGTTGGCCTGTCCGCGCACGCCATCCGTGCCGAAGAGTTTCGTGCCCATCGGTGATGTCTCCAGAGTAATGTTGTGCCGGAGGCAGGCCCCTGCAACGCTTCTTAGCGCGGCGGGCGACGTCTGTCCAATCCTTGCAACACCGCTCGGCAGCGATGTGCCGGGTCAATTGACAGCTTCGCGCCCGCGCCGCATACCGGATCAAAAGCGTTTGGGCAGCGAGGGTAGGGGTCATGAAAATCGCGATGATCGGGACAGGCTATGTCGGCCTCGTCTCCGGGGTCTGCTTTTCGGATTTCGGGCATGACGTGATCTGCCTCGACAAGGACCCCGAAAAGATCGCCCGGCTGGAGCGCGGTGAGGTGCCGATCTTCGAGCCCGGGCTCGATGCGTTGATGGCCAAAAATGTCGAGGCCGGGCGGCTCAGCTTCACCACCGATCTCGCCCATGCCATCGACGGGGCCGAGGCCGTGTTCATCGCCGTAGGCACGCCCACGCGGCGCGGCGACGGACATGCGGATCTGACATATGTGATGGCCGCCGCCGAAGAGGTCGCGCGCGCCGCCCGCAATTACGTGGTCATCGTCACCAAATCGACCGTACCCGTGGGCACCAACCGCGCCGTGAAACAGGCGGTGAAAAAGGCCGCCCCGGGTCTTGCGTTCGACGTAGCCTCAAACCCCGAGTTCCTGCGCGAGGGGGCGGCGATCGACGATTTCATGAAGCCCGACCGGGTGGTCGTGGGCGTGCAATCAGAGCGTGCGGCAGAGGTCATGGCCAAGATCTACCGCCCGCTCTACCTGCGCGACTTTCCCATCGTCACCACCGATCTGGAAAGCGCCGAGATGATCAAATACGCGGCCAATGCCTTTCTCGCGACCAAGATCACCTTTATCAACGAGATCGCGGCGCTGTGTGAACGCACGGGGGCGGATGTGAAACAGGTGGCGCATGGCATCGGCCTCGATGGCCGGATCGGCAACAAGTTCCTGCATGCCGGGCCGGGCTATGGCGGCTCGTGCTTTCCCAAGGACACCAAGGCGTTGGCCCGGATCGGTCAGGATCACGGCCTGCCCATGCAGATCACCGAAAAGGTGATCACCGTCAACGAGGAGATCAAGCGCCGGATGATCGACAAGCTGCTCGATCTCTGCGACGGGTCCTTCAACGGCAGGATCATCGCGGTTCTCGGGGTTACCTTCAAACCCAATACCGACGACATGCGCGACGCGCCCGCGCTGACCATCATCCCCGCGCTCGTGGGCGGCGGGGCCAAGGTGCGCGTCTGCGACCCGCAAGGGCAGCGCGAGGGAGAGGCGCTCTTGCCGGGTGTAATCTGGCAGGACGACCCCTACAAGGCCGCCAACAAGGCCGATCTTCTGGTGATCCTGACCGAATGGAACGAGTTTCGCGCCCTCGATCTCAAACGGCTGGCGCGCAAGATGGCCAGCCCGCGCATGGCCGATCTGCGCAATATCTACTCGGTGCGCGATGCCAGGCGCGCCAGATTCGACGCCTATGAGAGCGTCGGGCGCGTCGGCTTTCGGCGCGATCCGGAAGAGAAAGGGCAGGACGCGACATGACCGCGGCGCGGCGGGACGCTGGCCTGACGGGTTACGCGTTCCGGCAATAGGCGCGCGGGCACGGCCCCGGCCCGCGCGCGCATCTGCCGATCCCCGGCAGGGTCAATATTCCACCACGGCGCGGATCGATTCGCCCTTGTGCATCAGCTCGAACCCCTCGTTGATCTGGTCGAGCGTCAGCTTGTGGGTAATCATCGGGTCGATCTCGATCTTGCCCTGCATGTACCAATCCACGATCTTCGGCACATCGGTCCGCCCGCGCGCGCCGCCAAAGGCCGTGCCGCGCCAGGACCGCCCGGTCACCAGCTGGAACGGCCGGGTGGAAATCTCGGCCCCCGCAGGCGCCACGCCGATGATGATGCTCTCGCCCCAGCCCTTATGCGCCGATTCGAGTGCGGCCCGCATCACGCCGACATTGCCGGTGGCGTCAAACGTGTAATCCGCCCCGCCCCCGGTCAGCTCCACCAGATGCGCCACCAGATCGCCCTCCACCTCCTTGGGGTTGACGAAATCGGTCATGCCAAAGCGCGTCGCCATTTCGACCTTGCCGGGGTTGAGATCGACGCCCACGATCTGATCCGCCCCCGCGAGCCGCAGCCCCTGAATGACGTTCAAACCAATGCCGCCCAGGCCAAACACGATCGCGGTCGAGCCCAGTTCCACCTTGGCGGTGTTGATCACCGCGCCGATGCCGGTGGTCACGCCGCAGCCGATATAGCAGATCTTGTCGAAGGGCGCGTCCTTGCGCACCTTGGCCAAGGCGATCTCCGGCACCACGGTGTGATTGGCGAAGGTCGAACAGCCCATGTAATGATGGATCGGCGTGCCGTCGAGCATCCGGAACCGCGTCGTGCCATCGGGCAACAGGCCCTGCCCCTGGGTGGAGCGGATCGCCTGACACAGGTTGGTCTTGGGATGCAGGCAATAGTCGCATTCGCGGCATTCGGGCGTATAGAGCGGGATAACGTGATCGCCCACCTCAAGGCTCGTCACCCCCTCGCCGACCTCGACCACCACGCCCGCGCCCTCATGGCCCAGAATGGCCGGGAAAATGCCTTCGGGGTCGTCGCCCGAGCGGGTGAACTCGTCGGTATGACACAGCCCCGTCGCCTTGATCTCCACCAGAACCTCGCCCGCCTTCGGGCCGTCCAGCTCAACCTCCATGATCTCCAGCGGTTTCCCGGCCTCCAGGGCCACGGCAGCACGTGTGCGCATGATCTGTCCTCTCGTTTGATTTGACCCGATTTTGAGCGAAGTACCGCAAGGTTTCAACTCAATGTGCGACACCTGCTTGCGCGTGGCCGACGAATGCCATTGTCTCGGATAAAGGCCAAATCGGAGGGGCTGGATATGCGTCTTGTTGTTGTCTTCATGGTCGCAGCGATGGCGCTCGCCACCTGCAAAACGGCCGAGACCCCACCCCCGGACCAGGCTGAAAGCTGCGGCGCAGAGGCCCTCCAGCACCTTGTCGGCCAGCCGCAAACCGCGCTCGAGGACGAAACGATCAGCCCACCAACCCGCATTCTGCCGCCTGGTGCGATGAGGACAATGGACCACCGCCCCGGGCGTCTGAATGTGGATATCGACAGCACGGGCACGATCCAACGCCTCTGGTGCGGCTGAGACCGGGGTCGGACTCAGGATAGCAATCAGGGCAGGACTCGACTCTGCGCGACACTGGCCCTAATTTAGAACAAATCATGAACATATGCTACCATGCCTGCCCGCCGCATTCTCTCTGTCTGGTTTCCCCGGCTCGGGGCCGAACGTCTCCTGCGTCGCCGGGGCGATGCGGGCGCGCGGCCCTTTGCCGTGGTCGCCGATGACGGCCAGCGGCAGGTGCTCTCCTCGCTCTCGCTTGAGGCCGAGGCGGCAGGGCTGACCCAAGGCCAGCCCCTGCGCGAGGCCCTGGCCCTCTGCCCCGATCTGGCCACGCAAACCCAGCACCACGCCGCCGAATCTGCCTTCCTGCGCGCGCTGGCCCGTTGGGCCGATCGCTTCTCGCCGCTGGTGGGCATCGACGGCACCGACGGGCTGCGCCTCGACATCACCGGTTGCGCGCATCTTTTCGGCGGCGAGGCGGGGCTGGTGGACAGCCTGACAGACGAGGCCACGGCGCTCGGCCTGACCACCCGCTGCGGGCTCGCCGACACGCTCGGCACGGCCTGGGCGCTCGCGCGGTTCGCGGGGCACCGCACCGCACCGGGCCGCTCCGGCGACGCCATCCAGCAAGAGGCCCGCGCCACCCGCTCGCGCGCCGCCAAGCGACCGCACTGGGCCCGCACCCAGCCCCACACAACCCGCACCGCACAGATCGCCCCACCCGGACAGATGCACGCCGCCCTCGCCGCCCTGCCCGTCGCGGCCCTGCGCCTGCCCGAGACGACGCTCCACAATCTCGGCCGCCTCGGGCTGCGCCGGGTCGGCGATCTCATTGGCCAGCCCCGCGCCGGGCTGGGGCGGCGCTTCGGTCCGCATCTCATGCAGCGGCTCGATCAGGCGCTCGGGCTGGTGCCCGAACCGCTCTCGCCCGCCGCCCCGTCCCCGCAGTTCGCCACACGGCTGAGCCTACCCGACCCGATCGGCCTGACCGAGGATATCCGCGCCGGGCTCGCCCGGCTGACCGACCGGCTCTGCGCCCGGCTACGCGATCAGGGGCAGGGCACGCGCCACCTGCGGCTTGAGGCGTTCCGCAGCGATGGCAGCCTTCAGGTGCTCGACCTGCGCCTCGCCCGCCCCAGCCACTCAGCTGACACGATCCTGCCGCTGATGGAGGGCCAGCTTGACCGGCTCGACGCGGGTTTCGGCATCGACGTGATGCGGCTCGAGGCGCGGGTGACCGAACCCGTCACCGCCCGCCAGCTGCGCAGCCCCGAACACGACCCCCAGGCCGGGCACAGCGCGCAGGCGGCACTCGATGACCTCATCACCCGGCTGGGCGGGCGCATCGGGCTCGATGCGATCACCCGCCGCCACCCCGCCGAAAGCCGCATCCCCGAGAAAACCGCTGCCACACACGCTGCCGCCTGGTCCGAGCCCGCCCCCGGCCCCTGGCCCGCGCCCGAACATCCCCGCCCGCTGCTGATCTGGCGGCCCGAAGCCCTGCGCGTGCTGGAACCCACCCGCCCCTGCGCCGCCTTTCACTGGCGCGGGCGCGAACATCACGTGACCGCCGCCATCGGCCCCGAACGCATCGCCCCGGAATGGTGGCTCGACGACCCCGACTGGCGCAGCGGGCTGCGCGATTACTGGCAGGTCATCACCACCCGCGGCGAACGCCTCTGGCTCTTCCAGGCACATGGCGGCCAGATCTCGGGCGGCTGGTTCTGCCAGGGGCGGTTTGCGTGAGGCGCGAACGCTCAGGCACCGGGCGAAGCGTTGGCGCTGGACCTCACCAACAGCATGGCGCAGGCTGACAACATGACAACGCCCAGACTGGATATCACCGGCCATGCCCTCGCCAATGCAAGCCGAGCGCGGATGCTCTGCGCGATGATGGACGGGCGGGCATGGACCAACAAGGAACTGGCCGCCGATGCAGGCGTGACACCGCAAACCGCAAGCGCCCATCTGCGCCATCTCGAAGAGGCGGGGCTGATCACGCAGCGCCGCAGCGGGCGGTGCCTTTATCACCGGATCGCGGGGCCGGACGTGGCCGCGATGCTGGAGCATGTCGCCCGCCTGACACCGCTCGACCATCTGGTTCGTGCACAGCGCGTCAGGGCGGCGGGTCTCGCCCCCCTGCGACGGTGTTACAACCACCTCGCCGGTGCCGTTGCCGTGGCGCTCTGCGACGCGTTGATCACACGGGGCGCGCTCCGGCGCGTTGATGGGGGGCTGATCGCGCAGCCCTCGCGGTTCTGGGCGGATCTCGGCCTCGCTATGCCCGAGGCGATCTCGCTCCGCCCGTCCTTCGCGCGGCCCTGTCTCGACTGGTCGGAGCGGCGCGATCATATCGGGGGTGCGCTTGGGCAGGCCATCCTGGAACACGCCCTGGCAGAGGACTGGATACAACCCGCAGGCCCCCGACGCGGCCTGCGTCTGACCGGACACGGACGCGACACGCTTGCGACGGTGATCGGCTGCGACCCGGACGGGCTGAGCCATGCCTGAACGCTACCACATCGAGACCGGCCTACGTATCCTCGTTCAATGTCCTGCCGAAGCGCTACCGCGCGTCGAGGCGGCGGTACTGGCCTGTGATCCGCTGGCGCATGGCGACTACGACCGCGTGTCCTTTCGCAGCACCGCTGGCACGCAAAGCTTTCGCGTGCTCGGAGGAGGCAGGAACCACGCCACGACAGACACGGCAACGGTGGATTGCCTTGAATGGCAAATCTTCACCACGGCACAAGACGCAGCGCTCGACGCTCTGCTTTGCGCGATCTACGATACCCACCCCTATGAAGAGCCGGTGATCCACCTGATCCCGGCACAGCGCTGCCGCCATCGTCGCGGCATGGACGAGGACAACCCAAACCGATTCTGGAACCGCGAAACCGCCGATTGGGTGCCGCCCCAGCATCGCGGGTGATTCGGCTGCACCCGGACACCGGACTTGATTTTTCCTTGATTTTCGAACCGGTGCGCGCGAAAGTTTGTCCATGAACGCGCAACCGCCAATCCCTATGATGTCATACCAGGGACCCCAACAGGTGGCATTTCAGCGCGACGAGTTGGGCGTGATCCTGTCGCTGTACGGGCGCATGGTGGCGGCGGGGGAATGGCGCGATTACGGCATTTCCTGCCTGCGCGAGGTGGCGGTCTTCTCGATCTTCCGCCGCACCGCCGAACAGCCGCTCTACCGGGTCGAGAAACGTCCAAATCTGCGCGACAAACAGGGCCAATACAGCGTCATCGGCATGGATGGCCGTATCCTGAAGCGCGGCCACGACCTGCGCACCGTGCTGCGTGTGCTGGAGCGCAAGCTGATCCGCGCGATCGACTGAGCCGACCTCACGCGGACTGGCTGAGCCGCGCCTCGAGAATGTCGAAAGGCACGCCGGGCTCGTCCTTGGCACCGCGAATGACCAGCGAAGTCTTGACGCTCGCCACGTTGTCGGCGGCGGTCAGTTCCTCGGTCAGGAAGCGTTGGAATGTCGACAGGTCCGGTGCCACGCATTTGAGGATGAAATCCACCTCGCCGTTGAGCATGTGGCATTCGCGCACCAGCGGCCAGGCCCGGCAGCGCGCCTCGAACGCCGACAGATCCGCCTCGGCCTGGCTCTGCAGCCCGACCATGGCAAAGACCTGCACCTCGAACCCCAGCTCGCGCGGGTCCACCTCGGCGTGATAACCGCAAATGAAACCCTGTTCCTCCAGCGTGCGCACCCGGCGCAGGCAGGGCGGGGCCGAGATACCGACGCGCCGCGCCAGTTCGACATTGGTCATCCGGCCATCGGCCTGCAATTCCGCAAGTATCTTGCGATCGATCTCATCGAGGCGGGATGCCGCCATGGTCGTGAACTCCTTGATATTCGCAGATGTTATATCACCGCTGCAGGCACACGCAATATTGTTTCACTTGCGCGCAAGATCATTTCACCATTTTGCGATTCAGGGCGGCGCAATGCCGCTTTGTGCGGGGTTACATCCCGAACCTGGTGCCGCTATATCTCTGCTCCGAATTCGCGGATCATCAGGAAGAGAACCCCCATGTCCCAGACCACCCACACCAAATGCCTGATCATCGGATCGGGCCCTGCCGGCTATACCGCCGGGGTCTATGCCGCCCGCGCCATGCTGGAGCCGATCCTGGTGCAGGGGATCGAGCCGGGCGGGCAGCTCACCACCACCACCGAGGTGGAGAACTGGCCCGGCGATACCGAGGTGCAGGGCCCCGACCTGATGGTTCGGATGGAGGCGCATGCCAAGGCGATGGGCTGTGTCATCGTGGGCGACATCATCTCAGAGTTGGACACGACGCGCCGTCCCTTCGTGGCCAAAGGCGACAGTGGCGCGACCTACACGGCCGATGCGGTAATCCTCGCCACCGGCGCACGCGCGAAATGGCTGGGCTTGCCGTCCGAAGAGGCGTTCAAGGGCTTTGGCGTCTCGGCCTGCGCCACCTGCGACGGGTTCTTCTACCGCGGACAGGAAATCGTGGTCATCGGCGGCGGCAATACCGCAGTCGAGGAAGCGCTGTTCCTGACCAATTTCGCCTCTAAGGTGACGCTGATCCATCGCCGTGACGAGCTGCGGGCCGAGAAGATCCTGCAAGACCGGCTGATGAAAAACCCCAAGATCGAACCGCTGTGGTTCCACACGCTCGACGAGGTCACAGGCACCGACAACCCCAAGGGCGTCGAGGGCGTGCGCGTGCGCCATGTCGAGACCGGCGAGATCACCGAAATCCCCTGCAAGGGCGTGTTCATCGCCATCGGCCATGCGCCCGCGAGCGAGCTGGTGAAAGGCAAGGTCGAGATGCATCACGGCGATTATGTCAAGGTCGAGCCGGGCAGCACCCGCACCTCGGTGCCGGGGCTCTTTGCGGCGGGCGACCTCACGGACCATGTCTATCGTCAGGCGGTCACCAGCGCCGGGATGGGCTGCATGGCGGCGCTCGACGCGGAAAAGTTCCTCGCCGAGCAAGACGACTGACCGGGCGTCTTGACGCGGTGTGGCTGCGCCACACTTGATATAGTGATGGGGGGTTCCGCCCCCCACCCCCCCCGGGGTATTTCAGCCAAAAAGAAAACCGGCCAGCGTTCAGGTTTTTTTCACGCCTTGCTCCCTAAGATCGAGGACGGACAGGGCAACGGGAATCGAGGCATGGGCGCACCACTGGCACGGATCGAGCCCCCGGCACGGCACGGGGCGGCGGCACATCTGACCCGCGCGCAGAAGGCGGCGATCATAGTGCGGTACCTGCTGAACGAGGGCACCGATGTGCCGCTGACCGACCTGCCGGATGGCTTGCAGGCGCGGCTGACCACGCAGATGGGCTCGATGCGCTACGTGGATCGCGGTACCCTGGCCGATGTGGTCGCGGAATTCGCGCAGGAGCTGGAAGGCATGGGCCTGACCTTTCCGCGCGGCATGGCCGGGGCGCTCTCGGCGCTGGATGGCCGGATCAGCCCGCAGACGGCGATGCGCCTGCGTAAGGAAGCGGGCGTGCGCCAGTACGGCGACCCCTGGGACTTGATTCGCAAGACCGGGACAGATCTGCTCGTTCCAATCCTTGAGGGCGAGAGCGAGGAGGTCGCGGCGGTCGTCCTGTCCAAGCTCGATGTCGAGCGGGCCGCCGATCTGTTGGGTCATTTGCCCGGCCCGCTGGCCCGGCGTATCACCTACGCGATTTCCCGTGTTGGCGGCGTCAGCCCCAAAGCCGTGGACCGGATCGGCCTTGCGCTTGCGGCACAGTTGCATGACGTCCCCGAGAGCGCCTTTGCCGAGGGGGCGGTGGAACGTGTCGGCGCGATTCTCAATTACTCGGCCTCGGCGACACGCGACACGGTCCTCGAGGGGCTGGAGGAAACCGATCAGGATTTCGCGGCGCTGGTGCGGCGCGCGATCTTCACCTTCGTACATATCCCCGAACGCGTCGTGCCAACCGATATTCCCCGGCTTGTGCGCGAGGTCGATCAGCCGGTCCTGGTGACTGCGCTTGCCGGGGCGCAGGCCGACGATCTGGCCCCGGTGGCGGAGTTCATCCTGTCCAACATGGGCAAGCGCATGGCCGAGGCTATCCGCGAGGAGATGCAGGAGACCGGCCGCGTGCGCCCCCGCGACGGCGAGGCGGCGATGACCGAGGTGGTGAACGCCATTCGCCGACTCGAGGCCGCGGGCGAGATAACCCTGCGCCGCCCCGACGACGACGAGGAAGAGGACGCGCAAGGCTAGGGCTGGACAGCGCTCCGGACCATGCCTAGGCTGAGTTGCATGAGTGATTGGGATGGACGCCGCTGGCACGACATGGGCGGGCAGGACGCAGGGCCTGTGCCGATGGACGGGCATGATTTCGCGCTTTGGGAAAAGCGCGTCGATGCGCTCATGGTGCTCTGCGGGCAAAAGGGGCTGTTCACCGTCGATGGGCTGCGCCGCGCGCTCGAGGACATGGGTGAGGACGCTTTTGAGAAATACTCTTATTACGAACGCTGGATCGCCGCAGTGAATCAGAACCTGATCGAGGCCGGGGCCTATTCGCTGGAGGAGTTGGCCGCCCGGATGGACGAGGTGGCACGGCGCGGGCCCACCTACGGCGAGGCGCAGCGCGATGGCTGAGCGGGTGCGCGTCAAGCCGCTCAGCCCGCCCGGCCATGTCCGCGCGCCCTGGTATCTGCGCGGCAAGGAGGGCGTGATCGAGCGGCCCCTCGGGGCCTTCGCCAATCCCGAGCAACTGGCCTATGGCCTGCCTGCCGAAAAAAAGCCGCTCTACCGTGTACGATTTACCATGGCCGAGGTCTGGGGCGACCGGGCCGAGACCCCCGACGACACGCTGGATGCCGAACTCTATGGCCACTGGTTGGAAAGGCTGGGTGCCCATGCCCCATGACCATCACGATCATTTCCACCACGAGGGCATGAGTCCCTCTGGCCATCCCTACCGCGCGGATGACGACGCACCGCTCAGCTATTGGCAGCGGATGGAAATCGCGGTGCGCGAACTCCTTGTGGAAAAAGGCAATCTGACCCCCGCCGAGATCGCCGCGCAGATCGAGGCAATGGATGCCCGCAGCCCGGCCAACGGTGCCGCCGTGGTGGCCCGCGCCTGGAGCGATGCGGCGTTCAAAGCGCGGCTTTTGGAGGATGCCTCGGAGGCGAGTCGCGAGATGGGGTTCGATATCGGTCCGCTCCACCTGATCGCGGTGGAGAATACCCAAGACACGCATAACCTTATCGTCTGCACGCTCTGCTCGTGCTACCCGCGCAACCTGCTGGGCCTGCCGCCCGACTGGTACAAGACCCGTGCCTATCGCAGCCGCGCTGTACGCGAGCCACGCAGCGTCTTGCGAGAGTTCGGGCTCGACCTGCCCGATCATGTCACCCTGCGCGTGCATGACAGCACCGCCGACATGCGCTACATCGTGCTGCCCGCGCGCCCCGCGGGCACCGACGGCATGACCGAGGCGGAGCTGGCAGCACTCGTGACCCGCGATTCGATGATCGGCACCGGGCTGCCGCGCCAGCCTTGACGGCAATGTCGGGCTGCGGCGCATCGGCACGCCCATGACCCGCCCTGCGGTCGCCCGGCGCCTTGGCGAGGTCGCACTCGGCATGGCGCTCTCTGCCCCGATCACACTTGCCCGGCCCCTGCCCTATCGCTGGCGCATCGCGGTCACCGGCTGGCTGACGGCACGGATCGTCGCGCCGCTTGCCGGATATGACAGGCGCGTGCGCGACAACCTCGCGCATGTCTGGCCCGATCTGCCCGAGGCGGAGATCCGGCACCTCATGCGCGCCGTGCCCGACCAGGCCGGGCGCAGCATGGCGGAACTGCACTCGCCGACGAGCTTCAAGGCGCGCGCAGCGGCGGCGCGCGTCCACGGGCCGGGTCTGGATCACCTGCGTGACGCGCGCATGCGCGACCGCCCGGTGGTCTTCGTAACCGGGCATCTTGGCAGCTTCAACGCCGCGCGTCTCGCGATGATCGCGCAGGGGTTCGACCTCGGTTCGTTCTACCGACCGATGCACAATCGCTGGTTCAACCGGCGCTATGTCGCCGCGATGGCGGCGCTCAGCGAACCGATCTTCGAACAGGGTCGGCGCGGCATGCGGCAGATGCTCACTCATCTCGGTCGCAGCGGTGCGGTCTTGATCCTGACCGACGTGCGGGCGCAGGATGGCGTGCCGCTCGATTTTCTCGGCAAGCCGGCGCTCTCGCCGCTGACGGCGGCGAAACTGGCGCTTAAATTTGGCGCTCTGCTGGTGCCGGTCTGGGGGATCAGGGGCGAGACCGGTCTCGATTTCGAGATCCTCGTAGAAGCGCCGGTGCAGCCGGATGACCCGGTCAGCATGATGCAAGTGGTCAATGACCGGCTGGCGCGGCAGGTCCGCGCGCGCCCGGATCAGTGGTTCTGGGTGCATCGTCGCTGGCACGATGGCAGCGGGCCGTTGGAAAAATCCGCGCCGCGCGACGTCACAACCCAAGCTCGGCCCTGATCGCGTCGCCCTGCGCGCCCCGCGCGGGCGGCGTTGCTGCGCGGGGCACCCGCCCTTCGAAACGCGGGGCGGGAGACGGAAATAGGCCACCGTCCCCAGTTTGCCAGACCCCGCGCGCCGCCATATGCGGATCACGGGCCGCCGCGTCGGGGCGCAGCACCGGGGCTACGCAGGCATCGGTTCCGGCAAAGACCTCCGCCCAATGCGACAAGGGCCGGACGGCAAAAATGGCAGCCAGCGCCTGGGTCTGGGCAGGCCATTGCGCGCGGTCCTGCTGCGCGGCAAAGCGCGGGTCTTCGGAGAGCCCGAGGCAGACAAGGAAGGTGGCGTAGAATTGCGGTTCCAGACACTGGACCGAGATCCAGCCGCCGCATGCGCAGGCATAGACCCGGCTCCAATGCGGACCGTCGAGCAGGCTCTGCCCACGCTCCATGGCGAGATGACCCAAGGGCATCATCGACATCAAGAGCGCCATCATATGCGCAGAGCCGTCGACGATGGCGGCATCCACCACCGTGCCCTGCCCGGTCCGGGCCGCCTGCACCAGCCCCGCCAGCACACCGGCGACGAGATAGAGCGCGCCGCCCCCCACATCGCCGAGCAGGGTGGGCGGCGTCTGGGGCGGCGTGCCGACCGCACCCGCATACCAGAGCGCGCCGGAGGTGGCGATGTAATTGAGATCATGGCCCGCCTGCGCGCTGCGCGGGCCGTCCTGCCCCCAGCCGGTCATGCGCCCGTAGACGAGGCGCGGATTGGCGGCGCGCATCTCCTGCGGCCCCAGCCCCAACCGTTCCATCACCCCGGGGCGAAACCCCTCGATCAGCGCATCGGCACGTGTGGCAAGCGCCTGCGCGATGGCAATGTCCCCCGGATCCTTCAGATCGAGTACGATCGACCGCTTGCCCCGGTCGAGCGGGTTGCACGCGCCTGCCACCGGATTGGGCGGCCCGGGGCGATGTACGACCACGACCTCCGCTCCCATCTCGGCCAGCATCATCGCGGCGAAGGGCGCGGGCCCCAGCCCCTCGAATTCCACCACCCGCAGCCCTGTCAGCATCCAGCCCCTCCCCGGTCCGTCGCGCGCAGTATGGCCGGGCGCGCGGCCCATGCCAAGGATATGGGCGTCTCCGACTTTCAGACCGCTTGGCGGGGCAGCGGGGCTGGGTTAGGCTCGGTCCGATGAACAGGGAGGAACCAGCCAGATGAAGATGAGCGACAACCGTGAGATCAAGGCCGACCGCGCCACCGTCTGGGCGGCGCTGCTCAGCCCCGAGGTACTCAAGGAATGCGTGCCCGGCGCGCAGGAGGTGACCGGCACGCCCGAAGACGGGTTCGAGGCGGTGGTGACGCAGAAAGTCGGCCCGGTGAAGGCCACGTTCAAGGGTGGCGTAACGCTGTCGAACATGGTCGAGTTGGAGAGTCTGACGCTGACCGGCGAGGGCAAGGGCGGGGCTGCGGGCTATGCCAAGGGATCGGCCGATGTACGGCTCGAGGAGATCGAGGACGGCACCCGGCTGAGTTATGATGTAGAGGCCAATGTCGGCGGCAAGCTGGCGCAACTGGGCAGCCGCATCGTCGATGGCTTTGCCAAGCGGATGGCCGACCAGTTCTTCACCCGGCTGGAAGAGGTGATCGAAGGCCCATCCGAGGACGACCCCGAGCCGGAGGCCGAGAAGAAAGGCTGGCTGAAGCGGCTGATCAGCTAGGGCGCGGCATCGCCACCGCAACCACGCCGTGCCAGGCGCGACACGGCTTTTGCAAAAGCTGTGTCCGGTACCCCGCGGTTCACCGTCACTCCATCGACGCGCGATTGCGCGACACCACCTGAGGTGCCTCTGCCGCGATGATCTGCGCGACCCGCGCACCGATCTCGCGGCTGGCCTTGACCGAGGGGTGAATGCGGTCGATGGCGTGATAGCTCAGGTCGCCATGCGGCACCATGTCGGCCAGGGGCACGAAATGCAGGCCCCGGTCGAGCGCGGCGAGGCGTGCCATGCGGCGGTCGAACTCGTCGCCTTCATCGGCGCAATGCTCGATCGGGGAATTCACACCCGGCGTGCGCAGATAGCCGACATAGATCACCCGCGCCCCGTCATGGCGCAGCCGGGACAAGAGGCCGGGGATCACCCCGCGCCGACCATCCCGCGAGACCATCCGATTCATCCGCCGTTCGCACCGATTGCAGCCGCAGCCCAGCCACAGATCGTTGCCGCCACCACTGAGCACGACCCAATCCCAGTTGCCGGGCTGGTACTGCTTGCGGATATTGAGCCCGATGGCCCCGCTGATCGGCAACCGGTAGAAATACCGCGCCCCGCCCATGGCACGGTCGGTCACCCGTGCCCCGGTCATGCGCCGCAGCGTCGCCGACACCGCGCGCCCGGTCAGTTTGTGCATTGCCAAGAGCGAATCGCCCATCACCAGAATACGGGGGGCCTCTTGCCCCTGTGCCAAGGCGGGTGACCCGGTCAAACCAAGGGCCAGCAGAATCGTCGCGATCATATGTCGTATCATTTTCAAGCCTCTTCACCTTTCACGGATCGGACGCCCCCAGGCGCCAGTTCTAGCAGGCTCGCATCAAAGGTTTAAGAAAATCCCAAAGAACACACTGTTCACCACCGCGCTATGATCGCGCCGCACAGAACGGCCTGCGAGAACGAACATTGCACTCAGGCACCGAACCTCTAGGGTCGCGCCCGGACAACAAGGAATGATCAGATGAACGCGATCGTCACCGTGGACCAGCTGAGCAAGACCTACAAAGACGGCTTTCAGGCGCTCCGCGACGTCTCTCTGGATATAGAAGAGGGCGAAATTCTCGCCCTGCTCGGCCCCAATGGCGCGGGCAAGACCACGCTCATTTCGGCGCTCTGCGGCATCACCACGCCAACCGCTGGACAGGCCCGCGTCGGCGGGCATGACATCGTCACCGGCTACCGTGCCGCGCGCGCGATGATCGGCCTCGTGCCGCAGGAAATCGCGCTTGAGCCGTTCGAGAAAGTGATCAACACCGTGCAATTCTCGCGCGGTCTATTCGGCAAGTCGCGCGATGATACGCTGGTCGAGCGGGTGCTGCGGCAACTCTCGCTCTGGGACAAGCGCAACAACCGCATCCGCGAATTGTCGGGCGGGATGAAACGCCGCGTGCTCATTGCCAAGGCGCTGTGCCACGAGCCGCGCGTGCTGTTTCTCGACGAGCCGACGGCGGGCGTCGATGTGGAACTGCGCCGCGACATGTGGGAGGTGGTGCGCGGTCTCAAGGAAAGTGGCGTCACCATCATCCTGACCACGCATTACCTGGAAGAGGCCGAGGCGATGGCCGACCGCATTGCCGTCATCAACCGGGGCGAGATACTGCTGGTCGAGAACAAGGCCGATCTGATGCGCCGGATGGGCCGCAAGACCCTGCAGATCGACCTTGCGGAACCGGTCGCAGCAGTGCCCGCAACGCTTGCGCAATACGCGCTGGAACTGGCCCATGACGGGCATGCGCTGCTCTATCATTACGACACCGGCGGAGAGCGGACGGGCATCACCCGGCTGTTGCAGGCGCTGGCAGAGGAAGGGCTGAACGTGCGCGACATCGAGACCCGGCAGAGCAGTCTGGAAGAGATTTTCGTGGGCCTTGTGCGGGAGGATGCAGCATGAACCTGCACGCCATCAGGGCCATCTATGTCTATGAGATGAAGCGGTTTTTCCGCACGATCTTTGAATCACTCCTGTCCCCGGTGATTTCCACCACGCTTTATTTCGTGGTCTTCGGCGCCGCCATCGGCAGCCGTATCGAGGAGGTCGAGGGCGTCAGCTATGGCGCCTTCATCGTGCCCGGTCTGATCATGCTCAGCGTCATGACACAGGCCATTTCCAACGCCTCGTTCGGCATCTATTTCCCGAAATTCATCGGCACGATTTTTGAGCTTCTCTCGGCCCCCATCAACTTTTTCGAAATCGTTCTGGGCTATGTCGGGGCGGCGGCGACGAAATCGCTGCTCATCGGCGGGGTGATACTGATCACTGCCGGGTTCTTTGTCGATCTCGACATTCAGCACCCCGTGATGATGGTCGCCTTTCTGGTGATGATCTGCGTGAGCTTCGCGCTCTTCGGCTTCATCATCGGCATCTGGTCGGAGAATTTCCAGCAATTGCAGCTGATCCCGCTTCTGGTGATCACGCCGCTGGTGTTCCTCGGGGGGGCCTTCTACTCGGTCTCGATGCTGCCCGAGGGCTGGCAGACGGTGACGCTCTTCAACCCGGTGGTCTACCTGATCTCGGGTTTTCGCTGGTCGTTCTTCGGCGTGGCCGATGTGAGCGTGGGCCTGAGCCTTGCCGCCATCGGGCTGTTCTTCGCGCTCTGCCTCGGGGTGGTCTGGTGGATCTTCAAGACCGGCTACCGGATCAAGTCCTGAGCACTCCGCGTGACCTTTTTCACGCTGGGCGCTCTCAGTTGGTCCATGCGCCTTGTTTGTGTGCCCCTCGCACTCTACATCGGGGCGCATGAAGCATCTGATCCCCTTCCTTAACCGTAAGCCCACGGTGGCGGTCATACGCCTTCAGGGCGTGATCGGCGCAGGCGGGCGCGCGCAACTCAGTGACGAGGCGCTTGGCCCGGTGATAGAAAAGGCGTTCTCGCGGGGCAAGCCCAAAGCAGTGGCGCTGGTGATCAACTCGCCCGGCGGCTCGCCGGTGCAAAGTTCGCTTATCGCGGCGCGAATCCGCAGGCTGGCGACGGAAAAGGAAATCCCCGTGCATGCCTTCGTCGAGGACGTCGCGGCCTCGGGCGGCTACTGGCTGGCGGTTGCGGCTGACGACATCTGGGTCGATGACAGCTCGATCCTCGGCTCTATCGGGGTGATTTCGGCGGGTTTTGGCGCGCAGGTCTTCCTGTCGCGCCAGGGGATCGAGCGGCGCGTCTACACCGCCGGCAAATCCAAGAGCACGCTCGACCCTTTCCTGCCGGAAAAGCCCGAGGATGTGAAACGGCTCAAGGGGCTGCTGGGACAGATTCACGAGGCCTTCATCGCCCATGTCAAGGCCCGGCGCGGCGCAAAACTGGCCGATGACCCGGACATCTTCACCGGTGAATTCTGGCTCGGGCAGCGCAGCATTGACCTTGGCCTTGCCGATGGCATCGGGCATCTGATGCCCAAGATGAAAGAGCTATACGGCGACAAGGTGCGCTTTGCCAAATACGGCCGCAAGCGCGGGCTGCTCTCACGTTTCGGTGCCACGCTCGCACAGGATGCACTGAGCGCGGTCGAGGAACGGGCCAGCTATGCCCGGTTCGGTCTTTGATATGGTGGTAAAGATCGTCGTTCTTTTCCTCGTGGCCATGGGCGTTCTAGCAATGTTCGGAAAGTTGCGCTTTCCCGGTCAGAAGCGGCTGGCGGCGGCCAAGTGCCGCAAATGCGGCCGCTATCGTATCGGAAAGGGGCCCTGCTCCTGCGAAAAGGGACGCAAACCATGATGCCATGGCTCATGGTGGCGCTTGGGCTCGTGATCCTTCTGCTGGCCGGCGATGCGCTGGTGAAGGGTGCGGTCAACCTCAGCCTGCGGCTGGGCATCCCGGCGCTGATCGTCAGCCTCACGGTTGTGGCCTTCGGCACCTCCGCACCGGAACTGCTTATTTCGGTGAACGCGGTTCTGAACGACAAGGCGGGGCTGGCGCTTGGCAACGTCGTGGGCTCGAACACCGCGAACGTGCTCTTGGTGCTGGGCATTCCGGCGATCCTGTCGGTGCTGCACACAAGCGGCTGCCAATGCGGCAAATCCTACCTGCAAATGCTGGGCGCGAGCGTGCTGTTCATCGCGCTGGCCCTTCGCGGATCGTTCGACTGGATCGCGGGGCTGATCCTGCTGGCAGCACTGGGGCTGATGCTGGGCGACGCCCTGCGCGACGCGCTCAGCCACCGGCGCGATGCGGCGATCAAGGCATTGTCCGAGGTGGATTTCATCGATGATGTCGAAGGCGCCGACCCCGACATGCCGTGGTGGCAGATCGTCACCTTTCTGGTGCTCGGCCTCGTCGGCCTGCCGCTTGGGGCGGATATCCTCGTCGATAATGCCTCCATCCTCGCGCTGCGCTATGGCATCAGCGAGGCGGCGATCGGGCTGACGCTTGTCGCGCTCGGGACCTCGCTGCCGGAACTGGCCACCACAGTGATGGCGGCGCTGCGCAAACAGGCCGATGTGGCACTTGGCAACGTGATCGGCTCGAACATGTTCAACCTGCTTGCCATCATCGGGATCACCGCGCTGATCGGCGACGTGCCGGTCACGTCCGAATTCCTGAATTTCGATCTCTGGGTGATGCTGGCGGCGTCGCTTGTCCTCATCCCCTTCGTGTTTCTCGGGCGAGACATTGGCAAGCTCTGGGGCATCCTGTTGACCTCGGCCTATGTGGGCTATGTAGCAATCGTGTTGACATAAGCGAGGGCAAGGCATGACACGTGGGCTGGTGACAGGGGCAGGCAAGCGACTGGGCCGCGCGATGGCGCTGGAACTGGCACGGCATGGTCAGGATGTGGCGATCCATTATGCCACCTCGGCACAGGATGCCGAGGATGTCGCGGCAGAGGTCCGCGCGCTCGGGCGGCAGGCGGTCACCCTTCAGGCCGATCTGCTGGACGAAGCACAAGTCACACCGCTGGTCGCCCGCGCCGCGGAGGCGCTCGGCGGGCCGGTCACCACCCTGATCAACAACGCTTCGATCTTTGAATATGACACGATCGACAGCGCGACCCGGCAGGGCTGGGACCGGCATATCGAAAGCAACCTGCGCGCGCCCTTCGTTCTGACGCAGGAACTGGCGCGGCAGGTCCCCGACCCGATCCCGGACGAGAACGGCGAGCCGCGCGCGCAGGGACTGGTCGTCAACATGATCGACCAGCGGGTGCGCAAGCTGACGCCCGAGTTCATGAGTTACACCATCGCCAAGATGGGCCTCTGGGCCTTTACGCAGACGGCGGCACAGGCCCTCGCTCCCCGGCTGCGTGTCAATGCCATCGGTCCGGGCCCCACCTTGCAGGGCCATCGCCAGAGCGACACGCATTTCGCCAACCAGCGACAGGCGACGATTCTTCGACGCGGGGCCAACGCGGCGGACATCACCGGTGCGCTCGCCTACCTGCTCAATGCCCCCGGCGTGACCGGACAATTGATCTGCGTCGATGGTGGTCAGCATCTAGGCTGGCAGACCCCTGATGTTCTTGGGGTTGAGTAGGAAAGATAAAGCTCGCAGAGAAGTTTTGCACCGGTCGCGCTTCCGTTACGTAAGCGTTACAAAAATGCCAATGTTTTCAATCACCTGTTCCAGTTTAAGTTATTTATATCGTGAAATCAGTAACTTGACTTTATGCCTAAATTTTAGGCATTTTTGGGAAGCCTGCCGAAATCAAAGAAAATTTCCGGCTCACGAAAACTTATAAGCAGAGTTATCCACAGGAATGGTGGAAAGCTTCCCCCTTGCTCTTGGTCTTATATCATTGCAGCACGGCACGAGAATCATATCTGGAAACATATGCCCGACACTGACCCGCACTCCCCTCCCGAATCCGGCCCCGACGTGATCCGGGGCTATCTGCGCACGCTCGACGCCTCGCCGGGCGTTTACCGCATGCTCGATGCGCAGGCGCGGGTGCTTTACGTCGGCAAGGCGCGCAACCTGCGGGCGCGGGTTTCGAACTATGCCCGGCCCACGGGCCATACCGGGCGCATCGCGCGGATGATCCGCGAGACCGCGTCGATGATGTTCCTCACCACCTCGACCGAAACCGAGGCGCTGCTGCTCGAACAGAACCTCATCAAGCAGCTCAAGCCGCGCTACAACGTCCTTTTGCGCGACGACAAGAGCTTTCCCAACATTCTCGTCACCGCACACGACTACCCGATGATCAAGAAACATCGCGGGGCCAAGCGCGACAAGGGCAGCTATTACGGCCCCTTCGCCAGTGCGGGCGCGGTCAACCGGACGCTGGCGCAGTTGCAGCGCGTCTTTCAGCTGCGCAACTGCAACGACGCCATGTTCGAAAGCCGCACGCGCCCCTGTCTGCAATACCAGATCAAGCGCTGCACCGCGCCTTGCGTCGGCAAGATTTCCAAGGCCGAATATGCCACACAGGTGCGCGACGCCGAACGCTACCTCTCGGGCCGCTCCACCGAGATACAGGAAAAGCTGGCCGCAGAGATGTCAGAGGCCGCAGAGGCCATGGAATACGAACGCGCCGCCGCCCTGCGCGACCGGATCAAGGCGCTGACGCAGGTGCAGACCGCGCAGGGCATCAACCCCCGCACCGTGACCGAGGCGGACGTGATAGCACTCCACCTCGACAATGGGCAGGCCTGCGTGCAGGTGTTCTTCATCCGCGCCGGACAGAACTGGGGCAACCGCGATTTCTATCCCCGCGTCGGCCCGGATGTCGAGGAACCCGAGGTGCTAGAGGCCTTCATCGGCCAGTTCTACGACAGCAAGGAACCGCCCCGAGCGCTGATCCTGTCGCATGATCTGGAAAACCCCGACCTGATGCAGCACGCACTGACCGAAAAGCTGGGCCGAAAGGTGACACTTACCGTACCGCTGCGCGGCGAAAAGGCCGAACTCATTGACGCCGCCCTGCGCAACGCGCGCGAGAGCCTCGCCCGCAAGATGGCCGAGAGCGCGACCCAAGGCAAACTGCTCAGGGGCCTCGCCGAAGCATTCGGTCTCGACGCCCCGCCGCAACGGATCGAGGTCTATGACAACAGCCACATCCAGGGCACCAACGCCGTCGGCGCGATGATCGTGGCGGGCCCCGAGGGGATGATGAAGAACCACTATCGCAAATTCAACATCAAGGGCGACGGCCTGACCCCCGGCGACGATTTCGGCATGATGAAAGAGGTGCTCACGCGCCGCTTCAAACGCCTTCTGAAAGAAGACCCCGACCGCAGCCACGGCCAATGGCCTGACCTGCTGCTGATCGATGGCGGCGCGGGACAGGTCAGCGCGGTGGCCGGCATCATGCGCGAGATGGGGGTCGAGGATATCCCAATGGTAGGTGTGGCCAAGGGCGTGGACCGCGATCACGGCAAGGAAGAATTTCACCGCACCGGCAAGCGGCCCATGGCGCTGCGCCGGGGCGATCCGGTGCTCTATTTCATCCAGCGGCTGCGCGACGAGGCGCACCGCTTCGCCATCGGCACGCATCGCGCCAAACGCGCCAAATCCATCTCCGCCACCCCGCTTGACGAGGTGCCCGGCGTCGGTGCCGCCCGCAAACGCGCGCTGCTCGCGCATTTCGGATCGGCCAAGGCGGTGAGCCGCGCCAATCTCGCCGACCTCAAGGCGGTAGAGGGCGTGTCGGACCGGCTTGCGCAAAAGCTCTTCGACTTCTTCCACGAGCGGGGATGACCGGGCGACTGTCATCCTCCCCCTGCCCCGTCGTCTTCGGGCTTGATCCGAGGATGACGAGAGGCCCGAAGATGACGGCAAACTCCGAAACCCGCGCTTTCCCTCGCCAATTGCTCAGGTTAGAATGGGGCATGACATGGACCTTGCCGAATATCCTGACCATGCTGCGCCTGCTTGCGGCCCCCGCCGTGGCGGTGATGTTTCTCTATTTTACGCGGCCTTATGCCGACTGGTTCGCGCTCGTTCTGTTTGTCAGTGCCGCGATCACCGACTGGTTTGACGGCTATCTGGCGCGCAGCTGGAAACAGGTGAGCCGGATCGGCACCATGCTCGACCCGATCGCCGACAAGGCGATGGTGGTGATCGCGCTGATGGTGATCGTCGGCTATTCCTCGATGTCGCCCTGGCTGGTGCTGCCCGCGACGGTGATTCTCTTCCGGGAGGTTTTCGTCTCGGGCCTGCGGGAATATCTTGGCGATACGGCAGGCACGCTCAAGGTCACGAAACTGGCCAAGTGGAAGACTACGGCGCAGATGATCGCCATTGCCGTGCTCTTTGCGCAGGGTGTGTTCGAGCATTACTTCGGCATGTCGGTCTTCGGCATGGACAATGAAATCGTGACGGACATTCTCGCCGAACGCACCGAGGATCTTCACAATCTCTGGTGGAAATACCACGGCATGGTCTGGGCCGGGCATTTGGGCATCTGGCTCTTGTGGCTGGCCTCCGGGCTGACACTGATCACAGGCGTGGACTACCTGCGCAAGGCCACGCCGCATCTGAAGGATGAACACTGATGGATGTGCTTTATTTCGCATGGGTGCGCGAACGCATCGGCCATCCCAAGGACCGGGTGGACAGCGCCCCCGCAACGGTGATGGACCTTGTCGAGGAATTGCGCGCGCGCGAGGATCGCTATGCGGCGGCCTTCTCCGACCTCTCGGCGCTGCGCGTCGCGGTCGATCAGGAATTGCGGGATTTCGACGCGCCCCTCTCGGGTGCGCGTGAGGTGGCGTTCTTTCCACCGATGACCGGCGGATGACCGGGGGCTGAGACGATGGATATCCGCGTGCAAGAAGCACCCTTCGACCTCGGGGCCGAGGCCAATGCCTTTGCCGCGCGCCAGGTGGGGATGGGCGCGGTCGTGACCTTCACCGGCATCGTCCGCGACCTTGGCGGCGATCTGACGGCGATGGAAATCGAACATTACCCAAGCATGACCGAAAAGGCCCTGCGCGCCATCGCCGACGAGGCCGCAAGCCGCTGGCAGATCGGCGACGCGCTGATCCTGCACCGCCACGGTCGCCTTGCCCCCGACGACATGATCATGATGGTCGCCACCGCGTCGCGCCACCGCAGTGATGCGTTTCAGGCGGCAGAATTCCTGATGGACTATCTCAAATCCCGCGCCCCCTTCTGGAAAAAGGAAGTGACAGAGGCAGGTGCCGATTGGGTCGCCGCCCGGGACGAGGACGAGGACGCGCTCAGCCGCTGGTGACCCGGGCAGGCCCGAACGATTCGCGCCCCGGAGTCGAATTGTGGCGGAATCACCCCCATCGCGTGAACAAAGCTTGCAACGCTTCGGGATTTTTCGCACGGGCCGGACAATCCTTGCCAAAACTTGACCTAACGGTATCCGTGGCGCAGAACTGTCCTCACCAAGTGAACAGATTTTGTCCATCTGTCGTTGTCGGTGGGGGCCGACGCGGTTGTGACAGCCTTGCATATTGAGGTGCCACAGCATGACCATCCCCCGCCTGACGCCACAGGGCGTTGCCGAAGCGCAGCCCGTCGCTCGCCACCATCTGACCGAACACACACGCCGCTATCACGCGCTTTGGCTTGATCGGTTCGGTGCCATCCAGGAAACCGAGCAAGACGCCCCCGCCACCCCGCCGTTCGAAGCCGCGCATTCCGCCTTCGTCCGGGGCACGCTGGTCAGCACACCCCGCGGGCCGCTGGCGGTGGAGGATCTGCTGCCGGGTGACAAGGTGCTGTCCGTGAACAACGGGCCGCTGGCCGTGCACTGGATCGGCTCGATGACGATGCATCCCGACGGCGCCCCCGGCCCCACCCGCAAGCTGACCCGGATCATGGCCGATGCCTTCGGCATCAATCGTCCGCTCTCGGACTTGATGACCGGGCCCGGTGCCAGGTTGCTCAGCCGTCCGCGCCACCTGCGCGACCGGCTGGGATCGGATCACGTGCTGACGCCGCCGCATGCGATGGCCGACGGACATGGCGCGGTTTGCATCACCCCACGTCAGCCGGTCACGCTCTACCACCTGTGCCTGCGGCGACATGCGGTGATCTGCGTGAACGGGCTTCAGGCAGAGAGCTACCATCCCGGCACCGGGCTTGATCGCGCTCTGGACGCCAGACAACTGCGCCAGTTCCTGTCGCTCTTCCCGCATATCCGCGACCTGCGTGATTTCGGACCGCTGGCGCATCTGCGCCTGCCGCTGGACGCGCCGGAAACCCTCGATCTCGCCTGAGCGGCGTCAGCCCCGCGCAACCTGCCCCGCCATGACGCAGAGCAGTTCGAACATGATCGACGCGCCCAGAAACGCGGTGTTGCCCGACGCATCGAAGGGCGGCGAGACCTCGACCAGATCGGCCCCCACGATCCTGACGCCCTCCAGCCCGCGCACCACCTGCAAAGCCTGGTAGCTGTTTGGCCCGCCCACCTCGGGCGTGCCGGTGCCGGGGGCAAAGGTCGGATCGACAAAGTCGATGTCGTAGCTCACATAAGTGTCGCCGTCTCCGGCAATCTCGCGCGCCTCTTCCATCACGTCCTCGGGGCTGCGCGCATGGAATTCCTCGATCAGGATCAGGCGGATGCCCTCGGCCGCCGCGAAATCGCGATCTTCGGTGTCATACATCGTGCCGCGTAGTCCGATCATCACCACGCGTTTGGGGTCGAGCAACCCTTCCTCGACCGCGCGGCGGAATGGGGTGCCGTGGGTATACATCGTGCCGCCGAAATACGAGTGATAGAGGTCGGTATGGCTGTCGAAATGGATCATGCCCACCGGCGCACGCCGCGCCAGCGACCGCAGCACCGGCAGCGTCGTCAGGTGATCGCCGCCCGCGGTCAGCGGCATGATGCCCGCACTGGTTACCCCGTCATAGAATTCGGTGATCCGCGCCATGCTGTCGATGATATCCGCCGGATTGGGTCCGACATCCCCCAGATCGGCGCAATTCACCGTCTCGAACGGGCGCATTCCGTTGGTGGGATGCTGCGCGCGGATCATGGTCGAGGCGTCGCGCAACTGCCGCGGCCCGTGGCGCGGCCCGGGCCGGTTGGTGGTTCCGCTGTCCCAAGGCACCCCAACGAGGCCGATCTGCACATCGTCATGGCGCGCATGCCCTTTCGGCACGTAGGGCAGGCGCATGAAGGTCGGCACCCCGGCAAAACGCGGCATCTCGAAGCCAGAGACGGGATGGAAGAAGGGATCGGAGGTCATGTCAGTCCTTTCAGTCGCTTGCGGGCTGTCACAGGGCCATCGCCCTGCGCCGCGATGCGGGAAATGGCGGCCTGCAAAGGCTCATAGGCCACCGCCATGTGATGCACATTGGCATGGAGCAGCGTGCCGGGGCCGGCGACCCAGGCCACATGCCCGCGCCAGAACAGCAGATCGCCGCGTTGCAGGGGGGCGTTCTCGGGCAGCGTCTCGCCCAGGGCACTCTCTTGATCGCCGCTATCGCCGGGGCAGGCGATGCCACAAGCCAGACAACCCGCCTGCACCAGCCCCGAACAGTCGATGCCAAACGCGGAATTGCCACCCCAGAGATAGGGCGTGCCAAGGAAAAGCTCGGCAACGCTGACAGGGTCACTCTCTCGCCCCGCCAGCGGCGCAAGGTGAGCGCGCGGCACATAACCCTGCGGTGTCTCGGCAAATCGGCCCTCCTGTGCCAGCACTTCCAGCCGCGCACCATGGCTGAGGCTCAGGCGCTCGGCGCTCTTGAAATCCGGGGCGCTATAGGCATGCGTCGCGCGGGCGCTGATCCGGTGGGTGACCCTGCCGGTGGTCAGTGCCGCCTCGGGGATATGGCCGGGATAGTCGTCGCGCCGCGCCCTGACCGCGACCCAGCCGGGAGATTTTCGTGCCAGGCCTGAGGGTGACAGCGGCGCGATCTCCACGGCCTCGCCCATCAGTAATTGCCGGTCACGCGGGCCATCCGGGGCGCGCCGCAGATCGACAAGGGGCCAACCGATGAGAGGCATGTCACTCACAAGCCCAACACCTCGGGCAGCGCCTCAAGCAAGGCCCGCGCGCCCATGCCGACACCGCCCTTGGGCCGCGCCGGGGCCGCCGTCGGCGTCCAGCCATAGATGTCGAAATGGCTGTAATTGAGCCCGCCTGCAAAGCGGCGCAGGAAAAGCGCGGCGGTGATAGAGCCTGCAAACCCGCCCGAGGGCGCGTTGTCGAGATCGGCAATCCCCGGCTCGATCATCGCCTCATAAGGGGTGTGGAACGGCAGGCGCCAGACCGGATCGGCGATGCGCGCAGCTGCGGCTTCCAGCGTCACGGCAAAGCCCGCATCGTCTGTGTAATAGGGCGAGAGATCCGGCCCGAGCGCCACCCGCGCCGCGCCGGTGAGCGTCGCCATCGAGACCATCAAATCGGGGCTCTCTTCCGCCCCATAGGCCAGTGCATCGGCCAGCACCAAACGCCCCTCGGCATCGGTATTGTTGACCTCGACGGTCATGCCGTTGCGCGCGGTCAGGATGTCGCCGGGGCGAAAGGCATTGCCCGCAACCGCGTTTTCCACCGCCGGGATCAGCACCCGCAGCCGCAGCCGCAGATCGAGCGCCATGATCATATGCGCCAGTCCCAGAACCGTGGCCGCGCCACCCATGTCCTTTTTCATCAGCCCCATGGATGCGCCGGGCTTGAGGTTGAGCCCGCCGGTGTCGAAACAGACGCCCTTGCCAACAAGGGTCAGATTGGGCCCGCTTTCGCCCCATGTCATCTCGATCAGGCGCGGCGCCTGTGCGGCGGCGCGTCCAACGGTGTGGATCAGTGGAAAGTTCTGTTCCAGCAGATCCGCGCCGCGCGTACAGGTGAGCCGCGCGCCCTGTTGATCGGCGATGGCATGGCACGCAGCCTCCAGAGCGTCGGGGCCGAGATCGTTGGCCGGGGTGTTGATCAGGTCGCGGGTCAGCGCCTCGCCTGCCGCGATCACCTCCAGCCGCGCGGCATCGACGCCCTCGGGTGCCACCAGCCGCGCCTTGGCCGGGCTTTGCTCGCGGTAGCGTTCATAGGCATAATGCGACAGCAGCCAGCCAAGCGCCTCGGTCTCGGCCGCGCCCTCGGGCAACCCCTCCAGCCGATAGGTACCCTCGGGCAGGGCCGATGCCACGCCCGCCAGATGAAACCGGCCCCGGGCGCGCGATGTGGCGTTGCCATAACCCGCAATTGCCAAGGCGATGCCACCCGCCTCGTCCGGCACGGCGAGCGCCCGACCAAGCGCAGCGGTAAAGCCCATGGCCCGCACCCAGGACGCGACCTGCGGGGGCTGCGCGTCGAGCCAATCCGCAAGCGCGTCCGCCTCCACCACATGCAGCGGGATGGCGGGGATGTCGGAGGCGGCGAATGTGAGGCTCATATGGGCGGACCTTTTCCAATGGCTGTTCCCCGCCAGCCTAGCCCCGATTGCGCCGCCTGCAACCGCCAAATCGCCCTTCTCAAAAGGGCGTGTTCTGTGCCTCCCAGATATCGCAGAGCGAGCGTTCGCCAATCCGCAAGAGCCGTGCGAAGGTGGCGGCGAGCGCATTGTGATCGCCCGCGTCAATCGAGCCCGTCACATCCCCCGCCACCCGCGCCAGCAACGCCATGCCGATCTGATCGGCGATGGCGATCAGGCTACGGCTGCTCTTGCGCATCTCGCCCAACCGGCCGTCGCGGTAGAATCGCTCGGCCTGGCCAAGCCGCGCCGCCAGTTCCTCGAGCGCGCGGCACACCACGTCCTCAGCGTTGGTTTCGCCCAATTCCAGATAAAGCGCCTCCAGCCGGTCGGCATCGAGCCGCACGCATTCGTGCTGTTGCAGCACCGTCGGTTGTTCCACGTTGTTCACCTTCTCACCCGCTTGTCGTCCCTTGGCCCCCACGGCGCGGTCGAGAATGGCATCTGCGCGGTTGCCAAAAGGTTTCCGCGTCCGCGAATTATAGCTCGAATTCGAGATGAATACCGATTATCCAGCCGAGAGCCGCCCCAAGCGCCGGAGAGATCATGGATTACGCCCGCCCCCTGCCGACCTATCTCGTGCACCGCTTCCACGGCTGGAAGGCCACCAGCTATACGGAAAACCAGGCATGGTATCGGCACCTTGCCCAACAGGGCCAGCATCCGCGCGCGATGGTGATTTCCTGCTGCGATTCACGCGTTCATGTCACCTCGATCTTCGGCGCGGACCAGGGCGAATTCTTCATTCACCGCAACATCGCCAACCTCGTGCCGCCCTACGTGACCGACGGCGCGCAGCACGGCACCTCGGCGGCGGTAGAGTTCGCGGTGACCGCGCTCAAGGTGGCGCATCTGATCGTCATCGGCCATTCGGCCTGCGGCGGCGTCAAGGGTTGCCAGCAGATGTGCGCGGGCCATGCGCCGGAACTGGAGGAACAGACCAGTTTCGTGGGCCGCTGGCTCGATATCCTGCGGCCCGGCTACGAGCGGGTCAAGGATATGGGCGACGAGACGGCACAGCTCAACGCCCTGGAGAAACAGGCGGTGATGGTGTCGCTGGAAAACCTGATGAGCTTTCCCTTCGTCGAGACGGCGGTGGCCTCGGGCGAGTTGACGCTTCACGGGCTCTGGCACGAAATCGGCAGCGGTTCGCTGGAACAGTATAGCGCTAGCCAAGGCGGTTTCGTGCCGCTGTGACGCCCCCCGGGTGCCACCCTGTGGCAGGCCAGGGATTTTGAGTATTTTTACCATAAAGAAACCCCGCGCGCCCGGTTGGAGCACGCGGGGCTTTTTTCTTTTACGCAGCCCGTGACTGCTGGCCGAACCGGGCATAGAATCCCTGGGTCTTGTCGGCCATCTCGCGCAGCAGCGCAGGCGTGGCAAAGCGCGGTCCGAACTTCGCGGCCAACTGATCACAGCGCTCGGCGGCATAGGGCGTGCCGATGATGTCGAGCCAGGCGAACGGCCCGCCCGACCACGGCGCAAAGCCCCAGGCCAGGATCGCACCCACATCACCCTCGCGGATGTCCTCCAGAACGCCGTCCTCCAGCGCACGCACCGCCTCCAGCACCTGCGCGAACATCAACCGGTGCTGTACCTCGTGCAGGTCGGGCTGCTCCTCGGCGCGGGGATATTTCTGCGCGAGGCCGTCCCAATATCCCTGACGCTTGCCCTTGTCGTCATAATCGAAGAACCCGGCATTGGCCTTGCGCCCCAGCCGCCCTTCGCCTTCCATCCAGAAGATCACCTCGTCGACGGCGGCGTCGGGATAATCGTCACCCATGGCGGATTTGGTTGCCCGCGCGATCTTGGCCCCGAGGTCGATCGAGGTCTCATCGACCAGTTGCAGCGGCCCCACCGGAAAGCCCAACTGCCGCGCCGCGTTGTCGATCAGCGCGGGGGCGACGCCCTCGGCCACCATGCGGATGCCCTCGTTGATATAAGGGATGATGCAGCGGTTGGCATAAAAGAACCGCGCGTCATTCACCACGATGGGCGTCTTGCGGATTTGCCGCACATAATCAAGCGCCTTGGCCACGGCGCGCGGTCCGGTCATCGCCCCCTTGATGATCTCGACCAGCATCATCTTCTCGACCGGCGAGAAGAAGTGGATGCCGATGAAGTTCTCAGGGGTCGCGGACGCCTTGGCCAGTTCCGTGATCGGCAGGGTCGAGGTGTTGGTGGCAAAGATGCAATCCTCGCCCGCCTCGGCCAGCGCGTTCCTGGTGGCCTCGGCCTTGACGGCGGGGTCTTCGAACACCGCCTCGATGATCAGGTCACAGCCCTTGAGCGCCGAATACTCGGTCGTGGCGGTGATCAGATCGAGCGCGGCCTGCTTCTTCTCTTCCGTGGCCTTGCCGCGCTTGATGCCCTTGTCCATGTAATCGGCGGTGTAGGATTTGCCCTTGTCGGCGGCCTCCTGTTTCTGGTCAATGAGGACAACCTCTATCCCGGCCATGGCCGAGACGAGGGCAATGCCCGCGCCCATCATGCCCGCGCCCATGACACCCACCTTACTGACGCGCTGATCCGACACATCGGGACGGTTGGCCCCCTTTTCCAGCGCCTCCTTGTTGATGAAGAGCGAGCGGATCATGGCGCTTGACGAGGGGTTCATCAGTACATTGGTGAACCAGCGCGCCTCGATTTTCAGCGCCGTATCGAACGGCACGAGCGCCCCTTCGTAGACAGCACTCAGCAGCGCCTTGGCCGCCGGAAACGCGCCTTGAGTCTTGCCATTCACCATGGCCGAGGCACCCACGAAGGTCATGAAGCCCGCCGGATGGTAGGGCGCACCGCCGGGCATCTTGTAACCCTTTTCATCCCACGGCTTGACGATGGTGGGGCTGGACAGGACCCATTCGCGAGCCTTGTCGATCAACTCATCCGCAGGCACAACCTCATCCACCACCCCGGCGGATTTGGCTTTCTTGGGGTCGTTCAGCTTGCCTTCGAGCAGCAGCGGCGAGGCCGACATCGCCCCCAGCTTGCGGACCAGCCGCGTGGTGCCGCCCGCGCCGGGGAAAATGCCGACCATGATCTCCGGCAGGCCGATCTTGGCCTTCGGATTATCGGCGGCAAAGATGCGATGACAGGCCAGCGGAATCTCAAGCCCGATGCCAAGCGCCGTGCCAGGCAGGGCGGCGGCAATCGGCTTGCCGCCCTTGTTCTTGTCGTCCATCCCCGCGCGCTCGATCTTGCGCAGGATGGCATGCATGCCCATCACGCCCTCGAAGAGGCCCTTGGCAGGCTCGTCGCCCGCATCATCCCGCATTTTGGCGATGATGTTGAGATCCATGCCCCCGGCGAAAGACCCCTCCTTGCCGGAGGTCAGGATCACGCCCTTGACGGCCTCATCGGCGAGCGCGTCGTCAATCAGCGCCTCGAGGTCGAGAAAGCCCTGTTGGTTCATCACGTTCATGGATTTGCCGGGCACGTCCCAGGTGATGATCGCGACGCCATCGGCGCCTTTTTCCATCGTGAAATCGGTCATTGTCGCAGTCTCCCCTTACACGCGTTCGATGATGGTGACGGCACCCATGCCGGAGGCCACGCAAAGAGTAGCAAGACCCACACCCTTGCCGCTGCGCTCCAGTTCATCCAGAAGCGTGCCGATGATGATCGCCCCCGAGGCCCCGAGCGGGTGGCCCATGGCAATCGCCCCGCCATTCACGTTGAGGCGCGAGTGATCCACATCGAACGCCTGCATGAAGCGCAGTACAACGGCGGAAAACGCCTCGTTCACCTCGAAGAGGTCGATATCCGAAATCGCCATGCCGCTGTCTTTCAGCGCCTTTTCGGTGGCAGGCACCGGGCCGGTCAGCATGATCGTCGGATCGGTGCCGATCTTGGTGGTCTGGCGGATGCGCGCGCGCGGGGTCAGACCCCATTTCTCGCCGAACGCCTTATTGCCCACAAGCACACCCGCAGCCCCGTCGACGATACCAGAGGAGTTACCGGCATGGTGGATGTGGTTGATCGCCTCAAGGTGCGGGTATTTAAGCTTGGCCACGGCATCAAAGCCCGGCATCACCTCGCCCATGTCCTTGAAGCTGGGCTTCAAGGATCCGAGCGATTGCATGTCGGTGCCGGGGCGCATGTACTCGTCACGACTCAAGATCGAGAGGCCATTCTGGTCCTTGACCTCGATGATCGAGCGATCAAAGCGACGGTCCTCCCAGGCGGCGGCGGCGCGGCGCTGCGATTCAACGGCGAGCGCGTCGGCGTCATCGCGGCTGAACCCGTATTCGGTGGCGATGATATCCGCCGAAATCCCCTGCGGCACGAAATAACTGTCCATGGCAATCGACGGATCAACGGCAATCGCCGCCCCGTCGCTGCCCATGGCGACGCGGCCCATCATCTCGACCCCGCCCGCGATATAGCCGTCACCGGCCCCTGCGCGCACCTGGTTGGCGGCAAGGTTCACCGCCTCCATGCCTGACGCGCAAAAACGGTTGATCGAGAGGCCGGGAATTCGCTCATCGAGATCCGAGGCCAGCACGGCCGTGCGCGCAAGGCAACCGCCCTGTTCCATCACCTGCGTGGCGTTGCCCCAGATCACATCCTCGACGGCGTGGCCGTCAAAACCGTTACGTTCCTTGAGCGCATTGAGCATATCCGCCGAGAGCCGCGCACTCGTCACCTCGTGCAGCGCGCCGTCCTTGCGGCCCTTGCCACGCGGGCTGCGCACGGCGTCGTAGATATAGGCATCTGTCATGTCGGTCTCCTTTGTCATTGCCGGTCCGACGGGTTGCCGGGCATCAGGTCATAGGGGTGTTTCCAGCCGGGCAGACCCTCGATATTCGAGAGCCACCGGTCAATCTCGAACCAATCCTTGCGGTCGAAACCGAAAGGCTCGGGGTAAAAGAGGTAGCCGCAGCAACTCAGATCGGCATTGGTCAGGTCCTCTCCCACGATCCAGTCCCGCCCCCGCAGGTGCACGTCAAGCGCGGTATAGGCGGCCTTGAGCCGCCCCTGCATGAAAGCGATCACCTCTGCCGGGCGCTTCTCCTCGGGCAGGAAGTTCATCAGGAACCGCATCATCCCGGCCTGAGAGCTGAGCTTGTGATTGTCCCAGAACATCCAGCGCATCACCTCGCGCGCCTCTTGCGGTGTCTTGCCGCCGAACTTGCCTGTCTTTTCGGTAATATACATCTGCATGACACCCGATTGCGTCAAGGTGACGTCGCCATCCACCAGCACCGGCACCTCGCCCATCACGTTGAGGTCACGAAAGTCGGCCCCGCGCGTCTCACCGCCGAAGAAATCGACGAAGACCGGTTCCCAGTCGAGACCGGAAAGCTCCAGCGCCAGCGCCGCCTTGTAGGCATTGCCGCTCTCGCCGAAGCAGTGGAGTTTGATCGTCATGGCGTAGCTCCCGTTTGCGGTGTTGGATTTGGATATTTTTGGCAAGATGAAGCAGGGGACCGTTCATCATTGATTAAGGTTAATGCGCTTTGGTGGCATGGCGTTACAGGCTGGGAAGCCGATGGACGTGCAAGGTGAAGCCCTGTCGTCGCGCCTGATGCCAATCGGCCCGCGCGTGCGGCAGGGTGGACCTCTGCCTCTTCATCTTGCCCCAAATATCCCCGCCGGAGGCATCCGGCATTTACCGTATGCGCCACTGCCCGGGCCATCACAGCGCCCTCGCGATCAGGTCTTTCATGATCTCGTTGGTGCCGCCATAGATCCGCTGCACGCGGGCATCGGCCCACATTTCGGCGATGTCATATTCCTGCATGTAGCCATAGCCGCCATGCAGTTGCAGGCACTCGTCCAGCACCTCGCCCTGCGCATCGGTCAGCCAGTATTTCGCCATCGCCGCCTTTTCGACACTCAGCTCACCGCGCATGTGCTCGGCAATGCACGCGTCCATGAAGGCGCGGCAGACGGCGGTTTTGGTCTGACATTCGGCCAGCTTGAAGCGGGTGTTCTGGAATTGCAGGATCGGCCCGCCAAAGGCCTGACGCTCCTTGGCATAGCGCACCGTGCGTTCCACCGCGCCTTCCATAGCCCCCTGCGCGCCGCAGGCGATGATCAGCCGTTCCTGCGGCAGTTGCTCCATCATCTGGTAAAAGCCGCGCCCCTCTTCGCCGCCTAGGATGTTCTCGGGCGGGATTTCCACGTTGTCGAAGAACAGTTCCGACGTGTCGCCCGCATGCAGCCCGACCTTTTCAAGGTTGCGCCCGCGTGCAAAGCCCGTGGCCCCTTCGGTCTCGACCACGACGAGCGAGATGCCCTTGGCGCCTTCCCTGGGGTCGGTCTTGGCCGCGACTATGATCAGGTCGGCGTGCTGCCCGTTGGTGATGAAGGTCTTCTGCCCCGACAGGCGATAGGCGTTGCCGTCGCACAGCGCGCGGGTCTTGATGCCCTGCACATCCGATCCGGCGGCGGGCTCGGACATGGCGAGCGCACCCACCATTTCGCCCGAGACCATCTTCGGCAGCCATGTCCGCTTCTGCTCTTCACTGCCATAGGCGAGGATGTAATGCGCAACGATGCCGGAATGGATCGGATTGCCCCAGCTTGCCAGATTGGCGCGGCTCTGTTCCAGACAGATCACCGCCTCATGCCCGAAATCGCCGCCCGCACCGCCATATTCCTCGGGGATCGAGGGGCAGAGCAGACCTAGCTCGCCCGCCTCAAGCCATGTCTCGCGGTCCATGATCCCGGCCTTGCGCCAGCGCGCGTAATGCGGGCGCCATTCATCATTGATGAATTTCGCCGTCATCTCGCCGAGCATCCGGTGCTCGTCCGTCATCCATGTCATCGCCGGGCCTCCCGTCCCTGAATGGTCAGCGTTTGCGCGCCTCAAGCTCCGAATTGAAGATCCTGAGCCGATGCGCGAACGTGTCCTCGTCGATCACGCTGTCGAAATTCTCAAAGAGAAAGGACAGTGCCTCGCCCTCATCAAGCCCCGCCTCCTGGCTGAACTTGCGCAACCGGCGGTAACCATCCTCGGTCATCGCCGCGTTGAAGCGGCGCGTCAGGCGAAAGCGTTTCGGCATCGTTTACTCCTCCTCCCGTAGGGTGGGATTCCACCCCACCCCGTTATCAGAACGCCTCGGCGTCAAGCTCCATCACCGGCTCCGCACCGCTCTCGATGCGGGCAAGGTGCAGCGCGGTCGCGGGCAGGCGGCGTTTCATGTAGAAACGGCCCGTCGCCAGCTTGGTGCGATAGAACGCCTCGTCCGAGGTGCCCACCTCCAGCGCCGCATGCGCGGCCTTGGCCATCCGCGCCCACATCAGCCCAAGACAGACATGGCCGAAAAGGTGCATGAAGTCATACGACCCGGCAAGCGCCGCGTTGGGGTTCTTCATGCCGTTCTGCATGAAGAACATCGCCGAGGCCTGCAAATCCTTCGAGGCCGCCTTGAGCGGGTCGAGGAAGTCGTTCTTCAACGCCTCGTCGCCCTCGTTCTCCTTGATAAACGTCTTGACCATCTCGAAGAACGCCATCACGTGACGGCCTGAATCCTGCGCCAGCTTGCGCCCCACCAGGTCGAGCGCCTGCACGCCGTTGGCCCCCTCGTAGATCATCGCGATACGGGCGTCGCGGGTGAATTGCGACATGCCCCATTCCTCGATATAGCCATGCCCGCCATAGACCTGCTGCGCCAGCACGGTCATGTCATAGCCCTGATCGGTCAGAAACCCCTTGATCACCGGCGTCATCAGCGAGATCAGCCCCTCGGCATCCGCATCCCCGCCGCGATGCGACCGGTCGATGAGTTCCGCGCCCCAGAGCATGAAGGCGCGCGCGCCCTCGATAAAGCTTTTCTGATCCATCAGCGAGCGGCGGATATCGGGATGCACGATCAGCGGATCGGCGGGGCCGTCGGGGTTCTTGACCCCGGTCACAGCGCGGCCCTGAAGCCGGTCCTTGGCATAGGCGAGCGCGTTCTGATAGGCGACCTCGGCCTGCGCCAGCCCCTGCATGCCAACGCCGATCCGCGCTTCGTTCATCATCGTGAACATGGCGCGCATGCCCTTGTGCTCTTCGCCCAAGAGCCAGCCGGTCGCCCCGTCATAGTTCATCACGCAGGTCGAATTGCCGTGGATGCCCATCTTCTCTTCGATCTTGCCGCAGGTCACGCCGTTGCGATCGCCGAGGCTACCGTCTTCCTTGACCAGGAATTTCGGCACGATGAAGAGCGACACGCCCTTGATCCCCTCGGGCCCGCCGGGGATTTTGGCCAGCACCAGATGGATGATGTTGTCGGCCATGTCATGCTCGCCCGACGAGATAAAGATCTTCTGACCCGTCAGCTTGAAACTGCCATCGTCCTGCGGTTCGGCCTTGGTCCGCATCAGGCCCAGATCGGTGCCGCAATGCGGCTCCGTCAGGTTCATCGTGCCGGTCCACTCGCAGGCGAACATATTGGGCAGATAAGTGTCTTTCTGCTGGTCCGAGCCATGCGCAAGGATCGCTGAGGCCGCGCCATGGGTCAGGCCCTGATACATGGTAAACGCCTGATTGGCACCCGAGAACATCTCGCCCACGGCGGTGCCCAGCACGTAAGGCATGTTCTGCCCGCCATACTCCTCGGGCAGATCGAGCGCGGTCCAGCCGCCCTCGCGCACCTGATCAAAGGCAGCCTTGAAGCCCTTGGGCGTGCGCACCACGCCGTTTTCCAGAACGCAGCCCTCACTATCGCCGACCGGGTTCAGCGGCGACAGCACTTCCGAGGAAATCTTGCCCGCCTCTTCCAGAACCGCGCTGGTGAAATCGCGGTCGAGTTCGGCATAGCCCGGCGTGTCCTGCTCTGACACGTTCAGCACGTCATGCAGGATGAATTGCATATCGCGGGTCGGTGCGGTGTAGCTTGGCATCTGGTTCTCTCTCCCTAAAGAATAGCCGGGCCGGTATCACTCGGCGGCGTCGCGGTTGTTCTTGAGCGAGGCCAGCATACGCTCGCCCCATGTCATCTGTTCGCGCAGATCGGAGATCGCGGCCTCCAACTCGTTGCGCTGTGTCTCCATCACGGCCAGACGTGCCCTTGCCACCTCGTAGGCGCGGGCAATCTGGGTGTGCTGCTGATCCCCCTTGTCGTAGAGATCGAGCAACTGGCGCAGTTCCTCCAGGCTGAAGCCGAAGCGCTTGCCGCGCAGGATCAGTTTCAACCGCGCGCGGTCGCGCCGGGTAAAGAGCCGACGCTGGCCCTGCCGTACGGGCGAGAGCAGCTCCTTGGCCTCGTAGAATCGCAGGGTGCGCGGGGTGCGCGGGGTGACGTCGAACGCCTCGCACATCTGCCTGATTGTCATCACATCATCGGTCATAGCGTCGCCTCTGTCGCAGAGCATCTGACGACCTTCTGCGTCGGGTGCTCCATGGTTACAACGGCCGCGCGGCTTTACGTAACTACTACGTCACGTCACTTTTTAATTGACGTAAGATAAGCCAAGGTTAAGACGATTGATGGGACACTTTCTTGCCCCTACGTCACCCGGCCTCAGTCGAGATTCGCCTCGGTCTGATCGCGCAACTGGCGCAGCTCGACCATCGCCTCGTCGATCTGGCGGCGCTGTTCGGCCAGCTCTTGCAACTGCCGGTCGGCAAGGTCGATCCAATTGCGCATCTGCGCATCGGTGCCCTCATGCTCGTAGATCATCAGCCATTGCCGGATATCTTCCAAAGCAAAGCCGAATTTCCGACCACGCAGGATCAGCGTCATCCGCGCGCATTCGCGCGGCCCGTAATAGCGTGACCGCCCCTCGCGCTCCGGCTGCAAGAGTTCGATATACTCGTAATAGCGCAACGTGCGCGGCGTGACGTCGTATTTCGCGCACATCTCCTTGAAGGACAGTCTGTTCTCAACCATCGTCCGGCCCTCCTGCAAGGGCAGGTTAGGGCCAAGGCGCGCGCCGTGCAACCGCCCCTCTTGCAGCCCCGGCCCGTTGCACCCCATAAAGGGCACAAGATCGCAGCGGGGGCGCACATGGATGACAATAAGAACAAGATCGCGCAGCAGTTCATGCAGGCGCTGCCGCATGCCCGCGCGCTTGGCATGCGGCTGACCGCAATGGGCGAGGGCCGCGCGGAGATCGAGATGGACTACGACGAGCGCCTGATCGGCGATCCGGAAACCGGGGTGATTCATGGCGGGGCTGTCTCGGCCCTGATGGATACCTGCTGCGGGGCGGCGGCGATGAGCCACCCCGAGGCCCCCGGCGGCACCGCAACCATTGATCTGCGCATCGACTACATGCGCCCGGCCACGCCCGGGCAGGCGATCCGGGCACATGCGGAATGCTACCATATCACCCGCTCGGTGGCCTTCGTGCGCGCCCGCGCGATGGACGACGACAGCGCGCGCCCCGTCGCCACCGCGACCGGCACCTTCACCGTGGAGGGGGGCTAATGGCGCGCGCCCGTCCCGAACCCGTGCAAGTGGTCAAGCAACGCCGCGATGCCGCTTTGAAGGCGCTGGTCGACGGCGTGCCCTATATCCGTTTTCTCGGGGTCCAGTTCGAGCGGCGCGGCGACGAGCTGACCGCCGTGATGCCGTTTGACGAAAAGCTGATCGGCAACCCCCTGCTGCCCGCACTGCATGGCGGGGCGACGGCGGCGTTTCTCGAGATCACCTCGATCATCGGGCTCAGCTGGGGCCATTTGTGGGAAGAGATCGAGAGCGGCAAGGTGGAGGTCGAAACGCTGACGAATGGCCGTCTGCCACGCTTGCCCAAGACGATTGATTTCACCGTCGATTACCTGCGTTCCGGCCTGCCGCGCGATGCCTATGCCCGCGCGCAGGTCAACCGCTCGGGGCGGCGCTATGCCTCCGTGCATGTCGAGGCGTGGCAGGACAACCGCTCGCGCCCCTTCGCGCAGGCCACCGGCCATTTCCTGATGCCACGCCGCGATGAGTGACGCCGCCCGCCCAGTCGCGTCCTCAGTCACCCATGCCCGCGTCCTCAAGATCGCGCTGCCGATTGTCATTTCCAACGCGACCGTGCCCATTCTGGGCGCGGTGGATACCGGCGTTGTGGGGCAGATCGGGCTGGCCGCCCCGATCGGCGCGGTGGGCATCGGCGCGGTGATCCTGACCGGCCTCTACTGGATCTTCGGCTTCCTGCGGATGGGCACGACCGGCCTCACCAGTCAGGCGCATGGCGCGGGACAGACTGGCGAAGTCGCGGCCCTTCTGACCCGCGCGCTGATGATCGGCTTTACCGGGGGGCTTTTCGTCATCGCCCTGCAAGTGCCGATCTTCTGGGCCGCCTTCCAGATCTCCCCTGCCAGTGCCGAGGTCGAGGCCCTCGCGCGCGATTACATGGCCATTCGCGTCTGGTCCGCCCCCGCGATGATTGCGCTTTTCGGCATGACCGGCTGGCTCATCGCGCAGGAACGAACGCGCGCGGTGCTGATGATCCAAGTGCTGATGAACGGGGTCAATATCGGGCTCGACCTGTGGTTCGTTCTGTGGCTCGATATGGGGGTCACCGGCGTGGCGCAGGCCACGGTGATCGCCGAATGGGGCGGGCTTGCGCTCGGCTTCTGGTTCTGTCGCGATGCCTTCGGCGTGCCCGCCTGGCGCGACTGGCCGCGCGTCTTCGATCGCGAACGCCTGCGCAACATGGCCATGGTGAATACCGATATCCTGCTGCGCTCGCTGATGCTCCAGATCATCTTCATCTCCTTCCTGTTTCTGGGCGCGGATTTCGGCGATGTGACGCTGGCAGCCAATCAGGTCCTGCTGCAGTTCCTCAACATCACCGCCCATGCGCTCGACGGCTTTGCCTTCGCCGCCGAGGCGCTTGTGGGGCAGGCTTACGGCGCACGGGCGGTGGCCCTGCTGCGACGCGGGGCGCTGATGACCAGCTTTTGGGGGCTGGTGGTCTGCATCGCCCTCGCCGTCGGCTTTGCCACCTTCGGCGGCGCGATCATCGACCTGATGGCCAAGGTGCCCGAGGTGCAGGCCGAGGCGCGCAGCTATCTGATCTACATGGCCGCCGCGCCCATCCTTGGGCTTGCCGCCTATATGCTCGACGGGGTGTTCATTGGTGCCACCCGCTCGCGCGACATGCGCAACATGATGGCGCTCAGCCTTGTGGTCTATGTCGCGGCGGCGGCGGCGCTGGTGCCGTCGCTCGGCAATCACGGGTTGTGGCTGGCGCTTTTGATCAGCTTCATCGCACGCGGCGTCACACTCGGCCTGCGCTACCCGGCACTGGAGCGGGCCGCGCGATAGGCGGGGTTGCGCCACAATGCCACCGGATTGACGCCCGAATTTTCGGATACTGTTGAAGCGTTAACGGTTTCGCGCCAGACTGGAGGAATGATCGACATGTCCTATCCCAATTATTCCCGGGCCGAACGGGTGGCCGATGGCGCGGTGCATATCGCGGGGGTTCTCACCGCGATCACCGGGGTGGCGGTGCTCTTTGCCATGTGGGCGCTACGGATGGACGGGGTGACGCTGGCCTCGACCATCGTCTATTCCGGGGCGCTGCTTTTGATGCTGGGGGCCTCGGCGGCCTATCACCTCTATGCCCACACCCCCGCACGCCCGATCCTGCGCCGACTCGATCACGCGGCGATCTATGTCAAGATCGCAGGCACCTTCACCCCGCTCAGCGTGCTTCTTGGAACCGCCTTCGGCTATGTGATCCTGGCGCTGGTCTGGGTGCTCGCGCTCTTCGGCGCGGTGACCAAGATCAGGGCGAAACCCGGCCAGATGACAACCGGCTGGCTGCCTTACGTGGCGCTCGGCTGGATCGGTCTGGCGCTGTTCGTTCCACTCTCCGCAGTGCTGCCGGGCCAGAGCCTTGCGCTCCTGCTGGCGGGCGGGCTGCTCTATACCGGCGGCGTGGTGTTCTATGCATGGGAAGGCCTGCGCTTCGCCAACGCAATCTGGCATGTCTTCGTGGCGGTGGCGAGCGGCTGTTTCTTCATGGGCATCGCCACGGCGCTTGCCGCCGGAATGTGATCCGGCGGGGCATCGGCATTCCAAAAACCGGCGCTCAGGCGTGCTTGCCCAGCTTGAGCCGCGCAAAAAGATCGGCGTTGCGACAGTAATCGGGCGTGGTCGCTGCGCTCTCGCGCTCGGCCAGCCAATGCTCGCAGGCCCCAGGGTTCGCGCAGCCAGTGCAGGCCAGAACCGCATCGCTCAGATCGTCGGGCAGGATCTTTCCCGCCATCATTCTCTCTTCAAGATCAACGCCCTGGACATTGGCCATCCGACCCACCAGATCGGCGTGCCGCTTGAGGGTGGTGGTGCTTTGCATGCCAACTCTCCTATGCTCTGAGACCAGCCTGCCCGGCGCGCGCCCCGCACGCCTTGATCTGCGTCAAACGGGTAGCGCGTCGAGATAGGCGCGCACACAGTCCTGCACATGGCGAAACCGGGCACCGCCCAGCTTCTTGCCGCCATACCAGCGCGTCACCACCACCACGTGATCATGCAACCCCTCGCGCTCCAGCATGCGCAGGATCACCTGGCCCGCCCCGGCCTCGCCATCATCGCCCTTGAGCGGCCCGCCATCCGACAACAGCACCGCCCAGGTGTTATGCGTGGCCCGGGCGAATTTCTTGTCGCGCTTCAGCGCCTTGAGAAACCCGTCGACCCCGGCCCGGTCGCGGACGACGCCGCCCGAGACCGCGTAGCTCGACCCCCGGTCGTTCACCACCGCCTTCAATTGCCGCATGGATCAGAGCCCGGCCGCCACCCGGCGCACCGTCGCCACGCGCTGCGCATTGGGCGGATGGGTGCCGAGGAAACGATTGCCCGGATCTGGGATCTGCGAAAAGAATTCCACCCCGCGCAGCGGGTTGTAGCCCGCACGGTGCGAGATCACTGTGCCCATCGCATCGGCCTCCAGTTCAAATTCCTTCGAGAACGTGCGCGCGCCCACGCCGGCACCGATATCCACCGCCTGATCGACGACCCCCTGACCGGCCCCGGTCAGCGCCGCAAGCCCGCCCAGGATGAGCGCACCGGCCGCCGCGCTCTGCTGCTGGCGCGGAATGTGACCGGCGATGTGATGCGCCGCCTCATGCCCCATGACAAAGGCCAGCTCATCGGGATTGCGCACCGAGGCGATCATCGGCAGGGTGAAGGCCAGGATCGGGCGACCGTTCCGGTCGAGCGTCTGGTAGGCGTTGACCGGCTGGCCAGGGCGGTCATCCACCACGATGCGGAAATCGCAGTTCATGCCCGGCGCGCGAACCCGGCATTCGCGCTCGGCCACCGGCTCTACCCGCTGCACCACGGTCATGAATTGCTGCACTTTCGCGCGTGTCGGGGTCGCCGGTGCCTGCGGCGCGGCCTGCTGCGGGGCGGGTCGCGTGACCGGGCCCTGCTCGACCGTGGGCACGCAGCCAATCAGCACCACAAGGCCCAGAACGGAAATCCAACGCATCACGTACCTCTGTCATTACAATGAAGTGTCATGCCCCGGTTCTAGCAGGGATCGCCCCAGGGCACAGCCCTTTCCAACCCCGGCCACGCCCCCTTGCAAAGACCCGCCAAGCGGCTAGGGTGACGCCATGTTTTCCATCGAACACGATTTCGACGCCACCGTGATCACCATTGTCGACGAGGGGCCCGCCCCCCTGGGCGAGGATGTGATCGTCAACGCCTTCGAGGAATGCGTCACGGTCGAGCAATACGATCCGCGCACCGACCGGGTGCACAAGATCACCCTGTCGATGAACCAGCTGCGCGATCTGGGTGCGGCGCTTGACCTGCCAGAGGGGGTCTATATCCGGGGCGGAGACCGGGGCTAGTGTCGGGGACAGGTGGCTGCGAAAGTGACCTCAACCCGACATACGGACCGCCCGCGCGCCACCTTCTACGGGTCAGTCAATGACCGCTTCAGACCAGTCGCACCCTGTCCCTACACCCGGTCCAGAACCTGCGCCGCCGCCACCGTCGGCGTCACCTCGCCCCGTGCCACCCGCGCCGCATAGTCCTCCATCACCGCGCGGGCCCCGGCGGTCTCCAGCCGGGCGAGCAGCGCCTGCCGCACCTCCTCGCCGAACCAGTAACGCGCCTGCGCGGCGCGGCGGGCGGCGAAATGCCCCTCGGCGCGGCGCCAGTCGATGAGCGCCTGCATCTCGTCCCAGGCCGTCTGCAACCCGTCCTCCTGCAGGGCCGAGACGGTCATCGCCTTGGGAAAGCCCTCCGGATCCTGCACCCGCTTGCGCAACAGCCGCAAGGCACCGGCGTAATCCGAACAGGTCCGCAGCGCCGCGGGTTTCAAATCGCCATCCGCCTTGTTGACGAGGATAATATCGGCCATCTCCATGATACCGCGCTTGACGCCCTGCAACTCGTCGCCACCACCCGGGGCGAGCAGCAGGATGAAGAGATCGGACATCTCGGCCACCACCGTTTCGGACTGGCCCACGCCCACGGTCTCGATCAGCACCACGTCGAACCCCGCCGCCTCGCACAGCGCCACCGTCTCGCGCGTGCGCCGGGCGACGCCGCCCAGATGGCTGCGACTGGGAGAAGGCCGGATAAAGGCGTTCGGGTCGCGGCTTAGCCGCTCCATCCGGGTCTTGTCGCCGAGGATCGAGCCGCCCGAGCGCGCCGAAGAGGGATCGACCGCCAGCACCGCCACGCGCAGGCCCTGCGCGGTCAGCATCATCCCGAAACTCTCGATGAAGGTCGACTTGCCCACCCCGGGCGTGCCCGACAGACCGATGTGCACCGCCTCGCGCCCGCTATCCTTCAGCTTTTCCATCAGGTCGGCGGCCTGCGCGCGGTGATCGGCGCGCCCGCTCTCGATCAGGGTGATCGCCCGCGCCAGTGCGCGCCTGTCGCCCGCGATGATCCTGTCGCTCAGTTCCGTGATATCCATGCGCCCGGCCAGAGAGGTGATTTCGGTTACACCTTCATGCCTTGCCCGGGGCGCGAATGTCCAGACCGGGGCAAGCACCCCATGATTCTTTATGGTCCCAAATACTCAACCACACCGCTGGCCGCAGGCGGTGGGATTCGAGTATTTTTGCCATAAAGAAACCAGGACACACCCCCTCTGGCCAATCGCGCACGGCTGTCGGATAAGCGGGGCATGACCCCGACCCTGCCCATCCATGACGCGATCCCCGCGCTAATCGACGCGCTGCGCGGGCGCGGGCGCGGGCGGGCAGTGTTGCAGGCACCGCCGGGGGCCGGCAAGACCACCGTGGTGCCGCTGGAGATGCTGCGCGCAGGGCTGACGTCGAACCGTATCCTGATGCTGGAGCCGCGTCGCCTTGCCGCCCGCGCCGCCGCCGAGCGGATGGCGCAGACCCTGGGCGAGAGCGTTGGCGAGACCGTGGGCTTCCGCATCCGGGGCGAGGCGAAGGTGGGGCGTGCCACGCGGATCGAAGTGGTGACCGAGGGCATCCTCACCCGCATGCTGCAATCAGAGCCGGACCTGCCCGGCATTGGCGCAGTGATCTTCGACGAGTTTCACGAACGCTCGCTCAATGCCGATCTGGGCCTCGCGCTCTGCCTCGAAGTGGCGGACGCGCTGCGCGACGATCTGATCCTGCTGGCGATGTCGGCCACCCTCGATGCCGGGCCGGTGGCGCGGCTGATGGGCGATGTGCCGATGATCACCTCGGCGGGGCGCAGCTATCCGGTCGAGACACGCTGGCTCGACCGCCCGCGCCGCAAGGCGCAGCGCTTCGAGGAGGGCGTGGCCGATCTGGTGGCGCAGGCGGTGGCGGAGACGACGGGCGGCGTTCTGGTGTTCCTGCCCGGCGAGGGCGAGATCCGGCGGGTTGAGGCGCAACTCAAAGACCGCCTGCCGACCGCCTGCCAGATCCGCCCGCTTTTCGGCGCGATGGACTTTGCCGCGCAGCGCGCCGCCATCGCGCCGGTGAAACAGGGCCGCAAGATCGTGCTGGCCACCGCCATCGCCGAGACCTCGCTCACAATCGAGGATATTCGCGTCGTGGTCGATGGCGGTCGGGCGCGTCGCGCTCGCTTCGATTCCGGCTCGGGAATGTCGCGGCTGGTGACCGAACCCGTGACCCGCGCCGAGGCCACGCAGCGCGCGGGCCGGGCCGGGCGCGTGGCCGAGGGCGTCTGCTACCGCCTCTGGACCAGAGGAGAAGACGGCGCGCTCCAGCCCTTTCCACCCGCCGAGATCGAGGCGGCGGATCTGGCCGGGCTGGCGCTGGAACTCGCGCTCTGGGGGGCCGCGCCCGAAGATTTGCCGTTCCTGACCCCGCCCAATCCCGGCAGTTTCGCCGAGGCACAGGCGCTGCTGAACATGCTGGGCGCGCTCGACGCGCGGGGCCTGATCACCGATCACGGGCGCGCCCTCGCCGCCCTGCCGCTACACCCACGCCTCGCGCATATGCTTACCGTCGCGGGGCCGGACGCCGCGCGCATGGCGGCGCTGCTGGCGGATCGCGATCCATTGGGGCGCGGCGCGCCCGTGGACCTCTCCCTTCGCCTCTCCGCGATCCGCGATCCGCGCGCCTATGCCGACCGCCACCCCCACCTCGCCAATCGCGGCGCGGTGCAGCGCATCCGCACCGAGGCCAAACGCCTCGCGCGTCAGGCCAAGCCCGCGAAAACCGTGCTGAGCGATGCCGAATGCGCCGCACTGGCCTATCCCGACCGGATCGGGCTGCGCCGCAAGGGCGAGGCGCCGCGCTATGTGCTGTCGGGCGGCAAGGGCGCGGTGATGCCCGAGGGGGACCCGATGGCAGGCACCCGCCTGATCGTGGCAACGGACCTTGACGGCAACCCGCGCGAGGCCCGTATCCGGCAGGCGATGCAGATCGCTGAGGCGGAGATCCGCGCGCTTTTCGCCGATCAGATCGCCTGGCATGATGTCTGTCTGTGGGACAGGCGCGAGCGGCGCGTGCTGATGCGACGGCAGGAACGCTTTGGCGCGCTGACCTTGGACGACCGGCACTGGAAGGATGCCCCACCCGAGGCCGTGGCGCGCGCCATGCTCGACGGGGTGCGCGACCTGGGGCTGAACTGGAGCGATGCGGCGCGCCGGTTCAAGGCGCGCGTGATGCTCTGTCGCGATAGTATCGACGGACTGCCCGACATGTCCGACGCGGCCCTGCTGGAGGTGCTGGAGGACTGGCTCCTGCCCTATCTCAAGGGGGTTAAGAGTGCGCAGGACTGGAAACGCTTTGACATGCTGGAGGCGCTGCGCGCGCAGCTTTCATGGCAGCAGATGCAGGCCCTCGACCACGCAGCCCCGGCGCATTTCACCACGCCGCTCGGGCGCAGGATACCGATCGACTATGCCTCTGACCCGCCAGAGATCACCCTGCGCCTGCAAGAGATGTTCGGCCAGACCACGCATCCGGTGGTGGGCGGCACAAGGCTGCGGGTGACACTCCTGTCGCCGGGCCACAAACCGGTGCAGACGACGACGGATATTCCCGGTTTCTGGGACAGTTCCTATGCGGAGGTGCGCAAGGAGATGCGCGGGCGCTATCCGAAACACCCCTGGCCTGAGGATCCGCGCGACGCCGACCCGACACTGCGCGCCAAGCCGCGAAAACCACAATGATTTGCATTGAAATTCAAGGCATAGTACACATGTTAGCTTAGAACAATATGGTCGAGCAGGACCACGACATGACCCGCAGATTTGCCTTTGATGCGTCCGCCGTCGCGGTGCGCCCGCCTTACCCGCCTGACATGCAGGTGGCGGCGCTGTGCTGGCGCAAGGTCAAGGGCAGGAAAAAGGTGCTGCTGGTCACCAGCCGCGATACTGGCCGCTGGATTGTACCCAAGGGCTGGCCCATCGACGGGCTGAACGCCGCCGAATCCGCATTGCAGGAAGCCTGGGAAGAGGCCGGGGTGCGCGGCACCGCCAGCAAGGCCAAGCTGGTGGGCACGTTTTCCTACGACAAGCGGTTGGATAACGGCACGAGCCGCCCGCTGATCGCACTGGTCTACAAGTTGCGGGTACGCAAGCGCGACCTGTCCGACCGCTTTCCCGAGGTCGAGGAGCGCGAGCGCCTCTGGCTGCGCCCCAAGAAGGCCGCCAAGCTGGTCGAGGAACCGGAATTGCAGGACATCCTGCGTCGGTTCTGACCGCTCAGACCGGCATCAGCACCCAGTAATCCAGATCGAGCAGCACATCCGGCAGGTATTTGCCGTCCTCGCCCTTGAGCGTGAAGGGATCGCCGCCCTTGGTCGCCACCAGCCGCAGGCGCAGCGCGCCCACCCCCGGCGCATCCACCTCGGCGCGGTCCAGCACCTCGGACCAGGCGCGCACGGTGTCACCGGCAAAACAGGGGTTGGCGTGGCTGCCCGCATTGATCGCGGCGATCATCTGCGCATTGGCCAGCCCGTTGAACGACAGCGCCCGCGCCATCGAGATCACGTGCCCGCCATAAATCAGCCGCTTGCCATCGGCGCGCGGGGTAGCATCGAAATGCGTCTTCGAGGTGTTCTGCCACAGTCTCGTCGCCATCATGTGCTCGGCTTCCTCGATGGTCACGCCGTCCACGTGGTCGATCCGCTCGCCCACCTCGTAATCGCCCACCCGGTGCGGCTCGCCTGCCAGCCCGAAATCGTAATGGCTGAAATCGAGCCCCGCCGGGATGACCAGATCGCTCGGGTTCACCACCGCCGCCGTCTGAGGCACCACCGCCTCGGGCGCGGGCGCATCGAGATTGTTCTTGCGCACCATCACCCAGCGCACGAATTCCATAACCGGCAAATCGTGCTGGTTGACCCCCGTGGTGCGCACATAGACCACCCCGGTCTTGCCGGATGAATTCTGCTTGAGCCCGATCACCTCGGATTGGGCGCGCAGCGTGTCGCCGGGATAGACCGGGCGCAGCCAGCGTGCCTCGGCATAGCCCAGATTGGCCACGGCATTGAGCGAGATATCCGGCACCGACTTGCCGAACACGATGTGAAACGCCGCCATGTCGTCGATCGGACTGTCGGGCAGGCCGCTCGCACGGGCAAACTCGTTCGAGGAATAGAGCGCATGCCGCGCCGGATAAAGCGCATGATAAAGCGCCCGTTCACCCCCTGACACGCTGCGCGGCACCGCGTGACGGATCACCTCACCGAGGGTATAATCCTCGAAAAACCGGCCCGGATTGGTCTTCATCGTCACTGCTCTCCCAGTTTTATTCCGGGCGCATAGTCGCCCTCTTTCTCCTTCACCACGGCTTGCCCGCAGCGCATCACGCCATTGGCCGCGTCAAAGGCATAGGTCGGATGGCCGTAAAGCTCCCAACCCGCATTCAGTGCCGCCGTCACCTTGTGACAAAACTCCGACGTATCGTCGGCAGAGAGAAAACGATAGAGTTTCATAGGCTTACCCCGGGAACGGCCAGACGCCCAGCCAGTTGTGAATGAAGGTGATGACAAGGAACATCACCACCGTGATGACCACGAGCAGCACATCCTTTTTTGCCTCGCCCGGCTGCGGACGCTCCCAGTCCTCCGAGAGGTTGATCACCACCACCTCCAGCACCGCCCAGGCCAGCAGCCCGCCGAACAGCACCAGAGAGGCCAGATCGCCATTGACCAGCAAATGCGCCACCGCCCAGATCTTGACGGCGGTCAACTGCGGATGCCGCATCGCCCCGCGCAGCCGCCCCTTGGTTGCACTCATACCGTACACGAACACGGCGGCCAGCATCATCAGGTTGTTGAGATGCACCGTCCAGGCGGGCGGGAACCAGACATTGAAGACCTCCGCCTGCCGGTAGCCATAGATCATCAGGATCAGACCGGCCAGAATGCCCACCGCCGCCAGCCCCTTGCCCGCATTCCCCATGCGCACCCGCAGATCGGGGGCCACCCGTTTAAAGAGATGTGCCGCGACCCACAGGATCAGCCCGAGGATAAGGTACGTCATTGGTTGCTACTCCGCTGCCATGTCCCGTATCGCCTGCGCGCGGTCAAGGGTGCGCTGTGCGGCGACGGCATGCAGATTCTCCACGATCTGCCCGTCGACCACCGCGATCCCCTGCCCCGAGGCCCGGCTTTCTTCATAGGCGGCGATCTGGCGTTCGGCTAGCTCTAACTCGGAATTGTTGGGGGCGAATGCGGTGTTGGTGATCTCGATTTGCGCGGGGTGAATCAACGTCTTGCCGTCAAAGCCCAGATCACGCCCCTGTTCGCATTCGGCCTTGAGCCCGTCACCATCGCGGAACCGGTTATAGACACCGTCCACCGCCACGATCCGCGCCGCGCGCGCCGCCATCACGATCATTTGCAACGCCGTCATCAACGGCATCCGGTCGGCGCGCACCCGACAGCCCAGATCCTTGATCAGGTCATTGGTGCCCGCGACCAGCCCCGTCACCTGCCGGTGCGCCGCGATCTCGCGCGCGTTGAACACACAGCCCGGGGTCTCCATCATCGTCCAGACCGGCAGGTCGGTGCCGATCACTTCCGAGAGATTGTCGACATCCGAGGGGGTGTTGACCTTGGGCAGCAGGATTGCATCGGCCCCCGCATCGCGCAGGGCGCGGGCATCCTCCAGCCCCCATTCGGTGGTCAGCGCGTTGATCCGCACGACCTTGAAGCGCTTGCCATAACCGCCCTGCCGCAGGGCCTCGACCAGCGTGGCGCGCGCCTCAGCCTTGGCATCGGGGGCGACGGCATCCTCCAGGTCAAAGATGATCGCATCGGTCGGCAGATCGCGCGCCTTCTCCAGCGCCCGCTCCTTGGAGCCGGGAATATATAGCACCGAACGGTAGGGATGCGCGTTGCTGTCCATGGGTCTGCCCTCTCTGGTAATTTGCTGCATGCAACAATCTTGCGCAGGAATGGCATTTTTGAACGTAAAAGTTCAAGCCCCTTTCTGCCGCGATGCAGCATCCGCCCCCGTCGCGGCACATTAACCGGTTGTTCACCTCTCCTTTGCCATGCTCGCCAGAAGACGGCAGGGACAGATCGGAGAAAGGATGAGACGATGCGGAAACGACTGGTCCCAGCATTTGCACTTGCCCTGATCGCGGGTGGCGCGCAGGCGCAACCCGGCACCTGCGCGCCGCGCGATGTTGTGGTGGACCGTCTTGCCAATGCTTACGGTGAGACCCGGCAGTCCATGGGCCTAGGTGGGCAGGGCGCGGTGATGGAGGTGTTCGCCTCGCAAACCTCTGGCAGCTGGACGATCACGGTAACGTCACCCGACGGGCTGACCTGCCTCATCGCCAGCGGTCAGGCGTTCGAGGCGATGGCCGATCACCTTCCCAAACCCGGCAGCGACGCCCGAGCGCGTCACAGCCCATCGAAGATGAGCTTGGCCCCGGTCACTGCCAGCAACACATAGGTGATACCGAAAAACGCGCGCTCCGGCAAAACCCGGTGCGCACGCACCCCGATCCACGCGCCCAATAGCGCAAAGGGTGCCAGCGCCAGATCAATCAGCAGGGTCTGCGCGCTAAACAGACCCAGCACCGCATAGGGCCCCGCCTTGGCAATATTCACCACGAAGAACGCGATCACCGTGGTCGCCTGATAGCGCGTCTTGTCGGTGCCGCGCGACAGCAGGTAGACGGCGGCGGGCGGCCCGCCCGCATGGCTCACGAAACTGGTGAATCCCGCGACCATCCCCGCCAGCATCCCCGCCCATCCGGGCAGCGCCCGGCGCGGCCCCCGGATCACGCCGCCCCGCACGAGCATCTGCCAGGCCACGAATCCGATCGCGATCGCCCCGATCAGCAGGCGCAACAGATCCGCATCCGCCACCCGGTAGAACACCACGCCAAGCGCCACGCCCGGCAGCCCCCCGAGAACCAGAAACCATGCCTCCTCGCGGCCCCATTGCCGCCAATAGGGCCGCAGGGTGGCCACGTCGATCAGCATCAACAGCGGCAGCATGATGCCAAGGGCCATGCCCGGCTCCACGAACAGCGCGAGAATCGCCGCCCCCGCAAAGGCCGCGCCAGAGCCGAATCCCCCCTTCGACACCCCCGCAAACAGCGCCGCCAGCACCCCGATTGCAAACACGTCCCAGCCCATGTGCGGCCCCTCTAAATCCAGTCATTTTCTGCACTTTACCGGCATGCCCCGGCATGCAACAGTCCCCGGCCTGCATTTGCCGCGGCGCAGCACCCTTGCATGAAGCCGAAAATCCGACTAGGCCCAAGCGCAACTTTTCAACCGATGGAGACTATCCAATGGCCAGACCCAAGATTGCGCTGATCGGCGCCGGACAGATCGGCGGCACCCTCGCCCATCTCGCCGCGCTCAAGGAACTGGGCGATATCGTGCTGTTCGACATTGCCGAAGGCACCCCCGAGGGCAAGGCGCTCGACATCGCGGAATCCGGCCCTGCCGAAGGCTTCGACGCGGCCCTCAAGGGCACGCAATCCTACGAGGATATCGCGGGCGCGGATGTCTGCATCGTCACCGCCGGTGTCCCGCGCAAGCCGGGCATGAGCCGCGATGACCTTCTGGGCATCAACCTCAAGGTCATGAAATCGGTGGGCGAAGGCATCGCCGCCAACGCACCCGACGCCCTTGTGATCTGCATCACCAACCCGCTCGACGCGATGGTCTGGGCGCTGCAGAAATTCTCAGGGCTTCCCGCGAACAAGGTCTGCGGCATGGCCGGTGTGCTCGACTCTGCCCGCTTCCGCCACTTCCTCAGCCTGGAATTCAACGTCTCGATGAAGGATGTCAGCGCCTTCGTTCTGGGCGGGCATGGCGACACGATGGTGCCCTGCGTGCGCTACTCCACCGTGGCGGGCATCCCGCTCCCGGACCTGATCAAGATGGGCTGGACCACGCAGGAAAAACTCGATGCGATCCTGCAACGCACCCGTGACGGCGGCGCCGAGATCGTCGGCCTGCTCAAGACCGGCTCTGCCTTCTACGCCCCCGCCACCTCGGCCATCGAAATGGCAGAGGCCTATCTCAAGGATCAAAAACGCGTGCTGCCCTGCGCCGCCTATTGTGATGGCGAACTGGGCGTGAAGGGCATGTATGTGGGCGTGCCCACCGTGATCGGCGCAGGCGGCATCGAGCGCATCGTCAACATCTCGCTCAACAAGGACGAGCAGGAGATGTTCGACAAATCCGTCGACGCGGTCAAAGGCCTCGTCGCGGCCTGCAAGGAAATCGATAGCTCGCTCGCCTGATTGCCAGCGTAAATAAATGGTTCGGGGCTGGACAAGATCCAGCCCCGATTCTTTTCAGACCGATAATTTATTATGCAATCCCGTTTGTGATCACACGATTTACCCGTGTGATCACAAATCACCGAATTTTCCCCGAATTGGCCCTAAACCGCAAAAAAGCGTTTAAGGCTGCCGTGATTCTATGTCTATACCTGTCCTGATCGCAGCAAAACGGGACAGTTTCATGAATATCCATGAGTATCAGGCGAAGGCTTTGCTTCGCTCTTACGGCGCCCCGGTGTCGGACGGGCGCGTGGTTCTGCGCGCCGAAGAAGCCAAAACCGCCGCCAGCGCCCTTGACGGCCCGCTTTGGGTGGTCAAAGCCCAGATCCACGCGGGCGGGCGCGGCAAGGGTAAATTCAAAGAGGCCGGCGCCGGCGAAGCGGGCGGTGTACGCCTTGCCAAATCCGTCGAAGAAGCCGCCGAAGAAGCCAAGCGCATGCTGGGCCGCACACTGGTGACCAAGCAGACCGGCGCGGCCGGCAAGCAGGTCAACCGGATATATATTGAGGACGGCTCGGGGATTGAGACCGAGATGTATCTCGCGTTGCTGGTGGACCGGGTCACCTCCCGCGTCAGCTTCGTCGCCTCCACCGAGGGCGGCATGGATATCGAGGATGTCGCTGAGGCGACGCCGGAAAAGATCCTCAGCTTCAGCGTCGACCCCGCCACCGGCTATCAGGCGTTTCACGGCCGTCGCATCGCCTTTAACCTTGGCCTGAGCGGCGCGCAGGTCAAGCAATGCGTCGCCCTGATGGGCACGCTTTACAAGGCCTTTGTCGAAAAAGACATGGAGATGCTGGAAATCAACCCGCTGATCGTGACCGACAAGGGCGATCTCAAGGTGCTTGATGCCAAGGTGAGCTTTGACGGCAACGCGATCTATCGCCACTCGGATATCGCCGAGCTGCGCGACACCACCGAAGAAGACCCCAAGGAGCTCGAGGCGTCGAAATACGACCTCAACTATATCGCGCTGGATGGCGAAATCGGCTGCATGGTCAATGGCGCGGGTCTGGCGATGGCGACCATGGACATCATCAAGCTTTACGGCGCCGAGCCTGCCAACTTCCTCGATGTGGGCGGTGGCGCGACCAAGGAAAAGGTCACCGAGGCGTTCAAGATCATCACCTCCGACCCGCAGGTCAAAGGCATCCTGGTCAACATCTTCGGCGGCATCATGCGCTGCGATGTGATCGCCGAGGGCGTGGTGGCCGCGGTCAAGGAGGTCGGCCTCAAGGTGCCGCTGGTGGTCCGTCTGGAAGGCACCAACGTCGAGAAGGGCAAGGAGATCATCAACACCTCCGGCCTCGACGTGATCGCCGCCGACGACCTCAAGGACGGGGCCGAGAAGATCGTCAAGGCGGTCAAGGGCTAATCGTAGGGTGGGTGCCAACCCACCTTCCCCACGAATTCAGTAAGGAGAACGCCAAGATGGCAGTCCTCGTAGACGAAAATACAAAAGTGATCTGTCAGGGCCTCACCGGCTCGCAGGGCACATTCCACTCTGAACAGGCCATCGCCTATGGCACCAAGATGGTCGGCGGCGTGACGCCGGGCAAGGGCGGCACCACACATCTCGACCTGCCGGTCTTCAACTCGGTGCATGAGGCGAAACATGTGACCGAGGCCAACGCGAGCGTCATCTATGTGCCGCCGCCCTTCGCCGCCGACAGCATCCTCGAGGCGATCGACGCCGGGATGGAGCTCATCATCTGCATCACCGAAGGCATCCCGGTGCTTGACATGATGCGCGTCAAGCGTGCGCTCGAGGGCTCCACCTCCAAGCTGATCGGCCCGAACTGCCCCGGCATCATCACGCCGGATGCCTGCAAGATCGGCATCATGCCCGGCCATATCCACAAGCGCGGCTCCTGCGGCGTCGTCTCGCGCTCGGGCACGCTGACCTACGAGGCGGTGAAACAGACCTCGGATGTGGGCCTGGGCCAATCGACCTGCGTCGGCATCGGCGGCGACCCGATCAAGGGCACCGAGCATATCGACGTGCTGGAATGGTTCCTCGCCGATGACGAAACCGAGAGCATCATCATGATCGGCGAGATCGGCGGCTCGGCGGAAGAAGACGCCGCACAGTTCCTCGCCGACGAGAAAAAGCGCGGCCGCTGGAAGCCCACGGCAGGCTTCATCGCCGGACGCACCGCCCCCCCGGGCCGCCGCATGGGCCACGCGGGCGCCATCGTGGCAGGCGGCAAGGGCGGCGCCGACGACAAGATCGAGGCAATGAAATCCGCCGGCATCACCGTCGCCGACAGCCCCGCGGGCCTTGGCGAGGCCGTGCTCAAGGCAATCGGCTGACAATGCCGAACCCTTGTCCACAAGCGCTGAGGGCAGCCCCCGACCGCGGGTGGGGGAGCAGCCCCCGCCCGTGGGGGCGGTCGGGGGCTGTCCGGCATGAGCGCCGGGCGGGAGGCCTGTGATGGGGGCGACGCAAGCAGTCCGAGCAAGTCTTAAACAGGCATTCACTTTTCGTGGGCGTGCGTCGCGCTCCGAATTCTGGTGGTGGGCACCGTTGAACGGCGTGGTCGCCTTGAAAGCAGGGCAATGGGCAGGGTCTTTCCTTGTCTTCCTTGTGTTTCTTATCCCCCTTCTGAACGCCAGCGCGCGACAATCTCGTGATGGCGGTTATGATCCCATATGGATTGGATCTGGCATCGCCGCAGTCTTGATCGGCTTGGGTATCGTGATTGTTGGCATCGCCCCCTCGGGTGGCAACCCGACGGTGTGGCCTATGGTGACCGGAATGTGCATTTTGACCATCGGCCTGCTGGCCAGCCTATTGGTTCTGATATCCCCCTCAAAACCCGATCCCAACCCTAACGAGGTCCCAACATGACCGACCAATCCCCCAACGACCAGTTCCATGCCTCCTCCTTCATGCAGGGGCACAATGCCGAGTATCTCGAGCAGCTTTACGCCCGCTATGCCAGCGATCCGAATGCCGTGGACGACGCATGGCGCGGCTTTTTCGACGCGCTTGGCGATGGCGATGACAACGTGAAGGCCGAGGCCGCCGGCCCCTCCTGGGCGCGCGCCGACTGGCCGCCGATGCCCTCGGATGACCTCACTGCCGCGCTGACCGGCGAATGGCCCGCCGAGGCGGAGCTCAAGGACGCAGGCAAGAAGATCGCCGCCAAGGCATCTGAGAAGGGCGTCGAGGTCACCGACGAGGCGATCCAGCGTGCCGTGCTCGATTCCGTGCGCGCGCTGATGCTCATTCGCGCCTACCGCATCCGGGGCCACCTGATCGCAGAGCTTGACCCGCTCGGCCTGCGCGATCACGGCCACCGCCCCGAGCTTGACCCGAAATCCTATGGCTTCACCGAGTCCGACATGGACCGGCCCATTTTCATCGACAATGTGCTGGGTCTTCAGGTCGCGAGCCTGCGCGAGATCCTCGCCATCGTCAAACGTACCTATTGCGGCACTTTCGCGCTGCAATACATGCATATCTCCGACCCCGAGCAATCGTCGTGGCTCAAGGAGCGGATCGAGGGTTATGACAAGGAAATCAGCTTTACCCGCAACGGGCGCAAGGCGATCCTGAACAAGCTGGTCGAGGCCGAGGGTTTCGAGAAATACCTGCATGTGAAATACATGGGCACCAAGCGCTTTGGCCTGGATGGCGGCGAAAGCCTCATTCCGGCGATGGAGCAGATCATCAAGCGCGGCGGCAATCTCGGGATCGAGGAGATCGTGATCGGCATGCCCCACCGGGGCCGCCTGTCGGTGCTGGCCAACGTGATGGGCAAGCCCTACCGCGCCATTTTCAACGAGTTTCAGGGCGGCAGCTTCAAGCCCGACGAGGTCGACGGCTCTGGCGACGTGAAATACCACCTCGGCGCCAGCCACGACCGCGAGTTTGACGGCAACAAGGTGCACCTGTCGCTCACCGCGAACCCCAGCCACCTCGAGGCCGTGAACCCCGTCGTTCTGGGCAAGGTCCGCGCCAAGCAGGATCAGTTGGGCGATACCGAGCGCATGAAGGTCATGGGCATCCTTCTGCATGGCGACGCGGCCTTTGCCGGGCAGGGCGTGGTGGCCGAGGGCTTTGGCCTCTCGGGCCTCAAGGGGCACAAGACCGGCGGCACCATGCATATCGTGGTCAACAACCAGATCGGGTTTACCACCGCGCCGCATTTCAGCCGCTCCTCACCCTATCCGACCGACATCGCGCTGATGGTCGAGGCGCCCATTTTCCACGTCAACGGCGACGACCCCGAGGCCGTGGTGCATGCCGCCAAGGTCGCCACCGAGTTCCGCCAGAAGTTCCACAAGGACGTGGTGATCGACATCATCTGCTACCGCCGCTTCGGCCATAACGAGGGGGACGAGCCGATGTTCACCAACCCCCTGATGTACAAGAAGATCAAGCAGCAGAAGACCACCCTCGCCCTCTATACCGAACGGCTGGTCAAGGACGGTCTCATCCCCGAGGGCGAGATCGAGGACATGAAGGCGGCGTTCCAGTCGCATCTCGCCGACGAGTTCGAGGCAGGCAAGGACTACCGCCCCAACAAGGCCGACTGGCTGGATGGCAAATGGTCCCATCTCGATCGCAAGGACGAGGATTACCAGCGCGGCGAAACCGCGATCAAACCCGAAACCTTCGATGACATTGGCCGGGCGCTGACCACCGCCCCCGAAAACTTCACCCTGCACAAGACCGTCTCGCGCCTGCTCGACACCAAGGCCGAGATGTTCAAATCCGGGACCGGCTTCGACTGGGCCACCGCCGAGGCCATTGCCTTCGGCTCGCTGCTCACCGAAGGCTACCCGGTGCGTCTCTCGGGGCAGGACAGCACGCGCGGCACCTTCAGCCAACGCCATTCCGCCCTGATCAATCAGGATGACGAGGGGCGCTACTACCCGCTCAACCATATCCGCGAGGGGCAGGCGCAATACGAGGCCATCGACTCGATGCTCTCGGAATACGCCGTGCTGGGCTTTGAGTATGGCTTCAGCCTCGCAGAGCCCAACGCCCTCACCCTGTGGGAGGCGCAGTTCGGCGATTTCGCCAACGGCGCGCAGATCATGTTTGATCAGTTCATCTCCTCTGGTGAGTCGAAATGGCTGCGCATGTCCGGCCTCGTCTGCCTTCTGCCGCATGGCTACGAGGGGCAGGGCCCGGAACACTCCTCCGCGCGTCTGGAACGGTTCCTCACGATGTGCGGCGGCGACAACTGGATCGTGGCCAATTGCACCACGCCCGCCAACTATTTCCACATCCTGCGCCGCCAGCTGCACCGCACCTTCCGCAAGCCACTCATCCTGATGACGCCGAAATCGCTCTTGCGGCACAAGATGGCGGTATCGAAGACCGAGGAATTTACCACCGGCTCCTCCTTCCACCGGGTACTGTGGGACGATGCGCAATATGGCAATTCCGACACCGAGCTTGCCCCCGACAAGCAGATCAAGCGCGTCGTGATGTGCTCCGGCAAGGTCTATTACGACCTGCTCGAGGAACGCGACAAGCGCGGCATCACCGATGTCTACCTGATGCGGATCGAACAGTTCTACCCGTTCCCCGCCATGTCCATGGTCAAGGAGCTGGAGCGCTTCAAGCAGGCCGAAATGGTATGGTGTCAGGAAGAGCCCAAGAACCAGGGCGCGTGGTCCTTCATCGAGCCGAATATCGAATGGGTGCTCACGCGTATCAAGGCCAAGCACAAGCGGCCGCAATATGCCGGCCGCGCCGCCGCCGCCTCGCCCGCCACGGGCCTGGCTAAGCAGCACAAAGACCAACAAGAGGCGCTGGTGGATGCCGCGCTGACCATCGAAGGGAAATAAGTGATGAGCACCGAAGTTCGTGTCCCCACCCTTGGCGAATCCGTCTCCGAGGCAACCGTGGCCACATGGTTCAAGAAGCCCGGCGATCCCGTCGCCGCGGATGAAATGCTGTGCGAGCTGGAAACCGACAAGGTGACCGTCGAGGTGCCCAGCCCCGCCGCCGGCACCATGGGCGAGATCGTCGCCGCCGAAGGCGAGACCGTGGGCGTCGATGCGCTCCTCGCTACCATCACCGTGGGCGACGCCAAATCCGCCCCGGCGAAAGAGACCAAGGACGACAAGGCCAAGACCGCGCAGGCGTCCTCGGACAGCAATGGCGACAAGGGCAATACCGACGTGATGGTCCCCACGCTCGGCGAATCGGTCTCCGAGGCCACCGTCTCGACCTGGTTCAAGAAGGTCGGCGACAGCGTCTCGCAGGACGAGATGCTGTGCGAGTTGGAAACCGACAAGGTCTCGGTCGAGGTGCCCGCCCCGGCCGCCGGCACGCTCTGCGAAATTCTCGCACAAGAGGGCGACACCGTGCAGGCCGGTGGCAAGCTTGCCATCCTTACCGGCTCCGCCGACGGCACGGTCGAGCCGCAGACGCGCCCCGAGCCGTCGGATGAGGCCAGCGACGACAAACCCGCCGCCTCCGGCAAGGATGTCGAAGATGCCCCCTCGGCGAAAAAGGCGATGGCCGAAAAGGGTGTCAGCCGCGATCAGGTGCAGGGCTCGGGCCGCGATGGCCGCGTGATGAAGGAAGACGTGGCACGCGCCGCCGCCGCCGCCACGCAGGCCCCCGCAGCGTCCTCGACCCCGGCACAGGCACCGCGCGCGGCCAGCCCGGCCGAGGATGCGAGCCGCGAGGAACGGGTCAAGATGACCCGGCTGCGCCAGACCATCGCCCGCCGCCTCAAGGACAGCCAGAACACGGCGGCCATGCTCACCACCTATAACGAGGTGGACATGACCGAGGTGATGGCCCTGCGCAATGAATACAAGGACGAGTTCAACAAAAAGCACGGCGTGAAACTCGGCTTCATGTCCTTCTTCACCAAGGCCTGCTGCCACGCCCTGAAAGAAGTGCCCGAGGTCAATGCCGAGATCGACGGCACCGACATCGTCTACAAGAACTTCGTCCATATGGGCATCGCGGCGGGCACCCCGACCGGCCTCGTCGTGCCGGTCATTCGCGACGCTGACCAGATGGGCTTTGCCGCCATCGAAAAGGCCATCGCCGAGAAAGGGGCCCGCGCCCGCGACGGCAAGTTGTCGATGGCCGAAATGCAGGGCGGCACCTTCACCATCTCCAACGGTGGCGTCTACGGCTCGCTGATGTCCTCGCCCATCCTCAACCCGCCGCAATCGGGCATCCTCGGCATGCACAAGATCCAGCAGCGGCCCATGGTCGTGAACGGCGAGATCAAGGCCCGCCCGATGATGTATCTGGCATTGAGCTACGATCACCGCATCGTCGACGGCAAGGGCGCGGTGACGTTCTTGGTGCGCGTCAAAGAGGCGCTCGAAGATCCCCGGCGGTTGCTGATGGATCTGTAACGGGAATGGTGGGTTTCACCCACCCTACGCCACCGCACGTAGGGTGGGTGCCAACCCACTAGCTCCATCGCCCAAGGCGCTCAATATTAATGGAATTGTGAATTGCTACAAAGTGCCGCCCAAATAGCTAGCTCGCTACCCAATGCGTTTGCGGCGTTAGCAGTTGGTACTTTGTCATCCGCAGGTATCTACCCATTGTCAATTTTGTTTAGAACAGAATACGGCGGCTCTTACAGTTTTTCCAAATTCATGCTCGAAAACGTGGCGCCTGAAAGGCATGCAATTCATTCGCTATTTGTGGGTTTCACGGCCCTATTTCTTGTTTACGCGTTGGGCCTGATGGCGGTTCTGATCGGTGACGCCATGAGGAAAGCAACGGTTGGAGGCCAAAATCCAAACAGAGCAAAAGTTTTAGTGCTGATGGAGAATGCTTTCGTGGAAAGGCTTTATTTTGAAGTAAAGAGTTTATCGTCAATATGTGATGGCTTGGGCATGGGGCTCTTTGCGTTCTTGGTTGGCAACGGCATTTCTTTTTTAGCTCATGGCGAATGGATTGCTACAATTGCTTTAGTTTGTTCCGGCTTTGGCATCTGCTATTTCTTTTTCCATTTGTCCAAGATCGCACGGTTGGACTTCGACGACACAATTGATCAAATCGCTAGAGCATCAAAATGACCCCCGAACTCACCGCCCTCACCCTCGCCGCGCTCCTGCAGGCCATCCAATTCCTGCTCTACGCGGTCCCGGCCAATCTCGAGCTTGGCCCCGGCTACACCATGTCCGCCCGCGACCGCGAGCCATCGAAACAGATGTCCGACGGCACCGCCCGTCTGGGCCGGGCGCTGAGCAATCATTTCGAGGGGCTGATCCTCTTCACCATCGCCTGCGTCACCGTCACGCTCTCCGATCAGTCCACCCCATTCACCGCCGCCTGCGCGTATACCTACCTTGCAGCCCGCGTGGCCTATATCCCGGCCTATTACCTCGGCCTGCGCCCGTGGCGCTCGCTGATCTGGGCCGTGGGCTTCCTCGCCACCCTGCTCATGCTCTTGGCGGCGCTCCTCTGATGCTTCATCTTGCCCAAAATATTCCGGGGGAGTCGCGCCGCGCGCGACGGGGGCAGCGCCCCCAAACCCCACCGACGCGATACCGACAGAATACCGACGCGATACCTGCGCGCAAAACCGAAAGGACTCTGACCCATGGCATCCTATGACGTGATCATCATCGGCTCCGGCCCCGGCGGCTATGTCTGCGCCATCCGCTGCGCCCAGCTGGGCCTGAAAACCGCCGTGGTCGAGGGCCGCGAAACCTTGGGCGGCACCTGCCTCAATGTCGGCTGCATCCCCTCCAAGGCGCTGCTGCATGCGAGCCACATGCTGCACGAGGCCGAACATAACTTTGCCAAGATGGGTCTCAAGGGCAAGTCGCCTTCGGTCGACTGGAAACAGATGCTCGCCTACAAGGATGACGTCATCGGCCAAAACACCAAGGGCATCGAATTTCTGTTCAAGAAGAACAAGATAGACTGGCTCAAGGGCTGGGGCTCAATCCCCGAAGTGGGCAAGGTCAAGGTCGGCGACGAAACCCATGAGGCCAAGAATATCATCATCGCCTCGGGCTCCGAATCCTCCAGCCTCCCGGGTGTCGAGATCGACGAAAAGGTGGTCGTCACCTCCACCGGCGCGCTGGAATTGCCCAAGGTCCCCAAGACCATGGTGGTGATCGGCGCAGGCGTCATCGGGCTTGAAATGGGCTCGGTCTATGCCCGTCTGGGCTCGGAGGTGACGGTGGTCGAGTATCTCGACGCGATCACCCCCGGCATGGATGGCGAGGTGCAAAAGAGCTTCCAGAGAACCCTGAAAAAACAGGGCATTAAATTCGTCATGGGCGCCGCAGTCCAATCGGTCGAGGCGCTCAAGACCAAGGCCAAGGTTAACTACAAACTGCGCAAGGACGATAGCGAACACCAGCTTGACGCCGATGTGGTCCTCGTCGCCACCGGCCGCAAACCCTATGTCGATGGCCTCGGCCTCGACAGCCTGGGCGTCGAAATGACAGAGCGCGGTCAGATCAAGACCGACGATCACTGGCAGACCAATATCAAGGGCGTCTACGCCATCGGCGACGCCATCGAAGGGCCAATGTTGGCCCACAAGGCCGAGGATGAAGGCATGGCCGTCGCCTGCGTGCTGGCGGGCCAGCATGGCCATGTGAACTACAACGTCATTCCCGGTGTGATCTACACCCACCCCGAGGTCGCCAATGTGGGCCAGACCGAAGAAAACCTGAAAGATCAAGGGCGTGCCTACAAGGTCGGGAAGTTCTCCTTCATGGGCAATGGCCGCGCCAAGGCGAATTTCGCAGGCGACGGTTTCGTCAAGATCCTTGCCGACAAGGAAACCGACCGCATCCTCGGCGCGCATATCATCGGGCCGATGGCCGGCGATCTGATCCACGAGATCTGCGTCGCGATGGAGTTCGGCGCAAGCGCCGAGGATCTGGCCCTGACCTGCCACGCGCACCCGACCTATTCCGAGGCCGTGCGCGAGGCCGCACTTGCCTGCGGTGACGGGCCGATCCACAGCTGACACGGCGCGGCGGGGCCCTCCCCCGCCGCTACCCGTCAGGGCTTTGGCCTGTCGTCGTAATCGTCGCTCAGGATGCGCCGCGCGTCGCCCTCGGGATCGTCATACTGGTTACTGCGCACCGTGTAGACAAAGGCCACAAGGCCAATGCCCCCCAGAATGAGCGAGATCGGGATCAGGTAGGTGAGGATATTCATCGCTTACCTCAGTCGCAGGGCGTTCAGGGACACCGTAATCGAACTGAGCGACATGGCCAAGGCCGCGATCAGCGGCGTCGCCAGCCCCGCCATCGCCAACGGCACCGCGACGATGTTGTAGACCGTGGCGATGCGGAAATTCTCGGCAATGCGGCGAGTGGCGGATTTTGCCGTCTCGCAGGCCGCCCCGATTGGCGAGAGATCATTGCCCAGAAGCACGATATCCGATGCCACCCGCGCAGCATCGAGCGCCGAGGCGGGCGAGATAGACACATGGGCAGCGGCCAATGCCGCCGTGTCGTTGAGCCCGTCGCCCACCATCAGCACATGCGCCCCCTTGGCGCGCAGCGCCTCGATACGGGCGGATTTATCCGCCGGGAGCGCCTCGGCCACCCACTGCGGAATACCCAGACGTTGCGCCAGCGCCTCCACCGCCGGGGTGGTGTCGCCCGACATCAGGATTACCCGCTTACCCTGATCGACGAGCGCCTGTACCGCCTCTTCCGCGCCGGGGCGCAGGGCGTCGGTGAAGGTGAGCGCCAGCGGGTCCGCCGCGCCGATTTTCAGATAGGTCGCGGTTTGCGCCAGCCCTTCGGCCCCGGTCCAGCTTGCGCGGCCAAGCCGCACCTGCTCGCCTGCAATCATCCCCTTGGTGCCATAGCCCGGCACCTCGGTCACCTCTGCCACCTCCCCTGCCGCATAGCCCGCGTCGCGCGCCGATTTGGTGATCGCCTGCGCCAGCGGATGCGAGGAACCCTGTGCCAGCGCAAGCGCCGTCTCCACCGCCGCGCGTGGCAAGGCGTCGAGATTGGTCAGGTGCGGCGTGCCGGTGGTGAGCGTGCCGGTCTTATCGAAGACGACAGTATCGACCTGCGCCAGCCGCTCCAGCGCGGTTTCATGCTTGATCAGCATCCCCCGCCTGAATAGCCGCCCCGAGGCCGCCGTGGTCACAGCAGGTACCGCGAGGCCGAGCGCACAGGGGCAGGTGATGATCAGCACGGCGGCAGCGATATTGAGCGCCGTGCGCATATCCCATGTGTAGAGATACCAACCGGCGAAGGCGAGCGCCGACAGGATATGCACCCCCGGCGCATAGAGCTTGGCCGCGCGGTCGGCAAGAGATGTGTAGCGCGAGCGCCCCGATTCCGCGATGGCCACCAGATCAGCCATCCGATGCAGCGAGGTTTCCGCCCCCACGGCACTGGCGCGGATGATCAGCGGACCGGTGAGATTGACCTCACCCGCGCTGACCGCCTGCCCCTCACCTGCAAAGACCGGCAGCGTCTCGCCGGTCAGCAGCGAGCGGTCGATCTCCGACGTGCCGCTGACGATCTCGCCATCCACGGGCATCCGCCCGCCGGGCCGCACGAGGATCAGATCGCCCACCGCCAGGTCGGCCACGTTCACCACCTGTTCGACGCCGTCCCTGACACGCGTCGCGCGCGGCACTTCCAGCGCGGTCAATTCCTCGGCGGCGGAGCGCGCAATGGCACGGGTGCGATGATCCAGATAGCGCCCGGCGAGCAGGAAGAACGTCAGCGCAAGCGCCGCGTCGAAATAGGCATGCTCGCCCGACAGCATCGTCTCCCACAGCGAGGTAACGATAGCCAGAACGATGGCCAGAACGATCGGCACATCCATGTTTAGCCGCGCGTTGCGCAGCGCGGCCCAGGCGTTGCGAAAGAACGGCACGCCGGAAAAGGCAATCGCGGGCAGCGTGATCGCCGCCGAAATCCAGTGGAACATGTCGCGCGTCGCGTCCTCGGCCCCAGACCAGACCGAGACCGACAAGAGCATGACATTCATGCTGGCAAAGCCCGCCACCGCCAGCCGCATCAACAGGTCGCGCCCCGCGCGGTCGGTCGCGGTGGCATTGAGCGTGCCCGCATCAAGCTCATGCGCCTCGTATCCCAACCCCTCGACAAGGGCGCGCATCTCGGCTGCCGTCACCTCGGGGGCGGCGTCGATGCTGGCACGCTTGAGCGTGAGGTTGACCCGCGCCGAATTAACCTGCGGATGATCGTTCAGCGCCCGCTCGATCTTGGAAATGCAGGCCGAGCAATGGATCGTCGGCAGCGACAGGGCGATCTGCGCATTGGGTAACTCGCGCACCGCCAATGCCTCTGCCGCCGGCGCGGCGGAGCAGGCCGGACAGGCCGACGGCGTGGGGCGCATTGTAACGGTCATACCCTAGTCCTTGTGCAGAACGACCCGCTGCTGAAAGAGCGTGCCAGCCTCGTCCCACGCCTTCATGCGGATATTCCAGTTGCCATCACCGAGCGTCACGGGGGCGACATAGGCGCTGCCGTCAAAGCGGAATTCGGGGGTCTGGTCGTCCTGAACATGCGTGGCGCGGCCCACCGTCGCCTCCAGCCGGGCGACCTCGACGGGCGCGCCCTCAGCATCGGTGATCCCCAGGGTCAGAACGCCGCCCTGATGATCCGCCGTCACGTCCCAGCCCAGCCCCTCCTGCGCGGCCTTGCGATCGTTGAACTCCTGACTGGCGACATAGGAATTCTTGACCTCCAGACCCGGAAAGGTGCGCACCGCCGAAAAGGCCAGTACCAGATTGACCCCGATGATGATCGCAAAGGCAGTGGCAAAGCCGATGAACACATGCTTGCCGGTGATCTGACGCTCGGTCATCAGTTGTCCTTCCCGTTGAAGACCGTGTCTTTGTAGGCGCGCTCGCCGTTCAGCGTGTCCTCGATCCAGAGCCGCACATCGGTGCGCTCATCCCGCGCCGCCTCCGCCCCGGGGGGCGCGATCAGGTAAACCCGTTGCAGGCGCATCTCGTCGGCGGGCACGGTGATGGAGCTGTAGGGCGTGCCTTCGAGTTGCAACCGGACCGCCGGATCGCCTGTCACCGCAAGGTTGAAGCGTCGCGCCTCATGATGCTTGTTGCGAAGGCGCACCTCATAGGTGTTACGGATCGAGCCGTCGGACAGGGTGACAAAGGTCGGATTGCGCACGGGCGCGACGGTCATGTCGATATCCGAGCGGATGAACAGCGCGACCACAAGGCCGACCCCCACCAGCGACCACAACGCAGTATACAATATCGTGCGCGGACGGAAAATGTGCTTCCAGATCGGCTTGGGTGCCTTGCCCCCACGTTCGTTCACCTCGTCGGTAAAGGCCATGTAGTCGATCAGCCCGCGCGGCTTGCCGATCTTTTCCATGATGTCGTCGCAGGCGTCGATGCAGAGCGCACAGGTGATGCATTCCAGCTGTTGCCCGTCGCGGATGTCGATCCCCACCGGGCAGACATTGACGCAGGCCATGCAGTCGATGCAATCGCCTTGCTCGGCCCCCTGCTTGACCGCCTCGGAATTCTTGCGCGGCTCGCCCCGCCATTCGCGGTAGCCCACAGTCAGCGTGTCCTCATCCATCATCGCGGCCTGAATGCGCGGCCAGGGGCAGGCATAGATGCAGATCTGTTCACGCGCGAAACCGCCAAAGAAGAACGTGGTGCCAGTCAGGACGGCAATCGTCGTATAGGCGATCGGATGCGCGTTCAGGGTGAAGAGATCGACCAGCAGCGTCGGTGCATCGGTAAAGTAGAATACCCACGCCCCGCCGGTGGCCGCCGCGATCAACAGCCACGTGATCCACTTGGTCAGCCGCAGCCGCACCTTGCGCACATCCAGTTTCTTCTGCCGATGCAGGCGCAGCCGGGCGTTGCGGTCACCCTCGATCCAACGTTCCACGAGGATGAAAAGATCGGTCCAGACGGTTTGCGGGCAGGCATAGCCGCACCACACCCGGCCAAGCGCCGAGGTGAAGAGAAACAGCCCCAGCCCGGCCATCACCAAAAGGCCGGCCACGAAATAGAATTCATGTGGCCAGATTTCGATCCAGAAAAAGAAGAACCGCCGCTCCGCCAGATCGAGCAACACCGCCTGGTCCGGCAGGCTTGGCCCGCGATCCCAGCGAATCCAGGGCGTTACATAGTAAATGCCAAGGGCGACAATCATGATCACCCATTTCAGGTTACGAAACTTGCCGTAAACCTTCTTGGGAAAGACCGGCTCGCGCGCGGCATAGAGGGATTGGGGGGTGTCTGGCTGGGAATCGGCCACGAAGGTACTCCGATATCTTGCATTTGTTGATCGTCTTTTGACAGGGCTCAGGATCAAGAGCTTTGACCTGCATCAAATTCTGACTCCAGAATCGACCTATTCACATGAGACCGTCTGCCGCGCCTGCCGCCGTAACCACGTCACGAAGGCTTTGGCCGGGGCGCGCAAGACACCGGGGCGTGTGACGATATAGTATCCGGTTTCGTCCGGGTCCTCAAACAAAAGCACCAACCGCCCCGCCGCGATATCATGCTTGACCCATTCGCGGACCGTCAGGGCCACCCCCTGACCATTGCGAAGCCCATCCAGCAAAAGATTGACGGGCACCTGGACAAGCCCCGCGGCGCGCGCCTCGGTCACCCCGCGTTGGCGCAACCAATCGCTTGATTCAGTGGTTCCGGTTTCCTGGAGCCACGGCAGACGCACAAGATCGGCCGGGCTGGTGATCTGCATGCCCGCTACCAGTTTGGGGGCTGCGACAGCCACTAGCGGTGAGCAAAACAACAGCTCGGCCTCTAGTCCCGGCCAATGCCCCGCGCCATAGCGCAGGGCAACGTCAATTCCGCCCGGCTCCAGCGTGACCACCTTGGGTGTGGCGTCAATCATGATGTCGATCTGCGGATGTGCCTCGCGAAAGGCGCTCAGGCAGGGCATCAGCCATTGCGCAGCAAAGCCCGGCGTCGTCGAGACCTGCAAGGGGCGGTCGGCATCCGCCCCGGTCAGCGTATCGACAGCCCGCGCAATGGCCCCAAATCCCAGCGAAAGCGCGTCCGCCAAATCGCGCCCCTCGGCGGTCAGCCGCAATTGCCGCCCCGTCCGGTCCACCAGCGCCACGCCCAGATGCGATTCGAGCTGCTTGACCTGTTGGCTGACGGCAGCGTGACTGACATTCAGCCGTGCGCCCGCTGCCGCCGTGCCGCCGGTCTCGGCCAAGGCCGCGAAGGCGCGCAGCGCGGTCAGAGGAGGAAGAGTTTGCCAATCCATGATGTTAGTATATCTAACAAGTCGAAATATTTCCAGAGTCGCGTGAAACGACCTTTTGCACCATATTAAGCGCAGAACGACAGCACAGGAAAGGCTCACGCAATGCTTGGAATATTCGCCAATACTTTCAGAACCGCAACCCGCCTCGAGCATGGCCCCGAGACCCGTCAGCGTCATCACGGCCGCGCCCACTGGCCCCCCGCAGAACGTTTCGACGCACGCAGCGGCGCAGATCTTGAGGCGCATCTTGTGGCACGGCGGCGGTATTGAACCCGACACGACCCCGACACAACAAAGGCCCCGTCAGGGGCCCAAGCTTGACAAATCGTCATGTTCATCAATGTAATCGGCACCGGCCCTTCCTGGAAACGCGCGAACAGGACGGAAAGACCGGTGCCATCCCCCGGGCCTTGCGGCCCGGGGTATTCTTTTCGGGTTACTCGCCCCCGCCCAACTGGTGGACATAGAGCGCGACGGCGCGAATTTCGGCCTCGCTCAGTTCGGCCCCGCCCATGGGTGGCATGACGCCGTAGCGCGCGTTGACGACAGTGTGTTTCACCGTCTCGTAATCCCCGCCATAGAGCCAGATCGCATCCGAAAGGTTAGGCGCGCCCTGATAGATATCGCCCTGCGCCTGCTCGCCGTGACAGGCAGCGCAGTTATCCATGAACACCGTCTCGCCTGCCGCCACGAGGCTGGCATCCTGCGGGTCGCCCGAGAGCGACATCACGTAGTTGACGACTTCCTCGATCTGCGCGGGCTCGAGGATATCGCCAAAGGCAGGCATCTCGGAATAGCGCGCATCGGCGTCTTCCTCGTTTCGGATACCATGCGCCACGGTGTAGTGGATATCCTCGATCGTCCCGCCCCAGAGCCAGGCGTCGTCCTGCAGGTTGGGATAACCTTTGGCCCCCGCAGCCCCCGACCCGTGGCACTGCGCGCACCAGGTCTTGTAGACCGCCGCCCCGGCAGAGGTCGCATAGCCCTGCAACTCGGCATCATCGGCGATCGCGGTCAGGTCAGCAGAGGCCAGCCGCGCGTTGATCTCGGCATTGGCGGCCTCAGCCTCGGCCAGTTCTACGGCGATATTGGCGCGTGTCGACCAACCCTTGTAGCCCGCTGTCGCCTCGTTGATCAGCGGCCAGGCCGGATAGGCGATCACGTACCATAGCGCCCAGACGATACAGGCGTAGAAAGTCCACAGCCACCAGCGCGGCAACGGGTTGTTGTATTCCTGGATACCGTCCCACTCGTGGCCGGTGGTATCCGGGTCCTGTTTCTTGATTGGTTTCTTGGCCATGTCTTACGCCTCCTTGGCGTCGGCATCATCGTCGCGTGCCGGTTTGTCTTCGTGCCGGAAGGGGATGGTCGACGGGTTTTCATAGGTCTTGCTGGCTCCGGGTCGAAAGACCCAGATCACCACCCCGATGAAGAACGCGAAGAGCAGCAGCAACATCCAGCTATCGGCGAATTGACGCAGCAGCGAATAGGTTTCCATCTCCTGTCCTCCTTACCGGCTTGCCACGGGCGTGAAGGTCGAGAAATCAACCAGCGTGCCCAGCATCTGCAGATAGGCGATCAGCGCATCGGCCTCGGAAATCCCCGGCTGGCCGTCGAAATTGCGCACCTGCGCGTTAGGATAGCGGGCGAGCAGACCGTCGATGTCGCCGAACGGATCGACCTGCACGTTGAAATCGGCCTTGGCGTTCTCGATCATCTCGTCAGTGTAAGGCACCCCGACGAGGCGATGCGTGCCCAGCAGGTCCTCGATATGCTCGGAGTCGATCATGCGGTTTTCAAGGAAGCCGTATTTCGGCATCACCGATTCAGGCACCACGGATTGCGGGTTGCGCAGGTGATCGACGTGCCATTCGTCCGAATAACGCCCCCCCACGCGGGCCAGGTCCGGCCCGGTGCGTTTTGACCCCCACTGGAATGGGTGGTCGTATTTCGACTCCGCCGCCAAGGAGTAATGCCCGTACCGCTCCACCTCGTCGCGCATCGGGCGGATCATCTGGCTATGGCAGACATAGCAGCCCTCGCGCACATAGATGTCGCGCCCGGTCAGTTCCAGCGGGGAATAGGGGCGCATGCCCTCGACATCCTCGATGGTGTTTTCAAGCCAGAACAGCGGGGCGATCTGAACAATCCCCCCGATGCTGACCACGAGGAAGGCAAACACCGCCAAAAGCGTGATGTTCTTTTCCAGGACTGCGTGTTTATCAAGAATTCCCATCTTTCCGGCCCTCCTTATTCAGCCGGAACTGTGGAGTTCGTGGCCTCAACGGCCGGCGAACGTTTCACAGTCATCCAGAGATTATAGCACATGATAATCGCACCAGAGAGGAACATGACCCCACCCAGACCGCGCACCACATACATCGGTAGCTTGGCCGCCACAGTGTCCGCGAACGAGTTCACAAGGAAACCGTTGGCATCGACTTCGCGCCACATCAGGCCTTCCATAATCCCCGTCACCCACATCGAGGCGGCGTAGAGAATGATGCCGATCGTCGCGAGCCAGAAATGCCAGCTGACAAGGCTGAGCGAATAAAGCCGTTCACGGTTCCACAGTTTCGGCACCAGAAAGTAGAGCGCGCCGAATGTGATCATCCCGTTCCAGCCAAGTGCACCCGAGTGCACGTGCCCGATGGTCCAGTCGGTATAATGCGACAGCGAGTTCACCGCGCGGATCGACATCATCGGCCCTTCAAAGGTCGACATGCCGTAGAACCCGACCGAGATCACCATCATCCGGATGATCGGATCGGTGCGCAGCTTGTCCCAAGCGCCAGAGAGCGTCATCAGACCGTTGATCATCCCGCCCCAGGACGGCATCCACAGCACGATCGAGAACGCCATGCCAAGGGTCGAGGCCCAATCCGGCAGCGCGGTGTAATGCAGGTGGTGCGGACCGGCCCAGATATAGATGAAGATCAGCGCCCAGAAGTGGATGATCGACAGCTTGTAGGAATAGACCGGGCGTTCGGCCTGTTTCGGCACAAAATAGTACATCATCCCGAGGAAACCTGCGGTCAGGAAAAAGCCCACGGCGTTGTGGCCGTACCACCATTGGGTCATCGCATCCTGCACCCCCGAAAAAAGCGAGACCGATTTGGAGCCGAAAACCGACACTGGGATGCTCAGGTTGTTAACCACATGGAGCATCGCGACCGTGATAATGAAAGATAGATAGAACCAGTTGGCCACATAGATGTGCGGCTCTTTGCGCTTGACGATAGTGCCCAGAAAAACCGCAAGATAGGCAAGCCAGACAACGGTCAGCCACCAATCGGTGTACCATTCGGGCTCGGCATATTCACGCGACTGACTGGCACCCAACAGGTATCCGGTAGCCGCCAAAACGATGAATAATTGATATCCCCAGAACACGAACCACGCCAGATTGCCGCCCCAGAGCCGCGCTGCACTGGTGCGTTGGACGACATAAAAAGAGGTGGCAATCAACGCGTTCCCGCCAAAGGCGAAAATCACGGCACTTGTGTGCAGCGGCCGCAAGCGCCCGAAATTGGCAAATCCCTGGGCCCACTCGAAGTTGAGCCCCGGAAAGGCCAGCTGAAAAGCGATAAATGTCCCCGCCAGAAAGCCGACAACGCCCCAAAGGGCGGTGGCAACAACCCCGGCCCTGACGACGCCATCCATGTATTCCCCCGACAGATCGACCTCTCGTGTCGGTTCATCGGTTTGGCGCAGCGTCCACAGAAAAAGGCCTGCGGCCACAAGTGCCACTGTCAGCGCGTTGACCAGATAGGCCAGATCGCGCGCGTAATTGGCCGCGATCAGCGCGAATAGCGTGATCAGACCAAGCACGATCAGCTTGATATAGTTCGTCATGTTGCGTCCCTTCGTCTCTTTCCGCACGAGTCGCTGCCCCGCACGGGCGCGTTTAGACTGTGCCCCGTATTGATAGGATCGGAGTCAACTATCCTTGATCTGTGTCAAAACCTGAACGGCTATCTCTTGATCCGCGTCAAGGCGCCACCCCATATCGCTTCATATGCTGCATTCAAATGCAACACAGTCAAAGGAATGCGACATGACCTATAACAGCCTTTTCACAGTATTGTCCGACGAGTCGCTTGTCGACGAAATCCTTGACCACGCCATGGCCGCCGCCACTGAGCACGACGCGCATCTTGACGTACTCTGTCTCGGCGTGGATCGCAGCCAGTCCGGCTATTACTACGCAGGTGCGAGCGCCATCGTCTTGCAGGAAACCATCGCCCGCGCTCAGGAAGAGTCCGAAGCGATCGAGGCCAGAGCCCGCAAGGTTCTGGACGGGTCCGCCCTCCGCTGGGGCGCTGAGGTCGGCGTCAGCCAACTCGCCGATCTGGGACGCCATGTCGCGGCCCGCGCACGCTTTTCCGACATGGTCATTCTGCCGCAACCCTACGCCAAAGGGCGCGGGGCCGAACTTGAGCCAGTGACCGAATCGGCGCTCTTTGAAGGCCGCACCCCGGTCCTCGTGGCCCCCAAGGGCGGTACGCCCGTTCCGCGCCCGGCGCGCATCATGCTGGGCTGGAACGAAAGCAGCGAGGCGCTTGGCGCCGTTCGCGCCGCCCTGCCCCTGCTGAAGCGCGCGGATGTGGTACATGTCGTGGTCATCGACCCGCCCAGCCACGGCCCCAATCGTTCCGACCCCGGCGGTCTTCTGTCACAATACCTCGCCCGCCACGGCGTCAAGGTCGAGATCGACGTGCTCTCTAAGACCCTGCCGCGCGTCTCGGACGTGCTGTTGCGTCACGCGGGTGACATGGATGCCGACATGGTGGTGATGGGGGCCTACGGCCACTCGCGCTTCCGCGAGGCGGTCTTCGGCGGCGCGACCCGCTACATGCTGGAGCAAACGACCCTGCCGGTTTTCATGGCGCATTGACCGACTTGGGCCTTTCCTGAACAGGGCACCCGCAAAGGGTGCCCTTCATGTTTCCTGCGACATGTCGCTTTCTGCAAAAGGCTTTCGCAAAGCTGCACGCGGGGCGCGCGGGGCCTCCGCATCATGGCAGGCAGAAGGAGACCCGCCATGACAGCCCTGACCAAACCCCGTGCCCGCGCCGGTGGCCGCGCCGCGCGACGCTGCATCCGCAGCACGCCGAAATTCGAGATGCTCCCCGGTCTGACCCGCACGCTGCCCACATGTGAGGTGATGGATCCCGACCAGGTCGCGCGCATTGATGTGGCCTCCATGGACATCCTCGAAAACGTCGGCGTGGTGTTTCGCGACGAGATCGCACTTGCGGATTGGAAACGCGCGGGGGCAAATGTGGAGGGCGAGCGCGTCTATCTCGACCGTGGCCTTGTGCGCGAGCTCATTGCCACGATCCCATCGGATTTCACCTATCACGCGCGCGACCCGCAAAAGAACGTGCGCCTCGGCGGGCCGCATTCGATCTTCGTGCCGATGACCGGCGCGCCCTATCTGCGCGACCTCGACGACGTGCGGCGCAACCCGACGCTGGCCGATCTTGCGATGTTCCACAAACTCAGCCACATGATGCCCGCCCTGCATTCCAGCGCGCATCACATCGTCGAGCCCTACGATCACCCGATCAGCCAGCGGCACCTGCGCATCACCTATTCCTCGATGAAACACTCGGACAAGACCTTCATGGGGATGACGACCAGCCCCAGGAACGCCGAGGACGTGATGGAGATGTGCGCCATCCTCTTCGGCGAAGCGTTCATGGAGGAGCATCCGGTCACCACCGGCAATTGCAACGGCAACTCGCCGCTTGTCTGGGACGAGACGATGCTGGGCGCGATGCGCGCCTTCTGCCGCCGCAACCAGCCGGTGCTCTGCTCGCCCTTCGTGCTCGGCGGGGCCAACACGCCCGCCTCCGTGCCCGCCACCGTGGCACAACTGAATGCCGAAGCGCTGTCGGCGCTGGCCTATACGCAGGTGATCCGGCGCGGCTGCCCGGCGATCTACGGGCATTACCTGTCGACCGTCAGCATGAGATCCGGCGCGCCGATGGCGGGCACGCCGGAGATCTCCCTCATGAATTTCATGATCGGCCAGATGGCACGGTTCTACGGCGTGCCGTGGCGCACCTCGAACACGCTCGGCGGGGCCAAGACATTCGACGCGCAGGCGGGCTACGAGAGTGCAACGACCCTGTCGGCGGTGATCCATGCCGGGGCCAATTACATCTGGCATTCGGCAGGCTGGAACGAGGCGGGGATGCATTGCTCGGTTGCCAAGTTCGTGGTCGATGCCGAGCAATGCGCCATGGCGCATCGCATGGCCGAAGGCCCGCAATGGGGCGATTTCGATCAGGCGCTCGCGGCGGTGCCCGACGTGGGCCCGGGGGGCCATTACCTCGGCCATCCGCACACGCAGGAGAATTTCCAGACCGCCTTCTTCATGCCCGACCTGTTCGACAACAACTCGATCGAACAATGGGTGGCGGATGGATCGAAAGAGGTCACCGAGCGGGCTCTCGCCCATGCGCGCCGCTTGCTTGACGCCTATGTGGAACCAAATCTCGATCCAGGCGTTGACGAGGCACTCTTGGACTACATTGCGCGGCGCGAACGCGACATTCCAGCAGCCGACGCGCTTAACCAGGAGTATTGAGAAGTCCCTCCCTGAACTGACCCGCCCCTCGTGGCGGGTCCTTTTTTGGTGCAGGGCTTCTTTTTGGCAAAAATACTCCGGGGGAGTCGCCCGCACGGGCGACGGGGGCAGCGCCCCCGCTCACTCCGCGCCCGCGCGCCATTCCTTCCAGCGCAGCACCGCATTGGCCCCGATCTCGGCGAACGACTGCGGCGGCAGGCGCTTGGGTTCTGCCTCTGCGGCGAAATGCCGGGTGATGGCGCTGGTCTCACCACAGGCCAGCTCCGCAGCAGCCATTCCCGTCAGCGTGCCGCGCGCGGTACCGAGGCCATTCTGCACGCAACCCGCGTATAGCCCCGGCTCAACCTCGCGCATCACCGACACACCGTTGAGGCTCAGGCACAGGTGCCCGGCCCAGGCGTGTTCCATCCGCATCCCCGCAAGCTGCGGAAAGCGCCGGTCAAACTTGCGCTGCATCACGCGGGCGGCTCGGGTCATGTCCCCCTGCCGCGCCGCCATTCCGGGGCGCAGCACCGCGCAGGTCCGCGTGATAATCCGGTTGCCACCCTGCGCGCGGTCGATGCGGCGCATGGTGGTGCCCATCGGATCCGACGGCGTGACACCCCAGCGAGGCTGACCACCAAGGCGGCCAAGCATATCCACATCAAGCTCTGGCGTCATCGTTGCAAAGAGAAAGACCTGCATCAGCCGCCCGCGCGCGATCCCGAAGCTTTCCAGATGGCCATTCACCGTCAATATCACCTTGCCCGCGCTCAGCCGCCCGTTTGGCGCCTCCACCTGCCACGCGTCGTCCTGTCGGGCAATGGCGGTGACGGGACTCTGCTCATGGATCGCCACGCCGGCGCGCCGTAGCCCCTCGGCCAGCCCGCGCACGTAGCCCGCAGGCTGCAACATCACCGTGCCGGGGGTGTAGAGGCCCGAGCGGTAATGCGTACTGCCGGTCAACTCCTGCATCGCCTGCGCGTCGAGAATCTCGGAGGTCTCACCGAGACTGGCGAGGTGGCGCGCGTAGCTCTTGTTATGCGCGTGCGCCGTCTCGCTCACCGCGCCGTTGACCTTGCCCACGGGGTCGAAAAAGGCCGGGTCGATGCCGTAATCCGCCACCGCGTCGCGCCCGAAATCCTGAGCCAAACGGTTAAGCGCAATCATCGCCCGGTCGTCACCCGCCCCGGCGTAATCCTCACTGGTCAATTCATGCGGCAGGTCGATCATGAAGCCCGAGTTGCGCCCCGCCGCGCCCTCGGCCACGCGCCCCGCGTCGAGCACGGCGATGCGCGCATTGGGGGCAAGCTGCGTCAGCCGCCGCGCCGCCGACAACCCGGCAAAGCCCGCGCCGATCACCGCGAAATCGGCGGTGGCGTCGCCTTCGAGCGGGGTCGCGGCACCTTGCGCGGGCAGAATCGCGTTCCACGCGGCAGGGCCGAGATGGCGTGGGGTGAAGCGCGCGCGGTAACCGATCAATCCACCGCCTCATCCGCATCGTCGGCCAGATCAAGCCAGATAGTTTTCACTTGGGTATACTGATCATGCGCATGCAGTCCGTTGTCGCGCCCTCCAAAGCCCGATTGCCTGTAGCCGCCAAAGGGTGTGGAGATATCGCCCTCGCCGAAGCTGTTGACCGTCACCGTCCCTGCCCGCAGCATCCGCGCGCCGCGCAGCGCGCGCTTGGCGTTGGCGGTGAAAAGCGCCGCGCAGAGGCCGTAATCGGTGTCATTGGCCACCGCGATGGCTTCGTCGAAGCTGCCCACCTCGATCACGCTCAGCACGGGGCCAAAGATTTCCTCGCGCGCGAGAGGGTGGTCGTTGTCGGGCAGCATCACCACCGTCGGCGCGACAAAGCCGTTTTCCGCCGTGCCGCCGAAGACAATGTTGTCCGCCTGCTCGAGATAGCCGCAGACCTTGATAAAATGCCCCTCGCTCACCAGAGCGCCAACGCGCGTTTCGGGGTCGAGCGGATCGCCCACCACCCATTCGCGGGCATGCGACTCGATCCGCCGCAGAAGCGCGTCCCTGACGTCGCGATGCACGATCAGCCGCGAGGTGGCCGAGCAATTTTCGCCCATGTTCCAGAACGCGCCCTGCACGATATGCGCCGCGACGCGGTCGAGGGTCTCGGCATCATCCATGACGATGGCAGGGTTCTTGCCACCCATCTCGAGCACGATTTCCTTGGCGTTCGACTCGGCCGAATAGGCCAGGAAACGCTTGCCGGTCACGGTGGAGCCTGTGAAGCTCACCATATCCACATCCATGTGACGGCCCAGAGGTTCGCCCACCTCCGGCCCGCTGCCGGGCAGCACATTGAGCACGCCCCGCGGCAAACCGGCCTCATGCGCCAGTTCCGCCACCCGCAGCGCAGTGAGGCTGGTTTCCTCCGCCGGTTTCACGACGACCGAACAGCCCGCCGCCAGCGCCGGGCCGATCTTCCACGCCAACATCAAGAGGGGAAAGTTCCAAGGCAGCACAAGGCCCACCACGCCGATGGGTTCGCGCAGGACCATGGCGATATGATCGTCCGAGGCGGGGGCAACCTGATCGTAGATCTTGTCAATCGCCTCGGCGTGCCATTTGAGGCAATGGATCGTCTCGGGCACGTCCACCGTCTCGCAATCATAGATCGTCTTGCCCGAATCGAGGCTTTCCAGCACCGCCAGTTCGCGCGCGTTGCGCGACATCAGCCTGGCCAGCCGGATCAGCACCTCCTTGCGCGCGGAGGGGTGCAGGCGCGACCAGCGGCCATCGTCAAACGCCGCGCGCGCCTTGGTCACCGCGAAATTCACGTCCTCGGCAGCGCAGGCGGCCACCTCTGCCAGCGTCTCACCCGTAGCCGGGTTCAAACTGGCAAACGTCTTACCCGAGATCGCCGGGCGATAGCCGCCGTCGATGAACGCCCCCGTCGGCAGGTTGAGCGTGGCGGCAATGGCCGCATATTCGTCGCGTGTCAGCAAGCTCATGTTTCAGCCCTCCGCCGTGATAGTTGCGATGGTGGTTTTCAGCACGCGCACCACCTGTTCCAATGCGCGCTTGTCGTCCTTGTTGAGGCCCTTGAGGGGCGCGCGCACCTCGCCCGCGTCGATCCCTGTCATTGTCACGCCGTGCTTGATCGTCTGGATGAACTTGCCGCCCTGCTCCAGCACATGCATCAGCGGCAGCATGGCCGACATGATGCGTCGCCCTTTGGCAAAATCGCCTTGGGTGACGCAGGCGTTATAGAGCGCCACATGCTCGGCGGGCAGGAAATTGGAGCCGCCGCAGACCCAGAACGGCGCGCCCCAGGCGAAAAACTCCAGCGCCTGATCGTCCATGCCGCAGCCCATCTGGATATGCGGGTAATCGCGAGCCAGCAGGTGCACGCGGTTGATATCGCCCGAGCTTTCCTTGATGCCGCAGAAATTGCGGCTGCGGCCCACGCGGTCGAGGAATTCCTCGCCCATCATCGTGCCGGTGCGGCCAGGGTAGTTGTAGAGCATCACAGGAAGGTCCGCCGCGCGGTCGATGGCGAGGGCGTTGAGCGCATTCTCGCGATCCGTGGGCACGGCATAGGGGGGCGAGGCGAGCAGGATCGCATCGGCCCCGATCTCGCGCGCGGCCCGTGCCAGGGCGATGGAATCGTCGGTCAGCATCGCGCCGGTGCCTACGACCATCGGCACGCGACCCCGGATCATGTCATGCGTCAACCGCGCAAGCTCCACCCGCTCGGTGACGGTCTGCGCATAGTTCTCGCCGGTCGAGCCGCCGGTGATGATCCCATGCACGCCGCTGGCGATCAGGTGCTCGATCACCTCGCCCAAGGCGTCACGGTTCACCGCGCCATCGGGGTGATACGGGGTAATGACCGGGGTATAAATCCCGTCAAAGCGAAAGAGTGGCGTCATGGCGGTCCTCATGCGGGGCTGGGGCGGGTAATGCGGCCCATCGGCACATCAAGAGCCGTGGGCATCACGAAACGTTCGATCTCGTGGCGCGAAAGGTTCCAGTGATCCTCGGCCAATTGCGCGGCCTGCGCGTCGTCACGCGCGGCGATGGCCTCGATGATCGCATCGTGCTGGCGGCTGGCCTCGGCCACGTTATCGGCCATGGTGGTGTTTTCCGGACGGTAAAAGGTCATTGAAATTCGCGCATGGTCGATCAGCAGGCGATGGAACGAGGGCAGCAGATAGATATTGCCCGCCATCTCGCCGGTGATCTCGTGAAAGCGGTTATTCGCGAGCGTGCGGTCGGCTGTGGCACCGGTCCGCAGCGCGGCGCGGAACGTCGCTTGCGCGGCGCGCAAGGCGGCGATCTGGACGTCGGTGGCATTGCGCGCGGCAAGCCGCAGGATCGCACCATAGATCATCGGGGCGGCAAGGAAGAAATCGCGCAGCGTGGTATGCGTGAGATCCGCGACACGCGGCCCACGATTGTCGCGCAGGTCGATATAGCCAAGGCCCGCCAATTCGCGGAACACCTCGCGGACCGGAGTGCGCGACAGGTCGAACTCGGCGCAAAGCGCCGCCTCGTCAAGATCGTCACCGGGCCGGAGCGCAGCGGTAAGAATCGCGTGTCTGAGATGCGTCGTGAGCGTGCTCTTGCGATTTTTGGCGGCCATGTCCGGGCCTCCTCTGGCGTGAGAATTATCTTGCCTCCTATAATATACAGATTGTATACGCAATGAATAATTCTTGTCTCTCGGCGAAATCACCGTCAGACAGATCACAGCCCGCCGATGGACCTGCCATGACCAAGCCCCAGCATTTCACCTTTGTTCTGGTCGAGGAGTTCTCGCATCTCGCGTTTTCCTGCGCGGTGGAACCGTTGCGCATAGCCAACCTCCTGAGCGGCGAGGCGCTCTATCGCTGGTCCTTCGCGTCCGAGGACGGGCAGAGCGCCACCTGTTCCAACGGCTCGGTCACGCTCGTGCATCACGGCCTGGACACCCTGCCCAAATGCGACCGATTGTTCATCCTATCGGGCATCAACATGCGCACCCATCTGACCACGCCGCTCCTGGCCATGCTGCGCCGCGAGGCAAGACACGGCACGCCCATCGGCGCGCTGTGTTCGGGCGCGTGGATCCTGGCCGAGGACGGGTTCCTCAACGGCATGACGGCTGCGATCCACTGGGAATTCCACGACAGTTTCATGGAGCGCTTTCCCGAGGTAAATCTGGTGCGCAACGTGTTCGTGGCCGACGAGCGGCACCTCACCGCCTCGGGCGGCACTGCAACGGCTGATCTGATGCTGCATCTGATAGAGCGAGATCACGGCGCAGACCTGTCGATGGCGGTGGCAGACCAGATGGTCTATAGTGCTGCGCGCGAGGCGACGGCGGCACAGCGCGTGTCGCTTCAATCGCGCAACGGAATTCGCAACATCCACCTGACCCGCGCCATCCAACGCATGCGCGAGACCATTGAGGAGCCGCTCAGCCCCGCGCAGATCGCCGCCGAGATCGGCATTTCTACACGTCAGCTGGAGCGGCTCTTCGGCAAGTTCCTCAACACCTCGCCCAAGAAGTACTTCATGGAGCTACGCCTTGACCGCGCGCGCCACCTGCTGATCCAGACCGAAGCCTCGGTGATCGAGATCGCGCTCGCCTGCGGCTTCGAAAGCTCGGGCCATTTTTCCCGCGTCTATCGCGCCGCCTATGGCATTGCCCCGATGCAGCAGCACGGGCGTCTTTCCTGACTCTGTGCAGATCGGGAGCAACGACCACCACGCCAAGCGCTCTTGAAGATCGCGGACGTCAGTCCGGGCAGTCGATCCACCCATGACTGACCGGTACCGCGCTCCCGGAGACATGGACCTCGGACAGCGTGCCGTCCCGAATGGCGATCCGAAGACAAATCGTCGATGCACGCCCCATCTCGACCCCTTGATGCAGTGTGAGGCGCGTTTCGCCCTCGCTCAGACCACCGGCGGCGTGCAGTTGGGCCGCCATGATGGCGGCCGCAGAGCCGGTGGCAGGGTCCTCCGGGATTCCAGCCGTCGGGGAAAACATGCGCGCGCGGAAATCAGCCCCCTCGCCCTGGGGCAGCGGCGCATAGAGATAGATACTGTCGGCTTCGGCAATCTCCATTGCGCGGCTCCATGCAGGCTCGCTTGGGCGCGCCGTGGCCAAGGACGCAAGGTCGCGCACGGGCAGGTAGAGGTAGCTTGGACCACCCTGCCACAGGCCCGGCCCATGCGCGCCGGTTCCAATCGTTGCCGGGTCAAGCCCCACCGCAGCCGCCAATTCCCCGACATCGGGAAGGGCCCCGTGCTCGGGCGGGTGCGGCAGAACCGGGGCCCGAAACTCCGCCTGCAATCTTTCGCCGATGCGCGAGACCCTGACCGGCACGAGCCCGGCGACCTCCTCCAGCGTGATGGCGGTCTCGAAATCCACCTTCGGCGCCGATTTCAGCGCGAGGTGAATGGCGCAACCTATGGTCGGGTGCCCGGCAAATGGTATCTCGGCTGTCGGAAAGAAGATGCGCACTTTCGCATCATGCGCGGGATCGTCGGGTGATTGGACAAAGATCGTCTCCGACAGGTTGAACTCGCGCGCGATGGTCTGCATCTGCGCCGTGCTCAAACCGTCAGCGTTCTCGACAATCGCCAACGGGTTGCCGGAAAAACGCTGCTCGGTGAAAACGTCGTAGGTGGCGAAGCGCAACGGATCAGGCAAGCATCCCGCCATCGCTGTCATCACCCGCTTCGTCGAGCAGGCGATTGAAATCCGGGATGGTCACCCGGCGCTTGCCTTCGAGCGCGATCACTCCGTCCTTCTTGAGCGCCGAGACCTGACGGCTCACCGTTTCAAGCGTCAGCCCGAGGTAATCCGCCATCGCTTCGCGGGTCAGCGGCAGGTCGATCACCAGAGGGCCGCGCTTGCCCGCGATACTCAGCGCGGCATCCCGCCGCGCGATGATCGCGATCAGCGATGCGATCTTTTCGCGCGCCGTCTTGCGGCCCAGAACCAACATCCATTCGCGCGCGGCATCAAGTTCATCGAGGGTCATTTCCAACAGGCGCTGCGCGATATGCGGGGTGCGCGCCATCATCTCTTCAAAGGGTTTCTTGCGGAAACAGCACATCACGATATTGGTCGTCGCAACCACGTCATAGGCCGCACTGTCGCGGCCCGGGCGGCCCACGAAATCACTGGGCAGAAGCAAGCCCACCATCTGCGTGCGCCCATCCTCCATGGTCTGGGTCAGGGTTGCGATTCCCGTCACGACCGACCCTACAAAATCCATCGGATCACCGGACCAGATCAGCGTCTGCCCAGCCTCGAAACTGCGGTAATACTTGATCTGATCGAGTAGCTCCAACTCGTCCGACTCGCAGCGTGCGCAGACCGCCCGATGTCGGATCGGGCACTCCGCGCAGTCACGCGGTGCGGCGGTGGGTTCTTTCAACATCAAGGGTCACTTTTCCCGCGTTTTGATCTGAGTCAAGGCTCTCGTTCTGATTGTAACATAGCCCTAGGCGCATGGATACGCAAACTCAACTGGGCAAACTTGGTCTTTTTGACGCCAAAGTGCCACGCTACACCAGCTACCCGACAGCGCCCCATTTCAACAGCGCTGTGGGGCCCGATCATTTCAGCAGTTGGATCAAGGCCATACCGGAGGGCGCAGAGGTCTCTCTCTATGTGCATGTGCCGTTCTGCCGACGGCTCTGCTGGTTCTGCGCCTGCCGCACCCAGGGCACGCAAAGCGACAAGCCGGTCCAGGCCTATCTCGAAACCCTGAAAGCCGAGATCGCGATGCTGGGCGCGCATCTGCCCGAGGGGGTGCGCCTATCCCGCCTGCATTGGGGTGGCGGCACACCGACGCTCCTCTCGCCCGGCATGATAAGCGAGTTGGCCGGGGCCATCCGTGACATCGCGCCGTTCACCGAAAGTACCGAGTTCTCGGTCGAGATCGACCCCAACGAGATCGACGGCGCGCGTCTCGATGCGCTTGCTGCGGCGGGCATGAACCGTGCCTCTATCGGGGTGCAGGATTTCGATGACGAGATCCAGAAAAGCATCGGTCGCCTGCAAGGCTATGACATCACCCGTTGGGCCGCCGAGGAAATCCGCGCGCGCGGTGTATCCAGCCTCAATGCCGATATCCTCTACGGACTGCCGCACCAGACCAAGGCGCGGATCACCGAGAGTGTGCAAAAACTCCTGTCGCTCAACCCCGACCGCGTGGCGCTCTATGGCTATGCGCATGTGCCGTGGATGGCCAAGCGCCAGCAGATGATCCCCTCGGACGCCCTGCCCACCCCGCAGGAACGGCTCGCGCTTTTCGAGACGGCGCGGCGCCTGTTTCTCTGGGACGGCTATGACGAGATCGGAATTGACCATTTCGCAACCAGGGAGGACGGGCTGAGCGTGGCGCAGAGGGCCGGGCGCCTGCGCCGCAACTTCCAGGGTTACACCGATGACACAGCGGCGGCGCTGATCGGCCTCGGGGCATCGTCGATCTCGCGCTTCCCACAGGGTTATGCGCAGAACGCCCCCGCCACCGGAACCCATACCGGGGCCATCCGCGAGGGGTGCTTCTCGACCACGCGAGGGCATGTATTCTCCGACGAGGACCGGCTGCGCTCGCGGCTGATCGAACAGTTGATGTGCGAGTTCTGCATCGACGCCGACGAAATCACCCGTGAGTTCGACATCTCAAGCGCGGCCCTGCACGACATGCTCTCAAAGGTCGCGCACGCCTATGAGGGGCATCTGAAACTCGGTGACAGCGGGCTTTTCATCCCGCCGGAGGCGCGCCCGCTGACGCGGATGATCGCCCGGCAGTTCGACGCATACGAGATGAATGCCGACGGGCACAGTTCGGCGATCTGACATCCGGTCCGACGCTGTTGCGGATCAGCCGCCGCGCTCCGGGTCGAAGCCCGCCTCGCGCATCAGCCTGTTCGAGGCGGTCTCGACCTCCTCTTCGAGCCGCGCCATGAACACCTCCTTACCCAGCCCCGCCTCGATGCGCGGCAGGAATTCCACCACCGCAAGGCCCGGTTTACGCAAGATGCCCTTGCGCGGCCAGAACACACCCACATTGGTAGCCACCGGCACGCAATCCTGTCCCAATTCCTGATAGAGCACACCGGAGCCCACCTTGTAGGGGGCCTTGACACCCGGCGCGATGCGGGTGCCCTGCGGGTAGATGATCAACTGCCCGGGTTCCAACCGTCCCTTGCCGACATCGGCCACCATCTGCTTGATGGCGGCGCTGCGCTTGCCCCGGTCCACCGGCACGCAGCCGATGCGCAGCGCGTATTGCCCGATCACCGGCGCATACATCAATTCGCGCTTCATGATGAACTTGCCGGCCGGGACCGCGCCGTAAATCAGGATGATGTCGAGGAAACTCTGATGCTTGGCGACGATCAGCACCTCGTCGGAGGGCGGCGTGCCGCGCACTTCGGTGTGCAGCCCGACCATCCAACGCGCCGACCAGCGCACGACCCGGCACCACGCATGACAGGCCGCCAGCGCACCCTTGCGGCTGAGCAGCGCCCAGGGCAGGTAGAGCAGCCCCACGACCGGCATCATTGCATAGATGAATACCACGAAGACCAGTGACCGCAGCCATTGAACCACCTGCATCAGGGCATCTCCTCCAGCGTCTTGTGCGCCGCAGTCCGGGTCGCGGCAAACGCAACCACGGCCGCCAAAAGTGGCACCACCGGCGGCCAGAGCCGATGCCAGCCCTGAAACCCGAGCCCGGTGAGAAAACCGCCCGCCACCGCATCGGTGCTTGGCAGGGCGAGAATGGCAAGACAGGCCAGTGCCGTGCCGATGGCGGCCCCACCCAGGGCGCGCAGCGTGAAGCGCCGCACGAAGGCGCGCGCGATATAGCTGTCGCGCGCGCCCACGAGGCGCAGCACCTGTATGACCTGCGCGTTGGCGGCAAGGGCGGCGTTGGCCGCCAGCGTGATCATCGCCGCGGTCGCCCCACCGATCAGCAACAGCGACAGCCAGCCCAGGAGGCGCAGCCGGTCAGCGGCCTGCACCAATGGCGCGCGCCAACGTGTGTGATCGTCGAGCACCGCGCCCGGCACCTCGGCCTGAAGGCGCAGGCGCAGCCCCTCGGCGTCGAAACCATCACCCGTCTCGATCACCTCGATCAGGCGGGGAATGGGCAATTGGTCCAGCGGCAGGTCCGGGCCGAACCACGGCTCCAAAAGGGCCGCCTGTTCGGCATCGTCGAGCGCGCGGGCGCGCGCCACGCCGGTCGTCGTCTCCAAAACCCGCAGCGCTGCGGTCGTTTGCGCCGCCATCTGCGCCTCGGGGGCCGAAATGCGCACCGTTGCGGTGCGCGCCAGCTCATCCCCCCAACGCTCGGCCAGACGGCCCGTCGCCAGTGACAGCGCCAGTGCGAACACCGCCAGAAACGCCATCGCCCCCGCGCTGAACAGCGTCAGCCAGGCGGTGAACCCGGTGGGCGGCACCACACGGTCGGCCTGCACATCCCCGATCAGCAGATCGCCCAAGGCACGGATATCCAGTTTCACAGATCCGCCCCCGCCAGTTGCAACCGCCGCGCCGCGATCCGCAGGACCCGCGCCTGCACATGCGCCTTGGCGGCCCGGATCAGCGCCAAATCATGCGTAGCGATCAGGATCGTCTTGCCCATGAGGTTAAGCTCGATCAGCAGGCGCAGCAGGCGCTGCGACATCTCCCAGTCGACATTGCCTGTGGGCTCATCGGCAAGGATCACGTCAGGCGACATGATCACCGCGCGCGCCAGCGCCGCGCGCTGCCGCTCGCCGCCCGACAATTCTGGCGGCCGCGCCTTGGCGCGCTCGCGCAGGCCGACCCAGCCGATCAATTCCTTGAGATTGGCCCCTTCGGCCAGCAAATCGCGCCCCGACACGCTGAGCGGCAGGGCGATGTTGTCCTCCACGCTGAGGTGATCGAGAAACTGGCAATCCTGATGCACCACGCCGACACGCCGCCGCACCGTGGCGATATCGTCGCGCGCCATTTCGCGCCGGTCCTGCCCGAACAGGCGCAACTGCCCGGATGTTGGCACCAACGCGCCGTAACACAGCTTCAAGAGCGTGGTCTTGCCTGCCCCCGATGGCCCGGTCAGGAAATGGAATGACCCGGGACTGAGCGACAGCGACACCTCGCTGAGCAACTCGCCCCCGCCATAGTTATAGGCCACGTCCTCTAGCTCGATCACCGGCCACCCCTCGTAACGCGTATCCTCCCTAAATGCCCCAGAGGCCACACATGTGCAATGATCGAGCGCGTGATTCGCTTTGCTCTTTTCCCACAGCAAGGAACCGCTTATGCTTCCCTCAGAGACTAAGGCCCGGGTAACGGTAGCAGGAAACAGGCGACAGGTGGCGTGATGAGGCTGACTTGCCCGAATTGCGGGGCGCAATACGAGGTGCCAGAGGCGGTGATCCCGACCACTGGACGTGACGTGCAATGCTCCAATTGCGGCGATACCTGGTTTCAGAACCACCCCGATCACGCGCCCGCCGAACCCGATGAGCAGGTCGATGAGCCGGGCATTTCGCCGGACCCCGTCGCGCAAGATGCCCCGGCTGAGCAAGCCGTCGTTCCCGAGCCGCCGCCCGCTCCGCAGCAGCCGTCCGCACAACGTAGCCTCGATCCGAATGTCGCAGGCATCCTGCGCGAAGAAGCCGAGCGCGAGCGCGCTGCCCGTGCCGCCGAGACCGCCGGTGCCGTCGAGACGCAACCCGATCTCGGCCTTGCGGATCCCGAACCCACCGAGGACGAGCGCAGCCGTCAAGCCCGTGCTCGCATGGAACGACTGCGCGGTGCCGACCCGGTCGAACCGTCCGGGATGGAAGCAGACAGCACTCAGGACACAGACGCTCCGGCTCAGGACGATATCGACCCATCGTCGCGGCGCAACCTCCTGCCCGACATCGAAGAGATCAACTCCTCCCTGAGTTCGGTCGGCGAGCGCAACGATCCGGTGCCCGCCGCACTTCCCGACGAGATTCCGCTGCAGGCCCGTTCCGGCGGGTTCCGGTCTGGCTTCCGGTTGGCCCTGATCACCTTCGTTTTGGCCACCATTGTCTATCTTACCGCCCCGAGCCTGGCGCAGATGATCCCAGCCGCCGAGGCCCCGCTCGCGCAATATGTCGAGGCGGTGGACGCAGCACGGGTACAGTTGAACGAGCTCGTGGCGCGCGTGCTGGCCGGAATGGGCGGCTGACACGGCCCACAGTTGCATCTCGGGCAGGCCCGGCTGGAAACAACCGGCCGGGCAGGGCTGCCCCGTAACCGACATCTGATTCCCGGGACGGGGCATTGCTGGCAGATGACCTCTATTCACAATGATGACGGATGCCCTACCTTGGGGATAATCTTTGCGATAAAAGCGAAAGGTATTGGCCGGAGGACCTGGCCTGCGCGGACGGTACTCGGCGCGCCATGTCGGACAGATAAGGAGCGCGACCATGTCGTGTCATCATCTTGCCTTTACCAGATCTCGCAGGCACGCGTTGGTGCCTGATGGTTCTGCCCGTCGTACTGTGCCGCGCCCGCATCCCTGAATGACCAGGGGGAGGATCTATGCCGCAATCGCCGCCGTTGTGCTGTCCCTGCTCCTGCACGCACTGGGGCTGAGGGTCACGTCAAGCGACGATCAGCCCCCCGTGTCCGAGGACAGGACCGCTGATGTGACCGATGTCGGGCGCGCGTTCGAGGATTTCGCCGAAACCACGGTCGAGACTGCGGACCCCGAACCGGCCTCGCCCCCCGAGACGCCAAGCGTGACATCCCCTGAACAGGTGACAGAGGAAACCCCGATGACGCAGGCGCTAGTGGCCTCCGACAATCCTCAGGACGTCACGGCACCCGATACCGGAACGGTCGATGTGGTGGCGCCTGACGCCGTCGAGCCGTCCGTGAGCGAGGCCGCCGCTCCCGAAACCTCAGAGCCACCGGGGGGCGAAGATGACAGAATCGAAAATTTGCCGGTCTTGACGCCGCTCGAACCCGACATGGTGGCCGAAACTCCGGACGGGACAGGGGACGAACACCCCGAACAGATCGAACCGGAGACCGTCGAGGCGGCCACCGTTCCACCCGCAGAGACCGTCGCGCCCGTGCCTTCGCCAAGCGCCGCGACCGGCCCGGCCCCCGAAGTGCAACAGCCCGTGCTGCCGGAGATCACGGTGGCACCCGCACCCGATGACCCAGAGACACTGACCGCGCAGGACAGCGAGGAGGCAACTAGCTCGGCCGTCACAACATCGCTGCGCCCTCCGAAAGAGCGGCCATCGGTGCCCACCGCAAGGGCGCGCGCAGGCACTCCGGCAGGGCGTTCGAGCGGCACGATCGAGTCCCCCCTTACCGCTTACAAACGCACCGGCATCGACCCGTTTGCCTCTGGCAGCAGCGGTACGCAGACCGGAACGTCAGGCTTCAGCGGGTCTCGCAATCCCGGGAACGCGAGCACGACCAATTACGTCGGTCGCGTGCTGATGCAGCTCAACCGGTCCCCGGTTGTCTACCCTGCCGCCCACGGGACGGCGCAGGTGTCGTTCGCGATCAATCCCGACGGGTCAGTGGCCTGGGTCAGCATCCTCTCCAGCTCCGGCTCCGGGGATATCGGACGCGCTGCCTCGGCACAGGTCAGAAGCGCGGCCCCCTTTCCGCCACCACCGCAAGGCACCAGTCAACGGCTGGTCTTTCTCTATCGGAACAGGTGACCACATGAGCTTATGCACATGCCTTCCGCTCTCGAACGAAACCGCCTCCCCGGTGGCGATGCCCTTCGCGGAGACGGCGCGGCGCGGGCCCGAACTTGACATGTCAACGCACCGTATCTCAACTCGGCAGGCGCGGTGCCTCCATAAAAGGAAGATGCAGATGAAAATAATGCGACTTGTGGTTGCGACGACCATCGCCAGCCTCGGCTTTGCCTCCGCAGCCGTGGCGCAGGACACGGACATGGGTGAGGCCGTGGCGATTGAACTGAACGCGATGACCCACAACGAGGGGAGCTGCACCCTGACATTCATGGTGACCAACGGGCACGCCAGCCAGATTGAGAAGGTAGTCTACGAAACCGTCCTGTTCGACAGCGCGGGACAGGTCGAGCGGCTGACCCTCTTTGATTTCGGCACCCTGCCGCCAGGCAGACCCCGGGTGCGTCAGTTTTCCATCCCGGGCATTGCCTGCGATGAGATCAGCCAGGTCCTGATCAACGGCGCCCGCACCTGCGAGGCCCCGGATCTCGCCGACACCGCCTGCGAGGCTGGTCTGATCCTGCAAACCCGCACCAGCATCGGGGTGATCGGATGACACAGGTTCTTGAGGGGCTGCGGCAGATCGCCGATCTCGGCGGGCCAGTCGTGATGATCCTTCTGGCTGTCTCGGTGATCACGCTGGCGACCATTCTATACAAGCTCTGGCAGTTTTTCGCGGTCGGCGTGGGCCGACACCGGGCCTTGAAAGAGGCGGTTGCCGCCTGGGACCGGGGCGATCGCAGCACCGCGGCGAGCGCGTTGCAGAAGTCCAGAAGCTATCTCGCGCCGGTGATCGAAATGGCTTTTGCGGCAGGACCGGAAGACGCCACGCGGCTGGAGGCCGAGGCCGAGGTACGGTTTGCCCGGCTGGAAGGCGGGTTTCGTCTGCTTGACAGCGTTGCGCAGCTTGCCCCTCTCCTGGGTCTGTTCGGCACGGTGCTGGGAATGATCGACGCCTTCCAGTCGCTGCAATCTGCCGGCACGCAGGTCGATCCATCGTTGCTGGCGGGGGGCATCTGGGTGGCGCTGCTGACCACCGCTGCGGGTCTTGCCGTGGCGATGCCCACGGCGATGGTGCTCAGCTGGTTCGAAGGGCGGATGGATGCCGAGCGCGTGACCGCCGGGCGTGCGATCGCCTCGGTTCTGCACCCCCAGGGTGGTCGCAAATCCGCCGCAAGCATCGCGGCGGAGCCCGCCCATGCGTAGGCAGGTCCGGCGGCGGCGCCTGTCGATGACATCGCTGATCGACGTCATCTTCCTTTTGCTGCTTTTCTTCATGCTCTCCTCGACCTTCTCGCGCTTTGGCGAGGTGGAACTCTCCACCGCCAGTGCGGGCAGCGCGGGCAGCAGCGACGTCGAAAGAAGCTTTTTGCAATTGGGTGAAGAAACGCTTCGCGTGAACGGACAGGATGTCGGATTGACGGGTTTACCGGAGCGATTTGCCGACATGTCGCCCGAGGCGGACCGATTGCAGGTGATCGTCAGCATGGCGGACGATGTGACGGCACAGCGGTTGACCGACCTTCTCGTGGTTCTTCGCGGAATTGACCGGCTCAGTATCAGCGTGTTGGGGTCGTGATGCGCAAGCAGAGACATAGCGCGCGAATCGAGCCGACGATCGCCCTGATCAATGTTGTCTTCCTGATGCTCGTCTTTTTCATGGTCGCCAGCACCATCGCACCGCCGATGGACCGGGATCTGAGCCTCGTGCGTACCTCCGATCTCGACGGTCGCGCACCACCCGATACGCTTGTCGCGCATCCGGACGGCAGGCTGACATACCGGGGCGAGGCTGTCGCCTCGGCGCAGGCTTTCTATGCCACCCGTCCCGAAGACGCGCCCGACGAGGTACGCATCGTGCCCGACAGGGCGTTGCCCGCGACAACCTTGGTCGATCTGGCGCGAGAGTTGCGCGCCGCAGGGGCCTCCAGCGTGGTGATCGTGACGCAACGCGGGTTGGAGTAGATGTCAGCGATGTCTTTGGGGATGGCGGCGCGGTGATAGTAGACTGCGCCACGGCGGGACAAACGGGTGTGTCCGGGCATGTTTTCGAGACGCCTCACTGTAACACCTCAGCGTAACAGTTCCCGATAGTTACCACAAAAGAACACCAACTTACTGATTTCAATGGGTCTAGTGGTGGATGGTGGAGCCTAGGGGGATCGAACCCCTGACCTCTTGCATGCCATGCAAGCGCTCTCCCAGCTGAGCTAAGGCCCCGAAACCAAGCCCGCATAGGGCCGTGCGCCGCTATCTAGGCAAAGCGGCGGGCGGGATCAAGAGGAAAATCCCGCCCCAACTTCTTTACATCTCGTTGTCGTCCGAGGCGACGTCGGCGATATCGTCGAGCGAGACATCCTCGTCCTCGTCATCCTCCAGAAGATCGTCGTCGATCTCCACATCGACATCGTCATCATCGTCGATCAGGTCGCTGCTTTCCTCTTTAGCAGTCCCCTTGAGCTTCTTGGTTTCCGCGTCCTCGGCATCGGGCCGCATGGAGCGGGTCTTGCCGGTGGCCAGTTCCACCACCTCGCCGGTATAGGGGCTGACGATCGGGGTCTTGTTCAGGTCGTAGAAGCGCTTGCCGGTGGTTGGGCACAGACGCTTCACGCCCCATTCTTCCTTGGCCATGGGTGATCCTCTTTCACTGACATCTCTTGCAGGTGATCCGCGTCCCCTGCCATAACGCCCTTGCGCTGTCAAAGGCTTTGCGGCGGCATGCGACACCCGGTTCGGAGGGCATATGGGCCAACATCTCCTGTCAGGCAACCCCCCTGTCGCGGTCAGCCTGCGGCACAGCGCTCGCGCGCGGCGAATTTCGCTGCGGGTCTCGGGGCTTGACGGGCGCGTGACGCTGACTGTCCCGCGCGGGGTGAGCGAGGCCGAGGCACTGAAATTCGCGGCCTCCAAAGGTGACTGGCTGCGCACGCAGCTGGCCGAGCGACCGGACTGCCTGCGCGTGGGACCGGGGATCGAGGTGCCGGTCGAGGGGCGGCTTTTGCGAATCGGGTCTGGGGCGGGACGGGGCGTGCGCCTGACCGCCGATGCAATCGAGGTGCCCGGGCCTGACGCGCAGCTGCCCGCCCGGCTCGAAGGTTGGCTCAAGGCGCGTGCGCGCGACCGACTTGCAGCCGCGTCGGATAGCTATGCGGCACGGCTCGGTCAGGGCTATTCCCGCATCACCCTGCGGGACACCCGCTCGCGGTGGGGGTCATGCTCGTCTCGCGGCGCGCTCAGCTATTCCTGGAGGCTGATCATGGCCCCGCCCGAGGTGCTGGATTATGTCGCCGCGCATGAGGTGGCACATCTCGCCGAGATGAACCATTCCCCAGCGTTCTGGGCGGTGGTGGCGCGGCTCTCGCCCGACTACGAGGCCCCGCGCAAATGGCTGCGCCGCGAGGGGGCCGCGCTGCACCGCTATCGTTTCAGCGATTGACCGGCGCGCATTTTGTGATCACATAGACGCATGCTCATTTCGCCCCGCCCCGATCCGGCCCCGGCGGCCCATGACCGCGTCTATCGCGGCTTGCGCTCGCGCGTCATGCATGGCGAGATCGGCCCAGGCCAGGCGCTGACCCTACGCGGCATCGCCGCCGAATTCGAGGTCTCGATGACCCCCGCGCGCGAGGCGCTGCGCCGTCTCTCCGCCGAAGGCGCGCTCACCATGTCGAACTCGGGCCGCGTTTCGACCCCGGAACTCAGCAATGAACGGATCGAGGAACTGGCCGCCCTGCGCTCGCTGCTGGAGGTGGAACTGGCGAGCCGCGCGTTGCCACGCGCGCATATCGCGCTGATCGACCGGCTTCAGACCATCAACGCCCGGATCACCGAGGATATCGCCCGTCAGGATGCCGTCGCCTATATCCGCCGCAACCTCGAATTTCACCGCACGCTCTATCTGCGGGCGCAGGCCCCGGCGATGCTGGCCATGGCCGAAACCGTCTGGCTCCAGCTTGGCCCAACCATGCGCGCACTCTACGGGCGGCTGCGGCGCAAGGATCCACCGCATTGTCACCGTCTGATGATCGCCGCGCTCAAGGCGGGGGACGAACCGAGCCTGCGCCTCGCGGTACGCTCGGACGTGACGCAGGGCCTGCGCATGCTGGTGGGCTGAGCGGTGGAGTTGGCACCGCTTCTGATCACGCTTGGCGCGCTTTTTCTGGCGGGGCTCGTCGCCGACACGGTCGGGCGGCGCACCCGCCTGCCTCGGGTCACACTGCTGTTGGCCTGCGGGATCGCGGTTGGTGGCTCTGGCCTTGACCTCATCCCGCCGGAAATGCGCTCGCTCTACGATTTTCTGTCGGTCATGGCGCTCACCATGGTGGCGTTTCTTCTGGGCAGTTCCCTGACCCTCGACCGGCTGGCACAGCACGGGCGGGCGATCCTGCTGATCTCGGTCTGCATCGTTCTGATCACCATGGCGGTGGTCAGCCTCGGGCTTTGGCTCGCCGGTCTGCCTGCCCCGGTGGCGCTGCTTTTGGGGGCGATTGCCACGGCAACCGCGCCCGCCGCGACACAGGACGCGATCCGGCAGGCGGGGGCCGAGGGGCCGTTTGTCGATCTCATCCTCGGGATCGTGGCCATCGACGACGCCTGGGGGCTGCTTGCCTTTTCACTGGCCGCCGTCGGCGCGCATATGCTCTCGGGGGGCGCGGGCACGGGGCTGCTCACCGGCGCGTTGTGGGAGATCGGCGGCGCGGTGGCGCTTGGCGGCCTCATCGGCTGGCCCGCCGCTTATCTCACCGGGCGGCTCAGCCAGGGCGAACCACTGGAGACCGAGGCGATCGGCCTGGTCTGTCTCACCGCCGGTCTGGCGATCTGGCTCGACGTCTCGTTCCTGATCACGGCCATGGTGACGGGCATGCTGATCGCCAACCTCGCCCGTCATCACGAGCGCGCCTTTCACGAGATCGAACACCTGCAATGGCCATTCATGGTGCTCTTCTTCCTGCTGGCAGGCGCACGGCTCGACCTGTCGCTGTTGGCCGGGATTGGCCTCATTGGTGGGCTTTTCATCCTGCTGCGAAGCACCGCGCGCATCGCAGGCGGATGGATCGGTGGACGGCTTTCAGGGGTTTCGGCATTGGACCGCAATTGGTGTGGGGCAGCACTCCTGCCGCAGGCGGGGGTCGCCGTGGGCATGGCGCTGATCGCGGCGCGTGAGTTTCCACAGCATGGCGAAATGATCCTCACCCTCACCATCGGCTCCACGGTGGTGTTCGAACTGATCGGCCCGGTCATGACCCTGATCGCCATTCGCCGGGTGCAGGGGGCGCGGCGTTGAACGCGCTCAGGCCGCCAACCCTTGCTTGCCCAGATCGAGAAACTTCTGTCGGCGATCCTTGATCAAAGCCTTGCGGTCCTTCTTGGACAATTCGCTCAGCATCGCCTGAATGGTCTTGCCCACCGATTTGATCGTCGCCGCAGTGTCGCGATGCGCACCGCCCAAAGGCTCGTCGATGATCCGGTCCGCGACACCCAGCCTGATCAGGTCCTGCGCGGTCAGGCGCAGCGCCTCGGCGGCCTCGCGCATCTTCTCGGCATCCTTCCACAGGATCGAGGCACAACCCTCGGGGCTGATCACCGAATAGACGGAATGTTCCAGCATCGCCACGCGATTGGCGCTGGCAAAGGCAACCGCCCCGCCCGAACCGCCCTCGCCGATAATAACCGACACAAGCGGCACACCGATCCCGAGACAGGTCTCGGTGGCGCGCGCGATGGCCTCGCTTTGGCCGCGCTCCTCAGCGCCCTTGCCGGGATAGGCGCCGGGCGTGTCCACCAGCGTGATCACCGGCAGGCCAAACTTGTCGGCCATCTCCATCAGGCGCACCGCCTTGCGATAGCCCTCGGGCCGCGCCATGCCGAAATTGCGCGCCAGACGGCTCTTGGTGTCGTTGCCCTTCTCATGCCCGATCACCATCACCGGGCGATCATTGAGGCGCGCAAGCCCGCCCATCACCGCCTCGTCCTCGCCAAAGGCGCGGTCGCCCGCCAATGGCGTGTATTCGCTGAAAAGCGCGTCGATATAATCGCGGCAATGCGGTCGGTCGGGATGGCGCGCCACCTGGCATTTGCGCCACGGGCTAAGCGTCTTGTAAAGATCGCGCAGCAGCTCGGCAGCCTTGCGGTCGAGCGCGCCCGCCTCGTCCTCGACATCCTTTTCCTCGCTCGTGCGCGCCAGCGCGCGCAATTCTTCGGCCTTGCCTTCGATTTCCGCCAGAGGCTTTTCAAAGTCGAGGTAATGGGTCATCGCTGCGCCGTCTCCGTGATTGCCGTGGCGTTATATGGCTGGCCTGAGCCGGATTTGCAATCGGAACAACCGGGCCCGTAACTGCATCAGTCGCGCGCGGGTGGCAGAGGGCCGAGACAGGCGATCGCGGTCGGATCGAGGGCAATCCCGACGATCTCGGCCTGCGCCAAGGGTCGCCCAAAGACCAGATCGACCAACTGATCGGCGCATAGCGAGCGCCGAGGAATTGCGCCGCACCCGGACAGGCCAGCGCAGACAGGACCAGAACGGCCCGGATGTGCAGCGGCCGCCCGCTTGCCACCCCGGAGGGTCATGCGGATCGCAGTATCTCGAGAGAGAGGGCGCGCCCGTCAGGCGCGTTCGGAATAGTCCATGGTTTCGGTGTTCACGACGATATCCTCGTCCTGCCCCACGAAGGGCGGCACCATCACCTTGACGCCATTGTCGAGCACAGCGGGCTTGAAGCTGTTGGCCGCGGTCTGCCCCTTCACCACCGGTTCGGTCTCGACGACCTTGCAGATGACTTTCTGCGGCAGGGTCGCGTTCAGCGCCTCGCTTTCGTGGAATTCCACTGTGATCGTCATGCCGTCCTGCAGGAACGGGCGGCGCTCGCCAAGGATCTCTGCGGGCAGTTCGATCTGCTCATAGGTCTCGGTATCCATGAACACGAGGTTCTCGCCCTCCTGATAGAGGAACTGCTGATCCTTCTGCTCCAGCCGCACGCGCTCGACCTTGTCGGCGCTGCGGAAGCGTTCGTTCAACTTCGATCCGTTGCGCAGGTTGCGCATTTCGACCTGGGCAAAGGCCCCGCCCTTGCCGGGCTTGACGTGATCGACCTTGACCGCGGCCCACAGGCCGCCGTTATGCTCCAGCACGTTGCCGGGGCGAATCTCGTTTCCGTTGATCTTGGGCATGTGTTCAAACCATGACAAAAGGTTGATAAGGGCTCGGCGGCACCTATATCTCGCGTTATGACCCGTGGCAAGACAACCAGATTTCGTGTGATGGCGTCCGTAGCTATGCAAATTTTGCAAGTTTGTTATGCGTTTTCGCTCTATCCGAATCGCTCAAACTTCGCCATAACCACCAGCACGCCCAAAACGCAAGAGCAATAAGAACAGGACGAATGATGAAGGATTTCGTTGACGGCACGGCTTTCAATGCCGAACAGGGCAACCGTGCACGCAAACTTTTCGCAGCCGTTGTACTGGCTGCTTTGGATGACGCCATATCCGACGACAAGAAGTATGGCAACGGCCCCGAGCAAATCGCTCGTTGGGCGCGGTCCCGTGATGGCCGCGAGGTTCTCAGCTGCGCGGGCATTGACCCGAACGAGCGCGTCGTCTCGGGTCTGATGGAGTTCGTGTCCAAGGGCGTTCGCACCTCCGTCGCGCTGTCGCGCGAAGAGAGCGAGCGGCGCAATGCAGCCGCACTGGCCGAAGCTGCCTAAGACCTAACGAGGTCGCAAGACTCAAAGGCCCTGCCGCATCGCGGCGGGGCCTTTGCTTTGCGATGGCCTATCGTTATCACGATCCGGGCAGACCGCAGCAGGGGCCGACCATGACACGCGCGATCATGATACAGGGGGCCGGGTCCAATGTCGGCAAGTCCATGCTGGTGGCGGGGCTGGCGCGTGCGTTCATGCGGCGCAGTCTGAATGTTGCCCCGTTCAAGGCGCAGAACATGTCCAACAATGCCGCCGTCACCGAGGATGGCGGCGAAATCGGTCGCGCGCAGGCCTTGCAGGCAATGGCAGCAGGCCGCGCGCCGCATAGCGACATGAATCCGGTTCTCCTGAAACCCGAGAACGAGACCGGCGCACAGGTGATCGTGCAGGGGCAGCGCGTGGGCCACCTTGGCGCGCGCGCCTATACCGGCGCAAAATCGCGCCTGCTGGCCCCGGTGATGGAAAGTTTCACCCGCCTCAGTCGAACCGCCGATCTGATGCTGATCGAAGGGGCCGGCAGCCCGGCGGAAATCAACCTGCGCGCGGGCGATATCGCAAATATGGGCTTTGCCGAGGCGGCGGGTGTGCCGGTGATCCTGGTGGGCGATATCGACCGGGGCGGTGTAATCGCGCAGATCGTCGGCACGCAGGCGGTGCTAGCCCCACAGGACGCCGCGCGCATCAAGGGCTTTGTCATCAACAAGTTTCGCGGCGATGTAGGGCTTTTCGATGACGGGCTGCAAGAGATCGTCAGCCGCACGGGTTGGCCCTCGCTCGGCGTGGTGCCTTGGTTTCGCGACGCCTGGCGCCTGCCTCCCGAGGATGTTCTGGAACTGGCCTCGTCCAAGGGTGGCGCCTGCAAGATCGCGGTGCCGCATCTGGGACGGATCGCCAATTTCGACGATCTCACGCCGCTGGCCAATGAACCGGGCATCACCGTGCAGATCGTCGAGGCCGGGAGCGCCCTGCCCGGCGATGCCAACCTGATCCTGATCGCAGGCAGCAAATCGACCATCGCCGATCTGGCCACGTTCCGCGCGAATGGCTGGGATATCGACCTGGCCGCCCATGTCCGGCGCAGGGGCCGCGTGCTGGGGGTTTGCGGCGGCTACCAGATGCTGGGCCGTACCATCGCCGACCCGGACGGGATCGAGGGCGCGCCCGGCATGGTCAACGGCCTCGGCCTGCTCAATGTTCACACCGTCATGCAGCCGCGCAAGCGCCTCGCGCTCCGCGATGCGCAGGATATCGCAACCGGCACGCCACTTTCGGGTTATGAAATTCATCTGGGCGACACCAGCGGACCGGATTGCGCACGCGCCTGGCTCCGGGTGGCGGGGAGGCCAGAGGGAGCCGCGTCGGAGGATGGCCGCATCCAGGGCACCTATCTGCACGGGCTCTTTGGCAACGACGCCTTCCGTGCCGCGTATCTGGCAGGGTTGGGCGCGGTCTCGGATCTCGCCTATGACGCCACAATCGAGCGGGCGCTCGACGCGCTCGCCGGGCATCTGGAGGCGCATATGGATCTCGATCTCATCTGGCGACTGAGCGCGGCGTGGGACGAGCCCTCCACCGCCTAGCCGAGCGCGGGGCGCATTGCCGTCGGGTTGAGCATTAGATGCGTCGCCATCGCGCCGATCCACATCGCAGTGACAGCCACCCATGCGGTCAAAGCAAAGATCGCACCACCTGACATGCCCGCGCCCACGGCACAACCGCCCGCCAGCATCGAGCCGAAGCCCATCAGCGCCGCGCCCAGCAGGTGGCGTTCCATCGGTGTGTCGGGGCCGAAGCGTTCGATCTTCCATTCGCGGGTGGCAACCGCCATCACGGTGGCCCCGACGAACACCCCCGGCACCAGACCCACGCCGAACCCAAGAGGCAGCGAGGTGCTGTTGACCAGCCCCATCAGCGTGTCGGTCGAGGGGCCGGTGAAGGTGACCGAGGAAATCGGGATCACCTCGAACGAGGTCTGCGCGATCATGTAGGTCACCAGCCAACCCAGCCCGACGGCCAGCCCGACCCCCATGCCGGCAATCGCATGGCTCAGCCGCACATGCCGCGCCAGAGCCAGCGCAAAGCCCGCGATCAGCACCAGCGCGGCGATGCCCGCTGCTACAAGAGGGCTGATACCAAGCTGCGACAGAAGGCTGCGCGCCTCGCCGCCCGGCACCAGCCAGAGCGTTGCAAGCCCCTCGCGCGCGGGCGACAGCGCCCCGCGCAGCGCCGATTGCGCCACGATCGTCAGCACCAGCCCCGTCACCAGCGCGCGCAGGTTGCCGGTGGCCGAAAGGACCAGCAAACGGCTCGCGCAGCCGCGCGCGAGGATCATGCCCGCGCCGAAGATCAGCCCGCCGATAATCGCGCCCGACATGCTACCGGTCGCCGCGAGAGGGCGCGCCTCGCTCACGTCAAGAACACCTGTCGCGATGGCCCCCTGTACCGACAGAACCCCGACGGAAAACGCAATGATCCAGATCGACAGGCGCGGGCCCAGTCCGCGCTCGGCCACCTCGATGGTCGCCGCCCGCAGGCAGAACCGCGAATGCTGCGCCGCCGCGCCGAAAATCACGCCGACCAGCGCGCCCGCCATGGCGAGCACGGCCCCGTCGCCGTAGGTGTCGATGAGTGTTTCCAGCATGGCAGGGTTCCATCGTGCGTTATGCTGGCAGCATACACATTCACGGACGCGCATGTCTTGACCTGGGTCAATCCTGGGGGCAACCGGGCCGCGCGGGGGCGGCCTGGCAGCGGTGCGTTATTCCAGCGCGTCCTGCACGATCTCATCCAGAAACGCCTGCACCTTCTGCATCTCGCCCTCTGGGTAGGTGCGATAGCCCACCATCACCTCGTCACCGCGTTCGGCGACAAAGATGCCATAGGGACAATGCGCGATGTTCATCGGGTCGGCCTCCATCACCTCGCGCGACAGGGTGGCAGAGCAGAAAAGGAAGATATCCGCCTCTTCGAATATCTTGACGTCGCTGCCCACATCCGCGCCGGTGCGGTTGAGCATCTCGCCCACATGGCTGGTGAGGTCGATCACCAGCCCCCGGTCGAGGATGGCGCTTTCGACCGCGAATGTCGCATCGCCGAAGGTGCCGTTGAACGGGTAGGTCACCGCCTCCTGCGCCGCCACCGGCAGCGCGATGAAGCCGAAAACTCCGGCCAGGATTGTCCGTTTCATTGCCTTTACTCCTTTGTCAAACAGGCGTTCGCGCGCCGATCAATCGAACATGTCCGTGGTGATCCCCGCATACCAACCCACAGATTCCTCGTAGGTCGCCTTGCGGGTCGCCGCATCTTCGCCGGTCTGCGAGATGAAGCCGTCGACCTTGGCGATCTTTTCCTCGGTCGCCTCGTAGGTGGCCCCCACCTTGACGCCATCATCCTCGGCGATGAGCGACCAGCAGGTATTGGTGAACTTCGCGGGAAACACCTTGGACCCGGTCAGCGCGCCGCGCACCGCCATGGCGCAGACCTTGGCCTGTGAATTGGCGGCAAAGCCGGATTTGGGCATGTCGCCCTGTGCGGCGGCATCGCCCAGCACATGCACGTCCGGGTCCATCTTCGACGACATGTCGGCGGCATTGACCGGGGCCCAGTTCCCCCCGGTCACGCCCGCCATGTCGGCGATGCGGCCCGCCTTCTGCGCCGGGATCACGTTACAGACATCCACATTCTCGACCATGCCGTCGATGTCGATGGTCATCGCCTCGGTATCGACGCTCACATTCTCGCCGCCGAAATCGGGGCCGATACGCTCGACCATGCCGCTGTAATGGCGCTGCCAGCCTTCTTCGAACAGTGCCTGCTTGGAGAATTTCGGCTTGGGATCGGCGATGAGGATCTTGGCGGTCGGGTTCATCTGGCTCAGTACATGCGCGACCATCGAGACCCGCTCGTAGGGGCCGGGGGGGCAGCGATAGGGGTTCGGCGGGGCCACCATGGCAAAGCGCCCGCCCTCGGGCATCGCCATGATCTGCGCCTTCAGGAGCTCGCTCTGCGATCCAGCCTTGTAGGCATGCGGCATCTTGTTCTGCGCGGCCACCGACCAGCCCGGCACGGCATCCTCGACGAAATCTATGCCGGGGCTGAGGATCAGCTTGTCATAGGGCAGCACCGCGCCGCCCGCGAGGCTGACGGTCTTTGCAACGCGGTCCACGTCAACCGCCCAGTCATGCACCACGTTGATGCCGTATTTGGCGGCCAGCGTGCCGTAGGTGTGGCTGATATCCTCAAGCTCGGTAAAACCGCCGATATAGAGGTTGGAGAAATAGCAGGTGAAATAGCTGCGCGAGGGCTCGACCAGCGTGACGTCGATAGAGCCATTGCTGTCCTTGGCGATATAGCGCGCCGCAGTGGCCCCGCCCGAGCCGCCGCCGATTACGACAACGCGCGGTTTGCCCGCGCCTTGTGCCAGCACCATAGGCGCCGAGAGCGTGGCGACCGCCGCCGTGCCCACGGCAATGAATTTGCGTCGGTCGAAAGTCATGCTGTCTCCTCCCTTGAACGGACCGCGTTTAGTCGAGGTCCTTGAAATAGGCCGCCAGCGCCGCGATCTCCTCGTTCGACAGGCGTCCGGCCATCATCTGCATCACCGGATGGGGGCGCAGATTGTCCTTGTAGGCATGCATGGCCACGACGAAATCCTCCTCAGGCCAGCGGGTGATCGAGGGGATGCCAAGGGCCGAGCCATCGACCTGATGGCAGCTTACACATTCGCTGCTGAGATATGCGCCGTAATCCGGATCGCCCTGAATTGCGAGGATCTCCGGGGCGACCGAATGATCGGTGCCGATGGCCGTCGGTTCGGCCTCGGGGATGTTCGCAGGATTGTCCGAAAAGGTCCGCAGATAGGCCAAAAGATCGGCGCGCGCCTGCTCATTCTGCATGCCCGGGTAGCTCATCCTTGTCTTGGAGACGAGCGCGCGCGGGTTCTCGATATAGGCATCGAGCGTCTCCAGCGTCCAGATCAGCCCATCGACACCCGCCCGTTCCATCGACGCGGAATAGGCATAGCCCTCATGCGCCGCCGCGCGCCGCCCGAAAATACCGTTAAGATGCGGGCCGATCCGGTCCTCGGCCCCGTTGCCCAGCTGATGACAGCCCTTGCAGGCGTTGAAGGCCCGCGCGCCCGCCTCGGCATCGCCGATCAGCTCTGCCCGCGCGCCGCCCGCCACCAGAAGCGCGGCGAGCGTTAGCGCGGGCAGGTGCGCGCGCATGGGGTTACTCCCCGAAGGTCGAGAGATAGGCGGTGATCGCCGCGATATCCTCGTCCGACCTGAGTCCGGCAAAGGCCATGCGCGTCTCCTTCATGAAGCCGCGCGGATTAGCCAGAAACGCGGCAAGGTTTTCCTGGTCCCAGACCAGCCCGTCAGCGGCCATGCCTTCGAGGGCCGAGGAGTACTTGAAGCCATCCACCGCGCCGGCGGCACGGCCCATCACATCGTTAAGCTGCGGCCCCACGCGGTTCTTGGCACCCTCGCCGACCTGATGACAAGCCTTGCATTTGCGGAACACCTTTTCACCGGCGGCGACAAGCTCCGGGTCCGGCGCTGATGCGGGCTCCGGCGCGATCTCAACGGCAGCCGCCTCGACCGGCTCTGGCTCTGCGGGCGCGGCGGCCTCAGTTTCAGTGCCTTCCTCATCCGGCGTCACGTCCAGCACGGCGGCACGCATGGTGATCTCGACACTGTCCTTGCAGTTCTCCATGCAGGGCTCGCCATGCCAGATCGCGTATTCCGTGACCGCGCGGTCATCGACGATGAAGCCGTCCGCATTGGGCATCTCGAATTCGGCAAAATTCTCGTGGCTCAGGACGAAATCATCGTCCACCAGGTTGTTGGAATAAAGGATATAGGCAGTGATCGCATAGACATCGTCGGGTGTCAGGCTCTGCGCGTTGCCAAAGGGCATCGAGCGGTTGACGTAATCCCACACCGTCGACAGATGCGGCCAGTAGGACCCCACGGTCTTGAGCGGGTCCTTGTGGTCAAGCGTGCCCTGCCCCCCCGCCAGCTTGGGCCAATTGCCGATGCCTTCGGCGAAATCGCCGTGGCAGGCGGCGCAATGTTCGGCAAAGACCTCGTCGCCGGTCCACACATCGCCCGACCCTTCCGGCAGGCCGCGCCCGTCGGGCATGATCTTGACATCCCATGCGGCGATTTCTTCGGGCAGCGCCTCGCGCCCCAGCCCGTATTCGCCCGGCCAGACGGCGGTAGCGGTGGCGCTGATGGTGATGCCCGCGACCAGCGTGAATTTAAGAAACCTCGACATTTTCCGCCTCCCCGTTGGGCCGCACCCACCATGTCTGAATACAGTTGTTGTGATAGATCGAGTTTTCGCCGCGCACCTCGCGCAACTGCGCCTTGGTGGGCTGGATATAGCCGGTGTCATCCATCGCGCGGCTTTGCAGCAGCATCTCCTCGCCGTCCCATGTGGTGTCGAGATAGAAGCGGGTCAGCGCCTTGGCCTCGCCCTCCTTGGCCAGACGGGCGGTTTCCCAGGTCTTGCCACCATCCTTGGAGACATCGACACGGGTGATCGCGCCGTGGCCGGACCAGGCAAGGCCGGTGATCACAAGCGGCCCTTTTCCGTGAGTTATGGGCGCTTGCGGGCTGGGCGAGGTGATGACCGATTTGGCATCCATCACCCATGTCCATTTGCGGCTTGTGCCATCAGCCAGCGTATCGGTGTATTTGCTGGTCTCCTCGCGGCTCTCCACCGGGCCGTCGGTCACCTCGATACGGCGGATCCACTTGACCCACATGTTGCCTTCCCAGCCGGGAACCACGAGGCGCACGGGATATCCATGCTCCTTGCGCAGGGCCTCGCCATTGGCCTTGAACGCCACGAGGCAATCGCCAAGTGCCTTGCCCATCGGGATCGAGCGGCCGTTTGATGACGCATCGGCCCCCTCGACATAGACCCACTTGTCCTTGAGATCGCCCGCCACATCCAATCCCGCCTCTTCCAGCAGGGTGCGCAGCGGCACGCCGGTATATTCCATGTTGTGGATCATGCCATGGGTGAACTGCGCGCCATTCAATTGAGCGCCCGCCCATTCCATGCCCGTGTTGGCGGCGCATTCGCAGAAATAGACGTGGTTCTCACGCGGGAAGCGTTCGAGATCGGCATAGGTGAAGACCAGCGGCCGATCCACCAGCCCGTTGATCATCAGCCGGTAATCTTCTTTCCTCAGATCAATAGCGCCGGAATGGTGCCGCTCAAAGGCGCAGCCCTGCGGCGTGATGGTGCCGTCAAGCGCATGAATCGGCGTGAAGTTGATCGAGGAGATCGTATCGGCGGTCAGCCATTCGACGTTGCGGCGCACCACATCCGATTCGTATTCGATGGGCAAGCCGTAGGGCGAGGCATCTACACCATCGCCAAGGCCCGTGGCCCAGGGCTGCACATCCGTGATCAACGGATCGGGCGTGCCCGCCTGTGCCGCGCTCGCCGTGACGACCCCCGCCGCAGCGGCCACGCTGCCGCGCAGGAAGGCGCGGCGCGAGGTGGGTTTTCCCTTGAAAAGCTTCGACATCTCGAATGCCTCCTCTCGACTGGTTCTCATGCGCCAATCACCTTGACGCTGTCATTGGGTGCGACACGCACGGTGCCCTGCCTGGCGATATGGTTCTCGACCACGTCCCAGATCTGCGGGCCTTCGGTGCCCTCGTTCACGCTGGCCCAACCGGCGACCACGTAATTCTTCGACGGATCAATCACCTCGCCGGTGCTCAGCAGCGTCATGTCGCTGATCCGGCTGCCCTGCGGCTGGTTGATGTCGATGCGGTAGCCCATGCCGCCGATCCGCACCATGTCGCCGCCCTGCTGGTAATAAGGATCGGGGTTGAAGATGTTGTCGGCCACGTCTTCCAGGATCACCTTGATGAACTCGCCGGTCATCTCAGATCGGTACGCCTTGCCATAGGTCATCGAGGTGACGTTGAAGATATCCTCGCGGGTGATGTCCTGCCCGGGGATGAGGGACGGGCCCCACCGCACGCCGGGCGACATCGCGATATCGGCCTCGCGCTCCTCGATCAGCGCCTCGCAGATCAGGTCATCCCACGAGCCGTTGAAATTGCCGCGCCGGTAAAGCAGGCTCTCGGTCTGGCCGATCACCTCCTCCAGCTCGGATTTGAACGGCGCACGTTGCTCATCAATGAGCGCGGCCACCTCCTTGTCTGGTTCGATCACGTCCGAGAAGATCGGGATCAGCTTGTGGCGAAAGCCCATCATCCGCCCGTCACGCACATCCAGATCAACGCGACTGACGAACTTGCCGTTTGAGCCAGAGGCCACGATGATCGTCTCGCCCACCAGCACCGGCTCGGGCAGGGCGTCATGGGTGTGGCCCGACAGGATCACGTCAATGCCGCTGACAATGCCCGCCATCTTCTTGTCCACGTCAAAGCCGTTATGACTGAGCACCACCACCAGTTCGGCCCCCTGCCCGCGCACCTCGTCCACCATCGCCTGCATGTTCTCGTCGCGGATGCCAAAGCTGTATTCGGGGAACATCCAGCCGGGATTGGCAATCGGCATATAGGGGAAGGCCTGACCGATCACGGCGATCTTGGCACCGCCGCGTTCAAAGAACTTGTAGGGCGGGAACAGCTCTGCGGGCTCGTCCCATTCGGCGTCAAAAATGTTCTGGCCCAGGGCTGCAAAGGGCAAGCCCTCGACAATCTCATGCACCCGGTCAGAGCCGAGCGTGAACTCCCAATGAAAGGTCATCGCGTCCGGTTTCAACGCGTTCATCACGTTGACCATGTCCTGCCCTTCAGTGTGATAACATGTGTAAGAGCCATGCCACGTGTCGCCACCATCGAGCAGGATCGCATCGGGGCGGTCGGCGCGGATCGCATTGATCACGGTCGCCACGCGGTCAAGCCCGCCAACCTTGCCATAGGCCTGCGCCAGCGCGCTGAAATCGCCCGACGACAGCGCGTAATGCGAGGGGCTGCGATCGTCGATGCCGTAAAGCTTGCGGAAATCGGCCCCGGTGACATGCGGCACCGCGCCCTTGTTGTCACCCACGCCGATATTGATCGACGGTTCGCGGAAATAGATCGGCTTGAGTTGCGCGTGAATGTCGGTGATGTGGATCAGGCTCACATTGCCGAACGTGTCGAACTGCAAGAGCTGATCCTGCGTCAGCGCCTGTTGTGCGGCCAGTTTCGCCCAGTTGCCGAAGGACGATGCCCCAAGGATGGCCGAAGCCGCCATGCTCGTTTGAAGAAAATCGCGACGCGAGATCATGTTTGACCTTTCCACACCCGCAGTATCACATGCGGGATTTTGAATGTTTTTAGTCAAGAAAAACCCCGCCCGGCCCATGGCTAGGCGGGGGGCACTCAGTTGCGGACCGACGGCCCTTCGACCGACAGACCGTTGCCGCGGCTCGCGACATAAAGCTCCAGCGCCACGAATTCGGGGCTGCCGGGGCTGAACGTCTCGGCGCGGGTGTCGCGCACGCAGCCCTTGAAGCGGGCATGCACCGCGTTCAGCTTGGTGTTCTTCAGCCGGTAGACCGGAAAGCCGTTGATCTGGCCCTGGCTCAGGTGGTCGGCACGGATCATGCGGCCATAATTGTCCTCGTGACAATTGGCGCAGCTCAGCTCCAACTGGCCGGTGCGGGTGTAGTAGAGTTCCTTGCCCTGCTGCCATGTTTCGGCCACCGGGCCATCCGTTGCCACGTTCACGGGCATGCCGCGCGACACCGACGAGATCAACGCCAGCATGCTGGTCATATCGGTGCCGGTGTATTTCAGCGGCTCGGCCTTCATGTTCTCGGTTCGGCAGGCGTTGACCTGCATCTCCAGCGTGCGCACCTCGCCCGCGTCCTCGTTCCACTTGGGGTAGACCGCGCGAACGCCCTTCATGCTGTCCTCGGCATCGCCATGGCAGCTTGCACAGGACTTACCCGCCTCACCCTCGACCGTGTTCCAGGCATCCATCGCCTGTTCGACAAAGATCATGCCGGGATTGTCGAAATCATCGGCCTGCATGGCGCGGGTCTCGGTGCCGCGGAAATGCCAGCCAGAGATCACCTCGGGCAGCGCCCCCTCGACCGCCGCCGGGGCGTCGGTCCAGGTGGTGAGTTCGGTCTCTTCGTTGATGATCAGCGTATCCTCGACGGGTTCGGCCCATGCCGCCCCCACCGTGATCGCACTCGCTCCGAAAAGCGCCGTTATCAGTGCTGTTCTTTTCATTATCGTCCCTCCCTGACGGTGATGCCTTTCTCAGGCCAGCGCGATGCTCTTGGTCTCTTCGTAGACAGAGCCATCGTCGTCGTACCAGGTGAACTTCATGTCACCGGCGTCGGGAATGACCGCCTGGAACTCGAAATACGGATTGGTCGAGATCGCGGGTTCCATGGTCACGTCGATTACCATCTCGCCGCCGAACTCACAGGTGAAACGGTTGATGATCGAACGCGGGATGGTGTTGCCATCGGCGTCCTTGCGCTGACCGGATTCCATCGGGTGGCTGATCAGGGTCTTGATCGTGACCGTCTCGCCGGCACTTGCCTTGCGCGGCGCTTTCACGCGGGGTTTCACATTGTCTGCCATTGTCGGATTCTCCTAATTCCTGCCTCAGCCGCCGCAGCCGCCGATGGTGACCTTGACGTTGCTCGAGGCCTTGACGAAAGAGCCATCCTTCATCTTGGCGATCGCCACCACGTCTTGCGTGCCTGCAAGGCGGATACGGGTCGAGGCGCTGTTCGAACCGGCCAGCGGACCGAACTTGAACTCGGCCACGCCGGGTGTCGGGTTGCCCATCGCGACTACGAGAATCGCCTCGGCCCCGGGGGCGTCGACCTCGATCGGCACGGTGTTGCCGTTCTCTGCGATCTCGGGTGCGGTCAGGGTCAGACCCTCGCCGCCCATGTCTGCCCCACCGGTGAACTCCGCGATGGCGTCCTCGCCTGCGGCGCTCGCTCGCATAGGCAGGCCAAAGGCCACAAATGCCCCCGCGCCCATCACCATCACACTACGTCTCGTCATTGTCATTGTGCTGAACTCCTGTTCGAGACCGCCCCTTGTGGGGGCGGCGGTCAGTACTTGAGGGTTGAAAGATAGGCCACCACGTCCTCGACCTGTTGCGCGGTGAGAAGCGGGCCAAAACTGTCATCCGCCGCCTCGCCCGTATAGGCGTTGCCGGGCCGGGTGAACCCATCCACCCGGTAGAAGGACGGCATCATCGAGTCCGGAAACATCATCTTGGCATTGGCCACGATTCCGCGCAATTCAGCCTCGCTCCAGCGTTCGCCCGCGCCATCAAGCATCGGGCCGATCTCACCATGAAATGGAATGTCGCTCATGTCGGAATTGGCATGACACGCCACGCAGTTGCCAAGCGACTTGTTGCCCACCACCTCGCGGCCACGGACAGGGTCACCGGGCGCCCCGGTCAGCGAAACGGCCACGGCACCATCCTCGAAGGGCACCTCGCCGGGGGCGATCTCGGCAGCTGCGGCACCCGTTGCGGCACCGACCAGCGCGATCGTGATAAGTGTTCGTTTCATGCGTCCTCCCTAACACATTCACATTTTTGTATATCATAGGGCACAATAGCGTGAACGCACAACATTAAATTCTAATCTTTGAATTTAATGTAATCCGACACTCATCCAAACGCGCCTCATTCTGCTGCGCGTTCCTCGATGCGCCGCGCGTGGTAGCGCTGGAAATCTTCATCGGTATCAAGCGCATACCGCTTTTCATTTACCCATGTCAGCAGGTCGAGCGTGGTGCCGGCCTCGAACGCGCCGGGCATCAGCGCCACCGCCGCCTGCGCCGCCGTCTGCCCCTCGGGCACGTCTTCGGGCAGGAACAGAATCGACGGCGTGAACAGCAACCCCCATTTGCGGGTCGCGGCCTTTTCGCTCAGCGATTCCCCGTCGAAATCCGTTACCTCGATATCGCCATGCAGGTTGAGCTGCACGACAAAGAAATTCTCGCGGATATAGTCGGCGATCTCGGGGCGTGGAAACACATGCTCATGCATCCGCGTGCAGTAGATGCAGCCGCGCTGCTCGACCATGATCATCAGGCGCTTGCCCTCGGCATTCGCCTCTTCCAGATCTTCGCGCAGGTCCTTGAACGTGTCGCGCATCCAATCGGTCTTGTGCAGGCCGTCATCGCCCAACTCGGCGGCGGCCACCGGCAGCGCCAGCAGACAGGCCGCCAGCAGACTTAGAAGTCGTATCATAATCTCCTCCTTTCTAGATGGTCTGGAACACCGGAAACGTCTCCAGCATCCATTGCGCGATATAGTTGACGCTGTCGGTGGCAATCAGCGCGGCAAACACGATCAGCAACAGCCCCATCGCCTTTTCCACCTTGGGCAGATGGCGGCGGAATTTCGAGGCGAACCGCAGGAACGGCCCGATAAAGAGTGACGCCACCATGAACGGCGTGGTCATCGCTAAGCCAAAGACCAGCAGCAACCCCAACCCTTCCATTGCCGTGGCCTCGGTGCTCGCGGTAAAGACGACAGCGGTCAGCACCCCGCCCACGCAGGGCGTCCACCCGGCGGCAAAGGCAAAGCCGACCACATAGGCCCCCAGAACCGACATGTTCCTGGTATCGCCCGCCTCCATCTGGAAAACGCGGTTGAGAAAGCCGATCCGCAACACGCCCAGGAAATGCAGCCCGAGGATCAGCACCACCAGCGCAGCAAACAGCCGAAACTCGGTCTGAAACCCGCGAAACGCCTGACTCAGTCCGAAGGCTGCCGCCCCCAGCAGCACGAACACGGTGATGATTCCCGCCGAGAACATCACCGATGCGGCAAAGGCGCGGCGGCGTACGCCCGGGGCCAGCCGCCCCTCGGCGCTGATTTCCGACATTGAGGCCCCCGCCATGTAGCTGAGATAAAACGGCACGATCGGCAGTACGCAGGGTGAGAAGAATACGATCAGCCCGCCGACAAACGCGCTAAGCATGGAGACATCTAGCATAAGGTGGCCTTACATGGGTTGATCCGAAAACACATTCAAACTATCATATGTTTTATACCATCCGTCAATCGGAAGAAAAAAATGCGTATATGCGCCGCCGTTCTGGTCAGCCTTGGGCTGACGCTTGGCCTTACCGGGCCGCTTCGCGCGGCAGAGTTGATCATGGTCGAGCAACACGGCTGTCACTGGTGCGAACAGTGGAACGCCGAGATCGCCCCGGCCTATCCCAAGACCGAGGAAGGCGCGCGCGCGCCGCTGCGCCGGGTGCTGATCAATGACCTGCCCGAGGACGTGGCCTTTACCTCACGTCCGGTTTTCACCCCCACATTCGTGCTGGTGCACGAGGGGCAGGAACTGGGCCGGATGGAGGGCTATGCCGGAGACGAGTTTTTCTGGTTCCTGCTTGGGCAGTTGCTTGACGCGCATCCCGACGCCACGGCCCCGCGGTAACCGGCCATGCTGCGCAAAGCCCCTCTGCCAAGCATGGACATCACGCCAGAGAACCTCGACACGATGCTGGGCCACGCCCATGACGCCGCCGATTTCCTAAAGGCGATCAGCCATGAGGGGCGGCTGATGATCCTGTGTCACCTCGCCACCGGGGAAAAGACCGTGACCGAGCTTGAAAACCTGCTCTCGGCGCGTCAGGCGGCGGTCTCTCAGCAACTCTCGCGGCTGCGCACAGAGCGGCTGGTGACACCACGACGGGACGGCAAGGCGATCTATTACCGTTTGACAGACCGACGGGCGATCACGATGCTCGAAGTGGTTCACGATCTCTTTTGCAAGCAGCCCTGACGGAGGAGTCGGGGCCTTGCCAGCGACAAATGGAGGAGACACATGCCCGGCGGCATTCCAGAACCTGTGCTGATAGTGCTCATCGGGTTCGGCGGCGGGCTGATCCTTGGCCTTGCGGCGCGGCTGGGGCGATTCTGCACCCTTGGTGCGATCGAGGATTATCTCTATCAGCACAGCGACACGCGCCTGCGGATGTGGGGGCTGGCGATCGGCGTGGCGGGGCTGTCGGCCTTTGCCGCGGTGGCGCTTGGCGGGTTCGATATCGCGATGAACGTCTACTGGCTCACGCCCTGGTCGCCCTTTGCCTCGATCCTCGGCGGGCTGCTCTTTGGCTATGGCATGTCGCTGGCGGGCAATTGCGGCTTTGGCGCGCTGGCGCGGTTCGGCGGCGGTGATCTGCGGTCTTTCGTGATCGTGCTGGTGATGGGCATCGCGGCCTATGCGATGATGTCGGGCCCGCTGGCCCGGCTGCGCGTGATGGCAACCGAGGCCACCACCCCCGCCCTCGACACGCAAAGCTATGCCCAGATCGTCGAGCGTCTGACCGGTTTGCCGATGATCGGGGCGGGGTTGATCATTTCGGGCGGTATCGCGCTTCTGGCGCTCGGCTCGCGCGGGTTCCTGCGCGATCGCCGGTCGATGCTCTGGGGGGCGCTGGTGGGGCTTGCCATCACCTCGGGTTGGATCGGCACGTCCTGGGTAGCGACCCACGGCTTCATGCTGCAACCGGTCCAGAGCCACACGTTTTCGGCGCCGCTTGGCGAATCCATCCTGTTTTTGATGACCGCCAGCGGCGGCGGGCTCAGCTTTGGCGTGGCCTCGGTCTTCGGCGTGCTGGCGGGCGCGTTCTGCGGCAGCCTGATCAAGGGACATTTCCGGTGGGAGGCCTGCGAGGACCCGCGCGAACTCAAGCGCCAGATCCTCGGCGCGGTCTGCATGGGCTTCGGCGCGGTGTTAGCCTTTGGCTGCACGGTGGGTCAGGGCATCTCGGCTTTTTCCGTCCTGTCGCTCAGCGCGCCGGTGACCTTCGCGGCGATCTTCGCGGGCGCGGCCATCGGCTTGCGCCAGCTTATCACCGGCTTCGCCTGAAAAAGGGCGCGCGCAACCGCGCGCCCCTGTCCTGCGTCAGAAACGCCGGGAAATCGTCAATTTCGCCGTCACGCCGGGATTGTTCAGCCCGTTGGGATGAATGCGGTAATTCTCGTCGAACACATTGTCGACGCCAGCACTGATTAAGGTGCCCTCCAGCATGCCGCGCTGTGGCTGCCAACTGGCAAAGACGTCGAAGACTTCGGCCGCAGCCACCGGCTGGGTTCCGGCGGGCAGATCACCGGCATCAAGCTTGCGCAGGAAGGTGGCGCGCGCGCCCAACTCCCAGCCCGGCGCAGGCCGCAGCCCGCCGGTCAACACCAGCCGGTCCTGCGGGATCGAACCCAACTCACCCGCGCCACCCCGCCTCTCGCCGCGCGGCACCGACAGCGACGCGCCCCCGAACCAAGACTGCGCGTCGTAATCGGCGCTCAGTTCCAACCCGTAGAGCCGCGCGTCGATATTGCGCGAGGTGGTGGACCCGGCGACCTCCAGCCGCCCGGTCACAGGGTTGAAACCGGTGGTCGCGGGGTCGATGAAGGTCACCACCGTGTCGATGAAATCATCCACCTCGGCGTAGTAGATGTTGCCCGACAGGTCGAGCCGGTCGCCGCGCCAGAACAGGCCATCGATCCGGTGCCGCATGCCGATCTCGATCTGATCGGCGGTCTCGGGCCGCAGGGTCGGCGTTGGCAGGAACTCGTTCACGCCGGTAAAGAACGGCGATCCCGGCCCGCCAAGCGGAAAGCCCGGCCCGGCGATGAAATGCACGCCCTGCGGAAACATCTCGGTCAATGAGGCGGCGCGGAACGACCGCGAGGCCGAGGCGAAGACCTGTGTATTCTCAGTCGGCCGCCAGGATAGCGCCAGCTTGGGCGAAAACTCCTCGTCCGACCGGCTGGCAAAGCCGCCTTCAGGCTTCGTGTCAATCACGTCATAGCGCAATCCCGCTGTCAGGGTCAGGGTCGGAGTGACAGTGAAATCGGCCTGCGCGAAGGCGGCATAGAATTGCTGTTTCGCATCCGGCGTCTGCGCGCGCGGCGCGCCGTCGCGGGTGCCCGTCTGCCTATCCTCAAAGACCTCGAACCCGTAGGACAGCGCCACCGGCACGCCGATATCGAATTCCGAGATGTTGGTGATCTCGAAGCCCACCGTCTCGAAATCCGTGGTGTCGAACCGCCCGTCGAAGATCCGGTCCTCGCGCACCTCAGTATTGTTGTAAAAGAACAGCGCGTTGGCATTGACCAGCGGATTGCCCGCGGGGTTCCACTCGACCCCGGCGCGCACCGCCTCATGGGTCAGTTCCCGATTGACGCTGGTGGTTGGCGTGCCCTGCACATTGGTGTTGGGCGGGGTGACGCCGTCATCCTCGTAGCGCTGATAGCTGGTCTCGAATCGCAGGCCATCCGCGGGCTCGACCCCGAATTTCAGAAGGTAATTCTCGCTGTCGATCTGGCTATCGACGATATCGGCACCGCTGCCATCCTCGATATCGCTGCCCCGATCGCGCCCCGACAGAAAGATCAGCGCGTCGAACGCGCCGTGCTGCACCGCGCCCGTGGCCCCGTATTTCCATTCATTGCCGTTGGAATTGTAACCGGTGCTCACCTCGCCGCCCACGGTCTTGCCGGGGTCGATCACGTCACGCGCGTCCTTGGTGTCAGTAAAGACCACCCCGCCAAGCGCGCCCGAGCCAAAGAGCGTCGAGGCTCCGCCGCGCAGCACCTCCACCTGCTTGAGGATCATCGGATCGGTGAAGAACCGCCCGCGATGCGCGAGGTTGAAATTCTGCCGCCCTCCATCAAGGCGCAGCACCACCTGCTCGTCCTGAAAACCGCGAATGTTGATCTCCTGGCTCACGCCGCGCGGTCCGCCCTCGATGCTCAGCCCCGGCACATCGTCGAGCATCTCCGCATAGGTCGAGGGCTGGCGGCGGCGGATCTCCTCTTCGCCCACGACACTCGCCGCGTTCGGCGTGTCGAGCAGCGCACGCTCGTCCCGCGCGGCCCCGAAGATCACGATATCGGGCAGGCGGAACGTGTCTTGCGCTGCCGCCTCACCCTCCTGTGCCGACGCAAATCCGGCATGCACCGCCAGCACACATCCAAGGCCCAGCCCGGACCCGTTTCGCCAATGTTTGATAAACACCATGTCAGTCCCTTCCCGCAGATGACCGTTTGATCGGTAGCTGCCTGACCGGGTATGCGGTGCGATTAGGTGGCGATGCGGCCTGATAGAATAGTGTAGTATTACAGTCAAGTTTATCTTGCCCGCTCTCTTGCGCCGACGGGATGTTATCGAGTAAAAGACTCAACATTCACGGCGCGGGATCAGGTCCCACGCCCCGCAGCCACATCCGCAGCAGCGCGATGCAGCCATCCAATCGAACGACACGAGAGGTAGGCATGGCTCAGACCGCCCCCATAACCCCCGACGCAATCCGCGCCTTTCAGGCCGAGAACCCGAAACTGCGCAGCCGCGATCAAGCCGACAGCCTGGGCATTTCCGAGGCGCAGCTTGTCGCCGCCTCCACTGGCGCGGGTGCCACGCGCATCGCGGCGCATCCCGATCAGGTGATGGCGGCCGCGCAGAAACTCGGCGAGGTGATGGCGCTCACCCGCAACCCCTCCTGCGTGCATGAAAAGGTCGGACGATACGACAATTACCACACCGGCAAACACGCAGCGATGATCCTCACGCCCGAGATCGACCTGCGCCTCTTTCCCAGCCATTGGTGCCACGCCTTCATGGTCGAAACCGAGGCCGACACCGGCCTCCGCCGCAGTCTTCAGGTGTTCGACGCCGCAGGCGACGCGGTGCACAAGATCTTCCTGCGCGAGGGCTCATCGCTCACCGCTTGGGACGGATTGCGCCTGTCGCAGGCGCTGCCCGATCAGGGCCAGACCCTCGATGTCGCCGCGCGTCAGGCCCCAGAGCCCCCCAAATCCAACCCCGACAAGACCGAGATTTTGCGCGAGGAATGGCAGCGCCTGACCGACACGCATCAGTTCCTGCGCCTGACCTCCAAGCTCAGGATGAACCGCTTGGGCGCCTACCGCATCGCGGGCGCGCCCTTCGTGCGTGCGCTCGCCCCCGAGGCGGTAGACACGCTGCTGACGCGCCTCGCCACAGACGGCACCGAGTCGATGATCTTCGTCGGCAATCGCGGCTGCATCCAGATCCATTCCGGCCCGGTCCAGACGCTCAAGACCATGGGACCGTGGCAGAACGTGCTTGATCCCGGCTTCAACCTGCACCTGCGCCGCGACCATATCGCCGAGGTCTGGGCGGTCGAGAAGCCCACACAACGCGGCCCCGCCATTTCGGTCGAGGCGTTCGACGCCGAAGGCGGCCTGATCCTGCAAATCTTCGGCCTGCGCAAGGAGGATCGCGACCACCGCCCGGCCTTCGGCGCGCTGGTCGCCGCCCTGCCCGACCGCGCCGATGCAGGGGTGCCCGCATGACCCGTCTCACCCGTCGCACCCTACTCGCGCAGGCCACCGCTCTATGCGCCCTGCCCGCCTTCGGCCAGTCCGCAGATCGCCTGCTCTCCATCGGCGGGTCGGTGACCGAGATCGTCCACGCGCTCGGCGCGGGCGACCGGCTCGTTGCGCGCGACACCACCTCTACCTACCCGCCCGAGGTGACCGAGCTGCCCGACGTGGGCTATGCCCGCGCGCTCAGCCCCGAGGGCGTGCTCTCGGTCGCGCCCGACCATATCCTCGCCATCGAGGGCGCAGGCCCACCGGAAACGATTCAGGTGCTCAAGGCCTCGGGCCTTCCCTTCACGGCCGTGCCCGAGGCCAGTGACGGCCCCGGCATCCTAGAGAAAATCGAGGTAGTGGGCCGCGCGCTCGGCCTGCCCGACCGCGCCGCGACGCTCATCGCCGAGATCCGCGCCGCGCTCGACGCGACCGCCCGCAGGACCGCGCAGATCGCCCCCGGCGATGCGCGGCGCGTCCTGTTCATCCTTAGCCTGCAAGGCGGGCGCATCCTCGCCGGGGGCACCGGCACGCAGGCGGCGGGCATCATCGAGATGGCGGGCGCGGTTAACGCCGTGGACGCATTCGAGGGCTATAAACAGCTGACCGACGAGGCGGTCATCCGCACCGCCCCCGACGTGATCCTGATGATGGATCGCGGCGGCGATCACGCCATCGAGGACGAGGTGCTCTTGTCCATGCCCGCGATCCGCGCCACCCCCGCCGCCACGACCGGCGCGGTGATCCGCATGCAGGGGCTCTACCTTCTGGGCTTCGGCCCGCGCACCGCGCAGGCCGCGCGCGACCTGCACAGCGCCGTCTATGCAACGCCCGGGGCCGATGATGACACTGACCCAAGCTGACCCGGCGCACGCCGCCCCGCGCGACCGCCGCGCCACCGCGCGGCAGGCGCATCTGTGGCTCGGGCTGCTGCTCGTTGCGGTCTGCGCGATCAGCCTTGAAAGCGGCGCATCGGGCGTCTCGCTTCTCGGCCTCGTCACCGGCAGCACGCAGGACGAGACCCTAGCGCGCATCATTCTGTGGGAGGTGCGCCTGCCGCGCCTCGCCATGGGCGCACTCGTGGGTGCGGCACTCGCCGTGTCGGGCGCGGTGATGCAGGGGCTCTTTCGCAACCCGCTCGCCGATCCCGGCATCGTCGGCGTCAGCGCGGGTGCGGGGCTGGGCGCGATCACCGCCATCGTGCTGGGCGGGTTGCTGCCCCCAGCGTTTCAGTCCCTCATCGGCGTCTATACCGTGCCGCTGGCCGCGTTTCTCGGCAGTTGGGCCTCGGTGCTGCTGCTCTACGGGGTGGCCACGCGCGGCGGGCGCACCTCGGTGGCGACGATGCTGCTGGCGGGCATCGCTCTCGGGGCGCTCTCTGGCGCGGTGTCGGGGCTGATGGTCTATGCCGCCGACGACCAGCAATTGCGCGATCTCACCTTCTGGGGTCTCGGCTCGCTCGCCGGGGCGACATGGGCCAAGCTTGCCACCACCACCCCGATCATCGCCCTCGCCCTCCTTGCCGCCGCCACGCTTGGGCGTGGCCTCAACGGGTTGGCCTTGGGCGAGGCGACGGCGCTGCATCTCGGCATCCCGGTGCAGCGCACCAAGACCCTTGCCATCCTCATCGTCGCAGGGGCCACAGGTGCTGCGGTCGCGGTCTCGGGCGGCATCGGCTTTGTCGGCATCGTCGTGCCGCACCTCCTGCGGCTGGCCACAGGTCCGGATCACGGGCCCTTGCTGATCAACAGCGCGCTTCTGGGCGCAAGCCTGCTTCTGGGCGCGGATATTCTCAGCCGCCTGCTCATCGCTCCAGCCGAGTTGCCCATCGGAATCGTCACCGCAGTGCTCGGCGCGCCGGTATTCCTGTGGATATTGCTGCGGCGGCGCGGCCTGGTGGATTTCTGATGCTGCAAGCCGATCATGTCTCGCTGCGTCTCGGCGCCACGCCCATCCTGCACGATGTCAGCCTCACCGCTCGCTCAGGCCAGCTGACCGCCATCGCAGGCCCCAACGGCTCGGGCAAGACCACGCTGTTGCGTGCGCTCACCGGTGAACTCGCAGTTGAGGGCGCAATCGCCATGTGTGGCCTGCCGGTCCATCCGCGCCATGCCATGGCCCTCGCCCCGCGCCGGGGCGTGTTGCCACAGAGCGCCCGGCTGGCCTTTCCCTTCACCGTGATCGAGGTCGTCCGCATCGGCCACGGCGCGGGGCGTTTCGCCGACCGTCCCGACCTGCCCCTGCGCGCCTTGGATCATGTCGGGCTGCGCCACATGGCCAGCCGCACCTACCAGGACCTGTCGGGCGGCGAACAACAACGCGTGCAACTCGCTCGTGTGCTGGCCCAGATATGGGAGCCCGCGTGCCCCGACGGCCCCAACTGGCTCTTTCTCGACGAGCCGGTCTCAAGCCTCGATATCGGCCATCAACTCAGCGTCATGCGCCTCGCCCGCGATTTCGCCGCGCGCGGCGGCGGGGTGGTCGCGGTGATGCATGATCTCAACCTCACCTCGATGTTCGCCGATCACGTGGTGATGATGCAATCAGGCCGCGTGGTGGCCGAAGGCACGCCCGAGGCGGTGATCACCTCGGAAACGCTCTCTGCGGTCTATGGCTGCGATCTGGCGGTCAGCGTGCCGCCCTCCGGCAACCGCCCCTACATCCTGCCGCAAAACGCGCGCGCAGGGTAAGGCTGGCTACATCGCCGCCCGGAACAGTGCTGTAAGGTTTTCCTCGGTCAGCTCTACCGGGTTGCCGCCACAGGACGGGTCCTTGATCGCACCCTCGACCAGCGCCGGTATCGCATCCTCGGTCACGCCGAGCGCGGCCAGCCCCTTGGGCACGCTGAAACTGTCGTTGAAGCGGCCCACGAAGGCGCGAAAGCCGTCATAGCCGCCCTCAATGCCCAGATAACCCGCCGCAAGGTCGAAGCGGCCGCCAATCACGGGCGCGTTCAGATCCAGAACCGCTGGCATGCAGACGGCATTGGTGGTGCCATGATGGGTGTTGAAATGCGCGCCCACCGGATGGCTCATGGCGTGGATCGCGCCCAGACCTTTCTGGAACGCGGTCGCGCCCATGGCCGCAGCACTCATCATATGCGCGCGCGCCTCGATATCGTCGGGGGTGGCGTAGGCGCGCGGCAGGTTCTCGATCACCAGCCGCATGCCTTCGAGCGCGATGCCCTGGCTCATCGGGTGGTAATGCGGGCTGGAAAACGCCTCGACGCAATGCGCAAAGGCATCGAGCCCGGTGCCCGCCGTGATTGCCTTTGGCATACCGACGGTCAGCTCGGGATCGCAGATCACCGTGGCGGGCAGCATTTTCGGGTGAAAGATAATCTTCTTCTCATGACTGACGGAGTTGGTCAGCACGCCTGCGCGCCCGACCTCCGAGCCGGTCCCGGCGGTGGTAGGCACGGCGATGATCGGTGTGATGGCATCGGCATCCGCGCGGGTCCACCAATCACCGACATCCTCGAAATCCCAGACGGGCCGCGTCTGCCCCGCCATGAAGGCCACGCATTTGCCCAGGTCGAGTCCCGAGCCGCCGCCGAAGGCGATCACCCCGTCATGGCCGCCGGCCTTGTAGGCCTCGACCCCGGCGGCGAGGTTGATCTCATTGGGGTTGGGATCGACCTCCGAGAAGACGGCGGCCTCCAGCCCCGCCTTGCGCAGGATCTCCATTGCCTGCGCGGTGATCGGCAGCGGGGCCAGCCCCTTGTCGGTGACCAGCAGCGGGCGGGTGATCCCGGCGCTGCGGCAGGCCTCGGCCAGTTCCGCGATGCGGCCCGCGCCGAATCGGATGGCGGTGGGATAGGACCAGTTTGCGGTAAGTGTCATGTCGTTGCCTTCTTGAGATGATAGGATTTCGGACGGGTCAGGTTGTGATAGCCGATGACCGAGAGCGCGCCGCCCCGTCCGGTGCTTTTGCAGCCGGTCCAGCACAGCGCAGGATCGAGGTAATCAGCCCGGTTCATGAAGACCGTGCCGGTCTCGATCGCATCACCCACCTTTGCGGCGCGCGCCGCATCACGTGTCCAGAGCGAGGCCGTGAGGCCGAAGGGGCTGTCATTCATGAGCGCGATCGCCTCTTCGTCGTCCTTGACCGGCATGATGCCGACCACGGGGCCAAAGCTCTCGTCGCGCATGACGCGCATGTCATGGGTGACCTTGGTCAGGATCTGCGGCGTCAGGTAACAGCCACCATCATCCTGCGGGAAGGTCTCGATATGCGCGACAGCCCCCGCCGCCACGGCCTCGTCGATCTGGGCCCGCACCTCGTCGGCGAAGCGTTTGTTCGCCATTGGGCCGATAGTGGTCTCGGGGTCCATCGGATCGCCAAGACGGTAGCCGTTCACAATCTCGATCGCCTTCGCCAGAAACGCATCAAACAGGTTTTCGTGCACATAAATCCGCTCGATCCCGCAACAGCACTGACCCGAGTTGAACATCGCGGCGTCAATCAGCCCCTCGGCTGCCGTCACCGGGTCGGCATCGTCCATCACATAGCCCGGATCCTTGCCGCCGAGTTCCAGCCCCAGCCCGGTAAATGTGCCCGCGGCGGCGCGCTCCATCGTCTGACCGCCGCCGACCGAGCCGGTGAAATTGACAAAATCGAACACCCCTTCGGCGATCAGCGTCGATGTGGTGTCATGATCCAGGAACACGTTGCGGAACACCGCCTCGGGCACGCCCGCCGCATGAAAGGCCCGCGCCATGCGCTCACCCACCAAGAGGGTCTGCGTCGCGTGTTTCAGCACCACCGCATTCCCGGCGATGAGCGCAGGCGCCACTGTATTGATCGCCGTCATGTAGGGGTAATTCCACGGGGCCACGACGAATACCACGCCATGCGGCACGCGGCGGATATAGCGGTGGAACGCGCCGTTGTCGGATACCTCGATATCTGCGAGCCCCTGCGCGGCGATCTCGGCCATGTAGGAGGCCCGCTCGTTGAAGCCGCCGAACTCGCCGCCATAGCGCACCGGGCGGCCCATCATCCGGGCCAGTTCCGGCACAATTTCGTCGTTCATCTCGCCGACAGCGGCGACGCCCGCCACCACCAGGTCTATACGCTCCTGCAAGGGCCGCGCCGCCCATGCGGCCTGCGCCGCGCGGGTCTCGGAAATGGCGTCGCGCGCCACCTCGGGGCTCAATGTCTCGCGCGTGGCAAAGACCGATCCGTCAATAGGGGAAATACATTTCAGTTCCGGCATGTTCACACTCTTCCCAGCAGGCGCATGTCCCGCCCTTTCATCGTTCCAAAAATACTCGACTCCGACGGCGGCGCCCTCACGCCCGCTCGAATCCGCGCTGCACCTCGTAATCGGTCACGGCGCGGTCGAAATCCTCCTGCTCGACCTCTGCCGCGCGGGTGTAGTGATCGACCACCGCATCGCCGAAGGCCCGCCGGAGCATCGCCGAATTGCGGAAGGTCTCGGTCGCCATGCTCAGCTTGTGCGGCACCTCGGCCACGTCGGCCATGCTGTAGAGATCGCCCTGCGCGGGATCGGGCAGGTCCAGTTCCTCCTCGATCCCCGCAAGCCCCGCCGCCAGTTGCCCGGCACAGGCGAGATAGGGGTTCATGTCAGAGCCGGGGATGCGGCATTCGATGCGCACGCCCTTGGTACCCTCGCCCACCAGCCGGAACCCGGCAGTGCGGTTGTCGATCGACCACGCGGTCTTGGTGGGGGCGAAGGTGCCCGGCACGAAGCGTTTGTAGCTGTTGATATAGGGCGCCATCAGGAGCATGCAGTCGGGCGCATATTTCAACAGCCCGGCCACGTAATGGCGCATCACCTGCGACATCGAATGCGGCGCGCCCGCGTCATGGAACACGTTGCCCTCGGCGCCAAACAGCGATTGGTGGATATGCGCGGCACTGCCCACCTTGTCGGCGCGCCATTTCGGCAGGAAGGTCGCGGCATGGCCGTGCTGGGCGGCAATCTCCTTGACAGCGTGCTTGGCCAGCGTGTGCCGGTCGCAGGCCTCGAGCGCATCGCCGTAGCGAATGTTGAGCTCTTCTTGCCCGATCTCGGCCTCGCCCTTGGTGTTCTCAACCGGAATGCCCATGGCGTATAGCGCATTGCGCACCGGGCGCATGACGTGCTCTTCGCGGGTCGTGAACTGGATCGAGTAATCCTGATTGTATTTCACCAGCGTCGTGAGGTCACGGTAACCGCTGGCGCGGATCTCGTCATAGGAGTTCTGGAACAGGAAGAACTCCAACTCGGTCGCCATCATCGGCGTGAGACCCATGGCCGTCGCGCGCTCGATCTGCGCCTTGAGGATCTGGCGCGGCGAATGCGGCACCGGCGCATGACCGTGATGATCGAGGAAATCGCACAGCACCAGCGCGGTGCCCTCGAGCCACGGCACCGGGCAGAGCGTGGCGAGGTCGGGCTTCATCGTGTAATCGCCATAGCCCATGGCCCAACTGGTCGCGGCATAGCCGTCGGGCGTTTCCATCTCCAGATCGGTGGCCAGCAGGTAGTTACAGCAATGTGTTTCCTCAAACCCCGCCTCTAGAAAATTCGACACGTGGAACCGCTTGCCCACAAGGCGGCCCTGCATGTCCACGGCGCAGGCCAGCACCGTGTCGATCTCGCCGCTCGCGGCCTTGGTTTTCAGCGCATCCAGTGTCAGGGCAGTCATGGTCGTTCGCTCCATTCAGGTTTGGCAAAGGGGGCCCGGGACAGGCCCCCCTCTGATGTCGGCATGCGCCCCGCTCAGGTATAGCGGTAGGGGCGTCCGGCCTTTTCCATATCGGCGTTGTATTGCTTGAAGATCTCCACGACCTTGGCCTTGGTCTCGGATTCCGCCGCGATCTCGTTCCAGAACTCGCGCGCAGCTGTCTCCACCGTCGCCCATTCCGCATCCGGGATCGTTGTCAGCTTCATCTTGTCACCGTTTACCCGCAGGCGCGCCTCACCGCCCCAATACCACCACTGACGATAGTAATGCGACTGTTCCATGCAGGTGGCGAGCAGAAGTTTCAAGTCTTCCGGCAATTCCTCCCAACGGCCCATATTGGCAAAGAAATGGCCAACCCACGCGCCCGAAATGTTGTTGGTCAGGAAGTAGTTGGTCACGTCCGCCCAACCCACCGTGTAATCCTCGGTGATGCCCGACCACGCGATGCCGTCAAGCTCGCCGGTCTGCACCGCAACCTCGATATCCTCCCAGGGCAGGGTCACCGGCACGACGCCGAACTGCGTCAGGAACCGGCCCGCCGTCGGGAAGGTAAAGATGCGCTTGCCCTTCATGTCCTCAAGGCTGTGGATCGGGTCCTTGGTGGCGAAATGGCACGGATCCCAGGACCCGGCGCTGATATGTTTGACGCCGACCTTGGCGTATTCCTCTTCCCAGATTTCCTTGAGGCCGTACTGGTTGAACAGCACCGGCACATCAAGGCTGTAACGCGAGCCGAACGGGAAATAGCCGCCAAAGACTGTCACTTCCGTCGGGCTCGCCATGCTGTCATCGTCGGACTGCACGGCGTCTATGGTGCCCTGCTGCATGGAGCGGAAAAGCTCGCCGGTGGGAACCAGCTGATCGGCATAGAAAAGCTCGATCTGCATGCGGTCGCCCGCGATCTTGTTGAACGTGTCGATGGCCGGTTTCACCACATGCTCGGCCAAGGCCGCGCCGGCATAGGTCTGCATCCGCCAGGTGATCGTCGATTGCGCGAGCGCGGGGGCCGCGAGCGGGGCCGCGACCGCACCGGCACCGGCAGTTTTCAGGAACTTGCGTCTTGTCGTCGTCATCGTTCTTCTCCTTGTTGCAATGACGGCCCCTTCGTCAGGGCTCTTGTCGGGGTTATTTTCCGTATACGTATTCCGGCAGCCACAGCGCGATCTGCGGAAAGATCATCACCAACGACAGCGCCACCACCATCACCCCCACGAACGGCACGATGGAACGGTAGATGTCGCGCAGCCCGATCTCGGGCGGGGCCATGGCGCGCATGAGAAAGAGGTTATAGCCGAAGGGCGGTGTCATATAGGCAATCTGCGTAGTGATCGTATAAAGCACACCATACCATATCAGATCGAAGCCGAGCGCACCCACCAGCGGCACGTAAAGCGGAGCGACGATCACCAGCATCGCGGTGTCGTCCAGAAACGTGCCCATGAGGATGAAACTGAGCTGCATCAGGATGAGGATCATCCAGGGACTGAGATTGAGCGTCTCGGTGAACAGCCCTTCGATGGCGTTCACCGCCCCCAGCCCGTCGAAGATCGCGCCGAAACCAAGAGCAGCGAGGATGATCCACATGAACATGCACGAGATCGCCAGCGTGTTGCGCACCGTCGTCTCGAACACCGCCCGCGTCATCCGCCCCTTGAAGACAGCGGCGAGGAAAGCGGCAATCGCGCCGACGGCAGAGCTTTCCACGAGGCTCGTCCAGCCCTTGACGAAGGGCACCATCATCACCGCGAAGATCATCAGCGGCAGCAGCCCCGCGCGCAGCAGGCGCAGCTTTTCGGACAGTGAAACGTTGCGCTCTTCCTCGGGCAGCACGGGGCCGAGATTCGGCTGGATGCGGCAGCGGATATAGATATAGAGGATAAAGAGCGAGGCCATGAGCAGCCCCGGCACTACCCCCGCCAGCCACAATTGCCCCACCGGCTGCCGCGCGATCATCGCATATAGCACCAGCACCACCGACGGTGGCACGAGAATGCCAAGCGACGAGCCCGCCTGCACCACCCCCGTCACCATGATCTTGTCATAGCCCCGGCGCAGCAACTCGGGCAGCGCGATGGTGGCCCCGATCGCCATGCCCGCAACGCTCAGCCCGTTCATCGCCGAAATCAGCACCATGAGCCCGATCGTGCCGATCGCCAGGCCGCCCCGCACCGGCCCCATCCAGACATGAAACATCTTGTAAAGGTCGTCGGCTATGCGGCTCTCGCTCAGGACATAACCCATGAATATGAACATCGGCAGGGTCAGCAGCGGATACCACTTCATCAGCTTCATCGCCGCCGAGAACGGGATTTCAACGCCACCCGTCCCCCAGAGCAAAACGCCGGCAAGCGCACCGACGAAACCGATGGCCCCGAACACCCGCTGCCCGGTCATCAGCATCAGCATCATGCCCGCGAACATGACGAGGGCAATAATCTCATGCGACATCGGCATCTCCCTCGCGCAGGTATTCGATATCGCGGAAGAACTCCGCCAGTGCCTGAAGGATCATCAAGAAGATACCGATGCAGAGCACGATCTTGATCGGCCAGAGCGGCGGACGCCACGCCGTTGAACTGCGTTCCAGAAAGCCAAGCTTCTCTTGCGCGGCGCTCGGCCCCTCGGTGATCAGGGTCAGGAACAAATCCCCGAAAAAGCCGAACGGCTCCATCCCGAAATAACCAAGCGCATAGGCGGTGGAACTGACAGCGCCCATGAACAACACGCCAAGGTAGAACAGCAGAAAGAACACGGTGAACCCGTCGACCATCGCCTTGCTGCGCGGCGACCAGTCGCCATAGAACAGATCCATTCGCACGTTCGAGCCGTGTTGAATCGAATAGGGACCGCCCAGAACGTAATAGGCGACCATCACGAATTGCGCGGTTTCCAACGTCCAGAACGACGGGGTCGACGTTGCCTTGGACAGTGACGACCAGAGCAGAACGCCCATCAGCACAAAGACCAGATACATGGCGATACGCCCGATGAAGCGGTTCATCCGGTCAATCGCGCGAATATAACCTCGCATCGCGCTACGCATCATGAGCCTCCCCCAGCTTGAGCCGCGCGAGCGCGGGACGCAGCAGGCCAAGCAATTCGGCGGCGATGCGGTCCTGCTGCGCGGGCGTTGCAATCAGGTCATTGCGGATTTCCAGCATCACGTTGGGCAGGTTGTTGGCAATCCCGTGCAGGCATAAACTGTGCGTCACGCCATCGGCAGGGCCGTAGGGTGCGTTACGCTCGACCTGCCGCCCCGGCGCCTCCTGCGCCAGCATCGCATCGGCGAGCCGCGCGTCGGTGTCATGCAGGATGCCGATCTCCACGGCGCGCGGCTGCTCCATCCATCGGGGCGTAAAACTGTGCACGGTAATCAGCGCAAAGGGCGTGTCCGCACTGCCCCGCCGCGCAATGAGATCGGATGTGGCGCGCGTGAAGGGTGCATAGACCCGCGCCACACGCGCCGCCCGCGCTGCCTCATCCAGCCCGACATTGCCGGGCACCGCGATCGTCTCGGTCCGCTCGGGCATCGCACTCGGGGCCTCGGGCGGGCGGTTGCAATCATAGATCAGCCGCGAGATGCGCCCGGCGATCATCGGTGCGTCCAGCGCCTCCGACAGACGCCGCGCCAGATCCTCCGCCCCCGGGTCCCAGGCCGCGTGACTGTCGCGCGCTGACGGCTCCAGTCCGAGGCCGTCATAGTCAGCGGGGATGTGATTCGACGCATGTTCGCAGAGGATCACGGCCGGTCCTGTCCCGTCCGCGTTGATGATTTCATAAGCCTCGGTGCGATTTGCGGTCATGTTTGCCCCTGTCGTTGGAAAAAGCTTTCCATGCGAGAAGTTTTTCGTCAATATTTTTCCAGAACCAGCCGGAGAAGATTTTCGTTGACCTGCCGCGCACCCACCCTTCTGCTCAGATTGTCACCGCGAAAGGCCCGCCCGTGACCGACGAATCGCCAACCGAGCCCGCTCGGCCGATGACATCGGCCACACCAACAGTGCGCCAGTTGATCCGCAGCCAGTATCAGGACCTCACCCAGTCCGAGCGCAAATTCGCCAACACCCTTATGGAAAACTACCCCAATGCCGGCCTCGCCTCGATCACCACTGCCGCCGAAGGCGCGGGCGTGTCGGCCCCCGTTGTGGCGCGGATGGTGCAGAAACTGGGTTTCAAGGGCTATCCGCAGTTCCATCAGACGCTGTTGCAGGAATTGCAGGCCAAGGTCTCGGGCCCGACCGAGCGCCGCGCGGTCTGGACCGCCGAAGCCCCCGAATCGCACATGCTCAACCGCTTTGCGGGGGCGGTGACACAAAACCTTGCGCAGACCTTCACCAATGTCGACACCGCGCAATTCGACGCCGCCGCGCGGCTGCTGGCCAGCGATGCGGGGCTCTATATCGTCGGCGGGCGAATCACGCGGTCACTGGCCGAATATGCCTTCACCCATTTTCAGGCGATCCGCGAGCGGGTGACGCATCTCACCTCCTCGGCCGCCACATGGCCGCATTACGTGCTCGACATGGTCAAGGGCGACACGCTGCTGATCTTCGACATCCGCCGCTACGAGGAAAACCTGCTGCGCCTGGCCGAAATTGCCTCGGCGCGCGGGGTGCGGGTGATCCTGATCACCGACCAATGGGCCAGCCCCGTCGCGGGACTGGCCGAGGCGACCTTTCACTGCTGGGGTGAAATTCCGTCAGCCTGGGATTCCAACATCGCCACGCTCTCGCTCACCGAGGCCCTCATCGCCGCCACGCAAGAGGAACGCTGGCCCGAGGCGCGCGACCGATTCGAACGGCTCGACAGCCTGTTCGAGATGACACGGCTCTTTCGCAAACCCTGAACGGGGCCACCGCGCGGCCTCGGGAAAGGACATCACGGGCGCGGATCACAGCCGGTGCAGGCAAGAACGGTTTTCATGGAAACGTCACCGAACCTGCGCTAACACTCAGAAACGAACAATTCCGATCACGTTGTTCAAGACAGGGAAAACACATGAAACTCACATCCACGCATACGACCCTGGCCGCCGTTCTGACCGGAACGCTGGCCTTCGCACATCCCGTCGCTGCCGATACACTGCGGCTGCTGACATGGGGCGGCTACGCCCCCGAGGACGTCATCGCCAAATTCGAAGAAGAGACCGGCCACACCGTCGAGGTCACGCTTTCCAACAACGAGGAAATGATCGCCAAGCTGCGCGCCACCGGCGGCGGTGGGTTCGACCTCGCCCAGCCCAGCCAGGACCGCATCGCCGGCCCGCAGGCCGAGTTCGGCATCTACAAGCCGATGGATATCTCCAAGATCGACGAGTCGCTCTTCATTCCGTCGATGCTCAAAGCGACCAAGACCAACACCACCGTGGGTGGCGAGGTCTACGGCGTGCCGCATGTCTGGGGCACCTCGGGCCTCGTGCTCGACACCGCCAAGGCGGACATGGTCAAGGATTACACCGACCTCTGCGCGCCCGACGTGGCCGGTGACGTCTCCTACCGCCTCATGCGTCCGACGCTGATCGGCTTTGCCTTCGCCATGGGAATGGACCCCTTCGCCGCCTATGGCGACGAGGCCGCCTATACCGAGATCATGGAAAAGGTCGAGGCCAAGCTTGTCGAGTGCAAGCCCAATGTCAAAGCCTATTGGAGCGGCGGCGACGAGTTGATGAACCTGATGCGCTCGGGCGAGATCGTGGCCGCGATGGCCTGGGATACCGGCGGCTGGAAGCTGAACGAAGACAATCCCGATATCACCTTCGTCGCGCCCGCCTCGGGTGCGCTTGGCTGGATTGACACGTTCGTGCTGCCCGCCAAGGGCCGCGCAGATGATGCCGCCTATGACTGGATCAACTTCGTGATGCAGCCCGAGGTATCGGCCATGATCACCGCATCGGCGGGCAACTTCACCGCATCACAGGGCGCGGACGAATACGCCTCCGACGCGCTCAAGGCCAAGTACCAGGCCAGCTTCCCGCCCGAAGCAGTGGACAACATCAAGTGGTATCCGCCGGTGCCCGCAGGGCTTGAGGTGATCGAGGGCGGCGTGCTCGACCGCGTCAAGGCCGCGAACTGAAGCTGCACGATATCCCCGAGGCTCCCGCCGCGCTGGCGGGGGCTTCTTGCATTGAAGGACCCCTGATATGACGCAGCCTGATCTTGCCTGCACCCATCTCACCAAGCGGTTTGGCGACACGACCGCCGTCGACGATGTCAACTTCGAGGTGCCGCCGGGCTCGTTCTTTTCCATCCTCGGGCCGTCGGGCTGCGGCAAGACGACGATCATGCGGATGATCGCAGGGTTTCTCGCGCCTTCCGATGGCGACATCCTGATCAAGGGCCGCTCGGTGCTCGACGTGGCCCCCAACAAGCGCCCGGTGAACATGGTGTTCCAGCATCTGGCGCTTTTCCCGATGATGAACATCGCCGACAACATCGGCTACGGCCTGCGCCGCAAGGGCCTGCCCAAGCCCGAGATCGCTCGCAAGGTGGGCGAAGTGCTTGAACGGATCGGCCTGCCCGATATCGGCACGCGCCGTGTCGAAGAGCTTTCGGGCGGGCAGAAACAGCGCGTGGCCATTGCTCGCTGCATGGTGCTGGAACCCGATGTGCTGCTCCTTGATGAGCCGCTTGGCGCACTAGATCTGAAGCTGCGCGAACACATGAAGGTCGAGTTGAAGGCGCTTCAGGCGGCCTTCGACACCACGTTTGTCTATATCACCCATGACCAGAGCGAGGCGCTGGTGATGTCCGACACCGTCGCGGTGATGAATGCCGGGCGGTTCGAGCAGATGGGTGCCGCGCGCGACCTCTATTACCGCCCGGAAACCGCCTTTGTCGCGGGCTTTGTCGGCGACAGCAACCGCTGGCGCGGCCGCGTCGAGAGCGTGGAGGGCGACGCCCTGCGCCTGCGCAGCGACAGCGGGCTGGCGCTCTTGGGCAGCCGCCACGGGCGGGCGCTCGCGGGCGGGACCACGGCGGATATCTATGTGCGCCCCGAGGCGATCCGCCTTGGCCACAGCCCCGAGGACGTGGCGCATTTCGACAACCGTCTCACGGGCACCGTGACCAGCCTGCTCTTCAACGGCGCGGCCAGCCGCATTCTGGTACGCCCTGACGAGGGCCGCGAGGAAATCGAGGTGGCCCTGCCGCAATCCGGCGAGTTCGCCCATCTGGAGCGCGGATCGGACGTGCATGTCGGCTGGTCCAGCGATCAGGGCAATTGCTTCGCGGCGGAGGCAGGCTGATGCAGGCGGCACAAAGGCTCGGGTTTCTCCTGCTGGTGGCACCGCTCCTGCTTTGGCTGGGCCTGCTGATCATCATCCCGCATATCGACATGTTCCTCGTCTCGCTGCGCGAGCGGGTCGGCGTCGGCGAATATGCCACCAGCCTCGCCAATTACCGCAGCTTCATCGAGGAACCGCTTTACCTGGTGACCTTCGCGCGCACCGCCGTGATGTCGGTCATGGCCACCGCGCTGACCCTGTTGATCGGCTTTCCGGTCGCTTATTACATCGCCAAGATGGCGCGCGGACGGGTGCGTTCGGCGCTGTTCCTGCTATGTCTCGTGCCGTTCTGGGTGTCGGAACTGGTACGCACCTTCGGCTGGATGATCCTGCTGCGCGAAACCGGCCTGTTCTCGTCGGTCCTGCAATGGGCGGGGCTGGCCGATGCACCGGTCGAGATGCTCTATAATGACGCCGCTATCATGGTCGGGCTCGTCTATACCTCGATGCTGTTCATGGTGGTGCCGCTGATCACCACGCTCGACAGTCTCGACGACGCGGTGATCGAGGCGGGCTATGATCTGGGCGGCTCAGGCCCCTCGATCCTGCGCGAGATCGTCATTCCCCATGCCATGCCGGGGATCGTCTCGGGCTCCATCGTCGTGTTCATGCTGTCGCTCGGCAATTACCTCACCCCGATCATGCTGGGCGGCAAGGACAGCCTGTGGTTCACCGAACTGATCTACTCGCAATTCATCGTCCGCTTCAACTGGGAGCTGGGCGCGGCCTTCGGCTTCATGCTGCTGATCCTGTCCTCGGTGATCGTCTGGGGCACGTTACGACTAACCGGCCAGACCCTTGAAAAGACCATGGGATAAGAGGCGCACCATGATCCCCACCATCCCCCAAAGCCGCCTGATCAAGGTGACCTACACCGCCTATGTGGTGCTCTTTTTCACCTATCTCGCACTGCCGCTCACGGTGGTCGCGGTCTTCGCCTTCAACGACAGCCAGTTCCCCTCGCTGCCCTGGGAGGGGTTCACCTGGGACTGGTTCTTCGGTGAAGCGCAACCCAAGATCGGCGTTTTTCACGAACGCCCGATCCTGCGCGCCATCGGCACCTCGGCGCTTGTCGGGGTCTGCGTCTCGGTGCTCTCGGTCGTCGTGGGCACCACCAATGCGTTTCTCTTCAACCGCTACGAGTTTCGCGGTCGGGGGCTGCTCTATGTGCTGATGCTGACGCCGCTGGTCATTCCGGGCATCGTGCTGGGCATCTCGATCCTGGTCTTTTCCTCGACCGTGGCCAATGCGGCATGGGACGCGATGGAATGGGACATCATGGCGCTGCGCCCCGGCCTCGTGCTGGTGATCCTCGGGCAGTTTTCCTTTATAACCACCATCGCCACGCTGGTCATCGCGGCGCGGTTGCAGAAATTCGACCGCACGCTGGAAGAGGCCGCGCTCAATCTAGGTGCGGGTCACCTGACGGCGGTGCGCACGATCACCATTCCCTACCTTATGCCTGCGCTGGTCGGGGCGTTTGTCGTGGCCTTCCTGATGAGCTTCGAGAATTTCAACACCACGCTCATGCTGGTGGGGTCCGACGCACCGCTGACCATCGCCATGTTCGACCGGCTCAAGGAGGGCTCTACCCCGCTGCTCAACGCGGTGTCGCTGCTGCTCATGGTCGGGTCGAGCCTGCTGGCGCTGGTGATGATCGCGTTTCAACGGCGGTGACGGCCAGAAAACCTGCTTGCACTTTGCCCGGTGAGGCGATGTGATCTCCCTAGAAACAGGAGGACACATACATGAACCTGGCAAGATTGGCAGCAGAGGCAAGCGCGCGCGGTACACCGGTGCGCGCGGGGCTCATCGGCGCGGGCAAATTCGGCTCGATGTTCCTGTCACAGGTGCCGACCATCGCCGGGCTGGAGGTGAGCGCCATCGCCGATCTCTCGCCCGACCGTGCGCGCCGCGCCTGCGCCGCCGTGGGCTGGGACGAGGACCGCATCAATGCCACCGCCTATCTCGAGGACGGCGCGGCGTTGGCGGGGCGCGACGATGTAGACGTGGTAATCGAGGCGACAGGCAATCCGCGCGCGGGCATCGCCCATGCCCGCGCCGCCATGGCGGGCGGAAAGCACGTCGTCATGGTCAATGTAGAGGCCGACGTGCTCGCCGGTCCCGCGCTGGCGGCCGAGGCGCGTGCGGCGGGCGTGGTCTATTCCATGGCTTATGGCGATCAACCGGCGCTCGTGTCGGAAATGGTCGACTGGGCCCGCGCAACCGGCTTTCACGTCACCGCCGCCGGCAAGGGCACCAAATACCTACCCGCCTATCACGAAGTCACCCCCGATGACGTCTGGTCGCATTACGGACTGACCGCCCAAGAGGCAGCCGCGGCGGGCATGAACCCGCAGATGTTCAACTCCTTCCTTGACGGCACCAAAAGCGCGATCGAGATGGTCGCCATCGCCAATGCCTGCGGTCTCGATGTGCCCGATACCGGCCTCGCCTTCCCGCCCTGCGGCGTCGATGACCTCGCCCATGTGCTGCGCCCGCGCGAGGTGGGCGGCCAACTCGACCGGCGCGGCATGGCCGAAACGGTCTCCTCGCTCGAACGCGACGGGCGGCCCGTATTTCGCGATCTGCGGTGGGGCGTCTACGTGGTGCTAGAGGCGCCCAACGACTACGCCGCCGCCTGCTTCAGGCAATACGGTCTGCCCACCGATTCCACCGGGCGCTTTGCGTCGATGTACAAGCCCTTCCACCTGATCGGGCTGGAATTGTCGGTTTCGGTCCTGAGTGCTGCCCTGCGCCAAGAGCCCACCGGCCAGTCGCGCGAGATGCGCGGCACCGTCGCGGCGGTGGCCAAGCGCGACCTCAGGGCAGGCGAAGTGCTCGACGGCGAAGGCGGCTATACCGTCTGGGGCAAGGCGCAGCCGGTGGCGCGCGCGGGCGACGCGCTGCCCATCGGCCTCGCGCATGGTGTAGCGATGACCCGCGATGTGGCAAGAGGGTCGTTGCTCAGCTTCGATGATGTCACCCTTGGCCCCGACCCGATCATTGATCTCTATCGCGGATTGATCACCGGCTGAGGCCGCGCTTGGCCACCGCCGCGACAGTGCCGCAGCCTAGCCGTCGGGGCTGTGATCCGGAAACACCTATGCGTCATCAGCACCCGCGTGAGGCACTGCAAAAATTTTCCCGCCCACCCCCCATTTTCCTCTTGCAGCCGCCCGCCATCCTTTATATCTCACGCCTCACCCAAGGACGCGGGCGTAGCTCAGGGGTAGAGCATTACCTTGCCAAGGTAAGGGTCGAGAGTTCGAATCTCTTCGCCCGCTCCATTTTCCTCAGGAAAACGGGACACGCAGAGGGCCGCACACGCGGCCCTTTTCGCGTTTGCACTGTCGCGCGGGGATACCCTGGATGGCATATGACCTGCATAACTGGTGCGGGCGATGATGATATGAAGGAGATGGTACCGCCTCCCTGGCTTGAACAGGGGACCTCTGGATCCACAATCCAGCGCTCTAACCAACTGAGCTAAGGCGGCACTGGGTCGCGATTTAACTTTACCGCCTGCCGAATGCAAGCCTAATGAAAGGCGATTTCCCAGCTTTGTTCGACCAGACCGCAGCCGCAGGACCGCACCGGGCAGGAGAAGACAAGACGCCAGCCGTTGCGGGCATAGCGCGCGCAGGCGGCGCGGTGGCTATCGTGGGGCGAGAGTTGCATGCCGCGATAGCCACGCACGCGAACATAGCCCATGCAGATCTCCAGCAACCGCGGCCCAAGGCAACGTCCGCGCGCCTCCGGCACCAACAGAAACAGCCGCAGCTTGGCGGTATGCTGATCAAACCGCACGCAGAAGAGCACCGCCCGCCAGACGGCGCCCTCGAGGCGGAACGAGCGAATGACGGCATCCTTCATGGCGCATAGCAAAACGCCGCAAGGCTTGCCAATCAAGAGGTAAAAGCGTAGCAGATCGCACAGCGCAAGGAGGCTGGAATGGGCATCAACTCGGAAACCGACATCACAGCCAATCTCCAGATCGGGCCCACCGATCAGGGTATGGTGCGCCTCTATGTAGAGGCTCAGGGCCTTGAAATTCCCATGGATTTCACCCCCGAAGAGGCCGAGGAAATCGCCCAGGAAATCCAGGCTGCCGCCAAGGCCGCCGCTGCGCGCAAATCATGATTGCGGGTCGCGCAACCACTGCAGGCGGCGCGCGGCATCACGGGCGAATTTGCGGATAAGTGCGGCACGACGGGCGGGGGCCAGTCTGCTTTCCTCACCCATTCGAAGGATCTCGGCACCGTAACCATCGGCGATGATAAGGCCGGTCTCGGGCGGCAAGAGGTCGGTCGGAAACTCCGCGTCCACCGCCCAGAAATAGCGGTCGCACCAGTCGAGATAACCCTGCCATTTCGCATCCGACTGAAAATCGGCGCGGCTCGACTTGCACTCGATCACCCAGATCTCGCCCTTGGGGCCGACCGCCATGACATCCACCCGCTTGCCGCGCTCTGGCGAGAATTCCTCAACCGGAACAAAGTCATACCCCAGAAGATGACGGCAGACGCCACGCGCCAGAATCTGACCGGGTTGCAAGGGGCGGAGGCTTGGCGGATCCATGGCCACATCTTGAACAAAACACGAACGCACGCAACCCCTTGTCGCGGCCCCGGCAAAGGATTACTTCAGACGCGTGACGGGTGCTGCCCTTCTCGTGAACGGTTGCATTCCGGTGGCCTTAAGCAATTCCGAGGGAGCTGGCTCTGTCCGGGCCCTGGTCCGGTTACCCGGCGCCCACCTGTACACACAGGTCCTCGGGAATGAGAGAACCAAACGGCTGCGTGCGGGCCCGTCACACCTTCTCCGCTTTTCTGGCGCGATGTGTCACTCGCGCCCCGAACATGACACATGAAAAAGGCCCCCGCGGGGGCCTTTGCAGGTTGAGTGTTCGGGTGCGCGGTCTACCGCTTTTTCTGCCAGAATGCGCGAGCGTCCCGCTCATTGGCGCGGGCCGGGACGGTCGCGTATTCGCGGTGCATCACGCGCTGACGATGGCCGCCACGCGGCCCGTCGTCACCGTCATCCTTGAGCCGCATCACGGCGATGGCGAATTGCACCCCGGCAAAGACGATCCCGTTGGCGAACCACAGGATCACCACGGCCAGAAGGCCCTTGTCCGAATGGGTCACCAAGTGCCAGAGATTCGCGATATCGAACCACAGGAGCATCCCTACGAACGCCGCCGCGATGGCAAAGCCGATGGCGACGTGGGTGATATACAGGCGGATGAGCTTTGGCATGGCGAACCTCCGTTGCTTCTATGGTTAGCCTAATGCCTTAAGAAAGAATTACAACCGTCCGGTCATACTTGTGATGGAACCTGCGGCATCCCGTCACCGCGTGGCTCAGCGGCAATAAGACCCGCCGCGATGTTCGGCTGTGTCGAAATGGAAGTGATCGCGGTGAAACCGGTCCGATTCGGGGCCAAGCACTGTGCCGAACGGCCCACAGGCATCGCGGTGAACGCGGCGCAGCACGCGGCCCTTTGCCCCGCGCCCCCAATCGTCAAGCACCGAAATCTCGGACCCGTCGCGCAGTTGCAGCGCGGCGATGTCGATCGCCTTGCCCTTGCCGTGTTCCGAGATCCGTGCACCGGGCTGGCTGTTCCGGGTGCGACAGGCGTAATGTGCGGCCACCCGCAACCCGCTTAGTCCGCCGCCCGTGCGCCCCACTTCGGGCTTTGCGCTTCGGTCCACCCATTGCCCGAGCGTGCGCGCCGTCGGGCATGTCAGCGTCGCGGGTTGGCTAAGACGCACGCCATGCACCGATTCGAGCCGCACCGCGCGCTCTACGCCGCAGCCGTTGATCTGGCCGGGCACGTAGCCCGAGACCGTGCCCACCAGCCCCGGATCGCCACAGAGCCCGCCACCGCGCGTCACCGCGTCATCGCCGCGCCCGCAGCCGGTCGCCAACAGGCTGAGGCCCAGTGCGGCGAGGATCACGGCGCGCCTCATGCCTTTTTCACCCGGCCGAAATCCGGCGCGTCGGTGTCCTGCCCGGCCTCGATGATGCCGCGCCGAATCGCGCGGGTGCGGGTGAAATAGGCGTGCAGGTGATCGCCGTCGCCGGTTCGGATGGCGCGCTGCAGCGCGAACAGCTCTTCAGTAAAACGTCCCAGAATTTCCAGGGTCGCCTCCTTGTTGTTGAGGAACACGTCACGCCACATGGTTGGGTCCGAGGCCGCGATGCGGGTGAAGTCGCGAAATCCCGCGGCGGAATACTTGATCACCTCGCTGTCGGTGACGCGGCGCAGATCGTCGGCCACGCCCACCATCGTGTAGGCGATGAGGTGCGGCGCATGGCTTGTCACGGCCAGCACCAGATCATGATGCTCGGCATCCATCTCGTCGGTATGGCTACCAAGCGCCTGCCAGAACGCCTCCAGGCGCTCGACGGCGGCGCGGTCGCTGCCCGCCTGTGGGACGATCAGGCACCAGCGGTTGTCAAAAAGTTCGGCAAAGCCAGAGCGCGGCCCGGAATGCTCGGTCCCGGCCAAGGGGTGAGCGGGTACGAAATGCACAGTGTCGGGCAGATGCGGCGCCACCGCCTCGATCACCGCCTTCTTGACCGATCCCACGTCGCTGACGGTGGCGCCGGGTTTCAGCACCGGGCCGATCTCGGCGGCGACGGGGCCCATGGCCCCAACCGGCACGCAGAGCACCACCAGATCGGCCCCTGTCGCGGCCTCGGCGGCGCTGTCACAGACCCGGTCACACAGACCGATCTCGCGCGCGATGGCGCGGGTCTCAGGGCTGCGGGTATATCCCGTCACCTCGCGCGCGACGCCGGCGCGCGAGATCGCATGCCACATTGACGAAGCAATGAGCCCCAGCCCGATCAGCGCCACGCGGTCGTAGATCACGCTCATCTTGCGCCGCCCTTGAACTGCCCCACCGCGTGCGCCACCCGACGGCAGGCGGCCTCGTCGCCCACCGTAATGCGCAGGCAGTTTGGCAGGTTGTAGCCCGCCACCCGCCGCACGATCAGACCCTGAGATTGCAGCCAGGCGTCGCAGGCCTCGGCCTCGTCGCGGCTGCCAAAGCGGGCAAGGATGAAATTCGCGGTCGAGGTGTCCGACGGCACGCCATGCTCGGCCAGCGCCTCGGCCAGCCAGGCGCGCAGGCGGGTGTTGTCCTCGCGGCATTTCGTGGCCCAGGCAGTGTCGCGGATCGCGGCCTCGGCGGTGACCAGCGCGGCATGGCTCAGGTTGAACGGCCCGCGCAGGCGGTTGAGCACATCGACCACATGAGACGGGCCATAGCCCCAGCCGACGCGCAAGCCGCCCAGACCATGCAGCTTGGAGAAGGTGCGCGTCATCACCACGTTGTCGCGGCTCTCGACCAGTGCGGCCCCGCCGTCATAACCCTCGACATATTCGGCATAGGCCCCGTCGATCACCAACAGCGCGCGCTCGGGCAGACCTTGGGCAAGGCGGCGCAACTCGGCCTCGCCAATCATTGTGCCGGTGGGATTGTTGGGGTTGGCGACAAAGACCAGCCGCGTGGCCTCGGTACAGGCGGCGAGGATCGCATCGACATTGGTCACACGCTCGCGCTCGGGCACCTCAACCGGCGTTGCTCCGTTGGCCAGTGTGCTGATCCGGTACATGGCAAAGCCGTGCTCGGTATGAATCACCTCATCGCCCGGCCCGGCATAGCCCTGACACAGAAAGGCGATGATTTCGTCGCTGCCCACACCGCAGACGATGCGCGCAGGATCGAGCCCGTGGATCTCGGCTATGGCCGTGCGCAGCGGGGCGTGGTCGGTCGAGGGATAGCGGTGCAGTTCATAGGCGGCCTTGCGAAACGCCTCCTTGGCGACCTCGGAGGGGCCGAAGGGGTTCTCGTTGGAGCTGAGCTTGACCACATTGGCCACGCCCTCCACATGCCCGGCCCCGCCCTGATAGAGCGCGATATCCATGATGCCCGGCTGTGGCGTGATCTTGGTCATGTCATCCCCCGTGTCTCGCAGGTGGTTCTATCTTTGCCGTACCGCCTTGACCAGCATCAAAAGAAAAAGGCCGCGGCGGTTCCCCGTCGCGGCCTCTTCGCATCTGGTCAGAACGCTTAGTTCTGGGCGTAGAATTCGATCACGAGGTTCGGTTCCATCATCACCGGATAGGGCACGTCCGACAGGCCCGGCTGGCGCACGAAGGTGGCCTTCATCTTGGAATGATCGGCGTCGATGTAATCGGGCACGTCGCGCTCGGCGAGTTGAACGGCCTCAAGCACGGCTGCCATCTGCTTGGATTTGTCGCGGACCTCGATCACGTCACCCTCCCTCACGCGGTAGGAAGGGATGTTGACGCGCTTGCCGTTCACCGTGACATGACCGTGGTTCACGAACTGGCGTGCGGCGAACATAGTGGGCACGAACTTGGCGCGGTAGACCACGGCGTCGAGGCGACGCTCGAGCAGGCCGATCAGCAGCTCGCCGGTGTCACCGCGTACACGCTCGGCCTCGGCAAAGATGCGGCGGAATTGTTTCTCGGTCAGATCGCCGTAATAGCCCTTGAGCTTCTGCTTGGCGCGCAACTGGAGGCCGAAATCGGAAATCTTGGCCTTGCGGCGCTGGCCGTGCTGGCCGGGGCCGTATTCGCGGCGGTTCACCGGGGATTTCGGACGGCCCCAGATGTTTTCGCCCATGCGGCGGTCGATCTTGTACTTGGCAGACGTGCGTTTGGTCACGGCTGATCTCCTTCTTTATGTGTCGAAGGGCGTTGTCCTTTGGATTGCTCCCGACAGGCATCCCCTTGCGGGGGCCACCAACACCAATGAAGCCGCGCTTATACAGGGGTGCGTGCGGGTGTCAACCGGGTGTTGGCCGACGTGATGCGGTGAGGCGATACGGGCCCAGAGCGGACCTCTGCGCATCCCGCGCGACACGCACCGAAGCTGGCGCGCGATCGTCACGCCGCCTCATGCGCCAGGATTGCCGCCTCAGACCCGTTGAGACAGCGCCGCGCATAGCCGCCATAGACATGCGGCTCGTATTCCAGCGTCGGGTTGAGCGCCAGCAGCCGCGCGCGGTCAGCCTCGGTCAGGGTCGAGAGCGCCGTGCTCGCGGGATGGAAACTCTCGGTCTCGACGCCATTGGCCCAGATGATCTGGTGGTTGGGCAGAAGCAGGTGAATATAGGTCACCTCGCGCGAGGCCAGATCGACCGCGACCGTATCGTTATTGACCAGGTCGCGCGCCATCACCAGCACCTCGGGCGTGTTGAAGAGCGCGCGCGCAACGTCGCCCTTGACCAGCACGCGATGCTCGGGGCTGACCAGCAGGGCCGCATCGGGGCGCCCTATGCCGAGCGCGCTCGCCCCCACGCGGATGGGTCGCAGCCGGGGCATGGCAAAGAGCCGCGCACCGGTCATGTGACGGCTTCCGACCCAACGGATTTCCTGCGCACCGCTGTCGCGGGTCTGCACGTGGTCGCCTTCGCGCAGCTCTTCCACCAGCCGCGGGCCTTCGGGTGTCTCGATCCGGGTGCCCGGGGTGAAACAGATCACCCCGCCGCTCGCTGGGCCGGTCGATGCCGCGCGCATCCCCTCGAGCGAATGGTGAACGATCCACATCTCGGTGTCGCGCGGCGGAATCTCGTCGAGAAACATCAGAAGCGGCGGCGCATCGCCCGCAACCTCGATGATGGTCACCGTGTAGCTGCGCAAGCCGTCGGTGACGACAAAGCCGGTATCCATGATCGGCTCGGGCACATCGATCGCGCCCAGATCCTTTGTGTTGCTTACCGCGGCACCCACCAGACGCCGCACCATCCGTGCCGCACGTTTGCGGTTCACGACTTCTCCCTCCGCCATGTCCAGGCGCAAAAGCTCGTTAGGTCCGTCCACGCGCACCACGTCGCCGCGCCAGAGCCAGGTATGCCCCACCGCCAGCGACCGCACGGATGCGCCCGACACTCCATCCAAATCTGTTTGCGACCAAGAGATGACGAACGTGCCTTTATAGCCCGTCCCCATATCTCTGACTGCCTGCCTCTTGTCTTTTTTTATTAAAAGGAGCGTAGCAAAGGCGAATCACCCTGAAAAGCCCCAGAAATAATTATTCTCAGAACCGCAACCTGAATTGCACAGATCCCACAACCTGCCCCTCGCTCTGCTCGTCGAATTCCTCGCTCAGCCAGGTCACGCCATAAAAAAGCGAGCCACCCCCGGTGCCCTCCCAATGGAAGCCACCGCGCAGGCGGGCGCGGTCTTCGGACAGGGTGACACCGCTGCGCGCGGGCAGAAACTCGCTGCTGTCGACATAGGCGATATCGCCACCGAGGATGAAGGCGGTGCCCGGCTCGTCCTTGCGCACCACGCGGTAGCGTTGACCGGTGACCGGATCGCGCACCAGAAGTTCGCCCCGGGTGAGACCGCCGATGGTTATATCGACCCCGGCGCGCACCAGATCCTCAAGCCCCAGCCGCGCCTCGGCGAAGGGGCGGATCTGGGCCGGGCCAAGATCGAAGCTGCGCCCGGCCTCGAGCACGGCAGAGGGATAGATGCTGTTGTCGATCTGGTTACGGCGCACTGCGGGGCCGATGCCGTTGCCGCCAAATATGTCGTGGATGAACTCCTGAAAATCGTCGAGCCCGGTCTGCGGCCCGGTAAAGACCAGATCAGCCCCGACCGCATATTCCACGGTCGCCTGTTCAAAATGCGTGTGCAGCCCGAAGCCGAGTGCCCCGGCGAAAGGCCGGTCATTCGGCCCGCCGCGCGCAAGGTTTTCAGGCGTGATGATCTCGCCGTTGAAGCGGAACTCGATCAGGTCACCGAAGCGATCAGGGGCCTGCCCTGTCCAGCCATCCGCCCAGACCCGGCTCGAAGCCACCGAGCCCGAGCGCCAGCGATCTTCGGTATCGCCGGCCACATCGTTGGTGAATAAGACGCCATAGCCTATCCGGTAGCGGCCCTCTGCCTGAGCCATCGAAGTCAGGCCCACGCAAAGGCCAAGGGCAATCACAAAAAGACGCGTCATCCCGCGCGCTCCCCAGTTGTTGCCCCCCGGCACGCATGGGGTAGCAAATATGGATAAGGTTTTGCCAGCGAAACTTTGACAAAAGTTCGCAATAGTGGCGGAAATCCCAAAAATTCCCGGCCCCGCCCCGTCATCCTCGGGCTTGGCCCGAGGATCTCTCATCCGGCATGGTGCGGGTGGGGGCCCCGCTCAGAGCGCCCGCATCCAGAATTGCAGGTCGTGGTCGGTCTCGTCCGCACGGTCGAGATCCTTCCAGCGGAACTGCGCCACGGCACCCGGCACCGGCGCGTAACCGCGCTTGCGCCAGAAGGCATCAAGCGGGCGATAGGCGTCGGGGCGCAGCGGATGGTCCGTCGGGCGCAGCACGCCGCAAAAGGCGCAATGGCTGCGGCCCAGCGCACGCGCGTGCGCCTCGCGCGCGTCGAAAAAGCGGTGCCCGATTCCCTGCCCCCGATACCCGGGCAAAAGCACGCTTTCGGCGCAGTAGAAAATCCGCTCCAGTGGCAGGCCCGTGCCCGCGAGGGCCGCGCCGAAGTCATCGGCGTGGTCTTCCATCGAGGTGCCGGTCGCGGCCCCGATCAGCCGGTCGCCGTCATAGGCCCCGACGAGGATCGCATCCTCGCTCTCGCGGTAGACCTGAAGATAGCGTTCCTCATAGGCCAGATCGCCGTCATAGAGGTAGGGAAAGGCACGAAACACCTCGATACGAAGCCCCGCCACATCGGGCAACGCCCGACCAAGGGCGTCGCCGGTCAGCCGCTCCACTTGAATCACGCCGTAACCTGACGCATCCAATCCGCAAGGTTGTAATAGGTCACAACCCGGGTGATCAGGCCGTTCTCAAGCGAAAGGAACGACCCGGCGGGCAGGCGGTAAGTCTGGCCATGAGCCTCGGGCAGCCCCTCGTCGGTTTCCAGATAGCTGCCGTTGACGATATATTCGGCAGCCGCCCGTGTGCCGCCCTCGGCCTCGAAGATCACGATGTCGGTCAGTTCTTCGCGGTAGCAGCGGCTCATGTGCTCGCAAAAGGCGCGAAAGGCATCTTTGCCCTCCCGCACCTGCCCTTCGTTGACGAAATGGCGGATATCATCGCTCAGGCAGGCCAGCATCGCAGGCGTGTCACCGCGATTGAAGGCGTTGAAATAGGCGCGGACGGTTTCGTTCATGTTTCCTCCCGGGGTGGCCCCCATCTGTCCTGCAAATGGCCGATGATCTGGTCACGGGTCTTGCGATAGGCATCAAGCCGCGCCTCGCGGGTCTGTGCCAGTCCGGTAGGGTCCATGATCGGCCAGTAAACGACATCGAGATGAAAATACCGGGTCAGTTCCAGCGCGCGGCGCTGGCTTGCCGGGCTGAGGGCGACGATCAGGTCGAAGGATGTCAAATCATCGCCCCACTGCTCCATCTCGTCGAAGCTGCGCGTGCGGTGGCGGTCCAGTTCAACCCCGATTTCGCGGCAGACGGCGATAGAAAACCCGTCGATCTCCATGTCGCTCTTGACGCCCGCCGATTGCACATAGGTGCCGGCACCGTAAAACTTCTTCATGATGCCTTCCGCCATGGGCGAGCGCACCGCGTTGTGATCGCAGCAAAACAGCACCGATTGCGGCAACGACTCGGGCATGCATCAGCCCCCGAAATGCAGGACGCAGATCAGCGTGAAGAGCCTCCGGGCGGTGTCGTTGTCGATCTCCGCCTTGCCCTCCAACCGCTCGGACAGCACGCGCGCGCCCTCGTTGTGGATACCGCGCCGGGCCATGTCGATAGTCTCGATCTGGCTGGGCGGCATGTTCTTGACAGCATCGAAATAGCTCTCGCAGATCGCCCAGTAATCCTTCACCACCTGACGGAACGGCGAGAGCGAGAGGTGAAACTCGGCCGCCGGATCGCCGCCTTCGGTACGGATGTCGAACACCAGCCGCTTTTCACGGATCGACAGACCGACGCGGTAGGGACCATCGGGCGTCACGCGGTCATCGCGCGCGGGCAGGGCAAAGCTGTTCTCCTCGATGAGATCATACATCGCCACCTTGCGCTCCTGCTCGATCTCGGGCGTGGGCGGCGGCAGGTTGGCGTCATCCAGTTCGATATGGCAAATCCGGCTCATGGCATCACTCGTGCAGCTTTATCCGCCTCGTGCGTAGCGCAGGCAGCGCGCCTGGGCAATCGCCAGCGTGCGACACGGGAGACGCGATGCGCCCCGCGTGCCCGTTGCGCCACGCTTCCGGATGGCTCAGGCGGTCATCGCATGATGGCCGAAGTAATGAAACTCCTGCTCTATCCCCGCAATCTCGGCGGCCTCAAAGTTCAGGCTCGGCCCGTCGAGAAAGCGGTGGTTCCGTTGCGATTTCACCCAGTCATCGGCCACTTACAGCATGGTCAGCGTGTAGCTTGTGGTCTCGTTGAGGTAATGGGTGAGGATCACGATACGCGGGTTGAGCCGCGCGACGATCTCGTTGCCCTGCTCGAACGAGTGGATATGCGCGGGCCCGTCCACCGGCAGGGTCGGCACATCGACCGGCCCCAGATCAGCGTGCGGATGCCCCCGGTCTCGATCAGAAAGGCCAAGTTGTCCATGTGGCCCACATTGTCAGGCGGGCAGGCATCGACCAAAAGTTCGGCCAGCGTGTCGGTCCAATGATACCAGCCGGGGGCGACGCAGGTATGCTTGTCGGCGAAACCGGTGATGCTGAGATTGGCGAAATCGAAGCGACCCACCATCCGGTCGAGCACCATGGTGGACTGCGGCCGGTCCACCACATCATGATCGAAATGCGCATAGGTGGACATGCGGATATCGACGACCGTTTCGGAAAACTCGGTCTTGAACCACATTCCCCACGCGCCGGAAGGATCGTCGCGCCCCGGATCGAACAGCACCGTCACCCCCTTGGGCGAAGTGATCCTGAGCGCGCAATGGCCGGAGAAATCAAGCCACACGGCCCCCTCGTCCGGCTGCCATGAAGAACGAGCGCCGCGACACGCCGGGGGCAAGGCCCCCGGTGCGGCCATCCATGAGAACGGGTTTAAGGTCTTTTCTGTCCCGGCGCGCCTTCTGGCGCAAACTATGGGAAAATCCTGGGGGAAATACGGTGGACCCCCCCTTATCCGGGCGCCGCAGCGTCATGTATTGCGCATCGTGTGGTGCTGGGTGCTTATCCTTCGGGGCCTCGTCCGAGGGTCGGCGATGACAGCCTCACCCCGAACCGGACAAACACCCAGCCGAGAGGTCACATCTAGACCACTTCCGCGCGCAGTCTCTCCATCCGCTCCGCCAACAGCTTCTGCGAGGTCTCGTCCTTGAGCCGCCCATCGTCGTCAAAGGCATTCATCGCCCCCGCGATCAGCACGGCAGTACCGGGGATGAGCCGCGCCTGATGCTGCGTGAGGCACGAGAGCGTCATGAATTGCGCCGTCTCGCCCCCGGTGCGCCCGGCAGAGGCCGAAACGACCACGGTCGGCTTGTCCTTCATCGGCGATCCCGGCACCCGGCTGATCCAGTCGAGTGCGTTCTTGAGCACCCCGGTGATCCCTTTGTTGTATTCCGGTGAGCCGACCACGATCGCATCCGCGTCCTTGATCTGCTGAACAAGGTGCTTCACCTTTTCCGGCACGCCCTCGGCCTCTTCCAGATCGCCATTGTAAAGCGGCAGGTCGAGATCGCCCTCGATCAATTCCGCCGGACCGAACGCCTCGGCGGCCTGGGCCAGAAGCATGCGATTGTAGGAACCCTTGCGCAACGATCCCGAGATCGTCAGCAATTTCGGATGTGCCATGGTCGTGTCCTTTTCTGTCGCGTTGTTTCCTGCGACAAACTGGGGCGGTGCGTCAGGTTTGGCAACTGCGATTGCCCGCACACGTGTTGTGCAATGCGAAACTGGCACAACCGCCTTAACCCCATCTTCACGACGATGCCAGATTGTGTGGCAGATCACGGTCAGGCATGGCGGAGGATGGGCATGAGCCTTGCCAACAAGCTGGCAGAGGAACGGCGCGCGCGCCTCGCCGCCGAGCGTCTGCTGGAACAGAAACAGGCGGAACTGCATGCCGCCAACCGCAAGCTGGGCAAGCACGCGCGCGCCCTGTCGCACGAGGTACACGAGACCCGCGCCGAGGTTCGGAACGTGCGCGAAGAGAACCTGCGCGTGAAATCCGATCTCAGCGTGGCACATCAGAAGGTCGAGATCGCCGAACGCCGCCTCTGGCACTCGATCCAGACGATCGAGGACGGATTCGCCTTTTTCGATGCCGACACCCGAATGATCGCGGCAAATGACGCGTGGCTCGCCGTGTTCGATGGTGTCGAAGCGGTGAAGCCGGGGATGAGCTATATCGAGATCCTTCAGATCATCACCGAGGAAGGCATCATCAATATCGGCGACATGACCGCGGCGCAGTGGCGCGAGCATATGCTCGACCGCTGGCAGAGCCCGACCCCGGAGACCGAGGTTCTGCGATTGTGGAACGATCATTACATTCGCGTCACCGACCGGCGCGGCGCGGGCGGGGACATCGTCAGCCTGGTCCAGAACATCACCGCCACGATCCGCTACGAGAAGGAACTGAAAGAGGCCCGCCGCCGCGCCGAGACGGCCAATCGCGCGAAATCCGCCTTCCTCGCCAATATGAGCCACGAGATCCGCACGCCGATGAACGGGGTCGTTGGCATGGCCGACCTGCTGATGGATACCCCCCTCACCGAGGAACAGCGGCTCTATGTCTCGACCATCCGCAATTCCGGTGAGGCGCTGCTGGTGATCATCAATGACGTGCTGGACTATTCCAAGATCGAGGCCGAAAAACTGGTGCTGGTCGAGGACGCCTTCGATCTGGAGCGTTGCATTCACGAGCTTGTCACTTTGATGCAGAGCGATGCGCGCGGCAAGGGGCTCGATCTGCTGGTGGATTACGATCTGTTCCTGCCCACGCGTTTCACGGGTGATGCGGGACGGGTCCGGCAGATCATGACCAACCTTCTGGGCAATGCGGTGAAATTCACGCAGGCCGGTCATGTGCTGGTGCGGGTCACGGGCGTAGTGCAAGAGGCCGGGCAAATGGCCGATATCCATGTCACGGTCGAGGATACCGGGATCGGAATCCCGAACGACAAGATCGAGCACGTGTTCGGCGAGTTCAACCAGGTGGACGATGCGCGCAATCGCAAGTTCGAGGGGACCGGCCTCGGACTTGCGATCTCGCAAAAGCTGGTGCGCCTGATGGGCGGCACGATCTGGGTCGAATCGACCCCGGGCGAAGGCTCGGTATTCGGGTTTTCGGTCCGCTTGCCGGTCGTAGAGCCGACGCAAGGCGAGTTGCCGCGCCTGCCGGGCAGCCCGGGCCGTGCCCTGATCGTCGAGCCCCAGGACGCCTGCCGCGCGCTCCTGCAACGCCAACTGGGCCAATTGGGGTTCGAGGTGATCGCCTGCCGCAGCCCGGCAGAGGCGCTCGACCGCGCAGGGGAGAGCGTCGGCCTTGTCGTGACAGCGCACGCCATGGCCGGGATGGACGGGCTGGAACTGGCCGAAGCGCTGCGCGAGGCTGGTCATGCCATGCCCATCCTCCTGCTCAGCCAGACTGCCGGGCAGGCCGAAGTCGAGCCGGGCCGCAGGTATCTTCAGGCAGTGCTGCAAAAGCCAGTCGCCCGGCATGAGCTATTACGCAATGTCGCGGGCATCTTCTCCGGTGAAGCGAAGTCTGACGCGTCGCCGGACCGCCTAATGCGCGTGCTGGCCGCCGAGGACAACAAGACCAACCGGCTGGTGTTCTCCAAGATGGTGCAGGCGTTGGAGATCGAGCTGATCTTTGCCGAGAATGGCCGCGAGGCCGTGGACCTCTATCAGAGCTTCAAGCCCGATCTGGTGTTCATGGACATCTCGATGCCGGAGATGGATGGCAAGGAGGCAACGCGCGCGATCCGCGCGCTGGAAGCCGGGAGCGGGCGGCGCGTGCCCATCGTCGCCCTGACCGCCCATGCGATGACCGGCGACGATACCGAGATCCTCGCGGCGGGGCTGGATCATTACCTGACCAAACCCTTGCGCAAGGATGCCATCGTCGCGCGCATACAGGACGCCTGCCCGCCCGAGGCGCGGCCGCCACAGCCCAAGACGGCCGAGGCTCAGGCCGGGTAGTCGCGCAGGAACACCATGCTATCGCCGTCGGACATCTCGGCATTGTAGCGATAGCCGCCGGTGTCAAAGTCCTTCAGCGCTTCCGCGTCGGTCAACCGGTGCTGGATCACGAAGCGCGCCATCGCCCCCCGCGCCTTCTTGGCGTAAAAGCTGACGATCTTCGGCGTACCCGCTTTTTCCTCCATGAAGACCGGCGTGATGACCCGCAGGTCGAGCGCCGCGCGGTCCACCGCGCCGAAATATTCCTGACTTGCACAGTTGACCAGCGTGTCGGTGCCGATCTCGCGCGCCTGTGCGTTCAGCGCCTTGGAAATCCGGTCGCCCCAGTAGTCATAGAGCGTGCGGCCCCGGTCGGTCGCCAGCCGACTGCCCATTTCCAGCCGATACGGCTCGATCGCGTCGAGCGGGCGCAACAGACCATAAAGACCAGACAGGATGCGGAAATGATCCTGCGCCCAGGCCATTTCCTCGGCATCCAGAGATCCCGCCTCCAGCCCCTGATAAGTGTCACCGGCAAAAGCAAGTGCTGCGGGCTTTTCCTCCATCGTGCCGAAATCCGCAAAGCGGTCGGCGTTGAGCCGGGCAAGGTTTTCGCTGATCTTCATCAGCTTTTGCAGATCGCCCACATCGAGACCGCGCGCCACCTGCACCAGATCCTCCGCCTCGGCGCGAAACGCGGGCCGCGTCGGCGTGACGCCCTCGACCGGGCTCATATCCATCTTTTTGGCGGGCGAGACAGCAACCAGCATGCGCGACATACCTCCGTGACAGCGTTGAGGCAGACTTAGTCCGCCATGCGCAGAACGTCCAGAAAGGCCGGACCGAAGCGTTCGGCATATTTCTCGCCGATCAGCCGCGCAAGCGCATCACTGTCGCGCGGTCGCTGGCTTGCCACCCGTGCCAGCAGCGAGGCCGAACAACTCAGCGGCTTGTCGATGCCCTCGGGCCCGCGCGAGAGCCGCGCCTGCGCCTCGATCAGCTGGTCATAGAGCTCGCCCGCCGCGCGCCCTGCCAGCTTGCGCCTTTTGGGGTGCAACTGTTCGGCTTCGCCGTTGATCACCTCCAGAAAATCCGTGCCATAGCGTTCCAGCTTGGTCGCCCCCACGCCGCCCACGCGCGCCATCGCATCCAGATTGGCGGGCCGCGTCTCGGCCATCTCGATCAGCGTGCGGTCGTTGAAAACGATATAGGCAGGCACGCCCGCCGCCTCGGCGAGCGCTCGGCGCTTGGCCTTGAGCGCCGACAAAAGTGGCGCGTCCTCCTCCGACACCAGCGCGCGGGCGGCGGGGCGCGGCGTGCGGGTTGCCACCTCACGGCGCAGGTGGATCGGGGTTTCCGCCCGCAGGATCGGGCGGGCGGCCTCGGTCATCACCAATGCGCCATGGCGTTCGGGATCGGGGCGCACCAGATCATGCCCCAACATCTGCCGGAACACGCCCTGCCAGCCGCGCTTGTCCATGTCGCGGCCTACGCCGAAGGTCGGCAGGTTGTCATGCCCGCGCGCGCGCACCTTGTCGGTCGCATTGCCCATCAGGATGTCAATGAGATGCCCCGCGCCGAACCGTTCCTCGGTGCGCAGGATGGCCGACAGCGCCTTTTGCACGGCCTCGGTGCCGTCAAACGTCTCGGGCGGCGTCTCGCACAGATCGCAATTGCCACAGGGCTCCGCCGTCTCGCCGAAATAGCCGAGCAGCGTGACACGGCGGCACGTCAGCGCCTCGGCGAGACCCAGGAGCGCATTGAGTCGCCCGTGATCCGCCATGCGGCGTGCCGGCGGGGCCAGCCCCTCGTCGATCTGCGAGCGACGCAGGCGGATATCGTCGGGACCAAAGAGGGTCAGCGTCTCGGCAGGCGCGCCATCACGGCCCGCGCGACCGATTTCCTGATAATAGGCCTCGATGCTCTTGGGCAGATCGGCATGGGCGACCCAGCGGATATCAGGCTTGTCCACACCCATGCCAAAGGCCACCGTCGCCACCACGATCAGCCCGTCCTCGGTGTTGAACCGATGCTCCACCCGGCGGCGGGCTTGCGGCTCCATCCCGCCGTGATAGGCGCAGGCATTGTGGCCGGCCTGCGACAGCGCCTGCGCAAGGCTCTCGGTCTTGGCGCGGGTGCCGCAATAGACGATACCCGACTGCCCCTTGCGCGCGGCGGCAAAGCCCATGATCTGCTGGCGCGGCGCGTCCTTGGCGGAAAAGGCGAGGTGGATATTGGGCCGGTCAAACCCATGCAAAAAGGTCTGCGGCGGCTGCCCGTCAAAGAGCTTGTCCACGATCTCGGCTTGCGTCTCGGCATCGGCGGTGGCGGTGAAGGCGGCGAGTGGCACTCCCAAGGCGCGCCTGAGTTCCCCAATCGCCAGGTAATCGGGACGGAAATCATGGCCCCATTGGCTAACGCAATGCGCCTCGTCCACGGCAATCAGGCTGACACCGATGCGCCGCAACATCCCGCGCGTAGCCCCCGATGCCAGCCGTTCCGGGGCCATGTATAGCAGCTTGAGCCGCCCCGCCTCCAGCGCCTGCCAGACCTCTGCCGTCTCTTCTTCGGTATTGCCCGAGGTCAGCGCCCCCGCCTCGACCCCCGCTGCGCGCAGCCCCCGCACCTGATCGCGCATCAGCGCAATCAGCGGCGAGATGACCACCGTCACCCCGTCACGCAGCAGCGCAGGCAGTTGGAAGCACAGGGATTTACCGCCCCCCGTGGGCATGATCGCCAGCGTGTTGCACCCACTGGCAACGGTGTGAACGATCTCTTCCTGTCCGGGCCTAAACGCATCGAACCCGTAGACATCGCGCAAAAGCGTGGCAGCGCTCGGCATGGCAGTCCTGTAAGATTTTATATATCTGCTCTTACAGTCAGTGTTTCACACCAAGATTCGGTGAACAAGACCCCGGATCAGTAAAACGCCGCCGCGTTGTTGATCAGGATGATCCGCAGTGCATAGACCGCCACCAGCACCACGAGGGGGGCCAGGTCGATGCCTGACATCGGCGGCAGGAACCGGCGCACGCGGGAATAGATCGGCTCCAGCAGACGGTTGAGCCCGTACCAGATCTGCGCAACAAATTGCTGTTGCAGGTTCAGCACCTGGAAATTGATCAGCCACGACATGATCACATGCGCGAGGATGAAGAACCACACGATATCGAGCAGCAGCATCAGGATCTGGAAAAGCGATTGCATGGGCGGTGGTCCTTTGGCTCAGAAACGCCTCTCACCTAAGCAAGCCTGCCCCTGAGCGCAAGCCTGACGCGCGGTCGCGGTTGACCATAGCGCCCAAGGGTGGCAGGCGCGGGTCAAAGGAGACCCGCCCATGTATCCCGTCCTGCGCCTGATCTGGCAGCTCTACAAGCATCGCAAATCGCCCGCCCTGCCGGTGACGGGGCTGCATGTGTCGCAACATTATTGCCTGCCCTGGGATATCGACCTGTGGATGGAGCTGAACAACGGGCGCACGCTCACGCTCTACGATCTGGGGCGCATTCCGCTCGCGGGGCGCGTGGGGCTGATCAAGGTCCTGCGCGCCAAGCGTTGGGGCCTGACCATGGCCGGGGCAAGCGTGCGCTACCGCCGCCGCATCCGCATGTTTGACCGCGTCGAGATGCGCTCGCGCCTCGCGTGGTGGGATGACAAGTTCGTCTATGTCGAACAATCCATGTGGAGATCCGACGGGGAATGCGCCAACCACATCCTCTATCGCTCTGCCGTGACCGGCAAGGGCGGCATCGTCCCGCCCGAGACCGTCATGGTCGAACTGGGCAGCGACACCCCCTGCCCGCCGCAACCCGACTGGGTGCGTGCCTGGATCGAGGCCGATGCCCTGCGCCCCTGGCCCCCGATGCAGGACGCCGTGCAAGAATAACTTGCACCCGCGCGCCTGCCGGGCTCATATCCCCCAAAGATCATTGGGGCAGGCATGACGGGTATTTCCAAGCGAAAGCGTATCTGGGGCTGGTTTTTTTTCGACTGGGCCAGCCAACCCTATCACACCCTGCTGATCACCTTCATCTTCGGTCCCTATTTCGCCTCGGTCGCCTCCGATTACTTCATGTCAACCGGGCTGACCGAAGACATCGCCGATGCGCGTGCGCAAGCCATGTGGTCCTATTGTCTGACGGTGACCGGCCTGATCATCGGCCTCGGCGCGCCGATCATGGGGGCCTTTGCCGACACCACCGGGCGACGGCTGCCGTGGATCATCGTATTTTCACTGATGTACGTCACCGGGGCCGCCTCGATCTGGGGGATGACCCCGGACGGCGCGAACCTGTGGTTCGGGCTCATCGCCTTTGGCCTTGGCTTTATCGGCGCGGAATACGCGCTCATCTTCATCAACTCGCAACTGCCCTCGCTCGGCACGCAGGACGAGGTTGGCGCGATCTCAGGCTCGGGCTTTGCCTTCGGCTATGTGGCCGGGGTGGTATCGCTGCTCATCATGCTGGCGCTCTTTGTCGAACAGCCCAGCGGCAAGACCCTGATCGGCTTTGAGCCGGCCTTCGGTCTTGACGCCGCCACACGCGAGGGCACGCGCTTTGTCGGGCCGTTCACCGCGCTCTGGTTCGCAGTCTTCATGATCCCCTATTTCCTCTGGGTGCGCGACACCGGGCCTGCGGGCACGGGGCGCGGCATCGGCGATGCGCTCGGGCTGCTGGCCAAGACGGTCAAGGGGCTGCGCCACCGCCTCAGCCTCAGCACCTATCTCGGCTCGTCGATGTTCTACCGCGACGCGCTCAACGGGCTTTACGGCTTTGGCGGCACCTATGCGATCCTGGTGCTCGACTGGTCGATCACCTCGGTCGGCATCTTCGGCATCATCGGCGCGATCTCGGCGGCGGTCTTCAGCTGGGTGGGCGGCAGGCTCGATGCGCGCTTCGGCCCCAAGCCAGTGATCATCGCGGCGATCTGGGGGCTGATCGCGGTCTGCGTCATGGTCGTCGGCATGGATCGCAATCAGATCTTCGGCATTGTGCTGGCCCCCGGCTCCACCCTCCCCGACGCGATCTTCTTCGGCTGCGGCGTGCTGATCGGGGGCCTGGGCGGCACGGTTCAGGCCGCAAGCCGCACGCTCATGGTGCGCCATACCGACCCCGCGACCCCGACCGAAAATTTCGGCCTCTATGGCCTTTCGGGGCGGGCCACGGCGTTTCTCGCCCCGGCGCTGATCGGCCTCGTGACCTCGCTCTCGGACAGCGCCCGGATCGGCATCTCACCGGTGATTTTCCTTTTCCTGATCGGCCTTGTGCTGCTACGCTGGGTCAACGCGGAAGGGGACAGGGAACAATGGGCCGGATCGTCATAACAGCCGCACTTTGTCTGGGCTTTGCGGCCTGCACGCAACCCGCGCCGGAGGCGCAGGCCCCCGGCATCGTCTCTAGCCAGAGCATCCCTGCGGCCATGCAAGGCGTGCAGGCCAAACAGCTTTTCGGCGCGCAAGGGCAAGGCTCCGAACACGCCCCCGCCGCCTATGGCAGCTATGCCAAGGGCTGCATCGCGGGGGCCGTGGCCCTGCCAGAGACCGGGCCCACATGGCAGGCCATGCGCCTCAGCCGCAATCGCAACTGGGGCCACCCCGAGACCATCGACCTGCTGCAAGACCTCTCGCGCAAGGCCGCAGCGCAACCGGGCTGGAACGGCATCTACGTGGGCGATATCAGCCAGCCACGAGGCGGCCCGATGCTATCGGGGCATCGCAGCCACCAGATGGGGCTCGACGCCGATATCTGGCTGCGCCCCGCCGATAACATGGCCCTCAGCCGCACGGCGCGCGAGAATATCTCGTCGATTTCCATGCGCCGGGCCAATGGCGCCTATATCAACGGCAACTGGACCCGCGCGCACCATGAAATCGTAAAGGCCGCCGCCCAGGACCCGCGCACCGCGCGCATCTTCATCTTTCCGGGGGCCAAGGCGCAGATGTGCCGCGAGGAGACCGGCGACCGCGCATGGCTGCGCAAGGTCCGGCCGTGGTGGGGCCATCACTATCATTTCCACGTCCGCCTGAACTGCCCCGACAAGGCGCGCGGCTGCGTCGAGCAGGTCGCCCCCCCGCCCGGCGATGGCTGCGCCGAGGCCGAGCAGTGGGTGCGCAACATCCTCAACCCGCCGCCGCCCGACCCGGACGCACCAAAGCCCAAGCCCCGCCGCGAACTGACGATGGAAGATCTACCGCGCCAATGCGTGGCCGTGCTGCAAGATCAATAAATCAGCATCCTGCGTCAAATTTCTTCGCCGCCACATGATTTTGTTTTGACATGGGTGAAATTTGTGGCAGGCTCGGGTCAGGTTCAACAATGCGAAAGGAGGTGGTCCAGTGTCTATAGAGGTATTGGAGCGAGGTGTCGGAACAGTTCGGGAGGCCGCCGTCTAGGGCAGCCCCGAGGCGAAAGCCACCCGGATTGGTGCGCCTAACCGGCCCACCTCCGTAGCTTCTAGAGGGCCGCTCCCATCCGGGGCGGCCCTTTTGAATTGCCACGCCTGCCAGAAATCAAAACGTCGTCAACGGGACCGCCCCATGCTGAGGATCACAGACCAGATCGCCATCGAGGATTGGGAACTGACCGAGCAGTTCATCCGCGCCTCCGGCCCCGGCGGACAGAACGTCAACAAGGTGGCGAGCGCGGTCGAATTGCGCTTCGAGGCCGAGCGCTCACCCAATCTGCCCGACCCAGTCAAGGCGCGGCTCAAACGGCTTGCGGGGCGGCGCTGGACCAAGGAAGGCGCGCTCGTCCTGCAATGCGACGAAACCCGCAGCCAAACCCGCAACCGCGACATCGTCCGCGACCGTCTGGCCGACCTGATCCTGCAGGCCACGGTCAAACCCAAACGCCGCATCCCGACACGTCCCACCCTCGGTGCCAAGAAACGCCGCCTCAAGGCCAAGAAGGTTCGTGGCGAAGTCAAGGCATTACGGGGCCGGGTGGACGGCGAGGACTAGGCAGCACATCCATGGATTCCTAATCTATCGCATGTGTTTGTGATTCAATCCTCGCGACATCAATGGCGGGAGCAGTCAAATGCCGCGATCAGACATGAGCGATCTGGAATGGGAACTCAGCAAAGCGGTCTTGCCCAACAAGACGCGGGGTCAAGAGGTGCGGTGATGACCGGCGTGTGATCAACGGGATTTTCCATGTTCTGCGCGCCCGAATTCCATGGGCTGATCTACCTGGCGGTCGCGTCCATGATCCGGTCCCAGTGGCCTGCTTTAGACCGCGTGGTTCCGCGCTTGCGGACAAGCGTCGCGGGCACCAACCGGCCCGAGATGCGCCACAAGCTCAATGATCCGAGGTTGGGCGCGCCGCTTTGCCTGCGGCGCGCGCGCCGTGGTGCGATGCTGCGGTCCGGTTCGGTCGCGGGCGCAGACCCGAGGGGTCTGGTGCCGCCCTGCGCGTCGGCGCGCGGTAAGATCACCGGTCACGTCCGGGCCGAATACCTGCCGCACCGGCGGGCATACTCGTTTCCGGTGCGCGCCGGTCAGTCCCAGCCTGCGCGATGCGCACGGAAGGCGGGGGAAATCGCGTTGGCGGTGTCCTGCAGCTTGGGCAGTATCTCGGCGACGATGCGTTCGCGTGTCCAGGTATGGGCCGAGACCGAGCATTGCACGGCGGCGCAGGCGCGCCCGTCATGGCCGATGATCGGGCTGGCGACGCCGATCTCGTTGAGAATCATCTGTCCGGTGGAGACGGCAAAGCCGTCGCGAGCGGCGTCATCGATGCTGGTGGCGATCAGGGCGCGGTCGAGGGTCGTACTGGGGGTGAAGGGGGTGATCGGCCATGTCTCGATTGCGTGGCGGCGCTCGTCTTCGGGGAAGGTGGCGATCATCGCGCGCCCACCCGAGGTGGAGAGCGCGGGCAGACGCCGCCCGATGATGGTGGCCGCGAAATAGGTGCGTTTGCAGGGCAGGCGACTGACATAGATGATGTGATCGCCGGAGATCTCGGCAAGGTTCACCGTCTCGCCCAATTCCTGGCTGAGGTTGATGAGCTTGGGCATGGCCTGACCGATCAGCGGGTCGGACCAATAGTACGCATAGGCCAGTTGTAGCCAGGCATGGGAGGGGCGAAATCGGCGCGTGGCCGGGTCCTTGTCGAGCATGCCCTCGACATGCAGCGTGTTGGCGAGGCGCTGTGTGGCGCTCTTGTCCAGTCCGGTGCGCTGCGCGAGTTCACTGAGCGACAGGTCGGTATGGCCCTCGTCGAAGGCGCGCAGCAGGCGCAACCCCTTGGCGAGCGATCCGACGTAGAGGGTATCCTGCTTTGTTTTCATGCATCGCTCGTATAATGTGGCGGGATGTCGCAACCCGGGCTTGACGTGGTGAAGGATGTCCGCATTAATGGATCATATGGCGATTATACGTATCATAATATGATACGTCAACGAAAAGCCAACATCACGCGCCTCGCCATATCGGCGCGCGACCAACATAGGGAGAGAGACATGAAACAGTCCTCTTTGAGACATGCGATTGCCGGTCTGGCGATCGTCGCGGCGTCTGGTGCGGCTTATGCCGACAAGGCCAATGACACGCTGCGCGTGGCCTTCACCAAGGAGCTGGAGAACGTCGACAGCTACTTCAACTCGTCGCGCGAGGGCGTCGTTTTGCAACGCGCGATCTGGGACGGGCTGATCTACCGCGATCCGGCCACCAACGAATACAAGGGCAACCTTGCCACGTCCTGGGAGTGGATCGACGACCTGACGCTTGAATTCAAGCTGCGCGAAGGCGTGACCTTTCACAATGGCGAGCCGTTCAACGCCGATGACGTGGTCTACACGGTCAATTTCGTGGCCAAGGAAGAAAACGGCGTCAAGACGCAGCGCAATGTCAACTGGATGAAATCCGCCGAGAAGATCGACGAGTATACCGTGCGCATCCATCTCAAGGACAAGTTCCCGGCGGCAATCGAATTTCTGTCCGGCCCGGTGTCGATGTATCCCAACGAGTATTACGCCGAGGCGGGCCCGTCGGGCATGGGTCTGGAGCCCGTGGGCACCGGCCCCTACAAGGTGGTGTCGGTCACGCCGGGGCAGCATTTCGTTCTGGAGAGGAACGAGACTTACCATGACAGCCCCAAGGGTCAGCCCGAAATTACCAATGTCGATATCCGCACCATACCGGACGTCAACACGCAGATGGCCGAGCTGTTCAGCGGTTCGCTCGACCTGATCTGGCAGGTGCCTGCGGACCAGGCCGAGAAGCTGGCGGAGATGGATCAGTTCACGGTCACCAACGAATCCACGATGCGGGTCGGGTATCTGTCGATGGATGCCGCCGGGCGCTCGGGCGACACGCCATTCACCAACCTCAAGGTGCGCCAAGCCGTCAACCACGCGATCAACCGCGAAGAGCTGGTGGCGGCGCTGCTCAAGGGCAAATCCAAGGTGGTCTGGACGCCGTGTTTCCCCAGCCAGTTCGGCTGCGTGGAAGAGGCCGCCGAGACCTATGAATACGACCCCGAGAAGGCAAAGGCGCTGCTGGCCGAGGCGGGTTATCCAGATGGGTTCACAACCGAGCTCTACGCCTATCGCGACCGGGAATATGCCGAGGCGATCCTGAGCTATCTCAATGCCGTCGGCATCAAGTCAGACTTCAAGTTCCTGCAGTACTCTGCGCTGCGTGAGTTGAACATGACCGGCGATGTGCCGTTGGCCTTCCTGACCTGGGGCAGCTTCTCGGTCAACGATGCCTCGGCGATGGTCAGCCAGTTCTTCAAGCACGGCTCTCTGGACGATGCGCGGGATGATCAGGTGCTGGCCGATCTGGAGGTGGCCGACAGCGCGACCGATCCCGACACCCGGGTGGAACATTACACCAAGGCCATCAAGCGGATCACCGAGCAGGCCTATTGGGCGCCGATGTTCTCGTACAACACCAACTACGTGTCCACCAACGAGGTGGAATACACACCGACCGCCGACGAGGTGCTGCGGTTCACCACGATGGAGTGGAAGTGATCCGCACCGTCTGAGCGGGGGGCCGCGCCTGCGGCCCTCCGTATCCCCCGTCGCCCGCACATCCCGCGACCTGCCAGTAAACGAGGGGCCTGACCGTGCTCGTGTTCATTCTCAAACGACTTGGCCTTGCCGTTCTGGTGGCCTTTACCGTGTCCTTCATCAGCTTCAGCCTGCTGTTCATGGCGGGCGATCCTGCGGCGGCGCTGGCAGGCGAGACCGCGAGTGGCGAGGATATCGAGGCGGTGCGCAAGCTCTATGGCTTTGATCGTCCGATGCTGGTGCAATACGGCGACTGGCTGATTTCTGCGCTGCAGTTCAATTTCGGGGAAAGCTATTATTTCCGCCTGCCGGTGTCGTCGTTGATCGTCGATAGGCTGGGCGTGACCATGACGCTGGGCGTTTGCGGGATCAGTTTCGCGCTGTTGACCGCCGTACCGCTGGGCGTGGCCGCTGCGATCCGCCCGAATTCGATCATCGACCGGGCGGCGTTGTTCCTGTCGGTGGCAGGGCAGGCGATGCCGAGCTTCTGGTTCGGCCTGATACTGATCGTGATCTTTGCCATTCAACTGGGCTGGCTGCCGCCCTCGGGCGCGTCAACACCTGCGCATTTCATCATGCCGACCATCGTGTTGGGTTATTACGCGATGCCCGCGATCATGCGCCTGACGCGGGCCGGGATGCTCGATGTGCTGTCGTCGGATTACATCCGCACCGCGCGGGCCAAGGGCGCGCCGGAGGGCCGGGTGCTGTTCCGGCACGCGCTGCGTAACGCGATCATTCCGGTGGTGTCGCTGGCTGCGGTGCAGATGGGCTTCATGCTGGGTGGCTCGATCGTGGTCGAGTCGATCTTTGCGCTGCACGGGGCGGGGTTCCTTGCGTGGGAGAGTATCGCGCGCAACGATCTGCCGACGGTGCAGGCGCTGATCCTCGTCTTTTCGATGTTCTACATCGTCTTCACCTTTCTGGCCGATGTGCTGAATGCCTGGCTCGACCCCCGTATGCGGAGCAGCTGAGATGACCCAACCTGATACGCAGGATCCGATTCTGGCAGAGATCACCGGCCCGACACCCGGGCAGATGTTACGCAAGCGCGTGGTTGGCCATCAGGGCCTGATGATCGGCGTCGTCGTGCTGGTGATCCTCACGCTGATCGCGATCTTTGCGCCGCTGCTGGCCCCGCATGACCCTTATGCCCAAAGCCTGATGACCCGGATGGAGCCGCCGGTGTTTCTGGGCGGCGACTGGGAGCATCCGCTGGGCACTGATCATCTGGGACGCGATTACCTGTCGCGGTTGATCTATGGTGCGCGCGTGTCGCTAATGATCGGGGTGATCGCGGCGCTGATCTCGGGCGTGATCGGTACCGCGATGGGCGTGGCCGCCGGATACTTTGGCGGCCGCGTGGACATGGTGGTGACGTTTCTCATCAACGTGCGGCTGGCGATGCCGGTGGTTCTTGTGGCCCTTGCGGTGGTCGCCATTCTGGGTGGATCGCTTCAGGTGGTGATCGTGGTGCTGGGGCTCTTGCTCTGGGACCGGTTCGCGGTGGTGATGCGCGCCTCGACGCTTCAGGTGCGGGGCCGCGAATACGTGGCCGCCGCGCGGGCGATCGGTGCCTCGACCCCGCGGGTGATCCTGTCCGAGATCATGCCCAATATCGCCAATAACCTGATCGTCGTTGTGACGCTGGAAATGGCGCATGCGATCCTGCTTGAGGCGGCGCTATCGTTCCTTGGCCTCGGTGTACAGCCGCCCACCCCAAGCTGGGGCCTGATGGTGTCGGAGGGCAAGAACATGATGCTCTTCGAGCCGTGGATGGTGCTGATCCCCGGGGCCGTGCTGTTCATCCTCGTGCTGGCGATCAACCTGATGGGTGACGGTCTGCGCGACGTCACCGCCCCCGAAAACCGGAGCTGAGACCATGGAGACCCCCCTGTTGAGCGTGCGCAACCTGACGCTGGATATTCCCGTGGGTGGCGGCATATTGCACGCGGTGCGTGGCATTGATTTCGACCTGATGCGCGGCGAGACGCTGTGCATCGTGGGTGAGAGCGGGTCGGGCAAGTCGCTGACCTCGCTGGCGCTGATGGGCCTGTTGGGCAAGACCATCCGGCGCAGCGCCGACCGGATGGATTTCGATGGCACGGATATCCTGACCGCCAAGCCGCGCGCCATGCGCGCCCTGCGCGGTGATCGCATGGCGATGATCTTTCAGGAGCCGATGACCTCGCTCAACCCGGCCTATACGATCGGTGATCAACTGACCGAGGCGCTGCTGTTGCACAAATCCGTGGGGCGCGAGGCGGCGCGGGATCGTGCGGTGGAACTGCTCGAAAAGGTCGGGATCACCGCCGCGCGCAGCCGTCTGGGCCAGTATCCGCATCAATTGTCGGGCGGGTTGCGGCAGCGGGTGATGATCGCCATGGCGCTGATGTGCGAGCCGGAACTGATTATCGCGGATGAGCCGACGACCGCGCTCGACGTCACCATTCAGGCGCAGATTCTGCGGCTGCTTTATGATCTGGGGCGCGAGATGAACATGGCGATGATCCTGATTACCCATGATCTGGGCGTGGTCGCGCGCGTGGCTGACAAGGTGGCGGTGATGTATGCGGGCGAGTTGGTGGAGACCGGCCCGGCGACCGATGTGTTCAACACGCCGTCGCACCCCTATACGCGCGGATTGCTGCGCTGCATTCCGCAGCCGGGCAAGACCGAGCGGGGCAGCACGCTGGGCACCATTCCAGGTATCGTGCCGTCGCTGATCGGCGATGTGCAGGGCTGCGCATTTCGCACGCGCTGTCCGTTTGCGCAGGCGGAGTGCAAGGCCGATATCCCGCGCCGGGAAGAGGGCACGCATATGTTTCGCTGCATTCACCCCGACGGCAAACGCCATGCCGAAGAGGAGGTCACCGCATGAGCAACGCATCTGCATCCGCTGTTCTGGAACTGCGCGGCGTGACCAAGACCTATCACGTCAAGCAGGGCCTTTTCGGCACCGCGCGGCCCCTGACGGCGGTCAACGACGTGTCGCTCTCGCTGCCGCGCGGCGAGGTGCTGGGGCTGGTGGGTGAATCAGGCTGTGGCAAGTCTACGCTGGCCAAAATCCTCTTGGGGCTAGAGGCACCCACGGCGGGGCAGGTTCTGGTCGATGGCGAAGAGATCGGCGCGCAGGACCGCATGACGCTGGCGCGGCGAATTCAGCCGATCTTTCAGGATCCCTATTCGTCGCTCAATCCGCGCAAGAGCATTTTTGACATCGTGTCGCTGCCCTTGCGGGTGCATGGCATCGGCGACCGGGCGCATTGGGAAAAGGAAGTGCGCTCGATCCTCGATATCGTCGGTCTGCCCGCGCGGGTGATGAACACCTTTCCCAGCCAGATGTCGGGTGGGCAGCGGCAACGCGTGGCGATTGCGCGGGCGCTGATCATGAAGCCCGAGATCGTGATCTGCGACGAGCCGACCTCGGCGCTGGATGTGTCGGTGCAGAGCCAGATCCTGAACCTGCTGGGCGATCTGCGCCGCGAGTTCGGGCTGACCTATCTGTTCATCAGCCATGATCTGGCGGTGGTGGAGCATCTGGCGACGCGGGTTGCGGTGATGTATCTGGGGCGCATCGTCGAGGAGGCGGGTGTCGCGGGGCTGTTCGATGAGGCCGCGCATCCTTATACGCAGGCGCTCTTGAAGTCGGTGCTGACGCCGGAGCCGGGCTTGGGCGTGCCCGACACGCAGCTTGGCATGGCCTATCCCAATCCGATTGATCCGCCGTCGGGCTGTCATTTCCACCCGCGCTGCCCGATGGCGACGGACCTGTGCAAGACCACCGCACCGCGTGCCGTCGAGACGTCGGCGGGGCGGGTGGAATGTCACCTGCACGATCCGCTAAGCCCGATGCACAATCCAAAGGCGGCTTGAGATGTCAGTAAATCTATCGCGCACGGCGACCACAACCAAGACCGTCATTGAGACCGAATACGGCATCGTTGCCGCCCAGCACCGGCTGGCCGCGCAGGCCGGGGCGGATGTGCTGGCGGCGGGCGGCGATGCGGTGGATGCCGCGATTGCCACCTCCTTTGCCGTGGGCGTGCTGGAGCCATGGATGAGCGGCCCGGCAGGGGGCGGCGCGCTGATGCTGTGGCGCGCAGAGGACGGTCAGGCCCAGGCGCTGGATTACGGCATGCGCGCGCCGGTCGCCCTTGATCCCGCCGATTATCCGCTGACCGGTAAGGGTGTGGCGGGCGATCTCTTCCCGTGGGAGCAGGTCGAGGGCGACCGCAACGTGCAAGGGGCCACCGCCGTGGCGGTGCCGGGACTGGTTGACGGCATGGGGCGGATGCATGCGCGCTATGGCCGGATGCCCTGGGCCGATCTGTTGGTGCCGGCCATCGCCCATGCCCGCGAGGGGATGCTGGTCGATTGGTATGCCGCGCTGATCATCGCCTCGACAACGCGGGAACTGGCAAAGGATGCGGATGCCGCCGCCCTCTTTCTGGAGGACGGGCAGTGGCCGACGATCTCGGGTTGGACGGCGCTGGCGGAAAAGCGGCTGGATCAGGCGCGGATGGCCGACAGTCTCGATCAGATCGCGCGGCATGGCGCGCGGGCGCTTTACGATGGTGATCTGGGGGCGGCGATGGCCGCCGACATTCAGGCCAAGGGCGGCAGCCTGAGCCATGACGATCTGCGCGGGTATGAGGCGGTGTTTCGCGACCCGCTGTGCGTCGATTATCGCGGCGCGCGGTTCGATGTTCCGCCGGGGCTGACCGCCGGGCCGACCTTTGCCGATGCATTGCGGGTGATAGAGGGCCGGGAGATGGGGGCGCAGCCCGGTGCCGACGGGTTTGCCGCCTATGCGGACGGCTTGAACGCGGCCTATGCCAAGCGGCTGGCGTCGATGGGCGACACCGGCGAGAGCGAGGCGCATTCCGGCTGCACCACGCATTTCTCGGTGGTGGACCGGCAGGGCAACATGGTGGCGCAGACCCAGACGCTGCTGTCGATTTTCGGGTCGCGGGTGGTGTCGCCCTCGACCGGGTTCACCATGAACAACGGGATCATGTGGTTCGATCCTGTGCCGGGGCGGCCCAATTCGCTGGCCCCCGGCAAGCGCTGCCTGATGAATGTCTGCCCGATTTTGGGCGCGGCGGGCGAGGCGCGGTTTGCCTTCGGTGCCTCGGGCGGGCGCAAGATCGTCTCGGCAATGGTGCAGATGGCGTCGTTTGTCGCCGATTACGGGATGGAGATTGGCGCGGCCTTTCATCATCCGCGCATCGACGTGTCGGGGGCGGCGGCGGTGGTCGCCGATGAGACGCTGCCCGATGCGGTGCTGGCGCGTCTGCGCAGTGAATATACCGTGCATACCACCCGGCGCAGCCCGTTCCCCTATGCCTTTGCCTGCCCTGCGGGGGTGATGCGGCGGGGCGCAGTGAACACCGGCTGCACCGAGATCATGTCACCCTGGGGTGACGCCGTTTCAGAAGAACAGACAGGACCATCATGACCAGAGATGCCGCGATCACCACGATTTCCGATTACTTCGATGACGGCCGGTTTCAGACCGACCTGGCCGATCTGGTAGCCTATGAGACCGAGAGCCAGAACCCCGATCAGGCCCCGGAACTGCTGCGCTATCTGAACGAGGCGATGCTGCCACGGCTGACGGGCATGGGCTTTGCCTGTGCCATCCACGACAATCCCGCACCGGGGGCGGGCCCGCTGCTGGTGGGGGAACGGCACGAGGGCGACGACCTGCCCACGATCCTGAGCTATGGGCATGGCGATGTCATCCGCGCGCAGACCGATCAGTGGCGCGAGGGGCTGCATCCCTTCAAACTGGTCGAGGAGGGTGATCGCCTCTATGGGCGCGGCACCGCCGACAACAAGGGACAGCACCTGATCAACATCGCGGCGATGGAGGCGGTGATCGCGGCGCGCGGGCAATTGGGGTTCAACTGCCGGATCGTGATCGAGACCGGCGAGGAAACCGGATCGCCGGGGCTGCATGATTTCTTTGCCGCCAACAAGGACGCGCTCAAGACCGATGTGCTGATCGCCTCGGACGGCCCGCGGTTGCAGCCCGAGACGCCCACCATGTTCATGGGCTCGCGCGGGGGCGTAACGTTTGATCTGGTGGTTGATCTGCGCGAAGGGGCGCATCATTCGGGCAATTGGGGCGGATTGCTCGCCGATCCGGCGATGATCCTGGCGCAGGCGCTGTCATCCATCACCGATGCGCGCGGGCAGATCCGCATTCCCGAATGGCGGCCCGACAGTCTGAGCAACAGCGTGCGCGCGGCCTTGGGCGGCTTGCCAATCGAGGGCGGCGACGGCCCGGCGATCGACCCCGACTGGGGCGAGGAAAGCCTGACCCCCGCCGAACGCGCCTATGGCTGGAACAGCTTTGCCATTCTGGCCATGAAGAGCGGCGTGCCTGAGGCCCCGGTCAATGCCATTTCAGCCCATGCACGCGCGACCTGTCAGTTGCGCTATGTGGTGGGCACGACGCCCGAAGATATCCTGCCCGCGCTACGGCGGCATCTGGATGCGAAGGGGTTCGAGGCGGTCGAGATCGTGCCGCACGATCGCGGGTTCTTCCGCGCCACGCGGCTCGACCCCGATCACCCTTGGGTAAAATTCACCGCCGCGTCACTGGAGCGGACATCGGGGCAGGCACCGCATGTGCTGCCCAATCTGGCAGGATCGCTACCCAATGACGCCTTTGCCGAAATCCTCGGCCTTCCCACCGTGTGGGTGCCGCATTCCTATCGCGGCTGTTCGCAGCATGCGCCCGATGAGCATGTCCTGAAACCCGTCTGCCGCGACGCGCTGCGGCTAATGGCGGGGCTGTTCTGGGATATCGGCGCGGGGGCCGGTGATCCGGTGTCGGAGCCTGTCTAGACACGCCCGACGCGCAGGCAACAGGGCTTTCGCTCTGGGTAATGCGGCATTGCTGGCGCGCATGCCATCCTTGGCGTGCTGTCAGCCCCCTTAGGATAGCCGCTCGGACAGCGCGTGTCGGGGGTGCGCGCGGGGTGACTGATCCACCTGCGCGGCCGGGTGGTCAGCCAGTTGGGCCTGCGCCTCACGCGCATGATCCTGTCGGTGTCGCGGGTGCTCGGCGTGTCGTTCGGGCTGTGGCCCGCGCTGATGAAGTTGTCCTACATTTTCGGACAGGTTTACAACTTGTCTAGCATCGCCGGAGGTGCCTTATTCTTATTGTCGCCTTATCAACAGTCAGTTTCAGCGCCAAAACGACAGCCTTTCGGTTCTTGGGACCTTGGCATCCTACTTTTCAACAACCGCATGCAACTGGACGTGCTCAGTTCTCCAAATTCCGAAGACTCGCCACAACCTACCGCAACACAGCCCCTCACCCACCCCACGTAACGCAGCGTTCATGGGTGACAAGCGCGCGCAGGCGAGGCATCAATGCGCATGTTCTGGCGCAATTTCGAACCGAAAGAACCTGTCAACTTTTCTGAGATTGCTTGAACCAAGGGAGAGAGCCATGACCGATTATCCTCACCTTCTTGCCCCCCTCGATCTGGGCCATGTGACGCTCAAGAACCGCGTGCTCATGGGCTCCATGCACACCGGGTTGGAGGAGACGCGGGACTGGAACCGGGTGGCCGAATTTTATGCCGCCCGCGCGCGCGGTGGTGTGGGCCTGATGGTCACCGGCGGCATGGCCCCCAACCGCGAGGGCGGCGTATTCCCTGGCGCGGCGGGTCTCTTCACGCCCGAGGATATCGCCAATCACCGCGTCGTCACCGACCGGGTGCATGCCGCGGGCGGGCTCATTGCCATGCAGATCCTGCACGCCGGGCGCTACGCCTACGGCAAGGAATGCGTCGCCCCCTCGGCAATCAAATCGCCGATATCGCCTTTCGTGCCCACCGAACTCGACGAGGACGGCATCGAAAAGCAGATCGCCGATATCGTCACCGCGGCGGAACGCGCCCGCGAGGCGGGCTATGACGGGGTCGAGATCATGGGCTCCGAGGGCTATTTCCTCAACCAGTTTCTCGTCACCCACACCAACAAGCGCACGGATCGCTGGGGCGGCTCTTATGAGAACCGGATGCGCCTTCCCATCGAGGTGGTGCGCCGCACCCGCGAGGCCGTCGGCCCCGACTTCATCCTGATCTACCGCCTGTCGATGATCGACCTCATCCCCGAGGGCAGCACCCACGCCGAGGTAGTGCAACTGGCCCAGGCGGTCGAGGCGGCGGGGGCTTCGATCCTCAATACCGGCATCGGCTGGCACGAGGCGCGGGTGCCGACCATCGCCACCTCCGTCCCGCGCGCGGGCTGGGCCTGGGTCACGCAAAAGCTGATGGGCAAGGTGAGCATTCCCGTCATCACCTCGAACCGGATCAACACGCCGGAGGTAGGCGAAGACCTGATCGCGCAGGGCGTGGCCGACATGGTGTCGATGGCGCGACCGTTCCTGGCCGATGCGGATTTTGTCAACAAGGCGGCGGAGAGGCGCAGCCAGACCATCGCCCCCTGCATCGCCTGCAATCAGGCCTGCCTCGATCACACCTTTTCGGGCAAGCTCACCTCCTGCCTCGTCAATCCGCGCGCCTGCCACGAGACCGAATTGACAATCACCCCCGCCGACACGCCGAAACGCATCGCTGTTGTCGGTGCCGGGCCTGCGGGCCTCTCGGCCGCGATCACGGCGGCAGAGCGCGGACACAAGGTCACGCTCTTCGACCGCGCAGATAGGCTTGGGGGCCAGCTCAACATGGCCCGCGTCATCCCCGGCAAGGAGGAATTTCACGGCCTCGTCGACTGGTTCGAGGTGATGGTCGAGGAGACCGGCATCGCGGTCAAGCTGGGCGTTGAGGTCGGGCCGAATGACCTTGCGGGCTTTGACGAGGTGATCATCGCCACCGGAGTAATCCCGCGTGACCCGGGTATCCCCGGGCAGAACGGCCCAAACGTGCTCAGCTATATCGACGTGCTGCGCGGGAAGGCAAATGTGGGCAAGCGCGTCGCCGTGGTGGGCGCGGGTGGGATCGGTTTCGACGTGTCCGAATTCCTCGTCCATGAAGGCGAGAGCCCGACCGAGAACCTGTCGCTGTGGCGCGAGGAATGGGGCGTGGGCGACCCCGCAGAGGTGCGCGGCGGGCTGGCACCGCAAGGCCCGCAGCCCGAACCGCCCGCCCGCGCCGTGACGCTATTGCAGCGCAAGGCCGAACGCCCCGGCAAGCGGCTGGGCAAGACCACCGGCTGGATTCACCGCGCTGCGCTGCGGATGAAAGGCGTCGAGATGGTGAGCGGCGTCAATTATGAGTGCATCGACGCCGACGGCCTGCATGTCAGCTTTGGCGAGGCGCGCGAGACACCCAAACTCATCGAGGCCGACACCATCGTGCTCTGCGCCGGACAGTTGAGCGAACGCAGCCTTGCAGATGCGCTGGAGGCCGAGGGCGTGACGTGCCACGTCATCGGCGGCGCGGATGTGGCCGCCGAGCTTGACGCGAAACGCGCTATTAATCAGGGCACGCGGCTGGCAGCCACGCTCTGAGGCGGGTTATTCCACGGTAATCGTGATTACCTCGGACGTCACCGGCGGATCGTGCGGCACATGGTTCATGTCGCCCAGAACCAATTGCAGCGTGTGCTCTCCCGGCTCCAGGTCAAGACTCACTTGCGTCTGACCGCCGCCGAAATGAATGTGGTTCTCATCGGCGGGCAGGCTGGTGTTCAACTCCTCTGCCCCGTCCGGCCCCTCACCCAAAGGCGGGCGGTCGACCAGCACATGGTGATGGCCGGTATTCTCCTTCTCGGTGCCGGCAGGCGCCACGCCCATGCCCTTGAGGCCAAAGACCACCGTGACCGGGGCCTCGACAGTCGCGCCGTCCGAGAGATTGACGAAATAGACGTCTGCCCCCTCGGGCGCGGGCGTGTCCCCGGCGAGTGCGGGCGCGGCGACGGCCAGAAGGCCTGCGGTGATTAATGCTGCAATACGTGTCATGGTAGATCCTCCTGCCCCGAGACTAACACAGGTTGCGCCTCGATGCAGTGTTTCGCCACTTACAGCTTGGTGTTTCCGCGTTTCCCCGCCGGGAACGATCTTCGGAATATCAAGATATTGTCGGGCATGCGCCGCAGTTGTGCCTGATTTATTGGGCAGAACAGAGCCTGACACGCAAGAAGAGGTATCAGTATGGATCGCCTGACGGAAATGGAGGCCTTCGCCACGGTGGTGGATCAAGGTGGGTTCACCGACGCTGCGCGCAAGCTGGGCATTTCGAAATCCGCCGTATCCAAACACGTTTCGTCCCTGGAGGCCCGTCTCGGCGCACGTCTGCTCAACCGCACGACACGCCGCGTCAGCCCCACCGAAATCGGTCTTGCCTATTACGACCGGGCGCTGCGGGTGCTCAATGATGCAGGCGAGGCGGATGCGCTGGTCAGCTCGATGCAGTCCGACCCCTCGGGCCTTTTGCGCATCTCGGTCGCCACCGATTTCGGCGTCAACCATCTCAGCCCGATCCTAGGATCTTTCCTGGACGAATTCCCCGACATCACCGTCAACATGGTGCTCAACAACCGTTATGTGGAGCTGATTTCCGAAGGCTTCGACATGGCGATCCGCATCGGCGAGCTGGAGGACAGCACGCTGCGCGCCCGCAAACTGACCGAGACCACCAAGCGCATGATCGCCAGCCCCGCCTATTTCCAGAAATACGGGCGGCCACAAAAGATCGACGATCTCAACGAGCACAAGCTGCTGCATTATTCCAGTCAGGCGGGCAACGCGGTCTGGAAGCTGACCGCCCCCTCGGGCGAAAAGCGGCAAGTGCGCACGGCGGGCGGCCTGAGTGTGAATGACGGCCAGTCGCTGCTCAATGCCGCGATTTCCGGGCTCGGTATCGCCTACCTGCCATCGTTCCTTTACGCCAAGGCGATGACGCAGGGGCTGGTCGAGGATGCGATGCCCGACCTGCCGGTCGACATGCAGGGTATCTACGCGGTCTACCCGCCGGGGCGATTCACCCAACCCAAGGTGCGCGCCTTCATTGATTTCCTGGTCCACCAATTCGCCGACAAGGGTCCGGTGGACTGGTAAGCATCACGCGGGTCGCGAAGGGCCCCGAGCGGTCGTACCGCATCCCGCGCGAAACGCACCGAAGGTGCCGCGCGATCGCCGGGCCGTCCTGCGGCACCTTCTGGCGGGGCGCTATGTCCGCTCAAGGCCGGTTACGCGTCCCGCTTCACCCGATCAAAAAACCCGTCAAAGCGCCTCGATCGCCAGCGCGATACCCTGACCGCCGCCGATGCACATGGTGATCAGCGCGCGCTTGCCCCCTGTCCGCTCCAACTCGTAAAGCGCCTTGACCGTGAGGATCGCGCCGGTCGCCCCCACCGGATGGCCGAGTGCGATGGCCCCACCATTGGGGTTGACGCGACCCGGATCGAGGCCAAGCCCCTTGTTGACGGCAAGCGCCTGCGCGGCAAACGCCTCGTTCGATTCCACCACGTCGAAATCCGCCACGCTGAGCCCGGTCTTGGCGAGCAGAGCCTCGATCGCCGGGACCGGGCCGATGCCCATCACCTCGGGGCGCACCCCGGCATGGGCGTAACCGAGAACGCGCGCGCGGGGCTTGAGGCCTGCGGCCTCCGCCGCCTCGGCCCGGGCGAGCACGAGGGCGGCAGCCCCGTCATTGATGCCGCTGGCATTGCCGGCTGTGACGGTGCCATCCTTCTGGAACACGGTTTTCAACCCGGCGAGCGCCTCGGCGGTGGTTGCCTTGGGGTGCTCGTCGGTGTCGAACGCCACCATGTCGCGTTTCACGCGCACCTCCACCGGCACGATCTGCGATGTAAATCGGCCCTCTGAAATCGCATCCGCCGCACGGCGCTGGCTTTCAAGGGCAAAGGCGTCCTGATCAGTACGGCTGATGTCATGTTCGGTCGCGACATTCTCGGCGGTGACGCCCATATGGCCGGTGCCGAACGGACAGTTGAGCGCGCCCAGCATCATGTCGAGCGTCTTCACGTCGCCCATCTTGGCGCCCCACCGCTGATCGGGCACGATGAAGGGCGAGCGGCTCATGTTCTCGGCCCCGCCCGCGAGGCCGAAATCGGCATCACCCAGCATCAGCGATTGGACAACCGACACGATGGCCTGCGCGCCCGACCCGCAGAGACGGTTGACGTTCATTGCCGGGGCCGTATCGGGAATCCCTGCGTCAATCGCGGCAACGCGGCTGACATACATGTCGCGTGGTTCGGTATTGATGACATGACCAAAGACCACATGACCGATCTGCCCGCCTTCGACACCCGAGCGGGCCAGCGCCTCGCGGGCCACCGTGGCACCGAGCGTGGTGGGCGGCGTGCCCGCAAGGGCCCCACCGAACGTACCTATCGCGGTGCGGCAGCCATCCAGAATAACGATATCGGTCATGGGTCATCCTCCCCCAGGTTTACGTTGGTAGGACCCTAGCGGCAGGACAGGGCAAAAGGCAACGCGGACGTGGTGTCAACGCGCGGCGACCGCGCATTTGGGCAGGCCGTGCTGTCCGACGCACCCGCACGCCTCTACGGTTCCGTCATCCTCGGACTTGATCCAAGGATCTCGCAGCTGTCCCGGAACTGCCATGTGGAAGATCCCCGCTTTCGCGGGGATGGCGGGCACAGGGATCATTCCTCCGGCCCGAGCAACTCACGTCCGCTGTCGGTGATCAGATGACAGATGGGGCCGTGAAACACCGCAGGCCAGAGCGGGCGGCCATAGCCCGCGCCGCCGTCAAGGTCGACGCGGTTGCCGAAATGCTGCGGCCAGTCGAGCGCGGTGTGGCCATGCACGACAAGCCAGGGATGCGGCGCGGTGTGGTCGAGAAAGCCCTCGCGGATCCACATCAGATCGGTCGCGCTCTGTTGACTGAGGGGAACGCCGGGGCGGATGCCTGCGTGGACGAAGAGCAACTCATCCGCCTCCTCAAAGAGCGGCAGGTCGGCCAGCCAGTCGCGATGCGCCTGGGGCACGGCGGCCCGGGCGGCCTGCCAGGCGGGGCTGGTCTCGGACGCGCCGACCCCGTAGGAGGCCAGCGTCGCATCCCCGCCGAGCCGGGGATTTAGCCACGTCAGACCAGAGCGGACCTGCGGGGACTGGAGCGCGCCGCCGTCGAGAAAGTCAAGGAAGAGCTGGTCGTGATTGCCCTTGAGCACGGTCCAGGGGCGGCCCTGGGCCTGCCCCTCCATCAGCCGGTCGATCACGGCGCGGCTATCGGGGCCGCGATCCACCAGATCGCCGAGAAAGACGATGCGCGCCTCGGCGCCGCCATCGCGGTGCACGAGATCGAGCGCGGCGGCAAGCAGTGCGTCCTGACCGTGGATATCGGGGATTGCGTAGATCGGCTGGGTCATGCGGGATCTAAAGCCAGAATGCGCCGCGAATGTCCAGCCCCGCGACATGCGGCGGCGCGCAAGCGGGGACGCGCCGCACTTGTCTCCTCCTTTTGTCTGTAGCGGATGGCCGCAGCAACCTCTTGCGCTTTGGGGAAACCGCGATAGGCTCTTGCCTGGTGAATACAACGCAAACGGTATTCGCTACGGGTGTGCGAAGGGGAGAGCGTGCGCCGGTTCAGCATCGTGGGGTCACATGCTGATGATTGGCCTGCCGGTGATCCGGTGGCCCGACATACAGAGGTATCAGGGAGGAACCAAATGAAACATCTGCTGTCATCCATCGCAACGCTCGCCCTTACCGCCGGTCTGGCGCAGGGGCAGGCGGCGAACGTCCCGGACAATCTCGACAAGCTGTCGAATTTCCAGACCACCGGCGTCACCGACTTCACCTTTATCGAGCAGGGCGGTGACTATGCCGAGGGGATCAAGGCTACGCTGGACAAGATCACCCTGCCCGACGGGTTCAAGATCGAGCTTTACGCCGTGGTGCCCGATGCGCGCCACATGGCGGTGGGCCCGCAGGGCATCGTGACCTTCGTCGGCACCCGCAAGGACAAGGTCTGGTCGGTCACCGACCGCAACAAGGATCGCGTCGCCGACGAGGTCAAGGATTTCGCGCCCTCGCTGCAATTCTCGATCCCCAACGGCCCCTGCTTTTCGCCGGACGGGTTCCTCTATATCGCCGAACAGAACCGCGTTCTGCTCTTCCCCGCCGCCGAGTTCTTTTACGAAAGCCCCGACGTGGCGGCGTTCAACCTCGTGGCCAAGGGCGATCTTATCCCCGAGGACGAGGAAAGCTTCAACCACACCGCGCGGGTCTGCGATATCGGGCCGGATGGCAAGATCTACATCTCGCTCGGTCAGCCGTTCAACGTGGCCCCGGCGGACAGGCTGGACAAGTATAGGAAATGGGGCCTCGGCGGCATCATCCGGATGAACACCGACGGCACCGGCCGCGAGGTCTACACCTACGGCGTGCGCAACTCGGTCGGCCAGGATTTCCACCCCGAAACCGGCGAATTGTGGTGGACCGACAATCAGGTTGACGGCATGGGCGATGACATACCGCCCGGTGAGTTGAACCGCCAGACCGAGATGGGTCAGCATTTCGGCCACCCGTGGTTCGGCGGCGGCGATGTGCGCACCAACGAGTACAAGGGCGAAGAGGTGCCCGTAGACGTGGTGATGCCCGCCGTCGAAACGATCGCCCATGCCGCCGATCTCGGCATGACGTTTTACACCGGCAACATGTTCCCCGACCATTACAAGAATGCCATCTTCTCGGCGCAACATGGCTCGTGGAACCGCACCGATCCGGTGGGCGCGCGCGTCATGGTCACCCATATCGATGACGAGGGCAACGCCACGATGGAGCCTTTTGCAGAGGGCTGGCTGACCGATGATGGCGAATATCTTGGGCGCCCGGTCGACGTGGCGCAGCTGCGCGACGGCTCGATCCTCGTCTCCGATGATCTGGCCGGAGCGATCTACCGGATCTCCTACGAGGGCAATTGATGCGACCGATGATGTTGCTGGCACTGGGCGGGATTTTCCTCGCCCAGATGTCCTATGCCCAGGAGGTGACGGGCGACGCGCAGGCCGGGCGCAAGCAGGCCATGCAGTGCCGCACCTGTCACGGCATCGAGGGACACGCGAAAATGCCCATCGTGCCGCATATCGGCGGCGAGAATCCGGCCTATATCGAACATCAGCTAACCGCCTTTCGCGACGGCCAGCGCGTGCATGAAATGATGAGCGTGGTGGCAAAGGGCCTCAGCGATCAGGCGATTGCCGATCTCGCAGCATGGTACAGCGCGCAGGAACCGGTGGCGACGCTTGGCCCGGGACAGGACCCGGCGAACGCGCCCGAGGCCTGCATTGCCTGCCACGGAGCCGATGGCATCGCGCAGATCGAGGATGCACCCAATCTTGCCGGTGAGACGGTGATGTATATCGATACCCAGCTCAAGGCGTTCCGAACCGGCAAGCGTACGCATGAGGTGATGAGCCCCATCGCCGCCGAGATGACCAATGACGAGATCCGCGCGGTGGCCGAATGGTATTCCTCGGTCGGGTTCGAGGTAAAGCCCGCCGAGTGAGGGCCGCGCCTCAGAACGGGGCCTTGGCGCGAAACTTCACGCCTGCGCCGCCATCGGGGTGGCGCAGGCGCAACTCTTCGGAATGTAGCATCAGGCGCGGATAGTCCCGCGCCGCGCCGCTGGCATAGAGCGGATCACCAAGAATCGGATGCCCGAGGCTGAGCATATGCACCCGCAACTGATGACTGCGTCCGGTCTTCGGGCTTAGCCGCACCCGGCTCTCGCCCTCGCCCTGCCGCAGTACGCGCCATTCGGTCCATGCGGCGCGCCCGGTCTCGTGGCAAACCTTTTGCAACGGACGGTTCGGCCAATCGACGGTCAGTGGCAGATCAACCACGCCGGTCCTTGGCGCAAGCAGCCCCGCCACCCGCGCCACATAGCTCTTTTTCGCCTGCCGCTTCTCAAATTGCAGGCCAAGATGACGCTGCGCATGCGGACTCAGCGCAAAGATCATCACGCCCGAGGTGTCGCGGTCGAGCCGGTGCACCAGCAAGGCTGTCGGAAACGCGTCTTGCAGGCGGCTCATCAGGCAATCGGCCAGATGCTCGCCCTTGCCCGGCACGCTGAGCAGGCCCGCGGGCTTGTTGACCACGACGATTTCATGATCGTGATGCAGGATGTCGAGCGGATCTGTGGGCGGTGCGTAATCGGACATGCGCGCGCCTTACACCACGGCGCGGGCGAGGGCCACCGCCGCGCTCACTCCGCCGCGTCGCGCAGGCTCGACATCAGCAGGTGAAACTTCTCGCCCTGGATGGCGACATGGCCGCGCAGCTCCTCGGCGGCGCGCTGCTCCTCGCCCGCGCGCAGGGCGCTGACCACGGCCTCATGCTCGGCCATGGATTGCGCCATACGGCCACGCAGGCGCAATTGCATGCGGCGAAAGGGCTTCAGGCGGCGATGCAGGCGCAGCGCCTCCTGTTCGAGAAAGCCATTGCCCGTCTGATGGTAGATCATGTGGTGAAATCGCTCGTTCTCGCGGTAATAGCCATCGGTATCGCCCGCCTCGATCGCCGCCGTACAGCGCGCGTTGGCAGCGTCCAGATCCTGCAATGCCACCTCGGTGATACGCTGCGCCGCGAGCCGGGCGCAGACGCCCTCGATTTCGGCCATGGTCTCGAACATCTCCATCAACTCGACCGGGCCGGGATGGCGGATGAACACGCCACGGCGCGGGATCTGCACGGCAAGGCCCGAGGCGACCAGCCGCTGCAACGCCTCTCGAATCGGCGTGCGCGAGACCTCGAATTGCCGCGCCAGCCGGATCTCGTCGAGCCGGTCGCCGTCGCTGAACCCGCCGGTGAAGACAAGCTCTTCCAGCGCATCCGCAATGATATCGGCCCGGCGTGGTGACATGGAAAAACTTTAGGCGGCGTAACCTTTGTGCGCAAGAAGGAAGTTATTGTATACAAAAATATTGACTCTGAATTCAAAACACCAAAGACTGATTCCATGCTGACGGGTCATCTGGCCCAAGGCAGTTATGGGAGGAATACATGAAACACACATTCTATGCGGCCACCGCCGCAAGCGCGCTGCTTCTGGGAGGAATGGCAAACGCCGCCGAATTGCGCCTGTCGCATCAGTGGTCCAACAACGACGTGCGGCACAAGGTGGCACAGATCGTCGCCGATGAGGTGGCCGCCGCCGATGTCGATCTCGAGATCAAGATCTTCGGGTCCAAATCGCTGTTCAAGCCGCGCGAGCAGTACACGCCGCTCAGCCGTGGACAGCTTGATATGTCGGTGCTGCCGCTCAGCTATGCAGGCGGGCAGCAGCCCTCGTACAACCTCACCCTGATGCCGGGGTTGGTGAAGAACCACGACCACGCCGCGCGCCTCTCGGACAGCCCCTTCATGGACGCGATTGAGGCCAAGATGGCCGAGGATGACGTGATGGTGCTGGTGCATGGCTATCTCGCGGGCGGCTTTGCCGGCAAGGAAAAGTGCATCACCAAGCCAGAGGATATCGAGGGCCTCCAGACCCGCGCGGCGGGCAAGGCGTTCGAGCAGATGCTTGCGGGTGCCGGGGCCTCCATCGCCTCGATGGCGTCGTCGGAAATCTACAACGCCATGCAGACCGGCGTTCTGGATGCGGCCAACACCTCGTCCTCGTCCTTCGTCTCTTACCGCATCTACGAGCAGGTCAGCTGCTACACGCCCGCGGGCGACGTGGCGCTGTGGTTCATGTATCAGCCGCTGCTGATGAACAAGTCCACCTTCGAAGGACTGTCCGAAGACCAGCAGGCCGCGCTGATGGCCGGGGCGGAAAAGGCCGAGGCCTTTTACCTGGAAGAGGCCAAGAAGCAGGATGCCAACTCCGTCGAGGTGTTCGAGAAGGCGGGTGTCGAGATCGCTCACATGACGCCGGAGGAATTCGATGCCTGGCGGGCCATTGCGCAGGAAACCTCTTACAAGGCGTTTGTAGAGCAGGTGCCCGACGGACAGGAACTGCTCGACATGGCGCTCGCCGTCGAGTGATCTGATATGCGTGCCGCGCCCCCTGACCGGGCGCGGCATGTCTCGGCTGAAACCCCGACCACCATCAGGAGTGCCAAATGGCTGGCCAGATCTCGGGCGCCGTCGCGCGCACCGGCAACAACCCCTTCTTGCGTGCCGTCGCCGCGATATCCAGCCTCGCGGGCTGGATCTCGGCGGGCATGATCGTCTCGGCAGTGCTGATCACCTGTCAGATGATCTGGATCCGTTTCGTGTTGAACGGCTCGACCATCTGGCAGACCGAGGCGGTTATCTACCTCATGATCGCCGCGACCCTCTTGGGTCTGCCCTATGTGCAACGCCTGCGCGGGCATGTGAACGTGGATCTGATCCCGCTCGCACTGCCACGCCGGATGCGCAAGGGGCTGGCGGTGTTGACGTTGTCGCTCTCCATTGCCGTAGTCAGCGTCATGCTCTGGTATGGCTTTGAATTCTGGCATTTCGCCTGGGCGCGCGGCTGGACGTCAGACACGGTCTGGGCGGTGCGGCTGTGGATCCCCTATCTCGCGCTCCCGGTCGGCTTCGGCCTGTTCTTGTTGCAACTGGTTGCTGATCTCGTGGCCCTCATCCTCGACATCGACACCCCTTTCGGACTGGAGGACGCCTGATGGATCCGCTTCTGCTTGGTCTTATCGTCGCCCTCGCGACCATCGTCGTGCTGTTTTCCGGCGTCTCCGTCGCGGTCGGTCTGCTGATCGTTTCTGGCGGCTTCCTGATCATCTTCGACGGGATGCGCTCGCTTGAACTCATGCCGGAAATCTTCTTCGGCAAGCTCGACAATTTCGCGCTGCTGTCCATTCCGATGTTCATCATCATGGGGGCCTCTATCGCCTCGACCCGGGCGGGCGCTGACCTCTACGAGGCATTGGAGCGGTGGCTCACCCGCGTGCCGGGTGGCCTCGTGATCTCCAATCTCGGGGCCTGTGCGCTCTTCTCGGCAATGTCGGGCTCCTCGCCCGCCACCTGTGCCGCCATCGGCAAGATGGGCATCCCCGAGATGCGCAAGCGCGGCTATCCTGATTCCGTCGCCGCGGGCTCCATCGCGGCGGGCGGCACGCTCGGTATTCTGATCCCGCCCTCGGTCACGATGATCGTCTACGGCATTGCTACCGAGACCTCGATTGGCCGTCTGTTTCTGGCGGGGGTCATTCCGGGCATGCTATTGGTCGCGCTCTTCATGGCGTGGTCGCTCTATCAGACATGGAAGGCGGGCGATGTGCGCCTGATCGGTGCCAAGCCATACACATGGGCACAAAAAATCGAGATCCTGCCCCGCGTCCTGCCGTTCCTCGCGATCATCCTCGGCGTGCTCTATGCGATGTATGGCGGCATCGCCACGCCGTCCGAAACTGCGGCCGTCGGCGCGCTTCTTTGCCTCGTGATCGCCATGGTGATCTACAAGCTGTGGGATCCCCGCGCGCTCTGGGTTGTGTTGCGCGACAGCACCCGTGAAAGCGTGATGATCCTTTTCATCATCGCGGCGGCGGGGGTGTTCTCCTACATGCTCTCGTCGCTTTTCATCACCCAATCCATCGCCGAATGGATCGGCACGCTTGACGTCAATCGTTGGATTCTCATGGGCGCGATTAACGTCTTTCTGTTGATCGCGGGCTTCTTTCTGCCGCCCGTCGCGGTGATCCTGATGGCGGCACCCATCCTGTTGCCGATCATCACCACAGCCGGCTTTGATCCGATCTGGTTTGCCGTGGTCCTGACCATCAATATGGAGATCGGCCTGATTTCGCCGCCCGTGGGCCTCAACCTCTACGTGATCAACGGCATCGCCCCCGATATCAAGCTCAAGACGATCCTGGTTGGCTCGCTTCCCTATGTTGGCTGCATGATTCTCGCGATCATCCTCTTGTGCCTCTTTCCGGGGCTGGCCACATGGTTGCCGAACGCAGTGATGGGATTGGGCTGATGAGCGTACTGGCGGATCTTCTTTCAACGGTGTTCGAGCGGCGCTATCGCGGTGCCGCCGAACCTGACCGGCAAAACCGCAGCATCGAGGCGCTGTGCCGCGATCTTCTGGGCAGTTCCGGCGAGGTGTCGGGCATGGCGCTCGCCCGGCTGATCCTGGATCGGTATGCGGGCATGGACGATGCGGGTAAACTGGGGTTCTTCGAGTTCCTGACGCAGGACATGGGTATTGATCCGGAGGCGGTACGCGACACGCTCGATGCGTTCGAGACCACGCCCGACCGCAACACCTACCGCGCCTTCCTGTCCGCCGCAGAGCCGCCACGACAAGAGCTTGCCCGCCGTCTCAACCAGGTCCCGGGGGCCACGGCGCAGCTTGTGGCGATGCGCTCCGACCTTTTACGCCTTACGTACGAAAATCCGAGCCTTTCGGTGGTCGATCTCGATCTCAAGCATCTCTTCGCCTCGTGGTTCAATCGCGGCTTTCTGGTGCTGCGCCCCATCAACTGGACCAGTTCGGCGGATGTGCTGGAAAAGATCATCGCCTATGAGGCGGTGCATGCCATTGACAGTTGGGACGACCTGCGCCGACGGTTGCAACCGGCCGACCGGCGCTGCTTCGGGTTTTTCCACCCCGCGATGCCCGACGAACCGCTGATTTTCGTCGAAGTGGCGCTGAGCCATGGCATTCCGGGCGCGATCCATGATGTGCTGTCGGAAGAGCGCGAGGCGATCGCGCCGGATGACGCAGATACCGCGGTTTTCTATTCGATCTCCAACTGCCAGTCGGGTCTGGCGGGCATTTCCTTCGGCAATTCGCTGATCAAGCAGGTAGTGGCGGACCTGTCGCAGGAATTGCCCAATCTCAAGACCTTCGTCACCCTCTCGCCGGTTCCCGGCCTCACCCGCTGGCTGTCAGAGCATGACAAAACGATGCCCGAGGATGACGAAGCCCGTGGTCAGATCACCGCGCATTACCTTCTGAATGGCAAGCGCGACAAGGGCGGGCCCTATGACCCTGTGGCGCGCTTTCACCTCGGCAACGGGGCCTCGATCCATGCGATCCATGCGGGGGCCGATCGGTCGCGCAACGGGCAAAAGCAATCGGGCGGCGTGATGGTAAATTACCTTTACGACCTGCGCCAGATTTCGCAGAACCACGAGCGATTTGCAGCCTCGGGCGAGATCGCCGCCTCGACAGAGGTGACAGCCCTCGCCGCTGCGGTCGCCAAGACGACGGAATGAAGGACAAGACCATGGCCAACCCCCTATATGATACGCTGTTCGGTCGCCATGCGGGCCGATCCACCCCGTTTCTCCACCTCGGCGACGGGCAAACGCTCAGTTATGACGCCTTTCTACGGCTGACCGCGCGCTATGCACATGCCTTCGGCGCGGCGGGGCTTGCGCCCGGCGACCGGCTTGCGGCGCAGATCGAGAAATCGCCCGAGGCGCTTGCGGTCTATGCCGCCTGCGTGCAGGCGGGCATCGTGTTTCTGCCGCTCAACACCGGCTATACCGGCGATGAATTGTCATATTTCGTGAGCGACAGCGGCGCGAAGCTGCTGCTCTGTGATCCGGCCAAATCCGACGCGCTCGCGCCGATGGCCGAGGCGGCAGGCGCGGCGCTGATGACGCTGGATGCAGGCGGCAACGGTACGTTGCCCGACGCGGCGCGTGACCTGCCCGAGACATTCGAGACCACCGCGCGCGAGGGCGATGATCTGGCGGCGTTCCTCTATACCTCGGGCACCACGGGCCGCTCCAAGGGGGCGATGCTGACGCAGACCAACCTCTTGTCCAATGCCGAGGTTCTGGTCGATTACTGGCGGTTCAGCGCCAAGGACGTGCTGCTGCACGCGCTGCCGATCTTTCACACGCATGGGCTCTTCGTGGCCACCAACATCATCCTGCTCGCAGGCGGATCGATGATCTTCCTGCCGAAATTCGACGTGGACACGGTGATCGCGCAGCTGCCGCGCGCCACCTCAATGATGGGCGTGCCGACCTTCTACACCCGCCTGCTGGACGATCCGCGGTTCACCCGCGCGTCGGTGGCGCATATGCGGCTCTTCACCTCCGGCTCGGCCCCGCTTCTGGCAGAGACGCATGTCGCCTTTGAGGAACGCACAGGCCACCGCATCCTCGAACGCTATGGCATGACCGAGACCAACATGAACACCTCCAACCCCTATGACGGCGCGCGCCGGGCGGGCACGGTGGGCTTTCCGCTGCCGGGGGTGGAACTCAAGATCACCGATCCGCAGACCGGCGAGACCCTCCCGCAGGGCGAAATCGGCCTCATCGAGGTGCGCGGCCCGAATGTCTTCAAGGGGTATTGGAACATGCCCGAAAAGACCGCCGAGGAGTTGCGACAGAACGGTTTTTTCATCACCGGTGATCTTGGGCTGATCGACGATCAGGGCTATGTGCAGATCGTGGGGCGCAACAAGGATCTGATCATATCTGGTGGCTACAACATCTATCCCAAGGAGATCGAATTGCTGCTCGACGACCAGCCCGGCGTGCTGGAAAGCGCCGTGGTGGGCGTGCCGCATCCCGATTTCGGTGAGACGGTGGTGGGCTTTCTGGTGCCGCAAACGGGTGAAACGCTCGATCTCGACGCCATCGCCGGGGCCGCGTCGCACAGCCTTGCGCGGTTCAAGCATCCGCGCAAGCTCATCGTCCTGAACGAGTTGCCGCGCAACACGATGGGCAAGGTCCAGAAAAACGTGCTGCGCGCCGAGTATGCGGATATCTTCGCCACCACCTGAGGCAACAGGGGCTCAGCCGCGCCCGATATAGGGCATCTTGGTCGCCATCAGCGTCATGAACTGCACATTCGCCTCGGGCGGCAACTCGGCCATGTGCAGCACCGTGCGCCCGACCTCGGCCACGTCCATAGTCGGCGGCGGGGTATCGGGATTGGCGGCGATGATCCCTTCCAGCAACTCGGTGCGCGCGTTGCCAATGTCGATCTGTCCGCAGGCGATGTCATACGCGCGACCATCGAGGCTCAGCGTCTTGGTCAGCCCGGTAATCGCGTGTTTGGTCGTGGTATAGGCAACCGACCCTTCGCGCGGCGCATGGGCCGAGATCGAGCCGTTGTTGATAATCCGCCCACCTTGCGGCTGCTGCCGCCGCATCTGGCCGAACGCCGCCTGCGCGCAGAGGAACATGCCATGCAGGTTCACTTCGACCACCTGCCGCCATTCGTCATAGCCCAGCTCGTCGATCATCGCCGCGCGGCCAAAGCTGCCCGCATTGTTGAACAGCACGTCGAGGCGGCCCGCCTTGGCGGTGAACGTATCAAAGCAGCGCGCCACGTCCTGCGGATCGGTCACGTCGCCGGGCAGGATCACCGCGCGGTCATTTCCCTCTGCCACGGTTTTCAGCGCCTCGGGGCGGCGCGCCATCAGGCCGACCTGCCAGCCAGCCGCAAGAAAGGCGCGCGCGCAGGCGGCCCCAATGCCGGCACTTGCGCCGGTGACGAGAACGGATTTCATGTCTCCTCCTCCTGTTCGAGTTCCAGTGGCACAGGCGCGGTGAGCAGATCATCGATGCTCAGGAGCGCGGTCGGTTTCGACAACCGGTTACGCACCACCCAGTGAAGCCGCTCCTCCGCCCGCGTAATCGCGACATAGGACAGCCGCTTCCACAAGGGCTGTCCGGCTTCCGAGCGGCCCATCCGGGCGGCCGCATAGATATCCGGGGCAAAGACCTGCACATCGCGCCATTGGCTACCCTGCGCCTTGTGGATCGTCACCGCCGCGCCATGCAGAAAGGTGGCCCCCATATTGGCCGCATAGGGGATGAACGGCTCTTCCTCACCGGGCTTCTCAATCTTGACGATCGAGGCTGCCGACAGGCGCGGATCCTCGGCCCCGATGACATGCAGGCGCGAAAAGCCGGGGCGTTTGCCGGGGCCGAGATAGATCACCTGCGCGCCCTTGATCAGCCCGCGCGCCTCCAGATCCAGCCGCTTCTTGCGGTGCTTGAGCGGTAGCTCGATCCCGTCGCAGACCAGCGGCTCGCCTTCCAGCAACGCCGTCTCGGGCGCGCCATGCACCGCGCGAAAGGCATTGATGAGGCGAATGCGCGTGGCGTTGCGCCAGACCAGCACCGGCGAACGCGCCATCAGATCGACCTCGACCCGCTCAGCCCATCGCACGCGCTCATCGCGCTTGGCCGCGTCCTCGATCATCCGTTCGAAATGGTGAAATTCCAGCGCCGGATCGGCCAGCGCATGGGCAAGATCAAGGATCGGGTTGTCGGCATCCTGCCGGTGAATGCGGCTCAGCTCCAGCCGCGCGGGCGCGGGCAAGGTCTCGAACACCATGCCGTCATTGGACTTGACAGGCGGCAGTTGCGCCGGATCGCCAAACAGCAGCAAGGTCGGGAAAATCTCTTTCAAATCCTCGAATTGCTGACCATCCAGCATACTCGCCTCATCAACGAAGCCGATATCGAGCGGCTCTTCGCGGCGCTTCCAGCCGGTGATGAAATCCGACCCGCGCAGCCCCGCCGCCGCCAAAGCACCTGGAATCGACTTGTTGCTCTGGTAGAAGGTCAGCGCCCGGTCGAGCGCAAGATCTGTCAGCCCCTCGATTTCGGGGCGGTCGCCATTCCCGGCCAGCCATTCGGCGATCTTTTCATATTCCGGATCATAGACCGGGGTATAGAGGATGCGGTGAATGGTCGTCGCGGGCACCCCGCGCAGGCGCAGCACGCTTGCCGCCTTGTTGGTCGGGGCGAGAATGGCCAGCGTGCGTCGGTCGCGGCGTTTGCGCCCCTCCCAATCGCCCGAAACGACATCGACGCCCGCCTCCTCAAGCGCGCGGTAGAGCGCGGCCAGCAAGAGCGTCTTGCCCGATCCGGCCTTACCCACCACCGCCAGCACCGCCTGCTTGCCCTCACGCGGGGGCGTCAGAAGCCCCTCTTCAAGGTCCACGCCCACACTCCGCAGCGCCTCCGCGATGCGGTCATGGGCCTCGGCCTGATCGGGGGAATAGATAAGTGCGGTCTCGGTCATGCGCGCGACCCTAACGCCGGGGCGGATGAGGTGCCAGCGAAAGACGCAGGCGATATGGCGATGGCGCTTGACCGCGCCTGCGCACCTTCCCTATTGCGACAGGGACAGGTAATGTCTGACAAAAAGACCGGGGGCGCGCAGGCCGCGCACCCCGCGACCAAGGGGAACGGGACCATGGCGCATATCATCGTCGTCGGGAATGAAAAGGGCGGCGCGGGCAAATCCACCGTGTCGATGCATGTGGCGACGGCGCTCGCACGGATGGGGCACAAGACCAGCGCGCTTGATCTCGACCTGCGGCAGCGGACCTTTGGCCGCTATGCCGAGAACCGCAAGCGGTTCCTCGAGGCGGAGGGGCTCGAACTGCCCAGCCCGCGCTATCACGACCTGCCCGAAGTGGCCGCCGATCAGCTCAAGCCGGGCGAGAACGTCTATGACCGCAGGCTCTCGGCGGCGGTGGCGGAATTGGAATCCGACAGCGATTTCATCGTGATCGACTGCCCCGGCTCGCATACCCGGCTGAGCCAGGTGGCGCACAGCCTCGCCGACACGCTGATCACGCCGCTCAACGACAGTTTTATCGATTTCGACCTGCTCGCCAGCATCGACAGCGACGGACAGAAGATCCTCGGACCCTCGGTCTATTCCGAAATGGTCTGGAACGCCCGCCAGTTGCGCGCGCAAGCCGGGTTGAAGGCGATCGACTGGATCGTGCTGCGTAACCGGGTGGGCGCTCAGGCCATGGTCAACAAGGAGAAGATGGGCCGTGCCATCGAAAATCTTGCCAAGCGGATCGGCTTTCGCGTCGCGCCGGGGTTCAATGAACGGGTGATCTTTCGAGAGTTGTTTCCGCGCGGCCTGACCTTGCTCGACCTCAAGGATATCGGGGTCAAGGGGCTCAACATCTCGAATATCGCGGCGCGTCAGGAATTGCGCGACCTGATCAAGGCACTGAACCTGCCGGGCGTCACGGTGAAATTCTAGCACGCAGATCGACGGGCGCGAGACAAGATATCCTCAAGGCGACACCTGCCTGCCTCGACCCTTCCATCGCGATGGGACGGCCCTCTCAACCCCGATCAAATGGCAAGCTGCGAGGCCAATGGCACCCGGCTGGCAAATGATCCTATGCAGATCCGCGGGGTCATCGCCGACAAGGATACCGTCTGCCCCGACGCCGTGCCCTCTGCACCGCTGTCATGGAAGGCAAAACCGAACCACCTTCTCGAATTCCGCCGCTGGCAAGGCGATGTTCTTCCCGCCTTCTGGCAGCTTCTGGGCGATCCGCAAGTCTGGCGCTACATGCACGAGGACTGGCCCGGCGAGATGACCGACGCACTCGTGGACGACGGCTGGTCCTGTTTCGCGATCTACCGCGACAACTGAGGCTCAGACCGGCGGTCCGGTGCGCGGTTGCGGCCGGTTGCGCAAGCGGCGCCGATGCATCAGCGCCCAGAGGTTTGACGCGAACAACGCCCCGATCACCACCGCGCCGCCGACGATGGTCCAGCCGCCCGGGTCCTCACCGATCACCGCCCAGACCAGCAGCGGTGCCAGCACCGATTCCAGCAGGATGAGCAGAGCCACCTCCGCCGAGGCGATATATCGCGGCCCAAGCGTCAGCAGGCAGGTCGAGACACTGATGAACGCCCCATGCGCGAGGATCAGCGGCCAGTTCAGCGACCAGACCGCCAGCGGCTGCGCCAGCGGCCAGAACACCAATGAGGCCGCGATCATCGCCACCGGAATGGCCGGAATCATCGACACCGCGCGCAACTGCCGGGCCGCCGTCATCGCGGCGGCAAAGCTGGCCGAGACCCCGAGCGCCACCAGATCGCCACTCCAATGCGCGCCATGGGTCTCACCCGACCCCCGGGCGATCACCGCCAGCCCCGCGAACACGCCCAGCATGGTCAGGATCATCCGGCGGCTGATCGGTTCCTTGAGAAACACCAGGCTGAAGATCGCGGCAAAGACCGGCATCGAGGCAAGGATAAAAACCACATTGGCCACGCTGGTCATGCTGACGGCAAAGACAAACCCGGGCGCGGTGGCGCCGATCAACACCGTATAGATCAGCCCGGGCCGCCCGGTGCGCGCCACCTCGGCAAAGCCGCGCACACCAGTCACGGCCAGCACGCCGAGCAGGATCACACCCCCCGCCGTGATGCCGCGCCAAAAGGCGATGCTCGCGGCGTCCCCATCGATCAGCCGCACGAACAGCGAATCCGGCACCACCAAGAGCACGCCGAGCGCGGTGACCAAAAGCCCCTTGAGATGTTCGGACATGCGCCGCTGTCTCCTCCCTAATCGGGGGTCAGTCAAATCACAGGTCGGCGGCGCTGTCCATGCGGCGGCGTCAGGCTCAGCTGCGGGTCTATTTCGCCCGGGCGAGGACCAGTGACGCCGCCCCGGTCATGGTCAGGTCGATCCCCGGGAACAGGCCGGAAATCCCGAGCACCGCACCGGGCAGCCCCAGCCCTGCGCGGGCCGCAGATGCCATGCCAAACCGACACGCAACGCACCCAGAACCGTCACAAGAGCACCGCCGCAACGGCAATCAGCGTCACCAGCCCGGCCAGCGAAATGAGCGCCAGCGTCACCGCGAGCGGATTGAGGAAGGCCAGAAAACCTCCGATCAGCATCACAACGCCCAGAACGGTCAGACCTTTCCAGCCCATGTTCGGCGTCAGGATCTTTAGATCGTGGCCTGCGTCGCTTTGGGGCGTGTCATCGCGTGCGGTCATGTCGTCCTCCGTTCAAACCCATCTGTCTTTGCGGGACGCTGCGTATCGCGGCAACCGGTTTCAGCCACTTGCCCCCTCGCCATCGTCCCTCGCCCCGGTCTATGCTGTGCCCGATTACACCAGAGGAGACAGCCATGCCCGCCCCCGAAAACCGTTTCAAATCCGCCCTGACAGGCGGCGAGCGCCTGATTGGATGCTGGGCCGGCTTCGCCGATCCCTACGCGACCGAAGTTCTGGCCAGTACCGGGTTCGACTGGCTGCTGATCGACGGCGAACATGCGCCCAACGACCTGCGTTCGATCTCGGCGCAGCTGGCCATGCTGACTGGACGACAGAGCCTGCCCATGGTGCGCCTGCCGATGGGAGAGGCCTGGGCGATCAAGCAGGTCCTTGACGCGGGCGCGCAAACCCTGCTCATCCCGATGGTCGACAGCGCCGATCAGGCCCGCGATCTGGTACGCGCCACCCGCTACCCGCCAGAGGGCATACGCGGGTCCGGGGCGGCATTGGCGCGGGCCTCGGATTTCTCTCGGATCCGCGATTACATCTCCACCGCCAATGCCCAGATCTGCCTGATCGTGCAGGTCGAGAGCATCGCCGGAATCGAGGCGCTCGACGATATTCTGGCCGTCGATGGGGTGGATGGCGTTTTTATCGGCCCGTCCGATCTGGCGGTCGATATGGGCCTTGACGGCGATAGTGACGCGGCCGAGGTGCAGGAGATCATTCGCGACGCTCTGGCGCGTATCGCCGCCTCGGACAAGGCGGCCGGTATCCTCGCCCTCGATCACGATACGGCGCGGCGCTATGCCGACTGGGGCGCGCAGTTCATTGCCGTCGGCGTCGACGTGGTGATGCTGGCGCAGGCGGCGAGCGCGACCGTAGCGCGCTGGCGCGATGGCTGACTGGCTGCTGGCCGATGTCGGCGCGAGCCATACGCGGCTTGCGCGCGCCACGAGGCAAGGGATTTGCCCGGGCACGGCGCAGCGATTTGCCAATGCCGAATTCTCCGGGTTGGTCCCCCTGATGGCCGCCTATCTCGACGGTGCGACAGTCGATGCGGTCTGCGCCGGGGTTGCGGGGCCGGTGCGCCACGGCACCGCGCGGCTGACAAATCTCGACTGGGTTATCGACCCCGCTGAGCTTGCCCGCGCCACCGGTGCAACTGCGGTGCATCTTCTGAACGATCTCCAGGCGCAGGCGCAGGCGCTCGATGATCTGCCTCCCGCCAGCCTATTGCCCCTCGTACCGGGGGTGCCGGATCCGAATGGCCCGCGCATGGTCATGGGGCTGGGGACGGGTAGCAACATCGCGGTCGCGCATCGGGTGAACGGCAAGGTTTACGTACCACCTGCCGAGGCCGGGCAGTCCGGCTTGCCGCATATGGGGACGGCAGAGAATGGCCTGATTGCCGCCCTTGGGCGCGAAATGGCGCACAAACCCTGTGAGGCGTTTCTGTCGGGGCCGGGTCTTGCGCGGCTGCACCGGCTGCGCACGGGACAGGAGCAGGCCCCGGACCGGATCATCGCCGGATTTAAGGCCAGCTTGCCGAACGCGTGCGAAACACTCGAAACCTTCGGGAATATATTAGGTGCTGTAATGGGAAATCTGGCGCTCACTCATATGAGCACCGGAGGCGTCTATCTGAGTGGCGGACTGGCCCGCGCCATCGCTCCTCATTTCACCGCTCTGGGCTGTCATCGCCATTTCTGCACCAAAGGGCCCTACAAACAGATCCTTTGCAATACGCCGATATCACTTGTCACCGATGACCACGCGGCACTGCTTGGGTGCCTGCATCATCTGCGTCACATATTGCAGTAATGACCATTCAGGTGTATTTTCCAGTGCCTAAAACATGGAGCACTCCTAAAACATGGAGCACTCCATGAAACGCCTCTTCACCAACCAGATCTGTACCATGACCGAACTGCGTGAGCCGCAAGAAGTGCTCGACGCGGCGGGGGGCAAGCCCGTGGCCATCATGAAGAACTCCTAATGCATCGGCTATCTCGCGCCTGAAGCCGCCACCCTCCAGGACGAACCGCGCCACGCGACGATGGACGAGGTGATGGACGCGTGCGCAGGCACGGCCCGTGCGCGACTATCTCAAAGACAAATGAGCTTCTACTTCTGACTGTCGAGCAGGTCGGGACGCTGCATGATCTGGTGCTGAACCCCGGAGAGTTGTCAGGCAGGGCGCGCGACAAGTCCCTCGACGAGGCCTTGGCGCGCGTCGATAACCGCATTCTCTATGGCATGATCGAGGACGTGTTCGACCTCGCCGCCGCTTATGCCGAGGCGATCGCGCAGGGGCATTGCTTCAATGATGCCAACAAGCGCACGGCTTACCGCGCGATGATCGTTTGCCTGAAACTCAATGGTGTGCTGTTGACGCATGACACCGAAGACACCGGCCAACAAATCATCCGCCTCGCCCGGGGCCGGATCGATGCGGGCGCACTGGCCGATTGGCTCAGGGCGCGCGCGGGCTGAGGCCCGCGCGCGCCGCCGGTCAGTTCACCGCCCCCGCGTGAACCACCTTCAGGTAATCGCACATCCGCGTCCATTTGCTGCCGTATCGGACATCGAGATCGGCATCGCCACAATCGCTCGCCCGCGCCAGAAGATCGTCGTCGGGCTGCCAGTCGGCCGGAACCCCGAGCGATGTGCGATCGGTCGCCTGTAGCGCCAGAATGGCACGCAGCGCCTCTTCACTCGAGCGACCCACCAATGCCGGATAATCGAACATCATCCGCAGTTTCAGCGACGGGTCGATAATGAAACTCTTGCGGATCGTGCAGCCCGCATTCTCCTTGGGATGGATCAGCCCCATCTCCCGCGAGACCCGCCCACCAGGATCGGACATCACCGGAAAATCCACATCGAGGCCGAACGTGTCCTCGACATCCGCCACCCAGCGGGCTGTTTCCGCCTGACCGCTCATCGATAGCGCGGCGACAGAGATCCCGGCGTCCTCGAAATCCCGCAGCATCATCGCCATCGATGCGAGTTCGGTGGTGCAGATCGGAGTAAAGGCCGACGGGTGGCTGAAAAGATAGATCCACTCGCCCTCGGCCCAATTGTGGAACGAGATCGCACCTTGCGTACTCTGCACATTGAAGTTCGGAAAAATATCGCCGATCTGTGGCGTCCAGGCATGCACCTTGCGATACCCACGGGGCACTTCGACCCAATTTTCGGCCGCACGCGCCGACGCTGACCAGTATTTCATTTGCTCTGTCTCCGCGTTGAGGTTTCGTTCAAACAAAACAGGAGGCGGTAAATAACTACACGCTAAGGTTGTTGGTTAACTGTGGCTGAATTGAGGCAACGACATTGCAGTTTATCACAAAGCGGTGTTGCAGAAGTTACAATCTGCGCAACAGAGCGCCGGGAGCACAATCCCTTTCCCCGCCTCTCCCCCTCTGTCATAATGCCCGCCAACCCATAAAAGCAAAGAGCAGCGGCATGAACGATCTTCTCTCGTCCACCCCGAAATCCGAGTATGACGCCTCCTCCATTCAGGTGCTCGAGGATATGGAGCATGTCCGCCTGCGCCCCGGTATGTATATCGGCGGCAAGGACGACCGCGCCCTGCATCACATGGTGGCCGAGATCATCGACAATTCGATGGATGAGGCGGTGGCGGGCCACGCCACTTGGATCGAGGTGGAACTGCACGCAAACGGCCATGTCAGCGTGCGCGACAACGGGCGCGGCATCCCGATTGATCCGCATCCCAAGGACCCGAGTAAGACCGCGCTGGAAATCATCTTCTGCACGCTCAATGCGGGCGGCAAATTCTCGGGCGATAGCTACCAGACCTCGGGCGGCTTGCACGGGGTCGGCTCTTCGGTGGTGAACGCGCTTTCCGATCATCTGAGCGTCGAGGTGGCGCGCAACCGAGAGCTGTATCGCATGGCGTTCTCACGCGGGTTGCCACAGGGCCCGCTGGAAAAGGTGGGTGCCGCCCCCAACCGGCGCGGCACCGCCGTCACCTTCCACCCCGACCCCGAGATTTTCGGCGCGCTCACGCTCAAGCCCGCGCGGCTCTTCAAGATGGCGCGCTCCAAGGCGTATCTGTTCTCGGGCGTCGAAATCCGCTGGAAAACCGAAATCAGCGATGGCGACACCCCGCAGGAGGCCACGTTCAAATTCCCAGGCGGCCTGGCCGATTACCTGGCCGAGACGCTTGGCACCAGCACCACCTATGCCGAGCGCCCCTTTGCCGGGACGGTCGATTTTCGCGACAAGTACAACGTGCCCGGCAAGGTCGAATGGGCGATTAACTGGACGCCCGCGCGCGACGGATTCATCCAGTCCTATTGCAACACCGTCCCCACGCCCGAGGGCGGCACGCATGAGGCCGGGTTCTGGGCCGCGATCCTCAAGGGGATCAAGGCCTATGGCGAACTGAGCAACACCCGAAAGGCCGCGCAGATCACCCGCGAGGACCTCATATCGGGGGGCTGCGCGCTGGTCTCGTGCTTTATCCGCGAGCCGGAATTCGTCGGCCAGACCAAGGACCGGCTGGCCACCACCGACGCGCAGCGCATGGTCGAGGGGGCGGTGCGCGACCATTTCGACAACTGGCTGGCGGCCGACACCAAATCCGCAGGTGCGATCCTAGATTTCCTCGTGCTGCGCGCCGAGGAACGGCTGCGCCGGCGGCAGGAGAAAGAGACCGCCCGCAAGACCGCCACCAAGAAACTGCGCCTGCCCGGCAAGCTGGTGGATTGCACCTCGAACACCCGCGACGGCACGGAACTGTTCATCGTCGAGGGCGACAGCGCGGGCGGCTCTGCCAAGATGGGGCGGGACCGCAAGACACAGGCGCTCCTGCCGCTCCGGGGCAAGATCCTCAACGTGCTGGGCGCGGCCTCGTCCAAGCTGGGCAGCAATCAGGAGATCAACGACCTGACGCAGGCCCTCGGCGTCGGCTTGGGGACCAAATTCAACCTCGACGATCTGCGCTATGACAAGGTCATCATCATGACCGACGCCGATGTCGACGGCGCGCATATCGCGGCGCTCCTGATGACCTTCTTCTTCACCCAGATGCGCCCGATGATCGACGCAGGCCACCTCTACCTCGCCTGCCCGCCGCTCTACCGGCTGACGCAAGGGGCGAAACGGGTCTATTGCCTCGACGAGGCCGAGCGCGACGCCTGGATGGAAAAGGGCCTCGGCGGCAAGGGCAAGATCGACTACAGCCGCTTCAAGGGTCTGGGTGAAATGGACGCCAAGGACCTCAAGGAAACCACGATGGACCCGGCCACCCGCAAACTCATCCGCGTCACCATCGACGAGGACGAACCCGGCCAGACCGGCGACCTCGTGGAGCGCCTGATGGGGAAAAAACCGGAACTGCGGTTCCAGTATATCTCGGAGAATGCAAGGTTCGTGGAGGAGTTGGATGTATGAGGGGAAATCTACGCCCCTTTATCTCCATTGTGAAATCTTGAGTAGAGCCTCTCCAAAAGAACCTTTACCCGGTCAACTCCCAACCAGTCGGCCAGTCCGATCAGGACGATAAGCTCAAGTAGGAAGGTGGGAAGTAATGCCCATGCCGAAGAAAACGCATTGAAAATCGGTACGTTTCCCACGATCACAAGGGCCGCAATCCAATAAAAGCGCTCCTCTTTCCGCGAGTCTCGTTCCGCTTGGAGGTCGCTTTCAAGCTGAGCGGCGCTTCTCTCGGTTGATGTCGGTGTATGGGACAGAACCTCGCCGTCAAGCGGCTTCGGAACGTCCCATTCTGTTCCTGTATTCATCCATTATCGCACTGCTTGGTATTTGAACATTACGCGCTTTCGGAAGGTAATGCTTTGCCCAAGCGCCACCCTCCCAATGCGTGTTTCGCACTAGATCTGCCGGTGATTTATCGAGCAAATTTTCGCAAGCCTCGTCTAGAATCGCCTTCGTGTCTTCGTCAATTTCCTCCTTTGACCAAAAGACATTTGGTATTGGTTTAGCACCAAAGGCTTTTACTTTTTGGTATAATTTTGGATGCACCGGTCCGTAGTCCCATGCCTCAAAATGCCCGTCTACAAGTGGTCCCCGTTCACGCCCCATATGCACCATATGGGCGATATAGAGAATCTTTTGCAGCGACAGTTGGGTCAGGCTCCAACCAGACTTCTCACAAATGTACTGTGCGGCGGTATCGAATCTTATAGACATAGAGACACCTCCCAAGGCCTGCGTCCATGCGCGTATGATGTTCATACCACATATATGTCAACCAAGTATAAATTTCCATTAGGTCATCAAGTGAAAGGCCGACATACAGGGCAAGAGTCGTCATTTTGGTCACGATACACGATATATTGGACACCTTCCGCGCGAAACGCACCTCCGGTGCCGGGCCGCCCGCGCACCGGAGGTGCGTCATTAATAATCGGCACGCCTTTGGCGTGACGGCACGGCGATTTGGCAACCCCCCGCGCATCGCCCCGATGTTTTCCGGATTTGGCGGCCATAAAGTGCCCATAACCCCTGTTGGATCGCCGCACCGCGGCCCGACGACCGCGCGGCCCCCTTCACCCCTCTTGCCGACACGCCCCCGCACGCTTATCTTCCAAGGTGCAGCACCGGCCCCGCGCCGTGCCTGCTGCGCCCGAGGGCTCATCGCCCTGACCCTGTCAGGCTCCCCTGATCCCCTGAGCACGGCCCGATCCGGCACCCCGCCAGACCGGGATCTTTCAGGAGTCGAACCCATGTCCAAAGAGAAAAACCGGGGCAACCGCGAGGCCAAGAAGCCGAAGAAGGAAACGCCCAAGGTCCTTGCCACCGCGAATTCCAACGCCGGAAAAAACCCCACGGTGATCGCGGGCAAGCCAGTCAAGTAACCTAGACCATCGCGCGCGGAGCGGCCCCCGCCCCGCGCGTCCCCTTCGACACATCCCTGTCATCAAACCTTCACTGGACTCCCTTCTATATTTCACATATTCACGAAATATGGAAAAAGAGATTCCCGACAGGCTCGCCACCCTCGGCCACCCGCAGCGGCTGGAGCTGTTCCGGCTCCTGATGCGGCGCTATCCCGACCGGGTTCCGGCGGGCGAGTTGGCCGAGGCGCTCAGCCTCAAGCCCTCGACCCTCTCGGCTTACCTCAATGCGCTGATGCGCGCCGGGCTGGTCACGCAGGAACGCAACGGCACGTCGCTGCGATATTCCATGAACATGACAGAGGTGCGTCGCACCTTCGATTACCTGCTCAACGATTGCTGTCGCGGGCGGCCCGATATCTGCGCCCCCGTCGCCACCCTGCCCCCCACCCTGCAAGGAGGCCCGGACATGGCCGACAAGACCTACAACGCGCTCTTCATCTGCGTAGGCAATTCCGCCCGCTCGATCTTTGCCGAGACCATCCTGCGCGACATGGCAGGCGACCGGTTCACCGCCTGGTCCGCAGGCACGCGGCCGTTTTCCGAATTGAACCCCTTCGCCCTCGAGGTGCTGAAATCCAAGGGGCATGACGTCTCCGCCCTGCGCGCCAAGCATCTGGACGAGTTCACCGCGCCAGATGCCCCGGTGATGGATTTCGTCTTCACCGTCTGCGACCGCGCCGCCAACGAGGATTGCCCGGCCTGGGCCGGACAGCCGGTCAGCGCCCATTGGGGCACCCCCGACCCGGTGCTGGCCACCGGCACCGACGCGCAGATAAGCCTCGCCTTCCAACAGGCCTACGGCACGCTCAGGAACCGGATCACCGCCTTCGCCGCGCTTCCCGTCGAAACGCTCGACCGCGTCAGCCTGCAAGCCGCTGTGGACGAGATCGGCCGCGCGGCAGAGGAGGCCCGCGCATGACGGTTTATGCAGTCAACGGTCTGGGCCGGATCGGCAAGCTGATCCTCAAGCCGCTGCTGGAGCGCGGCGCGCAGATCGCGTGGATCAACGACGCCGTGGGCGATGCCGAAATGCACGCCCACCTGCTGGAGTTCGACACGGTGCATGGCCGGTGGGATGCCACATTCGACCATGACGCAGGCAGCATCACCATCGACGGCACCCGCCTGCCCTTCATCGGCACGCGCGATCTGGCCGCCTTGCCGCTCGACGGCGTCGATGTGGTGATCGACTGCACCGGCGTTTTCAAAACCGAGGCGAAACTCGCCCCCTATTTCGACGCCGACGTGAAAAAGGTCGTCGTCTCCGCCCCGGTCAAGGACGGCGGTGCCGCCAATATCGTCTATGGCGTCAATCACGATATCTATGACCCCGCCCGCCACCACATCGTCACGGCGGCAAGCTGCACCACAAATTGCCTCGCCCCCGTGGTCAAGGTGCTGCACGAGGCCATCGGCATCAAGCACGGCTCGATCACCACAATCCATGACGTGACCAATACGCAGACCATCGTGGACCGACCCGCCAAGGACCTGCGCCGCGCGCGCTCGGCGCTCAATTCGCTGATCCCCACGACCACGGGCAGCGCCACGGCGATCACGCTGATCTATCCCGAACTGACAGGCCGCCTGAACGGCCACGCCGTGCGGGTGCCGCTGCTCAATGCCTCGATCACCGATTGCGTGTTCGAGATGGAGCGCGAAACCACAGTGGAGGAGGTCAACGCCCTCTTTCAGGCCGCCGCCGACGGGCCGCTCGCGGGCATCCTCGGCTATGAGACGCGCCCGCTGGTCAGCGCCGATTACACCAACGACCCCCGCTCCGGCATCGTCGATGCGCCCTCGACCATGGTCATCAATGGTACGCAGGTAAAGGTCTATGCGTGGTATGACAACGAGATGGGCTATGCGCATCGCCTCGTCGATGTGGCCTGCATGGTGGGGGCGACGGTGTGACGGCACGGCCCGAGGGACTGAGCGCCTATATTGCCGTCACGGCGGCCTACTGGGCGTTCATGCTGACCGATGGCGCGTTGCGCATGCTGGTGCTCTTGCACTTTCACACGCTGGGGTTCAGCCCGGTGCAGCTGGCCTATCTCTTTGTCCTCTACGAGATCGCGGGCATGGTGACCAACCTCTCCGCAGGCTGGATCGCCGCGCGTTTTGGCCTCACCTCGACGCTCTATGCGGGCCTCGGCCTTCAGGTGGTGGCGCTCATTGCGCTGGCGCAGCTTGATCCCACGTGGACCGTCGCCGTGTCGGTCGCTTACGTGATGGGTGTGCAGGGCGCGTCCGGCGTGGCCAAGGATCTGGCCAAGATGTCCTCGAAATCCGCCGTCAAGCTGCTGGCACCGACGGGCGATGGCGGGTTGTTTCGCTGGGTCGCGGTGCTCACCGGGTCCAAGAACGCGGTCAAGGGGCTGGGCTTCCTGCTGGGCGCGGCGCTGCTGGCCGGGATCGGCTTTGTCGGCGCGGTCTGGGCGATGGCGGCGATACTGGCGGTGATCCTTCTGGCCGTGGCGCTGGCCATGCCGCCAGGCCTGCCGACGGGCCGCAAGGGCGCGAAGTTTTCCGAGGTCTTCTCGAAATCCGCCAATGTCAACTGGCTCTCGGCGGCGCGCGTGTTCCTGTTTGGCGCGCGCGACGTGTGGTTCGTGGTGGGCATCCCGATCTATTTCTACGGGGTACTCTCGGACGGGTCCGAGGCCGGAAACCGCGCCGCGTTCTTCCTGATCGGCACATTCATGGCGGGCTGGATCATCCTTTACGGCGCGGTGCAGGCAAGCGCACCGCGTTTGATGCGCGCGGCCTTCCGCCCTGAAGGCGATCTCATTCGCGCGGCACGGGGCTGGGCCCTGGCCTTGCTGGCGGTGCCGGTGGCCCTGACCGTCGCGGCACTGTTGGCGGGCGGGCCGCAGACATGGCTGACGGTGACACTGGTGGCCGGGCTCCTGGCCTTCGGGGCCATCTTCGCTGTGAATTCGGCGCTGCATTCCTACCTGATCCTCGCCTTCACGCAGGCGGAACGGGTGACAATGGATGTTGGCTTTTACTACATGGCCAACGCGGGCGGGCGGCTTCTGGGCACGGTGCTCTCGGGGCTGACCTATCAGGCGGGCGGCTTGCCCCTTATGCTGGGCACGGCAAGCACGATGATCGCCGTCTCGGCCCTCGCGTCCGGGCGGCTTGATGCGGCCCAAGAATCGGAGACACCAACATGAGCACATTCGAGCGTTACCTCACCCTCTGGGTCGCCCTCGCGATGATCGCGGGCATCGCCCTGGGCAACACTATTCCGGGGCTGGTCAATGCCATTGCCGCGGCGGAGGTTGCCCGCGTCAACCTCGTGGTGGCGGTGCTGATCTGGGCGATGGTCTACCCGATGATGGTCGGGGTCGATCCCTCCAGCCTGCGCGACGTGCTGCGGCAACCGCGCGGCCTGGGCATCACGCTGGCGATCAACTGGCTGATCAAGCCGTTCACCATGGCCGCCCTCGCGGTGCTGTTCTTCGAAGGGATCTTCGCCGATCTCATCGCGCCCGCCGACGCACAGCAATATATCGCCGGTCTGATCCTGCTGGGCGCGGCCCCCTGCACGGCGATGGTCTTCGTCTGGTCGCAACTGACCCGGGGCGATGAGAATTATACATTGCTACAGGTCAGCGTGAACGACGTGGTGATGGTCTTTGCCTTTGCGCCCATCGTCGCCTTTTTACTGGGCGTGACTGACATCACCGTCCCGTGGCAGACGCTGCTGCTCTCGGTCCTGCTCTTCGTGGCGCTTCCCCTCGCGGCGGGCATCTGGACCCGGCGCAGACTGGCGTCCGAGGCGCGGATCGCGGCGTTTCAGGCCCGGGTCAAGCCGTGGTCGGTGATCGGGCTGATCGCGACGGTGATGATCCTCTTCGGCCTTCAGGGTCAGGTGATCCTCGACCGGCCGATGGTGATCGGGCTGATCGCGGTGCCGATCCTCGTGCAATCCTACGGCATCTTCGTGCTGGCCTATGCGGCGGCTTGGCTGCTCCGCGTGCCCCACCGGATCGCGGCCCCCTGCGCGCTGATCGGCACGTCAAATTTCTTCGAGTTGGCGGTCGCAGTCGCGATCTCGCTCTTCGGGCTCAATTCCGGCGCGGCGCTGGCCACGGTGGTCGGCGTGCTGGTCGAGGTGCCGGTGATGCTCTCATTGGTGGCCTTCGCCAACCGGACCCGGACGCGTTTCGCCTGAGGCGGCGGATAGCGTAGGGCGGTCGCATCACGATGGAGATGTTTTCGGGGATGCAAAGCGCGTTTGCACCATGCCAGTCGGCACCATCCATGACCAGGATGGCGTGAGCGCCCGATGCAACGGCCTTCGAGATCCCGAACGGATGCGAGCTCATGGCTTCGGTATTGTTCGCGGGCGCACGTTCCTCGATAACCCGCCAAAGTATCCCATGCACTGTTTTCTTGTCAGATCGCATATAACTCTTCAATCCAGACAAGTTTTTCGATCGCAGTCGGTCGATGGCAAGCAAGTAAAGCCTCGAAGTCAGTTGTTTTCTGTTGAGCCCAATCTGCAAAATCCGGTTCTTGCTTTTTGCACGCCGAATGGATCGGCAGTCCCTTTTTCGACACGGCGGTTCCAATCCTGTCGAGTTTTGAGGCATATGCCCCACGACTCACCCGGTCTCAGGGCACTTCAAGAGGTTTCCTACATGCGAGCATGGCACCACTTCTACCCCGCTCTGCCGGTCTTCCACGGCCGCGAGCAATTGCGTGCCGGGATCGGCGCTCTGATCGGGATCAGCCTTTGTTCTCTTATGGTAAGCCTTGGCGTCAGGCTGGGCACGCCTTCACTTTATCTCGTCGCCCCCTTGGGCGCGACGGCTGTCTTGGTGTTCTGCGTTCCGAACTCGCCGCTCGCCCAGCCGTGGTCTGCCATCGTCGGCAATGTCACGGCGGCACTTGTCGCGCTCCTGACGGTCCAAGTTTTCCCAACCCCATGGTCGGTCGGCGTCGCAGTCGGTGCCGCGATCATCGCAATGATGTTTGTTCGGGCCTTGCATCCGCCGGGCGGTGCCGTGGCATTGCTGACCGCGCTCGAACCCGCGCCAGCACTTGAGGCGGGTCTGCTCTTTGCTTTGATGCCGGTCGGGTCGACCACCGCAGTTCTGGTCCTTGCAGCTATAGTCTACAACCGGCTTACAGGACGGGTTTATCCGTTCCGTCAACCTGACATGGTGGACACAGTCGATCCCCAGCTACGATTGGGATTGTCGACCGATCAGCTCGGCGCGCTGCTCGACCGCTTCAACCAGACAGCGAACCTCGGCGTGGCGGATCTCGGGCGGATGCTGGCCGCCGCCGAAGCCGAAGCGGCGCAACACCGGTTCGATGGCACGACCTGCGCCGACATCATGACCACAGGCCTCATCACGGTGCGGCTGGATACGCCGATCCGTGAGGCGGCGCGCCTGTTCCGCAATCATGCCATCAAGAGCCTTCCCGTGGTGAACGACGACGTGAAGTTGTGCGGTCTTGTTCTCCAGGCGGACCTGCTTGAAGGGGTGGCGGCGCAAGACCGTCCGATGACCTGGCGGCGGCGGGCTGATCGCCGCACCGTTTCGGACGTGATGCGGCAGGCTGACCGCGCCGTTTCGCAGGATCTTCCTGTCGGCGCGCTTCTGAACCGCCTCGCGGCACGGGGAAGCGAGGTCGTTCCGGTTACGCGCGACGATCGTCTCGTCGGTATCCTGACCCGCTCTGATATCATCCGGCTTCTGCTTCATGGGGCGGCAGACCGCCCGGCGGCGTAGGCATCGCTTGAAAATTGGGCATGCGGAACACATTTTCGGTGCGAGCGTGGACGACCGCGCCCGGCCAAACGGTCAGCACAGGGGACGGCCCGAATTCTAATCGGAGCCATTCGATGCGCAGCACCGCAGACCGTATTCGCCAGGCCGTCAGTTTCGAGATCATCGGTATCGTAATCGTCACCCCGCTCTTCGCTTGGGCCTTTGATCATCCGTTGGGCGACATGGGTGTTCTGGTTGTGCTCGGGGCCACGGTCGCGACGACCTGGAACTACGTCTTCAACCTCGTCTTCGATCACGTCCTGCACTGGCGACGGGGCGATATCCGCAAGTCGCTGCCACTGCGCATCGTTCACGCCGTGCTGTTCGAGGTGGCGCTGCTGGTGCTGCTGCTGCCCCTCTTTGCCTGGTGGCTCGGTGTTTCGCTGATCGCGGCGCTCTACATGGAAATCGCCTTTGCGGTATTCTACATGTGTTACGCCTTCGTCTTCACTTGGTGCTACGATACCCTGTTCCCGCCGCAACAACCCGAACGGACGGCGTGACGACAAAAGACGACACCGACAGAGGCACCGGCCCTTGCTTTGCCCATCTGCCTGTCTACGGAAGGAATTATCGAGGTGGCCTCACCGAGGCGTAGCCGCCTGCGACGCGGGGCACCTTGAAGCATCAAGGAGCCCCTGAGGAGGAGCCGACCGCTGGATACCATGCCCTCCCCAAGCGCGATACCCGGTTCTCTCTGCTGCGGGATTGATCCGGGTTGGTTTCTGACCCGCCGATCAGCGCAGGCGGCAGGCCCCGTGCAACCATTCGACAGGTTCGGTAGCAATCCACCGGTGTCCCGATCCTTGGCGGCACTGTCCGGTCCGGCACCCCTCGCAAGGCATTGCGGAGGGGTGCTGGAAACGGTGCCGATGTCCGGCGGCCGAGCGGTTATGCCTGTCTCAGATCGTCCGGCAGGGTGGCCTCGGGCAGACCCTGATAGCAGACCGGGCGCAGGAAGCGGCGGATAGAAAGCGTGCCAACCGAGGTCGCGCCGAAATTGGTCGAGGCGGGATACGGCCCGCCATGCACCATCGCGTCGCAGACCTCCACCCCGGTCGGAAAGCCGTTGGCCAGTATCCGCCCCGCCTTGCGTTCGAGCACCGGCAGCAGCCTGCGCGCCGCCTCCGTATCGCCGTCGTCCATATGCAGCGTGCAGGTGAGCTGGCCCTTGAGGCTTGCCGCCACCTGCGCCATCTCCGACAGGTCCGCCACCCGCACGATCAGCCCCAAAGGCCCGAACACCTCTTCGCCGAGCGTCTCGTTGGCGAGCCATGTCTTGCCGTCGGTTTCAAAGAGATAGGGCGTGGCGTTGCGCTGGTCGCAGGTGCTGCTCAGCACCTCCTGCACGCCGCTTGACGCCGCGACGCGGTCACGACCGTCGCGATAGGCCCGGGCGATACCGTCGGTCAGCATGACCTGCGCGCCGGTCTTCGAGAGCGCCGCCCTGGTGGCCTCAATGAAGGTGTCAGCCTCTGGCCCGTCGATCACGATGGCGATGCCGGGATTGGTGCAGAACTGGCCCGCGCCCATGGCAAGCGACCCAGCCCAGCCTTCACCGATCGCCGCGCCACGTGCCGCGAGCGCCTCGGGCATCAGGAACATCGGGTTGACCGAGCCCAGTTCGCCGAAGAACGGGATCGGCTCGGGCCGCTGTGCGCAGAGATCGAATAGCGCGCGCCCCCCGGCGAGCGAGCCGGTAAAGCCCACCGCCTTTACCAGCGGGTGCTGCACCAGCGCCTGCCCGACCTGCCGGTTGCCGCCCTGCACGAGGCTGAAGACACCCTTGTGAACACCGCTTTTCTGGATCGCGGCATGGATTGCCTCGGCGACGATCTCGCCGGTGCCGGGATGCGCGCCGTGGCCCTTGACCACGACTGGACAACCCGCCGCAAGGGCGGCGGCGGTGTCGCCCCCGGCGGTTGAGAAGGCCAGCGGAAAGTTTGACGCGCCAAAGACGGCGACGGGGCCGATGGGCCGCTGCATCGCCCGCAGGTCGGGGCGCGGCAAGGGCTGACGGTCGGGCAGTGCCGGGTCGTGGCGACGGTCGAGGTAATCGCCCTTGCGGATATGCTCGGCGAAAAGCCGCAACTGGCCGGTCGTGCGGCCACGCTCGCCTTGCAGACGGGCCTCGGGCAGACCGGTTTCGGCGGTGCCTATCGCGGTGATCTCGTCTCCGCGCGCCTCGATCTCATCGGCAATCGTGTCGAGGAACGTGGCACGCGCCTCGCGGCTGGAATAGCCGTAGGACAGGAACGCTTCTTCTGCCGCCTGCGCCGCCGCATCGACCAGATCCGGCGTGCCGACAGAGAACACATGCGCCACGCCGCTGGCAGGTTCGGAGGAAAACGTGTCCTCCGAGGCAATCCAGGTCCCGGCGATCAGGTGTTTTCCATGCGGTGTGAATGTCATTGCGTATCCTTTGGCTTTTTCATTTGGCAGGAAAGTGGGCGCGTCAAAGCGTCAGCGGCCGGTCTTCTCGCGCCAAGCTTCGAACTTTTTTCCGGTTCTCGTCCTTGGTGCAAGGATAAAGTCCGATGATCGGGGCGCCGTTCCCGACCTTTTCGAGCACGAACGCCCGAGGCGCATCCATGCCCTTGTATTCCTCCGCGCTCTCGTCCGCCAGATGCGCGAAGATCACATTGACCCCATCGCGGTCGCCGACAAGGATGCCGCCCGGACAAACCGGCACACCGCCGCAGGAGATTGGCACCTTGAGATCACGCGCCTCATGCAGCGTCAGGTTGGTCGGAGCCGACGGGCATGCGTGAAAGGCGGGCATTGCGAATTGTCCGATGCCATGGGCATCACGGAACCCGCCGTCAGAGACGATCCCCGCCGCGCCGCGCTTGGCGAGCCGGGTGACGAGGATCGACCCTGCAGTGGCGGCGCGGGCATCGCGGCGCGCATCCCTCACCCGCACATGACCTTTAGGGCAGGTCTCAATCGCAACGTGCTGCGGGCGATCGGGGTTGCGAAAAACGGTGATCGGATTGCGATCCTCGCGCGCCGGAACATTGCGCAAGGTAAAGGCCGGGCCGACCATGTTCTCATCCTTGGGCGTGGCCGGGATGACGCCTGAATGGACTGATTGCGCAAGCCGCGCTTTTAGAGAACGGTTGCAATCGACGCGCTCGATATCGCCCTGAGCCCGGCACGGGTGTCGTCGGACAAGCGTCTGACCCGTCATCTGGATTGTCCTTCAGAAAATGTCGGGTTCGCCCGCGTTGCGGCCGAAATCGGATTGCAGGAAGTCGAAGTCGCAGCCCTGGTCGGCCGGTGTAACATGTTGCAGGAACATGTAGCCATAACCGCGATCATAACGGGGTTTGGGTGGTATCAACGCCGTGCGCCGCGCCTCCAGCTCGGCCTCGCCCACCAGCATGTCGAGTCGCCGGTTGGCCAGATCGAGCCGAACGGTATCGCCGGTCCTGAGCAGAGCCAGCGGGCCGCCGACATGGCTTTCGGGCGAAACATGCAGCACGCATGCCCCGTAAGAGGTGCCCGACATGCGGGCATCGGAAATCCGCAGCATGTCGCGATGGCCCTGCTTGATCAGCGCCTTGGGAATGGGCAGCATCCCCCATTCGGGAAAGCCCGGTCCCCCCTGCGGCCCGGCATTGCGTAAAACCATGACATGATCGGGGGTGATGTCGAGGCTTTCGTCATCCACCGCCGCCTTCATCTCGGGATAGCTGTCGAAAACCAGCGCCGGGCCCTCGTGACTGTAGAACTTCGGATCGCAGGCGGCAGGCTTGATCACCGCGCCCGAGGGACAGAGATTGCCCTTCAGCACCGCCAGTGAGCCCTCGTGATAGACCGGGTTTGACAGGGGTCGGATCACGTCATCATTATAAACTTCGGCCCCTTCCAGGTTCTCGCCCATGGTCTTGCCGGTCACGGTCAGCGCCGTGCAATCGAGCCGATCCTCGATCTGCTTCATCAGCGCGCGCAACCCGCCGGCGTAATAGAAATCCTCCATCAGATAGTCCTTGCCGGAGGGGCGCACATTGGCGATGAGCGGCGTGGTGCGGCCCAGGGCATCGAGATCCTCAAGCTTGAGGCCGACACCGGCGCGCCGTGCCATTGCAATCAGATGCACTACGGCATTCGTCGAACAGCCCGTAGCCATGGCCACAATGGCGGCATTGCGGCAGGCGGAATCGGTCACGATCCGGTCGGGCGTCAGATCCTCCCAGACCATCTCGACGATGCGCCGCCCGCAGGCCGCCGACATGCGCATGTGTGAGCTATCCACCGCCGGGATCGACGACGCGCCGGGCAGCGTCAGCCCCATCGCGTCGGCGATGGCGGTCATGGTCGAGGCGGTGCCCATTGTCATGCACGTCCCCGCAGAGCGCGCGATGCCGCCCTGCACCCCCAGCCATTCGTCATCCGAGATGTTGCCCGCGCGGCGCTCGTCCCAGTATTTCCACGCATCGGAACCGGAGCCGAGAACCTTGCCTGCGTAATTGCCGCGCAGCATCGGGCCGGCGGGCAGGTAGATCATCGGCACGCCCGCCGAGATCGCGCCCATCACCAGCCCCGGCGTCGTCTTGTCACAGCCGCCCATCAGCACCACGCCATCAAGCGGGTGCGAGCGGATCACCTCCTCGGTCTCCATCGCCAGCAGGTTGCGGTAGAGCATCGAGGACGGCTTGGTAAAGCTTTCATCGACCGAGAGCGACGGCATCTCGACGCCGAAACCGCCCGCCTGTGCCACGCCGCGCTTCACGTCCTTGACGCGCTCGCGGAAATGCGAGTGGCAGGTGTTGAGTTCCGACCAGGTGTTGAGCACGCCGATCACCGGCTTGTCGCGGAAATCGTCCTCGTCATAACCCAGTTGCATCATCCGCGAGCGGTGGCCGAAACTACGCAGGTCATCTGGTGCGAACCACCGCGCAGAACGCAAGTCTAGCGGATTTTTCCTCGTCATCGGATCATCCTGTAAAGCTGAAGCAGCACCAGATCACGGCGGCGGCGACAGGTAATACATCTGGCTATTCATGGCGAAAGGCACCCCGAACCAGACCGGATCAAAGCCGAGATTGAGCACCACCGGCGCAAAGCTCGGCACAGTGATGAAGATGATCGCGATCCATTCCAGGAAGGTGCCGAGCATCGTGATCGAGATGTGCCGGTTGCGTTGGGTCGCATACGGACGCCGCGAGCAACGCAGTTCTGCAATACCTCATAAGGTTCCTCCCTTGGACATGACCGGGGGTCTCGCTCCACGGCTAGGTGATACATTAATATATTAGTGTATTATGGCAAGCATTGCTTATGTTACCTGCAACACGACAAAATCGATGAGTGAAAACCGATAACGGAAATGCATGAAGTTTCACGAGAGATCCAACCAGCATCGTCGTCGGCAACGCGGCCCATAAAGCGCGGATCGGCCAGCACGCAGATCCACAACGCGCTGCGCGATCGAATCGTCGCGCTTGAGTTCACACCGGGCGAATTCCTCTCGCGCGCCGAGATTGCCGCCTATTACGGGGTCAGCCAGACGCCGGTGCGCGACGCGATGATGCGGCTGGAGGAAGAGGGGCTGCTGATCATCTATCCGCAATCGAAAACCCTCGTATCCAAGATCGACGTGGCCCACGCACAAGAGGCCCAGTTCCTCCGGCTCTCGATCGAATTGGAGGTCACCCGTCGCCTCGCTCAGGCGAAAGCCTCCGACAGAATCACCAAGGCGCATACCTGCCTCTCGCTCCAGCGCGTCTCGGCGGCGGCTAACGATCTGGATGAGTTCTCGCGGCTTGACCGGGCCTTCCATGCCGCGCTCTACGACGCGGTTGGGGTCGCCAATCTCTGGAACACCGTCACTGCACGATCAGGCCATATTGACCGGCTGCGCAATCTCAACCTGCCGGACCCCGGCAAATCCACATCAATCCTGTCGTGCCACGAACGCATCCTCGCTGCTATTGACGCCGGCGATACCGGAACCGTTGAGGCCGTCGTGCGTGAACACTTGTCGGGAACGCTGGCGCAGGTCGACAGGATCATGGAGCGCAACCCGGAGTATTTCTGAACAACACCTCCAGATTCACGCCGATCAGAGCTCCCCGTCAAACAGGCGAACGGGCAACCGGCGCGATTCTGGCCGCCTCCCTACATTCTGGTTGAAACCTGACATTAATGTCAGATATTATCGGAGTCGCAGTACATTTGCTGCCCATAGGGAGGAAACGAAAATGCTGAAACGCAGAAAGACACGCCTGAAGCACCTTGCGGAAAAGGTCCAGAAGGGCGAGCGCATCATTGGCATGGAGTGCCACGACACACCGAGTGCCATCATGGCCGAAGACCTTGGCATGGACCTTCTGTGCTGTGGCAGCCCCGGCCCGATGGGGCTCATGGGTCACAAGTCGATGGCCACGGTGGATTTCGAGGAACAGCTCTACATGCTGGAGGGTGTGCTGCGCGGCGCATCCTCGCCGTTCATCATCTGCAACATGCCCAACACCACGGCGTCCATCTCGATTGAAGAATCCGTGCGAAACGCCGCGAAAGTGGTCAAGCTCGGCGCCGATGGCGTCCACATCGAACCCTCGCTCGGGACCGTTCCGCATATCCGCGCCATCGTCGATGCGGGGATTCCCGTTGTGGGCCATTTCGGGGTTCAGGGCGAGCGAGCGGTGATGAATTCCGGTCATTCCCCGGCCGGGCGGACCGCCGAAGAGGCGGCGGCGATTGTGGAACTGGTCCGGGCCTCCATCGACGCCGGGATTTTCGCAGCCCTTTTCGAACATACGTCGGTTGAATTGACGAAATGGTGCTACGAGAACCTGCCCGTGGCCGTGGCCAGCCTGGGTTCGGGGCCTTATGCGCATGGCATATTCCACGTCTCGAGCGACATCATCGGGTGTTCAGCCTTCCCGATTCCGCCCAAGCGTGAAGTGTACGGCGATGTCTGGGGCGAGATGCAGAAAGCCTATTCCGCCTACGTCAACGCGGCAAAAGGCGGACAGTTTCCCAATCCGGACCTGTCGCACACCATGCATGACGGCGAACACGAGAAATTCGTGTCTCTCGTCGGCTGATCTTCGTGGTTGACCATGCCGACAGACCTCTGGAGCCGGCGCAACTCATGCGCTGGCTCGCAAAGCTTCCGCAACGACAGCGCACCGTTGTCGAGTGCGGAGCCGGTCACGCGGAGCTTTGCCGGTTTTTCTCCGGTCATTTCAATCTGGCCATCGCAATCGACACGAATCCGCCACCCGGTGCCTACCCGGCCCTGAGAACAGAGCCCATAAGTTACATCAAGGGGTGCGCCACGAATCTCCCATTGCCCTCAGGTAGCGTTGACTTGATCGTGTCGATGCAGGCACTGCATCATTTCGATGTGGCGCGCCATCTCGTCGAGGCCCACCGCGTTTTGAGCACGGGAGGCATCTTTGCCGCCCTGTCATGGGGCGCGATCGAGTTGCCTCAGCATATCCGGGAGGCCTGCGACGATTTTCTCATGCTCGCTGAAAGATACTGGGAGGCCGAGCGCGACTGGGTCGTGTCGGGTTATCCGGGGCTGGAATTCGTCGGCGAATGTGTGAACCTGCCGCCTGCCGCGATGTGCAAGACCCTTTCGGTCGGCGATCTGAGCCGGACATTTCAAAGCTGGAGCGCATATAAACTCGGCACGCGGAACTGTCCCGAGGCGTTTGACGCCGCGCTTGAAAAGCTGCACAAACTGGGCGAGACCAAGGTTAATGCTGCATGGCCCATCAAGGGCCGGATCTTTCGAAAACGTCAGGATCCGCCCGAACAGTCCGGACTCTGAAAGGCAAACGTGACTATCACCAAGCACCGCACGGCGACTTTCGAGATTCTCGTGCAAAAACACTTCTGTGATATCGAACTGGCTGCGGTGGTCCACACATTGCAGACAGCGAACATGGTGCTGGGCGGATCGCGTTACGACTGGCGGATCATCTCGGACAAGCCTGGTTTCGTGCAGGGGGCAGGGGTCTGCCTTGTGCGCGCCGAGCCGGTCATTCCAGACCACTTCCTTGCGGATTATCTGATCGTGATCGCGTCGAAAAAGCGGGATCCTTCTGTCTGGTTGACGCGTGTCCGCAGCATGCGGCACCTTGGCAAGGCCGTGATACTGCTTGCGGACGCAGCGACGCAATTCATCTCGCGCACCCAGACCGAGACCGGGGCAGTGACAACGCATTGGGCCGATGCCGTGGTCCTGCGCGAGACCCAGGATCTGCCGCGCCTGACAGGCAACCTGTCGGAAATGTCCAATGGGATCATCACGGCGGCCGGACGCACGGCCACGCCAGAGTTGATCCTTGGCCTTTTGGCGGGCGAATTATCCGTGTCCGAGATCACCGATATCGGTCGGCACCTCTTGTTGCCGAGCATCCGGGCAAGTTCCAGCACACAACCTTTCGCCCATACCGCCTTTCAGAAGTTCTATGACAAGGCCGTGTCGGATACCCTGGCGTTGATGGAAGCGAACCTCTCCGAGCCGTTGTCGATCGCAGATATCGCAGAGCATGTCGACACCTCACAGCGCCGTCTTGAGAGGCGCTTTCGCGCGGTGCTCGAAACCTCACCTGGTCAATACTACAAGCAATTGCGCGTCAGGCGTGCGCATCAACTGGTCCAGGAAACGAACCTGCCCCTTATCGACATCGCCATCGCGACCGGCTTCGGCTCGACAGGGACGTTGTCCACCAGCTTCAAGAAAGTCTACGGGATGACGCCCTCTGATTTTCGGAGCAAACACAGGGATCGCATCCTGGATTATTCAGCAGAGATCTGACAGTTCAGGCAGATTCGCCTCGCCAGATCATGTCTGCCAGGGGCGAGGCTTCGGATACAGCGTTCATCGGACAGGTCGGGCATCCTGAGCGGGAGGGTCTGTTCGTGCATCCACGACATTCATTCACCGCGCTCAGAACGCCATTCACCTCGCCCTGAATTTCGATTGCCAGACGGGCCATGAGCATAAGGTTTTCGGACAGCTCATTGAGCTTGGCCGCGACCTCATGGGAAGAGCCCGCGCCGGTCGCGTGCTTTGCCCTGACACCGGCGATGGCCGCCACGACCTCAAGCGGGATATCAAGATTGCGCATGCTCTGGATCAGCTTCGCCAAAGCCACGTCCCGCTCGCCATAGGTTCGAGTGCCGCCTTCGCTGCGTTCAGGTTTCAGGATGCCCAGATCCTCGTAATGGCGCAGCGAGCGCTCGCTCAACCGGCTGCGGCGCGCAAGCTCTCCGATCTTCATCTGCTTCTTGTCATGGGTCTCGGCCAAGGGCAGTCTTTCCGTAGTCTCTTCTGGCAGCTAGTGCTCCATACATAGCAACGAAAAACGGAACGCAATAGGTCAAGCCCGCTTTTACCAGATCACTTTCACCGGACCCGAATACCGCATCCGCCTGGTTGATCATATTCAGGATCGTTCCGACCACAACAGCAACCTTGGCAGACCGCAGCAAAACAGCGTTCGGTATCTTGATACGGCGGAGTCCCAGCATGTCTTTCATGAGCCCCTCTGATGTCCTGATGCGAATGCCCCATTCGAACACGTCGGCAGGGGCATTCGTGCGGTGTGATGGCGGTTCGCGGTCAGAACCGGTATCCAAAACCTATCCCGGCAACCACCGGGTCGATGGAGGCCTTTCCGGAAACCGCTCCTCCGGCCACCACGTCAGCTTTGACATCGGCAAAGAACTTCTTGATGTCGGCGTTGAAATACCAATTGTTCTTGAGATGGATGTCCACTCCGGCCTGTATCAGAAAGCCCGGATTGAATCGCCGCAACTTGAACGACGTCGCCGGGCCCTTGGCGCTGTCCGACGCAGTGATCACCACGGTCGGTCCGGCCCCGAGGTAAGGTTTGACGCCATTACCGAGATGAAAATGATACTGGATCGAGGCATCCAGCGGGATCAACCAGGCCTCGCCTATCGTCGGACCGCCATTTGCGATCGAGACCTCGTTGCGTGTGACGCAACAGATTGATTCCACGGCGATGTTATCCGTGAAGAAGTAGGTCAAATCGAAATTCGGAATCATCGAATTGGACACATCGGTTTCGACCGGCACGTTGTAGCGGGCCTTGTCGCGGGGCAGCACGCCGGCAATCCGTCCGCGGACAAAGAACCGCTTTGCCCAGCCCTCGCCGTCTGTCGTGGCGCTTTGCGCCATGGCCATTCCCGTGCCATCCAGCAGCAAGAAAAGCGCCGCCAGAATGATTGCCGAAGCACACGGTCGTTGGCGCAACCGGCCGGTCCATCGAAGCACCGTTAGCCGCATTGTCGTTGATTTCATCACTATCCCCTCCCTTTGGGCAGATTTTTTTATGGAGGGGACGCTGGTATTTGTTATTTGTAAGGAATTTTTAGGCATCGCCCCCACCATTATCTGACGTTAATGTCAGATTTTTGCAAAATCAAGTTACTTTCATCACCGGCTTGCCGATCCTGCACTCTTGCTCACAGGGCGAACGTCAGATGCACCTAAACCGACCGCGCCCGATCCGCCGCCACAGAGAATGCCTCGCCTGCGCGATCTACCGCATACCGCTGCGTGATCAACGGACGCACGTAAATGCGGCCCGTCACGATGGCATTCACCGCGTCCGCCAATTCGTCCTGGAACCGGAACGAGCCCTGCAAGGTCAGTTTCTTGGCAACCACCTCATTAAGCGGCAACTGCGTATCACCGGCGCAGACGACGAGGCAGACACCCACCGGCGGCGTAGTCAGCCCGATCATCAGATTGAACACCGCGAAGGTGCCCGAGAACGGCAGCGTTCTACGCGGCCTGCTGGTAGATTTCGCGCGCCATGCGGCACCAGCGCTTGTCGAGCACATCGCGCGCGAAATGGCGTTTCAGATCACGATCGACGGATCCGCGAAGATGCCCCAACGGGTATTTGCCGCCATCCCGAACGCGAGGGCCAAGGGCAGGGACACCCGTGCCTTTGCCTTTGCCACTGCGGCAGTGATACGTCACCTGTCGCTATCGACCCACGACGGCACCCCCTACGAGCTGCACGCCCCCCCCGCACCGACCCCCTGATCGACATGGCGCAGGGCCGACAAGCCCCCGAGGTGATCGAGACCGTGCGCGCGGCGTCTATCGTCCCGCGCGCCGTGGCGCAGGACGAGGCGCTCTGGACCGAGGTCAATACCATCCTGCATGACATGCTCACGCGGCCAATGGCCGAGGTCATTTCGCAGGAGCCTGCCTGATCCGTGGCACGAGACGCCCGGCCACTTCGATCAATTGCCGCAGGCGGTCGCGTTCCTCGGGGTCAAGCTCGGTCAGGGGCGGGCGCACCGGGCCGGCGGGGTGTCCCACAAGCGTGGCGCCGGCCTTGATCATGCTGACCGCATAGCCCTTTTTCCTGTCTCGCAGTTCGAGCAGCGGCAGAAAGAATTCCGACAGCCCCAGCCGGACCGCCACCCTGTCGCGCGCCCGGATCGCGCCGAAGAAGGCAAGCGCGAACTCGGGCACGAAGTTGAACACCGCCGAGGAATAGGTATCGACGCCGATTTCAAGATAGGCCTGCGCAAAGACCTCGGCCGTCGGCAGCCCGCCGAGATAGGTGAACCGGTCACCTACGCGGGTGGTGATCTGCACGATCGACTGAAGATCGCCGACACCGTCCTTGTAACCGATCAGGTTCGGGCAGTCCTCGGCCAGACGCAGCAATGTCCCGACGCCAAGTCGGCTGACCGAGCGGGCATAGAAGATGACCCCGATATCGACCGCGGCACAGATCGCGCGGAGATGATTGGCGATGCCCTCCTCTGTGGCCTCGGTCAGGTAATGCGGCAGCACGAGGATGCCGTCGGCCCCAAGCGTCTGGGCCACCCGCGCCTGCTCGCAGGCGATCCGCGTGGCCATCCCGACGCCTGCGATCACCGGCACATCGGATTGCCGCCCGGCAATGGCGGCGGCGATGACGCGGGGATACTCCTCCGGCGTGATCGAGAAATATTCACCGGTCCCGCCCGCCGCAAACAGCCCCGCCGCCGGGTAGGAGGCGAGCCAGTCCAGCCGGGCACTGTAGGACGCGGCGTCAAACGCACCCGTCGCGTCGAAATCCGTGACCGGAAACGAAAGCAGGCCGCTCGCCAGTCTCGATTTCAGCTCGTCCGGGGTCAGTGGCATGTGGTGTCCTTTCCGTAGTGGGTGGGCGCGTGGCCGTGTCAGTTCAGCATGCGGTCGGGCAACGACAGCGCGATCTCGGGAAAGGCCATCACCAGCCCGAGCCCGACAAGCTGCAGCAGCACGAAGGGCAGAACCCCGCGAAAGATCGTGCCCATCGCAATCTGCCGACCGGCAATCGCCTTGAGATAGAACAGCGACATGCCGAAGGGCGGCGTCAGGAACGAGGTTTGCAGGTTGATGGCAATGAGGATCGCGAACCAAAAGATCACGTCCCCGCGCGCCACATGCGGGGCAAAGTCCAGACCGACGATGATCGGGGTAAAGACCGGTAGAATGATCAGCGTGATCTCGACCCAGTCGAGAAAGAAGCCGAGCACGAACATCACCGCCATGATCAGCCCCAGCGTGCCCCATGGGCCGACGCCGAGCGCGGCAATGATGCCCTCGATCACCTCGTCTCCGCCGAGAATGCGAAAGATCAGCGAAAACGCCGTCGCGCCGATGAAGATGAAGAAGATCATCCCGACCATCCGCGCCGTCCGCTGGCACACATCGTCGATCACCGCCCATGACGCACGCCCCTTCAGCGCTGCCAGCAGCAGTGTGGCAAGGGCACCGACACCCGCCGCCTCGGTCGGGGTGGCGATGCCGCCGAAGATCGAGCCAAGCACCGCCAGGATCAGGATGACCGGCGGCATGAGGCCGCGCAGGATCAACAGCGCCAGCGGCGTGTCGTCATCGGCGATCATCGGTGCGCGCCGCGGCGCCATATGTGGCCGAAGCAGCGCGGTGACAAAGATGTAGAGCGCATAGAGCCCGGCCAGCAGCAGCCCCGGCAGCACTGCCCCGAGAAACAACCGCCCGACCGAGACCGACATCATGTCGGCCATCACCACCAGCATGATCGACGGCGGGATCAGGATCCCCAACGTCGCCGAAGAGGCGATAGTCCCGGCGGCCAGCCCGCCATTGACCTCGGCGCGCAGCAGGCTGGGCAGCGCGAGGGTCGTCATCATCACCACCGACGCCCCCACGATGCCGGTCGTCGCGGCAAAGATCGTTCCGAGCCCGGTAACCGACAGCAGCAATCCCCCCGGCATCCGGTGCAGGACGCGGTCGAGCGCGGACAGCAGATCCTCGGCCAATCCGCTGCGTTCCAGCATGGTCCCCATGAAGATGAAACTCGGCACCGAGACGAGAACCAGGTTCTCGGCAATACCGCCCCAGATCCGCGGCACCAGATTGAAGAACATGATCATGGGCATTTCGCCGAGCAGAATGGCCAGCCCGCCGAACAGCACCCCGACCCCGCCCAGCACAAAGGCCACCGGCAGACCGGTGAACATGCCCGCCGCCAGCGCCGCGAACATGGCAAGCGGCAGGGCGTCCACCAGCGCGCTCATGCGTCCTGCCCCGGCTGGCCGATGATCGTCGTCAGGCGGCTGCCCGCCAAATCCGCTTTGGCCCGCAGAAAGACCACAATCCGCAGCGCGATGCTCAACCCCGCGAGGAATGTCATGCCAAAGCCGATCAGCAGCGCACTCTTGATGATCCAGCGATGTGGAATACCACTGGCAGCGGTCGATCCCTCGCCGTTGATCCAGGATTGATGCACGAACCCCCAGGCGAAAAAGATCATCATTGCCATGTAGGGCAGCAGCGCGACAAGGATTCCGGCCAGCTCGATCCAGGCGCGCCGCCGCGCCGTCATTCGCTCGCGCAGGATATCGAGGCGGACATGCGCATTCTCCAGATAGGTATAGCCGAGCGCGGTCAGGAAGATCACGCTATGCAGATGCCAGGAAAACTCGCGCAGCTTCACCGCCGACAGGTGATCGCCCAGAACAGAGCCGAACAGCGCGCCGTGAACGCCGGGCACCTTGCGCACGATCACGTCGAACATGACCGTCGCGATCAGCAGCAGCACAAGGCGCGCGCCGTTGCGCCCGACGAGGCGCACCACACGATCCAGCGCAAAGGCGAGGTGAAGCAGTCCGGTCATGATCTGTCCTTGTCAGAAAGGCGGCGGGCCAGACAACCGGCCCGCCGGAACGGCCTCAGTTCCGAGGAAGATACGCCCGGTCGGCCCAGAGCTTGTAGCGCGCACGGAACGCGGAAAAACTGTCCCACATCCGCGCCCAGTCCGGATTGGCGGCTTTTTCCTCCTCGACCACCTCAAGCCAGGTCGCGTGGAACGTATCAAGCCAGTCCTGCGGATAGGTGTGCAGCGTCACACCATCGGCGACATGCTGCTCCAGCGCCGCGAATTGCGTCGCCTCGCCCTCGGCCATGGTTTCGAGAATGGCCGCCTTGCACGAGACATGGATCGCCTCCTTGGCCCCGTCCGAAAGACCGTTCCACGCCGTCATGTTGACCAGAATTTCGTTGATCGCCTGTTGCTGATGCCAGCCGGGAAAGTAATTGTGCTTGGCCACTTCCGGCAGCCCGGCGCTGCGGTCGTTGGCGGGAAACGAAAGCTCCGCCGCCTCGATCGTGCCAAGCTCGATAGCCTGATAGATCTCGCCCCCGCCCATAAGCTGGGTCGATACGCCAAGCTTGGTGAAGACCTTGGAGCCAAGCCCGGCAAACCGCATCGACAGCCCCGCCAACTCATCGACCCCGTTCAGCGGCTGCTTGAACCATCCGCCGGTCTCGGCTACGACATTGCCGCAGGGATACCAGTAGATATTGTCACGCGCATAAAACTCCTGCGCCAGCTCCAGACCACCGCCATTGAAGATCCAGGCGTAGTATTCCGGGGCCTGCGGTCCGAACGGGATCGCCGAGACGAAATCGTAGGCCGAGTTCTTCGACACCTCGAACCCGGCGGCCCCAAAGGCCGCATCGACGGATCCCTGGCTCACCGCGTCGTAATACTGGATCGCCGGGACAAGATCGCCCGGATCGAACACCTTGATTTTCACTTCGCCGCCGGTGAAGGTCTCGACGCGCTCGGCCAGAAGATGCGGCACCGGGCCGATCACGGCGGAATTCCGGCCTGCAAAGGTGTGCAGGTTTAGATTTTGCGCCATGCCCGGCATGGCCGCGACGGCAAAAACCGTCGCGCCCCCCAGGATGGTCAGTTTCTTGAAAATCGTCATTTTGCTTCCTCCTCCTCCATTGTGTCGTGTCACGTCTGGCGCGCCCTCTCGCCCAGAACGCGGGCCGGGTCGCCGCGATATTCCGTGCCGACAAAGCCACCGCCCTGAAGCGCGCGGGACAGCGGGTTAGCTTCGCGGGTGGCGTCGTGATCGAATGTCGCAGCATAGCTCTCGGCATTGTCCTGCGGGCGGTATCCCAACTCATGCGCGCGGCTGTTGTCCCACCAGCCCCGCTCATTGCCGGAGACGCCCCAGACGATCTCGTGATGCAGCGTCGGCGTCTCCAGCCCGATGGCAAACAGCTGCGCCAGATCGCGCCGCGACACCCAGGTCGAAAGGAAACGCGCGTTGGTCGGCTTCTCGAAGCAACTGCCAATTCGCACCGACAGAACACCGACGCCATACTGATCGAATACATACTGACCCAGAAGCTCGCCAAAGGCCTTGCTCAGCCCATAGCGGGTATCCGGGCGCGGCGGGTCTTCGGGCGTCAGCCGCACGTCGCGGCGGTAGAATCCGACCACATGATTGGAGCTCGCAAAGACGATGCGCCGGATACCCGCCTTGGCGGCGGTGACAAAGAAATCATAGGTAGCATCTATGTTTACGCGCAGGATCGGCGCCCAGTCGTCCTCGACCGACAGCCCGCCAAGGTGAATGATTCCGTCAATCCCGTCCAGCAGGCGCGCATGTGTGGAACGGTCCATCAGATCGGCACGCACCACCTCCTCCCCTTCGGCGGGCGGGTCCATCGCGGCAATATCGGTTCACCTCAGCAGATCATACCGCCCGCGCAGTTCCTCACGCATGGCCCGCCCCACCTGTCCGGCGGCCCCAGTCATGAGCACCCTCGACACTGACATAATCCCGCATCCCGCTTGAATTCATCATGCCATCACTTGTATGATGACTGATGATATGCTTACCTTCTGAAAAATACGATTGCAACTGGAATTCCAAACCACGCTGGAATACCTCAGGTTGGATCTCGCCGATAAAGTGCAGAAAGGACCGATGTGAAGCCGCCCAGGACCCAGACCTCCGGACCGCAGCTTCGGACGATCCGCTCGCGATCCAAGCTCAGCGAGTTGATCTCGGAGCAGTTGCGGGATCTCATCCTTCGCGGCGAATTGGCACCGGGCGCGCAACTACCGACCGAAAGCGAGATGATCGAGCAGTTCGGGGTCAGCCGGACGGTTGTCCGCGAGGCTGTGGCGGCGCTCAAGACCGATGGTCTCGTCGCCGTGCATCAGGGACGGGGTGCTTTTGTCGCGACGGACCGCACCTTGCAGCCCTTCCGCATCGTCAATCCCGGGCTGAGCGAACGCGATCACATCGTGCAGATTCTGGAGTTGCGGCTGTGCCATGAGGTCGAGACCGCCGCAATGGCCGCCGAACGGCACACGGCGGACCAGATGAATGAGATCGACCGAGCTCTTGCCGCCATGGCCGAAGCCGTCGGGCAAGACGAGCCTGCCTATGAGCAGGATTTCGCGTTTCACGTCGCCATCGCCCAAGCGACCGGCAATCTCTATATCGCCAATTTTCTGAGCTATCTCGGCCCGTTCATCATTCCGCGCCCTGCGCTGCGTGCACAAATGAGCCGCGACCGCCGCGACTATGTCGAAACGCTTCAGATGGAACATGCCGAGATCCGCGATGCGATTGCGGAGCGCAACGCCGAGGCCGCATCGCGGGCGATGCGGACCCATCTGACGCGCGGTCTCGATCTCAATCGGCAGTCCGGGTAGGCCCGGGAAAGGCGGTCCGATGAAAATTCCCTCCGTCGATCTTGTCTTCTCCGGCCCGTTCGGCCTTGCCGAAGGCATCGTCTGGTCGGAAGACACACAGGTCCTGCTTTGGGTCGATATCGCGGGAAAAACCGTGTTTCGCGGAGATCCGTCCACGGGCAGGCTCGAGAGATTCGAGATGCCGACCGAGGTCGGCTTCTGCTTTCCCGCCGCGACGGACAGGATCATCGTCGGGCTCAATGACGGCGTTGCCCTGTTTGATCCCGGCACCGCCGGGTTTACCCCCCTGTCGAGGCCGGAGCCCTTTCCACCCGGTAACCGGTTCAACGATGCCGCGCTTGACCGCAGCGGGCAGATCTGGGCCGGGACGATGCCGCTTGCCGGACCCGGCCACTCGCCGGAGGGCGCGCTGTTCTGCATCACCGGCGACGGTACGGCGACCCAACGGTTCGGCGCGTTCTGGATTCAGAACGGTCTCGCCTTCAGCCCCGATGGCAGAACCGGCTATGTCTCCGATTCCTTTGCCGGTGCCCAGATGATCTGGCGCTTCGATCTCGGCAGCGACGGACAGCCGGATGGTCCCTTGCCCTTCTTCGACACACGCGCCATCGACGGGCGGCCCGACGGTGCCTGTGTCGATGCCGACGGGTGCTATTGGACGGCCGCGAATGACGGCTGGCAGATCGTGCGCGTCGCACCAAACGGCAAGATTGACCGCCGCATTCCGCTGCCAGTAGCGAAACCTACCAAGATTGCCTTCGGCGGACCGAGATTCGACACGCTCTTCGTCACGTCGATGGCGACAGGCTATGCGTCTCATACGCCACCGGAGGCTCAGCCGCTCGCCGGTGCGGTACTGGCGCTGAACGTCGGTGTCGCCGGTCTGCCCGACGCCCGTTTCACAATATCGTAACGCCATGGACCGTTGGGCCGGACTGCGCCGGGTTTGCGATGCGCAGACCCCAAGCAGGTTGCGGCACCGCGCCCTTGCGACCCCACCATCCGCAACGTCTCAATGCAGGTTCGGCAGCGGTGGCGTGATCTCCTCCACCTCCAGCACCAGCCGCGTGAGGTTCAAAAGCGGCATCGGGTTTTCCGTCAGATCTGACATTATCGTCAGTCTAAACCCGAGCACGGCGCTTTGCGCGGACGGCCCATAGGCGGTGGACCAGTCCTTGATTGCACGGGACAAGGTCGTGACCAGTTCCGAAATCGGCGGCGGGTCGGCATCCGCCTGCGCCTCGCCGACATCGACCATCATCGGCGGCAGCACCGCGACCGGTATATCGACCTTCATCGCATCCAGCCCTTGGGTGAAGGCATAGTCATAGGCCACATCCATCTGGATCGTCTTCATACCCGAGAGCGTATCCTTGAACAGTGCCGCGAACAGTGCCGTCAGCTGTGCCTCCAGCGACCGCTGCGACGGCTTGCCATCGACCGTTTCTAGCGTCGAGACATGCACCACCTGCGACGCGGTGATCGTCGGGTGGTAGGGATTGCCGAAGGAGACCGATGGCGTGATGTAGACGAACGGCGTGTTGATCTTGCCGCCGACATTCTCGTTCTGGGTCAGGTAGACGCTTGAAATCGCGTCCTGCTGTTCAAGGATCTGCAAGCCCGGGATGACCACCTTGCGGTCCGACAGCGTCTGCGCCACATCGGCCTTAAGATAGGTGCCATCCGCTTGCGTGTAGGCATAGGCGTATTTGCCCGTCTTCACGTCGCTGAGCGACGGCACCAGTTCGGCGATATAGCCCGCGATATCGACACCCGGTTTGCCGGTGACCTCCGGTGGCGGTGCCCCGGCGACCGAGACCAGCGTCACCACCCAGGCGGTGCTGGTGTCGCCGCCCTTCTCGAAGCTTTGCGTTCCCTCAATGACATAAAACTGGTATTCCCCGGTGCCGTGCAGGGTCTTGGCGTCGCTCGCGATATGCAGGCATCCCTGCGAAAGGCCATCCGCGCCGCCGGTAGGGTCGGCCTGCGCAGCGATATCGCGGGCCATTTTCAGGAACGCCCCGAGTGCCAGCGCAGCATTGTCGATCTTGGTCTGATCGGTGGTCGCTGCGGTCACCTGTGGAAGGTTCTCGTTGATCAACTCCACCACGCTGGACTGATAGGTGATGAACTGGGCCAGCCCCTGGAAGGCATCGGTCATCTCCAGCAGGTTGGTGGCCGAACTGTCGGCGATATTGTAGCGGACGGTGCCATAGACGCGGTCCTGTTCGTAATGGAAATCGAGCCCGTAGGTAAAGCCGTAGCTCCATTTTGTGAGGTCCGACAACTTGTCGGCGTCCGGCAGCGTCGCGACACCCGACTGCCCGGCCATACGCGGTGTCGCGGGGAAACCGCGCAGCAGGATCGGCACGGTGAACGTGCCCAGATTGGCCGAAAGCCGCGCATCGACCCCGGCCACCGGCGACAACCAGCTGGAGGCATAGTAATCGCCCGCCACCCCCGGCACCGCTGCGATCTGATGCTCCATCGCCGCGCCGACATAGCGCAGGTCGAGCTCAATCTCGCTGACCACGTCGCCCGCCACCTTCAAATCCTGCGGCGCCTCCAGCAGGAAAGTGATCGGCTGATCCTCGCCCGTGACCAGCGGCATCTTGGGCGAGGTCAGCGTGACCAGGCTGGCGATGTTCTGCGGGTCGTTGACCATGTCCAGGTTACCGTATAGCTGCGGGTCTTTCTCGCCTGCCCGCCGTGGTATGTCGGCGCTGACCGTCGCGCCAAAGCTGATCGCGGCGCGCGTACTGTAGAGGTTCGACAGCCGATCGAGCAGGCTCTGATGCAGTGCCTCGCGGGCAGAGGCGAGGCGGGTCGCGCTCTGCCCTTCATAGACCGCCGCCATCAGGTTCGCAGCTACGCCCGCCAGGGTCTTCTTCTGCTTGGCCAGCGATGTCAGGAAACTGTCGACACCTTTGGGCTTATTGGTCGCGTATTTGTCCACCACAAGGATCGAGGACGAATATTCCGGCGACAACAGCGTGTCGAAAAACGCGAAGAACTCCCTGACCCAGGTGTCAGCATCCACGCCGGAATAGCCGTTAGTCACCGCCGGTTTTGTAAAGGCGTCCGTCGCCGGGTCGTAATCGTCAAGCGCGGTATAGGGATGCACCGACGCCGGGCGGTTGATCAGCGTGTTCGACACCGGCTCAGGCGCATAGATCTCGGGCGCGTCCTGGTCGTTGACGGAATAGGAAATGCCCCTGTCCGATCCGCCCTCGGCCAGCCGCACCGCCCAGACCGCCGATTGCGACACGCCCGCCGCAGGCCCATAGCGGTTGGTGCCGGTCGCCACGGTCAACTCGGCCTCGCCTTTGACCGACAGGGTTGCGTTCAGCGCCTTGGCAAAGCTGTCCAGCACGTTCCGGCCGCCGCTGCCCGGATCGGTCTTGTCGCCGACATCGGCCAGCGGGGCGATCCTTGCCGTGCTGCGCCGGACTGAGGATATGGCGGCGAAATCGCCCTCGGCCACGCCCCCGGTGCGGGCGATGGTCAGTTGCAGGCTCAACTCGAACACCTGCGCACCCGGCACGTCAGCGGTCTTCGCCTTCGCCGATAGGGTGAATTTCACCTCTCCGTCATAGCTCTTGACCGGGTTCGGGCCGATTTGCGTCAGTAGGAATGACCGCACCCCGGTCAGCCAGGCGGTGAGCGTTCCCGTCTCGCCCGGCGGCAGGATCTGCGCGGCGTCCACCGTCAGCGTGTCGGGCACCAGCGACGTTTCGATGCTGAATTCGATCCCGCCGGGGTCGGTCAACTGGTCGAGGATCGCGGTGATGGTCTGCAACCCGGCCCGCGCGCGGGCCTTCCATGCTGCGGTCTTGTCGTTGTCGTCGGGCAGATAGGGCTGCGCGTCGAAGGACAGTTCGACATTGATCGCAAACCTGCTGGCGTCGCCGCTGTCCGGTGCCACCGTCCAACTGCTGCTGATCGAGGGCCACTGTGCCACGCCGATCACGTTGTCCGTATAGCCGGTCAGGCTCGGCCGACCGTTCAGCCTTCCGGTGGCGGTAGACCTGTCATCCAGCCCGCTCACCATCAGGTTGCCGTAAAGGTCGTTCCAGCCAAAGCTCACCTGCAGCAGGCGACCGTTGCCGTCATAGGGGTTGTCGCCTGCGGGCCTATCCCTGGCCAGATCGACATAGGGGATCGACGTTTTGTAGGTCAGGTCATCCGCGGCGGTCATCTCCCGCACGAAACGCACCTTGTCCCGGGTTGGCCCGGTGGTCTCGCCCTGCGCCGACAGCGGCAGGCCCAGGTTGGATGCTGCGAAGTCGGCGTTCGCCTCGACCCGGTAGGACAGCAGTGTGAAATCGTTGAGCAGGTAATCGGCGGCATAGTCCGGATCGCTCGGGCTTTCGGGCACGTCCGGCAGGCCGGCGCGATCCGTTTGAACCGGCTGCACACCCGGTGCCTGCGCACCGTGCTGGGCCAGCGGCCCGGTCATCAGCTCGAGCGTCTGCCCGACGGCCAGCAGCGTTTCGCGCCCGGCGTTTGCCCCTGCCAGCGCCGCCGCCGACGTGCCGTAGAAACCGGCAACGGATTGCAGCGTACTGCCGCCCGGATCGGTGCCGACGGTGCGGGCGGTCTCGGGCAGGCGGATGGCGGTGCCGTCGGGCAGGCCACTGTCCCACGCGCTTTGCGGGACCCGGGGGTTGGCCGCCTTTATGTCACCGGGCGACATCGCGAAATGCCTCGCGATTTCGTCGAGATTGCCCCCCGGGGCGGACCCGTCGAACGGCACCTGGTAGACACCGTTGACAAGCCGGAGCGTGGCCTTGTCGGCCAGCGCAATATCGGTATTGGTGGTCTCGACGATGGACAAGACGTTGGTGATGTAACGCGCGGCGACCGCCGCGAGGCTATCGCCCGCCACCACCTGGTGCGTGACCTTGGTGCTGACGGTCCGGGCCACCACGTTGGTGCTCGAACTATCAATCGCATCACCGGTCGTTACCGCGTTCATCCACGGCTGCAACCGCACCTGTGGGGTGAACTGGACCACCAGGTTCAACGTCGCCTCGCCCTTGTCGTTGAAGGCCGAGTCCGGCAACCCCGACCGGGTGGTCTTGTCGAAATAGTAAAGGAAGAACCCGCCCGCACGGGTGATGCTGGCCTCCCACAACAACCGCACGAGTTCAGTGGGCGGGTTGAGCAGCGTCGTCGGTTGCGGCTCTGTCACCAGCATGGCACCGCCCGCGACCGGCGGTCGCGTGGTGGTCGACAGGTTCGACTGCGAAATCCCGAAGCTCACATCCGGGCCCGCCTCGGCGCGCAGCACCTCGCCGGTGCTGCTGCTGGCAGTCCGGAAGCCGACGCAAAGCGAGGCAAAGTCACTGTCGCTGGTCACATATTGCACGATCCGTTCAAGGATGACGGTATCCTCGACGCTGGCACCGGTGATTTCGTAGGTGTCCTTGCGGGCCGTGGCCTCCGCGCCGGCCTCGGGCAGCTTCTTGACCACGAATTCCACGTAGGACGCCCAGCCATAGGTCTGCATCGGCGCATCGACCGGCAGGCCCGTGGTCTGATCGGTCGTCACCTTCTCTAGCGTGAACGCGGGGCTGGGCTGCGTCAGCAGGCCGTATTGATCCAGCCCGCCAAGACCGGACAGGCGGACCATGGATCTTGGCAAGGGCCAGATCCGCGGCTGCGTGGCCGTGGGCAGGTCGTTGCCGGTGGGGAACGGCACCGGTGCCGCGCTCTGCCAGGTGATCGAGGCGGATAACGGATAGCGCGCGGGTTCGTCCCCGGCCTCGGCCCGCGCGGCGATTTCCTTCGGGCCGGCGGGCAGAACCTCGGCGCGGGCATAGTCGAACACCGCCTTGAGGCGCTGATAGTTCTCGTCGCCGTCTGCGTTGTTCTCATCCGGCGGCGTGATGGTGAAGTCGAGCGACGCCGCCCCGTCCGCGAACTCCATCCACGAGACCGCCGACGCGTCCGCAAGCGACAGGGTCAACGGGTCGGTCGGCAGGGCTTCGATGCCCACCTGCTGGCCGGTCAGCGCGTACAGGCCCGCGAAATCGGGCAGGCTCAGCGTGCCGCCGTCATTGCTCACCCACATGCCTTCTTTCAGTGGCGTGATCTTTGATGTCGGCAGGCGCAGCCCGTGCATGTAGTAGCGCGAGACCATGCCCGACAAATGGCTGATCGCCCCGGTGCGATGCAGCTCGTCAAGCAACTCGCCGACCGGGAATTGCGGCAGATAGACCAGATCGAGCGCGGCGGCGCTGCCCGCATCGAAGAGCCCGGCCAGGTCGCCGTTGCCGGTGCCAACCGGATTGCTCACGCCGTCGCGCGATACCCCGGCCAGATCCTGCACAGTGATGCCATGGGCACTGGCCACGCCGCTCAGCGTGTCACCCGCCTGCGTGGTATAGGCGTGGGGCGGCAGGGTCAGCCGCGCCAGCGGCTGCAACACGTCCGCCTGGGTCAGAATGGCGGTGTCGCCCAACAACTGATCCAGAGTGATGCCGATACGCGCGGCCAGCACGGTCAGCGTCTCGGCACCGGAAATCACGTAATCGGCGCCGTTATAGGCAAGCGTCGCCGCGTCGCGCAGAATGCCGGCGACATCTGCATTCTCCGTGGCGAGCGCCGTAGCGTCGTAGGGCTGGCCGTCGGAGAGCGAGGTAAAGCTATCGCTGGCAGCGATCGCCACGGTGACATAAGGCAGGCTCAGCGCCTTGCCCTCGCTCAGCGTCAGGTTCTCGTTGCCTTTAAAGAGATCATAGAGCGAGAACGGCTGTGGCTTTTTCATCTCTTCAAGCTTGCCGGTCTTGTTGACCCAATCCTTCACCGTATTGGGCGTCGTATCCGCCGCGAGCGGGTATTTGAAATCCCGGAGCCCCTCGCGCATGCCCTGCAGCATCTGCCGCATGACCAGCACGAAATAGTCGCCCTGAATGAAGCTGGCGACCGAAACCCGGTCCTCCAGCAGCAATTCGGCCTCCTCCACGTCGCCGCTTTCCTGCTGCACCTGAACCGCCAATTGATCGAAATAGTCCCTCAGCCAGCCGATGAAATCGGGCGCGACCTCGTTATAGCCGCCGAAGCTGTAGTCGAAGGCGGGTGCGCTGCCGATGGCCGGGGCCTTGAGCGTCAACGCCATCGGCAGCGGGAAATAGGCCGCCTCGGCCTCGCCGGCCTCGGTCGGCAGGCTGGCGGTCATCCGGAACTGCCGGTCAAGAAACTGGTCGACATCGCCCGAGGTGATCGGCATCGAGTCGGATTTGGCGTCGCTCAACGCGTCGATCAACGCCGCCAGCACCTCGTCGCCCACCGGAATACGGTCGACGTCATCGGGCGTCACGTCCTCGGTTTGCGCTGCGGCAACGGCCCATCGCGCCACCATCTTGGCGAGCAGGTCAAAGGAGGTGTCGGTCGGCGCATCGGTCGCGCGCATCGCGTGCAGGACCGGCTCTTCCTCGGTGGTGCCGGGACCCTCGATGAAGAGGCTCGCCACATAGGCAGGAACCTGTTTTTTCAGATCGGGCGCGTCACCCACCGGGAAGGCCATGTCGCCCGCCACCGTCAGGCCGAATCCCAGATAGGCCGTCAGCGCCAGGGGCTCGCCGCTTTCCGGGGCCAGAAGCCGCGACCAGTCCGGGGCAACGCGCATCATCAGCCGCTGCCCGACCGCGTCCACCATGTTGTGCGACCGCAGGTTCACCCGCTCCGCCGCCGGGGCCAGAAGACGGCCGCCATCGCCCGATGCGGGCACCTGCCAGGGCGCATTCGCCGGGTCCTGCAAATAGCCGATCTCGAAGGTCTCGGTCACCTTGACCGAAAAGCTGAAGCTGAGCTTGATCTTGAAAAGACCGAGATTGATCGAGACGCTGGCCGAGGCGGTCACCTCCGCCGACACGGTAATCGGAATCGGCTCGTACGAGGCAAGCGTGATCTGCACATAGACCTTCAGCCGGATATCCACCGACGCCTTGACGACCACGAAATCGACGGTGCCGTAAAGATGCCCCAGCACCCCGAACGTGCCGCGCAGCCAGAAGAAATATTCCCCGTCCAGCGTCAGATCCCCGCCGCCCCCGGTCGAAACCTTGTCGCTGGGGTTCCACTTGGCAAGGATGCCTTCGACGATCCCGAACACCGTGAGGCTGAACCCGGCCCTGAGAACCCCCAGTTCGATGGATTTGCCAAGACCGACCTGCGCGCCGAATCCGAACACGAGATTGGGGTTGAAGAACCCGTTGGTCGCCTTGGGCAGCTGATCCACCGCCACCGCCGGCAGCTTGCCGAAATAGAAGCCACCCGAGCCCAGCACCGGAATACCCGGCGGAATGACCGCCTCGACCGAAAACGACCGCGCGAAATCCTCGTTCCAGGGAAAGCCGATATCGAACTGGAAATCGCCGTTGGTATAGATCTCCACCCCGAATGTGGGCAGGGTGATGGTGACCGCGCCCACATCGATGCGCCGCATGATCACAGGCAGGGTGATCTCGGCCGAGAACACGCCCAGCCCGTCGCCAAGCTTGCGGTACATGATCTGGAAATCCAGACCGGCAAAGATTTTGGCTGCCGGGGCGTCCTTGTCCAGCGCGATGCGCAGCGCATAAAGCGTGGGATCAGTAAAGACGATCTGCAGGGTAAAGGTGTATTTCGCGCCGCCGTCGTCGCTCGCCAGCACCACCAGTTCGTTGTTTTCCTTCTTGGCGCTTTCGACCTTCAGGATCCCGAAATCGGTGGCGAACATCCAGTTGTTTCCGGCGTCAAAATTCACCTGCGGCGGGTTCTCCCCGTCCGGTACCGGCAGATTGCCGAGGATTTCGATCGCCTTTGGCACGGAGGTGGCGTCCTTCAGGCCCTTGACCTCGATATGCTGACCCGCCGCCAGCAGACGCAAATCGAAATACTTGTTGCCACCGCCCGGGGGGGCCGGGGTTTCACTGGGATTGGCGGCGTTCCAGCCCAGCTCATCGGTGGAATTGCCCGCGCGTAGCGCCTCGGGTTCGAACGCCATCCACGGAAAATTGCCGCCCAGGGTGACGTGCACGCCCTTGTCGGCCCCCTTGGGCTGATACTTGATCTTGAAGCTGTCCACCTTGGCGAAGATCAGGTCGATGGGGCCGATATCGACCTTGAATTCCACCTCGTTGGTCTTGAAATTCCAGATCAGCTCGAACCCCGATAGCTTGATCTTGTCGAGCAGGTTCCACGGTGCCCCCAGCCCGAATTTCGATCCCGTCAGCCAGGAGATAAAGGTCTCCACCATCGCCCCAAGCGATGTATCCTCGCGGAAGGTCATGGTGGCGGTGTCGGTAGAACTGTCAATCTCGGCGTGCAGCGCACCCCAGGTGAACCCGTAAAGCCGTTTCTCGGGCTCGTAATTGTAATAGACCATCAGCTCGATGTTGTTCCAGATGATCTCTGCCGAAACCACGCCGTAATCGGCATCCCCGTCCCCCGCATCGGACAAGAGCAGCGGCCGTCGGCGCATCGGCACGATCCGGCCGCGCGCGTCCAGCACCGGCACCTGCGCCCGACTGCTCAAGGAGGCAAGCAGCTTCGCCTTTTCCGGCTTTGGCCCGCGCCCGAACTTGCCGGTAATCGTGGTTTCGAAACTGTCGCCCAGGGGCGTGTTCCACACCCGGATGCTGCCGCCGACCATGTAGGATGTCGCTTTGTCGGCATCGCCGCCCGATTTTGGCGTTTGCAGGGTAAAGGCCAGATCGGTGACATCCATGTCCGGCAATCCGCTGGTCCACCAGGTGTCGCCGAGATAGGCTTGCACGATCTGCTTGATCCGGATCGGCTGGTCGCCCTGGGTGCCGCTAAAGAACCACACGCCGTCGCCGCGATAGGCCGCCACGATGCGGAACGGCACCTCCAGCGGCTCGCCACCCTCCTGCTTGAAGCTCAGGACCGTGCCGGCGGTCAGGCTGCCGGTGACCGCCGGTTCCTTGCCGCCGCTCTGGCCCTCGATCTCGACATATACATCTGTCAGCGCGAAACTGGCGATACCGAGGCTGAGCCGCCAGGCCTCGGCGTCCATCTTCAGGCCGCCGCTGACCTGATAGATCGTCGCCGCTCCTTTCTCGCCGGGCTTCACGGTCATGTCGAAATTGACCACATCGGCGGCCAGGTTGATGGTGTAATCTGCGGGCAGGAAGAAGGTGACCAGATCGCCCACCGGTATCGGCGGCCCGTCCTCGTTCAGCCCGGCGGTGACCGTCAGGTTGGGATAGCTCACGACCACCTTGATAGAGCCGTAATCCTCCAGCGATCCGCCCTGCGGCCCGATTACCGCAACGGTGGTGGCCTTCCACGCGATCCGGCGCTCACCCGTGGGCTCGATCATCCCGATATTGAACGCCAGCTTGTCCAGCGTCAGCTTGCCAAAGAGCGGCCAGCTTTCATTGTTTTCCAGCGTCAACTCGAAGCTGTTGATCCGGCTGGCCTTGAAATCGTAGCCGAATTTCAGCTTGTGCAGCGCGATATTGCCAACCGAGGAGATCTGCGGCGGCAGCGTGGTGACGAAATTCATGCCGCCGAGCAGTTGGAAGAGATCGTTGAGCGAGGGCGGATTTGCGGTGAGGTCACCGTCGATCACCACCTTGCCATCGGCCGAACTGGGAAAGGCCAGATCGAACGAGACCGGGTTGCCGCCAAGCTCGATCTTGCTGGAGATCGTACCGTGCATCCGGTCGTCATTGCCCGGAACCGTCGCCTCGACCGTCAGGCTGGACAGCTTGAACCACTGCACGCCGGTCAGCGATACCTCGCCCACGTTCAGCGAAAACGCCGTGTCGATGTCGGTGCCGTTGGCATTCATTGTGAACACGACCGAGGTTTCGAGCGGAATGCCCAGGAAATCGCTGGTCCGCCCGGTCACGGTGATCTTGTCACGCGAGGCCGGGAAGGAGACCTGCACCGGCGAGTCCGTCGTGCCGATATCGAAATCCTTGCCCTCGACGACCGCCACGATGAACTCGGCTACAGGCCCGTCCGGAATAACGGTCGGGATCAGCGACAGAACGCCCTTGTTGATCGCCTTTTCGATCTCGGCATAAAGCTTGTCGAGCGGTTCGGTGTCGTCGCCGGTGTCCGCCGCCAGCGCCCGAAGCCGATGCAGCGTGTCGTCCCGTCCCAGCCCATGGGTCGAGACCAGGAACACCAGCGCCTGCAACAGCTTGTCATTGGCGCTGTTGCCAAAAAATGCCTCCAGGCCTGTAAAATACTCGGCATAGCCATTGGCACCCGTCACCATTTCGCGGATGGTGGCGGCCAGCGCCCTGACCTTGTCGCCGGTCCTCGATCCGCTTCCGAAATCGTAATAGCCCAGCTGGATATTGTCGTAGGTCAGGCTCTCGAGCCGTGCCGCGACGCTGCTGATGGTCGATGCCGTGTCGTCCCCGCCATTGCCGAAATCCGAGGGGTAGGATTTGAACTTCGTCGAATTCAGCTTGAAGAACGGCCGACCGAGATTGAGCGCAAGATTGGCGGTGCCCTGCCCCTCGAATACCGAAGGCAGACCGGCAATGGCGTAGAGATAATTGAACGCGTCCTGCGGCAGCAGCGGTGCCCCCAGCACCACCACATCGGTATCCGTCAGCTTCGCCAGCAGCGCCGTCAGCTCTTCGGGCGTCGGGTTGGGCAGGATATGCATCCGCCCGGGCAGCTCGGGCTTTGTCTTGGTATTGGGCTGCACCAGCCCTTGCTGATAGCACCAGCTCTGCACGTTGAAGAGGGTTTCGTCGAACTCCTCGGAGAAGGACTCGAGACCAAAGCCGAATTCATCGTCTTCGCTATCCTCTTCACTGCTGCTGCTTGGCGGGGCGGGGCGCACCGGGGGCTCGCCCGCCAGCGGAAAGAACGACGCAATGTCCTGCCAGGTCTGCACCTGTAGGTCGTTGAGCATGCTCAGGACGATTGGCTTTTTCAGCGCGCCGCCGCCGCTTTGGGCCAGCGCGGTGGCCGAGATCAGCTGAAAGGCGATATTCTTGGCCGTGCCGATGACCGGCTTGCGCGCCATCGCCTTGTCGACCAGGCCGTAAATCGGCGCAGCCAGTATCTTCTGCGCCGCCACGTTGTCGGCGATCACCTTGGCCAGGCCGATGCTGTTGCGGTTGGTCAGTGTCTCGGAAATCTCCATCAGCTCGGGCCAGTCCGGCACCGACGGAGCGGGCATGGCGAAGGCGCGCAGGGAATAGAGGTGCTCCTGCAGGCTCGGCTGTTTGGCCAGATCGACCGGTGCCTCGGCATCTTTGGCCAGAATCAGGCTCTTCGGGTGGTCGCTCGTGTTGGCGATCTCCCACATATAGGGCTGGACCTGTAAATAGAAATCGACCTTGAAGACCTGCGCCACGTTCTGGTCGGCGACAGAGTCCATCTCCGACCCGCCGTTGATGCAAAGCGGCAGTTCGCCGTCGAGCCCAGTGACCTTGCGAGCATAGCCGCCTTCCGGCTTTTTTGTCTCCTCAAAGGGAAAGAAGGTGATCGTCGTCTCCGGCCCCAGCTTGTAAGGCTGCGGGTCTTTCGGATCGAGCCCGGGCAACAGAATCGCCAATTTCTGAAGCACCGTCATGCTTTCCCCGGCGCCGGTATCGTAGATCAGTTCGATATCGTTGACAAAGCCCAGCGCCAGCATCCGCTTCATCAGATTGACGGTATTGGCCTGATTGCCAAAGCCTGCGGCGTTATAGACGAAATACCGGAGCTTCTTGGTGCCGATCCAGTTGCCGACGGCGGTCAGCCCCTGCGCCGTCAGCGTGATGTTGGTGCTCTGACCGGAACCGGCGAAATCCTTGATCAGCTGCGCCAGCGAACGTCCATCGGCGAAAATCGCATCGGGTGGTGGCGTGTGAACGGTCATTTTCCGGCCCTCCGATCGGATTCGGTCGCGGTATTGACTGATGATTTCGGCTCGTTGTTGTAGGCGGCGTACCACGCCAGCCCGGTATTCTGCTGATCCTGCGGATCGGCGGCGCCGAACAGGTAGAATGACGTGCTGCCGCTCGGCGGAAGTTTCAGCAGCCCCATGAACTTGATCGCGATTTCGTTGAGCAGCAGCAGGTACTGCTTGGGCGTCGTTCCGGCGGGCCGCGCCACCGGTGCCACCGGCCGCAGCGTCGCGGGGTGCAGCGGGCTTGCCACCTCGCGATTTTCGTAAAGTAGCTGAATGGTGCCGTAGGACATCGACAGCACATTCTGAAGACTGATCAGCGGCGCGCCATTGTTGGTGCCCGGCATATGCAGCGACGTGGCGGCCTTGTAGGCGGTCACCCCGTTCACGTCCGGCCCGGCGGTGCTATCGGGTGCCCAGGACAGCAGCAGATAGGCATTGAGGCCCAGCTTGCCCGCCAGCTCCCCGGCGGTGCCGAGGTTCAGGCGGAATTTCAGCGCATTCCAGGTCTTGCCCAGACTGCCCATGCGGGCCTGCGTGACCACGTCCAGATAGCCCAGTGCCTGCGGGCTCTCACCGTCGGACGGTCCGCTGACCAGCCCCTGCAACTCCAGCGACAGCGCCTTGTAAAGGCTCTCTTCCCGCGCATGGCTGGCTTGGGTGTTAAAGGCGAGCTGGCTGCTGTCGAACACGATCTCCCGGTCCTGCACCACCTGCGGCGGTGCCTCCGGATCAGGCGTCTTGAACGACATGTTCAACCCCAGCGCCGAATAGTTCAGCCCGGTCTTGCGCTTGCTCTGCCCGGCCTCGTTGCCGAAGGAGAAATAGTCCACCGGGGTGCCGTCGATCGTCTGCAGGATGTGGTAGCCCAGATAGCCGTTCAGCACGAAACGTACCTGCGTGGTGTCCTGACCGACACTCACCGTGACCATTTCCGCCGAAACCGTTTCGACCTCCTTGAGCACGTTGTTCGAGATGTTGAAGACGTAGTCGTCGATCATCTTCATCCCGTAGGTGGGCTTGGTGTTGTTGTCCTGGAACGTGCCCGCCATGATGACCGAATTGTAGGGATTGCCGCCCGCGCCCATATCCGTGACGGTACTGCCGAACAGCGTGTTCGCCGTCAGCTGGGTGAAGCTCGAGAAGCTCTTGACTGCCGTGTTCTCGAACAGAACCTTCAGCGTCAGGGTGATGAAATCGTAATCCTCGCCCGGTTTAGGCACCACCGGTGCCTCGGGCCTCAGCGGGTCGTAGGCGCTGTCCTGATAGTAGATCAGCCCGTAGACCGAACTCTGCTTGTCGATGCCGATGCCGCCCCCCTTGGGGTCGCTCTTGATCTGGCTGATCTTGATGGCGAAGTGGTGGGCATAGTACCTGTCAGCATCCCGCACCCCGGCGGTGATTCCGGCCAGATCGCGCGGCGGGCTTGCGATCTTGGCGCGCAGCACGAGGATCCCGGTCCAGTTTTCGTCCTGCGCGATGTCGTTGAAGGTCTGGAAATACTCCTGATCGGGCTGGTTCAGCGCATCCTCGAAATAGTCCTGCAACCATTGCGACAGGTTCACCAGCTGCGCGCGGTCGGGGGTCATCGTGTCTGCCGTGGTGGGCGCGGCAAAGGTCTCGGCCTGCGTCCATTTCGACGGGTTGGCGACCAGGTTCTCGTCCTTGGGCAGCTTCGGATCGTACAGCTTGCCGGGCAGCCCCTTGATGATCATCACATTGGCATAGTCGCCGTAATCCGGCGACTGGCCCACATTCGCCGCCAGCGTCCAGCCCCCGATATTCAGCCTGTTCTCGAAGCAGCCGCCCGCCTTGACGAAGCTCAGATCGTTGGCCGCCACCATGAATAGCTGATTGGTCTGAAACGCCTGCTGCAACTCCGGGGTCGGCTGATCGAACAGCATCCGGCTGGTCACCGGTGTGACTACCTGCCCCAGCAGGACCTCGGCCCAGTCGGCGCTGCCACTGGCGGTGTCGATTGTGGCGATCAGGCCCGAGGGCGTAGTGAACCTGGTCTTGCCCGCTTTGGCATGCGAAGCCGCGAGCCCCTCGAACGCGCCCTGACCGGCCGCCTGCGCCCGGGCCGACAGCACGTGCTGTCCTTGCTGCGTGCCGATCCGCGCCCGCCGCGTCGGCCCCACGATCAAGGTTTCGAAATCCCGGCTCTTCTGCTGGCTGAACCCGGTGTCGGTGCTGCCCGGCGTGAAGCCGGAATAGGGGACCATCGGAAACACCACACTGCCGTCGCCGGGCAGGGATACGCCCGGATCGACATGACCCAGAATCCGGTTCTCCTTGGCCCAGACATAGGGGTCATAGCCGAACAAGGCGGAGCCGTCGGGCTGCGCGGCATAGACCGCCGGATTGGCCGCCGAGGGGGGCATGATCGTCACCCATGAGGTGGTGTAGTCAGGCTCGAGCAAGGCATCACCCTTCGCCGGCGGCCCGGTGGGCGAGGCGACGGCGGGCGGGAATACGGCGCTATAGGCAGGTTTATAGGGCACAAAGCGCATCCGCGCCGCCTTGGCCGCATCACTGCCGGGCAGCACGGAAACGAACTCCGTCCCCGACATCCCGCATAGCAGTTCCGCCGTCGTGCCGTTCGGCCCCGGTGCGGTGTCGATCACGAAATCTCCGAACGGGCCGGCATGGAAATCCTCCACACTATCCGACACCCGCTCGCCCACCGAGAAAATGAAGCCCGCCGCCTCCTGACCGGTCTGCGCCGCGTCCTTGCCGATGGGATAGAGGGTGACCGGATCGCCATTCACCGTGCGATAGGCCGAGGCCAACGCGGTGCGCGCGCTGTCAAGGTTACTGCCGGTGAAGACCAGCCCCGAGCGAAGCCGCGTCTGCACGTTGCCGCCCACCGGCTGCACCGAATTGAGCGGATTGCCCGGATCGAAACTGGCAACGAATCCGATCATATCGTCGCTGCCGTTTTGCGTGCTCGCCAGCGGCAGCCATTCCGAGGCGAGCCCGGTGATCGACGCCGCCTCGTCCACCACGAAATGAAAGCCCCAGTTCCAGTCGTCACCAAGCGACCGGCGCTCGATATAGGGCGCGAAGCTCAGACAGCCCCGCCGATTGCCGGCAAAGGCGATCGTTCCCTCACGCGCGGCCCGCATCGTTGGCGCGTCCGAGCCGGAAAACCCGACCTCGCCCTTGGTCAAAACCAAGTCGGTGCCCGATAGCGTCACGTCCATGCCGTTATCGGCCGACAGCGACAAACCCAGCACGATCACCGCGTCGGACAACCCCGAGGACAGCTGCCCGCCATTGCCGGACAGCCCGACATAGGGCAATTGGTCGGCAGCCGTCAGATCGGCCACGCCCGGTACCCAGATGATACCGCGGCTCGACGCCTTGCGCGCCACCGCCGTCCAGATCTTCTCGGCAAAAGCCGCCTGCGCCGCCTTGCCGTCGATATCCAGGCTCAGCGGCGAGAAGATGAAAATCCCATTCAGCGACGCGTCGGTCAGCGCCTCCTCAAGGCTAAGGCTGTCCTTGTCCGAACTCGCATGCTCGCCCAGCAGGAATGCCGAGGCCCCCACCGATCCGGTGTTCTCGGCCACGTAATAGGACTCCAGCCCACCATCGGTTCGCGTGAAAAAGGCCATGCCCAACACTCCTCTGGCTCTACGGCGCACACACCCCACCTGTCCGGTGGGCCCGGCCCCCGGCGCAGATTTCATCCGGTTTAGATTGCCGCCATTCCCGGCGGGGCGATCACACCGAGAAGGTGCTTGTCGCAGCCAACGCCGTCTGCTTCAGCTTTGTCACGTCGGTATCGTAACCCGTTGCGAAGAGGCCCATCGTATAGCTGGTGCCGCGCAGGATCTGGATGTTGTTGAACGAGACCGTGCCCGACGAATTCTTGCTGCTCACCGGCTCGTACCACTTGGGCTTTTGCGAATAGGAGGCTGTCGTGCCTTCCCAGACCCCGACATAGGCGCCCGACATAGACGGATTATATCCCGACAGCATGTCGTATTTCACCACCAGCGACGTGGCGCCGAAGGTCACCTTGTCCACCGAGGGGCTGAACACGTCGCCCTGCTGCGCCGCGTCGTCGGTCGCCGCGTCGCCCGATCCGAGCGCCGGCACATAGACCGAGGCCACGACATTGGGATAGGGCCAGGATTTGTCGCCCTTCGGACCGACCGCGTAGCCGATGATATACGACAGCGTGGTCACGCTCAGGCCGGTAAAGGACAGATCGCCGCTGGGCGTGTTCACCTTGACCGCCTGAGCCTCTCCGTTCGACGTCCACGGAACCTGGTTGCCAGATTGCCAGACCCAGACCTCGTTGCCGAAATCGCTGGGCTGGTTGCCGTTCGGCGTGTCGAATTTGAGGCTGATCTGCGTAGCCGTCACGCTGGTTGTGTTGACCACCACCGTTTGCGGAGCAGGGCCGGTAAACAGTTTGCTGACAGAATCTTTCATCGCACTTCCTTTCAAATGTTTCGTCCGGTGCCCCGGAAAAATCGAGACACGGCGACGCGCGCCACACGACGCATCGATTAAATCACTCCATTACAACCTATGGGGTATTTCTTCACGGAATCTAGTACCGAAAGTAACGCACATTTTTGCTGAAATTTCAAGAAAAACTAAACCCAAGGTTGTTACTGATCGGGCGCGAAATGTGCGCGCCCCGGACATTCCGAAGATAACATGCCGGTTGCACTCGGTTTTATCGACATGCGCCCCACCCGGTCAGCCAGACAATCGCCGGACGCCGGGTCGCGCATGTTGTCCTCAGGTATCTGCGGTGAACGTCACCCGCGTCGCCAGCCGATTTAAATCCAGCCGCGCCGCTACCTTGTCGAAGCCTGAGGAAAACAAACCCAACGTATAGGGGCTGGCGCTCTTGAGCACCACGCCGTTGATAGCCGCGTCCTGTTCGGAGACGCCGGACTCGATTGGCGCGAACCATTTCGGCGGTTGCAAATAGGTGTCAGGCTTCCCCGGCCACAGCCCGACCCACGCCCCCGAGCCCCGCGGATCGAACCCCGAGAGGAACGTGTAATGGAAAACCAGCGTGTTGGTCCCGACATATATCGTCCTGATCGCCGAATGACGGCGGCCCTTCGCCAGCCCGGCGGATGCCGCCGCCGGAATATAGGCCGAGGCGACAACATTCAAATAGGTCGACCATGCGGTTTCCGGCGCATCCGGGCCAACGGCATAGCCCAGGAGATAGGCACCGGTGGTGATGGCCACATTGGTCAGGCTCTGGTCGCCGTCCGGCGTTTCCAGCGTGATCGCTGCGGAGTTCTGCGCCGTGCGTCCGAACGGCACGCTGTCAGCCGAGACCGGCCAGAGATGCACCCGGTTGCCGTTGCACTTGGGCGCATTTCCCGACGGGGTGTCGAAACTGAACGCCACCACCGTCGCGCCCACATAATTTACCGTCAGCCTGGTGGGTTCCTCGACATCGCGGGTCTTCCGCACCGCCCCGAGGCCCGCCACCGGGCCATAATCCAGGCGGGTCAACAGGCTGTCCGGTTCGGTCGGTCGGTTCCTAAACCTCATCTCGCCAATGTCCGCCCCGCCCGCTCCGCTCGTTTCTCATCCTAGCCGCTGCGGCAAGCGCGGTAAACGCGGCAGTTGCCCCGCCTCGGCCTCGGTGGCCCGGTAGGTCGATCCCCAAGCCAGCCGAGAATCGCAGAACTGTCCTGGCTGCCTGCGGCGAGCGCCGTGAGGCCAAGCGCGAGCCCAAAGCAATGGCGAGAAATGGCAGCAGAAGACAGCCCCCGCGCCTCGGCCCATTCGGCCCCGCTGCGCAGCAGTGCGAGGCCCCGCCCCAGCAGGAGCAACAGCACCAAAAGCGGCGGCAGGCGGGGGACGAACCACAATGTCTTGTCCCAGCCGGACGGCCCGCGATCGACCACGCTGACAGAGCGGATGGTCTCCTCGATCAGTATCTCCGTGCAGTTCGACGCCCCGGGCATGAGGGTGTCCGGTTCACAGAGCCAACCACTCGTAGGGCTTGGAACTCTGGCAATCTGCGTCACCGGCAATGGCCTTGGTCGACGCGCCAACTCTAGACATGGCGCCCCCGGCGCACCTCAAGGAATAGGCCACGTTGCCAATACCTTGCATGGTTTCCGCGATATATTCCGATAGTTTCACTTGGGAATTGCTATACCCGACTTTTTCCATTAGGAACTCGGGTGACTCCGGTTTGGAGAGAACGAAAGGCACGACAGTCATGACAGTGTTCGACACCAAGCGGCCGCCATATCTGCGTCACGACATTCTGAAGGCAGGTCTCGACGGCGCGGACTGGTCCGGCCAGTGCATGGAGCCCCTGATTGACTGTCTCACCGAGACCGAGGAGCGCCATCCAAGCGCCCATTCCAGAAATGACCTGACCAAAAGGACACGCCCATGACCCGCCTTTTCCTGACCACCACCTCGCTTTGCCTCTCGCTTGCCGGGGTTGCCACCGCGCAGGGCGCGGGCGAAGTCCTCAGCCATTACGCCGATATCGCCGCCGCCAAATACGAGGACAGCCTGACCACCGCGCGCGCACTGCAAGACGCGGTCGATACGCTGATCGAAAGCCCGTCAGCCGAACATCTCACCGAGGCGCGCGCCGCCTGGCTGCGCGCCCGCGTGCCCTATCAACAGACCGAGGTCTATCGCTTCGGCAACCCGATCGTCGATGACTGGGAAGGCAAAGTGAACGCCTGGCCGCTCGACGAAGGGCTGATCGACTACGTGGACGGGGCCTATGGCGGGCCCACCGACGCCAACCAGCTTGCCGCGCTCAATGTGATCGCCAATCCGACATTCACCCTCTCGGGACAGGAGATCGACGCGTCGGAGATCACCCCCGCGTTGCTGGAGGACAACCTGCACGAGGCTGACGGGATCGAGGCCAATGTCGCCACCGGTTATCACGCCATCGAGTTCCTGCTCTGGGGGCAGGATCTCAACGGGCATTTGCCGGGCGCGGGCAACCGGCCCTGGACCGATTATGCAAGCGGCGAGGCTTGCACCCACGCCAATTGCGACCGCCGGGCGGAGTACCTCAGGGCCGCGACCGACCTGCTGGTCTCGGATCTGGAATGGATGGTCGCGCAATGGCAGGAGGGCGGCGACGCCCGCGCCAACGTGACCGCCGATGAAAGCGCGGGCCTGACCGCGATCCTCACCGGCATGGGCAGCCTGTCCTATGGCGAGCAAGCGGGCGAGAGGATGCGGCTCGGCCTTATGCTCAACGACCCTGAGGAAGAGCATGACTGCTTTGCCGACAATACCCATAACAGCCACTATTATGACGGTCTGGGCATCCGCAACGTCTATCACGGCGCGTATATGCGGATCGACGGGTCGATGCTGTCTGGCCCGTCGCTGGCCGATCTGGTGGCGGGCACGGATGCGTCGCTCGATGCCGAGATGCGCGCACGGCTGGACGAAACCATGATGGCGCTTGGCCGGATCAAGACCGCCGCCGAGGCGGGCTTTGCCTATGACATGATGCTGGAGCGCGGCAACGACGCGGGCGAGGCGCTTGTCATGGGCGGGGTCGACGCACTGATCGCGCAGACCCGCTCCATCGAGCGGGTGATCGCCGCGCTCGACCTCGGCGGGGTGACGATCGAGGGCTCCGACAGCCTCGACGATCCTTCGGCCGTGTTTCAGTAATCCATCGTCGTCCACCGCTCGGCGCGGTGGACGCAAAACCCAGCCTGCAGCTAGGTATGTTATCACGTAACAGATATGATGATGTCAGTCTACGTCATCCACAAAAACCAAGGAACAGTGATGAAAACCCTACCTGTAACGCTTGCCGCCTGCGCGGCGCTTGGCGCGACCGCAGCCCAGTCTCAGGATGCGACCTCGCCGTTCTCTGCCGAACTCTCGGTCGAGTTGCAAAGCGATTTCACCGTCGATTCCTCCGCACCCGGCGGCGAGATCAACAATACCTTCGCCACCATCGAGGGCGCGCTTTCGTTCGCCTTCACGTCGCGGACGTCTATCAACAGCACGCTCGTGCTCGAACAGATCACCGCCCCCACCTCGGACAGCGTCCTCGAAGATCATGGCCTTTACGCCGAAGAACTCTACTTCGCGCATGATTTCGGCGCGGCACAGGTGGTGTTGGGCAAATTCAATCCCGCCTTCGGTATCGCTTGGGATGCCGCCCCCGGCATCTATGGCGTCGATTTTGCCGAGGATTACGAGATCGCTGAAAAGATCGGCGCAGGCCTCGTGATTCCGTTCTCCGCCGGTCAGGGCGAGCATGAACTCAGCCTGGCAATCTTCAATGCGGATCGGAGCATACTTAGCGAGTCGCTTGGCGAAAATCGCGGGCGGACAAACCGGAGCGACGGTGGCGTGTCGAATACCAGCGGGCCGGAATCCTTCGCCGTTTCCCTCTCGGGGGCCTTCGGCGCGACCGGGTACAACCTCGGCCTGCAATCGCAGGCGCGCGGCGTCGGCGACGCCAAGGATCAGACCGGGTTCGTGGGCGGTCTCAGCCACGAATTGGCAACCGGCTCCGTGCCGGTCACGCTGCTTGCAGAGGTGGCCTATTTCAACCACTTCGACGGCACCGCCGACAATGCGACCTTCGCCACCTTCGGGGCTGAGGCACCCGTTGGCCCCGTCACGCTCTCGGCGGTCTATGCGCTGCGCGACGTCGAGACGCTGCCGCAGGATCACCTGGCCACACTCTCTGGTGAAATCGAGATCGCCGAGGGTCTAAGTGCTGCTCTGGCCTATCGCTATGGCGATGAGGGTGGCGATGAGACGCATACCATCGGCGCGCTGCTTGCCTATGAATTCTGAGGAGCGCTAGAAAGAGTGATGCCCGTGCCCAAGTCAAAGCCATATCGCACGTTCCTTCCGATCGTAGCGATAGCCAGTATCTGGACGGGCATGACCGCCGCCCAATCTCTCGACGATATCCATCTCGATGTCATCCCCCGCACCGCGGCCGAGCGCGCGCGCGTCGATGCCGTGACCGCCCCGCCTGCGGATTTCTCCGTGCCCTGGCCCTTTGAGGAGAACGCCGGCGGCGCGCAGACCGTGCGCCCGCGCGACACGGCAGATGCGTTCTCGCAACCCGCCGCCAACCTGACCTTCGAGCAGGAGCTGGATTTCCGCGTCGGCAATGGCATGTTCCGGCGCGTCTGGGTCTCGGCCCCCGCCTCGACACTGGCCTCGGATGGTCTCGGCCCGCTCTACAACGCGCGCTCCTGTCAGCGCTGCCACCTCAAGGACGGGCGCGGCCACCCGCCCGAAGGCCCCGGCGACAGCGCCGTGTCGATGTTCCTGCGCGTCTCGATCCCGGCACCGGAGGCGTCCGAAATCGCCGCCCATATCGAGGGCACGCATGCGACCGCCCCCGATCCCACCTACGGCACGCAATTGCAGGATTTCAGCCTGCCGGGCCACGCGCCGGAATACCGGCTCGATGTGCGCTACGAGGAGACCCGAGTGCCGCTATCGGGCGGCGAGGTGGCACATCTGCGCGCCCCCACCTACCGCGCCGCCGATCTGGGCTACGGCCCGCTGCACCCCGACGCCATGCTCAGCCCCCGCGTCGCCCCGCAGATGATCGGCATGGGACTGCTGGAGGCGATTCCCACGCAGGACATTCTCGCCCTCGCCGATCCCGACGATACGAACCGCGACGGCATTTCGGGGCGGCCGCAAATCGTCTGGTCGGACGTATACGAGCAGCCGATGCTGGGCCGCTTCGGGCTCAAGGCGGGCAACCCGACAGTGCTGGAGCAGACGGCGAGCGCCTTTGCCGGCGATATCGGCATCTCCAACCCGGTCCACCCGGCGGGTTCGGGCGAATGCACAGACGCGCAGACCGATTGCCGCGCCGCCATTCATGGCGATGATCCCGAACAGGGCGGATTCGAGATCGACCAGGGCGCGCTCGATCTGGTCACGTTTTACAGCAGCACCCTCGCCGTGCCCGCCCGCCGCGATGTGGGTGATCCACAGGTCTTGCGCGGGCGCGAGGTGTTCCATGACACCGGCTGCGCCGCCTGCCACCGGCCCAATTTTGTCACCCACCGGCTCGAGGGCGACGACCCCGCCTCGTTCCAGCTGATCTGGCCCTATACCGATCTTCTGCTGCACGACATGGGCGAGGGGCTGGCCGATAACCGCCCCGAGGGGCGCGCCTCGGGGCGCGAATGGCGCACCCCGCCGCTCTGGGGAATTGGGCTAACCGAGACGGTCTCGGGCCACAGCTATTTCCTGCATGACGGGCGTGCGCGCTCGCTTCTCGAGGCGGTGATCTGGCACGGGGGCGAGGCGCAAACAGCCCGTGATACCGTGGCCGAAATGCCGCCCGAAGACCGTGCCGCCCTGATCCGTTTTCTGGAGAGCCTCTGACATGCGTCTTGCCCTTGCCCTATCGCTGTGCCTTGCCCTGCCCGCCCATGCGGGGGTGAACAAGGCGCTCGACACCCATATCCTGCCGGGGTTCGCGCGGTTCGCAGAGCGGGCGGCCAGGCTATCCGATGCGGCGACTGAGGATTGTCGCGCCGCCAACCTGCACCCAGATTTCCACGCCGCCTTTGACGCCTGGATGACCGTGGGCGACCTGCGGCTGGGGCCGTCGGAGACCGGCGCGCTCTCGGTCGCCTTCTGGCCCGATCCGCGCGGCTTCACGCAGCGCACGCTCACGCGGTTGATTGCCGAGGAGGACCCGATCGCCCATGCGCCCGAAGACTACCCGGAGGTCTCCATCGCCGCGCGCGGGGTCTTCGCGCTGGAGATACTGCTCTTTGACCCGGCGTTCATGACCTATGAAGAGGGCAGCTATACCTGCGCCCTCGTCACCACCATCGCAACCGACCTGGAGGCACAGGCGCGCGCGCTTTCGTCTGCATGGAATGACGATTTCGCACCGCTGCTACGCAAGGCAGGCGCGCCCGGCAACGCCGCGTACCTCAGCGGGGACGAGGCGCTGCGCGCGCTCTACACGCAGGTGCTGAGTGCGCTGGAACTCACCGCGAACAAGCGGCTCGGCCTGCCTATGGGCACATTTGAGCGCCCCCGTCCGGCGCTCGCCGAGGCGCGCCGCTCGGGCCGCAGCCTGCGACAGGTGCGGCTGGCGGCTGGGGCCGCGCATGGTCTGGCCACCGCGCTCGCCGATTGGGACTTGCCCCAGAGCGACGCCGCGCTGGCGCGGGTCGAGGCGGCGGCCGATACCATAGACGACCCCGCCTTTCAGGACATCACCGATCCACAGGCGCGGCTGCGCCTCGAGGTGCTGCAACAGGCGGTCGAGGGCCTGCATGACGCCATCGCGGCAGAGATCGGCACCCGCCTCGGCATCGCACCGGGCTTCAACGCGCAAGACGGGGATTGAGCCGATGACCACGCGCCGCGCCTTTCTTGCCTCGCTTCTGGCCACCGGAGCCGCGCCGGGCTTGGGCTGGGCGGCGGCGGGCAACCCCGCCTATCTGGCGGCGGCGCGTGACGCCTCGGGCGGCTTCGCGCTGCACGGGCTGAACGCGGGCGGTCAAAGCCTCTTTGCCATCCCCCTGCCTGCGCGCGGTCACGCGGGCGCGGGCCACCCGATCCGCGCCGAAGCGGTGGCCTTCGCGCGTCGCCCGGGCAGTTTCGCGCTGGTGATCGACTGCGTGACCGGACAGGTGCGCCACCGCCTGAGCCCGCCGGAGGGGCGGCAATTCAACGGTCACGGATGCTACGCGAGGAAAGGCGCGCGGCTCTATACCGCCGAACAGGAGAGCGAGACAAGCGCCGGGCGGATCGGCGTCTGGGACGCAGGCAAGGGCTATCGCCGTATCGGCGATTTCCCCTCGGGCGGGATCGGGCCACACGAGATCCGGCTGATGCCGGATGGCCAAACATTGGCGGTCGCGAATGGCGGCATCGCCACCGACCCCACCGACCGGCGCAAACTCAACATCGGAACGATGCGGCCCAATCTCAGCTATCTCGACATCGCAGGCCCTATTTTGGAGCAGATCGAACTCAATCCCGACCTCCGGAAAAATTCGATCCGCCACCTGGCTCTTCGGGCCGACGGGCTCTTGGCCTTTGCCATGCAGTGGGAAGGTGCTGAAGGCGCGGCACCACCACTTCTCGGCTTGCACCGGCGCGGCACCGACCCCGTACTGCCCGAGGCCCCGCTGGCCGCGGAATTCGCCATGCAGGGCTATGCCGGCAGCGTGGCCTTCAGCGGCGACGGTGCGCAGGTGGCCATCACCTCGCCGCGCGGCGGACGCCTGCACTGCTTCTCGCCCGATGGCGGATTCCTCGGCGCGTTCTCACGTGCCGACGTCTGCGGGCTCGCGCCGCGCGCGGACGGCTTCCTGCTCAGCGACGGGCTGGGCGGGCTGCTTGCGCTGGCGGGCCTGACGCCCCGCGCGCTCGCGCAACATCACCTTGCCTGGGACAATCACATCGTCTCGCTGTGACAGCGCGGTGTGATGAGGTTCCTTTCGATCATGAAAAGGGCCGGTCCCTGGACATGTCACCGCTTCTCCGATGGGCGTCACATCGGGAATGGCGTCGAACCTCGGAGAGGTCCACTCTGACGCCTCGATTTCCATTGCAAGGATGCCGCGTGCCTTGGCTGCGACAATGGCGGCTTCGATCTCGCGGAAGGGTGCATCGGTGGCCCATGTCGGGTCGGCGAACAGGCGGGGGCCGTCGTCTTCCATACCTCTGCGCCGCGCCAGAAGATGTGCGGGCGCGGCGCTCCAATCCGAGGGCGGCAGGTGGGGATGACTCGTGCCCCCGTCGTGCCACGCCCGGGCGATCACAATGAAACAGGGCAACGCGCCCTGCGGCGCGATCCTTGTTGCACAAGAGCGGTGGCGGCACCCTGCCGCGATCAACCCGGCGTGAGCCGCGCCCGCGCGCGTTGACAGCGGCCAGTCGCACGCGCAGGCATGGGGGCATGACCGCAAGAGGAGCCCCGCCCGATGACCGTCACCGACCGTCCCGACCTGCCCTACCCGTCGCATCACGCCGATTTGCTGGGCGCGAAGATGCATTTCATGGCCCACGGCGCGGGCGACACGGTGCTGTTCCTGCACGGTCAACCGACATGGTCTTACCTCTGGCGCAACGTGATGCCCCGGCTCGAAGGTTGCGGGCGGCTGATCGCCGTCGATCTGATCGGCTATGGCCTCTCAGATAAACCCGATCTCGACTACGGGATCGAGGATCATATCCGCTATCTCGACGCCTTCATCGACACGCTGGGGCCTGCGCCGATCACGCTGGTGACCCATGACTGGGGCTCGTTCCTCGGCTTTCACTATGCGCGTCGCAGCCCTGATCGCATCAAGGGCATCGCCTTCATGGAGGCGCTGCTCGACCCGGTACCGAGTTATGACGCCTTTGATCCGGCAACGCGCGACTTCTTCCAGACGCTGCGTGCCTCGCAGGACAATGCCGAGCGGATGATGATCGAGGAAAACCAGTTTGTCGAAGGCATCCTGCCCGCCATGATCCGGCGCGAGCTGAGCACAGCGGAGATGGACGCCTACCGGATGCCCTGGAAAGACAAGACCACGCGCCATATCCTGTGCCATTTCCCGCAGCTTTTGTGCATCGGGGGCGCGCCCGCGCATGTGCACGACATGCAAACCGCCTATATGCGATGGTTGGAGCAGAGCGACCTGCCCAAGCTTCTCTTGCAGGCCGAACCGGGGCTGATGCTGCCGCGCGCGGCGGCGGAGAGCTATCGTGCGCGGCTGCCCAATCTGGAGATGGCCGATATCGGCGCGGGCTTGCATTACGTGCAGGAGGATCAGGCGCAGGCGATCGGAGATGCCATCGCGGCATGGATGCGGCGGCACGATCTCGCATCGAGCCTTTGACGGACGCGCCCCGACCAGCACCTAGTCGGCGGCGAGCGTAGCCTCGCCCAGTTCATCCATGGTCGAGCGCGCGACCCCGTCCATCATCTCACCCTCGCTCAACCCCTGCGCGTCCATGCGGGTGCCGCAGATCAGCACCCGCCCGCCTGCCGAGATCACCCGGCGCAGCATGCGCTACCCGCGACTGCGGGCATATCGTCGCCGTGACCGGCTGTCATGGTCGCGGCGGTCCGAAATCCCCGTAGGAGGGAACACCGAGTTGACCCAGGGCGCGGACCAATTCCAGGTGCAGGATCTCGAAGGCGCGCTCGGCACCGGCTTCGCCTCCAGCGCCCACACCATAGGCAAATGCCCGACCGGCAAAGGCGAAATCCGCACCGCGCGCCTTTGCCCGCAAAACATCCACGCCACGCCGAATGCCGCTGTCCAGGATGACTGTCAGGCGTCCACCGACAGCCTCCGCAATCGCCGGAAGCGCCTCGATGGTGGCGGGGCCGAAGGCGACCTGCCGACCGCCATGGTTCGAGACGACGATACCGTCACAGCCCATTTCCGCGCATATCTCAGCGTCCTGCGGATGCAGGATGCCCTTGACCAGAAGCGTGCCCTTCCAGCGCGCGCGCAGGCGTTTCAGATCGTCCCATGCGAAACCCGGCGTGATCAGGGTCTTCTGGACATCGGCGTAAGAGGTGGCACTCTGCAGAAGGTCCGCGTAATTTGCGACGTTGGGCTTGCCATGGCGCAGCGTTTCCAGCGACCAGCGTGGATTGGCGATCAGCTGGGCGACCACCTCGGGCGTGATCCGGAACGGCACGGAAAGCTGGTTGCGGATATCGCGGTCCCGCTTGCCCGCCGCGGGCACATCGACGGTGACCATCAGCGTGGTGTAGCCTGCGGCCTCGGCGCGCGCGATCAGGCCCTCGGTCACGTCCGCATCGCTCGAGACATAGAGCTGGAACCAGGCGTTGCCGTCTGCCGCCTTTGCCAAGGCCTCCAGCGCGGTGGAGGCGGCAGAGCTGGCGACATAGGGGATGTTGCGCCGCTTGCAGAGGCGCGCCAGCGTCAGGTCTGCCCCCGGCCAGAAGGCGTTGAGCATGCCGATGGGGGCAATGCCGACCGGCGCGTCATAGGTCTGGCCGAACAGCGTGGCCCGGGTGTCGATGTCCGAGACATCCACCATGTAGCGGGGCGTCAGTTCGACCTCTTCGAACGCCTCGACATTGCGGCGCAGATTGCGCTCGCTCTCGGCACCGCCATCGACCAGATCGAAGGCAAATCGCGGAATGCGCCGCCGGGCGCGCAGGCGCAGATCGTCGATCGAGGCGACCCGCTCCAACCCCATCAGTTCGACCATCCGCGATCTATGGCAAGGGCCTGCCCGGTGGGGAATTCCGACATGTCCCCGGCCAGGTAGCAGACCATTTCCGCGATCACCTGTGCGCCGCGCGCGGCCATCGCCGGGGCACCGGCGCGCCCGTTCCCGTGTGCCGCTGCCGTAACGAGGGCGGTCTTGCTTGCAAGTGTCTGTTCCATGATCCCCCCCCCCTCAGCGCGCGAGCCAGCCGCCATCGACGGTCACAACACTGCCGTGGCAATAGCTGGCGGCATCCGACGCCAGAAAGACGGCGGCCCCGGCGATGTCCGACGGATCGGCGAAGCGTCCGGCGGGGATGCGATCGAGCAGCGCCTTCGACCGCTCCGGATCGTCTCGCAGCGCCTGCGTGTTGTCCGTCGCGGTGTAGCCGGGCGCGATACTGTTGACGTTGACGCCCTGCGGTGCCCACTCGTTGCACAGCGCCTTGGTAAGCCCCAGCACCGCGTGTTTGCTTGCGGCATAGGCGGGCACGCGCAACCCGCCCTGCGCGCCAAGCACCGAGGACACGATCACGATCTTTCCCGATCCTTGCGCGACCATGCGCCTGCCCGCTGCCTGCGACAGCAGCCAGACCGAGTCGAGGTTGACCGACAGCACGCGCTGCCAGTCGTCGAGCGCCAGATCGGTGCTGTCCTCGCGGTGGATGATCCCGGCATTATTGACCAGGATATCCAGACCGCCGAGCGCGTCGGCGGCAAAGCGCACGACCGCCTCGGCCCCGGCCTGATTCAGGCCGGTGAAATCGGCCTTTACCGCCGCGCCCTTGCGCCCAAGCGCTCCGATGCTGGCGAGGGCCTCTTCGGGCTGATGGCTGCGATAGGTCAACGCCACATCGGCCCCGGCGGCGGCAAGGCCGAGGGCAATGCCCTCGCCGATGCCGGTCGCGCCGCCGGTAACAAGGGCCTTGCGGCCAGTGAGATCAAACGGATTTCCCATGATCAATACCGGTTCGCAATCGGCAGATCCTCGGCCGGGAAGAGCCTGATCACCTCGCAGCCGGTCGGCGTCACCACCACGTCCTGTTCAATCCGCGCGGCGGGATAGCAAGTTTCAAGCGCAAGGCCCAGATCATGGCCGAATTGCAGCCCGAATGCCGATGCCTCATCCCCAAGGCCGAACTCCTCTGCCTTGGGCCGGACCTCGGCCACCTTGTCGGTGCTTACCCCCGGCTTGATCATCGCGATCGAGGCGTCGATCCATTCGCGTGTCTTGACATAGGCGTCATTCTGCGCGGGCGTGGCGCGACCGATATTGAAGGTCCTGATAGCAGGTGGGATAGCCCTGATAGCTTTGCAGGATGTCGAAAAACACCGGATCGCCGGGCTGGAACGGCCGGTCGGTGAAATTGTGCCGATGCGGGTTGCAGCGTTCGCTGGAAATGGCATTGATCGCCTCCACGTCGTCCGAACTCATCTCATGGAGCATTTTGTTGGAACGCGCGACGATATCGTTCTCGCGCACGCCCAGCCGCAACTCTTCATAGATCATGTGACAGACGCCATCAACCATCGAGGCTGCCTGCGTGAGCAGCTGGATCTCGTCCCGCTTCTCGATCTCGCGCGCCGCCAGCATGATATGCTGGCCGTCGATCACGTTGATCCCCTATTTTTGAGCGTGTGGAACATCGCGGTTTCGGCACAATCCACGCCCACCGGCATGTCAGCCATGCCCGCATCACGGATCAGACCTGCGATTTTCTTGGCATGTCTGCGCATCAGGCCGAATTCTGGCGGGATCGTCCCACGCATCCCGGCCACACCTGCACGACGATACGCCGGACAGCGACCGCCCCTATCTCCAGCGGTCGATCAGGATGAGATTCTGGCAATTCCGATGTCGGTCGAGTTCAACGAACTTCCACACGCCACGCGCTTCGGTCGTACCCCGGCGCAATTCGTCGAGATGGTCCGTGATGCCGTGACCGGGTTGCAATCACAGCCGCCGGAGACCCTGAGCCTCGGTATATTCGCACATGGTCACTGCTATGGCCGTCCCGCCGCCGCATGGGCCATCGACCAGATCGCAAGACTGTGCAAGGGCGACGATGCACTGTGATTGACAACCCGATCCGAGATCGCGGGTAGTCAGGCGTCATGGCAGCTCTTTTTTGGGAGAGGAAGCAGCACCGGTCACCGCCCTTCGATCCTGATGGAAAAACTGCGCCGCGCGCCCGGTGGGGGTGCGGGGAACGGCGCGGCGCGCTCTATGACGGCCAGCGCCGCGCGGTCGAGCCGCGACGATCCCGAAGAGCGCGAGAGCCCGACCGAGGCCAGCCCTCCACCCGCCGCGATGCTGAACTGCACCAGCGCCGCGCCGCGGCTTGTCGCGCGCGGGCGCGGCACGCGGGCAAGGTGGCGTATGACCTCGCCGGGATAGTTGCTGACGGCGGCATTGCCCTGTTCGTCGCTGCGGCGGGCCGTATCGCGGCCTTGCTCCGTCGCGGTGGCGGCATCAGTACCGGCGGTGCTGCCTCGTGTCGCGTCACGAGTGGCGCTGTTGCCCTGCTGGCGGCGGAGGCGCGTTTCGTGCCGCTCAGGTTCGGGCGATGGCCTTGCGGCGGCCTCTTCGATCTCACGCGGGCGGGCCCGGGGACGGCGCGAAACCTGCACCCCCTCCTCCTCGGGCTGCGCCTCGATCATCTCCAGTGGGGCGGCCCTGGCACTCTCGGTGGCGGGCGTCGGCGGCACCGGAGCGGGATCATCGGCGCTCTCTGCGGTCCCGGTTGGCGGGGCGGCGGGCGTCTCGACCGGGCGGCGCGTCGGCACGACCGTCTCGACACTCGGCACCGCTGCAATCCCGGCGCGCGGAGTGGGCGGCGTCTCGGCTCCCTCCTGCGGGGCGCGCGCCTCGCTATCATCGGGCGGGGCGGCCTCGGCGGTGCGCGGCGTATCCGGACGCGGCGCCTTGCGCGAAACGACCGGTTTCATCACCGCCTCGGCCTGCCGGTTGGGTGTTACCGTGCTCTGCGTGACCGGCTGCGCCGCCCCGGTCACCATATCGGCAAAGCTGCTGCCGAGCGTGGCCTCCATCGCCCCCGCCCCGCCCGCGACCTCGATGCGTGCAGCCGTGCCCGACAGCCACAGCCCCGTGCCGTGCAGCGCGAGCGCCGCCCCGGCGCAAGCGATCACCACCAGACGCGAGCGGCGGATCATTGCAGCCCCCGTTCGGTGACCATCACCACGCGGGCCGCCCCGGCCCGGCGCAGCGCCTCGCCCAGCCGGATCAGGTCAGGCGCGGGCAACGCGGCGTCGGGGACGATGCGCACAACCTCCTGGGCCCCGACCTGCGCCATGTAGGCCGCAGCATCCGCCACCGCCGCGCCACGATAGGCCAGCCGCCCATCGGCATGCACCACCAGCGCATCGGGCGGCGCGCGCCCCTCCAGATCGGCGGTGCGCACCAACGTCAGCGCGCCATCGAGCGGCGGCGCAAGCGTGGCGGCGGCCATGAAGAAAATCAGCATCAGGAAAACGATATTGATCAGCGCGATCGTCGGCTCGCGGCGGCTGCGGGGCGCGGGCGCTCTCATGACGGCACCAGCACCTGCACCGAGAGGCCCGCGATGCCGCGCAACGCGAGCAGCAGATCAGTGAGCCGCTGTGCGCTGACCTTCGCCCCGGTGTGCACCAGCGCGCGCGCCTCGCCGTCGATCAAAGGCTTGAATGCCTCGGCCAACCCGTCGAGCGTCACGTCCCGCGCGTTCACTCTCAGGGTATCGGCGCGCAGTTGTACGAAGATCGGGCGCACCTCGGACGCGGCCCCCTGCCCCGTGCCTGCGGTCGCCAGATCCACCTCCGAGAATTGCGAAAAGGTCGAGGATAGCATGAAAAACAAGAGCAGCAGAAAGATCACGTCGATGAGCGAGGTAAGCGACAGTTTGCGCCGCCGGAACGGGGCTCTAGGCACTCTGGGGCACCGCCCCGCCCTGCGCCACCCTTTGTGCGGCCCCGTGCAGATCGGGCCCCAGCACCATGCTCAGCGCATGATCGGCGAGCGCGCGCTCCTCGGCGATGCGCGATTCGAACCACGACAGCACCACAGAGGCGGGCATCGCCACCGCCAGACCGGCAGCCGTGGTCAACAACGCCACCCAGATGCCCCCCGCCAGCAGTGAGGGATCGACCTGGCTTCCCGCCGATTGCAGCGCCTGAAACGCCTCGATCATCCCCAGAACCGTGCCGAACAGACCCAGAAGCGGCGCCACTTGCGCCACCGTGTCGAGAAAGCGGAAACCGCGTTCGAGCCGCGAAAACCGTGCCTCGGCCTCGGCCTCGATCCGCCGTGTGGCCTTGGCGTCGCACGGATCGGCGGCAAAGGCGCGGGCAATCACCGGCGCCAGATAACTGCGCGAGCGTTCCAGCGTGCGGCGTGCGGCATGGTTCTCGCCCCGGTCCCATTCCGCCACGGCGGCGCGCAGCGCATGATGCCGCCCGACGCCCGAGGCGCGGAACTGCCAAAGCTTGTAAAGGATCACCGCCAGCGTCACCACCGAGATCGCGACGATGATCGCGATCACCGGCCCGCCCATCTCGATCAGCCCGGCAAGCCGCTCGATCATCGCATCCATCCGTGTCATCCCGTCACCTCGATTGCGGTCTCGCTCGACAGGCGCAGCCCGGTCAGACATGCGGCGGGCGTCAGGCCATCGCCATCGCAGGTGCCGATACCGTTGACCAGAACCTCGCCGATACCGTCACAGCCCCGCCCCGCCAGATCAAACTGCCGCACCCGGGGCCGTGCCTCGGGCAAGGTGCCGAAATCAAAAAGCGTCATGGTGGCCACCCGTCCCGCGCCATCGAACAGCACCGCCTCGGCGACAAGGCTCTCTATATCCGCCCCCAGATCGTTGCGGATGACAAAGCTCAGCCGACAGCCCCCCGTCCTGGTGGCTGACACGCTGTTGAGGCTGATCGCAAGGGTGGCTGTGGCATCATCGGGCTCTTGCGCCGCGGCCGGAGTGGCAAGGCCGAGCGCGGCCCCTGCCAGGGTGGCAACAAGGCGAGATGTGACGCGGCGATGCGCAGTCATGGCGTGATCCTTTCCTGCCCCGGAACGGGGTGAACGGGAACCGCATGGCTGGCGCAGGGCTGGCACGGTCGGTGTCGATTGAGCGGCCGGGGGCCACAATATCCGGCTTTTACAAGTGCACGAGCAAAAGAGTCAAGAATAGCACGCGAGTCACGACGCCAGGGCGGCGTGCCCAGATCCGACGCAGCCTCCAACAGGCTCTTGTCGAGCTTTTCCAGCGCCACGTAGATCGGAAAGACCATCAGCGGCAGATAACCGTAGACAATGCCCACCAGCACCGCGGAGGGCGTGTTGACCAACCCATATCACCGAGGCGGAACGCCCCCAGCAGCGCCGGGATGCCATTGCCGCCCAAGAGGTAGATCCACACATAGGAGCGGATCAGGATCGAGGTCCAGAACGGCACGAGTACCAGGATGAGCAGCGCCGCGACAGTGCCCAGGGGGCCAGCGTCAGCGTGTTGCGAAACGCGGCAAAGCGCACCGTACCACAGGCCCGCAGACGTCAGAAGCAGCGCGTGCCCGGGTTTGTGCCATGGCCATCGTCCGTCGATGTCGGTGACAAGATCAGCGTGGTGATCTCCGCGATGCGCGCGCACACGGTGTTCTTGGCCCGGCGCGTTTCGCCGACGCTGCACCGCATTTTGCTATCTTTTGATATCAACACCGCGATTGATAGAGGCCGTCTGACCAAAACTCTGCTATCAAGACACTGTCGCACCTCCTGTTACAACCGGAAAGAGTATATTGTGATGAAGCGCAGACAGTTCATGACACTCGCGACCGCCGCCGCGCTGGCCGGGGCGGCCCCGCATCTCGCCCATGCTGAGGCCACGATCCTGACGCTCAACGATCTGTGTCGCGGTACCACGATACGGTTCAGCGATGCCGACCTTGCAGCCCTGCCGCAGCAAAGCTTTGCAACCGCAACGATCTGGACCGACGCGGTGCGCACCTTTTCGGGCCCGTCCCTGCACACCATCCTCAAAGCGGCAGAGGCCGAACCGTCGCGCCTTCGGATCTACGCAATCAACGATTACAACGTCGATTTCCCGGTGGAGAAAATCGCCGAAACCACACCGATCCTGGCCAACCGGATCGGCGGAGAGAGTTTTTCGGTGCGCCAGAAAGGACCGCTCTGGGTGATCTTTCCGTTCGACCAGAACCCGGAATTCCAGAGCGAGGAGATCTTCGCGCTGAGCGTTTGGCAGGTCAACCGGATCGACATTCTGAACAACTGATCGTGGCGCGCATTGCGCCGCTGATCAGCGCACCCGGCTTCAAGCGGCGGCTGGACACGATCCGCTCGGCCACCAAAGGCGCTTTGTGAAGCCATCACCGCTTCGATCCCGGTGGGCAAAATGTGCCCAAACTCACGCAACAGGCTGCGGATCATATTGGCCATCTGCCCGGCCATCTGCGTGCCTTGCCGGACGGCCAGATCGTGCGTCCGATGGATTGAATGAATTGCCTGCTGTTTCTCTGTCTTGATCTCGGCAAAGCGCATGGTCGGGCGCCGAACCGCTTCGCAAATTGCCTCGGCATCCACCTCATCCGCTCAAGGCACACTCCACCTCAATCACACGAGGACTCGAAAAAGAACAAAACGTGAATATACTACATACCGACCCGCCCTTCCCGAATCGCAACCACCCCATGCCCTTCGCCGAACTCTCTGCCCTCTCGAATTTCACCTTTCTCACCGGGGCCGCCCATCCCGAGGAATACATCGAGCGTGCCGCCACGCTCGGCCTCTCGGGCGTGGCCATCGCCGATGAAAACTCCGTCGCGGGCATCGTGCGCGCCCACGCCCGCGCGCGCGAGATCGCCCGGCAAGTGCGCGAACGCCAGAGACAGGAGGCGCGCGACGGGATGATCGGCCCGCCTGCGCCCTGGCCCACCACCCCGCACTGGGCCGCCACCCCCCGGCTCATCCCTGCTGCCCGACTGGTGCTGCGCGACGGGCTGACGCTCACCGCCCTGCCGCGCGATCGGCAGGGCTGGGCCAGCCTCTGCCGTCTGCTCACCTTCGGGCGGCGGCGCGCGGCCAAGGGGGGCTGCGAACTGCACCTTGCGGATCTGCTGGAGGGGGCGGCTGGCCTGCACCTGCTGCTGCATTCCGGCGGTGAAAGGAACTGGCACAGGCAGGCGGCGCAACTCGCCGCACGCTTTGGCGCGCACATGCACCTGCTGCTGCGCCCGCACTATGACGGGCGCGACCCGGCACGGTTTGACCGCCAGACCCGGCTGGCCGCCCGCCTTGGCCTGCCGACCCTTGCCGCCGCGGCCCCGATCCTGCACCGCGCGCAGCGCCGCCGCCTTGCCGATGTCCTCAGCGCGATCCGGCTGGGCGTGACCGTGGACCGGCTGGGCCGCCACGCCCTGCCCAATGCCGAAGCGCGCCTGCGCTCGGAGGCCGAGATGCGCCGCCTCTTCAAGGGCCACGAAGACGCGGTCGACCGCGCCGCCCGCCTCGCCGCCCGGCTCACCTTCTCGCTCGACGAATTGCGCTACGAATATCCCAGCGAAGTGGCGGAAAACGAGACCCCCGGCCAGAGATTGCGGCGGCTGGCCGAGGCGGGACTCGACTGGCGCTATCCGGGTGGCGCACCTACCCGCGTGCGCGCGATGATGGAACACGAGCTTTCCCTCATCGCCAAGCTGCGCTACGAGCCCTATTTCCTCACCGTCAACGATGTGGTCGCCTTCGCCCGCTCGCGCGGCATCCTCTGTCAGGGGCGCGGCTCGGCGGCCAATTCGGTGGTCTGCTACTGCCTCGGCGTCACATCGGTGTCGCCCGAGATCGGCACCATGGTGTTCGAGCGCTTCGTGTCGGAGGCGCGCGACGAGCCGCCCGATATCGACGTCGATTTCGAGCACGAGCGCCGTGAGGAGGTGATCCAGTGGATCTATGAACGCTACGGGCGCCACCGCGCCGGGCTCTGCGCCACGGTGATCCATTACCGTTCCAAACGCGCGATCCGCGAGGTCGGCCGCGCCATGGGCCTTTCCGAAGACATCCTCGGCGCGATGACCTCGCAGATCTGGGGGTATGGCGGCGATGGCAGGCTCAGCCCGGAGCGCCTGCGCGAACTGGGCCTGGATGCGAGTGAGCCGCGCCTTGCCCTCACCCTTGATCTGGTGCGCGAGATCACCGGCTTTCCCCGCCATCTCAGCCAGCATGTCGGCGGCTTCATCATCACCGAAGGGCGGCTGGACGAGCTGGTGCCGATTGAGAACGCCAGCATGGCCGACCGCACGGTGATCTGCTGGGACAAGGACGATATCGACGCGCTTGGTATCCTCAAGGTCGACGTGCTGGCCCTCGGTATGCTCACCTGCATCCGCAAGGCGTTCGATCTCCTGCACGATCATCGCGGGCAGGCGCATACGCTCGCCACCCTGCCGCCCGAAGACCCGAAGGTGTACGAGATGCTCAGCCGCGCCGACAGCCTCGGCGTCTTTCAGGTCGAAAGCCGCGCGCAGATGAATTTCCTGCCGCGCATGCGCCCGCGCACCTTCTACGATCTGGTGATTCAGGTGGCGATCATCCGGCCCGGGCCGATTCAGGGCGACATGGTCCATCCCTTCATCCGCCGCCGCAACGGCGAGGAACCGGTCAGCTTTCCCTCGGATGAGCTGGGCCGGGTGCTGGGCAAAACCCTCGGCGTGCCACTCTTTCAGGAACAGGCGATGCAGATCGCCATCATCGGTGCGGGGTTCACCCCCGAAGAGGCCGACCGCCTGCGCCGCTCGCTCGCCACCTTCAAGAAACATGGCAATGTCAGCGAGTTCCGCAACCGCTTTCTGCGCGGCATGCGCGCCAATGGCTATGACATGGAATTTGCCGAGCGCTGCTTCAGCCAGATCGAGGGCTTCGGCAGTTACGGCTTTCCCGAAAGCCACGCCGCCAGCTTCGCCCATCTGGTCTATGCCAGCGCCTGGATCAAGCATCACCACCCGGCGGTCTTTGCCTGCGCGCTGCTGAATGCCCAGCCGATGGGGTTCTACGCCCCCGCCCAGATCGTGCGGGATGCACGCGAACACGGCGTCACCGTGCGCCCGGTCTGCATCAACGCCTCTTACTGGGACAACACGCTGGAGCCCGACCGGCAGGGGCGGCTGGCACTGCGCCTCGGGTTTCGCCAGATCAAGGGCGTCGCCCGGGACGAGGCCGACTGGATCGCGGCGGCGCGCGGCAATGGTTATGCCGGACCACAAGAGGTCTGGCGGCGCGCGGGCACGGCACCTGCGCTGCTCGCGCGTCTGGCCGAGGCCGATGCCTTCGCCGCCCTCGGGCTCACGCGGCGCGACGCGCTCTGGCAGGCCAAGGCGCTGCACAGCCCCGAACCGCTGCCGCTTTTCGCCCATGATCTCGATGGCGAGGCGATCCATGAACCGGCGGCGCATCTGCCGGAAATGACCCTCGGCGAGGCGATGGTCGAGGATTACGCCGCCCTGCATCTGAGCCTGCGCGCGCATCCGCTGGCCCTGCTGCGGCCCCTCCTGACACCACCAGGCAGCTGAGGTCATTGCCAATCGGCACGGTTACAGAAATACTCAGGACGGAACCCAGATCAACGCCAAGGAGCCATCATGCGCTGCGTCTTCATCAATATCCGCTGCAAGCCGGGTCACTCCTACCGCGTGGCCGAGGCCATCGCCCTGCGCGAGATCCATTCCGAGCTATACTCGACCTCCGGCCCCTTCGACCTGCTGATGAAGCTCTACATCCCCGAGGCTGAGGATATCGGCAAATACATCAACGACAAGCTCCTCGATATCGACGGGATCGAACGCACCGAAACAACGCTGACCTTCAAGGCGTTCTGAAAACAGCAATGGCCTGAAGCGGACCGTCCATTTTCAAGTCGTCACCGTTTTCTTGAAAAGAAAACGGACAAGATAGCTCAGAGTTTTCTTGCACGGAATTTTTTGAAAATTCTGTTTGGTGAATGACAGGTTCAGGCCAGGGATCACCGCATCCCGCACCACCCGCCACGGGGCCGACACCATCGCGTTCACCGCGACGCTGCAATACTCTCAACCCGCCTCCTGCGTGATCTCGGACAGCAGGCGCGTCGGGTCGATCCCGCGTTTCTCGGCACTGCTGCGCACCGCCTCCCGGAGCGCCTTGCTCCGGCGCAGCAAGCGGCGAAAGCGTGCCTCGTCGAGCACAAGCAATGTGCTCGGCGCAATCGCACGCACCTCGGCGCGCCGCGCCTTCTTCATCAGAATCGCCATCTGTCCGAACATCTCGCCGCGTCCCAGACGCCAGGTCTGCCCCGCACTTTCCAGTTCAACCGCACCCGAGGCAATGAAGAACACGCGCCGCGCCGGGCCGTCCTTGCGAAAGATCACGGTCCCGGCATTGACATAGCGCGGCTTGAGCGCACGCGCGAGATGCCGGAGCGCCCGGGCATCCAGATCGGCGAAGAGCGGAAACTGCTGCACCAGATCCTTGCGTTGCAGCGCGATATCAAGCGGCGGACGATCCTCCGAGGCGGCGCGACGCTGTGTGATTTTCTCCATCAGCTTGGCATGAACCTCGGCCCCGATCAGCCCGTCTTCGCGCATCGTGGCATATTCGCGCTCTTCCAGTCGCAGTGCGGTGCGACGGATGAACCGTCGTTCCAGCTCCTCGGCATAGCCGGGATATTGCAGGCGCAACCCCTCAAGCGCGGTCTCCACCGTCTCGACCCGCCGCGCCAGCAATTCATGCAGCAGTTCGGCCACGCGCCGCCCGTGAATGCGGCGGATGCGCCCGTCGATGAAGGTGCCGAGATCGCGCAGAATGAGACGCTGCGACAACAGCCGCTCGAACCGGTCCGCCGTCAGTCGCGCCAGCGGCCGCGACAGGCCCAGCCGGTTGTGCAACACCACCGACGCGCGAAACGCCCAGCCATAGGCGATGCTGCGCCGCGCCGCGAGCCGGTATCCGTTGCGCCCGGCCGAGCGCGCGCCCTCGATCAGCCGGTCGGCATCCGACAACACGGTGTCGGCCATCCGCGCCGAGATCGTGCGCTCGTGCATCCGCGCCAGGATCGTACCGCGCTCGTGCCCGGCCAGCGCGATCAGTCCCAGCGTAATGCGGTCGCGCTCCAGGATATCGGCCCGGTCCTCGGCGGTTTTCACCTCCGTCTCCAGCCGCTCACCGAACCGCTTGGCCTCCGAGCGCACGATGTCATGGGTCAGCTCGTAATTCTCGTTGGTGCGGGCCACATCCTCGCGCACAGTCTGCAAGGCCACGGCCACCACCTGTCGCGACAGCGCCTCATCGAGCGCCGACAGCCGGTCTAGTCCGAGCCGCCGGATAATCCAGCGCAGCGTCGTGCCCTGCACGAGCAGCGTGAACAGGGTAAAGCCGGTGGCGAGGATGCCCGCCACCCGCTGAATGCCGTCCGGCACGCGAAAGCTCTCGGTCACCGCCAGCGCCAGCGCCAGCGTGACCGCCCCGCGCAAGCCCCCCCAGAGGATAGCGACCCGGTAGGGTCGCTCCACGGCGGGCGACAGGCGCAGCGCGGTCAGGAGCGGCAGGAGCCCGTAGAGCACCACCACCCGCGCCGCGAGCGCCGCCATGATCACCACGCCAACCAGCACGAAATCCCCGACCTGCACCTCTTCGAGCAGACGCGGGATGAGCAACGCCGCGAGGATAAAGATCAGCGCCCCGGCCCAATGCGCCAGCACGTCCCATAGTTCACGCAGATTGGCCCAGCTTTGCGGCGTCAGCCGCCCCGGCCCGGCGAGGTTCAGCGTGATCCCCGCCACCACGACCGCGATCACCCCCGACGCGCCGACCAGTTGCTCGGCCCCGATATAGGCCAGATAGGGCAGCGCCACCGAGATCGACAATTGCGCCAGCTCGTAGCGGGCGGCGCGGGTCATAAGCAGGATTGCGACCTGCGCGGCAAGCCATCCGATCACCGCGCCGCCCGCGATCAGCTTCGGAAACCGCATCACCGCATCGCTCAGCGCCGGGTCCGGCGTGCCCAGCATCACGAAGCCCATGAACAGGCCGAAAAGCGCAATGGCGGCGGCGTCGTTCAGCAGGCTCTCGCCCTCGATGATCCGCGCTAGCCGACGCGGCGCCGAGATCGAGCGAAAGATCGACACCACCGCCGACGGGTCCGTGGTCGACACAATCGCCCCGATCAGCAGGCAGGCGGCCAACGGCAGGGTACTCGCCCAGAAAAGCGCATAGCCCACCGCCAGCGTCGCCACCACGACCGCCACCACCGCCAGCATCAGGATCGGCACCCAGTCGTCGATCATCCGCCGCAGGTTCATGCCAAGCGTGACCTGAAACAGCAGCGTCGGCAGGAACACGTAGAGAAACACGTTCGACCGGATCGGCAGCGCGAGAATAGCCTCGGCCATCGGGTTGAGCGCATCGGTCAGCTCGGTTCGCAGGAAAAATAGCGCCCCCCCGCCGATCAGGATGCCGATGATCGCGAGAATCACGCTGTAGGGTACACGCAACCGCGCCGCTAACGGCTCGGCCACGCCGATCACCAGAAACAGCGTGGCGATGATGCTGAGGATGAGAACGATATCCATACCGTTGAAATAGCACACTGATCGGCGAAGGCATCGGGAAAATCCCGCGCCTGTGGTCAAATTACAGACAGACGGTCTCGCCCCCCGCCGCCTCGGCGTCGGAATGATCATGCGTCACCTGCAGGACCGGCAACGCGCGGTGGCGGGCGGTCTCGAAGACCAGCTCGCGGACCTGTGCGCGCAGCCCGGTATCGAGCTTGGAAAACGCCTCGTCCAGCAGCAGCGCGCGCGGCTCCGACAAGAGCATCCGTTGCAGCGCTACCCGCGCCCGCTGCCCGCCCGAGAGCGTGGCCGGGTCACGATCGGCAAAGCCCGCAAGCCCCACTTCCGCCAGCGCCGCCTCGATCCGCGCACGCCGCGCGGCACGCCCCTTGAGCCCCGGCTTCAGGCCAAAGGCGAGATTGGCCGCGACCGACAGATGCGGGAAAAGATACTCGTCCTGAAAGAGGAGACCGATCTGGCGCGCCTCCGTGGGCAGTCCCGCCAGGTCACGCCCGTCCAGCCGGATGCGCCCGGTCATCGCAAAGGCCGGCTCCAGCGTGCCGGTGATCGCCGCCAGCAGCGTCGACTTGCCCGAGCCCGACGGCCCCATCACGGTCAGCACCTCGCCCGGCCCGATGGTGCAGTCAAGCGCCATCAGCCGCACCTCGCCCAATGAAAGCACCACCTGCTCGAACCGCAGGCCGGTCATCTGCGCAGCCCCGTCAGCCATTCAGCAATCCTTTCCGGTTGCGCCACATCAGGCGCGGCAGCAGCACCGCCAGCGCGAAGGGGGCAAACGCCGCCGCCATCTGCGCCAGCGCATAGACCCCGATCACCCGCCGGTCGCCACCCGAGGCCAGCGCCACCGCCTCGGTCGTCAGCGTCGGCACCCGGCCCGCGCCGACCAGCAGGGTTGGCAAGTATTGCCCCACCGACACGGCAAACCCCACCGCCGCCGCCGTCAACACCGGCCTGAGCAGCATCGGCAACCGCACCGCCCAGAGCACCCGGTCCGGGCCCGCCCCAAGCGCGCGGGCGATGATATCCTGCCGCCGGTCCCAGGCCCGCCAGGGATCGGCCAGCGCCAGAAAAACGTAAGGAAGCACGAAGACCAGATGCGCCAGCGTCACCGCCAACCGCCCGCCAGCCACCCCGGCGCTGATCGACAGCGTCTGGAACCCCGCAAGAAACGCCACCTGTGGCACGATCAGCGGCAGGTAAAGCAGCCACAGCGCCCGCGTGGCGGGGCGCAGCCCGTAGCGATGCTCGGCCTCCAGACAGGCCAGCGTCAGCAAAAGCGCGAGGCCGGTGGCCGTGGCGGCGATGATCAGCGTCTCGGCCATCGGCCCGGCCAGGCGCGGCCCGTGACGCGCCCAGTTTCGCAGGGTAAATCCGTCGGGCAGCAGGTCGGGAAACTGCCACATCCCGGCAAAGGACCAGACCACCTGACCCGCCAGCCCGGCGATCACCGCCACCGCCGCCGTCGCCCCAAGCGCCAGCGCAAGACGGCGGATGCCCTGATCGACGTCGCGATGCCCGCGCGCGCCCGAAGCAATCCAGCGCCGCCCCAGACCCGCGACCGTCATCTCCATCAGCCGCCACAGGCCCAGCCCGGCAACCACCAGCCCCAGTTGCAGCACCGCCCCCGCCGCCGCCTGAAAGCGCAGCGCAAGGTCGGGGTCGTTCATCCAGCGCACCACCTGCACCGCCAGCGTCGGCGGCGTGTTCGGTCCGAGGATGATCGCCACATCCACCACCGACATGGAAAACGCCAGCACCGCATAGACCGGCAGCCGGATCTGCCGGTAAACCAGCGGAAACACCGTCTTGAGCCAGCCGGTCACCCGCGCATAGCCCAGCGCCTGCGCCATCCGCAGGCTTTGGGCGGGGCGTGCCTGCGACAGCGCGGCAAGCGTCATAAGCAACAGGAACGGCACCTCCTTGGTGACCAGGCCAAAGATCAGGCTCAGCCCCGCCGGATCCTGTAAAATCAACAGATCGGGCGGCTGCTCCCAGCCCGTGCCCCAGGGCGACAGCCCCCGCACGATCCAACCTGACGGCGCGATCAGGAACGCCAGCCCAAACGCCGCCGCCGCATGCGGCACCGACAAAAGCGGCGACAGCAGCCGCTCGATCATGCCAAAGGTGCGCGTCCCCGCCCAGCCCGCGCAGATCAGCACCACAATCACCAGCGAGACCGCCGTTGCAGCCAGACCCACCCCAAGGCTCAGTGCCACCGCGCGGGGCAGGCCCGGCCAGGCGAAAAGCTGCTCGAATGGCGCAACGCTGACCCCGATGCCGCCCAGCGCGGGCATGTAGCCCAGCGCCGGGGCCAGCGTACCCAGAAGCCCCGCCAGCACCGGCCCCAGCATCACGCCCAGCGTCAGCAGCGGGGCCCAGGGCAGGAACCGCGCCCGCCGCGCCCGCCGTGCCGGGGCGATGGTGCTGGCAGCGGCGCGCACGGGTCTTTACTGACCGACGCCGTAGCGCGCGGTCCAGTCCTGCTCCAGCCGAACCATCCACGACGGGTGCGGCTCGGGCAGCGCATCGCCCAGCTCATCGGGAGCAAGCGTGGCGACGCCCAGCTCAATCGCCTCAAACGTCGCGCGGTCCTCCTCCGAAAGCTGGTCCAGCGCCAGCACCGTGCCATTGCCCCAGACCGCCGGGTCGGATTTATGCGCCTGCGCCTCGGGCGACATCAGGAAATTGGCCAGCACCAGCGCGCCCTCTTTCGCATTGGCATTATACGGAATGGCGACAAAGCTCGCATTGCCGATGGTGCCGCCGTCCAGCACATAGCTGCGCACCGTCTCGGGCAGTTCGAAATTGGCGATGGCGTTCGACGGCTCGTTCGGGTTGAAGCTGAGCGCGAGGTCGATCTCGCCATCATTCATCAACTGAATAAGCCGCGGCCCGGATTGCGGATAGGCCGCGCCACTGCGCCACAGGTGCGGCGTCAGCGCATCCAGATACGCCCAGAGCGGCGCGGTGGCGGCCTCATAGCTCGCCTCGCTCACCGGCTCGGTCAGCACCGACGGATCAGGCGTCAACTCCATCACCGCCTGCTTGAGAAAGGTGCTGCCCACGAAATCGGGCGGCTGCGGATAGGCAAAGCGGCCCGGATTGTCCCGCGCCCAGTCAAGCAGCGCGGGGATCGACCGCGGCGGTTCCGCTAACCGCGCGGTATCATGGTAAAAGATGATCTGCGCCATGCCCCACGGTGCCTCCAGCCCCTCGGTCGGCACGGTGAAATCCGACGTGACGGCGGGCTTGCCCTCGACATCGACGAATTGCCAGTTGGGCAGGTCCTCGGCCCAGGGACCGAACAGCAGCCCCTGCTCCTTCATCGCCGCAAAGTTCTCGCCGTTGATCCAGATGAGATCGACCGCGCCGCCCGCATCCTTGCCCGCCGATTTCTCGGCGATGACCCGGCTCACGGCATCCGAGGTGTCCTTGAGCTTCACATGCTCGACGGTCACGCCATAGCGCGCCTCGACCTGATCGCCCGCCCAGGCAATATAATCATTTGTGGCATTCGAACCGCCCCAGGCGTGCCAATAGACGGTCTGTCCCTCCGCCGCGCCGGTGACCCCTTCCCAATCGGTGGGGTCGGGCACCACCTCCTGCGCGGCCAGCGGTGCGGCCAGCGCGAGGGCGGCCAGCGAGGTCATAATCTGTCGGATCATCTCGGGGTCTCCTTGTCGGGTTGTCTTGTTATAGCAAATCCGCCAGCCGCGCGAAGTCTTGATCCATCCGCGCCGCCGTCTCGGGATCAAGATAGTGATCGACGCGGCCCTTCACATGGGCAATCAGCGCCGCCTCGCTCTTGCCCGCCGCCCAGTCCTCGCCATCCTGCGTCGCCTTGGCCTCGGCCCCCGACAGGACACGCCATTTCGCGCACCATGTCATCGACCACAGCCACATCGCCCGCCGCATCGGCAATATCCACGGCGCGAGGGCGGCGCGTTCGGCCACGGGCAGGCACTCCAGCCAATGGCGACAGGCATCGGCCACCTGCTCGGGCGTCAGCACCGCGTGGGTGGCAATATCCCAAGTGGTTGAGGTGTAGAGCGTGGCATGCGCCAGATCGAGCGGCGGCGCGCTGTAACGCGCCTTTTCCAGATCGACCAGAACGGCGAGGCCCGCTTGCGTGACGATGAAATTGCCGGGATGCGCGTCAAAGGAAATCAGCCGCTTGGGCGGGCGCGGCGCCTCATTGGCCAGATCGCGCAACGCGGCGATATGGGTTTCGACGATGCCCCGCGTCGTAGGCTCAGCCGCATGCAGATACGCCGCCTGCGCGTCGATCTCCTCCAGCAGCCCGACCAGCGGATCGGCGGGGTCGAGCAGCGGCGCACGCGCCTCCGGCACCGGCAAGGCATGGATCGCGGCCACCGCCGCCATGATCGCAGGCAGGTCTTCGGGCAGCCGCGCAACCCGCCCTTCGATCTCCTCCACCACCAGCCCGCCGCGCGGCAGCGCATCCGAGGGCGGCAGCACAGCCGAGAGGCGCGGCGCATGACCCGACGCGCTCGCGCGTTCGAAACACGCCGCCTGATAGGCGAGGTTTTCGGCAGGCGCGAGCTGCATCTGGCTCTGCTTCGGCAACCGCGCGATCCAGCCGGTGCCACCCAGCCGCACATGATCATGTGCCAGCCCGGTATCGGCCATCAGTTCCGGCACACCGCGCGCGATCCCCGCAGCCTCCAGCGCCTGAGACAGCGCCGGCAGCAGCGCGCCGCGCCGATCCCCGGCCCTGACCGTCATTCCGCCGCCCGTCTCGCCGCGATGCGCTCCTCACGCAGCCGCGCCAGTTCCGGCCCCAGCACCTTTTCAAAGAACCGGTCACAGCCGATGCAGAGGTTGCGATAGGGCGCGCCATCGGGCCGCTTGGTGCGCGATTCCTCGAAAAACCGCGACAGATCCCAACCATGCGCCATCCCCATCCGCTCGGGGTGCCCCATGGAAATCGCCTCGAAGGCGGGATGCCCCACGAGGCTGTCGAGGATATCCTCCAGCCGCTCCTCGCAGAGATTGCCCAGCGGTGCTGCGGTCTTGAGACAGCAGGGAAACACATCGCCATTGGGGTCGATCGACACCTCCGACCCCGAATAACCACGATTGAGAAAGCCCATGCCCCCCGACCACACATTGCAGAAATTGTCGGTGATCCCGGCCTTGGAAAGCGAGTTCTCCCACGCCCGCCCGCGCGGCCAGATCTTGCCGATCCAGGCGTCTTCCGTGGCGCCGAACATCGAATAGACCGGCTGATCCTCCGTCTGATCGGCCCAGTTGCGGGTGGTCGAGGCCAGCGCGCTGTCACGCATCCCCGCCGATTGAAACATCTCGCGCAGCCGGTCGATCAGCGGCATCCGCTTGTCGCCCTCGTGGCCGACATGGAAATCGTCCATCCCGGCGCAGGAAATCATCCAGACCCCGCGCGTCAGCAGATCATCAATGATCTGCGGCGTCACCAGATCTCCCGTCGTCTGCACGATCACCCGCACGCCCTGCGGCCCGTATTTGCGCTGAATCGCCTCCATCGCAGGGTACAGAACCTCCTCGCGCACCGGATCGACCAGCACTTCGCCGCCCGCCAGAATGATCCGGCTGGCACGCCGCTCATAGCCGCCGGGGGCCGTCTCCGAAGGCGCGTTCAGGTCGAGATAGCTCAACTCGTCGGGCAGGCTGTCCAGAACCTTGGGAAAGGTGGCTTTCGATTCCTCCACCACCTCGCGCAGGGCATCGCGCACATAGGGGCGAAACCGCCCCTCGTAGCAATGCTTGCAGCGGCGGTGACAGGCCCAGTTCAGAACGTAGTAAATGCTTTCCATCGCGCACCTCCAGTCTCCAGCCCGATACCGGGATTTGGCCCCTGCATGCCCAAGTCCGCCCCGAGTTGAAAGGGCCAGCGCCGGAGGATCACGGGATTGTCAGTCTTGTAACCCGCGAACGCCTGACACGTCACGCGCCCGCGCCTCAGCCCACATCCGTCCGCCCGCGCCGGTCCGGGCGCAGCGCGGCATAAAGCACATGCGTCCGCCAGCGCCCGTTGATCTGCAGATAGCTTTGCGCGACCCCCTCATACTTGAAGCCGCATTTCTCCAAGAGCCCGCGCGAGGCGTGGTTCTCCGGCAGGCACGCCGCCTCGATCCGGCTCAGATCCAGCCGGTCAAAGGCGTAATGCACCACCGCCGCAATCGCCTCGCCCATGTAACCCTGCCGCGCATGCGGCTGCCCGATCCAATAGCCCAGCGTTCCCACCTGCGCCGGGCCACGCCGGATATGATCCAACGTGATCGCCCCCAGAAGGGTCTGATCCTCACGCCGGATCAGGAACAGCGGCAGGGCCGCGCCGCTGGCGATCGAGCGCTGCGCCCAGAACACCCGGTTGGAAAACCCCTTGCGCGCCAAATGATCGGCGGCCCATGCAGGCTCCCACGGCATCAGGAAATCGGCGCTCTGCGCGCGCAGAGCGCTCCATTGTCTGAAATCACTCATCGCCGGTTGCCGCAGGGTCAGACGCTCGGTCTCGATCCTCAGCTTCCGGCGTGGCAAGAGCAACATCAGGCCGCGCGCCGCGCGTTGAGGCTGTCCAGCGTCGGCGATTTCGACACCGGACCATAGAGCGCCAGCGCCGAGGGCGCGCGCGTGACCGTCTGCTCGGCCAGCCGCCGCACATCGGCCAGCGTCACCGCGTCGATCCGCTCCACCACTTCCGGCAGATCGGGCACCCGGCCCCAGATTTGCAACATCCGCGCCAGCCGTTCGGCGCGGTTCGACGGGCTTTCCAGCCCCATCAACAGCCCCGCCTTCATCTGCGCTCGCGCGCGCTCGACCTCCGCGTCGGACATATCCTCGGCGGCGCGCTTCATCTCGTCCACGGTGATGCCGGCCAGATCGCCCATCTGATCCTCGGAGGTGCCCGCATAGATCGTCAGCATGCCGGTATCGGCATAGGCCCCGGCCTGCGCGAAGATCGTGTAGCACAGGCCCCGCCGCTCGCGGATCTCCTGAAACAGCCGCGACGACATCGACCCGCCCAAGGCCGAGGCATAAATTTGCGCGGTATAGATATCGGGATGCCCGTATTCGGGGCTCTCGAATGCCAGCGCGAAATGCGCCTGCTCCAGATCCTTGACATGCCGCGTTTCACCGCCCGCGAACCGCGCCTTGGGCGGCTCTATCGTGTCGCTCGGGATCATGTCGCCATAGGTCTCTTCGGCCATCTTCACCAGCGCCTCGTGATCAACCGCGCCCGCAGCCGCCAGCACCATCTGCCCGGGGCGGTAATACTGATCTACGAACCCCTCCAATTCGGTGCGGCCAAAGCCGCGCACCCGCGCCTCGGCCCCCAAAATGGTGCGCCCCAGTGGATGATCAGGATAGGCCTGCTCCTGCAACCAGTCGAAGATGATGTCGTCGGGCGTGTCCGCCGCCTGCCCGATCTCCTGCAGGATCACGCCCCGCTCGATCTCGATCTCGCGCGGATCAAACACCGGATTGCGCAGGATGTCGGCGATCACATCCATCGCCAGCGGCACATCATCCTTCAAGACGCGGGCGTAATAGGCGGTCACCTCGCGGCTGGTATAGGCGTTGATATAGCCACCCACATCCTCGATCGCCTCGGCGATCTGCAAGGCGCTGCGCCGCTTGGTGCCCTTGAAGGCCATGTGCTCCAGAAAATGTGCGATGCCATTCTGCTCGGCCCGCTCATGGCGTGCGCCCGCCATGACCCAAACCCCGATGGCCGCTGATTCCAGTCCGGGCATATACTCGCTCGCGATGCGAAATCCGTTCGGCAGCGTGGTCAGTTCTACACTCAATGCGTGATCCGTTCCTTGATCAATGTTTCGATAGAGCCAAGATCATTGGCAATGCGCGTCACGCGCTCCTCCCGCTCATACAGGTCCGCCATGCGCTCGGGCAAGGGGGGGTGAAGCCCGCTCGCCTCTTCGACAGCGGCGGGAAACTTGGCCGGATGCGCGGTGGCCAGCGTGATCATCGGCACGCCGGGGCTGCGATGCGCCTCGGCCACATGCACGCCCACGGCGCTATGCGGACACAGCAACTCGCCGCTGCGCTCCCACGTGTCCCGGATCGTGGCGCGCGTAGCATCCTCGTCGCAGCGCCCGCTTTCAAACGCCTCACGCAGTGCCTGCAACGCGCCCTGACTGACGGCAAATCCCCCGGCCTTCAACTCGTCCATCACCTGCGCCACGGCCCCGCCATCCTGACCGTAAGCATAATAAAGCGCGCGCTCGAAGTTGGAACTCACCTGAATATCCATCGAGGGGCTGATCGACGGGACGACCCCATCAGGGCGGTATTCTCCCGTGCTCAGACAGCGGTGCAGAATATCGTTTTGATTGGTCGCCACCACCAGCCGCACGATGGGCAACCCCATGCGCCGCGCGATATAGCCCGCAAAGATATCCCCGAAATTCCCCGTGGGTACGGTGAACGACACCTTGCGATCCGGCGCGCCAAGGCTCACCGCAGAGGTGAAATAATACACCACCTGCGCCAGCACCCGCGCCCAGTTGATGCTGTTCACCCCGGCCAGCCGCACCCCGTCGCGAAACTCGAAGTGGTTGAACATGTCCTTCACCCGCGCCTGCGCATCGTCGAAATGCCCGTCGATGGCGAGCGCATGCACATTACTCTCAGTCGGCGTCGTCATCTGACGCCGCTGCACCTCGGACACACGCCCATGCGGATAGAGGATGAACACATCCACCGCATCCAGACCCCGAAACGCCTCGATCGCCGCCGACCCGGTATCGCCGGAGGTCGCGCCGACGATGCTCACCCGATCCCCCGACCGCTTCAGCGAGAATTCGAACATCTGCCCGATCAGCTGCATGGCGAAATCCTTGAACGCCAGCGTCGGACCGTGGAACAGCTCCAGCAGGAAATGCCCGCTATCCAGCTGCTTCAACGGCGCCCGCGCGGCGTGGCCGAAGCCCTCGTAGGCCCGCGCGATGATCCCGCGAAACTCCTCGTCGGTAAAGGCGTCCCCGATGAACGGCCGCATTACCCGGAACGCCGCCTCCTCATAGCTCACCCCCTCCAGCGCGCGGATATCATCCGCCTCCATCACCGGAATGCTCTCCGGCAGATAGAGCCCGCCATCACGCGCCAGCCCGGTCAGCATCGCCTCTTCAAAGCTCAAGCTGGGCGCGCGGCCCCTTGTCGAGATGTAGTTCACCGTTGCTGCCCTTTCCTTGGCTGGCGCATCCGCCAGATGAAAACCCCGGTCATCGCGGCCCATATGGCGGCCAGCGAAAACCACGTGATCGCGTAACTCAAGTGATCGTTCGGAATGTGCACTGTGTCTACCGGCAGCGGCGTCACGCCCTGTTCCGGCGGCGACACCTCGCGCGCGATGATCATCAACGGCTCGGTCCCCAGCACCTCAGCCATCTGCGCGATATCGCGGGCGAACCACATGTTGCCCGACACATCGTTCTCGGGCGTGGAACTCAGCCGATCATCGGGCCAGTGCAGATTGCCGACAACCCGCACCACGCCCCCGGTCACCGGAATCTCCTCCGCCACCTTGATGAATCCGCGATCCAGCAGCACCCGCCGCCCCTCGGTCTCGAAGGCGGAAATCACCCGGTAACCCGCGCCGGCCTGCTTCTGACTGACCAAGACCCGCAGCGCCCGCGCGCCGATCTCGCCCGCCGCCTGAACCGGCAGATAGCGGTCGGCCTGCGCGCCCGCCACCTCGGGCAGCGGCACCGGATCGGCGGAAATCCGGCCCTCGATCCTGGCCAGCACCGCCTCTTTCCAGGCCAGCCGCTCGACCTGCCACTTGCCCAGCGACACCAGCACCGCCACACCGGCAATGCCAAAGATCAGCGGCACCAGAACACTCTTTCGCATGGGTCCCTCTCAAAAGGAAAATGCGGGAGGGTCAAATCCCCCCGCACCTTCATCTTGCCGAAAATATCCGCGCCTGCTGCCGGGCACGATTTTTCGCCGAAAAATCGTCACCCGCCCCAAACGTAGACGGCAGCGAACAGGAACAGCCAGACCACGTCGACGAAGTGCCAGTACCACGCCGCCGCCTCAAAACCGACATGCTGCTCGGGCGTGAAATGGCCCTTGAGCACGCGGATCAGGCAGACGAACAGAAAGATCGTGCCGATCAACACATGCGCACCGTGAAAGCCGGTCGCCATGAAGAAGTTGGCCCCGTAGATATTGCCCGAGAAACCGAACGCCGCGTGGCTGTATTCATAGGCTTGAAACACGGTAAATATCGCACCCAGCGCAATCGCGAGGATCAGACCCCACTTGATGTCGTTGCGGTTGTCCTCATGCACCAGCGCATGGTGCGCCCAGGTCGCGGCGCATCCTGAGCACAGCAGGATCAGCGTGTTGATCAGTGGCAGGTGCCAGGGGTCAAAGGTCTCGATCCCCGCCGGCGGCCAGATCGCATCGACCATCGGGCTCTCGGGCCCCATCGGGTACATCGCATGCTTGAAAAAGCTCCAGAACCACGCCGCAAAGAACATCACCTCGGACATGATGAACATGATGAAGCCATAGCGCAGGCCGATCCGCACCACCGGGGTGTGATCGCCGGTCTCACCCTCGTGGACGACATCGGCCCACCAGCCAAACATCACGTAGAGCACGCCCACGACCCCGGCCAGAAGCATCCAGGGCCCGTGATCGTGGAAAAACAGAACCGCCCCGAAGAGCATGACAAACCCCGCCAGCGCGCCCAGAAGCGGCCAGATGGAGGGGGGCAGAATGTGGTAATCGTGGTTTTTCGCGTGTGCCATCTTGGTTTATCCCTCGTCGAAGGCTCAGTTCAGGGTTTTATCGGTTTTCTTGGCAGGCTCAAGCGCCGCCTGCTGGTCTGTCTCGGACAGGTCAATCTCGTGGAACGTATAGCCCAGCGTGATGGTGTGGATATACTGCCCTTCGCGATCATCGACAATCGCCGGGTCCACATAGAAGGTCACCGGCATCTGCGCCCGCTCGCCGGGCTGCAACACCTGCTCTTCAAAGCAGAAACAGTCGATCTTGGTGAAAAAGCTGCCCGCATCGTAAGGCGCGACATTGTAGCTCGCCGATCCGGCGACAACGCGGTCGGTCGGGTTATAGGCCTCATAGAACGCCAGCCCGGTCTCGCCGATGCGCAGTTCCATCTCGCGCTCGACCGGCTTGAACTCCCACGGCATGCCGCGCTCGCGGCTGGCATCGAACCGGACCTTGATCGTCTGATCCAGGATATCATCGCTCGCGACATCCGACACGCCGGTCACCCCGCCAAAGCCGGTGACACGGCAGAACCAGTCATAAAACGGCACCGACGCCCAGGCGAGACCGCCCATCAACACCACCACACCCACGGTCTGGGTCAATGTCTTGATCTTCGGATCAAGCGCCATCAGTTCCCCTCCTGCTGCTGCTCAGTCGGCACCATGAAATCGTCATCGGTCACCTTGGCCACGGTCAGGCCAAAGACCAGCGCGACGAACCCCGCCAGCACCAACCCCAACCCCAGATTGCGGCCAAAGCGACGCTTGTGCAGCTCATGTTCCTCGCGAAAGCTCATGCCCAGCCCGCCATGCCAAGGCCCGCCAGCGCCGCCTCCGCCAGAATGGCGGTGAAATGCGCAAAGAGATACCACAGCGACAGCCGGAACGCGCGCTTCTCGACGCGGTAATTATCGGCCTCGGCCTGATCCTCGTCGCGCCGCCAGATCGCCACCGCATCGCGCAGGAAGAGCGCGTTAAAGACCAGTGCCACGGCCAGATAAACCGGCCCGCCGATGCCGGTGAACGCGGCCCCGATCGCCAGAATCGCCAGCAACACCGTGTAGGCGAGGATATGCTGCCGGGTCGATTTGCGGCCATGCGTGACCGTCAGCATCGGCACGCCCGCCGTGTCGTAGTCGCCCCGCATGAACAGCGCGAGCGCCCAGAAATGCGGCGGCGTCCACATGAAAATGAGCGCGAACATCAGGACCGACTCGATGCTCACCGTGCCGGTCGCGGCGGCCCAGCCGATCATCGGCGGAAAGGCACCCGCAGCGCCCCCGATCACGATATTCTGCGGCGTCCAGCGTTTGAGGCCGATGGTGTAGATCACCACGTAGAAAAAGATGGTGAAGGCGAGGATCGTAGCGGCCAGGGCATTCGTGGCCAGCCACAGCATGACGACCGAAAAGACCGCCAGCGTGATGCCAAAGGCGAACGCCTCATCGCGGCTCACCTTGCCCGCCGGAATGGGGCGTTTCGCAGTGCGCCTCATCACCGCGTCGATATCCGACTCCCACCACATGTTGAGCGCGCCAGCGGCACCGCCGCCGACGGCGACGAAAAGGATCGCAGCCAGCCCCACCACCGGATGCACTGCCACGGGGGCGGCCAACAACCCGACCAGCGCGGTGAACACCACCAGCGTCATCACCCGCGGCTTAAGGAGCGCGAAGAAATCGCGAAAGCCCGCATCGCCGGTCTGCGCGGCGGGGGCTTGGCTGGCTGTGTTCACACTGGCATCGCTCATCGGTCTCTCCTGTCAGGCGGCGCATCGGCGCGCCCACCCGGCGGGGTCAATTCGGGCGCGCCCCAAGGGCCGCGCCCGGCTCACGTCATTCGGCAGCGGCTACCTGCACGGCACGCGGCGTGCCGGCATATTCCTCGATCGCCCCGTCGAGCCATTCCTGATAGGCCTCTTCGCTCACCACCTTGACGGTGATCGGCATATAGGCATGCGCCTGCCCGCAAAGCTCCGAACACTGGCCGAAATAGACACCTTCCTTCTCGGCCTCGAACCACAGCTGCGCCAGACGCCCCGGCACCGCATCCTGCTTCACGCCGAACGCGGGGATCGTCCAGGAGTGGATCACGTCGGCCCCGGTCACGGTCATCACCACGGTCTTGCCCACCGGCACGACAACGGCGGTATCGGTCGCCAGCAGGAACTCGTCCTTGCTATAGCCCCCCTCGACCAGTTGCTCCTCGACCTCGGGCGTCAGGCGATTGTCGCCCCCCGTGGCCGGGGACCCGATCATGTAGCTGTCAAAGGCGAACTCGTGATCGGTATACTCATAGCCCCAGTACCACTGATAGCCGGTCACCTTGATGTTGATATCCCCCTCGGGGATTTCCTGCTGCTTGAACAGGATCGGCAGCGAGAACGCCCCGATGAATACGAGGATGACAATCGGGATGATCGTCCACGCAATCTCTACCGGTGAATTGTGGGTAAACTTCGCCGGGGTCGCATTGACGCGACGGTTATACCGCACCGCCACGACGGCCAAAAGCGCCGTCACTAACAACACGATGGAGATGATGATCACGTTGATCATCCCGTCCAGCCATTGCAGATCGCGCGCCAGCTCGGTTGCGGCGGGCTGAAAGCCCGTCTTGCCCAGCTCGGGCTTGCCGACAATCTCAAGACCGTCCTGCGCTGCGGCAGGAAGGGCGGAAAGGGCGGCCAGAACGGCCAGAAGGCTGGAAGTTAGTCGCATATTACACCCTGATCGGTTGAAGCGGTTCATGTCTTTGTGGCAGGTCTTGCGCCGATGCGGCGGAATCCCGTTGTCTTGGTGCTGTCTAAAACCATATTCTGCCGCAAACGACAAGAAAGAGCATTGCGGCAAACGGACGCTTTTTTGATCTGGATCAATTTGGCACAGCCCCCGTCTCCCGCCATCATATAGGACACTTCTCCATGACTGACACCGCCTTTCGCCCCTTCGACAGCCTGCTTGACCGGGATGCCGCACTCTCGCATCTGCAAGAGGCCACGCGCGGTGCCGATGACGGCGAGTTGTTCCTTGAACGCCGCCGCGCTGAGGCGTTGACCTTCGACGATGGCCGGGTCAAGACCGCCTCCTATGACGCCTCCGAAGGCTTCGGCCTGCGCGCCGTGCGCGGCGAGGTGACGGGCTACGCCCATTCCTCCGAAGTGAACGACGCCGCCCTCAAGCGCGCGGTCGAGACCGCCCGCCTCGCCGTGGGCGACGGCGGCGGCACCCTCGCCGCCGGGCCTGCCCGCACAAACCGCCACCTCTATACCGATGACGACCCGATTGCCGGGGCGTCCTTCCCGGTCAAGCTCGACACCCTGCGCGAGATTGACGCCTTCGCCCGCGATCTCGACCCCCGCGTGGTGCAGGTCACCGCCTCCATCGCCGCCTCATTGCAAGAGGTGGTGATCCTGCGCCCCGACGGCACAGAGGTGGGCGACATCCGCCCGATGACCCGTGTCAACGTCTCGGTGATCGTCGAACAGGACGGTCGCCGAGAGAACGGCAGCGCGGGGGGCGGCGGGCGCATCGGCCTCGACGGTCTGCTGATGCCCGCCGACTGGCAGGCCAAGACCCGCGAGGCGCTGCGCATCGCCCTCGTCAACCTTTCCGCCGAAGCCGCCCCCGCAGGCGTGATGGACGTGGTCCTCGGCCCCGGCTGGCCCGGCATCCTGCTGCACGAGGCGATCGGTCACGGGCTCGAGGGCGATTTCAACCGCAAGGGCTCCTCCGCCTTCGCCGGTCTCATGGGCCAACGCATCGCCGCCCCCGGCGTCACGGTCCTTGATGACGGCACAATCCCCGACCGGCGCGGCTCGCTCACCATCGACGATGAGGGCACCCCCTCGGCCCGCAATGTTTTGATCGAGGACGGCATCCTTGTGGGCTACATGCAGGACCGCCAGAACGCCCGCCTGATGGGGGTAGAGGCCACCGGCAACGGCCGCCGCGAAAGCTACGCCCACGCCCCCATGCCGCGCATGACCAACACCTACATGCTGGGCGGCGACGCCACACCGGGCGATCTGCTGTCGGAAATGAAGGACGGCATCTATGCCGTCGGCTTCGGCGGCGGGCAGGTCGACATCACCAACGGCAAGTTCGTCTTTTCCTGCACCGAGGCCTACCGCGTCAAAAACGGCCAGATCGGCGCGCCGGTCAAGGGCGCCACCCTCATCGGCGACGGCGCCACCGCCCTGCAACAGATCCGGGGCCTCGGCAACGACATGGCCCTCGACCCCGGCATGGGCAATTGCGGCAAGGCCGGTCAATGGGTGCCCGTCGGCGTGGGTCAACCCACGGTGCTAATCGGCGGTCTGACGGTGGGGGGATCGGCGGCGTAGGGGGGCGGCATGACTTGAGGCAGGGCCGATTGTGAATTTAGCCAAGCGTTTGAATTAGATTCTGGAACACGAGGTTCCCCGATGCTCGATGCAAGCCTAACGCATTTCCAATCAGTGTTCGCGGACAAGTTTTTTGTCGTACCAGCAGACCAAAATTACTTCCTTGCCCGTTTTACAAAAACTTACGGACTGCATGCGGAATTCTGGTGGCAATCGCTTCAGGCCGTCGAGAAAGTCCTGAAGGCAGGACTGATCCTGAACGGCGTTTCCGTAAAGCGAGGGTACTCCCACGATTTGGAGAGGTTGTGGGATAAGCATTTGCAAACCTTCGGCGACCTTTCTGTCAGAAGCCTACCGAAACCGAAAGCTTTGGGCGATCAGCATTGGCACAACAGGCCTCTCAGCCACTTCATATCTAGATTAAACCGAATGGGGCATCCTGACTCGAGATATGGCCTTGTTTCATATACCAATCATGCGGGCGATCTCTTTAAGCTGGACAAACTGTTTTTTGAGCTACGCCGCCGAACCATTGGTCTGGACTGGATTGTTGGAAAGGGCTGGGAAGATGATCTTTTGAGACCATTTTATGGGCAGCCTTATCGAAACGTGATCGAGCAGCTTCCAAACCACCAGATACGCAAGGAGCGTATTCCAACAGGTACTCTCGCAACGGTTGGTACCGACTTGGAAGATATGTACTACGCGTGGAATTTTGCATTTCCCAGAACTGAAGGTGACATTGAGAAACCAGCCCCTCCAAATGTGGCTCCGGCCTTTCCGGGCTTTAGGAATTCATATCTTTATCTTCTTTGGCAGGACCTAAATGGAAAAGCAGTTACTCACGACATGCAGGGGAAGGTAGGTTGGTTGCTAGCAAATGTCATGGTGGGAAAGGAAGCTGAGATAGCATTTAAGAAGTTGCTAAACAATCAGTGAGCCATGTGCATACTGCACAATACTGGCTCAGCTACGATTACCGACGATCCCAACCGAACAAACTCCAGTTCAAGCCCACCCACCACGCAGCCCCCCTTTCACCTTTCCCAAAATACTCACATCCCCCCACCCAAGCCGGGCCACCCTGCCCGCCTTCATCTTGCCAAAAATATCCAAATCCCGCCCGGGGCCGCCCGACACACCCCTTGCCATCCCGCGCCAGCACCGCGCGCCCCGGTCACGCCCGGCCCCCGTCCGCATCCGCCACCGTCGCGGTACAGACACCAACCACCTCCCAACCACAAAAATAATTAACCCCGCATCTCAAAAGCTTAGACGAAAAACCCGAAAAATCCGCGACTCAGCCGATTTCGGTTTACCGGGCATTAACCTTGCCCGCGCTATCCATGATCCTGCAAGCAGGCGAGGTCACGGATGCCCGAGGATACACATCCTTCCACTCACCCCCCACTCCCACCCACCACGGAAGATGATCGGGTGTCATGGCTTCGCCTCTTGCGCTCGCGCCGAGTCGGCCCGGCAACCTTTCACCGGCTGATCTCCGAACACGGCACAGCACAGGCAGCGCTCAACGCCCTACCCCAGGTCGCCCGCGCCGCCGGTGTCACCGATTACACCCCCTGCCCTGCGGGCGTGGCCGAGGCTGAACTGCGCGCCGGAAAAACGGTCGGCGCGACCATGCTGACCTGCGCGGATACCAACTATCCCAAGGCCTTACGCGACATCTCCGACGCGCCGCCCATCCTGTGGGCGATGGGCGACCTTACGGTTCTCGACCGCCCCGTCATCGCGCTCGTGGGCGCGCGCAACGCCTCGTCACTCGGCACACGCATGGCCCGCTCGCTCGCCGCTGACCTGTCGGAACAAGGCTACACCATCGTCTCCGGCCTCGCCCGCGGCGTCGATACCGCCGCCCATCTGGCCAGCCTCAAGGGTGGCACAGTGGCGGTCATGGCCGGCGGCGTCGACGTGATCTATCCCGCCGAAAACACCGCCCTCGCAGGCGACATCCTCAGGACCGGCCTGCGCCTCTCGGAACAACCCATCGGCCTCATCCCGCAGGCCCGCCACTTCCCCAGTCGCAACCGCCTGATCAGCGGCCTGGCACATGCTGTGGTCGTGGTCGAGGCCGCCGCTAAATCCGGATCCCTGATCACCGCGCGCACCGCCCTCGATCAGGGCCGCGAGGTGCTCGCCGTACCCGGCCACCCGATCGACGCCCGCGCCTCGGGCTGCAACATGCTCATCCGCGACGGGGCCACACTGGTGCGCAACGCCACCGATGTGATCGAGGCATTGCCGACGCCCAAGCCCCAGGAAACACAGGCGGAAATGCCTTTGGAAACCACGCCGGAGCCCCCCGCCCGCAGCCTGCGCGACACCGCCGCGCTGCACCGGCAGATCCTGCAACGCCTTGGCCCCTCGCCACTGGCCGAGGATCAACTGATCCGCGACCTCGGCGCACCAGCGCGCACCATCGCCCCGGTGCTGGTCGATCTCGAACTCGATGGCCGGATCACCCGCCAGCCCGGAGGCTTACTCTCCCTCGCTCGCTGACCCCGCGTCGGCAGGTCACAAGGGCCACATTGACAATTCCCCTTGCCAGCCCACATGTTGCGCCGCCATAAGCCTCGACCTGAGTCGGAAGGAGTGCCCATGCCCGTTGTCGTTGTCGAATCGCCCGCCAAAGCCAAGACGATCAACAAGTATCTGGGCGACGGCTATACGGTTTTGGCAAGCTATGGCCATGTCCGCGACCTGCCGCCCAAGGATGGCTCGGTCGATCCCGAAAACGGCTTCGACATGACATGGGAGGTAGGCACTGACAGCCGTAAGCACGTCAAGGCCATCGCCGACGCGCTCAAGGACGACAACGTCCTGATACTCGCCACCGACCCCGACCGCGAGGGCGAGGCAATCAGCTGGCATCTCGAGGAAACCCTGCGCAAGCGCAAGGCGATCAAGAAGGACACGCCGGTCAGCCGCGTGGTGTTCAACGCGATCACCAAGACCGCCGTCACCGAGGCGATGCAAAACCCCCGCCAGGTCGATGCGCCGCTGGTCGAGGCCTATCTGGCACGCCGCGCGCTTGACTATCTGGTCGGCTTCAACCTTTCGCCAGTGCTCTGGCGCAAGCTGCCCGGGGCGCGTTCGGCAGGGCGCGTGCAATCGGTCTGCCTGCGTCTCATCGTCGAGCGCGAGATGGAGATCGAGGCCTTCAACGCGCGCGAATACTGGTCGGTCAAGGCCCTGCTTGCCACCCCGCGCGATCAGGAATTCGAGGCGCGCCTCGTGACCCTTGCGGGCAAGAAGCTCGACAAATTTGATCTCGAAAACGCGACGCAGGCCGAAATGGCCGTGCAGGCCGTGGCCTCACGCGCCCTGACAGTCACCTCGGTCGAAGCCAAGCCCGGCACCCGCAACCCCTCGGCCCCGTTCATGACATCGACCCTGCAACAGGAGGCCAGCCGCAAGTTTGGCATGGGCGCCAAGCAATGCATGAGTGCGGCACAGCGTCTCTATGAAGCCGGATACATCACCTACATGCGGACCGACGGCATCGACATGGCCCCCGAGGCGGTGATGGCCGCGCGCGATGCGATCAAGGACCGCTACGGCGAAGACTACCTGCCCAAGAGCCCGCGTATGTACAAGAACAAGGCCAAAAACGCGCAGGAAGCACATGAATGCATCCGCCCCACCGAGATGACGCGCGACGCGGGCAAGATCAAGACCACCGACGCCGATCAGCGCAAGCTCTATGACTTGATCTGGAAGCGCACCCTCGCCTGCCAGATGGCCGCCGCCCGGCTGGAGCGCACGACGGTCGATATCGGCAGCGACGATGGTCAGGTGGGCTTGCGCGCCACCGGGCAGGTGATGCTCTTCGACGGCTTCCTCAAGGTCTATGAAGAGGGCCGCGACGATGTCGTGAGCGACGATGACGACCGCCGCCTGCCGCAAATCATGCAGGGCGACAAGGCGGCCTTCGCCAAGTCCTCGCTACGCGCTGAATTCGCCAAGGCGCAGGACGGGACCGAGACGACCGCCGCTGTTATGTCAGAGGCCGAATCTGTCCTCAGCCTGCAACATTTCACCCAGCCCCCGCCGCGCTATACCGAGGCCACGCTGGTCAAGAAAATGGAAGAACTGGGCATCGGCCGTCCCTCGACCTATGCCAGCGTGTTGGGCACGATCCAGGACCGCGAATATGTCCGCAAGGAGCAGAACCGCCTCTATCCCGAGGACAAGGGGCGAATCGTCACGATCTTTCTGATCAACTTCTTCCGGAAATATGTGGGCTATGAATTCACCGCGAATCTAGAGGAAGACCTTGACCGGGTGAGTGCGGGCGAGGCGGATTACAAGGACATCCTCTCACGCTTCTGGCGTGATTTCTCGGCGGCCATCGCAGAGACATCGGAACTGAGGATTGCCGAAGTGCTCGACGTGCTCGACGAGGCGCTCGCACCGACACTTTATCCACCCCGTGAAGATGGCAGCGATCCGCGCCAATGCCCGCTCTGTGGCACCGGGCAGCTACACCTCAAGACCTCGCGCTCGGGCGGATTCGTGGGCTGCGGCAACTACCCCGAATGCCGCTATACCCGTCCCATCGGCGGGGACGCGGCGGAAAACGGCGACCGCATACTGGGGGAGGATGAGGACGGCAACGAGATCTCCCTGCGCTCGGGCCGCTTCGGCCCGTATGTGCAGCGCGGCGAGGCGTCTGAGGAGAACAAGAAGCCCGACCGTGCCAGCCTGCCCAAGGGCTGGAAGGCCGAGGAAATGACGCTGGAAAAGGCGCTGACCCTGCTGAGCCTGCCGCGCGAGGTGGGCGAGCACCCCGAGGGCGGCACGATCAAATCGAATTTCGGGCGGTTCGGCCCCTATATAATGCATCAGGGCCCCGAGGACGCCAAACCCGTCTATGCCAATCTCAGGGATCCGGCGGATGTGTTCGAGATCGGCATGAACCGCGCGGTTGAGCTCTTGGCCGAAAAGCGCGCCAATCCCGGCGGGCGCGGGCGAGCGGCGGCCAAGCCGCTGCGCGATCTCGGCGAGCATCCCGGCGAGGGTGGCCCGATCCATATCATGGACGGGCGCTTTGGCCCCTATGTCAAATGGGGCAAGGTCAATGCGACCTTGCCCAAGGACGTGCAACCAGCCGATGTGACGCCGGACATGGCCGTTGAACTCATCGCCGAGAAATCGGCGAAAAAAGGCAAGCCCCGCAAGACGGCGAAAAAGCCTGCCACCAAGAAGCCTGCCGCCAAGAAGCCTGCCGCGCGCAAGAAGACCGGCTGACACAGGGCGAGCCCGAAATCTTGAAAAGATTTCTGTCCGCGTTCTTTGCAAGAACGCGGCTCCTTCCAACGTCTACGTAGTAATCCCTATTTCCTGACATTTGACCGCGTCCCCGCGTTGACTCCACCCATTGATCCGCCCGATACCGGGAGCGGATAAACTTCAGGAGGAGTTTCGCGATGAAAAAGGTCTATGGCTCGGCCGCCGAGGCGTTGGACGGGCTGCTATTCGACGGGATGACAATTGCGGCGGGGGGCTTTGGCCTCTGCGGCATTCCCGAATTGCTGTTGCAGGCGATCAAGGAGGCAGGCAACAAGGACCTGACATTCGCCTCCAACAATGCGGGCGTTGACGATTTCGGCATCGGCATCCTTTTGCAGACCAAGCAAGTCAAGAAGATGATATCGTCCTATGTCGGCGAGAACGCAGAGTTCATGCGGCAATATCTGAGTGGCGAACTTGAGTTGGAATTTAACCCCCAAGGCACGCTGGCCGAGCGCATGCGCGCCGGTGGGTGCGGTATTCCGGGGTTTTACACCAAGACCGGGGTCGGCACGCAGATTGCCGAGGGCAAGGAACACAAGGAGTTCGACGGCGAGACCTATATTCTGGAGCGCGGCATCTTCGCCGACCTCTCGATCGTCAAGGCGTGGAAGGCCGACACCACCGGCAACTGCATCTTTCGCAAGACCGCGCGCAACTTCAACCCGCCCGCCGCTATGTGCGGCAAGACCTGCATCATGGAGGTCGAGGAGATCGTCGAGCCCGGCGCGCTCGACCCCGACAACATCCACCTGCCCGGCATCTACGTGCACCGCCTGATTCAGGGCGAACACGAGAAGCGCATCGAACAACGCACTGTGAGGGAGGCCTGATCATGCCCTGGGATCGCAATCAGATGGCCGCGCGTGCGGCGCAGGAACTGGAAGACGGCACCTATGTGAACCTCGGGATCGGTATCCCGACGCTGGTGCCCAATTACATCCCCGAGGGCGTGCACGTCACGCTGCAATCTGAAAACGGGATGCTGGGCATGGGGCCGTTTCCGGTCTCTGGCACAGAGGACCCGGACCTGATCAACGCGGGCAAGCAGACCATCACCGAACTGCCCCATACCAGCTATTTCGACAGCGCCATGTCCTTTGGCATGATCCGTGGCGGCAAGATCGCGATGGCGATCCTCGGCGCGATGGAAGTGGCCGAGAATGGCGATCTGGCGAACTGGATGATCCCCGGCAAGCTGGTCAAGGGCATGGGCGGCGCGATGGATCTGGTCGCGGGCGTGCGCCGCGTGGTGGTGGTGATGGACCACACCAACAAGCATGGCGACAGCAAGCTGCTCAAGGCCTGCACCCTGCCGCTGACCGGCACCGGGGTGGTCAACCGGATCATCACCAATCTGGGCGTGCTGGATGTGGTCGAGGGCGGGCTCAGGATCGTCGAGACCGCCGAGGGCGTGAGCGAGGACGACATTCGCGCCGCCACCGAGGCGACCATCGTCAACTGACGGGCTGGCCCGGCCCTCAAAGGCCGGGCCGTCTAATTCGACGCGAGGGTCAGGGCGCAGGCATCGGTGATCAGATCCGGCCGCGTCTTGCACAACCCACGCGCCACCTCGTACGCCGCAAGCACCTTGGGGATGTAATCACGCGTCTCGGCAAAGGGCGGCACGCCCGCATGGGATTTCACCGCGTTCTCACCCGCATTGTAGCCCGCAAGCGCCAGCAGCACATCGCCCCCGAATTCCCCGATCAGCCAATCGAGATAGGCGACACCGCCCCTGATGTTGTCTCCGGCCTCGAACGCATCCGCCACGCCGAACCGTGCTGCGGTGTCGGGCATGAGCTGCATGAGGCCCTGCGCGCCCGCGCTGCTCACGGCGTCGGGTGTGCCCGAAGACTCGACCGCGATTACCGCAAGCACCAGGGCGGGCGAGACCCGGGTGCCGATGGTCGCACGCAGGATATGCACACCGTTGTCGCGGGCCAGCCGCTGGATGGCATCAAGACGCGGGGCGACAATTCCGTGTCCCTCAGGCGCGCGCGCGAGATTTTGCGTGGCAGCGGCGAGGCGTGTTGCCGCATCAATGTCGATCTCCCACGGCACCCGCTCCCAGAACCAGCCGTGCCGCGAGTCTTGCGGGGCGACAGGGTGATGCGGGGCGGGGCGGGCGGCGGTATCCTCCTCGGGCGTGATCTGCACGAGCGGTTTGCGCCGCTCGCCGGGCTTCGGGGCCTTCTCGTGCTTGAAGGTGAATTCCGGAAAGGGCGGTGCGCCCTCTGCCTGCGCAACCGCGCCGATCAGGCAGATCACAAGCGCCATGTGGCTCGGGCGTTTCATTTCGGGCTGCTCCGCCTCTGATGGATTGGCGCGGGTATCGCAATAATCCCCGCACACGGCCAGTATTGTCGGTTTTCAGCATGATTGATATGGCGAAATGACGCCACATTGTACAATGTGGAGGTGTATAAAGTACAAATTTGGCTTTTTTAATCGTTTCAAATCATAGTGTTATGAAATTTCTTTCTAAAAACTTAATCTTCACGAAAAAGGCTTTAATGCCGCCAAAATCCCGCCCGATTCTCTTGGCTATATGTTCTCACACCACGACGGCAGCGGGCCATTAAAACTCGACGGGTCCAAAACCGGGGTGGATGTGACAACTGAGCAACTTATCCTTTGGAGAGACCAACATGAACACCTTTATCAAGAACTTCCTGAACGACGAAGACGGCGCTGTCACGGTTGACTGGGTCGTGCTGACCGCAGCCGTTGTGGGCCTGGGCATTGCCGGCGTGACCGCCGTCAGCAACGGCATCGATGACCTTGCGACTGACATCGGAACCAGCTTGACCAGTGGCACAGTGGCTGCAACCGGCGAACTCAGCCAAGTGCCGACGGAAGAATAAGTTATCATCCCCTTGTCCGGAGGTTCATCGTTGTACCGAACGGCAATCACCGGACAGTGATGTTTTCATGAGTGATTGATGACCGCAGACGCCGCTCGGCTCTGCGGTCATCATCGTTCCTGCTTGTGGGTTCTTGCACGACAACACCAAAGCAAGTCCCTCTTTTCGCCACAATAGCCAGTTAATCGCTTGGAAGTGAAAGTCGCCACCGCGACCACTTTCTCGTAACGAAAGGTGAAACCATGCGTTTTGTATTCGGACTGGTTCTAATTCTCGGCATCGGCCTGGCCGGGTTCGCCGCCTACATGGCGAAGAACTATATCGACGGCTATCAGCGCCAGTTGGCGCATGCCCGGCAGCAGACCGCGCCGAAGATCGAGACCGTCGATGTCTATGTCGCAACGCGCGACCTGAAATACGGCGAGACGCTGGGAGAGGACACCGTGCGCCTGACCCCCTTCCCCAAGCAATCCCTGCCCGAAGGCGTGTTTGCCACGGTCGAGGCGCTGTTTCCCGACGGCCCCACGATCAAGCGCGAGGTCCTGCGCAGCATGAGCAAGAACGAGGTGGTTCTGGCCAACAAGGTCACCCGCCCCGGCGAGGATGCGGGCATCACCTCGCGGCTTGATGCGGGCATGCGCGCCTTTGCCATCAAGGTGGACGCCACAAGCGGCGTCTCGGGTTTTCTGCGCCCCGGCGATCTGGTCGATGTCTACTGGACCGGGTCCACCGGGCGGGGCAACCTGCGCACAGAAGGCGATTCGACCGGAGAATTCACCAAGATGATCGAGAGTCGCCTGAAACTCATCGCCGTTGACCAGAGCGCCGATGAAGACCGTTTCGAGGCCCGGGTCGCGCGCACCGTCACAGTCGCGGCCACGCCGCAACAGGTCGCGGGTCTGGCGCAGGCCCAGGCCTCGGGGCGGCTCACGCTATCGTTGGTCGGCGCGCTCGATGAGACGCTGTCGCAGGTCATCGAGGTCGATCAGCGCCGACTACTCGGGCTTGAGGAAGCGGCCGTCGAGGCCCCGGAGCCGACCAAAGAAGAATGCGTCATCCGTACCCGGCGCGGCTCGGAGGTGGTGGTGACCCCCATCCCCTGCACGAACTGATAGCAAGCAAGTTGCCAAAATCAGGGGGCGGCCCAATTGGCCGCCCCCTATCCGTATCGAGGCAACAGCATCACATTCTGTCTAAAAAAACGCGAAATTGCATTGATTCTTGCAAAATAATCAAAACTGCCCCAGAGTGCCGTCAATTACGGGCGAAAAGACCCGGATAAATGAGGCGTGATCGGAAAGGCAGGTCACATGAAAATCAAGAGCATCGTCTCGGCGGCCCTCACGGGGCTCGCCATCGCAGCGATACCGGTTGCGCCCCCCGCGGCGCAGGCAGAAACGGTCCGCGTCCTGCGCGAAGGCGCGTCGGGCAATCTCAGCGTGTCGATGAACCGCGCGATCGTCGTCGAAAGCGAGGTGCCGTTCGCAGAACTCAGCATCGCGAATCCCGCAATCGCCGACTTCTCCACCCTGTCGGACCGGACGATTTATGTCCTGGGCAAGACACCAGGACGCACCACGCTCAGCCTGTTCGACGGCACCGGGCAGCTGATCACCAATCTCGACGTGCACGTCAACACCGACATTTCGGAGTTCAAGGAACGGCTGCGCCAGATTCTGCCCGGTGAGCCCATCGAAGTGCGCACAGCGAATGACGGCATCGTTCTGTCGGGCACCGTTTCGAGCTCTGCACGATTGCAACGCGCGCTCGATCTTGCCGAGCGCTATGCGCCAGAACGTGTGTCGAACCTGATGTCGGTCTCCGGCAAGCAGCAAGTCATGCTCAAGGTGCGCTTTGCCGAGATGCAGCGCAGTGTCTCCAAGGCGCTGTCCACCTCGCTTGCGGTTGACGGCATTGGTGCTACCAGCGGCACAGGGGGCGGCTTTGTTGGCAGCAACCTGAGCACCGGACAGATCGGCGGCGGAGCAGGTGATGTGATCGTGCCTGGGAACCTAGGCGGCAACACCGCTCAAGGCACCGCGTTTTTCGGGTTCGACATCGGCTCGGTCGAAGTTGGCATCCTGCTCGAGGCGTTGGAAACCAAGGGCGTTGTCCGCACACTGGCGGAACCGAACCTGACCGCCCTGTCGGGGCAGGAAGCGACCTTTCTGGCCGGCGGCGAATTCCCGATCCCGGTGGCGCAAGACAACGACACCACCACCATCGAGTTCAAACCCTTCGGCGTCGAGCTGAATTTCATCCCACGGGTCGTGGATGAGGGGATCATCAATCTCGAAATCGACGCCGCAGTTTCTTCTGTCGACACTTCGGTTGCCGTTTCGGCAGGTGGGATCAACGTGCCGGCCTTTCGTCGGCGCGACACCTCCACAACGGTGTCGATGCGCGACGGCGAAAGCTTTGCCATCGCCGGGCTCTTGCAGGACGATTTTCGCGACAACAACGCTCAGGTACCATGGCTGGGTGATGTCCCGGTCCTGGGGGCCCTGTTCCGCAGTGCCGATTACGAGCGCTCACAAACCGAACTGGTCATCATCATATCGGCGCATCTCGTGTCACCCACGCGCGGCGAGGCGCTGGCCCTGCCGACAGATCGGGTCCGACTACCCACCGATGGCGACCTCTTCCTGAACGGTCGGGTCGCAAGAGGGGTCGAGCGCGGCGGTGCCGTGGGTGAGGTTGCCAAGCAGGACTTCACCGGCTCTTACGGCTATGTGATGGATTGAGAGAGGGGCTGGGGCGATGAAACAGTATCTTGCGATAAGCGGCTTGGTCGTGATGGCCGCCTGCACGCCACCGGATGGCGAAATCGTCCAGTCCTATTTCAGCGAGGCAGGATCACTCGTCGATAATGGCAGCTTTGGCGAATCGGTGATGAACAACCATCTCGTCATGACCGGCGAACGCGGCTATGTCCTTGATTTGTCGAACAGGTTCTCACAGGAAGTTCCCAGCATGGTGAATTTCGCCTTCGACTCCACAGCACTTGACGCCAGCGCGAGAGAGACGTTGCGCGAACAGGCGCGCTGGATTCGTCAGTTTCCCGAAGTGCGCTTTCGCGTCTACGGCCATACCGACGCCGTCGGGCCGGATGCCTACAACAAATCGCTCGGCCAGCGTCGGGCCGAAGCGGTCGTCGGCTACCTCGTGAGCCAGGGAATCAGCCGGTCACGGCTCGAGGCCGTCGCCTCGTTTGGCGAGACACAACCGCTTGTCGTCACCCAGGGCCGCGAGCGCCGCAATCGGCGTACGGTCACCGAGGTCACGGGCTTTGTCAGCTCGCATCCCCATGTCATGGATGGCAAATACGCCCAAGTGGTCTACCGCGAATATGTTGCAAGTGCGGTGCCCGAGACTGAAGTCACGGAAACAGGCGAAGTCACTAGCGACTAACGAGATCGCGCGGCCCAAAGGAACGCATCTTGATTCGAATATGGCCCGCCCCCTCCGGGCGGGCTTTTTGCACCCATTTCATCGCACAATTACGATTTTTTAGCCCAAATGTCGCCAATATTTCCGGCCATGGTCTGCTTGTATCGAGTGATCTCCGACCCGCAGAAACCGAGGATAGGATCCATGTGAATGGCCTATCCTAAATAAGAAACTTGCGCGCTCGGAAGGATAATACAGGATAAAGCGAGTAACCACGAGCATGATGAAGCAGACTGATCCAGCTCCGATAACCGCCTGCACCATCAGCAGGGATGTACAGAATTTCGACCTTCTGATCGAGGATATGGAGGCCGCTCTCGGCGAGGCCTGGGGAGATCTGGGATTCAGCGAAGCTTTGGCCTTCATCGGCCAGCCCGAAGCCGCGTCGCTGGAGTTCGTCGCCATTGCGATTGACGAGAGCGACGAGGCCGATCTCGCCCTGCTGGGCGAGATCATCGCTCTTGCACAGCAGGCCGATATCAAGAGCATACTGATCGCAGAGGATGTCAGCCCCGCCGCACTGCATCAGCTTCTGCGCAAAGGGGCTGATGAATTCGTGCCTTACCCGCTACCGGAAGGCGAGCTGCAGGCGGCGATCGATCGACTCAAGCGGCCCGCGGCCACGATTACCGCGCCGGCGACCTCGGCACCGCTGGCGCAAACCACCGACGGTGACGGTGTGATCCTCGCCGTTCAGGGGCTGGCCGGGGGCACCGGTGCCACGACACTGGCGGTCAACCTGGCCTGGGAGCTGGCGAATGTCGAAAAGGCCAAGCCGCCCCAGGTCTGTCTGCTGGATTTCAGCCTGCAGTTCGGGTCGGTATCGACCTTTCTGGATTTACCGCGTCGTGACGTGGTTTTCGAGATGTGGTCGGACACCGATATTCTGGATGAGGACGTTTTCCGACAAGCGCTGGTGACTTTCGAGGACAAGATGCGCGTCCTTACCGCTCCGACTGATATTCCGCCTCTCGACATGATTAATTCGGAAGACGTAACGCGTGTTCTTGAACTGGCGCGCTCGCATTTCGACTACGTGATCGTAGACATGCCGACCACGCTTGTACAATGGACCGAGGCGGTCCTGAGCATGTGTCAGATCTATTTCACGACGCTCGAACTCGACATGCGCTCGGCGCAGAACGCACTGCGCGTGAAACGCGCGTTGCAATCCGAAGGTCTGCCTGTCGAAAAGCTGCGCTATTGCCTGAACCGAGCTCCGAAGTTCACCGATATCAATGGCAAGAGCCGGGTCAAGCGAATGGCTGAAAGCCTTGAAATCGGAATAGAGCTGCAATTGCCGGATGGCGGACGTGCCGTTTCGCAAAGTTGCGACCATGGCTTGCCGCTTGCCTCGAGCGCAGCCAAGAACCCGCTGCGCCGCGAAATTGCGAAACTGGCCCAATCGCTCCATGCCCTGGGCAAGGATGACGCCGAGGCGGCGTAGGAAAGGACACCGAATGTTTTCGCGCTACAAAAAAACCCAGTCGGCCAACACCCGGGTCAAGCCGACCATCAACAACACCCCGAAGACAGCGCCGCTCGAGGTCGCGGCTACGCAATCCTATCGCAAACCCGCGCCCAAGGCCGCTGCCATTCCGGAATCGGTGGACAAGGACCGCAAGCGAAAGGAGCGTATGGGGGAAATCAAGATCGAGTTGCATCGCGCGCTGCTTGATCACCTGAACCTCGCCGCGCTTGACACCGCGACCGAGACGGATCTGCGGGCCGAAATCAGTTCGATCGCCGGAGAGATTCTCGAAGAAAAGGGGATCGTGCTGAATCGCGAGGATCGCGGCATCCTTACCCAGGAACTCTATGATGAGGTCAAGGGTCTGGGGCCGTTGGAAACCCTGCTCAAGGATGACACGGTCAATGATATCCTGGTCAACGGGCCGCAACAGATCTTCGTCGAACGCGCAGGCAAGCTCGAACTCAGCGACGTGACGTTCAAGGACGAACGCCACCTTCTGCGCATCATCGACAAGATCGTGAGCGCCGTGGGCCGTCGCGTCGACGAATCGAACCCATATGTCGATGCGCGCCTCGCAGATGGATCGCGTTTCAACGCCATGGTGCCGCCGGTCGCGGTCGATGGCAGCCTGGTCTCAATCCGGAAATTCAAGAAAGACAAGCTCGGGATCGACGACCTCGTGCGATTCGGGGCCTTCTCCGAGGAAATGGCGGCCTATCTTCAGGCCGCCGTCGCCACGAGGCTCAACATCATCGTCTCGGGGGGGACAGGCTCGGGCAAGACGACGACACTCAACGCGCTGTCGTCATTCATCGACAATTCCGAACGTATCCTGACGATTGAGGACACCGCCGAATTGCAGCTTCAACAGATCCATGTCGGCCGGATGGAAAGCCGCCCGCCAAACGTCGAGGGCAAGGGCGAGGTAAGCCCGCGCGACTGCCTCAAGAACGCGCTCCGGATGCGCCCTGATCGCATCATCGTCGGCGAGACGCGTGGCGAGGAGGTGATCGACATGTTGCAGGCCATGAACACCGGCCATGACGGCTCGATGACGACGATCCACGCAAATAATCCGCGTGACGGCATCAGCCGAATGGAAAACATGGTCGCGATGGCCGGTATCGAAATGCCGCTCAAGGCCGTACGCAGCCAGATCGCGAGCGCGGTCAATCTGATCGTGCAGGCCAGCCGCCTGCAGGACGGCTCTCGCCGGATGACCTCGATCACTGAAATCACGGGGATGGAGGGCGACGTTATCTCGATGCAGGAAATCTTCCGCTTTCAGCGCGTGGGCCTGACCCCCGACAACAAGATCATCGGCCATTTCACCGGCACCGGCGTGCGCTCCAACTACACCGAGCGGTTCCGCCTGTGGGGGTATGATCTGCCCGCCGCGATCTACGAACCCATTGCAGCGGAGTAAGGCAGATGACACTCAGTGCAGAACCCATCATTTACGGCCTCATCTTCGTCGGCGTACTCGTGCTGGTCGAAGGCATCTACCTGACGGTCTTCGGCCGTTCCATCAGCCTGAACAACCGGGTCAACCGGCGCCTCGAAATGCTCGACAAGTCGGGCAATCGCGAAGAGGTCATGGAGAAGCTGCGCAAGGAAATGCAGCAACATCTCGAGGCGCGCAAGGTGCCGCTATACTCGATCCTGTCCGACAAGGCGCAGAAGGCCGCCATCGCCTTCACACCCAAGCAACTGATCCTGCTGATGGTCGCGCTCAGCGTGCTGGCCTTTCTCGGCCTGACGGTAGCCACTGCAACCGCCCTGCCGGTGCGAATCCTGGCCTCCATCGGCATGGGTGTGGGCGGGATCTTCACCTGGATCAGCATGAAGGCAAACAAGCGCATGTCCATGCTGGAAGAGCAATTGCCCGATGCCATCGAACTGATGGTGCGCAGCCTGCGCGTCGGGCATCCGTTCTCCTCCGCCATCGGTATCGTCGCCACCGAGGTCTCCGACCCCCTCGCGACCGAGTTCGGCATCATCGCGGACGAGGCAACCTATGGCCGTGACATGGGCGAGGCGCTCAAGGACATGGCCGAGCGGCTCGACATGCAGGATTTGCGCTTTCTCGCCGTGGCGGTCACGATCCAGCAGCAATCGGGCGGCAACCTTGCCGAGATCCTCGCCGGTCTCGCCAAGGTGATCCGCGCCCGTTTTCGCCTGTTCCGCAGGGTCAAGGCCATCACCGCCGAGGCGAAATGGTCGGGCAAGTTCCTGTCGGGCTTTCCCATCCTCGCGCTGATCGGCATTCAGTTGATCAAACCGAATTACTACGACGAGGCGATGGAACACCCGTTCTTCATCCCCGCCGTGCTGGTCGTGGGCGTCTTTCTGGTGCTCAACCTGATCGTCATGCGCGCACTCGTGAACATCAAGGTCTGAGGGGCTCCAATGAACATGCTCACCACAGTCAACGCCTTGCTCACCGACTCGCTCGGACCATTCGGCCCGATGATCGCGGTTGGAGGGCTCGGGCTCATTCTCATGCTCCTGATGATCCCCATGTTGATCAACGAGCGGCAGGATCCGCTCGAGAAGCTGAAGAAAGAGAATTTCAGCAGGAGCGCGGGCAGCGAGACAAAGACCAACCTCCGGACCGGTACGAAGAACAAGAAACTCGATAAATACGCTAGTTTCCTTGAACCGCAGGACGCCAAGCAACTGAGCGCCATTCGCCTGACCCTGATGCAGGCGGGATATCGGCATCGCGACGCGGTGCGATACTTCCACTTCGCGCAATTTGCGCTCGGGATTGGTCTGCTGGTGGTGGGGTTGATCTATTTCCTGCTCTTCGTGTCAAGCGACACAACCGCCCCGAGTGAAATGGTACTCTATGTGCTTGGCCCCGGTGGCGTGGGCTACATGCTTCCGAAATACTGGGTCACGAAACGCCAGCAGCAGCGGCAGGAAGAAATCCAGGACGGGTTTCCCGACAGCCTCGACATGATGCTGGTCTGCATCGAGGCGGGGCAGTCGCTCGATCAGGCGATCATCCGCGTCTCGAAGGAAATGCGCGCCTCCTATCCTGCACTGGCTGATGAGTTTGAAATCGTGGCCCTTCAGATCAAGGCCGGTCGCGACAAGCCCTCGGTTCTCAACGAGATGGGCGAGCGCTGTGGCGTGCAGGATATTTCCAGTTTCGTCACCGTTCTGGTGCAATCGCAGACCTTTGGCACCTCGGTCGGTGAAGCGTTGCGTGTCTATGCCGCCGAGATGCGTGACAAACGTGTCATGCGTGCCGAGGAAAAGGCCAACAAACTGCCGACCAAGATGACATTGGCCACGATGATGCTTACGGTGCCGCCATTGCTGATTATTCTTGTCGGACCGTCGGTTCTTGGGATCATGAAACTCCTCTCGATGTCCGCTGGCTGATAACGGGGTGAAATGGTCATACGCGGGGCGCTTTTAGTTACGATGATGCTTGCTTTGGCGGGATGTCTCGCCGCCCCGCCGGCCAACGGGCCATATGCCCCCGGCCCCGTGCCGGGTGCCGAACCGGTTGACGGGTTGCTCGTGGGGCACCGGCTTATGGATGCTGGGGAATACGAACTCGCGCAAAAAGCCTATGGCCGGGCGGCATTGGTTGATGGCATGACGACCGACGTGCTCGCCGGTCTTGGCAGCGCCAACCTGGCCCTCGGGCGGCTCGGCACCGCGGAGCGCCTGTTGCGGCGCGCAATCGAGAGCGACGACGCCACGCCGGAGATCTGGAACAATCTCGGCGTCGTTCTGGTCGAGAAAGGCGCTTATGCCGAGGCAGAACAGGTTCTGCGCCGCGCCTATGCGCTCGATAGTGGTGAAAGCGACGCGATCCGCGACAATTTGCGTTTGGCCCTCGCAAAATTCGGAAATCCATCGTATGATGGCTCGACAGAGCAAGATTATAAAGTGGTACGGCGGGGTAGCAGCGAATACCTGGTCCGCAAGATACCATGATGAGGCCGAGGCAGTAAAAGGACGCAAACATGCGCCACCCCCTCCTTATGACCCTGTGCGTGACAGGTGTGGTCACGCTGTCTGCATGCGGGCAATCTTCCGGCGATGATGTCGATCGCGCCCTGCGGGACATCAATGTCGTGGACGAGACCAATCTCAACGACGTGATGCTCAGTGCCGCGGATCCCGATGAGGCGGTATCCTACTTCCAGCGCGCCGCAAGCCAGCAGCCCGAGCGCATCGACCTTATGCGCGGTCTTGCGGTCTCACTCGTGCGTGCAAAGCGCAACACCGAGGCGGTCGCGGCATGGAGCAAGATCACGGAACACGAGGACGCCACCGACGAAGACCGGGTCAACCTTGCCGATGCGCAGATCCGCAACAACGAGTGGAAACGCGCTGCAGCCGTTCTCGACAGTGTCCCGCCCACGCATGAGACCTTCAAACGCTACAGGCTCGAAGCGATGATCGCCGACAGCGAGGAAGACTGGAGCAAGTCGGACAGTTTCTACGAGACCGCCGTCGGCTTGACGACACAACCCGCAAACGTGATGAACAACTGGGGATATTCCAAGCTCACGCGTGGCGATTTCGAAGGCGCAGAGCGGCTCTTTTCAGAGGCCGTGCGACAGGACCCATCGCTATTCACGGCCAAGAACAACCTCGTTCTGGCACGCGGGGCGCAACGCAATTACGCCCTGCCGGTGCTGCCGGTGACACAGGTCGAGCGCGCGCAATTGCTCTATACGCTTGGCTTGTCGGCCGTAAAACAGGGCGATACCGCGATCGCAAAAGGGTTGATGCGCGACGCGGTAGAGACGCATCCGCAACATTTCGAAGATGCCACCCGCAGCCTGCGGGCGCTTGAAACCAATTCCGGCTAGGGTCAATGACGCTCGATATCACCGCCCGTGCCGCGCTTTGGTTTCTGCCCTTCGCGGTGCCGATCTGCGCATGGGTCGCGCTGAGCGACCTGCGGCGCATGAAAATCCCCAACATGGCGGTAATGGCGCTTTTGGCGGTGTTCGTGGTAGTCGGCGTTCTGGTGCTGCCCTTCGGGGACTATGCGTGGCGTTTTGCGCATCTCGCGATCTTTCTCGTTCTGGGCATCCTGGCCAATGCGATCGGGCTGATGGGTGCAGGCGATGCCAAGTTCATCGCGGTTGCCGCGCCGTTCGTCGCCCTTGGCGACGCGGCGACGGTCTGCCTGCTGTTCGCATCGGTTCTGATCGCCGCATTCGCCAGCCACCGGATCGCCATGCACAGCCCGCTGCGGCGGCTGGCACCGGACTGGACAAGCTGGCAGATGACCAAGAAGTTCCCGATGGGACTTGCGCTTGGGCCGACACTCGCGCTCTATCTCGGGCTTGGGGCGATCCACGGTAGCTGAACGCGCCCCCGATCTGCCCGATGCTGACCTTAATTTCTGCACGATTTCCGGTCATGGTCCGAAAGAGTCCATGACCACGCAGGACAGGCAGATACCATGAACATGCAAGTCACTACAGGTGTGCAACCTCCGCCGCCACCGGCCCGTATCGAAGATATGCAACTTCCCGTCGTGATGATGCGCGACATCCTCTTGAAGACGATGTTTCGCAAAAATCTCGACATGGTCAGCGATCTGGCAGAGACGATCTGCCTGCCACGCGCCGTCACGCAGGAACTGATCGACATCGCCCGCACGCAGCGACTGGTCGAGGCGACCGGCACGCTCAACGCGACCTCCGGCGGCGAGATGGGCTATCAACTGACCGATGCGGGCAAGGCGCGCTCGCTGGATGCGCTCAGTCAGTCGGAATATTTCGGCGCAATGCCGGTGCCGCTTGCCGTATACCGTGAACAGGTCGCGCGGCAGTCGATCCGCAATATCCAGATCACCCGCGAACAGCTAACCAATGCCATGGGGCACCTGATCCTGCCCGACAACCTGCTCGATCATCTCGGACCGGCGGTGAGCGCCGGGCGTTCGGTGCTAATGTACGGCCCGCCCGGCAACGGAAAATCCTCGATTTCCAACGGTATTCGCGACGCGATGGGTGATAGGATCTATGTTCCCCGGGCCATCGAGTATGCCGGGCAGGTCATCACCGTCTACGACCCGATCGTGCATTCCAAGGCCGAGGTCGAGGTGGACGATCCCAACTCGCTCCGCCGAAAACGCACCTTTGACACGCGTTATGTGCGCTGCGAGCGGCCCACGGTGATCACCGGTGGCGAGCTAACCCTGTCAATGCTCGATCTGGTCTACAACCCGACCGCACGCACCTATCAGGCACCGCTTCAGCTCAAGTCGACGGGGGGCATCTTCATCGTCGACGACCTTGGCCGTCAAGCCGAGCCGCCACAATCGCTGGTCAACCGCTGGATCGTGCCGCTGGAGGAATCTAAGGACATTCTCGCCCTGCAATCGGGTGAAAAATTCGAGGTCCCGTTCGACACGCTGGTGATCTTCTCGACCAACTTCCACCCCAACAAGATCTTCGACAAAGCGGCGCTGCGCCGGATTTTCTACAAAATCAAGATCGACGGACCGTGCCAGGCGGATTTCCTGAAAATATTTGCCATGGTCGCCCGAAAGAAGGGCGTGCCACTGGACGAGGGCGCACTGATCCACCTGATCAAGGAAAAGTATCCCACCATCGACAACGTATATGCAAACTATCAGCCGGTCTTTCTGATTGACCAGATGATTGCGATTTGCGAATTCGAGGGCATTCCCTACCAGATGACACCGGATCTCTTGGATCGGGCCTGGGCAAACATGTTCGTGCATGAGGAGGACATCGTGCGGTGACCCCCGCACGCTGGAGGTCACCGCCCCAAGGGGCCCTTTCGATCAGTGGACGGTGACCGGCTCCATGTTGTTCTGGCGCGCCAGAAGAAAGGCCAGCTTGCGGTCGCGGACCAGCGCCAGGCGCTCGCCCTCGGTGCTGTGTACGGCATAGAGCGTCGTCAGATCGCCGACCTGCTCACGCATGTCTTCGGGCAAATCCTCGACATTGACGGGCCGCACATAAACGATGGCCCGCTCTTCGATATCTCCGAAATCATACTTCGTATCCATGATGGCTTACCCCTTGTTGATCCTGATTTTCTGCACGACCGGCTCGGGCTGTGCACGGGTGAGGTCCACGTGCAAAAGCCCGTTTCCCATGATCGCCTCGCCCACCTCGACACCATCGGCCAGCACGAACGAGCGCTGGAACTGACGCGCAGCGATGCCGCGATGCAGGTAGATACGGCCTTCGGCGTCATCCCCTTGACGTCCTCGGATGACCAGTTGCCGGTCCTCAACGGTGATCGCCAGATCATCCTCGGCAAAGCCGGCAACCGCTAGCGTGATGCGATAGGAATTCTGCGAAGTCTGTTCGATGTTGAAGGGCGGATAACCTTCGTTGCCGGATTTGGCGCTGCGTTCCAGCATCCGTTCGAGTTGCTCGAACCCCAGCATGTAGGGGTGCGACCCCAGAGTGAGCTTTGTCATCGACACGTCCTTGAGCTTAAGCGACCGTCCATTATGCAGGCCCCGTTGCGGCAACCTGCGTCCGAAATATGGGCATTGCTCCCGATGCGCGCAAGGGCTTTGCGAACGGGTGCGGATTGACTATCGTGTAATTTCAGGGTCCCCTTGGAGGAATCGCTTGCCATGAACGCCTATAGCGACCTTTCGATGAAATCAGAGGATGTGCTGCGCGTGGAACTGGAAGAGTTCCGCCGCGAGCATGGCGATCTCGACGCAGCCATTCGCGCGCTCCAGGAGAAAGGCACTGCCGATCAACTGACCCTGCAACGGCTCAAGAAGAAAAAACTCTGGCTGCGCGACATGATCGCCCGGATCGAGGACCGGCTCTATCCCGACATCATTGCGTAACCCCCCTTGATGGGTATAGTGCGCGCTTCAAAACGTGAGGCGTGACATGACAGGCGTGAAAATCGGCATCATCATGGGCAGTCAATCCGACTGGCCAACCATGCGCGAGGCCGCAGCTATCCTAGATGAATTGGGCGTGAGCTATGAGACACGCATCGTCTCGGCGCATCGCACGCCGGACCGGCTGTGGAACTACGGAAAAACCGCCGTTGAGCGCGGCTTGCAGGTGATCATCGCGGGTGCGGGCGGGGCGGCGCATCTGCCTGGTATGATGGCGTCCAAGACCCGCGTGCCGGTGATCGGAGTGCCGGTGCAGACCCGCGCGCTCGCAGGCGTCGATAGCCTTTATTCCATCGTGCAGATGCCAAAGGGCTTTCCAGTGGCGACCATGGCGATCGGCGCGGCGGGGGCCGCCAATGCCGGGCTGATGGCCGCGGCGATCCTTGCCAATTCCGATGCCGCCCTCGCGCAGCGCCTTGATGATTGGCGCGCCGCGCTTTCAGCCTCCATTCCAGAAGAGCCTAGCGATGACTGACCCCCTCTCTCCCGGTGCGACCATAGGTATTCTGGGCGGCGGCCAGTTGGGCCGCATGCTGTCGGTCGCCGCAGCACGTCTTGGGTTCAAGACCTGCATCTTCGAGCCGGGCGGCGACTGTCCGGCGAGCCATGTGTCGAACTTTCATTTCAAGGCCGAGTATACCGACGAAGACGCGCTGCGCCGCTTTGCCGAGAGCGTCGATGTCATCACCTACGAATTCGAAAACATCCCCGCATCAGCCCTTAATGTGCTCGAGCGGATCAAACCCGTCCACCCTGGTCGCCGCGCCCTCAAGGCCAGCCAAGACAGGCTCACCGAAAAGGCGTTCCTGTCGGAGTTGGGGCTGGTAACCGCGCCCTTTGCAGCTGTCGATGATGCCGAAGATCTGGCCGAAGCCATGGCCGAGATCGGCACGCCCGCCATCCTCAAGACCCGCCGTTTGGGCTATGACGGCAAGGGGCAGGCGCGGATAATGACCCGCGAGGACGCCGCGCAGGCGCTGGCCGGGATGAACGGAGCCGAGGCGATCTACGAGGGGTTTGTCGACTTCAGCCACGAAGTCTCGGTCATCGCCGCGCGCAACGCTACCGGTGACGTGGCCTGTTACGATCCCGGCGAGAACGTGCACGAGGCCGGCATCCTGCGCACCACCACGGTGCCCGCGCGTCTTACCGCGGCGCAACGCACCGATGCGGTGCTACTGGCCGCGAAAATACTCAACGCGCTGAAATATGTGGGCGTCATGGGGGTTGAGCTGTTCGTCACGCCGAAGGGGCTGGTGGTCAACGAGATCGCGCCGCGCGTGCATAATTCGGGGCACTGGACGCAATCCGGCTGCGCCATCGACCAGTTCGAACAGCATATCCGCGCGGTGGCAGGCTGGCCGCTTGGAGACGGATCGCGCTATGCCGATGTGGTGATGGAGAACCTCATCGGCGGTGACATGGACCGCCTGCCGCAGATCAGACAAGAGGCCGGTGCAGCGATCCACCTCTATGGCAAGGCCGAGGTCAAGCCGGGCCGCAAGATGGGCCATGTGAACCGGGTGAAGCCCTCGTCACGCTGAGACCGCTGTCGAGCGATGGCCACAGGCCGAAGCGCGGCTCGCTCGGACAGACAGAGGATCACCCGGTTCGGCGCGGGCCGCTGCGCCAGAAGGTTTTCAAGCACCGGACCAAGGCGCGCGTAACGCGGCGGGATCAAGGTAAGAAAAATCGTGTATATGGTCGCGTTTCAACCGAAAAGGGCCGCCCCATCAAGGGCGGCCCTGCTTTCGCTCAGGACAGCGGCGCGGTGTCAACCCGCGATCAGGCCCATCGACTCGAGCTTCAGAATGACCTGATGCGCGCAGTTGTCGACATCGACATTCTCGGTCTCGACCCGCAGTTCCGGGTTTTCGGGCACATCGTAAGGGTCGGAAATCCCGGTGAATTCCTTGATCTTGCCTTCGCGTGCCAGTTTGTAGAGCCCCTTGCGGTCCCGGCGCTCACATTCCTCGAGCGTGGTGGCCACGTGAACCTCGATGAAGGCACCGAACTGCTCGACCTCCTCGCGCACGGCACGGCGCGTGGTGGAGTAGGGGGCGATCGGCGCGCAAATGGCGATGCCGCCATTCTTGGTGATCTCGCTCGCCACATAGCCAATGCGGCGGATGTTGAGATCGCGGTGCTCCTTGGAAAAGCCGAGCTCGGAGCTGAGGTTCTTGCGCACGATATCGCCGTCGAGCAGCGTCACCGGACGACCGCCCATCTCCATCAATTTGACCATGAGCGCGTTGGCAATGGTCGACTTCCCCGACCCCGAGAAGCCGGTGAAGAACACGGTAAAGCCCTGCTCGCTGCGCGGCGGACGGGTGCGGCGCAACTCGGTCACCACCTCGGGGAAGGAGAACCAGTCGGGGATTTCCAGCCCTTCCTGAAGGCGGCGGCGGAGTTCGGTGCCCGAGATGTTGAGGATGGTCACGTCATCCTTGTCCTCAATCTCGTCAATGGCCTCGTACTGGGCACGCTCCTGCACGTAGACCATGTGTTTGAAATCGACCATCTCGATGCCGATTTCCTCCTGATGCTTACGGAAGAGATCCTGCGCATCGTAGGGCCCGTAGAAATCCTCTCCGGCCGAGTTCTTGCCGGGGCCCGCGTGGTCTCGTCCAACGATGAAATGGGTACAGCCGTGGTTCTTGCGGATCAGGCCATGCCAAACGGCCTCGCGCGGGCCGGCCATGCGCATCGCCAGATTGAGCAGGCTCATCGTCGTGGTCGAAGCCGGGTACTTGTCGAGTACCGCCTCATAGCAGCGCACGCGCGTAAAGTGATCGACATCGCCCGGTTTGGTCATGCCGACGACGGGATGGATCAGCAGGTTGGCCTGCGCCTCCTTGGCGGCGCGGAAGGTCAGTTCCTGATGCGCGCGGTGCAGCGGGTTGCGGGTCTGAAAAGCCACCACACGGCGCCAACCCAGCTTGCGAAAGAGCGCGCGCAATTCGTTAGGCGTGTCGCGACGGCCGCGGAAATCGTAATGCACCGGCTGCTGGATACCGGTTACCGGCCCGCCGAGATAGACCTTGCCGGCCGTGTTATGCAGATAGTTCACCGCCGGATGCGCGCTGTCATCGGCCCCGAACACATGTGCCGCCTCACGCGCCTTGTCGGGTGTCCAGCGGTCGGTCACTGTCATCGTTCCGAGGATCACGCCCTCCTGATCGCGCAGCGCAATATCCTGCCCGATCTCGATGCTATCGGCAAATGACTCGCTGACGTCCAACGTGATCGGCATCGGCCAGAGCGTGCCATCCGTGAGCCGCATTTTCTCAACGACGCTGTCATAATTCGCTTCGCTCATGAACCCTTTGAGTGGGTTGAAACCGCCGTTCATCAACAGTTCCAGATCGCAGATCTGCCGCAGGCTCAGATCCCAGCTGGTCAGGTCAGCAGCCTCGACCTTGAGTTTCTGCGCGCTCTCATAAGAGACATAGAGTTCGGGAACAGGGGCAAGGTTGGGTAGTTGCATCGTGAGCCTCGGGTAATTTGCGGATTTCAATGATGTTGCGGAGCAACGGGTCTGGGGGCGCTTTAGACCTGCTGAGGCAAAAACTTCAAGGCATAACCTGTTTGTTCCGAGAAATGAGACAAAAATGACGCGAGAACCCGCCGGATTGGAACGGCAGCCGCAGTTACCGCAAGATCGTCGGCGATGGATCTCGTTCGCAGGCGGGCACTGAGCCAGACCAGGCATGCCTCCCTTGAGATCGTTTAGACTGATTTCAAACGCGCGAACCCACGGAGTCTAAGAGTAACTCCGTGACACTTCCCCAAACCTTCATTCTCGGCAAGGCGCTGTGCTTTGATCTGTGGATGTCGGCCTCGGGCGTGTTCTCCTGCAACTCGTGCCGCAACCTCGCCACCGATGGCGACGACAACATGCAGACCTCGATCGGCCATGCCCGGCAAAAAAGCCCTCGCAACTCTCCAAGGCGCTCGAGGCTACGTTGACAACCCCTGCGCCGCATGGCTCAACTGTGACGATGGCGCACTCTCGGACGAGCAGGCGGTCGGGCTGGAACTGTTCATGGACAAGGGCGGTTCGGCTTGCCACAACAGCGTCAACCTCGGAGGCAATGACTACGATCCCATCGGCCTGATCAAGAAACCAGGGGCCGATGTGCTGCCGCCCGATGATCGGGGCCGTGTTACAGTGACCGAGACGGCGGATAATTCCTACGTGTTCCGCGCCGCACCGCTGCGCAACATCGACCAGACTGCGCCCCGTTTCCACTCCGGCAAGGTCCGGGATCTCAAGGTCGCGGTGCAGATCATGGGCACCTCACAGCTCGGCACCAGGATCAACGATCAGGAGACCGATCAGATCGCCGCCCTTCTCGGGGCGCTCATCGGCAGGATGCCCAAAGTGATCTACCCGGTGCTGCCCGCCGAGACGTAGCAGACACCCCGGCCCACGGGCGATGTCCAATAGTTGAGACCAAGAGACGGGCGGGTGAGCGGAAACAAGTGCCTTAAACCCGCGTCAGGCTACTGCCCCGAAGCCAACGCTCCGGGTCAGCCGCCCTGCCCGTCTGCCCTGTCGATGAGGCCTGCCTGTTCCAGTCTGGGGCGATACTTGCGGCTGACGGGCACCCGGTCGCCATTGCGCAGCGAAACAAATAGCCGCGCGCCGTCTCGTTCGACACGCTCAATCGCACAAAGCGCCACCCAGTGCGAGCGATGCGTGCAGAAGCCCTTGACCGGCTCCATCTCGTCGATCGCGTCGCCCAGTCGCAGCCGCACCGTCTCCGTGCCGTGCGACGTGGCCACTTCGACAAAATGATCATTGGCGGACAGGCGCATAATTTCGGCATCGGGCCAGTCCGAGAGACGGCGATGCAACCGGGTCAGCGGCACCTTGGACACGCGAGCGGAGACAGCATAGCTGGCCGGCTGTTCCAACCCGAACAGACGGCGCAGGACGAAAACCGAGCCAACAACGATAACGGTGTTGAGAGAGATACTGAACAGGCTCAGGTCCACACGGCTGATTTGCGGATCGAGCGTGCCCCGCAGGAGCCAGATCGCCGGGGCGAGAAACAGGCTTGTCAGTAGGCTCACAACCGCATCGAAAACCGCCGGGTGCGGCCTGACACAGACGGTCTTCTTGATCGCCCGGGCAACGCTGCCGATCAGAATACCGATGCTCGCCACAAGGCCCCAATAGGCGAGGCGCGTAGGCCACATCATCGTGTCATAGGTGCCGAAAGGCCCTGCAACCACCGCGATCACGCAAACCGAAACCCAAATAGACAGTGTTAATGGAGAAAGCAGGCCGTCCCGCGTCTCTGCCATATGTCGGCTAAACTCAGACCAATACAAACCAAAACCCTTACTCTTAATCGTTAAACGTGCATTTATCAGTGAGATACATCTAATCCAAGGTGGCAAGTCACATGCCGGGAACTTTACCGTGACATGAACAGCGCGAGGGCAAAATGGGAAATTCAACCAAGCTATCCCCCGACATAGAGGCGCGAATCCGACAGAGCTTTCATGCGCAGGCGATGATGGCAACGCTCGGCGCGACGCTGGAAGACCTCTCGGCCGGGCATGCGCGCATCGAAGCGCCGATCCTGCCGGGCAGCCGCCAGCAGCACGGCTACGCCCACGCAGGCCTGACATTCGCCATTGGTGACAGCGCAGCGGGCTATGCAGGGCTCAGCGTGATGCCGGAGGGGTTCGAGGTGTTGACCACCGAAATGAAGATCAACCTGCTGGCACCGGCACTGGGCGAACGGCTGATCGCGCGCGGGCGGGTGATCAAGGCGGGTCGACGGCTGGTCATCGTGCAGGCGGATGTCCATGCGCTCGACGAGGGCCGCGAAACCCATGTGGCGCTACTGACCGGCACGATGATACCCCTTGCGCCCAACCTGTCGTGATGTGTGCTGGTATCCCGGGATGACCCGTCAACGACGCCGCTCGCGCCACCAGATATAGAGCCCGGCCCCGGCGATGATCAGCCCCCCTCCCAATGTCCAGACCGTGGGATAGACCTCGAAAACGACGATGCTTGCCACCGCCGCGAGAACGATCTGGATATAGACAATCGGGGCCAGGATCGAGGCATCCGCCATGCGATGCGCGTAGGTGGCGGAAATATGACCGACCCCGCCGAATATGCCGATCAAGAGAAACGGCGCCCAGTCAATGGCCGTCGGCGGCCATTGCCAGACCCGCGCCGCGAAGGGCGCGAGACAAACCGTCGCCAGCCCCGAGGCCCATAACTGGCTGGTAGCGTTGCTCTCGGTCCCGGCCAGCATGCGGGTCATGATGAAATAGAGCGCCGCGAGGGTCATCGCGGCAAGGTTCAACAGCATGGCCGGGTGAAACTCGGCCCCCCAGGGCTGCATCACCACCAGCACGCCGACGAAGCCGGTACACACTGCCGCGAACCGGTGCAAGCCGACCCGTTCCCCCAGAATCGGTATCGCCAGGACCGTCACTGCAATCGGACCGGCGAACATGATCGTCGTGGTGACCGTGATCGGCAGGAATTGCAAAGAGGTGAAATTGCAGATCGTGCTGCCGAACAGACAGGACGAGCGCAGCAATTGCCGCCCCGGCGCATTGGATCGCAGCGCGGACCGGCCTTCGCGGGGCAGGAACAGGGCAAGCGCCAGCAGGAAATGCACCGCATAGCGCACGAACACCACCTGGATCGCGGCATGACCGGCGGTCACCAGCCACTTGGCCGAGGTGTCGATGCAGGTGAAGAACAGCACGGCCAACGCCATCATCGCCACGCCCAGGCCCATGCGGTTCTCGCGTTGGGCAACAGCGTCGTTCGGCTGGCCCACACGCATCAGGCGGCGGCCCAGCCACCGTCGATCACATGCGCCTGCCCGGTCGTGAAGCTCGAGTCGTCCGAGCCCAGATAGACCGCGAGATGCGCGATCTCCTCGGGCTGTCCGATCCGGCCCATCGGTTGACGTGCGACAAACGCGGCGCGCGCGGCCTCGTAATCCCCGGTGGCGCTCAGCCGGTCCTGCAGGCTCGGGCTTTCGACGGTGCCCGGGCAGATGCAGTTCACCCGCACGCCCTTGGTCACGTAATCGACCGCCACCGATTTGGTCAGCCCGATGATCGCCGCCTTCGAGGTGCCGTAGATGCAGCGCCCCGGCGCGCCGATGATCGAGGCGACCACCGAGGCGATGTTGACGATCGAACCACCGCCACGCTCCAGCATGCCCGGCACGGCGGCCTGCATGGCGTGGAACTGCGATTTCACGTTTAGGGTCATGGCGAAATCGAACTCGTCATCGCTGGCCTCTAGCAGCGTTCCGGCATGCACGAACCCCGCGCAATTCACCAGGATATCGGGCGCCGCAGTGCGGATCGCGTCTTGCAGCGCCACCTTGTCGGTCACGTCGAGCGCGAAAGTCTCGGCCTCCAGCCCGTTCAGCAGGTCAGCCTTGAGGTCGGTCGCCGTGACCTGCGCCCCCTCGCGGATATAGGCCTCGGCAATTGCTCGGCCGATGCCCTGACCGGCGGCGGTGATAAAGGCGCGTTTGCCCTGCAATCTCATGTTTTCTTCTCCAGGTTTCGTGTCATCCAATCGACCATCTCGGGCACCATCAGATCGCCCTCGCCGCCATCGCGCGCGCGCCGCAAGGTGGCATCCGCCGCCCCCGACATCGCGCTGTCGAGGCCGAGCGCGTCGGCCATCTGCCGGTAATACCCGACATCCTTGGCGGCGTTGGCCACCGAGAAGGCCAGATCGACCTTGCCCTCGACCGCGTAGTTTCGGATGAAATCCATCATCCCTGAATGGAGCGGCCCGGCCGCCATCACCCCATGCAGCGCGTCGCGATCTATTCCTGCCGCATCGGCAAGGGCGAAGGCCTCGGACAAGGCACAGGCCGTTGTCATCGCAAAGAAATTGTTGATCAGCTTGATGGTGTGCCCATTGCCCAGCTTGCCGAGGTGAAAGACATTCTCGCCAAGCGTGTCGAGGATCGGCTTGACCCGGTCATAGGCGGCCTTGTCGCCCGCGCACATGATGTTGAGCTTTCCCTCCTTGGCATGGGATGGCGTGCGACCGAGCGGCGCGTCGAGATATGTCGCCCCTTTTTCGGCGAGTGCGGCACCGATCTTGAGGGTCGAGTCCGGTAGCGAGGTGCCGAAATCGATCACCACCTGCCCGGCGGCGGTCCCCTCCAACACGCCACCCGCGCCGAGGATGCGCGATTCCACCTGATCCGATGTGCCGACGCAGAGCATGACGATATCCGACCGCTCCGCCAGATCGCGCGCCGATTGCGCCTCCTGCCCGCCACGTGACACCGCCGCCTCAACGCCGCTGCGGTCGCGATGGCCCAGCACGACGACCGGATAACCGTCCTTTTGCAGGCATTCGACCATGGCCCGGCCCATCAGGCCGAGGCCGATGAATCCGATGGTTTGCTTGCTCATGCGAGCCTCCTTTCGTGGACCGGCGTGGCATCCTGTCCGCCGGTCGATTTCGGGTTAGAGAAACAGCGTGACAATCGGCGGCCAGACCAACAGAACCGACAGCGCCAGCAATTGCAACGCGATGAACGGCAGAAAGCCGCGGAAAATATCCGTGATCGAGATATCCGGCGGGGCAACCGATTTGAGATAGAACGCGGCCGGGCCGAAGGGCGGCGACAGAAAGCTCACTTGCATGTTCATCGTAAAGACTACACCGAACCAGATCGGCACATAACGCGGATCAACCGACCCGAGCCAGCCGATCTCCTCAGGCGGCAGCTTGACGACGATGGGCAGAAACACCGGCATGATCAGCAGTACGATACCGATCCAGTCCATGAACATGCCCATCACCAGAAAGATTGCCATCATCACCAGGATGATCCCCATGGTCGGCAATTCGGCCCCGATGATCATGTTGGCCACATAACTCGGCCCGCCGACCAGCGTGTAGGCGGCGGCAAGGGCGGCGGCCCCGATCGTGACCCAGATGATCGTGCCGGTGGATTTCAGCGTACGCATCAGGCTGTCCCAGACGATGGCAAAGGTCATCTCGCGACGCAGTAACCCGATCACGAAAACCGCGATGGCCCCCATGCCCGCCGCCTCGGTGATGCCGGTGATGCCGCCATAGATCGATCCAAGAACGACGCCGATCACCACGATTGGCGCGACGAGACCCTTGCCCATCTCCCAGCCCCTGGCCGTGCGCGCACGACCGACCACGAGAAAGACCACCGCCAGCGAGATCGCGAAGGCCCCCAACAGCCAGGGCAGATCCGACACCATGCCAAGCGGAATAGGATCGGTGCCCTCGCGCACGGCGTTGTCGCCGATCAGCGTGAAGAACACGGCGCGCAGTGTGAGAACCCCGCTGATCCAGGCCATCATCCGCGCGAGGAACCCGAGGAACATCAGCCCCTTTTCCCGGCCTTTCGGATCGTCCGGGTCGTCGGGCGGCAGCGGGGCGAGTGCGGGATTCAGGTTGGTGCGCACGATGATGTAGATCAGAAAGAACGAGGCCAGCATGAAGCCCGGCAGGAACGACGCGGTGAACAGCGCCTTGATCGAGGTCTCGGTCACCAGCCCGTAGAAGATCAGCACGATCGACGGCGGGATCATCGTGCCGAGGCTGCCCGAGGCACAGATCGTGCCCACGGCAAGGTTGCGGTCATAACCAAGCCGCAGCATCTGCGGCAACGCGATCAAGCCAAGCAGAACCACCTCGCCGCCGATGATACCCGACATCGCCGCCATGATCACCGCCATGATCGAGGTGACGATGGCGATCCCGCCGCGTGTCCGGCTGAGCCATAGGTTGAGCGAGGAATACATGTCGCGCGCAATGCCGGATCGCTCCAGCAGGGCCGCCATGAAGATGAAGAGCGGCACCGAGATCAGAACATAGTTGGTCATCTGCCGGTAGACCGCCTGCGCCAGCACCGAGAGCGGCCCACGCCCGAAGGTGCCGAACAGCAGATCGAGGTCGAATTTGAGCGCCAGCGTCACCACCGCCAGAAAGGCCGATGCAAAGCCAAGCGGCATGCCGATGGCCAAGAGCGCGAACATGCCGAAGAGCAGGATCAGGCTGAGCGTACCGATATCGATCATCAGGCCCGGTCCTCCAGGGTGCGACGGATGGATTCGATCTCGACCTCGTCGATCTCGTCGGCGTGCAGATCGGCCGCCTCGCGGTTCCAGTCGGCGATCAGGTTCGAAACCGCCTGCACCGCCACCAGGATGATCGCGATGAGCAGAAACGGTTTGACGGTGCCCGGCAAGGGCGGATCCCAGGCAGTGCCGAAGGTCTCCATCCGCAGGAACCGCGTCTCGGCGTCGTTGAAGCCGCCCCAGACCAGAGCAAAGGCAAATCCGACGATGAGCAGCACCGACAGCGTATCCGACGCCTTGCGCATCCAGCGCGGCATCTGGTCATAGATCACGTAGATGCGGATATGGCTGCGCTGCTGCATGGCGTATTGCCCGGCCAGCAGAAACACGAAAGCGGCCAGCCAGAGCGAGAGTTCATTGGCCCAGAGCGTCGGTTGCGAAAAGACGTAGCGCGAGACCACCTCGTAAAACATCACCAGCACGATCAGGGCCACGAGGATCATTGCTGCGCGGCTCAGAACAAGGCTGACGATGTCGAAAAACCCCTTGCGCGCGGGTTCGATATCGCCCTTGAAATCCGACAGGTAGAGCGACGTGAAGAAAAGCGCCCCCGCGAGCGTGGCCAGCATCAGCTTGACCATCGGGCGGCCCTCCGGGCGAATCATCTCATGCATGCCGATGGCCGTGTCCGGGTCGGTGAGCCGCGCCGCCACGAGCCAGACATAGAGGAGCAGCGCGACACCGCAAAACCCGATCATTGACAGTTTCACGGGTCGGCGCGCGCGGCCAAGCCAGACACTCTTGCTCATTATTTTAGGTCTCCCACTCCCGTGCCGCATGGACCGGTCCGTTTGCAAACTGGAAAAGGCGGGCCAAGGCAGCCCGCCTTGCGCATGGGGTTGAGTTAGTTCAGAAGCCCAAGCTGCCGCAGATAGGCCTTGTGGCTCTCGAGAATGGCGCGCGCCTGTTCATTCTTGTCGCCCCAGCGTTCCCAAGAAACTTGCGCCGCGTCGCGGAACACCTTGCGGTCTTCATTCGACCAGGTGTGCAGGGTTACGCCCTGCTCCTCCAGCTTGGCGGCAGCCTCGGCATTGGCGCGCTCATTGGTGAGGGCGATGTGAAAGCCCATCTTCTGCCAGGCGGTCTCGATGATCCGGCGCTGCGATTCCGTCAGCCCCTCCCAGACGTCCTTGTTGCAGGCCAAATGGTCCGAAGGCATCGAGTGAAAGCCGGGATAGGTGGCGTGATCGACGATATCATAAAGCCCGAGCCCGACATTGTTGGCCAGCCCCGAGGCATCCGCCCCGTCGATGATCCCGGTCTCGAGCGCGGTGAAAATCTCGGTGAAATCCATCACGATGGGCGAGGCCCCGAGTTGCTCGAAAATCTCGGTCTCCATGCCAGGGGGCGAACGGAACTTCCAGCCCTTGAGGTCCTCTGGGCCAGCGATAGGTTCGGAGGACGACAGCGATTCCTGACCGTAAATGGACCAGCCGACCAACTGCATGTTGTGCTCGTTATAGAGGTTCTGCGCCGCCTCGTAACCGCCGCCGTAATAGAGCCATGAATATTGCTGCCAGGCGGTGTCATAGCCGCCCATGAAGTCACCGACGAACTGGAAGGCCGGGTTCTTGCCGGTCTGATAGGCCCCGCCGGTAGCGTCGCAGTCGAGAATACCGTTGATCGCCGCGTCAAAGGTTTCGGTCGTGGCGACGACGGCCGAGGAATAGAACATCTCGATCGCGATTTCGCCGTCGGACATGGTCTCGACATCGTCGATGAAGCGCGCGAGCGCCTGCCCGGTGGGATGCTCCGTGGCGTAATGGGTCTGCATCCGCAGGGTCACCTCCTGCCCGAGGGCACCTGTGGCCAGTAGCGCGGCGGCAGCGGTAGATGTGAGTAGTGGCTTCAAGGTCATTGGTCTTTCCTCCCTGTCACGGCTTCTGTGCCGCTTCCTCCGTTGCAGGATCGCCCTGCACCAAAATGGTATACCATTCCGGAATGGACGGTAAACAAAGTGAATTTCACAATCAACTTGTTTTGGTATACCAAATCGAGAATTATGGACGCGCTGCCCGGCACGGGTTAGCAGAGCCCGGGAACGCACAGGTCGAGGAATTTCTTTGCGATGTCAGGACCAACGCTCGCAAACCGCATCGCCAACGAGTTGCGCCGCAGCATCCTGCGCGGCGAGCTTGTGCCCGGTGCGCCGATCAAAGAACGCGACCACGCGGCGGCCATGGGCGTCAGCCGCACGCCGATGCGCGAAGCGATTCGCATTCTGGCCAAGGAGGGGCTGGTCGTGCTCAGCCCGTCGCGCAGCCCGGTCGTGAGCCGACCCACGGCGAAAGAGCTGTGCGATCAGGCGGTCGTGCTGGTGGCGCTCGAAAAGCTCTCCGGCGAACTGGCCTGCGACCACGCGACCGAGGCCGATCTCGACCACATTCGCGAGGCGGCACGCCTCATGGAAGAGACCTTCTACACAGCCGAGCGGATCGACTCTTTTGAAATGGACATGGCCTTTCACACCACCATCGCCGAAGCCTCGCGCAACGCCGCGCTTGCGCGCACGCACAAGGCCTATCTCGCGCGGCTGTGGCATGCCCGTTACCTGACCTCGCGCATGCGCGAGAACCGAGAGCGCGTGTTGACCCAGCATGACGGCATCCTCGACGCGATCCTGGCGCGCGACAAGGCCGCGCTTTGCTCTGCGTTCGACGCCCATCTCGGGAACCTGCTCACGGATCTCGAGAACCTGATGATCTCGCAAATGCGGGATCAACCTAAGACACCGGAAAAGCCCGGAGAAGAGGAGACCCATGAAACTTCTTAGAGTTGGCCCGCATGGCGCGGAACGGCCCGCCATTCTCGATGCCGACGGACAACTGCGCGACCTGTCGGGCGAGGTGCCCGATTTCGCCGGCGACGCGGTATCCCAGGACGCGCTCGCGCGGATTGCGGCGCTCAATACCGCGAGCCTTCCGGTGATCGAGGAACCGGGTCGCATTGGCCCGTGCCTGAGTTGGGTCCCGAATTTCATCGCCATCGGGCTGAACTACGCCCAACACGCCGCCGAGACGGGGGCCAAGGCGCCAGAGGAGCCGGTCGTCTTTTCGAAGGTCACAAGCTGCCTGTCCGGTCCCAACGACCCGGTGCCTCTGCCGCGCGGGTCGAGCAAGGCCGACTGGGAGGTCGAGCTTGGGGTCATCATCGGACGTGACACGCTCTACGTCCCAGAGGAGGATGCGCTCGATCACGTCGCGGGATATTGCGTGATCAACGACGTCTCCGAGCGCGCCTTCCAGATCGAACGCGGCGGGCAATGGGTCAAGGGCAAATCCGCCCCCGGTTTCGGGCCAATCGGCCCCTGGCTGGTCACCGCCGACGAGGTGCCCGACCCGCAGGCGCTCGACCTGTCGCTGGCGCTCAACGGCGAGACGGTGCAATCCTCCAACACCTCGGACATGATTTTCGGCGTGGCCGAGATCGTGTCCTATCTCAGCCACTTCATGCTACTGCGCGCGGGGGACATTATCGCCACCGGAACGCCCTCGGGTGTTGGCCTCGGCATGTCGCCGCAACGCTTTCTGAAGCCGGGCGACGTGATGGAGCTGACCATTGAGGGCCTTGGCAATCAGCGCCAGGAGGTGATCGCGGCCAACTAAGGCACCGGGCCTGGCGACAACGAATCGTCGGGCCCGTGTCCTCGCGTCAGCTACGGCCCTTCTCGACCTCCGCACCCAGATCGAGGCCATTCAGCGCGGCCACGTGATCGGCCAGCATCGGCATGTAATCGGCCCCCTTGCCCTGTGCGACGGCACTGGCAAAGGCGTTGCGGATCGTGGCAGACATGGGATTGGCCATGCCCGCCGCCTGTGCCATCAGACAGACATAGCCGATATCCTTGGCGGCATTATCGAGGCTGAAGACATGCGCCTCGCGGTTTCGGTCGCAGACCCATTGTGTGTAGGTCTCGAAAAAGCCGCAGCCCATGCGGCTGCCACCGATCACCTCGCGAACAAGCTGTGGCGCGAGCCCGACCTTGGCCCCCATGGTGAACGCCTCGGCATAGAGCGCGGCATAGCCGGTGCCGAGGAAATTCATCACCAGTTTCATCTTGTGCCCCGCGCCCACCGGCCCGAGATGCGTGACCGATCCGGCCCAGCAGTCGATCACCGGCCTGACGCTCTCAAACACCTCCGGCGCGGCCCCGACCATGGCATCGAGCGTGCCGGCCTCGGCCTCCTTGGGTGTGCGGCCGAGCGGGGCATCGACCATATGCATGTCGCGTGCCTCCAACTCGGTGGCGAGCGCCTCTGTCGAGACCGGGTTTGCGGTGGTGGTATCGACCACGATTAGTCCCGGCTTGCCATTGGCGATCAACCCGTCCTCGCCCCTGACCACCGCCTCCACCTGTGGCGAGTTCGACAGGCACAGAAACACGATGTCACAGGCCGCCGCCATCTCCGAGAGGCTTGCGGCCTCCCGCGCGCCCATAGCCGTCAGGCTTTCGACGGGCGCGCGGTTGCGGTTGCCCTTGATCATCAGGTCATAGCCGCCCTTGAGAATATTCTTGGCCATGCCATGGCCCATATAGCCCACGCCGACAAAGCCGATTTTTGGTTGACCCGTCACATTCCTGTCCTCCTTGTTCCGGTTCACGCGACCTGCGTCAAAAGCGGCTTGCCCGCCATAAAGGCCGCGATGTTGTCGCGTTGCAATTTTCCCATGGCTGCGCGCGTGACATGCGTGCCCGAGCCCTGATGCGGTTGCAGGACCACGTTGTCGAGTGCGGCAAAGCGCGGGTCGAGCTCCGGCTCGGAGCAGAACACGTCGAGCGCGGCACCGGCCAGGCGGCCATCCTCCAGCCGGTCGAGCAACGCGCCCTCATCCACCGTCGAGCCGCGCGAGATGTTTACCAGCACCCCCTCCTGCCCGAGCGCATCCAGCACCTCGGCCGACACCATGCTCTCGGTCTCCGGACCACCGACTAGGGCCACCACCAGGAAATCCACCGCCCGCGCGAGGGACGCGGGATCGTCGTGATAGGTCCAGCCCGGCGTGTCCTTTTCGCTGCGCGACCAGTAGTGCAGCTCCATCTTGAACGCGGCCAGACGGTCTGCGATCTCGCGTCCGATCCGTCCCAGCCCGAGAATGCCCACGCGCCCGCCCGACATCTTGCGATTGAGCGGAAATGCCTGCCCGTTGGCCCAGGCCCCGGAGCGGGCATGATGATCGCCCTGCACCATCCGGCGGCATTGCGCGATCATCATGCCGACCGCGAGATCGGCGACATCGTCATTGAGCACATCGGGCGTGTTGGTCACCGCGATGCCGCGGGCCTGCGCATCGGCCACGTTGATCGCGTCATAGCCAACGCCGTAATTTGCGATCAGACCAAGCGCCGGAAAGAGATCCATCAACGCCCCGTCAAAGCGCGTATGTCCCTTGAAGGCGATGGCGCGAACCGCGCCGCGAGTCTCTTCGTTCAGCGCCGCGGCGACGTCTAGGCTGTCCACGATCCGGGCGCCGAGATCGTCCTCAAGGGCGGTCTCGTCCACCTCGCTGAAGGTTCCGATTGCGAGGGTTTCGGTCATGTGTAGATCTCCCTGAAAAATGTTCAGCCGCGCCCGATATAGGGCATGGCGCTGGCCATCACGGTCATGAATTGCACATTGGCCTCAAGCGGCAAGGAGGCCATGTGCAGCACGGATTGCGCCACATGGGTCACATCCATCACCGGCTCCACCGCCAGCGATCCGTCCGCCTGCGGCACGCCCTGGGTCATGGCCTGCGCCATCTCGGTCAGGGCGTTGCCGATATCGATCTGACCGCAGGCGATGTCGAACGCCCGCCCGTCGAGCGAGAGCGTGCGTGTCAGCCCGGTGATCGCGTGTTTCGAGGCGGTATAGGGGGCAGAGCCCCAGCGGGGCACATGGGCCGAGACCGAGCCATTGTTGATGATCCGTCCGCCCTGCGGATCCTGCCGCCGCATCTGCGCAAAGGCGGCGCGCGCGGCGATGAACGCCCCCATGACATTCACGTCGATCAGGGTGCGGATCTCGTCGATATCCAGCTCGTCTATCGGTGCGCCCTTCATCGCGACACCGGCATTATTGAAGAGCGCGTCCACACGGCCCCATTCTCTGGCCGCACGCGCCACCATCGCCTCGGTCGCATCGGCGTCGGTCACGTCGCAGGGCAGGACAAGCGCCGCACCGTGGGCCGCCGCCGTCTCTTCGAGCGCCTCGACGCGGCGTCCGACAAGGCCGACCTGCCACCCCGCATCGAGAAAGACCCGGGCGGTGGCGCGTCCCACGCCACTGCCCGCACCGGTGATGATAATGTTCTGCGCCATGGCTCCCCCTCAGTGATTGTCGCGCGGCAGGTTGCGGGCGACACGTTGATAGGCCGTCGCCAGTTCAAGACAACCACCCTCGGCCAGTTGCCCGACATGGCGGCGATAGATCTCCTGCCACGGTGTCTGGTTCTCGATTTCGGGCGGGGTCCAGTCAGCCTTGCGGCGGTCCCATTCCTCCTGCTCCACCAGCGCCTCCATCGAGGCGGTGTTGAGGTCGAGCCGCACCCGGTCGCCGGTCTGAAGATAGGCCAGGCCGCCGCCGACCACCGATTCGGGCGAGGCGTTGAGGATCGAGGGGCTTTCCGACGTGCCCGATTGCCGCCCGTCGCCGACCGTGGGCAGGTGATGCACACCGGCACGCAGCACCGCATCGGGCGGCTGCATATTCACCACCTCGGCCGCGCCGGGGTAGCCGACACAGCCGACATTGCGGATGAACAGGATGGTTTCTTCATCAATTCCAAGGCTCTCGTCATTGATCCGGTCGTGGTAATCTTCGGGCCCCTCGAACACCACGGCCCGCCCTTCAAAGATGCCCTCCTCACCGGGGGTGGAGAGAAACCGCTTGCGGAAGTCGGGCGAGATCACGGAGGTCTTCATCAGCGCGGAGTCGAACAGATTGCCCGAGAGCACGATGAACCCTGCATTCTCGCGCAGCGGGCGGTCATAGGGGCGGATCACGTCATGATCTACGCTGTCGCAACCCACGAGGTTTTCGGCCATTGTCTTGCCCGTGACGGTCATCACCCCGCCATGCAAACGACCGGCCTTGTGCAGTTCGCCCATCACCGCAGGCACACCGCCCGCGCGGTGGAAACTCTCGCCGAGATAGACTCCGGCGGGCTGCATGTTGACCAGAAGCGGCTCTTCGAAGCCGACGGTCTGCCAGTCCTGCACATGCAGGTCCACGCCCGCATGACGCGCGATGGCCTGCAGATGCGGCGGCGCGTTGGTCGAACCGCCGATGGCGGTGTTGGTCTTGATCGCGTTCTCGAAGGCCGCGCGCGTCAGGATATCGGAGGGCTTGAGATCCTCCAGCACCATCTCGACGATCCGCTTGCCGGTGGCAAAGGCCATCTCCATGCGCTCGCGGAAGGGCGCGGGAATGGCCGACGATCCCGTGAGCGTCATGCCAAGCGCCTCTGCCATGGCGTTCATCGTCGAGGCAGTGCCCATCGTGTTGCAATGCCCCAGCGACGGGGCAGAGGCGCAGGCGCGCTCCATGAACTCTTCGTAGTCGATCTTGCCCTCGGCCAGCAGGCGGCGACCCTCCCAGACGACCATGCCCGAGCCCGCGCGCTTGCCCTTGTACCAGCCATCGAGCATCGGCCCGCCATTGAGTGCAATCGCGGGCAGGTCCACCGTCGCCGCCCCCATGAGCTGGGCCGGGGTGGTCTTGTCACAGCCGGTGGTCAGCACTACGCCGTCGATCGGATAGCCATGCAGAACCTCGACCAGGCTGAGATAGGCGAGATTACGGTCAAGCGCCGCCGTGGGCCGCTTGCCGGTCTCCTGGATCGGGTGGATCGGAAATTCCATCGGGATGCCGCCCGCGTCGCGAATGCCCGCCTTGATCCGATCCATCAGGAAGATGTGGATCTTGTTGCAGGGTGCGAGATCGGATCCGGTATTGGCGATGCCGATGACGGGCCGGCCGCTCTGCAGTTCCTCGCGGGTGAATGTCTGGTTCTGATAGCGCTCCAGATAGAGCGCGGTCATGCCCGGATTGTTGGGATTGTCGAACCATTCCTGCGAGCGGAAACGCTTGTTGGCGCGGGTATTGCTCATGCTGTCCTCCTCGAGACGTCCGCCTGCCCGAGTGCTGTCGCGCGGCGTTTGCGGCAAGCATCGGATTTGGTATACCAAAATGCAAGCCAAAACATGGGCCCTTTGAAATACACGGTGCAGTGCCCGCCGCTGACGCCGTGGCATCAGGAAACAGCGCTCGCACAGGCGATGGCGTCACGCCCGATCCGACCGCCCGACGTCGCCAAGGGTGCGCCGCGATTCGGCCGGTGGGTGGCGGCGGCCCCTCCAACCAACAGCATGTCATCCGATATGGTCCAAATCGCTGTTGACCTTTGGGACATGCCGGCACTAGTCAAATGGTATACCAGAGGCGGCACAACCACGGAACGAACGGGAGAGCGGATGCAAGCGCGCAGAACGGCGACGGACAGGACGCGCAGATGCTGACATTCGCGCTTGCCGTGCTGTTCCTGATCATCACGCCGGGTCCGGGGGTCTTGTCCACCGCCGGAGTGGGATCGGCCTACGGGTTCCGGGCCGGTCTGACCTATGTCACCGGGCTGTTCATCGGCGCCAACCTTGTCGCGCTCGCGGTGATCTCGGGGCTTGCGGCAATCCTTCTGGCAGAGCCGGTGATTCGCACCCTGCTTATGGCCGCCTCGATCCTCTACCTGCTCTATCTCGCCGCACGGATCGCGCTGGCTGGGTCGCGGATCGCGTTCATCGAGGCGCGCCGCGCCCCCGGGATCGGCGCGGGGATCCTGCTGCAGGCGATCAACCCCAAGGCCTATGCGGTCAACACCACGCTGATGGCGGGCTTTCCCTACGCACCAGGAAACCTGCTGTTCGAGACCGCGAGCAAGCTGGTCATCATGAATCTGAACTGGATTCCCATTCACCTCGGCTGGCTCTGGGCAGGGGTGGCGCTGCACCGGCTAAACCTCACGGAACGCGCGCATCGCCGGATCAACGCCGCGATGGCAGCTTCGATGCTGGCGGTGGTGGTGCTGGCGTCCGTTACCGCACTGAGAACGGGCTGAGAAAGGACCGACACCATGACCCTCGATACCCCGTCCGCCCATCCCTCCGCAATTGACGCGCTCCGCGACCTGCTGGGGGACCGGCTGGTCACGACAACGGCCGACCGCGACGCGCATGGCCGCTGCGAGACATGGTATCCGCCCACCCCGCCCGAGGCGGTCGCCTATCCCGAGACCACCGAAGAGGTCTCGGAGATCGTCAAGCTCTGTCAGACGCATCGCTGCCCGGTCGTGGCCTGTGGCGCGGCAAGTGCGCTCGAGGGGCAGCATCTGGCGATTTCGGGCGGGATCAGTCTCGACATGACCCGGATGAATCGCGTGCTCACGGTCAGCGCCGAGGATCTGCATGCGGTGGTGCAACCGGGCGTCACACGGCACGCGCTCAATGAGGACATTCGCGCGACTGGATTGTATTTTCCAGTCGACCCCGGTGCCGATGCCTCGCTCGGCGGGATGGCGGCAACACGCGCCAGCGGCACCACTGCCGTGCGCCACGGCACGATGCGCGAGAATGTGCTGGCGCTCGAGGCGGTGATGGCGGATGGCACGGTCATCCGGACTGGATCGAGGGCGCGCAAATCCTCCACAGGCTATGACCTCACTCATCTGCTGATCGGCTCCGAAGGCACGCTCGGGATCATCACCGAACTGACCCTGCGTCTTCAGGGCGTGCCCGAGGCAGTGCTGGCCGCGACCTGCCGGTTCGCGACGGTCAAGGATGCGGTGAACTGCGTGATCGCAACCATCCAATCGGGCCTGCCGATGGCCCGGATCGAGCTACTGGACGAGATGATGGTGCGCGGCTTCAACCTCTATTCTGACAGCGGCCTGCCCGAGCGCCCGCATCTCTTTCTCGAATTCACCGGCACCCCGGCGAGCGTCACCGAGCAGAGCGGCGGTTTCGCGGACATCGCCGAAGAGTTCGGCATGCAGGCGTGGCAGACGGCCACCAGGACCGAGGAGCGCAACGCGCTCTGGTCGATGCGGCACAAGGCGCATTATGCCAGTCAGGCACTGGGCGGCCCTGGCACGCAGCTCTACGTGACCGATGTTTGCGTGCCGATCTCTCGGCTGGCCGATGCGGTGACCCATGCCCAGAGCCGGGCGCGTGATCTCGGGCTTGTCTCGACCATCGTCGGCCATGTCGGCGACGGCAACTTCCATTGCGGCGTCAGCATCGACCCGACCGACCGGGCCGATCTCGCCCGCGCCTCGGGTTTCGGGCATGACCTCGCGGACATGGCGCTGCGGCTCGGCGGGACGGTGTCGGGCGAACACGGCATTGGCCTCGGCAAGCGCGACCTGATGCACGCCGAGCACGGCGCGGCGGTCGATGTCATGCGAGCGATCAAGACCGCGCTCGATCCGCAGGACATTCTCAATCCCGGCAAGCTGCTGCCGCCCGAGGAGGGCAGCGAGGCTTGATCCGGGCAACACCGGCCACACGACAGCAAGAGGACGCGACATGAACATCACCATCATCGGCGGCGGCGGATTTCTGGGACAGAAGCTGGCGCGCGCACTGGTCGCACGGGGTACGCTCGACGGCAGGCAAATCTCGTGCATCACTCTGGCGGATGTGAACGATCCTGCCGGGATCACGGATGCCAGGGTGCCAATCAAAACCGCGCGCTGCGACATCACCGATCCGGCCTCGGTCGCGCAAGTGGTTACCGGTGAGACGGACGTGATCTATCACCTCGCCGCTGTCGTGTCCTCGCATGCCGAGGAGGAGTTCGAGGAGGGAATGCAGATAAACCTGCATGGAACGCTCAACATATTGGAGCGGTGCCGGGAGCTGGACAGTGTGCCGCTGCTGGTGTTCACCTCGTCTTTGGCGGTTTACGGTGGCGAGGTGCCAGACCCGATCACCGAGGTCTCGCTGCTCAATCCTCAAAGCTCTTATGGCACGCAAAAGGCCATAGGCGAATTGCTGGTCAACGATTATGCGCGCAAGGGTTATATCGACGGGCGTGGCGTGCGCCTGCCGACGATCTCGATCCGCCCCGGCAAGCCGAACCGCGCGGCGTCGAGCTTCATGTCCTCGATCCTGCGCGAGCCGCTGAACGGGCAGATGGCCAATTGCCCGGTGGATGAGGATTTCCAGCATTATTATCTCAGCCCGCGCAAATGCGTCGAGAACCTGATCCGGGTGGCGGAAATCTCCGCCGGGGATCTGGGGGGCAATCGCATTCTGCAAATGCCGGGGCGGACCTTGTCGATCCGGCAGATGATCGACGCGATGACGGCCGTGGCCGGGTCGGAGCCCGCGCGCCTGATCACGTGGCAGCCGGAAGAGGCGGTGCGTCAGATCGTGGGGGGCTGGCGCTTCGATATAAATGCCGACCGGGCGCTTGCGCTGGGACTGGAGGCGGATGGCAGTTTTGAAGAGAATGTGCGCGCCTATATCGAGGATGACCGGCCTGCGGGATGATTTTGGGATCAGAGGACATGCGGATTTTTGTCTGAAGGGGAAATCCGATTGAAGCCCCCTGCGCGAGACGCGGCCGTTAGGCCGCCGCGCGGCTCACGGCAACGATAGCAATAGGCCTGATTGTATTGAAAAGTTGGTTTGCTGCGAAGAAGACGCAAATCTGCAGTCTATCCTCCCGTGAAAGCTCCGTCGCGCAAACACAGTTTGCCCAAGGGTGACATTAAGGAACGCTGTTTCAAAATTTTGAGGCGACTCTCAGGTTGCAGCGTTTTTCAACACAATCGGCCACTCACGCTCCTTCGCCGCGTGCTATAAGGTACTCCACCTAGGACCCGGAAAGAACCGCCTCCACGTCCGCGCGCCTGGGGATCGGGGCTATGGCACCGTAGCCCTGCACCGCGAGAGCCGCTGCTGTGCTGACATAGGCCTCGACTAGGGTGAGATATCTCACATGCCCGCCCCGTTCAAAGCTGCGCGGATGAGATCGCGCGCCGTGGCCTCGTCGTCCGCCTCAAGGGCGGCGGCGGGCAACAGGTTGCCGCCCATGCCGACGCAGAGCGCCCCGGCGGCGAGGTAATCAGCGGCGTTACCCGGTGTGATGCCGCCGGTGGGCATGAGCGCGATGTCGGGGAACACCGCCCGAAGCGCCCTCAGAAACCCGGGTCCGCCTGCGGCATCGGCGGGAAAGATCTTGACCACATGCGCGCCCGCCTGTGCGTGGTGCAGCACTTCGCCGGGTGTCATGGCGCCGGGCAGATAGGGGATCTGTGCTGCGCGACAGGCTGCTGCCACAGCGTCGCACCAACAGGGCGAGACGATGAACTGCGCGCCCGAGGCGATGGCCGCCTGCGCCTGCGTTGCATCAAGAACAGTACCCGCCCCGAGAATGACATCGGGATGCGCGACACCAAGGCGCTGCAAGAGCCCGTTCGCGCCGGGCACGCTCATGGTGATTTCGAGGACGCGAGCGCCTTCATGGGCGAGCAGGTGACATGCGGTTTCGGCGATGCTCGTATCGTGGTGGCGTATCACCGGAACGACACGGGCGTTTTTCAGGGCGCGGTTCAGATGGTCGGTCATTGCTCCTCCGGCGTGGTGCGTCCGGGCCATGCTTTCTCTTGCGTGACCCGGTAAAGATACCGATACCTGTTTCCCATGCGACTGACCACCACCGCTCTTGCCGCCATAACCGCGCTCTGCGTGACGATTGGCGTGTTCTGGCTCTCGCTCAGCTTTTTCCAATCCGAGGAAGAGGCCAAGGCGCGCGGGCGGCTGTCACTGTACCACAGCACCGTACTGTCGGAGCTGGAGCGGTTTTCCCATCTGACCTATGTGCTGGCGCGCGACAGTCATGTGATCGACACGGCCACGGGCGGCCCGACCGGGCGGCTGGATCGCAGGCTGGCGGCCTTTGCGGCGCAATCGGGGCTGGATGCGATCTATCTGATGCGGCCTGACGGGATGACGATTGCCGCGTCCAACGCCGGACGGCCCGGCACCTTCGTCGGGCAGGACTATTCCTTTCGCCCCTATTTCCGCGCGGCGCGGGACGGCGCGCAGGGTCGGTTCTACGGGATCGGGGCAACCACGGGATTGCCCGGCTATTTCATCGCCGATGCGGTGCGCGATGCCGGGGGCGGCTTGGCCGGGGTGATCGCCATCAAGCTGGGTCTGACCGATCTTGAAGAGGCCTGGCGCGCGGCCGGAGAGCAGGTGTTTCTGGCCAATCGTGACGGTGTGGTATTGCTGTCATCAGACCCGGACTGGCGCTATCGCAGCCTGAGTGCGCTGAGTACCGATCAGCGCGCGCGCATCGCGCAGAGCCGACAGTTTCCGGGGCAGGATCTTGACCCGCTTTACTGGCAACCCAAGGCCGAGACGCGCGCCGTAATCGGCGGGACGGAGCGGATTCACCTCTCGGCCTCTGTCGCACCGCATGACTGGGTGCTGCATTACTTTGCCGATGACAGTGCTGCGGTGACGCGCAGCTGGTTGCTCACCGGGCTGGTGATGATTCTGGCCGGTGCGGGGTTTCTGGTGTCGCAGGTGCGGCGAACGCAGCGCATCGGGGCCGCCTTGCGCCGGTCCGAGGCAGAAGAGGCGCAATTGCGTGAGGCCAATGAGCGGCTGGCGGTCGAGATCGAAGAGCGCCGCACCGCCGAACGCCGGTTGAAGCGCACGCAGGACGAGTTGGAGCGTGCGAGCCGTCTGGCGGCGTTGGGGCAGTTGGCGGCCTCGGTCACGCATGAGTTGGGGCAGCCTATTGCCGCGATGCGCAACCACCTGACAGCGGCCGAGATCGGCGGGCAACCGGCGGCGAAGGTGATCCCGAGGATCACCGGGATCGTCGACCGGATGGAGGGGATCACGCGGCAGCTCAAGTTCTTTGCCCGCAACAACCGCGAGGAGTTCGGGCCGGTCGATCTGGGGGCCGTGGTGCAGGCGGCGCTGGCGCTGGTGGAGCCGAATATTGCCAAGGTGGGTGTCACCAAGTCGTTCGATGCGCCCGGGTCACCGGTGCTGGTGCGCGGCAATCAGTTACGGCTGGAACAGGTGCTGACCAATGTGTTGCGCAATGCTGTCGATGCGGTGGAGGATTGTACCGAGCGGCGGGTTGATATCACGCTGGGGCAAGACGATGGCGCGGGCTGGGTCGAGGTGCGCGACACCGGGCATGGGTTGGGGCAGGCACGCCTCGACGAGTTGCAGGAGCCGTTCGTCACCACGCGCGAGAGCGGTCGCGGCATGGGGTTGGGCCTTGCGATTTCAGCGAATATCGTCAAGGCGCATCAGGGCCGGTTCAGCGCGGGCAACCTTGCCCAAGGTGGTGCGATGTTCCGGATCGAGATCCCGCAACAGGGGATCGAAGAGGATTTGAGCGTGGCATGAGCAGCACCCCCCGTATCCTTATCGTCGAGGATGACCGCGCGATGCGCCTGTCGCTGATCGACCTGCTGGAGGCGTCCGAATGGTGCGTCGAGGCGCTACCGCGCGCCGAGCGGCTGGCCGACCGGCTGGAGGCGTTTCAGCCGGATGTGATTCTGTCAGATGTGCGGATGCCGGGCATGTCCGGGCTGGAGTTGCTGGACAGTCTCGACCGCGATCTGTCACCGCCCTTGGTGCTGATTTCGGCGCATGGCGATATCGCCATGGCGGTCGATGCGATGCGGCGCGGGGCCTATAGCTTTGTCGAGAAGCCCTATGAGCCGCGCCGCTTGCTGAACATCCTGCGCCATGCCGCCGATCAGCACGCGATGCGGCGCACGACCGAGCGGTTGAAATCGCGGCTGTTGCAGCTGTCGGGGCTGGACCGGGTGCTGTTGGGCCATACGCCCGAGACCGTGGCCCTGCGCGAGGAGGTGCTGGATCTGTCGCAGAGCGGCGCTGCGGTGATGTTGCAGGGCGAAACCGGCACCGGCAAGGAACTGGTGGCGCGGGCGCTGCATGATCTGGGCGGCGATGCGGCGGGGCCTTTTCTGGCGCTCAATTGTGCCGCGCTGTCGGTCGAGGGGTTCGAGGCAGAGATGTTCGGGGCCGAGGGCAGGGCCGAGGGACGGTTGCAGGCGGCGGGTGGCGGCACGCTGTTTCTTGACGAGATCTGTTCCTGCCCGATGCCGGTGCAGGCCAAGCTGTTGCGGGTAATCGAGGACAAGCAGGTGTTGCCGCTCGGGGCCGGGGCTGCGGTGCCGCTGGCGTTCCGGGTGATTTCGGCAACCAACGAGGATCCTGATCTGGCGGTGCGCGAGGGGCGGCTGCGGGCCGATTTGCTGTACCGGCTGAATACCACGGTGATTGCCCTGCCAACCCTGCGACAGCGGCGCGATGACGTGATGCTGCTGGCGGCGCGGTTTCTGGACGAGTTCGCGCGCGTCTACGAGACCCGCGTGCCTGACCTCACGCCCGAGGACAGCGCCGCCCTGTTGGCGCATGACTGGCCCGGCAATGTGCGCGAATTGCGCAGCGTCTGCGAACGCCGCGCGCTGAGCGCGCGACGCGGGGGTGGCTCGATGGCGCAGGCGCTGCGCCGCGATGCGCTGGCCGATGATGTGCCCGACACGCTGCGCGCCGCCGTGGCGGCGTTCGAGCGGGAACTCATTGCCAAGGCGATCACCGCACATGACGGTAAGATGGAGGCGGTGGCAGAGGCACTTGGCATCGGACGGCGCACGCTCAATGAGAAGATCGTCAAGCTGGGGCTGGACAAGGAGGCGCTGCTGTAGTCACCTTGCGGATATCCGCAGGGCGGTTGCCGGGGCATGCGCGGTTTTCTTCATAGCCATCGTGTCGGGGATGACCCAAGGTAGCGCCCATCAAATGACGCATGACATCTGGGAGGAGAAACCATGCCGAAATTTCTGAGTTATACCGCTGTGGCCGCGATCAGCCTCGCCTTTGCCGGTGAGGCGATGGCCACCGAATGGAACGTCTCGCTCTGGGGCAAGCGCCGGGCGTTTACCGAGCATGTCGAGAAGCTGGCCGAGTTGGTTTCCGAGAAGACCGACGGCGAATTCACCCTCAACATCAGCTATGGCGGCCTGTCGAACAACCGCGAGAACCTGGACGGCATTTCCATCGGGGCGTTCGAGATGGCGCAGTTCTGCGCGGGCTATCACCGCGACAAGAACCCCACGATCACCGTGCTGGAACTGCCGTTTCTGGGCGTCGAGAACCTGGAGCAGGAAACCGCGCTGTCGATGGCGCTTTATGATCAGCCGGCGGTCAAGGCCGATCTGGCGCGCTGGAATGCGACGCTGCTGATGCCGTCGCCGATGCCCCAATACAATCTTGTGGGTCTGGGCGACGCGCCCCGCGGCCTTGACGATTTCGAAGGGCTCAGCGTGCGTGCGACCGGCGGGATCGGGGCCGCGATGGAGGCCGTGGGCGCAGTGCCGACCTCGATGTCGGCAACCGAGGTGCGGCAGGCGATGGATAGCGGCGTGGTCAAGGCCGTGGCCTTTGCGCCGCATGCGCATATGTCCTTCGGCACAATCGAGAACGGCAAGTGGTGGACTGCAAACCTGAACCCCGGCACGGTGAATTGCCCGGTGGTGGCGAATACCGACGCGCTCGACGGCCTGTCTGATGAACACCGCGAGGCGCTGTTGGGGTCGATCGACGAGGCGCTCGACCACTATGTCGCCAATTACCAGAACAACACGATGGAGGCCTGGGGCCCGGCGCTCGAAGAGCGAGGCATCGAGGTGATCAGCTTCGACGAAGGGTCTCTTGCGAAGTTCGAAGAGGCAGTGGCCGGTCCTGCCGCAGCCGCCTGGATCGAGGACATGAGCAATCGTGGGATCCCCGCGCAAGAGCTCTATGAATTCGCCACCGGCAAGCTGGCAGAGCTCAAGGGCGGCTCCTGAGCTCTGACCCTGTCGGCCCGTGGCGGAAACGTCGCGGGCCATAGTCTTATGACCAGAGCAGGAGATGATCCATGGCGGGTGCGGCCTCTGTCCTGTCCGACAACAGCAATCTGAGCAAACTTGATCGCGGTCTTTACCGGATCGAGCGGCAGCTTGCGCTCCTGAGCGGGCTGGCGGTGTTCTCGCTCATGGTGCTGGCAGTGTTCTCCGTCGGCGGGCGCAATTTCTTCAATCAGCCGCTGCCCGGGTATGTCGACTGGATCGAACAGATCATGCCGCTGATTGCCTTTATGGGCGTGGCCTATACGCAGCGCGATGGCGGCCATATCAGGATGGATATTTTCGTCGGATTGTTCAGTGGTCGCGCGCTCTGGCTGATCGAGTTGATCACGACGCTAGCGGTTCTGACGCTGATGCTGCTGCTGGTCTGGGGCAGTTGGGCGCATTTCGAACGCAGTTTCGACTGGAACGCGCCGATGTGGAGCCGCGACAGCACCATCGACATCGCGCTGCCGATCTGGCCTGCCAAGATCCTCGCGCCGATTGCCTTCGGCGTTCTTTCGCTGCGGCTGATGTTGCAGGTCTGGGGCTTCGGACGCGCATTCTTCACCGGGGCAGAGCGACCCGTTGCGGTGCCGCTGATCGAGGATGCCGCGGCACAGGCCGCACGTGAGGCGGCGCATGTCGGCGGCCGTGATGAATAAGGATTTCACTTGATGGAGCCGATAGATATCGGGCTTGTCGTGACCGGTCTGATGCTGGTCGTCGTCCTTCTGGGCATGCGCGTGGCCTTTGCCGCCGCTCTTGCGGGCACGGTCGGGCTGATCTGGATTTTCTGGTCCAAGAAGGGCTATGCGGGCGACGAATTTTTCTGGGCGCTGACCGTCGCGGTCAAGACCGCCGGTCAAGTGCCGCATTCCAAGGTCAGTTCGCAAGCGCTGAGCCTGATTCCCACCTTTATCATGATCGGCTATCTCGCCTACTACGCGGGGCTGACCAAGGCGCTCTTCGAGGCGGCAAAACGCTGGGTTGCCTGGGTGCCGGGTGGTCTCGCGGTTTCGACCGTGTTTGCCACGGCTGGCTTTGCCGCCGTGTCGGGGGCGAGCGTGGCGACGGCGGCGGTGTTTGCGCGCATCGCCATCCCCGAGATGCTCAAGATCGGCTATGACAAGCGCTTCGCGGCGGGTGTCGTGGCGGCGGGCGGCACATTGGCCTCGCTCATCCCGCCCTCGGCACTCTTGGTGATCTACGCGATCATTGTCGAGCAGGATGTTGGCAAGCTGCTGCTTGCAGGCTTTGTGCCCGGCGTGTTTTCGGCCTTTGTTTACGCCTTTCTGATCATCGGGCTCGCGCTGACCATCAAGGGGTTTGGCCCGCCGGTGGGTGGCTTTACCTGGCGTGAGCGCTTTGCCTCGCTGCCCCCCGCCCTGCCCATCGTCTTTGTCGTCGTGACGATTATCTTCTTCGTCTATAACCCGTTTGGCGGCGACGCCTGGGGCACGCCAACAGAAGGCGGGGCGATTGGCGCATTCGTGGTGTTCCTGATGGCACTCTACCGCGGCATGCGCTGGCCTGAGTTGAAGGATGCACTCCTGGAGACCGCCAAGCTCAGCGTGATGATCTTCACGATCATCTGGGGGGTGCTGATCTATGTGCGGTTTCTTGGCTTCGCCGATCTGCCCTCGGCCTTCGCCGACTGGATCACCTCGCTGACGTTGTCGCCCATGCTGATCCTGATCTGCATCCTTCTGGCCTATGCGGTGCTGGGCATGTTCATGGACGCGATCGGGATGCTGCTGCTGACGCTGCCGGTCGTCTATCCGGCGGTGATGGCGCTCAACGGGGGCGCGATGGTCTCTGCTGCCGACAGCACGTTTGGCATGTCGGGGCCAATGTGCGCGGTCTGGTTCGGAATCCTAGTGGTCAAGATGGCCGAGTTCTGCCTGATCACACCGCCCATTGGCCTCAACTGTTTCGTCGTGGCGGGTGTGCGGCCCGATCTGAGCGTGCAGGATGTTTTCAAGGGGGTGATGCCGTTCTTTGTGGCCGATGCGGTGACCATTGGTCTGCTGGTTGCGTTCCCGGCGATTGTGCTGTGGTTGCCGAGTCTGGCCTAGCGAAGCCCGTAAAACTTGACGCGTTAACAGACCGGTAATCAGCAGTGTGCTACCCCTTGGATCGGGTGAGACAAGGTGGTGAGTATGGACGTGCGCAGCAACGCGGCACCGGTCATCATCAAACGGAAAAAGATCATTGCCGATGGCGGGCACCATGGGGGGGCCTGGAAGGTCGCCTATGCCGATTTCGTGACCGCGATGATGGCCTTTTTCCTGCTGATGTGGTTGTTGAACGCGACGACAGAACAGCAACGCAAGGGGATCGCCGATTATTTCAGTCCCACCTTGCCGGTCAACCGGATCTCCGGCGGCGGTGACGGCGCGTTCGGCGGCGACAGCGTCTTCTCCGAGGAGACGCTTGCCCAGAACGGAATCGGCGCGACCAGCACCTATACCAGCGACAACCGCCAGGCCCGCGGCGACCAGGGCCTCACATCCGCCGAGCCTGCGGCGCAGCAACGCGCGGTGGAGGATGCGGCCTTTGCCCGACTATCCGATATGCTCACGGCGAGCAGTGGCGAGAGCCTCGTCCCGGACGACATCCTGCAACATATCCGCACGCGCGTGACCGATGAGGGGCTCGTGATCGAACTGTTCGACCTCGGCGCAACGGTGCTTTTCACCGAGCGCGCGCAGCCAACGCGCCTGCTCGAGGATCTCGCGGCGTTGATCGCGCGTGTCTCGCAACTCGTCGAGAATGACATGGCCATCGCAGCGCATGTGAGCGCGCGACCTGTCACCTTGATCGACAATCCCGTCTGGGACATTTCGTCGGAGCGTGCCAACCGGATGCGCATGCTGCTCGAGGAGGACGGAATCGCGTCTGCGCGGGTCAAACGCGTCACCGGTCACGCAGACCGCAACCCCGCCGTCGAGGATCCGATGGCCCCGCGCAACAACCGGCTCGAGGTGATTCTGCTGCGCTCTGCCTGAGACGCGTCGCGAATGTCACGGGCGTTAGCCGCATGTTAAAGATACGCGCTTATGACTGTCTTCCAGATTTGGTCGATACAGCAGAAAGGCGTGATCATGACGATATCCTCCTCCTTGAACGCAGGCGTGGCGGGGCTCAACGCCAATGCTTCGCGGCTCGGTGCGATTTCCGACAATATCGCGAACTCCTCCACTTTCGGATACCGCCGGGTCGAGACGAGCTTCGAATCGCTCGTCGTCTCGGACGGGGGCGCAACATTCGCAGCCGGCGGGGTGCGTGCCAACACGCAGCGTCTGATCGATCAGGGTGGCTCGCTTGTCAGCACGTCTAATCCGACCGATCTGGCGGTGCGCGGTCGTGGCTTCCTGCCCGTCGCGCTGTCCAGCGATGTGGCTGTTTCCAACGGAGACCCGCAGATGTTGCTGACCTCAACCGGATCGTTCCGGACCGATTCCGCCGGACGCCTCGTGACCGAATCCGGTCTTGTCCTTCTGGGTTGGCCGGCGAATGCCGATGGCACGGTGCCACCCTTCCCGCGCGACACAAGCCAAGGGCTGGAACCGGTGCAGATCAACGTCAACCAGCTGACCGGCGAACCGACGACGAGCATCAATCTCGGCATCAATCTTCCCGCGACCGAGACCGAGGCGGGTGGCGATGGCACGGCGCAACAGCTCTCGGTGGAGTATTTCGACAATCTCGGCAGATCCGAGACCATACAGATCGCCTTCACACCGACAGTGCCTGCGGATGGCACATCGAATGAGTGGACAGTGACGCTGTCGGACTCGGCGCAGGATGGCGCGCTTGTCGGGGAGTATCGCCTGACCTTCGATGACGCGCGCGCAACGGGCGGAACGCTTCTTGACGTGACCGATGTCAGCGGTGGCGCCTATGATCCGGCCACGGGACGCGTGATCGTCAATGTCGAGAGCGGCCCGATCGAGATCAACATCGGACGGCCCGGCACGTCCGAAGGTCTGACGCAGCTTTCGAACACCTTTGCCCCGCTCGCAATCAATAAGGACGGCTCGCCGGTTGGCAACATGACCTCTGCCGAGGTTGACGAAAACGGTTTCGTGCATGCGACATTCGATACCGGTGCAAGCCGGGTGATCTATCAGGTTCCGCTTGTCGATCTGCCGAATCCGAATGGCATGCGCTCTCTGGATCAGCAGACCTTCCTGCCCTCGACCGAAAGCGGCGCGTTCTTTCTCTGGAACGCCGGGGATGGCCCGACCGGTGACATGGTCTCCTTCGCACGCCAGGAATCCGCGACCGATATCGCACGGGAACTCACCGACATGATCCAGACGCAACGCGCCTATTCCTCGAACGCGAACGTGATCCAGACCGTTGACGAGATGTTGCAGGAAACCACGAACCTCATCCGCTGAGTCGCATAGACCGATGAAAGGTGCATGACATGACGATTTCCTCGGCCCTGTCCAACGCGCTGAGCGGGTTGAACGCCAGTTCCCGCATGGCAGATACCGTCTCCGCCAATATTGCAAACGTCCTGACCGAGGGCTTCGCCCCGCGGCAGGTCGCGCTCGAATCGCGGCAGAACGGCGGCGTGTCGATTGTCGGCGTCACGCGTTTCGTCGATACGGCCCTGCTCGGCGACCGTCGATTGGCCGACAGCGCGCAAGCCGCCGCCGAAACACGCTCCGATTTCGCGCTGTCCCTCGAACGCATGATCGGGACGCCCGGCGACGAGGGCGCGTTTTCAACCCGGCTTGCCACATTCGAAACCAGCCTGATCAGCGCCGCCGCGCGCCCGGAAGAGCCGAACCGCCTTCAGTCGGTGGTCGACGCGGCATCTGCGCTGAGCGCCAACGTGAATGCCGTCTCTGACGGTATCCAGGACCTGCGCAGTCGCGCGGATGCCGAGATCGCCGCGACCGTGGACACACTGAACACGGTGCTGGATTCCGTCGCGACCCTCAACAGGCAGATCACGCAAGCCACAGCGAACGGGCGTGCGACCGCAGGACTCGAAGATCAACGACAAGCCGCGATCGACGACATTGCGCAGATCGTACCACTGCGCCAACTGCCAAGGGACAACGGTGCCGTGGCCCTTGTGACCACCGGCGGCGCTGTCCTGCTCGACGGTCGCGCAGCCCATCTCGAGTTTGATGCATCACGAATCGTTGCGCCGCATATGACCCGAGAGAACGGCCTGCTTTCGGGTATACGCATTGCCGGGCAGGAGATATCCCTTGACGACCCGGGTCCTCTGTCCGGCGGCAAGCTGGCCGCGCTCTTTCAGAACCGTGACGTGGCCGCAACCGAGGCCCAATCCGGCCTCGACGCCATAGCCCGGGATTTCATCGAACGGTTCTCACAACCCGGTCTCGATCCGACCCAGGCGCCCGGCACGCCTGGACTATTCACCGATGCAGGGAGCGCGCTTGACCCCGCAACCGAAACCGGGCTCGCCAGTCGCCTTGCCATCAATCCCTTGGTCGATCCGCAATCCGGCGGCGTCGTCTCGCGATTGCGTGACGGTCTGGGTGCAACCGAGTCCGGACCGCCTGGCAATGCCGATCTTCTGCAACGCATGGGCGACGCCTTGACGTCGCGCAGCTCCCTCGGCCCGGAGTCGGCGATACGCGATGCGAGTGGCCATATCGCGGATTTCGCGAGCCGACTGGCACAGGATCGCCTGACCACGGAGCGTGAGCTTAGTTTCGGCACGTCCCAGGCTAACGAATTGCGGTCGCTCGAGTTGGAAAACGGCGTGGACAGTGACGCCGAATTGCAGCGTCTGCTTCTGGTCGAACAGGCCTTCGCGGCCAATGCGCGCTTGGTCCAGACCATCGATGACCTGATGCAGACCCTTCTGAGGATAGGAGCATGACCATGCAATCCATCGGCGATCTGGCACAGAGTTTCTCGCTGCGCCGCCAAAGTGTTGAACTCAACCGGCAGATGGACCGTCTGACCCAGGAATTATCCACAGGCAGAGCCGCGGATCTCTCTGCGCATCTGTCGGGCGATCTCGTTCAACTGGCCGATATCGAACGCGCGCTCGACGTGCAGGTTGCGCATCGCGGCGCGGCACGCAGCGCCGCAACCGACGCGGCCCTCATGCAAGCTGCGCTCGAACAGATTCAGGACACGAGTACGTCGCTGGCATCCTCTGCAATCCTAGTCGGAAGCGACTCAAGTAGCACCGCGATACCGGCACTCGCGACCGAAGCACGCGGTGCCCTGGAAACGATCATTGCCAGTCTAAATGGCACATCGGCGGGACGGTCCCTGTTCGCCGGGAACCGCGTCGAGCAACCACCGCTGAGCAGTGCCGACGTTCTGATGGACCAATTGCGGACCGCACTGTCCGGTGCCGTCACAGGCGCCGAGATCCGGCAAGGACTCGACACGTTCTTCGATGCACCGGACGGGGCCTTCGCCACTTCGGTCTACCAGGGCGGTATCGGGGATCTTAGCGCTGTCGCCCTCGGCTCCGGCGAGTCGGTCCGTTTGAGCATACGCGCGGATGATCCCGTGCTGCGGGCGCAGATCAAGGAAACCGCCCTGACCGCGCTTCTGGACGATGACGCGCTTGCTCTCGCGCCCGGTCTGCGCAGCGAACTTGCGCGGGATGCAGGTACAAACCTTCTTGCCTCACAGACCGGCTTGACGCAGCTGCGCGCCGATCTGGGCTTTGCCGAAGAGCGTGTGGCCCGAGCCGAAAGCCGAATATCGTCGGAACTGAGCAGCCTCGAAATCGCGCGAAACACGCTGACATCGATCGACCCATCCGCGACGGCGGGCGAACTTCAGCAGGTTCAGTTTCAACTGGAAGCCCTCTATACGCTTACGGCGCGAGCCTCGCGGCTGAGCTTGGCGAATTTCCTGTGAGCCGGATTGACCGGATGTTACAGGCGCTGCGCATCGGCCTTGCATTCTGTATGCTCGCGCTGCCCGTTGCCGCCGGGCCGATCCGTATCAAGGATCTCGTAGAGTTCGACGGCGTGCGCGGCAATGACCTGGTTGGTTACGGCCTAGTGGTCGGGTTGAACGGTACGGGAGACGGCCTGCGGAATTCCCCTTTCACCGAAGAGATCATGACGAACATCCTCGAACGACTCGGGGTGAATGTCACGGGCGAACAGTCCCGCCCGAAGAATGTAGCGTCAGTTTTAGTGACCGCCGAATTGCCGCCATTCGCCCGGGCTGGCGGACAGATCGACGTGACGGTATCCGCGATCGGTGACGCCGACAGCCTGCTGGGTGGGACGCTGGTCATGACCCCACTGAACGGTGCGGACGGGCAGATTTACGCGGTCGCGCAAGGAACGATTATCGCCGGTGGCATTGCCGCCGAAGGGGAAGGGGCCGCCGTGGTCCAGGGGGTGCCGACCTCCGGGACCATCCCGTCGGGGGCCAGGGTCGAGCGCGAGATCGCGTTTGACTTCGCAAGCCTCGACAGGATTCGCCTCGCCCTTCGTGAGCCGGATTTCACCACCGCAGGGAGGATCGAAAGGGTCATCAACGGCGCGGTCGGTCCTGGTGTCGCGGAGATGCTGGATGCCGGTACGGTCCGTATCGATTTCGCCAGAATGAAGGCTGCCTCACCAGCGCATGCCCTTGGACGGATCGAAAACCTGCTGGTCGAGCCTGAGCGGCGCGCCCGCGTGGTGGTGGATCAACGCTCTGGCACGATTGTCATGGGTCAGGATGTTCGGATCTCGCGGGTCGCAGTGTCGCAAGGCAACCTGACCTTGCGGGTCCAGGAAATGCCGCTTGCGGTACAGCCCAACCCCTTCGCGCGTGGCGAGACCGTCGTGGTGCCGCGCACCGAGGCCGAGATCGAGGAAGAGCCGGGGATCGGCCTGGCCGAGGTGCCTGCCGGAACTTCGCTATCCGAAGTGATTGCAGGCTTGAATGCGCTCGGCGTGGCACCGCGTGACATGATCGACATTCTCAAGAGTATCAAGGCGGCCGGCGCCCTGCATGCCGAATTCGTGGTACGCTAGCCTGAGCGGTTTCAGACGGTCACGTCGAGCGCCTCTTGCTCGCCGACACCGAACACACGGCGATAGCGCTCGATCTCATCCGCCGGACCCATGGCCTTGCGCGGGTTGTCCGATAGTTTCACGGTCGGTCGCCCGTTGGTCGACACCGCCTTGCACACCAAAGAGAACGGCGCGAGCGCGTCACCCTCGGTCAAGCCGCGAAAATCATTGGTGAGCAGCGTGCCCCAGCCGAAGGAGGTGCGCACGCGACCGGCGAATCGCGCCTGCAACTCGATGATCTTGTCGACGTCGAGCCCGTCGGAGAAGATCACCATCTTCTGGCGCGGGTCCTCGCCACGGTCTTGCCACCAGCGGATCGCGGTTTCGGCCCCCGCCTCGGGCGCGCCGGAATCGACGCGGATACCGGTCCAGCCCGCCAGCCAGTCCGGGGCGTTGTCGAGAAATCCCTTGGTGCCATAGGTATCGGGCAGGATGATGCGCAGGTTGCCGTCATGCTCTTCGTGCCAGTCCGACAGCACGTCATAGGGGGCCTGCGCGAGGCTCGCGTCATCGGGGGCAAGGGCCGCGTAGACCATCGGCAGTTCATGGGCATTGGTGCCGATCGCCTCAAGATCGCGGTTCTTTGCGATGAGACAGTTCGAGGTGCCGACGAAGCGCTCGCCCAGCCCTTCTCGCATGGCCTGAACGCACCAGTCCTGCCAGAGAAAGGAATGCCGACGTCTTGTGCCGAAATCGGCGATGCGCAGCCCGTCGATGGGGCGCAGCCGCTCGACCTTTTCCCAGAGTTTGGTCATCGCACGGGCATAGAGCACCTGAAGCTCGAATTTTTTCATGTGACCCAGCACAGCGCGGGCGCGCAATTCCATCAGCACGGCGAGCGCGGGAATTTCCCAAAGCATGACCTCGGGCCATTTGCCCTCGAAGGTCAGCTCGTATTGGCCGTCGCGCACCTCAAGGTGGTAGGGCGGCAGGGTCAACCCTTCGAACCACTCCATGAATTCGGAGGTGAACATCTGGCGCTTGCCGTAGAACGTGTTGCCGCGCAGCCAGGTGCTTTCGCCGCGCGAGAGCGACAGCGAGCGGATGTGATCGAGTTGCTCACGCAACTCGCCCTCGTCCACCAGTTCGGCCAGCCGGACCGACGTGGTTCGATTGATAAGCGAGAAGGTGACATTCGTGTCGGGCCGATTGCGAAACACCGACTGGCACATCAGCAGCTTGTAGAAATCGGTGTCAATCAGGGACCGAACGATGGGGTCCATCTTCCAGCGGTGATTGTAGACGCGGGTTGCGATGTCGACCATGCTGCGACCTCCGACAGGGGTATCGCGGCGGTTAAAGCAAAGGGGGCAGGGCTGTGCAAGGCGGAACGGTCAGCCGGGGTACCCGAGTGCGGTCACAAGCCGGGACCAGTCGCGCGCCCAGGGGGCGGTGCCACTCTCGGTCAGGCGGATCATCCAGAGCGCCATGTCGAGCGCGGGCAGCGTGCCACTGAGGCCAATCAGCCGCCCGCTTGCCAGATCGTCGCGCACCATGCCTTCGGGCAGCCAGGCCACGCCGATGCCGCGCCGGGCGTATTCATGCGCGGCGAGGGTCAACGCGGTTTCCGCCCGGCGGCGCAGCACGCGGGAGGCGGGGATCCGCGGCAGGATCGCGCGCGCCATGACGTGCCCGAGAAACACGTCACCGGGATAGGCGATATAGGGAAGGTCGGGGCCCTGCATGAGGCGCGGGGTCGCCACCGGCAGCAGGCGTTCGAGCCCGAGCGAGACCCGGTCGAAGGCACGGCCGAGGGTCAGGGGGGCGACCTCGGGCGCGGCATAGACCACGGCGAGATCGGCGGCGCCCGACAAAAGGCGGAGCAGGCATTCCTCTCGGTTGTCCGAGCGCACGCGCACCGGACGGCCGCCCTGGGCGGTGAGGATACTGACGATAGCCGGGGAATGGGTGGTGGTGATCGCGTGCTGACAGGCCAGTGTCAGGCCGCGCGCGTCCGAAGTGTGCGCCAGCGTTTCGCGCAGGGTGCGCAGTTGCGTGGCGAGGCTCCGCATCTCGGGGATCTGTGCCGTGACATCCGGCAGAAGCGTGACGGGTTTGCGGCTTCGGTCGAGAAGCGGCGTGCCGAGCGCCTCTTCGATGGCACGCAAACGGCGGGTGAAGGCCGATTGACTGACATGGCGCATATCGGCGGCGCGGGCGAGCGAGCCGGTGTCAGACACAGCCAAAAGATCGTCGAGCCAATCCAGCCGCATATTGCATACCTTGCATTATCTTTGGCGAGAATAGCATTAGACGGGGCGAATGTCCCGCCCTACCCTGCGCGAAACGCATGTTTGATGGAGGACCTCAAATGCATCTCGCCCGTTACCCCCGCCGTTTCATCGCCCATCTGCCGACCCCGCTGGAGCGGCTGGACCGGCTGACCAAGGAATTGAACGGCCCCGAAATCTGGATCAAGCGGGATGATTGCACCGGTCTCAGCACGGGCGGCAACAAGACCCGCAAGCTGGAATTCCTGATGGCCGAGGCGGAATTGCAGGGCGCGGACATGGTGATGACCCAAGGCGCCACGCAATCCAACCACGCCCGTCAGACAGCCGCCTTTGCCGCCAAGCTGGGGCTGGATTGCCATATCTTGCTGGAGGATCGGACTGGCTCGAACAATGCCAATTACAACAATAACGGCAACGTCCTGCTCGATCACATGCATGGTGCCACGACCGAAAAGCGCCCCGGCGGCGGTGACATGAATGCCGAAATGGAGAAGGTCGCCGACAAGTTCCGCGCCGAGGGTCGCAATGTCTACACCATCCCCGGTGGCGGGTCGAACCCCACCGGCGCGCTCGGCTATGTCAACTGCGCCTTCGAGATGCTGGCGCAGTTCAATGATCGCGCGCTCAAAGTCGACCATATCGTGCATGCGACCGGCAGTGCCGGCACGCAGGCGGGGCTGATCACCGGGCTCAAGGCGATGAACGCGCAAATCCCGCTGTTGGGCATCGGGGTGCGCGCGCCCAAGCCCAAGCAGGAGGAAAACGTCTACAATCTCGCCTGTGCGACGGCGGAAAAGCTGGGCTGTGCCGGTGTTGTGGCGCGAGAGGACGTGGTCGCCAATACCGATTACGTGGGCGAGGGCTATGGCATCCCCACCAAAAGCGGCATCGAGGCCATTCAGATGTTCGCGGAACTCGAGGCGATCCTGCTCGATCCGGTCTATTCGGCAAAAGGCGCGGCAGGCTTTGTCGATCTCATCCGCAAGGGCCATTTCAAGAAGGGCGAGCGGGTCGTGTTCCTGCATACCGGCGGGTCGGTGGCGCTGTTCGGCTATGACAGCGCGTTTGATTTCGCGTCCCGCTGGACAAACTGAGCGGCATCACACGCTGACCGACGGCAAAGCCCCGCAGCAATGCGGGGTTTTCCATGTCCGACATATCCGGTAAAGCGCAGTCTGACCCAATTTTTGCAGTCGGAAGAGCACGCATGAAATTCACATTGTCCTGGCTGAAAGACCATCTCGAGACCACGGCCCCGGTGGCGGAGATCGCGGAGACCCTGACCGATCTGGGGCTGGAGGTGGAGAGCATTTCCGACCCCACCGCGCGGCTGGGGGATTTCACCATAGGCAAGGTGATCCGCGCCGAAAAGCACCCCGACGCCGATAAGCTGCGGGTGTGCCAGGTTGCGACCGATGCGGGCGAGACGCAGATCATCTGCGGCGCGCCCAATGCGCGCGAGGGGATCACCGTGGTGATCGCCAAACCGGGCGTCTACGTGCCGGGCATCGACACGACCATCGGCGTGGGCAAGATCCGCGGGATCGAGAGCCACGGCATGATGTGCTCGGAGCGCGAGATGGAACTCAGCGACGAGCATGACGGCATCATCGAACTGCCGTCGGGCGAGGTGGGTGAGCGGTTTGTCGATTGGCTGGCGGTGCATGATCCGGCCAAGGTCGATCCGGTGATCGAGATCGCGATCACGCCAAACCGCCCCGATGCGCTTGGGGTGCGGGGCATCGCGCTCGATCTGGCGGCGCGGGGGCTGGGGACAATGAAGCCCGCATCTACGGCAAATATCGAGGGGCAGTTCGCCTGCCCGATCAAGGTGACGATCGACGAGGATACGGCGACGGGAGGCTGCGAGGTCTTTGGCGGGCGTCTTATTCGCGACGTGCAGAACGGGCCGTCGCCCGCGTGGCTGCAGGATCGGCTGCGCGCCATCGGGTTGCGCCCGATCTCGGCCCTGGTCGATATCACAAATTTCTTCACCTATGACCGCAACCGCCCGCTGCATGTGTTCGATGCCGACAAGGTGACCGGCGATCTGCGGGTGCACCGCACCGCAGGGGGCGAGACGCTCCTGGGCCTGGATGAAAAAGAATACACCTTTGGCCCCGGGCAGGTGGTGATTTCCGATGAGACCGGAATCGAGAGCATCGGCGGCATCATGGGCGGGCTTGCCACTGGCTGTACCGAGGAGACTGTGAACGTGTTTCTCGAGGCAGCGGTGTGGGACCATATCCAGATCGCCACGACGGGACGCGCGCTCAAGATCAATTCCGACGCGCGCTATCGCAACGAGCGGGGGATCGACCCAGCCTTCAACATGGAGGCGCTTGATCTTGCGACACAGATGATCCTCGATCTGTGTGGCGGTGTGCCGTCGAACCGTGTCATTGCGGGCAAGGTGCCGGATGTGAACCGGGCCTACAAGCTCGATCCGGCGCGGGTGCAATCGCTGGTCGGCATGGATATCCCCGAAAGCGAGCAGCGCCAGACGCTGACGGCGCTTGGCTTCAAGCTCGAAGGGAACATGGCGCTTGTGCCAAGCTGGCGGCCCGATATCCTGGGCGAAGCCGATCTGGTCGAGGAGGTGGCGCGCATCGCGTCCCTTACCAAGCTGAAGGGGCGACCAATGGCGCGTGTCGATGCCGGTGTGCCCAAGCCGATCCTGAGCCCGATACAAAAGCGCGAACAAATCGCGCGGCGCAGCATGGCCTCACTCGGCTACAACGAATGCGTCACCTACAGTTTTATCGACCATGGCTCGGCCACGCTCTTTGGCGGTGGCGATGAGGCGACGATGCTGGCCAATCCGATCAGTTCGGAAATGAGCCATATGCGGCCCGATCTGTTGCCCGGGCTGTTGCAGGCCGCCGCGCGCAATCAGGCGCGGGGGATCATGGACCTGGCGCTCTTCGAGGTCGGGCATGCGTTTCAGGGCGGCGAGCCGGGCGAGCAGCATCTGCAGGTCTGCGGTGTTCTGATCGGACGGAGCGGACCCAAGGATGTGCACGGCACCTCGCGTGCCGTTGATCTCTATGACGCCAAGGCGGATGCCGAGGCGGTGCTGGCGGCGATCGGTGCACCCGCCAAGGCGCAGATCCTGCGCGGTGCACCGGAGTGGTGGCATCCGGGGCGGCATGGCATGGTTTGCCTTGGCCCCAAGAAGGTGATGGGCGTCTTTGGTGAATTGCACCCCAAGGTGCTGCGCGCGATGGATGTGAAGGGGCCGGCGGTGGCCTTTACCCTCTGGCCTGCAGAGGTGCCGCTGCCGCGCAAACCCTCGGCCACGCGCGGGGCGATGGCGATCAGCGATCTGCAGGCGGTGGAGCGCGATTTCGCCTTTGTCGTCGATCAGGAGGTCGAGGCGCTGACGCTGGTCAATGCCGCCGCCGGGGCGGACAAGGCGCTGATCGAGGCAGTGCGCATTTTTGACGAGTTCATCGGCGGCACTCTGGGCGAGGGCAAGAAATCGCTGGCGATGACCGTCCGCTTGCAGCCCCGCGACACCACGCTGAAAGAGGCCGATATCGAGACTGTTTCGGCCAAGATCATCGAAAAGGTCACCAAGGCCACGGGCGGCACGCTGCGCGGCTGAGAAAGGAGCAAACGATGCTGAATGTCTATCTGTCAGGCGAGATACACACCGATTGGCGGGAGCAGATCATCGCGGGGGCCAAGGGGCTTGATGTGTCCTTCTCGTCCCCGGTGACGGATCACGCGGCGAGCGACGATTGCGGCGTCGCGATCCTCGGCGACGAGCCGAACAAGTACTGGCACGACCACAAGGGCGCGATGGTGAACGCGATTCGCACCCGCAAGGGGATTGCCGATGCCGATATCGTGGTGGTTCGCTTTGGCGACAAGTACAAGCAGTGGAACGCGGCATTTGATGCAGGTTTCGCGTCTGCCTTGGGCAAGTCGTTGATCATCCTGCAGCCGCCCGAGCATGATCATGCGCTCAAGGAAGTGGATGCCGCGGCCCTCGCGGTGGCGCGTGAACCGGGGCAGGTGGTGGATGTCCTGCGCTACGTGCTGGACGGGACGCTACCCGCTTAACTGCGCACCACGTAAACTGAGCATTCTGCATGTGTCACCACATGGCTCGCCGTGGTGCCGAGCAGGTAATCCTGCACCTTTGGGTTGGCGGATTCCATCACAATCAGATCGACCTTGCGTTCATCCGCGAGCTTGACGATCTGGCGGTGCACCGCGCCCTTGCGCACGATCAGTTCCACATCCACCCCCTCGGCGGGGTGCGCCGCGACGAATTTCCTGAGTTCCTCGCCCCAGTAGACATCGGAATTGTAGATGTTCATGTTGCGCTCGATCTCGGGCGCGACGGTCGCCACGATCAGTTTGGCCCCACGCCTCTGGGCCATTTCCACGGCCTCGGTATAGGCGTTATATTCTACCTTCACGTGTCGCAGGTTGACAGGGCAGAGGATGAGCTTCGTCTGACGGGGCATGGCGGTTTCCGGAATTAGAGGTCAGCAATGACCTAACCCGATTCGTCGCGGGGCATACGCCCTTGACGCGACCTCTGTGTTGCGGCTGCGACGTCAGGGTCAGATCTCTTTTCGCGCAGTCGGTTAAACTGCCATGATCCGGTCGATCTTGGCGCGCGGCCTCAATGCGCCTCGGCCCAGTTGTTGCCCTGCCCCGCATCCACCACCAGCGGCACGTCGAGATGCACCGCCGGGTCGGCGGCACCCTGCATAACGTCCCGTGCCACGTCGATCAGGCGGTCGATGCTGTCCTCGGCCACCTCGAAGATCAGTTCATCATGCACCTGTAGCAGCATCTTGCAGGGCAGGCCCTCGATCGCGCTTGGCATGCGGATCATCGCGCGGCGGATGATGTCGGCGGCGGTGCCCTGGATCGGTGCGTTGATCGCGGCGCGGCGAGCAAAGCCTGCGCGCGGTCCCTTTGCCGAGATCTCGGGGGTATGGATCTTGCGGCCAAACAGGGTCTGAACATGGCCGTGTTCCTTGGCGAAGGCAACGGTTTTGTCCATGTATTCCTTGATGCCGGGGAAGCGTTCGAAATATCGGTCGATGAAGCCCTGCGCCTCTGACCTCGGGATGCGCAGGTTGCGCGCGAGGCCAAAGCCGGAAATACCGTAGATCACCCCGAAATTGATCGCCTTGGCCTGACGGCGCACCTCGGGTGTCATCTCGTCCATCGGCACGTTGAACATCTCTGACGCTGTCATGGCATGAATGTCCTGGCCGTCGCGGAACGCCTGTTTCAGGCTGTCGATCTGCGCCACATGAGCGAGGATGCGCAGCTCGATCTGGCTATAATCGAGACTGACAAGGCGATTGCCCGGCTCGGCGATGAACGCCTCGCGGATTCGGCGGCCTTCTTCGGAGCGGACCGGGATATTCTGCAGGTTCGGGTCGGTCGACGCGAGCCGGCCCGTATTGGCCCCGGTCTGCACGTAAGAGGTATGCACACGGCCAGTGTCCGGGTCGATGTGATCCTGCAACGCATCCGTGTAGGTCGATTTCAGCTTCGACAATTGCCGCCAGTCAAGGACACGGGCAGGCAACTCGTGCTCCGTGGCCAGGTCCTCCAGCACATCGGCACCGGTCGCATAAGCCCCGGTCTTGCCCTTCTTGCCCCCGTCAAGCCCCATCTCGTCAAACAGGATCTCGCCCAACTGCTTGGGGCTTCCGACATTGAAACTGCGCCCGGCGAGTTCGTGGATTTCAGACTCCAACCCAGCCATTTTCTGCGCGAACTTGCCCGACATGGCGCGCAGCGTCTCGCGGTCCACCTTGATGCCGTGCCGCTCCATCCGGGCGAGAACCGGAACAAGCGGCCGTTCGAGCGTCTCATAAACGGTGGTGACGCGGGCGCGGTGCAGCTGCGGCTTGAAGACATGCCACAGGCGCAGCGTGATATCGGCATCCTCGGCGGCGTATTTCACCGCCTCGTCAAGCGGCACACGGTCGAATGTGATCGCGGATTTGCCGGACCCCAAAAGAGATTTGATCGGGATCGGCTCATGACCCAGGTAGCGATCGGACAGCGCATCCATGCCATGCCCATGCTCGCCCGCATGCAGTGCGTAGGACATCAGCATGGTGTCGTCGATGGGGGCAATCGTGATGCCATGCCCCGCGAGGATCTTGGCATCGTATTTCATGTTCTGCCCGATCTTGAGGATCGCGTCATCCTCCAGTACCGGTTTCAGCGCATCCAGCACGTCCTTCATCGACAACTGCCCCTCGGCTAGCGTGTCGGAGCCAAAGAGGTCATCCGACGCGCCGTCCTTGTGCCCAAGCGGGATGTAGCAGGCAGTGCCGGGCGTGGTGGCGAGCGATATGCCCACCAGATCGGCCTGCATTTCATTGAGCGAGGTGGTCTCGGTGTCGATTGCGACAAAGCCCTGCGCGCGGATGATGGCGATCCAGTTCTCCAGCTTTGCCATATCGCTGATGCGCGTGTAGGCGTCAGGCTCTATCGCGGGCCAATCGGGGGCTTTTGGTGCGTCCTCTGCTGCCTGCCCGGTGGGTTCGGGGATTACCGGCGCATCCTTGCCCAGTGCCTCGGCGATCCGCCTGGAGAGTGTGCGAAACTCCATTTCAGCCAGAAAGCCAAGCAGCGTGTCGGGATCGGGGTCGCGCACTTCCAGATCATCGAGCGTGAAATCGAGCGGCGTGTTGCAGTCTAGCTGCACGAGCCGCTTTGACATCTCGATTTGTGCGCGCTTCTCGATCAGCGTCGCGCGGCGCTTGGGCTGCGTGATCTCTTCGGCGCGATCCAGAAGCTCTTCGAGCGAGCCGAACTCGTTGATGAGAAGGGCTGCGGTCTTGATCCCGATGCCGGGCGCGCCGGGGATGTTGTCTACACTGTCACCGGCCAGGGCCTGCACATCGACCACCTGCGCCGGGTCCACCCCGAATTTCTCGCGCACTCCGTCCACGTCGATCCGGCGGTTCTTCATCGCGTCGAGCATTTCGACCCCGTTGCCGACCAGCTGCATCAGGTCTTTGTCGGAACTGATTATTGTCACCCGCCCGCCCAGATCGCGGGCTTGACAGGCGAGCGTGGCGATGATGTCGTCGGCCTCATAGCCCTCGATTTCCTCGCAGGCGATGTTGAAGGCGCGGGTGGCATCGCGCGTCAGCGGGATCTGTGGGCGCAGATCCTCGGGCATCGCGTCGCGATTGGCCTTGTAGGCGTCATAGAGGTCGTTGCGGAAGGTGTGGCTGCCTTTGTCGAAAATCACCGCCACATGGGTGGGCGCATCATGACCATTGTTGCCCTCCACATAGCGTTGCAGCATGTTGCAAAAGCCCGACACCGCGCCGATCGGCAACCCGTCGGATTTGCGCGTCAGCGGCGGCAGGGCATGATAGGCCCTGAAAATAAACGCGGACCCGTCAATCAAATGCAGATGACAGCCTTTTCCGAATGACATGGGTCGCCCTCCCGATCAGGCTTCATCGTTCCAAGAATACTCAACCTCCCGCGCCCGGCAGGGGTCGCGGCGGCGGTCGGTCAGACCTTGCCTTCGAAATCGCGATGAATGAGCTTGGCATCGCAATAGGGGCATTCAACATAGCCCGTCTCGCGCGGGATTTGCAGCCAGACGCGGGGATGGCCCAATGCGCCCTCACCCCCGTCGCAGGCGACACGGTAGTTGTCCACGATACGGATTTCCGGGGCCTGGGTTACCATGTGGGCGTTTCCTTTTGCCGTGCTTTCCACTAGTTGCGAATATGAGTGAAGCCAAGCCGAGGGGCAAGAGCAGCATGGCGGCAAATGCCATCGAAATCCGGGGATTGACCAAAACCTATGATGGTCAAGGCAAAAGCCCTGCGAAACAGGCCCTCAAGGGGGTCGATCTGGATATTCCACAGGGCTCTGTCTTTGGCCTGCTGGGACCGAACGGGGCCGGGAAGTCGACCCTGATCAATATTCTGGCCGGGCTGGTCGTGAAAACCGCCGGTCAGGTGACGATCTGGGGCTTTGACCAGGACCGCAATCCACGTCAGAGCCGTGCCTCGATCGGGGTGATGCCGCAGGAGTTGAACCTCGACCCGTTCTTCACCCCGCGCGGCGCGCTGGAGGTACAGGCCGGGCTATATGGCGTGCCGCGCGCACAGCGCCGCAGCGATGAGATCCTGCGGCTGATCGGGTTGGAGGACAAGGCCGAGGCCTATGCGCGCACCCTCTCGGGCGGCATGCGGCGGCGGCTCCTGCTGGGCAAGGCATTGGTGCATCATCCCCATATTCTGGTGCTGGACGAGCCGACGGCGGGCGTCGATATCGAGTTGCGGCAGATGCTGTGGGAAAACGTGCGAAAGCTGAACCGTGAAGGGATGACGATCATCCTGACCACGCATTATCTGGAGGAGGCCGAGGAGATGTGCGACGAAATCGCGATCATCAACCTGGGCGAGGTGGTGGCGCGGGATTCCACGGCGAACCTCTTGGGACGGCTCGATTTCAAGACGATGATCATTCAGCCCGACCGGCCCGTGGCGTCCCTGCCGGAAGGCCCGGGGCTGACCGTGACGCGGCGCGAGGGCGGAGCGCTGGAAATTACCTATCACTCCACCGACACCCCCGCCGAGGCCGTGCTGGCCGCCGTGCGCGACGCCGGGATTTCGATCCGCGATGTGAAGACCGAGCAGGCCGATCTGCAGGACGTGTTCCTCGAATTGACGCGCAGCCGGTAGGGCCTGCCCACTTGGCCGCGCGTCGGGTTCCTCAGATCAGCGCAAAGATGCGCGCCGGGCCGCCGGTGCCTCCGCGATGCTTGGGCGCGCCAATGACTATGGTCGCCCCTGCTGCGGGAACCTTGTCTAGATTGGCCATGCATTCGATGCCGAACCGCCCCGTCGGCAGCCAGGCGTAATGCGTGGCGAAATCCGCCGACGGCCCGTGGTCGAGCGACAGCGTGTCGGAGGCGATGGAACGCGCGCCGGTCTCCTCGATCAGCATCTGCGCGGCCTCGACGTGAAAGCCTGGATAATGCTGCACTTCGCCGTCAAACCCCCGGAAGGCATCGCTGCCGGTCTTGGCCCCCCAGCCGGAGTAAAGCGCCACACAAGCCCCGTCGGGGATGTCGCCATTGGCCGAAATCCACGCCGAGAGATCATCGGGGGTGAGCAGTGCATCGGGGTCTTCTGCCGCGCGCGCCGCGATATCGACAACGCAGAGCGGGGCCACGAGATCGCCCACCGGGATTTCGTCGACCGAGGCACCATCTGCGGAAAAATGCAGCGGCGCGTCGACATGGGTGCCGGTATGCTCGTTGATGGTGAGCGTGAGCAGGTTTAAGCCGTGTTCGGCAAAGTTGAAATTCTGCTCGGTCGAGATGCCAGGCACGCCAAAATAGGTTGGGAAGCCGACATCATAGGCATGGGTCAGGTCCGCGACCGCGCTATGGCCCATGGCCATCGCGGGTGGTGCACCCACAGCCGACAGAGCGGTCGCCGCTCCGGCCCCGGCGGCGGTGGAAAAGAAGGTGCGGCGCGACATCATCCTGTCCTTGACCGCATTGATTACGCAAGCATCACACATGGCATGTCCTTTCTGGCTTCGTTGCATATGGGGTGCAGCCTAGCATGATTCTGCGCTATGCAAGGGTGAGGCTTTGGTCGGGAACCCGAATTAGGAGTGTTTGGATGCTGGCATTGATGCGATTGCTGATCTTCGGGCTGATCGCTCTGACAGCGCTCTATCTGGGGATTTCCTGGTATTCGCGGACCGTGCGGCGCAAGAAAATGGCCCGCGACTGGGAAGAAGCGGGTCGCCCCGGCGACCGGGATGCCTATATAGAGGCCGGGATGGCCCAGTACGAGCATTCGCTGCGCAAGCGGCTGATCTGGCTGGTCTATATCGTTCCGGTGACGCTGATCGGTGTCACCATTTATGTCACGAATTTCATGTAAGGGGGCCACGCATGGTCTATGTCAAATGGGTGTTCTGGGGCGTTTTCTGGACGGTGTTGATCGCCTTTCTGCATTACACGCTGCCGCAGCATGACGTGGTGCGGATTACCGATACCTACGAAAAGCGGGTCAATCCGGGCGATAATGCGCTGTTCTGGTCGAATGCCGATACTGGTGACGATCCCACGGCGACCGAGCGTGACGTGTTCTTCATTCAGGCCTTCCGCGCCAATGACAAGCCGATGATCTACCGCAACGAGGATACCGGCTGGGGCTGGCCACCTTATTTCAAGTTCGACACGTCCAATTTGCAGGCCGAGGCGTCGGACATGATCTCCAAGAAGAGTGCCGAGAACGCGCAATGGGTGGTGGTGCGCCATTACGGCTGGCGCAATGAACTGTTTTCAATCTACCCCAACGCGGTGAGCATCCGCGCCGCCACGGGGCCGGACGAGCAGATTATTCCCTGGGTCAAGATCGTGATTCTCGTGCTGCTGGCCGCGACGTTCTGGGCGATCCGCGTGCGCTGGAAGCGCTTTCGCAGGCGGCGCGTCGAGCCGGTGATGGACGAGTGGAGTGAGGGGGCCCGCTGATCCTCGGGCGCCCCTCAGCGCTTGCCGTAGTATAGCCCGACCACGTGCTCGGCCTCCGCAAAGAACAGCCAGCGTGAGACGGAAATGCCTGTAACATGGGCCAGCACCGCGACAAGCGCCAGCAGATGCGAGACCGGCAGCAGCAGGAGCGCGACGGGCAGCACATAGCCAAGCCCGAAGGCGATGACGCGCAGTTTCACCGCATGCTTGCGCCCGATCTGATGCACCATTTCACGCAACAGGTAATTGGTGCCGGTATGCGGTGGCTCGAACGCGCTTACGGTGCCGATGTTGCCAAGGCCGGTCGCGGTCGCCATGTCGGTGCCCGATGCGGCAAATGCCCCGTCGCCGCGCACCCACCACATGATCTGCAGCACGCCTGCAATGGGAATGAGGATCAGCGCAGCACCAATTTCCCCGGCCAGAAGCGCTCCCCCGGCCAGCGAAATGGCAATCAGCAAGGCCGGGGTCAGCGGGGTTTTCCAGCGCGGTACGGTTTTCATCTGCGTGTAAATCATCGAAGTGGTGAACACCGTACCGAGCGACAGCAGGGCACCGATCCAGCCGAGCAGCGCCAACCGCGTGTCAAAGAAAACCAGCCCCGCGCCATAGGCGGCCATGACCAGCAGGGCCGCGACCGCGCAGACGCCTTCACGCGACAGCCAGCTTGAGCGCCACTGGCTGAACGCCTTCCACGCGCGCTCAGGGTGGCCGAGGTGAAAGGTAGAGGCCAAAAGCCCGCCCACGGCAAGCGTATAGGCGATGGCGAGGAAAGCGAAGGCGACCCAGCCGGTGACCGCAGGCAGGCCAAGACCCAGCCAGATCAGCAGGCCAAAGCCAAGCCCCGAGAGGGTGGTGAAAACGATGACGGACGGGGCGGGATGCATCAGATCTTCTCCAATGTGCGGTCAAGCCAGCCGAGAAAGCCCTTGGGCTCTTCCATCACCGGCTCCAGAAACGGGGCGAGGATGTCGATCTCACCTGCCGATTTGGGCTGATCGAGCGTATCCTTGGGGCGGGGCGGCAGGTATTGGTTGACGGGCTTGGTGCCTTGTTCGGGCATGAGATCCATGCCGCCACGCTCGGCCACAAGCTGGCTCACGTCGCTGTCGGGATCGCCGAGATCACCGAAATGCCGGGCACCTGCCGGGCAGGTGCGCACGCAGGCGGGCACGCGGTCCACCTCGGGCAGGTTGTCGTTGTAGATGCGGTCGACGCAGAGGGTGCATTTCTTCATCACCCCTTCGGCCTGATCCATCTCACGCGCGCCATAGGGGCAGGCCCAGGCGCAGAGCCCGCAGCCGATGCAGTCGCTCTCGTTGACCAAAACGATGCCGTCCTCAACCCGCTTGTAGCTGGCGCCCGTGGGGCAGACGGTGACGCAAGGCGCCTCCTCGCAATGCAGGCAGGATTTGGGGAAATGCACCAGTTGTGCCGCAGGATGCGGCATGGTCGAGGTCGCAAGCGGCTGCACCTCGTAGCTGTGCACGCGGTTGAGGAAGGTGCCGGATGGATCAGCGCCGTAAGGGTTCTGATCGCTGAGCGGCGCGCCGTAGTTCTCAGTATTCCAGCCTTTGCAGGACACCACGCAGGCATGACAGCCGACACAGGTGTCCAGGTCGATCACCAGGCCGAGCTTGCGGGTGGTGCTTTCGGGAAGCGTGGTCATGCGGGGCGCTCCTGAATTATGTGGGTGCGGGTGCTCACCGGCTCTTCGCGGGTCTTGTCCCATGTGGCGATAAACCAGATGAACGAGCCGATGCCGAAGGCGATAAAGGTGAAAATGGCAAGCAATGTCATGGTCTTGCCGCTCATTTCCCGACCTTCCATTCAAGGTGATCGGGGCCACAGCCAACCGGCGATTTGATCGGGGCAAAGGACGGTTGCGCCTCCGAGGGGGGTGCCGCCTTCTCGATTTTCACCCGCAGGTCGAACCATGCCGCCTGTCCGGTGATCGGATCGGAGTTGGACCATCTCAGGCCGTCACCCTTGGGCGGCAACAACTCGTGGATAAGGTGGTTGAGTAGAAAGCCGCGCGTGGCCTCGGGCGCATCCTCGGACAGCGCCCAGGCCCCCTTGCGCTTGCCGATGGCGTTCCATGTCCAGACGGTGTTTTCATTGAGCGCAGCCATATGGGCCACCGGCACGGTGATCTCGCCATGCGCCGAGGTAACGCGCGCCCAATCGCCTATCGCAAAGCCGTGTTTCTCCCACAGCTTGGTCGGCAGGTAGAGCGGGTTCTGCCCATGGATCTGTCGCAGCCAGGCATTTTGCGTGCCCCAGCTATGATACATCGCCATCGGGCGCTGCGTCAGCGCATGGACGTGGAATTCGTCGGTATCGACGCTCGCGTCCTCGAAGGGCGGATACCAGATCGGTAGCGGGTCCATCATGGATTTGATCCGCGCGCGCAAGTGATCGGGCGGCTGGCGGTCGCCATGGCCTTCGGCGGCAAGCTGGAATTTGCGCATCGGCTCGGCGTAGAGATCGAAAATATAGGGCTGCGGCTTGTCGAATATGCCCATGCCGACGGCCCAGTCCTGATAGGCCATGTTCCACGGCTTGTAGTAATTGGCGCCCTCGGGAATGTGGCTGACGAAAAAGCCGCCGTTTTCGATATAGCGGTCGATCTGCGCGGGGTTGGGCGCGCCGCGCCCCACATCCTCGCCGTTCCCACGAAAGCCCGCCAGCGGGCCGATTCCCGGCTTGCGTTCGTGCTTGAGGATGTAATCGGCGTAATCGGTGTAGCGCGGCGTGCCGTCCTCGGCGGTGAACCCAGGTAGTTTCAGCTTGTTGGCCAGTTGCACCAGCACCGTCTGAAAGCCGCGCACGTCGCGGTCGGGCTCGATCACCGGCCAGCGGATCGCGTCCGCCGCCGCATCCGCCTCGCAAATCGGGCGGTCGAGCAACGAGATGCAGTCGTGCCGCTCCAGATAGGTCGTGTCGGGCAGGATCAGGTCGGCATAGGCGACCATTTCCGAGCTGTAGGCATCCGAGTAGATGATGCGCGGGATGACATACTCACCATTCTCATCCGTGTCGGTCAGCATGTCGATGACGCCGCGCGTGTTCATCGACGAATTCCACGACATGTTGGCCATGTACATGAACAGCGTGTCGATCTTGTAGGGGTCGCCCGCATGAGCGTTGGAGATGACCATGTGCATCAACCCATGCGCCGACATCGGGTTTTCCCATGTGAAGGCCTTGTCGATGCGGGCCGGGCTGCCGTCGTCCTTGAGCGCGAGGTCTTCAGGGCCGCGCACAAAGCCCAGATGCGGCCCGTCGAGCGGCTGACCGGGTGCGTATTTGCAATGCGGCGTGGGATGGGCGCTCACCGGCTTGGGGTAGGGGGGCTTGAAGCGGAACCCGCCGGGCACCTCGACCGTACCGAGGATGATTTGCAGCACGTGCAGCGCGCGGGCGGTCTGAAAGCCGTTGGAATGGGCCGAAATGCCGCGCATGGCGTGAAAGCTGACCGGGCGGCCCGTCATGGTCTTGTGCGTCTCGCCCCGGAAATCGGTCCATTCGTGGTCGAGGGTGAAGGCCTCGTCAAAGGCCACGCGCGCGATCTCGGCGGCGATGCGACGGATCTTGTCGGCGGTGATGCCGCAGCGCTCGGCCACAGCCTCGGGGGAGTATTGCGGATCGAGATACCGCTCGGCCATCAGGTGCATGACCGGGCGGTGAGTGACGCCATCCGCCTCATGCGTGGCGCTCAGGTCGGGGCGCACGCCGGGCGCATCAAACGCCATCAGCTTGCCGGTCTTGCGATCCTTCACCAGCGGCTTGCCGTCCGTGTCGCGTAGGAAGAGGCCGTGCTCGGGCGAATTTGGATCGGCATTCACCAGCACCGGCGCGTTGGTGTAGCGGGCGAGGTAATCGAGGTCGATTTTACCCGCGCGCATCAGTTCATGGATCAGCGACAGGATGAAGAGGCCATCCGTGCCCGGCGTGATGCCCACCCAATCGTCGGCCACGGCGTTATAACCCGAACGGATCGGATTCACCCCGATCACCCGCGCGCCGCGTGCCTTGATCTTGCCGATTCCCATCTTAATCGGATTACTGTCATGATCCTCGGCCACGCCGAACAGCATGAATAGCTTGGTATGGTCCCAATCCGGCTGGCCGAATTCCCAGAACGCGCCGCCCATCGTGTAGATGCCGCCCGCGGCCATGTTGACCGAGCAGAAGCCGCCATGCGCGGCGAAATTCGGTGTACCGAAATTCTGCGCCCAATAGCCGGTGAAGCTCTGAGACTGATCGCGCCCGGTAAAGAACGCAAGCTTGGACGGGTCTGTCTTGCGGATCGGTTCCAGCCAGTCGCAAGCGATTTGCAGCGCCTCATCCCAGGAAATTTCCTCGAACTCGCCCGAGCCACGGGGGCCGACGCGCTTCAATGGTGCGCGCAGGCGCGAGGGTGCGTTGACCTGCATGATGCCCGCAGATCCCTTGGCGCAGAGCACGCCCTTGTTCACCGGGTGATCGCGATTTCCCTCGATATAGGCGACATGTTTCTTGCCGTCGGGGCCACCTTTCATATGCACGTTGATCCCGCAGCGGCAGGCGCACATGTAGCAGGTGGTCTTGCGCACTTCGTCCGAGACATGGGGAGAGGTGTCGATGCGTGGCTGATGATGCGTCATGGCTGGGCCTTGTCCTTGGTCGGCGTCACGTTAGGACAGACGAAGTCTGGCCGCGACCGTTTTCTGATATCTTTGGATTATCCGAATATATATCTTGGAATTTCCGAAACACGAGTGTCAATGTTCCCGTTTTCATGGTTGCGTTGCATTCAACAGGCGCAGCGCATCGGCGGCGATCATGCGTTCCTCCTGCGCGGGTACGATCCAGCCGGTGATGGCAGACTCCTTGGCGTGAAGGCGCGTATCATTGCGCGTGTTCGCCGCCTCATTCATCTGCGCACCAAGCCATGCAAGGCCCTGAAATATACGTGCCCGGATCGGGGCCGCATACTCACCGATGCCACCTGTGAAGGCCACCGCATCCAGTCCACCCATGGCGGCGATCAGCGATCCGGCATGGCGGATGGCCCAGTAGCAGAAATGGTCGATGGCAAAGCGCGCCTCTGCCGTGTCCGCCTCCATCAGCGCGCGCATGTCCGACAGCCCGCCCGAGAGGCCGCGCAGCCCGCTTTCCTTGTTGAGCAGATGATGCGTCGCCGCGATCCCGTCTTCCTCGGCCAGGCGCAGCACGGCGTTACCGTCGATCTCGCCGGTGCGGGTGCCCATGGTCATCCCCCCTAGCGGCGAATAGCCCATGGTGGTGGCAACCGACCGCCCGTCGCGGATGGCACAGATAGAGGCCCCGTTGCCGAGGTGAAGGGCCAGCAGACGCCCGGGCAGCGCCGCGCCAGTCAGCCCCGGCATATGTCGCACCAGCGACGCGTAGGAGATGCCGTGGAACCCATAACGCCGGATGCCGCGCGCCTCGATCCCGGCGGGCAGGGCATAGCGCGCCGCGACGTCGGGGTTAGTGGCATGAAAGGCGGTGTCGAATGTAGCGCATTGCGGTAGGCCGGGCACAAGGCGGGCCAGCGTGTTGATGGCGGCAAGGTTATGCGGGTTGTGCAGCGGGGCAAGCTCCAAACAGCGGTCGATCGCCGCGATTACCCCCGGCGTGACGCGCGCCGGTTCGGTCAGTTCCGTGCCGCCATGCACGACCCGGTGCGCGGCGGCGCGAAAGCGGCTGAAGGGCAGGCCGTTGACTTCCAGCCCCGACAGCACCGCTTGCAGCGCACTGTCATGGTCGGGGAAATCCTGAACGGTCTTGACGCTGCCCAGTTTCAGATGGCCCGCGCCCCCGATACCCTCGGCGATCCCGGTCAATGTTTCGGTTAGATCACTGTCGAAAACCGCGAGCTTGATAGAGGACGACCCGACGTTGAGGACCAGTATAAGATCTCCTGTCACCGGGTCGTTCATTAATCAGACCTGCTGCTCGCGCATGTCGGCTAGGTCGATCCCGGCGACCGCAACCGGCTTTTTCATCGCGTCACGGCGGAACGGCTCGCCCAGTTCCTGATTAAGCAGCACCTCGATCAGCGTCGTGGTGTTGTTCTCCATCTGGTCCTTGATCGCCTGATTGAGCGCGTCGGTCAGTGCCTCCATCGTCTTGACCTGCACGCCCTTGAGCCCGCAAGCCTCTGCGATCCCGGCATAGGAGACCTTGGTGTCAAGCTCGGTGCCGACAAAATTGTCGTCGAACCACAGCGTCGAATTGCGCTTTTCCGCGCCCCACTGATAGTTGCGGAACACGATCTGTGTGACGGGCGGCCACTCCTCGCGGCCGATCGCGGTCAGCTCGTTCACGGCGATGCCAAAGGCACCATCCCCCGCAAAGCCCACGACGGGCACGTCCGGCTGGCCAATCTTGGCGCCGATAATCGACGGCAGGCCATAGCCACAGGGGCCGAACAGGCCGGGGGCGAGGTATTTGCGCCCCTCCTCAAAAGACGGGTAGGCGTTGCCGATGGCGCAGTTGTTGCCGATATCTGACGAAATGATCGCCTCCTTCGGCAACGCCGCCTGAATGGCACGCCAGGCCATGCGCGGGCTCATCCAGTCGGGCTTGTCGGCGCGGGCGCGTTCGTTCCAGGTGGTGCCGGGATCGTCCTCTTCGTGATCCATCGAAGACAGCTGCTGTGCCCAGGTGGATTTTGTCTGTGCGATCAGGGCCTTGCGTTCATTGCGGCCCGCATCGCCCGCACTGTCTGAAAGGCGGCCCAGGATCGAGGTCGCGACCTTTTTCGCATCGCCCACGATGCCCACGGTGACCTTTTTGGTCAGGCCGATACGGTCTGGGTTGATATCGACCTGAATGATCCTTGCGTCCCCGGGCCAGTAATTGATGCCATAGCCCGGCAGGGTCGAAAACGGATTGAGGCGCGTGCCGAGGCAAAGCACGACATCGGCCTTGGCAATGAGTTCCATCCCCGCCTTGGAGCCGTTATAGCCCAAAGGCCCGGCAAACAGCGGATGCGAGCCGGGGAAGGCGTCATTGTGCTGATAGCCCACGCAGACCGGCGCATCGAGGCGCTCGGCCAGTTGGCGAGAGGCGTCGATGCCACCCGCCAGAACGACGCCCGCGCCGTTGAGAATAACCGGAAACTTGGCCTCGCTGAGCAGCTTGGCGGCCTCGGCAATCGCGGTCTCTCCGCCCGAGGGACGCTCGAACTCGACAATGGCGGGCAGCTCGATGTCGATCACCTGCGTCCAGAAATCGCGCGGGATGTTGATCTGAGCGGGGGCCGAGGCGCGCTTGGCCTGAAGGATCACGCGGTTGAGCGTTTCGGCTACGCGGGTGGGGTCGCGCACCTCTTCCTGATAGGCGACCATGTCCTCGAAGAGCTTCATCTGCTCAACCTCCTGAAAGCCGCCCTGCCCGATGGTCTTGTTGGCGGCCTGCGGGGTCACCAGCAGGAGCGGCGTGTGATTCCAGTAGGCGGTTTTCACGGCAGTCACGAAATTGGTGATGCCAGGGCCGTTCTGCGCGATCATCATCGACATCTTGGCCGTAGCGCGGGTGTAGCCATCGGCCATCATCCCCGCGCTGCCCTCATGCGCACAGTCCCAAAAGGTGATTCCCGCCTTGGGGAAAATATCGGAGATCGGCATCATCGCCGACCCGATGATCCCGAATGCGTGTTGAATTCCATGCATTTGCAGAGTTTTTACAAAGGCTTCCTCGGTGGTCATCTTCATCGGTGTCATCCTTCGGGTCGGGCGCAATCCGGCGCCGGGCGTGAATATCTGCACGGACCCTAGCCGCGCGGGCGGGGCAGTTCTAGGGCCAGTTGATTATGTCAGATAGTGCCAATAATTGCATTTAATGAGAATAATGGTATCAATAACATAAGATTTCATTGCGTAGGAGCTTAAGATAAATTTGCAAAACTAGCCGCTAATGCTTTGATATTAAAACAAGCTTTTTTCCCTCGATCACACCCAAGGCTTACCCGGAAAAATCTGCCAATTCGCGTGCCAGTAACGCGATGCCGGGGGCGATACGCTCCGATGGGATAGAGGAATAGGCGAGGCGGTAGAAATTGCGCGGGCGGCGGTCGCCGTGAAAGAACGGGGCACCCGGCTCCACCAGAACGCCACGCTTGCGCAGGCGCGCGTCAAGCTGGCCCATGTCGATGTGAGCGGGGGCCTCCATCCAGATCGACGAGCCGCCAAAGACCCCGCGCCCGGCGACGTCGAGCCCGTGCTCTGAGAGTGCGTCTTCCATGGCCTTGCGGCGCCGGCCAAAGACCTGACCCATCCTCCGCACGAGGCTGTCGTAATGCCCAAGCGACAGGAAATAGGCCGCCGTGCGCTGAATATGGCCCGGCGGGTGCCGCAGCACCGAGGCGCGCAGGGCCCGGCATTCGCGGATAAACGCCTTGGAGCCGACAAGATAGCCAAGGCGCAGGCCCGGAAAGATCGACTTGGAAAAGCTTCCCACGTAAATGACCCGCCCTTCGGTATCGAGCGATTTGAGAGCCGGCAAGGGCGCACGGAGAAAGGACACCTCGAACTCGTAATCATCCTCGACGATCAGCGCGCCCATATCGGCGGCCTTTGTCAGCAACGCCTCGCGCCGGGCGCGGGGCATGGTGGCATTGGTCGGGGCCTGATGGCTGGGGGTGGTAAAGATCACATCGGCCTGATCGGGCAATGCCTCGGGCGGGAGGCCGTCGCGGTCCACGTTGACCGGCAGAAGATGACAGCGCGATTGGGTGAGAATGTCGCGCAGCGCGTGGTAGCAGGGGTTTTCGATCACCGCCGTGCGGCGCTGCGTCAGGAGCACCTGCGCGGTCAGCCAGAGCGCGTTTTGTGCCCCCATTGTCACAAGGATCTCAGACGGTTGCGCAAGAATTCCGCGACGCGGCAATGTGTGGCGGGCAATGAATTCGATCAGTTCGGGATCGTCCTGATCGTAGTAATCGGCGGTCAGCGACTGAAAGTCCTTTTGCCCGAGCGCGCGCAGCGCGCAATGCCGCCAGTTGGTGTGATCAAAGAGCGCCGGGTCGGTCTGGCCATAGATGAACGGATAGGGATAGCGCGCCCAGTCCTGCGGTTTCTCGGGCGTGTCGCCGCCGGTGAACCGCCGCCCCAGTGCGCGCGACCAGTCGATCGTGTCGGCACGCGCGGCGGGGGCGGTGAAGGCCGGAGGTTCGGGGGCGTTTTCAGAGACATAATAGCCGGACCGGTCGCGCGACTCGAGGTAGTCATTAGCCTGCAACTCGGTCAGTGCCAGGGTCGCGGTGATCCGGCTCACGCCCAGATGCGCGGCGAGTTTGCGCGACGAGGGCAGCTTTTCCCCCTTGCGGAAGCGGCCCGACAGAATGCCCTGCGCAATCATCTGCTGGATCTGCGCCTGCAAGGTGCCCTCCGCCTCGGGAGCGAGAAAGAATGTCTCAACCGGAATCGCCATGGCACAAGAGTAGATTGGACTTATGCCTTGCGCAATCTGGTCCGAACCCAAAGGAACAGGTTGCGCGGCACCGTCCGGGTTTCCTACACATGGCCGCAATCCGGACGTGACCTGCTGGAACAGGAAAGGACGACAGCGATGATTGCGATCATATTCGAGGTGGAACTGGCTGAGGGGCAGAAAGAGCCCTATCTGGAGATGGCGGCGAAGATGCGTTCGCTGGTCGAGGGGGTTGAAGGGTTCATCAGCGTCGAGCGCTTCCAGAGCCTGACCAACCCCGGCAAGCTCCTGTCGCTGAGTTACTGGGAAGACGAGGCGGCGGTCGAGCGCTGGCGCGGGCTGCATGAGCATCGGCACGCACAAAGCCTCGGGCGCAAGGTGATGTTCGACGACTACCGCCTGCGCGTCGTCAGCGTGATCCGCGACTATGGCAAGCACGACCGCGCCGAGGCCCCCGCTGATAGCCTCGAGGCACATGGCGGCTGACATAATCTCTCGCCAAGCCGTGATTTGATCGCAGGAGATTATGCCGTTAGCCAGAGGGTATTCGGAACGGGGGTCTTACGAGATGGCGTTGAACGACAAGATCGTCCTGTCGCCGCAGGACAAGCTGGACGGACTGGCACTACTGGTGATGCGGCTCGGGCTTGCGTGGTTCATCTTTCTGTGGGCCGCGCACAAGGTGATCACGCCCGCGCAATACCAGAACCTCGCGCGGCATTTCGATGACGTGGATGTGAGCCTGATGCAAGTCTACATGCTGGGCGGTGTGCAGATCGCGCTCTGCGTGCTGGTGGCGGTCGGGCTGTTTCGCTATCTCAGCTATGGCAGCCTGCTGGTGATGCATTTCTTTACCGTGACCCGCCGGTGGGAAGGGTTTTTCGATCCCTTCGCGGTGAATGACCGGGGCTTTCCGGTCAACCGCAATCAGGTGATCGATCTGGCCGTGCTGGGCGCGTTCATCGCGCTGGTGCTGCTGATTCGGCGCGATCATTTCAGCATCGGAGGCTGGCTGGCGCGGCATGACCGGCTGCGCTGGTGGATGTGAGGCGCGCCTGAGCCTTTGCCTTGCGCGGCATCGCGCCTAGGTTTGCGGTCATGTCCGCCCTGCCCGCCCCCCTCGATCACTGGTTCGCCGCGCGCGGCTGGCGATTGCATCCGCATCAGGCCGAGATGCTCGCCCGCGCCGAAGACCCCGCAACGCTGTTGATCGCGCCCACCGGCGGCGGCAAGACGCTGGCGGGGTTCCTGCCGACGCTGACCGATCTGGCGCAGGCCGATCACGCCGGGCTGCACACGCTCTATATCTCGCCCTTAAAGGCGCTGGCGGCGGATATCCGGCGCAACCTGACGCGGCCGGTCGCGGAGATGAGCTTGGCCATCCGGATCGAGGATCGCACCGGCGATACCTCGTCCCATGCCAAGCGTCGCCAACGTGCCGACCCGCCGCATATCCTGCTCACCACCCCCGAGAGCCTGGCGCTGCTGACCTCTTACGAAGACGCGCCGCGCATCTTTGCCGGGCTGAAACGCGTGGTGGTGGACGAGGTGCACAGCCTGGCCGAATCGAAACGCGGCGATCAGCTGATGCTGGCGCTCTCACGTCTGCACGCACTTTGCCCCGGGATGCGACGCGTCGGACTGTCGGCCACGGTCGAGGACCCGCCTGCCCTGGCCCGCTTCATGGCGCATCGCGATCACCCTTGCGACATCCTGCGCGCCGATCCCGGGCCCGATCCCGATATCGCCATGCTGGAAACGGCCGAGGCTCCGCCGTGGTCCGGCGGCGGGGCTGCCTATGCAATCCCCGCCGTTCTGGATCAGCTGCGCCGTCACAAGACCACGCTGATTTTCCACAACACCCGCGCGCAGGCCGAGATCTTCTTTCGCAACCTCTGGCTCGCCAACGAGGACGCGCTGCCCATCGGCATCCATCACGGCAGCCTCGACCGGGTGCAGCGCGAGCGGGTCGAGGGCGCGATGGTGCGCGGCGAGTTGCGCGCCGTGGTCTGCACCGGCAGCCTAGATCTGGGGCTTGATTGGGGCGATGTCGATCTGGTCATTCAGGTGGGCGCGCCAAAGAACGTCAAACGCCTCGTGCAGCGGATCGGGCGGGCCAATCACCGCTATAACGCGCCGTCCAAGGCGCTCCTGGTGCCCGCCAACCGGTTCGAGGTGGTGGAATGTCTGGCCGCGTTGCAGGCGGTCAAGGATCGCGATCTGGATGGCGCGCCGCGCGGGGACGGGCCGCGTGATGTCCTCTGCCAGCATATCCTGATCCGCGCCTGCGCGGGGCCGTTCAACGCGGATGACCTATATACCGAGGTCGCCTCTGCCGGGGCCTATGCCACGCTCACCCGCGCGCAGTTCGACGCCTGCCTCGAGTTCTGCGCCACGGGGGGCTATGCGCTCAGAGCCTATGACCAATGGCAGCGGCTGAAGCAGCGCCCCGACGACCTCTGGCAATTGCGCGATCCGCGCAGCCGACGCCTGATCCGGATGAATATCGGCACGATTCAGGACACCGACACGCTCAAGGTGCGGATGCGCCGGGCGCGCGGAGGCAAGCCTTTAGGCGAGATCGAGGAAGGCTTCGCCGCCACGCTCAGCCCCGGCGACACTTTCCTGATCGGCGGGCAGATCGTGCGCTTTGAATCGCTGCGCGAAATGGTCGTCGAGGTCAGCCGCGACCCCGGGCGCACGCCCAAGATCGCCACGTTCACGGGCACCAAATTCGCCACCTCGACGCAACTCTCTGAACGCATTCTCGCAATCCTCAATCAACCCGACTGGCCCGACCTGCCCACCCATATCCGCGACTGGCTGAACTTGCAGCGCAGCCTTTCGGAAATGCCGCAGGCCGGCCGCCTGCTGATCGAAAGCTTTCCGCATGAGGGCCGCGAGCATGTCTGCATCTATGGCTTTGCCGGGCGAAACGCGATGCAGACCCTCGGCCTTCTGGTCACCAGGCGGATGGAGGCAGAGGGGCTTGCGCCCTTGGGCTTCGTCTCGACTGATTACGCGACGCTCATCTGGGGGCTGGAGCCGCTAACCGATGCCGGCCCGATCTTTGCCCGCGACACCTTGCACGACGGGCTGGAAAGCTGGCTGATGGGCAATGCGGTGATGAAACGCACCTTCCGCGCCTCGGCCACCATCGCGGGGCTCATTCAACGCAACAGCCCGCAGGCGCGAAAGAATGGCAGGCAAACCACGATCTCGTCCGATATCCTCTATGACACGCTGGTGAAATACGACCCCGGTCACCTGCTGCTGGACATCACGCAGGCCGAGGCGATGCGCGGGCTGGTGGATTTCGGCCGCATCGAGGAGATGCTCAATCGTATCAATGGCCGCATCACTCTGCGCCGCCTCAAGCGCGTGAGCCCGCTTGCGGCCCCGCTCTTTCTCGAGGCCGGGCGCACCCCGATCAACGGTGCGGCCCAAGAGCGGCTCTTGGCCAAGGAAAGCGCGCCTGATGCAGGCGGCGGGACTGGCATCGGTCGACCGGGGGCGATGACCGGCCTTGCCATTCCCCGCCGCCCGCGCCACCAATGCGGTATGGACGGTTACAGTTTTACTCTCGCCGGCGCGGGTCTTACCGCCTTGCCCTCGGGCGCTCTATACTGGGAGGCGTGCAACCTGCTCTGTGTGTCGGACCTGCATTTTGGAAAATCCGAACGCCGCGCGCGATTGGGCGAACCGCCCCTGCCCCCCTACGAGACGCGCGATACCCTCACCCGGCTGGAAGAGGATCTGCGCCGTACCGGGGCGGCCACGGTGATCTGCCTGGGCGACAGTTTCGACGACAGCGCCGCCGCCCATGCCCTGCCCGACGCCGAGAAGCTGTGGATCGCCAAGTTGCAGGCCGGGCGTCGCTGGGTCTGGATCGAGGGTAATCACGATCCCGGCCCGGTGGATCTGGGCGGCGCGCATATGGCAGAATTGCCCAACCCGCCGCTGGTCTTTCGCCATATCGCGCGGGCCGGGCAATCGGGCGAGGTGTCGGGCCATTACCACCCCAAGGCGCGGCTTGCCCTGCGCGGGCGCAGCCTCAGCCGCCCGGCCTTTCTGATCGACAGCGACCGGGTGATCCTGCCCGCCTACGGCACCTATACCGGCGGTCTGTGGAGCGACGATGCTGCCTTTGCAGGGCTGATGCGTCATGAGGCGATCGCGCTCCTGACCGGGCCGATGCTGCACGCGGTGCCGATGCCGCGTGCCTGACAGGCTTGTGACATGACATTTCAGGCACTCCGGTTAATTTGGTCCAAGTTTGCCGGAGTGCCCATGCGCCTGATCCCGTTCTTGCTGTGTCTTCTTTGGCCTGTCACCGTGTTCGCCTCCGGGCCGGAGCACGCCGCCTGTCACGCCGAGGTGCCCTGCCCGCTTGGCGCACGCTCCTATCACGTCAAGGAACCCGACGAATGGGACGGCACATCATCCCTTCCGGTGCTGTTGCATTTCCACGGCTGGATGCGGCAGGGCACGCTGATCGTCAAACATGGCCGCATCTCGGGGGCGACGCGGCGGCGCGGGGTTCTGCTGCTCGCGCCCAACGGACAGGGCAAGACGTGGGATTTCTGGACCGATCAGACCGATGACGTGGCGTTCGCCAGTGCCGTGATAGAGGACGCGGCCAAACGTTATCCGATCGACCGCAGCCGGATCTATGTCTCGGGCTATTCCTACGGCTCGGCCATGGCCTGGCGCTATGCCTGCGAGAGCGGGAACGGGGTGGCGGCGCTGCTGGCGGTATCGGGCACGCTGCGACAGGACGAGACCTGCCCGGAGGCTCCGGGAGAGGTGCGCCACGTCCATGGCACCTCGGACACCGTGATGGATTTCCCCTTTGGCCCGAATGGCGAGACGACCGGGCCGGTCCGGCTGTGGCGCGCGCGGATGGGCTGCTCCGGGGCGGGCCAATCCGTCGGGGAATGGAGCATCACCGAACACGACACCTTCGCCCGGACCACCTGGGACTGTGCCGAGGGGCGCATCGCGCTCGATGTGCATGGGCGGGGCCATTTCATCCCGCGTGGCTGGATAGCCCGGCAGTTGGACGAGTTGCTGGACCTGCCGCGCAGCTATCCGTGATGACGCGGGCAGCGATTGCCTCTATGAGGGGGGGCGCGCCTTTCCAACCACGGCCCTGCCTGCATGTCCAAGCCCGACCAAACCGCCGAAGCGCCGACCCTCTCGTCACGGGACCGCGCCAACCTGCGCTGGTTCTGGCGGCGCTACCTGCGGCGGCGCGCGCCCTGGCTGATCCTGGTCCTCGGAATGATCCTTGTGCAGGGGGTTGTCTATCAGCAATTCCTCGCGATCACCGAGACCGGGTTGCGGGTGATTTTTGAGCACGGCACGCTGCGCGAACTGGCGGTGATCTGCCTGGCGGTCTTCGGCCTTTTCGTTCTGCGCGGAGCGATGGGCTGGCTGGTGCCGCGGATCGCAGCGACAGTGTCAAATGGCGCGATTCACCAGATGCGGGGCGACCTGATCGGCCATGTGCTGCGGCTGGACCTCGCCTATTTCGACCGCACCCGAAGCGGCGAGATCCTGCAAAGGATCGTGATGCAGACGCAGACGCTCGGCCATTTCATCGGGCTGGCCAGCGTGAACGCGCTGCGCGATGCGGCGACGGTGGTGATCGTCTCGGCCTATCTGATCTGGATGAACCCGCTTCTGTTCGGCGCCGCCGTTCTGGTGCTGCCGGTCATCGTTTGGGTGATGAACCACGTTTCGGCGCGGGTGAGAACCCTGCAAGGCGAGACCGACCGCGCGCTTGGGGGCTATATGAGCGCGATCGAGGAAACCGTGGGCGCGATGCGCACGGTCAAGATCGCCGGTCAGGAAGAGGTCGAGGCGGCGCGGCTTGAAAAGGACACCGCCAAGCTGCGCGATCTGTCGCTGAACCTGCAACGCGCGCAGGCGCTGGTGATGCCGTCGATCGACCTGTCCTCGGCGGTAGTCTATGTGCTGGTGATCGGCGGCGGCGGCTACATGGTGCTCAGTCCGTCCTTTGACATGGACGGTGCGGCGATCATCACCTTTCTTTTGGGGCTGGTACTGGTCTTCGATCCGGCGCGGCTTCTGGCGCAGTATCTGGGGCAGTTTCAGGCCCATATGGTGGTGCTCGACCGGCTGCGCGCGCTGATGGACACGCGGCCTGCGATTACCGATGCCCCGGACGCGGTGAGCGCGTTTGACACCGGCGGCGATATCGTGTTCGACAACGTCAGGTTCGACTATAACGCCGATCAGCCGCTTTTCGACGAGCTGTCGGTGCGCTTCGAGGGCGGCAAGGTCTCGGCCATTGTGGGGCCCACCGGCGCGGGCAAGACCACGGTGCTGTCGCTGCTGTCGCGGCTCTACGATGTGCAGGGCGGGGAGATCACCATCGGCGGCACGCCGATCCGCAACCTTCGTATCCCGGCCCTGCGCGCGGCCTTTGCTGTGGTGGCGCAGGATATCGTGATCTTCGACAATTCGATCCGGGAAAACATCCGCTACGTCCGGCCCGATGCCAGCGAGGCCGAGATCCGGCAGGCCGCCGAGAATGCCGAGATCGCCGAGTTGATCCGCGAGCGGGGTGATACGCCGGTCGGGCCCCGTGGGGCACAACTCTCGGCCGGGCAGAGGCAGCGAATCGCGATTGCCCGGGCCTTTCTGACCGATGCGCCGATCCTGCTTCTGGACGAGGCAACGAGCGCGCTCGACCAGGGCACCGAGGCGCGAATCAGGTCGGCGTTGCAGCGGCTGACCAAGGGGCGCACGACCATCGTGGTGGCGCATCGTCTCGCCTCTGTCGCGGATGCCGATTGCATCCATGTGCTCAAGGCCGGGCGGCTGGTGGAACAAGGCCGCCATGGCGATCTGGTTGCGTGCGACGGTGTTTACGCACGGCTGCTCAGGGCGCAGGGCGCTGACGGTCGCTAAGCGTCTGCCGGACCCGCGCACCACCGATATTCTCCTTCAGCAAGATCTCGATCCGGATATCGTCCTGCGAGGCGAGCGGCTGTCGGCCGTCGCAACGGCTTTTGAGCAGTCGCACCGCACTGCGCACCACATGGCCAGGGTTTTGCACGATCAGCGCATCCAGCCGGTCACGCTCCAGCAGGTCGAGGGTGCTCTCGGTTCGCTCATGGGCGATGATCGTCAACTGCGCGTGCCGGTCATGGCGCAGGATCGCGTCGAGCGGCGCGGCGGCCTCGGAACTCATGACATAGACCCCGACGATATCGGGAAAATTGCGAAAGGCGGCGGCGACGATGGTCCGCGCGCGCGCCGGATCGCCATGGGTCTCCAGCGTGGGCAGGGCGGCAAGCTCCGCGAACCGCGTGTTCAGCACATGATCAAAGCCGAGCCGCCGCTCAGCGCTGTCGAGCGAATTCATTGATTCGGTGATCACGAGGACATGGCCCTGCAGGCGGTTGCAGAACCCGCCAAGCAGCCGCGCCGCCGTGGCCCCGGCGGCATGGTTGTCGATGCCCACGAAATCGAAGGGCCGCACGCCGTGCTGGCCCGAGATGAACTGCACCACGTGGATGCCCCGCTCGTTCAGGCGCAGGGTGGCGTCGCGGACCTGCGGGCTTTCAGAGGCCATGATCGCCACGCCGTCCACCTCGTCGGGCGAGAGCGCGGCAAGGGTGGCCACCACCTGATGCGGATCGCGCTCGAGCACACGGCGGGCGCGGATCTCGACGCTGTCGGCGCGCATCTGCTGGCCGTGGTCGCGGATTTGCGTCTCGAGTTCGGCCAGAAACTCGCCGCCCTCGCGCGGCAACAGGAAATCGAATCGGTAGACCCGCCGCTTGGCGAGATTGGCCGCCGAGAGGTTGCGCTCGAAACCGAGCCGGGCAATGGCGTCCTGCACCGCTCTGACGGTCTTTTCCTGCACGCCGGGGCGGCCATTGAGCACGCGGTCCACGGTGGCGCGACTCACCCCAGCCTCGCGGGCCAAATCTTTGGTCGTCGGGCGCATCTGTCTGTATTTCCTCCCTCAATCTGATCCAATTTCGGCAATATTTCGGCATCATGCAAGGTATTTGAGGCACGTGCCTCAGATTTTTCTTGCTTTGATGCACGTGCGTCACCTAAGAAGATTTTACTACCGAGTCGCTGCGAGGAGGCTGCGACATCACTCTTGGGAGGAGTTTCGGAATGAAAAGCACACTCGCATTGACCGCAGCGGCGGCGCTCACCGTCGGCACCGCACCGGCGGCACAGGCCGAAGACCTGACACTGTGCTGGGCGGCCTGGGATCCGGCCAACGCGCTGGTCGAGTTGAGCAAGGATTTCGAGGCGCAGAGCGGGCATGACATGGGTTTCGAATTCGTGCCTTGGCCCAATTTCGCCGACCGGATGCTGAACGAGCTGAATTCAGGCGGACAGCTCTGCGACCTGATGATCGGCGACAGCCAATGGATCGGCGGCGCGGCGGAAAGCGGGCATTACGTCAAGCTCAATGATTTCTTCGCGCAGGAAGGCATCGACATGGCGGATTTCATCCCCGCCACCGTCACCGGCTATTCGGAATGGCCCAAGGGTACGCCGAATTACTGGGCGTTGCCGGCCTTTGGCGACGTGGTCGGCTGGACCTACCGCAAGGACTGGTTCGAGCGACCCGAGTTGCAGGCCGAGTTCCAGGAAAAACACGGCCGCGCGCTTGATGCACCGAACACGCTTGAGGAACTCAAGGATATCGCCGAGTTCTTTCAGGGCCGCGAGATCGACGGCACCACGGTCTACGGTGCCGCGATCTATACCGAGCGTGGCTCGGAGGGGATCACAATGGGCGTGACCAACGCGCTCTATAATTACGGGTTCGAATACGACAATCCCGACAACCCCTATGATCTGGACGGCTATATCAATTCGGCAGGCGCGGTGGCGGGGCTGGAATTCTACAAGGCGCTTTATGACTGCTGCACGCCGCCGGGCTCGTCCAACTGGTATATGGGCGAGAATATCGACGCCTACAAATCCGGGCAGGTGGCGCTTCAGATGAACTTTGCCTTCATCTGGCCGGGGGTCGAGGCCGATCCCAATGTCGGCGGCGGCAAATCGGGCTATTTCCCCAATCCGGCAGGGCCCGGTGGGCATTTCGCGCAGCTTGGCGGGCAAGGGATTTCGGTCGTCGCCTATTCCGAGAAGCAGGACGCGGCGCTTGAATACATCAAGTGGTTCGCGCAGCCCGAGGTGCAGCAGAAATGGTGGGAATCGGGCGGCTATTCGGCGCTGAATGCGGTGGTCGAAGACCCCGGCTTTGCCAGTAGCCAGCCCTACGCGCAGACGTTCCTGGACTCGATGGCCATCGTCAAGGATTTCTGGGCGGAACCGGCCTATGCCGATCTGTTGCTGTCGATGCAGGATCACGTCCACAATTACGTGATCGCAGGCAGCGGCACGGCGCAGGAGGCGCTCGATGCGCTGGTCGAGGACTGGACCATCATCTTCGAGGATGAGGGCAAGCTCTAGGCCCCGCATCCCGGGCGTGCCACCCCGCCCGGGACCATCGCCCGACCCGTCACCACAGAATCGCCGCGCCGCATTCCGCGCCCGGCACCAGAGGATGCTCCGCCCATGGTCAAGTCAACGATCACCCGCGCCGCCCACGCCACACCCGAGCCGGTCGCGGCCCGCGTGCGGGGGCTGTCGGACCGGGCGATTGCGTGGATTTTCGTGGCCCCCACGCTCTTTCTGTTGCTGGCGGTCAATATCTTTCCGCTGATCTGGACGATCCGGCTCAGCTTTACCAATTACCGGGTCAACCGCCCGAACCGGGATATCGAGTGGATCGGGCTGCGCAATTACGAGCGAATCCTGACCGATGCCGATGTCTGGCAGACCATGCAGGCCACCGCGCATTTTCTGATCTGGACGATTGTGTTGCAGGTGCTGATCGGCTTTGCTCTTGCCTGGCTGATCAACAGCAAGTTCCGGAGCAGCAATTTCTGGACCACGGTGATCGTACTGCCGATGATGCTCAGCCCCGCAGTGGTCGGCAATTTCTGGACCTTTCTCTATCAGCCGCAAATCGGGCTGTTCAATCATGCCGTGGCGTTTTTCACCGGCGTTGATCCGGCGAGTTTCTCGATGATCGGCGATGTGCATCTGGCCCCCTGGGCCATCGTGATCGCCGATACCTGGATGTGGACACCCTTCGTGATGCTGATCTGCCTTGCCGGGCTACGCTCGATCCCGGCGTCAATCTACGAGGCCGCGGAATGTGACCGCGCCAGCAAATGGCGGCAGTTCTGGACCATCACCGTGCCGATGGTGCTGCCGTTCCTGATGCTGGCGGTGCTATTTCGCGGCATCGAGAATTTCAAGATGTTCGATCTGGTGGTGCAACTGACCGGCGGCGGGCCGGGCAATACCACGACGCTCACCTCGATCGACCTCAAGCGCGAGGCGTTCGAGCGCTGGCGCACCGGCTATGCCTCGGCCTATGCGGTGATCCTTTTCGTCACCGTCTTCGGATTGGCCTCGATCTACGTCAAGGCGCTGAACAAGGTGAAGGAAAGATGAGTTATTCGGTCACCGACCCCTCGCCCCTGTCGCGCTGGATCGCCGGTGTGACGGTGGTGCTCTATGCAATGATCACGCTGTTGCCGCTCTTGTGGATCATCGCCACCGGGTTCAAATCACCTGAGGATTCCATCGCCTACCCGCCCAAGGTCATCTTCGAACCGTCGCTGGAGGGCTATGTCAACCTGTTCACCACGCGCACCCGGATCAGCGAGGAGGAACAGGCCACGCCGCCGCCCGCCGAGACATGGTATGAACGCATCGCGCGCGAACAGGGGCAGAGCATCGCCGGGCCGTCGCGCTATGGCGAGCGGTTCGTCAACTCGGTGATCATCGGCTTCGGCTCTACCTTCCTGTGCATGGTGCTGGGCACCGCCGCGGCCTATGCGTTCTCGCGCTTTCGGGTGCCGCTGCGGGACGATCTGATGTTCTTCATCCTGAGTACCCGCATGATGCCCCCCATCGCCGTGGCGATCCCGATCTTCCTGATGTTCCGCCAACTGGGCCTCAACGACACGCATCTCGGTATGATCCTGCTTTATACGGCGGTTAATCTGTCGCTCTCGGTCTGGCTGCTCAAGGGGTTCATCGACGAAATCCCGGTCGAATACGAAGAGGCGGCGCTGATCGACGGCTATACCCGGTTTCAGGCCTTTACCAAGGTGGTGCTACCGCAGGCGGCCACCGGCATTGCCTCGACCGCGATTTTCTGCCTGATCTTTGCTTGGAACGAATACGCCTTCGCGGTGCTGCTGACCTCGGGCACCGCGCAGACGGCACCGCCCTTTATCCCCACCATCATCGGCGTCGGCGGCAAGGACTGGCCCGCCGTGGCCGCAGGTGCCACGATCTTTCTGGTGCCGGTCATGGTCTTTACCATCCTGTTGCGCAAGCATCTGCTGCGGGGCATCACCTTTGGGGCGGTCCGCAAATGAGTGAGATCCTCAAAGCCTTTCTACGCCTGCGCCGCGGCCCGTGGGAGATGCTGGCCTCGATCCTCATCGCGGTGGGGGTGGTGATGCTGATGCAACCCTTCTTCCTCGCGCTTTATACGTGGTCCTTCATCGTGATCCTTGTGGGCACGGTGATGTTCCTCATTGTCAGCCATTTCCCGGAGTGATCATGGCCCAGATCAAGATCGAACATCTGCGCAAGGACTTCGGGGCATTCACCGCCGTGCAATCCTCGACATTCACGGTCGAGGATGGCGAATTCTTCATGCTGCTGGGGCCATCGGGCTGTGGCAAGACGACGACACTGCGGATGATGGCCGGGCTGGAGCTGCCAAGCTCGGGGCGGGTTTATATCGACGGTGAGGAGGTCGGCCAGAAACCGGCGAGCCAGCGCGACATCGCCTTCGTCTTCCAGATGTTCGCGCTCTACCCGCATATGAACGTGCGTCGCAACATCGCCTATCCGCTGATCAGCCAAGGCATGAAGCGCGCGCAGGTCCGCGAGCGTGTCGCCGAGGTGGCGCGTATCCTCGGCATCGAGGCGATGCTCGACAAACCCGTAGGCGGGCTGTCGGGCGGCGACCGGCAGCGCGTCGCACTTGGCCGGGCGATCGTGCGCGAGCCAAAGGCGTTCTTCATGGACGAGCCGCTCGGCGCGCTCGATGCGGAATTCCGCGAACGCATGTCCGAAGAGCTGCGCGCGCTGCATGACCGGATGGGGGCGACCACCGTCTATGTCACCCATGATCAGCTCGAGGCGATGCAGATGGGCGACAAGATCGTGGTGATGAATCACGGTGTCGTCGAACAGTTCGGCGTGCCGCAGGATATCTACGACTGGCCCGCCACGATGTTTGTAGCCGATTTCATCGGTGCACCGCCGATGAACATGCTGCGCGGGCATGGCATGCTCGGCGCGGGTGCCGATCACGTGATGCTAGGCGACGCGCGGCTTGCCATGCCAGCGCTGCGCGAGGGGGTGGCAGGCGATTTCGCGCTAGGCGTGCGGCCCGAGCATGTGCGGCTGAGCGATTCGGGCGCGCTGCGCGGCGAGGTGCTGGCAACCGAATATCTCGGCACCACGCAGATCGTCACCCTGCGCACGGCGTTCGGCGAGGTGAAGGCGCGCATTGCCTCGGATCGGCGGGTTGCGATGCACGAGACCGCCGGGCTCGACCTCGATGCGCGCACGTTGTCGGTCTTTGACACGGCGACCGGGCGCGCGCTGCGCTCCTCGGCCAATGAGGGGGTGCTGTCACATGGCTGAGGTCACGCTCTCGGGCGTCACGGTGCGATACGGCACCACCACCGCGCTCGACGCGCTCGACCTGCATGTGCCGGATGGCGCCTTCATGGTGCTGCTCGGGCCGACCGGGGCGGGCAAAACCACTACGCTGCGCGCGGTCTCGGGCCTGACGCGCCCCGATGCGGGCGAGGTGCGGATCGGCGGGCAAGAGGTGACCGGGCTGACGCCTGCGCAGCGCAACGTGGCGATGGTGTTCCAGCAATATTCGCTCTACCCGCATCTCACGGTGCGCGAAAACCTCGAATTTCCGCTCAAATCGCCGCTTCTGCGCACGCCCCGCGACGCGATGGCGCAAAAGGTCACGCGGGTCGCCGAAACCTTGCAAATCGCGCACAAGCTCGACAACAAGGCGACCGCGCTCTCGGGTGGCGAGATGCAGCGCGTCTCGATCGGGCGCGCGCTGGTGCGCGACCCGGTTGCCTATCTGATGGATGAGCCGCTCAGCTCGCTCGACGCCAAGCTGCGCGCCGACCTGCGGATCGAGCTGAAATCCATTCAGGCGGATTCGGGCGCGACGATCCTCTATGTCACCCATGACCAGATCGAGGCGATGACCATGGCCACGCATGTGGGTGTGCTCGACGAAGGCAGGCTGGTGCAGACCGGCACCCCGCGCGAGATCTACGAGGACCCGGTCAGCATCTATGCCGCGAGCCGCCTGGGCCTGCCGCGCATCAACATCCTGCCCGCCGATCTCTTTGGCACCGCGCCACCCGGCGCGCGCTCCATCGGGCTGCGGCCCGAGCAGATCCGGCAGGGAGAGGGGCAGGACGCACGTGTCACAAGGGTGGAACGGCTGGGCGATCAGACCCGGCTGCATCTGAATTTCCGCGACCATGACATCGTCACCGTGACCGACCCGCATACCGCCCTGCGCAGGGGCGACGTGGTCGCCATCGCACCGCATCGTCCGTTTTTCTTTGCCGCTGACGGGGCGCGCATCCGGGCCTGAGGAGAGAGAGAGAATGACCCAATTCATCAACCGCAAGGAAGATATCGTGCAGGAGGCCATCGACGGGCTGATCGCCACCTCGGGCGGACGGCTGGTGCGACTGGACGGCTACCCGCATATCCGGGTGGTGATGCGCGCGGGCTGGGACCGGTCACGCGTGGCGCTGGTGTCGGGCGGCGGCTCGGGGCACGAGCCGGCGCATGCGGGTTTTGTCGGTGAGGGGATGCTGACGGCGGCGGTCTGCGGCGATGTCTTCGCCAGCCCTTCGGTCGATGCGGTGCTGGCGGGTATAATGGCCGTGACCGGCGAGGCGGGATGCCTCTTGATCGTCAAGAACTATACCGGTGACCGGCTGAATTATGGGCTGGCGGCGGAACGCGCGCGCGCCTTCGGCCTCAAGGTCGAAATGGTGATCGTCGATGACGATATCGCGCTGCCCGATCTGCCGCAGGCGCGCGGCGTGGCGGGTACGCTTTTCGTGCACAAGATCGCCGGTGCCCTGGCCGAGCAGGGCGCGCCGCTCCACGAGGTGGCGGCGGCGGCGGCGCGGGTGGTGACGGGCACGCATTCCATCGGCATGTCGCTTGATACCTGCACCGTGCCGGGCGCGCCGCGTGAAGAGCGGATCGCACCGGGCAAGGCCGAGCTGGGCCTTGGCATCCATGGCGAGGCCGGGGTCGAGCAGGTGGCCTATACCGATGCGCGCTCGGCCATGCATATGGTCGCCGAAAAGCTCGCGACGTTTACCGCGCCGGACGTACGGCACGTGGCGCTGCTCAACAATCTGGGCGGTGCCTCGGTGCTGGAGATGGCGGTGTTGGCGCATGAGCTGGTGCAGTCGCCGCTCGCGGGCCGCCTGTCGCATGTTGTGGGACCGGCGGCGATGATGACCTCGCTCGACATGCGGGGCTTTTCGGTATCGCTGTTTCCTGCCGATGCGGCTGATCTGGCCGCGCTGCACCGAGCCGTGCCGCTGGCCGCCTGGCCGGGCATGGCCGAGATCGCGCCGGTCGGAACCGTGGAACTGCCTGACGGGCTGCGCCCGATTCGCCCGCTGGCCTCGGATCACGGGGCGACACGGGCCTTTCTGACCCAGTGCTGCGAGATCCTGATCGCCGCCGAAACCGATCTCAACGCGCTCGACGCCAAGACGGGCGACGGCGATACCGGCTCTACCCTGGCCTCGGCGGCGCGCGCGCTGATCGCCGCGATGGACCGGCTGCCGCTTTCGGATCACACGCAGCTTTATCGTGCCATCGGGCAGGAGTTGAGCGAGACCATGGGCGGCTCTTCGGGGGTGTTGCTGGCAATCTTCTTTGCCGCGGCAGGCGATGCCGCCTCGAGCGGGCAGAGCATGGGCGAGGCGCTGGAGGCGGGGCTGGCAAGGATGCAGGAGATCGGCGGCGCGCGGCCCGGCGACCGGACCATGATCGACGCGCTTCATCCCGCGCTCGCGGCCCTGCCGCAGGGTCTGGCGGCGGCGGCACAGGCGGCGCGCGAGGGCGCGGACAAGACCGCCGCGATGGAGCGCGCGCGCGCCGGGCGCGCCGCCTATATCAACATTGAGCAATTGCGCGGCCATGTCGATCCTGGGGCCGAGGCGGTCGCACGCCTGTTCGAGGCCCTGAGCGACCGCTGAGCGGCGCGCGACCCACCTCGGGCCATGCCCGGGGTCGCCTTCGGCTTTCCCTTTTTGACCTGCCGAATGTTGCAGCACACGCATTCCGGGTTATCCTGAAAGACGCGATACAGGAAAACGGCCGCATATGGCGGCCGTTGAAGGGAGGATACCATGACGATTCGACCGACCGACCGCGCCTTGGCCAGCCTGGCCGCAGGTGCCCTTGCCACGGTGATTGGCGCAAACCCCGCGCTTGCGCAATCCGGCATGAACACCACAAGCCTGCAACACGAAGTCGTACTCGACGGGCTCGACAGCCCGTGGGACATGGCCTTTCTCGCCAATGGCACGATGCTTTTCACCGAGAAATGCGACGGCCTCTCGGTGCGGATGCCCGACGGCACCGTCAACGCGCTTCTGGGCATGTCGGGCAGCGAGGGCTATGCCTCGGCGGCCGCCGATCTCGTCTGCGAGGGGCAGGCCGGGATGATGGGTGTCGCGATCGACCCGGATTTCTCCGACAACCGCCGGATCTATGTCTATTCGACCTCCGAGAAATCAAACCCGCGCACCAACCGTCTGATGCGCCTCGTGGTGAACGAGGATTTCACCGACGTGTCAGACCGCACCGACATTGTCGATGACGTGCCGTATAAGGTGGAGGCCAGCGATCACCCGTTCGGAGGCCCCGGCGCGCATAATGGCGGGCGCGTGCGCTTTGGCCCCGACGGGGCGCTTTGGCTGACCACCGGCGACAACCACAATCCGAAGATCCCGCAAAGCCCGACGATTATGGGTTCCAAGGTGCTGCGACTCGATACCGACGGAAAAGCCCATCAAGAAAACACGCCGCCTGAAGGTTTTGACACTCGGACCTATACCTATGGCCATCGCAACGTGCAGGGCATCGCCTTTCATCCCGGCACCGGCACACCGATCGCGGCCGAGCATGGCCCCTGGCATTCCGACGAAATCACCGCGTTGCAGAACGGGGGTAATGGCGGCTGGGATCCGCGCGACAACATGGCCGGGCGCGGCGACTGCCCGGACGGGTATTGCGGTTACATGCCCAACCAATCGGAGGGAATGAACCGCTACGCGCGCGCCTCGTTCATGCCGATGACCGATTTCGAGAGCTATCCCGACGCGATGCCGCCGATCTGGACCAACAATGGCTGGTCGCAAGGCACCTCGGCGGCCGCCTTCCTGCAGGGCGAGCAATGGGGCGACTGGGACGGGGCCCTGGCGGTCAGCCTGATGGGCATCGGCTTTGGCGGCACACCGATCGGCCAGCGCATAGACGTGATCGAACTCGACGGCGATACATCGGTGGTCGATGTCACCGAGATGACCCTGCCGATGCAATCGGGCCGCTTCCGGGCACTGGTGCTGGGGCCGGATGGCAGTCTCTATACCGCCATGGAAGAAGGCTCGATCCACAAGCTCACGCCGGGCGGCTAAGGGCCATCCGGTCACGCTGCGGATCGCGCGGCGTGACCGGATCATTCATCGTAGCCGGTCATTTCCGGATAGCCGGTGCCGGAATGGTTGCCGCTGATGGTGACCGGTCCTTCCCAATAGGGCACCGAGGTGATTGTCCGGGCATCCGAGCCTGCCTCGTCGAGATTGCCGGTCGGCTCGTCGGCCAGCACGAGTTATGGCCCGGCGGCAAGGGTGCGGGCGGTGGTCACTCGCTGTTGCTGCCCGCCCGAAAGTTGTTTGGGGTATTTCTGCAGGCCACGCCGCGCCTGAAAGGCGATATCGCCCGCCGATCAGGTGCAAACGCTCCTTCGTCACGCCAGATAATCCTTAAGGCAGTGATGGGAAGTCGGAAAGGTGCCCCCGACACTTGAGGGAACATCGCTGTGTTTTTATATTCCGATTATAGAATGTTTGTGATCTTATCACCGAACATCCCGGCACTACGCTTTATTGGTCGTGCAAACGGGACTTGCATCCCGGAGTAAAGGAGAGAGCATCATGGGCAATTACCCGGTGAACATGGATGTGCATCCGCAGGTCACGGCGTTCTTTGACGAGGCCACCAACACGATCAGCTACGTGGTGAAGGATCCCGGCTCCAACGCCTGCGCGGTGGTCGATAGCGTGATGGA